>JAVBVD010000002.1:0-23703 GCA_031554635.1 Bacteroides sp.
AGTTACCAAGGTTTCGCATGCTACTTTCGAACTGGGGTCGAATGCCAACAGTTTGTCAAGTACGGCGTCCGATATTTGATCGGCCACTTTGTCGGGGTGTCCTTCAGACACCGATTCGGATGTGAATAAATATCCCATTTCTAATGAGGAATTAAATGAATAAAATAATTGGGAATGAAACGGGGGAAAAGAAGTGCCTGACGGCACACAGAAAAGGATGTTATTTTAGCATTTTTTTCTGTGGTTGCAAGCAAGCTCAAATCCCTCCACATTCATTTCGGATGCAAAATTAGAATATTATCTCTGAATAATCGCTACATTTGCCTGATATTAACATCATTTCGCAATGAAAAGACCTTTAAAAACCACACTGGAACTTTTAATATACGTCGGAGCGACGCTGGGATTGTATTATCTGATTTGCCTGGCCATGCACCGCCCGTTCGAGGAACTGCATCTGCTTTATGCTCTATTGATCGGTTGTGTGGCCTATCTGCCGCGGTTCATCAATCAACGGAAAGCAGGCAAACGCTCAAGGAAGCGCTGAGAGAAGTTCCTTCATTCGCTTACCTAACACAGGGTGTAGCAGATCGGGAGCAATTTCGGCCAACGGCTCCATGACGAAGCGGCGCTGCGCCATCAAAGGGTGGGGAAGGGTCAGTTCTCCGGTAGCCATCACCGCACAGCCATACAGCAAGAGATCAATATCGATCAACCGGTCGGCATACACGCCACCGGCCGACTTTTCCGTGCGGCCGAGTTCGCATTCGATGGTTTTTGTTGCATGCAACACGTCGAGTGGCGAAAGCGTTGTATCGGCGCATGCAACAGCGTTGAGAAAGCCGTTATCGGACGAGAAACCCCAGGGAGCAGTAGCATAAAGAGCAGACAGGGACACAATATTCCCTATCCGCTCTTCTATTTTCCGAACGACTTCCCGGAGGTTCTGCTCTTTGTCTCCTAAATTAGTGCCAAGTCCGAGATATACGGTCATTACTTATCAGTGATCAGCATGGCGTCGCCATACGTTCCGAAACGGTAATCTTCTTTCAATGCCACATTGTAGGCTTCCATTACCTGGTCGTAACCGCCGAAAGCCGCTACAATCATCAGCAAGGTGGAAAGGGGCATGTGGAAATTGGAAATCATGCTGTTGGCCACGGTGAATTCGTATGGAGGGAAGATGAACTTATTGGTCCATCCTTCGAACTCTTTCAGATGTCCGTCCGTGCTTACCGCGCTTTCGATAGCACGCATCACAGTCGTTCCAATGGCACAAACATTCCTATTGAGGTCTTTAGCGCGGTTTACCGTATTCACGGCAAGCGTATCAACAAACATTTGCTCGGAATCCATCTTGTGCTTGGTCAGGTCTTCCACATCGATTTCGCGGAAGTTACCCAAACCGGCATGAAGGGTAATGTATGCAAAGTTCACACCTTTAATCTCCAGGCGTTTCATCAGCTCACGGCTAAAGTGCAGGCTGGCAGTAGGCGCCGTCACTGCTCCTTCGTTGCGGGCGAAGATAGACTGGAACCGTTCGGCATCACTTTCTTCTACCGGGCGGTTGATGATGGAGTGGGGCAGGGGAGTCTCTCCCAACATATAAAGCGCTTTCTTGAATTCCTCGTGCGGGCCATCGTACAAGAAACGCAAGGTGCGTCCACGTGAAGTGGTATTGTCAATCACTTCAGCCACCATCGAATCGTCTTCACCGAAGTAAAGCTTGTTGCCGATGCGGATTTTCCGGGCGGGATCGACCAGCACGTCCCACAGGCGAAGCTCTTCGTTCAGCTCACGCAGCAAGAATACCTCGATGCGGGCGCCTGTTTTTTCCTTGTTGCCATACAGACGGGCAGGGAATACCTTTGTGTCGTTGAACACAAAAACGTCTTTATCATCAAAATAATCCAGAACATCCTTGAACATGCGATGTTCGATTTCTCCGGTACGACGGTGAAGTACCATCAGGCGCGATTCATCTCTGTACTTCGTCGGATACAAAGCAACTCTCTCCTCCGGCAGCTTGAATTTGAATTGTGACAGTTTCATATTTTTTGTTTTGTATTAATTTTCGTCTGTAATGTCAATCTCTTGTCCGGCCAGCCATTCGGGGAACTGCTCGATGTCGAGACAGTCTTCCACCCGGATATCGCCTATGCGGGTACGTATCAACCCGGTAAGGTGTCCGCCGCTATCGAGCGCTTCGCCGATATCGCGTGCCAGGGCACGTATGTATGTTCCTTTGCTGCATACTACCCTGATCCGGATTTCGGGCAGGTTGCATTCCAGCAATTCAATCTCATCGATGACCAGCAACTTGGGCTTCAGGTCGACTTCCTTTCCTTTGCGGGCAAGATCGTAGGCACGGGCTCCATCGACCTTGCAAGCCGAGAAAGCAGGCGGTACCTGTTGTATCTCACCCACGAACCGTTGCAACGTTTCTTCTACCTGCTCCCGGGTGATGTGTTCCCACGGATAAGTAGCATCGATCTCCTTTTCCAGATCGTACGACGGGGTAGTGGCGCCCAACTGAATGGTGGCGATGTACTCCTTCGTCTGGTATTGAAACTCTTCGATCCGTTTCGTAGCCTTGCCTGTACATACGATCATCACCCCTGTTGCCAAGGGATCCAACGTGCCGGCATGACCCACTTTCATCTTTTTTACTTTATGTTTCCGCGTCAGGTGGTAACGTACCCGTGCAACCAGGTTGAACGACGTCCATGTGAGCGGTTTATTAAAATATAAGATCTCTCCTTTTATAAAATCCATCAGGCAATTTCTAAGTTATAACCCAGCATCAACATCACCAGAATCGCTCCTCCTACAATGATGCGGTACCAACCGAATGCCTTGAAACCATATTTCGTCACAAAACTGATAAAAAACTTGATAGCCAGCAATGCTACGATGAACGCCACCACATTACCAATGATCAATGCAGGCATATTGTTCACCAGGATTTCTGTCCCTCCACTCAGGAAAAGCTTCAGCATCTTGTATGCCGTAGCGGCAAACATGGTAGGAACAGCCAGGAAGAAAGAAAATTCGGCCGCATCTTTGCGCGTCATTTTCTGAGCCATACCTCCCACGATGGTAGCCATGGAACGCGATACACCCGGAATCATGGCGATACACTGGAAGAATCCAATGTTCAGCGCCTTCCGTTCGGTAAGCTCCATACCTTCCTCGCCCTTGGAGAATATCTTGTCGCAGAACAGCATGAAGATACCACCGATGACCAGCATAACAGCCACTATGGTTACGTTCTCCAACAAATCATCGATCTTATCGCCAAAGATAAGCCCGATAACTGCCGCCGGAATAAAAGCGATCAGCAGCTTCCAATAAAAGTCGAACTTGTGCAGGAATTTCTTCAAAGCCGAACTGCCTTCGGGTGCAGGTTTGTGGTTGAGTCTGAAAAAACGCTTCCAGTACAGCCACACCACCGAAAGGATGGCGCCAAACTGAATAATGACCGTAAAGGCTTTCACGAACTCGGTACTCTCCACGCCCAGCATGTTTTGTGCAATGATCATGTGTCCGGTAGAAGATACGGGCAAGAACTCTGTCAAGCCCTCTACAATCGCAATGATGATTGTTTGCAGTGTTGTCAAATCTCCCATTCCTTACTCCTTTGTTTTAGGCTTACGCAACACAGCGTAGATCATGAATATAAAACCGAAGAAGCACACCGCAGGCGCTACCTTGATTCTGCGTACACTGAAAATGTCGGGTTGGAAAACTGTTTCTGAGGAAGAAGGTCCCGTCATCAGAACAAAGCCGATGATAACCACTGCCATGCCGATGGCCAGCAGGATAAAATTGGTCTTATCAAAGGCGAATTTCTTTTTATCGCTCATACATATTGGGTTATAAATATTATTAAATGTAGTAAAGTGTACTGGCTTTCATCCGCAAGTACTTGTTGATCGATACGTAAGCACAAAGAGTGGTGATGGTAACACCAAAAACAAATACACTGCCCGAAACGATCAGCATGATTTCAGGGGTAATGACACGTGTCAACTCCGGCTCATACGTCACCAGCCAATAGGCAGCGCCCAACAGGATCGCATTGGCCACACAGGCCGACAATACCCCGATCCAGATGTTACGCACGATGAACGGCCGACGGATAAAGCCCCAGCTCGCTCCGACCAGTTTCATGGTGTGTATCAGGAACCGTTTCGAATAAATGGTCAACCGGATGGTATTATTGATCAATGCAAACGAAATAAAGGTAAGAACCACCGCCAGAGCGAGAAGCACCAGACTGATGTTACGGATGTTCTCGTTCACCGCATCGATCAGTTCCTTTCGATAAAGCACTTCCTGTATGTTGGTCTCCTTTTTCAATGCTTTTTCGATCACGGCAATACTGTCGCCATTGGCATATTCGGAATGGAGTTTGATTTCGAGCGATGCGGTAAAAGGGTTATAGCCCAGGAATTCTTCCGGGTTGGCTCCCATCGCTTCCGTTTGTTCCTGAAGCGCGTCTTTCTTGGAAATATACTCGCTGCTTTTGACGAATGCTTCCTTGTTCAACCGCCGTTGCAGTTTCAGGATGTCCGACTCTTTCATGTCATCGCTGATCAGGATGGAGAAACTAATATTCTCGCGTACATATACAGACAGACTATGGGCACCCAGCACAAAGAACACGACAATCCCAAGCAGCAGCAACACCATCATGGTGCTAATGCTCGACGTGATAAACTGCATATCGAAGAACGATGCGCCGGTATGTCGCTTTTTCTTATTCATCCGTTCTTTTTTCTAAAGACATAAATCATCGAACTGCTTCTCTCTTTCCGTGGCAAAGCAGCCAGCCAGGCCAGTGTTCCGGCGTACATTCCCCGGAAGAAGGACATCGAACGACCGAGATTCTTCTCACTCAGCATCGACACGTAAAATGCATCGAATGGCATCGGGTAACGGGATTTCATGGTAAATCCATGTTTGGCAGCCAGCTTATGGATGGTTGCCGGAGTGAAATGCCACAAGTGCCTCGGCACATCGTAAGCCGCCCAACCGGCACCGTATCTTTCCGCATCGAACGAAGAACAGTTCGGAACCGCTACCACAAGAACACCTTTCGTACTCAAAAGTTTCCAGAGCCTGCTCCAGGTTTCGTCCAGCTGCTCCAAGTGTTCCATGACGTGCCACAACGTAATCACATCAAACGAACCCTCATCAAATGCATTCAAAGCAGACTCCGCCTGTACATCCAAACCGAAATGATCATGAGCAAAGGTACGCGCCTGCGGATTCTTCTCAATACCCGTCACTTTCCAGCCGCGCTTCTGCATGGTGTGAAGGAAATACCCCGTACCGGTACCTATGTCGAGCAAACTTCCTTTTTTACGGTGCACTTCCTTAACAATCAGGCGTGCCTTGCTCCGTAGCATATAACTACGAACCCAATGATAAAGGGTATTCATGGCTCCCTTCCGGGTATCGGAATGAGAAATGTATTCAGGTGTTTCGTAATACCGTCCTATTTCCGATTCCACAGGAACACCTTGTGTAAATGTAAATCCACAATCGTCACAGGAAAACAGGTCGAACTGTTCCCCGGTAGCAAAATGATCCGTGCAGCTCATCACGCGTTTTATCTGCGTGCTTCCGCATATAGGACAGGCATGTATCAGAAGTTTATCCATTGATTTTCCGTCAATAAACGAAGTGCGACCGGTTGACCCGGCCACACTTCACCCGAAATTGGTGCAAAGAAACGAATAAAATACGATGCAATGCATATTCTTTAAGGACTTTTAAGTAGTGATTAGCAATCATCGACTAATCACTAATCACTGATCCCTATCAACTTCTTCTCCTTTCAAAGTAGCCGAGCTCGCTTCGGTGATACGCACATTCACGAAATCGCCCACCTTGTGCGTACCCCGGTTGAACACCACCACACGGTTCTGCTCCGTACGCCCGAAGAGTTGGTCGCGCGAACGCTTGGAAACTCCCTCGACCAGCACCTCATACGTTTTGCCGATACAGCGGTTGTTCGATTCGGCCGACAAACGGTTTTGCAAGGCGATGATCTCGTTCAGTCTTGCTACCTTTACCTCCTCGGGAACATTATCTTCCAGGTTCTTGGAGGCATAGGTACCCGGACGTTCGGAATATTTAAACATGAAAGCAGCATCATAGCCGCACGCCTCCATCAACGAAAGGGAAAGCTGGTGGTCTTCTTCCGTCTCGGAGTGAAAACCGGAGAAGATGTCGGTGGTCAGCCCGCAATCCTGAATCAACCGTTTGATGGCAGCCACTCTATCCAGATACCACTCGCGGGTGTACTTGCGGTTCATCAGTTTCAAGATGCGGGAGCTACCGCTTTGTACCGGCAAATGGATATGCTTGCACACATTCGGAACCTGAGCAATCACCTCCAGCGTTTCGTCACTCATATCTTTAGGATGCGATGTGGTGAAACGAACCCGAAGCGAAGGAGCCGATTCGGCCACCATACGCAACAAGGCAGGGAAGGTAATAATGCTTCCGTCGCCTTTCTCAAAACGATAAGAATTTACATTCTGACCCAATAAAGTCACCTCTTTATAACCCTTTTTTACCAAATCGACTACCTCATTGAGAATGCTCTCTACATCCCGACTACGCTCGCGTCCGCGCGTATATGGTACTATACAATAGGTGCAAAAATTGTTGCATCCGCGCATGATAGAGACAAATCCTGAAATATGGTTACCACAGACACGTGACGGAATCACATCGCGGTAGGTTTCCGTGGTCGAAAGTTCCACATTGATTGCTTTCTCGCCGGTCTCCACCGCCGCAATCAAATCGGGCAACGCAAGATAAGCATCCGGTCCCACCACCAGATCTACATGGTGGATTTCGATCAGGTCCTCTTTCACACGTTCGGCCATGCACCCCAGTACGCCTACAATGAGGTTTTTCTTCTTTTTCTTCATCGAGTGGAAAAACTCCAACCGGTTCAGAATCTTCTGCTCGGCGTTGTCGCGTATCGAACAGGTATTCATAAACACCGCATCGGCCTCATCCAGAGTCGCGGCTGTAGAGTAGCCAGCCATCTGCATCACCGACGCAATCACTTCACTGTCGGCCACATTCATCTGGCAGCCGTAGGTCTCAATAAACAACTTTTTGTTGTCATCGCCAGTTGCGGATTTAAAGTCCGCTCCCGCTAATTCTTTCATATTCTTGTTCGCTTAATATTTAGTCCGCAAAGATACGGCTTCCCCCGGTAAATCTGAATAGAAAAAGGGCAGAAATAATCCCGAAATAGGCGAAATGGCGTTAAACTCGTTAATTGATGTTAAGTTTCAAAACATTTTTACCCGGTTGTTTGGTTTATATCGATTTTATTTTCACTTTTGTCTCTTGAAAGAAACATTAGATTTTTTCATAGTTAAGGTTTAGGTTAAAAAAATTAAGGGGAGCTGTGAAGCTGCCCTTTTTTCTTTTAATAAAGTTGGTACTAATCAGATTAATTGCCTAACTTTGCCCCCATTAAATATAAAGAGGGACAGGGTTATGGAAGATATTATTCAATTTCTCTTAATTATAGGTTTTATAGCCATTGGTATTTTCAGACAAGTGGCCAAAGCAAAGTCCAAAAATGAAGCTGAGAACGAAATTCCCATGCCTATACCTGTGCCTCCCCCTTTCACTGATCCGTCCGTGATTCAGAAAGCTCCCCAGAAAACAAACAAGAAGCGAAACCAGTTTACTCCACCCATAGAAGAAGGCGTACGAACAACTCATGTTCCTCCTATCTCTGCCCCACCTCAACAAACAACCGAAACAGAACCTGCCGATAGAAGCGAATTCGCTATTGATTCGCCCGAAGAGGCACGACGTGCTATTATCTGGTCGGAAATTCTTCAGAGGAAGTATTAATATTCTAACACGAAAGTATACTATTTAAATTTTATGTCACTCAATTTTATTTCAGCAGCAGAAGCTGCCAGCCTTGTGAAACATGGCTACAACATCGGACTCAGCGGATTTACTCCGGCGGGTTCTCCCAAAGCCGTTACGGCTGAATTAGCAAAATTAGCAGAAGCAGAACATGCAGCAGGAAGACCTTTCCAGGTAGGTATCTTTACAGGCGCCTCTACGGGTGACTCGTGCGACGGTGTGATGACACGGGCTAAGGCTATCCGCTACCGCGCTCCGTACACGACAAACGGCGACTTCCGCAAAGCTGTAAACAGTGGTGAAATTGCATACAACGATATTCACTTGTCGCAAATGGCACAGGAACTCCGTTTCGGATTCATGGGCAAAGTAAATGTAGCTATCGTCGAGGCATGCGAAGTGACTGCCGATGGCAAGATTTACCTGACTGCCGGTGTAGGTATCACGCCAACCGTTTGCCGTCTGGCAGACGCGATCATCGTGGAACTTAACAGCGCGCACAGCAAGAACATGATGGGTATGCATGACTTGTATGAGCCGAACGATCCTCCTTACCGCCGCGAAATTCCTATCTTTAAGGCAAGCGACCGCATCGGCCTGCCGTATGTACAGGTAGATCCGAAGAAGATCATCGGTGTAGTGGAAACCAACCTGCAAGACGAAGCCCGTGGTTTCGCAGAAGCTGACCCCATCACCGACCAGATCGGACAAAACGTGGCCGACTTCCTGGTAGCCGATATGAAGCGTGGCATCATCCCTTCTACTTTCCTGCCGTTGCAGTCGGGTGTAGGAAACATCGCCAACGCCGTACTCGGTGCTTTGGGACGGGCAGAAGCCATCCCCGCTTTCGAAATGTACACGGAAGTAATTCAGAACTCGGTGATCGACCTGGTTCGTGCCGGACGCGTGAAGTTCGGTAGCACCTGCTCGCTATCGGTAACCAACGACTGTCTGGAAGGTATCTACGACGACATCAACTTCTTCCGTGACAAACTGATTCTCCGCCCGTCGGAAATCTCGAACAACCCGGAAGTGGTTCGCCGTCTGGGACTGGTTACCATGAATACTGCTATCGAAGTCGATTTGTATGGCAATGTGAACTCTACTCACATCGGCGGTACGAAGATGATGAACGGTATTGGCGGTTCGGGCGACTTTACCCGCAACGCATACATCTCTATCTTCAGTTGTCCGTCGGTAGCCAAAGAAGGCAAGATCAGCTCCATCGTTCCTATGGTATCGCACCAGGATCACAGCGAGCACTCGGTGAACATCGTAATCACCGAACAAGGTATCGCCGACCTGCGCGGAAAGAGCCCGAAAGAGAGAGCGGAAGCCATCATCGAGAACTGCGCACATCCTGACTATAAACAACTGTTGTGGGATTACATGAAACTGTCGGGTGCTAAGGCACAGACTCCGCACTGTATGCAGGCTGCCCTCGGTATGCATGCCGAACTGGCGAAGAGCGGTGATATGAAGAATACCGACTGGGCTATGTACGCTAAGTAAATCCGTCTAAGTACATCCCTGCATAAGTCGATGTACTTTACCCAATATTATAATAAAGGCTGCCCACACCGGACAGCCTTTATTTGTTATATAGTTTATTCTATATAATCTGAACTAATTGTGTAGCTACAGAGATTTTTTCATTTAGCAGAACGCAAGAATCTGTATAGCTACACAGAAAAATCGGTTTATTAGATTGAACAGGGCTTCTTTGCAGCTGATTATTTCATGCTTCCCATCTTTCCCATGAACAGGATAGCACCGGTACTTTTTTCCTTGATAACATACACAAACGGACGATCCATGTAGAAAGGAACCGGCTGTGGATTCCCCGCAGAAGTCAGCACCTCACCGACAACCGTCACGGCCGCCGCTTCGGTACCTTCTTCGTTCACTTCCACAAACGTATTTTGCTTCACAAAGCCGACATACAACTTCTCCAGAGAGATTTGGCTGAAATCGGCTACACCTCCGATAAATGCCTCTTTCATTCCCAACATTTTCAGGTCATCGCTCAGTTCTCTTTCGTATTCCATCTTGAATTTAGGAAAGCGAATGTCCAACATCTCTTTCGACTGTGATAACTGTTTCATCCATTGCGACCACTTCTCAGAAGTAAGCCCGGCAATAACCTGTTCGGGAGTCGCATTGTCTGTAGGAAGCAACACCACCATGCTGAACGCCTCATTACCGTAAGGGAACTCCGCTATTTGCAAGCCATCCTCCGATGTATATGCCAGTGTACATCCCTGTTTCATCATATCCACCCGGCTTTTGCTGCCGTCCTTGTTGGTAAAGTCGGCCGGAGCCGTATTCGCCTTATCGAAACGGGCTTTCCACGTTCCTTTAAAGTACAGGGCATTGATGAGGAACATATACATATCATCTGTGATCTCTTTGATCACCTCGTTGATGCGGTTGTTCGTTTTGTTGGCACACCATTGGTTGATGGTGGGAACTGCCTGAGGCGAACGGAAATCAAGATCGCGCACTTCGGCATCGTACATATTCCGGTTCACCGTCTTAAAGGAGTCGTATACCGGAAAACCTTCGCGTATCCAGATGGAATTGGCAATGCCCAGCTGAGTGCTATTATCCACGGCGAGCAGACCTGTTGTCATCTTTTTGTAGAAAGCGTTCATCTCTTCCATTGAATAAGCCCCGAAGCCGAGCATCTGCTTCATTTCGGCCAGCGTGGTGTTAGCCGCTCCATTGGTGACCATGGAAAGCGCCAGAGACGCACTGAGCGGAGAGATAAAATAATTATCTTTCTCTTCATTCTGTTCCAAAGCTTTCATCAGGTCGATGGCAAAGTTATTCCCCTCTTCCAGCATTTTCAGCTCACTCCCGATTAGTTCGATGTCTTTTCGTTCCTGCGGTTGCAAGATATCCGACTCGTTTTCGTTCGACTGGCAAGCGCAAATCAGCAGCAAGCTCCATCCTAACATACATTTCTTCATGCTATTCATTATTTACTGTTAACGATTCATATGTGTAAAGAAAATGCATGCACGAAGAATATACTGCACGACGGAGTAAAAATAATTCGGAACAGATAAAGCTGAGAAATAAACCGAGGCGGTGATACACGGAAATCCAGGCCAAGGTAGGAATCAGAACCGAGACGTAAATCAAGGAATGCTGGAAAGCAATTCGCAGACTTTGTCCTGAAACATCCGGATTTCGGAGGCAGAAAGATGATTCTGGTTCATGATGGCAAACGCCAGTTGATGTCCTCCGGCAGTCTGTACATAACCCGCCAGCGAACTGATTCCGGTGACTGTTCCCGTCTTGGCATGTACATTCTTGTAAGCCTTTCCCTGTTTCATGCGAGACTTGAGGGTGCCGTCCACACCGGCAACGGGCAATGCTTTGTATAATTTACGGAAGACATCGGTTCGAGAGTAAGCGAAACGCAAGAAATCGACCAATAGGGCAGGGGAGAGGTAGTTGTAAGGCGACAAGCCGCTGCCGTCGTCTACTCTGAAACGAACCGAATCGTTTGACAGCGAACGAGCCAGAGCGTATACTTGTGTCAGTCCGTCTCCGGAGGCGATGCGTTTTTTACCGGTAGCCAACCGCCCCAATCGCCAAAGCATGGCTTCGGCATTCAGGTTATCGCTCTCCTTCAACATCTGATTGAGTACGGGTTGTATGGCACAGTTCCAGGTGCCGATGCGGTTGGCCAGCGTATCGGCGGGCATTTCGGTAAAGCTGTATCCTTCCCGGACAGAGACTCCCCGCAGGAAAAGCCGTTCGAGAAATGCGTGCATAAAGAAATTCTGAGAAGGGTAGATATTCACCTCCTTGGAAACCTGGGTTTCGACATTGCCTTTTACAAAAATATCGTTCCCATTCTCCAGCCAGTTGCGACCGACAGCAAAACGACCGACAGCCGGCTTACGGGTCACGGCCTGGTTGACCAATGTATAATAGGTAGAGAAAGGCTCGCACTCCACACGGGCCGAATCGCCTTTGGCAGCACCGGGGTAAGCGGTGACCTTCACCATGCCCTTGTGAAACATCAACGGCGAAAGGTAGGGCTGGAAAGAGGCGGGCGTATCGTCCCATGCCCAACCGCTCCCCCAGTACAGGGAGTCTTTCAGTGATACATCGCCATACACCTTTCCGGCAACAAAACGAAAAGGGAAGGCAGCCACACTATCCGCCAGGGCATTCATCCCCCGGTCGTCGAACTCGGGATCAAAGCCTCCCAATACATACAAGTCGCCCTGCAAGGTGTCGCTGACGATGCTTCCCCGGTACCACACTTCGGTACGAAACGGTTGGTCGGCATCGGGACGAGCCAGCGACGTAATGGCGGTAAGCAATTTCATGGTCGATGCGGGCCGGGACAGTTTCTTATCCCGGTATGCGTACAGGGATTTGCGGCTGGTAAGGTCGTACACGGAAATGCCCACATCGGCACCTTCGGGCAGCCCGTATTTAATCAATGTGTCAAGCTGAGCCACAAGAGAGGATTGCCCCCATAGACAGGGGAAACACATAAGGCATATGAATAGTAAATATATTTTTCTCATGATCTTTTATTTATCCTACTTCTCTCTCACTTCTACATATACGATTTTTGCAAAAGATTCGTCACGTCGTCACGATTTTCGGATTAACACCTTAATTATTAATTATATAGCCCGTGACGAATGGCTGTTTTATTCGTCACGGATCCAGCACGTTTTAAGGTATCCGTCACGGTCGGCTCTGCTGCTCCCGGTTTGTTTCATAGGATGAAACAGGTTGTTTCCCAGTATGGCACAGAGAGTTTCATCCTATGAAACTCTCTGTGCCACGGCATGGAACACTGTGTGCCACGTTGTGAAACTCTCTGTGCCACGGCATGGAACACTGTGTGCCACGTTGTGAAACTCTCTGTGCCACGGCATGGAACACTGTGTGCCACGTTGTGAAACTCTCTGTGCCATGGCGTGAAACACTTTGTACCACGGTGTGAAACACTTCTATAAAGCTTCGCGGAAAATCTCCCCAACGGTTGGATGCGGGAACACAATCTTCTTCCACTGCTCCGCCGTAAGCTTCATCTCCACCGCCATACCGGCCAGCGTAATGATCTCCGAAGCCGGATTTCCCAGTACATGCGCACCCAGTATCACATCGCCTTCGCCCAACAATACCTTACACACTCCATTTACACCTTCATTCTCGGCCACAAACCGTCCGGAATATGCCATCGGAAGCGATACCACGCGGTAAGCAATACCTTTCGCCTGCAAGGCTTCTTCCGTTTGTCCCACCCCGGCTATCTCGGGATTGGTATACACCACGCCGGGAATAGCCCGATAACTCATGGCATCCGCCTTGCCCAGAATGGTATGTACAGCTACTTCGGCCTCACAAACGGCAGTATGTGCCAACAAGGAGAACCCGGTGAGGTCGCCGCACACATATACCCCGGGTAACGAAGTCTGCATTTGACCGTTCACGCAGATACTTCCACGCTCCGAACGCTCCATGTTCAGGTTTTCCAACCCGAATCCTTTCGTCACCGGACGACGGCCCACGCTCATCAGTAACTTTTCGCCTACCACCGAACCGGCACCTTCTGCATTCTCGTACGATACCACCGTACCTTCGTCCGTCTGCCCCACCGATACCACTTTCGTGCTCAGCAAGAACTTGATGCCCCGTTTGGCATAATCGGCCCGAAGCATGGCAGACAGTTCCTTGTCCATGCCGCCGAGGATCTCGTCCATCATCTCGACCACCGTCACCCGCACGCCCAGACTGTTGAAGAACGAAGCGAACTCCATACCGATAACGCCTCCGCCCACGATGACAAGCGAAGCAGGAAGTTCTTTATTGTCCAACGCCTCCCGATGCGTCCAGTAACTCACCGTTTCCACACCGGGAATGGGCGGAATGAACGTTTCCGAGCCGGTACAGAGAATCAGGTTCTCGCCTTCGTAAGTTTCTTCGCCGCAACGCACCGTGTGCGCATCGACGATGTACGCCTCGCCGGTAACGATGGTCACCTGATGGTTGGTCAGTTTCGCCTTGACACCCAGTACCAGCTTACGCACCACCTTGCTTTTGCGGGCGATGATCTTCGGCAGGTCGAACGACACTTCGGGTATATTGACAGCATATTTCGACGCGTGCCGGGCACTGTCGTATGTTTTGGCTGAGTAAAGCAATGTTTTGGTGGGAATACATCCTTCGTTGAGGCAGACACCTCCCAGGTTTTGTTTCTCGATGAGCAATACGCTCAGGCCGGCTTTCCCGGCAGTTTCGGCAGCGGTATACCCGGCAGGGCCACCACCGATGATAATGACTTGGTACTTCATGGTATTATTCTTGAGATTTGATTGTTGGCTTCTGTTGGTGTTTCCGTGCGAGCGCTTCGACAAATTCCTGCTCTTTCCGGGGCATGACGGTGGTGTATTTTCCTTCGCCATACCCTATCAGCAGGTAGTTCGTCACCGAAAAGCGGCCGAACTTCATGGAGTGACACTTACGGATGGAATGAATGTCCTTGATGGGAATAATTTTCTTCCGGGAAAGACGGCCGAGATGGATTATCAACCTCCCGTCGCCGGTCACCGTATACGATGTGTTCACCATGTGTTCGATGATGACCACCAGCAACAACGCGAAAAACAATGTCAACAACACATGTTTCGTCCACAGGCCACCAGCGGTGTTCAACGTCAGTACGACCAGCAAAAAATAATGATACCAGGCAGTGCGTGCATGAAAAACTCGGTCCATTTCCTCTATTTTTTGCGTGCAAGGTAGCAATTTTATGAATTAGTGGCAACGAAAAGCAGAATGAAAAGACTTATTTTGTAGTTTTGCGTAAAGAATTAAGAAGATTATGGTCAAAAAGTACGATTTCCTTGTCATCGGCTCCGGTATTGCCGGCATGAGTTTCGCCCTGAAAGTGGCACACAAAGGTACAGTAGCTCTCATCTGCAAAAGCAGTCTGGAAGAGGCCAACACTTTTTACGCACAAGGCGGCGTTGCTTCGGTGACCAACCTGCTGGTCGACGACTTCGACAAACACATCAACGACACGATGATAGCAGGCGACTGGGCAAGCGACCGTTCGGTCGTGGAGAAAGTAGTCCGCGAGGCTCCCGCCCAGATCGAGGCGCTTATCAACTGGGGAGTCAACTTCGACAAGAACGAACGGGGCGAGTTCGACCTCCATCGCGAAGGCGGGCATTCGGAATTCCGCATCCTGCACCATAAGGACAACACCGGCGCCGAGATTCAGGACAGTCTGATACGCGCCATTCACCAACACCCCAACATCACCGTTTACGAGAATATGTTTGCCGTCGAAATACTGACGCAGCACCACCTGGGCATCACCGTCACCCGGCAAACCCCCGATATTAAGTGCTACGGCGCCTATATCCTCGACCCGATTACCGGCAAGGTAGATACTTTCCTGGCGAAAGTCACCCTGATGGCTACCGGCGGGGCAGGAGCTGTGTACCAAACCACCACCAATCCGTTGGTAGCCACCGGCGACGGTATTGCGATGGTTTACCGTGCCAAGGGAACGGTGAAGGACATGGAGTTCATCCAGTTTCACCCCACAGCGTTGTATCACCCGGGCGACCGTCCGTCGTTCCTCATCACCGAGGCGATGCGTGGTTACGGCGGCATCCTCCGCACCCAGGACGGCAAAGAGTTCATGCAGAAGTATGACGAACGGCTTTCCCTGGCTCCGCGCGACATCGTGGCCCGTGCCATCGACAACGAGATGAAGACCCGCGGCGAGGACTTCGTCTACCTGGACGTGACGCACAAGAATGCGGAAGAGACAAAAGAACATTTTCCCAATATTTACAGGAAATGCCTCAGCCTGGGCATAGACATCACCAAAGAGTACATCCCGGTAGCTCCGTCGGCACATTACCTGTGCGGCGGTATCAAGGTCGATTTGAATAGCCAGTCGTCCATCGAGCGGCTGTATGCCGCAGGCGAATGCTCGTGCACCGGTCTGCATGGAGGCAACCGTCTGGCATCGAACTCACTGATTGAAGCGGTGGTGTATGCCGATGCTGCCGCCAACCATTCGTTGGCCTCCATCGATCAATATACGTTCAATGAGGACATCCCCGAATGGAACGACGAAGGTACCCGTTCGTGGGAAGAGATGGTGCTCATCACGCAAAGCATGAAGGAGGTGAACCAGATTATGAGTACATATGTGGGTATTGTACGTAGCGACCTGCGTTTGAAGCGCGCCTGGGAACGGTTGGATATCTTGTACGAGGAGACGGAGAGCCTTTTCAAGCGCAGCGTGGCAACGAAAGAGATTTGCGAATTGCGTAATGTGATTAATGTGGGGTATCTGATTATGAGGCAGGCCATGGAGCGGAAAGAGAGCCGCGGACTGCATTATACGATTGATTATCCGCATGCGGAGAAATAGAAGGAATATTCCCATTTAGCAAAAGTATGTTTTTACTAATTGCACATTTAGCAAAAACACACTTTTGTTATTTCAGAAAAAAAACTATCTTTGTCGTGTCACATCAATAGAAATTACATATGGAATCCACCTTATTTCGACTGAACAGGCACTGGAGCGGAGAAGTATACACCGCCGTACAAAACAGAGACTTGGTGGTGAATCTAAAAAAGAAAAAAGATTTGCCTCATATACAAGTACTCACTGGTATCCGAAGAAGCGGAAAATCAAGTATTTTCCGGCTGATGATTAATGATTTGATAAAAAGTGGGGTAAATCCGAAAGAGATATTATTCCTCAATATGGATGAACCTATCTTCACCACCCTTTGGAATAACAGTGCCGAACTTTACAAAATAGTGGATACAGCCGAAAAAATAACGGCTACCACCACACGGTATCTTTTCTTAGATGAAATTCAACAGGTCAAAGACTGGGAGCTCTTTGTCAAAAGTGCTTATGACACACAACGGTTCAATAAGATATATGTAACTGGCTCCAATTCCGATTTGTTACAGCACAAGTTTGCTACACTACTTTCTGGTCGCTATTTCGCCAACACAGTTCGCCCATTTTCGTTGAAAGAACTTTTGCAATTAAAAGGCCTTACAGATAAATTGTCCGCCATATCCCGGAAATCGGAATTTCTTCGACTAATAGATGACTATATGGCATGGGGAAGTTTCCCGGAAATGGTACTGAACCCCATGGACGACGACGTAAAAATAGAACTACTAAACAGCTATTACGAATCCATTGTACTGAAAGACTGTATCGTGTACAATCAGGTACGGGATGCGGCACTCTTCAAGCGTCTGCTTCATTTTACCATCTCCAATACAGGATCACCTTTTCACTACAACAGCCTGGCAAAAGCCATTAAAAGCAATGAACCGACAATCCGCAATTACCTTACATACGCCGATTGCAGCTACATTGTTTCGGATATTACCAATTTCTCTTTCTCCATAAAAGAAGATGCCCGGCCTCAACACAAGATATATTGCATAGATAATGGTCTGATGAATGCCATCAGATTTCGGTTTTCTACCAATAGCGGCGCATTATTGGAAAATGCAGTTTACAATGAACTGATCAATAATGGGTACAGCGACATTTGTTTTGCCAAAAAAGATAAAGAGTGTGATTTTATTGCCAAAAAAGGAAACGAATATCACGCCTTTCAGGTTTGCTATGAATTGAATTCATTAAACCAGGAAAGAGAAACAACAGGCTTTGATACTGTGAGCAAAGAGCTGGAACTGGCATCCAGAACTATTATCACATACAATCAAACAGAAAATATCGGCGATATTCAAGTGCAGCCTTTTGGAGAATTCTTCGGACTATACATCTGAAAACCAAAGAAACAAAATTATGATAAAACTTATACAAGGAGATATTACCCAAATAGATGTTGATGCTATTGTAAATGCTGCAAATACTTCTTTATTAGGCGGCGGCGGTGTCGATGGCGCCATACATAGAGCAGGCGGAAAGGCTATTCTTGAAGATTGCCAAAGGATCAGGAGCAAACAAGGCGGCTGCAAAGTTGGAGAAGCCGTAATAACAACAGCAGGAAATCTACCCGCAAAATTCGTTATCCACACCGTTGGTCCCGTTTGGAACAACGGAAGTAACGATGAGGAAAATCTATTGGCCTCCGCATACATTAATTGCCTGAAACTGGCGGTAGAAAATAAGATCCACACCATTGCCTTCCCTAATATCAGTACAGGCGTTTACAAATTTCCTAAAGAAAAAGCAGCTCAAATTGCCATTCAAATCGTTTCTGACTTCTTAAAGATGACCGATGAAATAGAAACAGTCATTTTTGTTTGTTTTGATGATGAAAACTACAGAATATATCGAGAGATTTTAAAGCAATAATATTAATCTTACCTCGCACTTGTCAAAATTTCTCTAATTCATTGATTTCAACTTTACAGTTTGTTTGCTTTGTATCTCTGATTGGGATGTTTGGGAGTATGAGGATATTCCCGCTCTAACATTCCATTGGTCACCATAGTGGGAATTACATTATTTTTCAAATAACGAAGATTCTTATCAATCAGTTTTGCAATCTCTTCCAATGAGATGTAATCCGCACAAACCGCCAGAATCTCTTTCTGCAGTATATCAATTGGGAGTCTGGTTCGTTTACTAGCAACATTACTAGCAACATTACTAGCATCTCCAAAATCCTTATTCAAAGTATATCGGGTTCCTCTTCCAATTCCATGAGAAATCAAATAATTACCTCTACAAAGAGCTTGTAGTAGTTTGGTTATATCAGCCCGGTGCAAATCAAGCACAAGCCGCAATCGGTCATTTGTAGTTTCTCCTTCGGTGCACGCGGTAGCTAATGCAAGCAATTCATTCCGTCCAATCCCCGAAACGTCATCTCCAAATAAACGGGTAAGTTCGCCCATCGTTTCCACTGATAAGAGACTGATCAAAGGTAATTCCAACACTACTTTATCAGGACGTGACTGTTCTTTAACATAAGGATAAGCCAGATTGGCTTCTTTCCACCCAGATATAATTTTATCCACTCCACTGCCGGCTTTCTCTGCCGACCCGATTTGCATAAACATCTTCTGAATCGATTTATTTCGGCATACACTTTCCCCACCCCTGTAATATTGAGCCAATGAAATAAGTAACGAACCCGGATTGGAAAAGACAAAACCATCTTTACTGTATTCAATAACGATACTGGCATTTACCGAGTGATTGCAGTGTATCAGCGTATTAATAAATGCCTCGCGCAATGCAATATGCGTTGGAGTTTCATCAATCCGTCTACCTTGTTCCAATTTAAACGGCTTAGGCAAGAAAGAAGCTAATTTAGGATAAACCTTCCGATAGAATTGAAACAGGTTCGCTTCCCATGTGCCATCCGGATAAATCCGATCAGTCCATCTTATCTCAGGATTTGAGCTTAAACACTCCCGGTAATCCGGAAAATAAAAAGGAGCACATTCTTCATCCAGGATACTCTCTATCTTGCCAAACATCAACAAACCTGCCAAGGTAAATCCTTCTTGTTTTGTCTGTCTATCCTTTCTGTACCCACCTAATCGTTCAAGCAAGCTCTTATCATCTAGAGCAAGCCAAGGATGCGACGGTTTAGATATGGCAAACAGTTGTCTATACTGCTTTAGTGATTCCAAATCGATATCATCCATGCTATATTCATTCAGAATACGGCTATCTTGAGGATGAGAATCATCCGAATCCGCAATCATTCGTTTTACTTCCTCATTCGTGCATTTGTAGTCTCCCTCATGATTACGTTTGTACGTATTTCCAAAAGGATTGAGTGTGCGATATATCGGCATTTGTTTTCTATCGGCGCGCGGAATATTAAAAAGTAGTAGAACCGAATCGCCATATACCCCTTCTTGTATATCACTATTCTTTAGCAGGTTTGCGCTAACAAACTGTATATTATTTGCTTTGTCCCAAAACTCTTTTTTGTATTTTTCAACCTGCTCTTTTGACAGATTATCAATGCAGAAACGCCCCTTGCTTTCCTTTACGCCAAGTACAATGGTTCCACCTTGTGTATTGGCAAATGATGAATAAGTTTCCCAAAAGCTATCAGGAAAACCTCCTTTAGCAGATTTAAACTCTATTTCCGATGATTCGGAATCATTCATTAACCTTTCAATTTGTTCAACAAAATCCATTTCATCGAACAAGGTAGGCTCATTTGTATTCAGTTTAACACTCATATCGTAAGGATGCTTTTATATTAGGACATACAAATGTACAATTTCAACCTGGAAAAGAAGCAATGAGCCAATACATATTTTATTGGGGCCAAAGCCACTATCCCCCATAACATTTACTATTTTCTTCCTAATTTACCTCATTATTGACAAAGATAACTAATAATACCATCCACATGAATTTGTGTTACTGTTCGTTTCCCCTCCTCGGATAACAGGAACTTTACATCGTCTTTGTTATCTTGGAAGAAGTTCTCCGTAAGCACAGCCGGGCAGTTCGTGTCCCGGCATATAGCGAAGCTCTCCACCCAGTACGGTTGATCCTGCGAAGGTCTACGGATTTCTATCTTTTGTTCCGAAGCGGCATCAACCAAACAGGTAGCCAGTCGCTTGCTTTTACTCGATGCATTTTTGGAAATAAAGACACTCCACCCGTGAGCTTTCATCCATTCTTTACCCATACCCGATGCGTTGCAATGGATGGATATAAGAATCACTTTGCCTTCATTCGCTTTATAAAAATCATTCGCACGCTTACAACGATCTTTGAGCGATATGTCTGTATCCTCCGGAACCAATCGCCTGGCATCAATACCTCGATCGCACAATTCTTTTACTACCGCATCTGCGATTTCTCTTGTATATGCATATTCTTTCAGCCTTCCGTCAGGGGAAGACTTGCCCGGAGTTTCTTTTCCGTGGCCGCTGTCTATTAGTATGATCATAATTTTTTGTCTTTAAGAGAATAGATCCCGATAAACTTTTGACAGATTATCAGGATCATTTCTAAAAAGATTAAGTTTTAAAAAACATTTCCTAAAATAAGGAATTATAGCTTCTCAATAACTTTTTAAAGCTAACTCTACATTATCTTGATTCGATAAATCCCAATACCACCATTTCCCAGAATGATCTTTTTCCATTGCAAAACGTCTGAGATAAGCAATTTTAAACAATGACAAAAAAAGCTTCAACACTTTTGTTAACTCATATTCTGGAAGTTTTGATATTATTATCAGATTGTGCGTAGCAACCCCCTTTCTCAACATGACACATGGAGTAAAAGTTAATCGTTGATTGCTCCCTTCAATCGCTTTAGGGATATCTGTATCCAAAGGCTTTGATTGCTGAATAAGATCAATCAAGTAAATTAAATAATTCCTCTTTTCATCTAATGCCAACAAACCAAATCGTTCCAAAATAGGTTTATCAGTAACTACACTTTGTGCAAACTGATTTATTAATATTTCATCTCTAATATTCATGTTATCTTCTAGGATAAATAGTTATAAAATGGCTTTGCTGTATCTAATGTATTAAAACACCAAAGGTATACGATAACACAACAGGTGATGACATTTGGGTTATTTGGTCATAATACAAGTCTGTAAATCTCAAAGTAAACTTGCTTAAGATATGCCTGAACCTATTAGCCAATAATAAACTGCCCCTAAAAGTCGGACACAATCTTTAAGGGGCAGTCTATATCATTCAAGAGTTTCGATCATATCGGAAACTAGCTGGAGTTTATTCATTAATCTCCTCCAATAAATCATCACTCATGATTACAGGAGTATATAACGGAACTCTTTGGCTAATGAAGTAACCGGAATCGTTATTTTCTACCGTATAAATATTATTCAAATAGAAACAGTAAGCAATACTTAACTTTTCATCGTAACTAAGAACTGGATTTATAGTGTAATCCTTGTCTTTTTCATCATATGTTGCATACTTTTTTATAAACTTCTCAAGACCTTTCTTTTTATACTCGTTCATAATGACTGGGGAAAGTGTAAAACACTCTACCAAATCGCCACAAACTAAAATTGTTTTTCCTAGCATAATATCTTTGAAGAATGATTCAATATCGATTTCTTTGAATTTCGATGAGTAATTGAGTTCACTTTGTAGATAATATGCTTCTCTATAAGCAATTTTGTTTTTACTATCAGTCTCAAAAAATAAAATATATCCTAATCTTGGAGCATCTTTGTTCAGAACAAGCTCTTTCATATCTTGATATGCCTGATATTTGTGATTGTCAGTGGCACATCCATATATCAAAAATATGAGAATAGTCAGGACACCTCCTCTTAATATTAACTTTTGCTTCATTGTAATCATTAATATATCCTCCTCTGTTTCAAATTTTCTTGCTTTCGAGCTGGATCCTCATTTTTCATAGCCCTTTGTTCTGTTGGGATATTCTGACCTTTAATGAGTTTTCCATTTTTATCATAAGAATCTTTCATATTTCCTTGATCATAATCATATTGATGCAGAACTTCATGTACCACAGTAGTATAATTAGTTTTTCCTACATCACTATTCTCTAATTTATCTGTTAAAAGGTCTCCATAAGTGGTAGTTGTTCCGATAGACTCTCCTTTTATAGCTTTACTCTTAGCTTCACTAATAGTCATTTTACCCGAACCAGGAAGTACTCCACTATTATTCCCAGAAACTATGGTTGCATCAATCTCATGAACATTGTCACTGTTTATTAGGGTAGTAACTTGTTTGACATAATTTGCATCTCCACTATTCAACATTTTGGTATACCCGTCAATTATTCTGCCTGGGTGTCCTTCAATGCTACTACCTGCATAGATTTTGCCAGTACTAAGATCCTTAAGATTTCCATCGGCCATATATTGATAACGCCCTGTTCCGCTACTTGTTTTGATTATGAAAACTATATCTTTCCCATCTGGATCAATCGCATTCACCGGATTGTTTACACAATACGCGTATGGCGAAATGGAGTAATACTTCTCCGTCAACGGATCCATTGTTGTAAACCTACCCAAGGCAGGTTCATAATGCCGAGCACCATAATCATACAAATTCAAACCATCCAGTCTGTCCAACTCCTTACCATTGTACTTGTAAGGCTGTTTGTCCTGTTCCAGATTCGCAACTTCTGCAAACGTCATACCAAACGGGTAATAGTGATTCTTCTGAATGATATTGCCACTGGCATCTGTCACTACACGATTGTTACCCAAATGATCTGTGACATAGAAGTAGTACGAACCACCTTCCATATAGCCACCATCGACTAAGGTACGTTTCAGCACACCATTCTCGTAGATGTGATTACCCACATAATCCGTTGTCAGGCTATTTGTCAAAGAACTACCTGTCAGTTGCACCACCTTTACTTTCCGGCCATCTGCCAGATACGTGTATGTATTCTGTCCTCGACCTTTCGTATTGTTAATATCCAACTGTTTTGGCAAATTTAATGAATTATACGAGATCCCTGTTATTCCCTTATTGGAATCTTTCTTCAAAGCACCATTTTTGTTGTACGTGTAGTTTTCATTCTCCACCTTGTATGCTTTGAAATCTCCCGATTCATTCATGCTCACACTTACGCCGGCATCTGTAACTTTTGTCAATTGGTTGCCGGTGTAGTTCATTGTTAATTTATCCACCATGCCATACGTTGCTCCGGTAGTGGTTTTGCCCCAACGCTCAAGTGAGCTGATATTCCCATGCTTGTCATAAGTGATGGTGGGTACTTTGTAGCTGTCATTGGCAATACCACCAAGCAGATAGTTCGCT
>JAVBVD010000051.1:0-19022 GCA_031554635.1 Bacteroides sp.
ATCGAACACACAAACAACTACTCCAAATTACTACCATTTAACTGGAAGAAGTAAATCATTGAACAACCTTGTAGAAAAGCCCGCAACTGCAAAAAATGCAGAGGCGGGCTGGGGAAGTATGCACTAGGCCGAATGCTTACCGGGTAATTTGAGTAATTGCTTACCAGGACGGGACAGGTGAAGGAGGTGAGTGTCGGTGGAGGATCCCTTCTTCATACCGAAACACTGATAAACAGGGGATTTCACGAAGATTGACGACGGTGAACCCCGAAATTAAAAAGGCATGGAAGAGCGACTACTTCCCTTGTTCCATCAATGCTCTTAACTTCTCTTCCTTGACACCACTCCAATACCGGCAGTCCAGTTCCATAAATACCGACGTATAAGGAATGGTGCATTCTGTTTTCAGCACCACTACCGAAAACAGTTTGGAAGCCTCATCCAGTTTGGAAAAGACTTCTTCATGGAGAATGGAGTTCACTTTCACGCCGGACAGCAGCTTGTGATAGCGTTCTACTATCGCCGTTTCTTTCTCGCCGAAGGCAGGAATATACTCCAGTTCCTTATCGGTATAAATGATAGGAGTTACATGGGTAGAGCTGTCCATCCTTTCGAGCACATAGCTTAATACCTCCTCTATCTCCTCACCCGTATTGATCAGGTTCATGCCTGCCGCATTTTGCAACGGGAAGGCTTTATCTACCACCAGTACCCAGTTACGGTGTCCCAACAGAGGCAATACTTTTTCAAAATCGCCCTTCCAGCTCTCCGGTTGGGTGTTTTCTACTTTTTTATCACACGCACTTAACATCATAACACACAAAATTAGGATTAACTTATTCATCACATTCTATAAATTGGTTATGTGGGTCAGCGGCGTTTCCGCCGCTTTCCCCATTAAGAACTGTACGTGCGACTTTCACCGCATACAGCTCCGGTAATTCTTAATTTAATTCTCATAAAATTAAACCGGCTCAGCCATATTTCTATGTAATCTCCGCTTATGCGGAACGAACGCGCGCGCCTTTTGACTTGCGCTTTTCAAAGTAGGCCTCCCAAGTCTCATCAAACGGATTGGCTTCTTTCTTTACCTTGATGTATCTCTCAATGGGTATGTCTGCTAAATTTCTCAGCACAAAGTCTTGCATTTTATCGCAATCTTTGTATCTGAATCCGAACTTCCAATCCCTTGAGCCAATCTTGATAAAGTATTTCTTCTTTCTCCATTTCTTCGACTTGTTGGTATGCCTTCTATATGACCATCTCCTCAACTGTAGCCTGAGAATATGGTCTAATTTACTGAATACTTGCTTGGATACCACATGTTTGTAATAGTTTCCCCAACCTTGTAATACCGGGTTGAGTTTCTCTATCAATACCTGTTGCGAGGCAGTTTTATTACTAAATACCACCTCGTGCAGTTTTCTTATGAATCGTTGTTGACTTTTCTTGGATGGCTTTATCAATAATGTACCGCTGTACTTGCGGACATTGAATCCTAAAAAGTCAAACCCCTGATTCACATGTGTTATCACCGTCTTCTCCTGTGAGAGTTCCAGTCCTCTTTCCTGCAGAAAGTCTGTAAGCAATACCTTTATTTCCTCGAGTGTTTCCCTTCTGTCTGCTGTGACTGCAAAGTCGTCAGCGTATCTTACCAGGTTCACTTTGGGGCAGTATAGCTTTTTGTCCACGTATTTGTTGGCATACCTTTCTTTCAGTAATTCCTCCATTCCGTCGAGTGTCCAATTGGCCAAAGTCGGCGAGATGATACCCCCTTGCGGGGTGCCCTCCACGGTTGGAGTAAGTAGTTTATTGAATACCACACCACATTTGAGCCATTTACTTAGTATTTGGGTGTCGGTTCGTACGTTACCTAACAGCCAGTCATGACTAATGTGATCGAAGCATCCTTTAATGTCTCCCTCGAGTATCCACTCGGGAGAGCATTTTCTACTCAACCATCTGTGCAGGGCATCTATCGCATCGGCTGTGCAACGGTATTTACGGAATCCGTATGAGTTCTTGTCCGCCCTTGTTTCCGTTACCGGTTCCAATGCCATCAGGTACAGAGCCTGCATGGCTCTGTCTTTCATGGTCGGAATACCCAACGGGCGTTTCTTGCCGTTGCTCTTGGCTATAAACACTCTTTTGAGTGGATGGGGATGATACCCTCTTCTTTTCAAAGAACGAATTGCATTCAGCTTATCTGTAGGAGTGGTCCATTTTACTTTATCCACTCCCGCTGTTCGTTTTCCTTTATTGGATGTCACTCGTTTGACAGCCAAAGCTTTGGCTTCAAAGGAGGTGACAAGGAGATGTTGCAAGGCTTTGACCTTGTTGTATCTCTTTTCTTTCTGAGCCTTTGCTATACGGACTTGTAGCTTTCGTACCTTACGCTCACAACGTTTCCAGTCTATACTGTTCCAGTTGTTTGCGCATTTAGTTGAAGATGCACACTTTGTTTTCACTCCGCTCATTTGCTGTTTCTTCATATCAAAAGTTCTACCTCTCCTTAGCAAAGATTACCCTGTGGAAGTCTGCCCGTTTTCACGTGAGGTGACGTTTAAACCCCTATCCACCTCATTACAGGGCGGCATTCGCTTTCTCCACAATCCTTTACCCGCATCTCATTCGGCTTCCCTTACGGTAGGCTTACCTGCTAAAAACAGGAAACATACGGGCTTACCAAGTTTCGTACAAGTAACTCATGACCGACTTAGAACCCACCCCTCCACCGGCAGAGCTGCATCCGTGTAGTCCTACCAAACAGAGAACTATCCTGTCTGCTTACCTTTTGGTCAAGGCTTGTCACTATCCGTAAGCCTTTCTTTTGTTACGATGGTGCAGTGATTCACATCTGTTGTTCATATCGGTCAGCCTGGCCATCCGAACCGCAAGATAGTTGCGATTGTTGAACGCACTTCACAGCTTGTTCTTCTTTTGTGGACGGACGTCGTTCTCCGAAGGGCTCTGCACCAGACCGTTGCCAGTCAAGCACACCTTCGTAGGCTACTATTGACGGAACAATAGGTTCGATTGTAATCTCGAACAATTAACTTGTACGACTTACTTGTCGCACGTTTGTGACAAAAATAGTAAAAAGGCTCGTATAACAGCAAAATCAGAAAGAAATTGCATGGGGAGTAATTAAAAATGATACTCCCACATCATTCGCCGCTGCGGAAATCGCCCACACTGCTTTGCTCCAGCGTGACTTCTTCGAACAGGCTGCTGCTTCCCTTTTCCATCGGACATTGGTTGCAGATGCCTACCCAGAGTTCTTTCGGATAGTCGTTCTTATATAGGCGAACCAACTGCCACGTTTGTTTGTCCAACGAATAGTAGCTCGCTATGGTCTGTCCATCGGAAGATATTTTCAGGTAAGCCGAGGGGGCGGTGATCACATCATGGTTGTTATCGTCCGAGGTCCCAACCGTACGGACAGTTACAATCCGGTGCATACCGCGTTCGTCTTGCTCGAAAGCAAATTTTTGCCATAAAGTATCATTGGAGTAAATAAAAAGATCGGCAGCGTTGTAAGTACCTGTAGCGGTAAACCCGGGAGTGGCTTTGGCGGTAAATGTAAATGGCTTGGTATTGTCCACTTTTGTCAGCAGGATAGGAGCCGTATTGTTGGACAATTCTCCGTTGGGATCGCAAAAGAAGTCTTTCTTCTCGCCACACCGGAACTCCAAGGCACCGTTCTCTTTCAAGGTAACAAGCGTATCGGCACCATTGATAGCTCTCGTAAACGTTACATCGCCGAATTTGACTTCGCAAGTTGCGCTACTGCTCATGTTTGCGGTGTTTTCACTTTCGGCAGGCAAGGCGTCTTCCGACTGCTTTTCAGTACCACTTTGTTTCACACAGTTTGTCAGCAACAAGCAGCTGCCCAACATAAAAAGACAAATAAAGCTCTTTCTCATAATCAATATAATATTAATTTCGACTACACAAAAATAGCAACTCTTATGCAGATGCCCAAATGTTCTTTACAGATTTATAAAAACGAAGCGGCACCCCTTATCAAAGAAGCACCGCTCGATCTTATAAACAATTCAACAAGATTGATTCAGATATCGTTTCATTCACTGAAACTTTATCTCACATATAAAAAGCAGGAATGTGTTGCTATTTTCCGAAAAGTTCAGCCAGTTTATCGGCCAGGGCATCGCCCCGAAGGTTCTCGCCTACCATGACTCCCTTTTCGTTCACCAGATACATGGTGGGAACAAACTTCACTTTATACAAATCGGCTACGCCTTCCGTGTCACGGAAGTTGGGCCAGGTCAGTTTCTCTTCCTGCAATGCTTTGAGCCAATCGGCTTCTTTTTTGTCGATAGAAATGCTCACGATTTCGAATCCTTTGGCAGAGTATTCTGCATATAACTTCTTCAGGTTCGGAATTTCTTTACGGCATGGGTTGCACCACGATGCCCAGAAATCGATCAGGATGTACTTCTTGCCCTGGCTCAGGTTGGCGAGTGTATATTGCTTTCCATCTTTATCTTTCACCAGGAATTCCGATACCGTAGTACCTTCTTTGCCTGCCGGAAAAAGCTCTTCTTGTACCTGCTTGCCATAATAAGACTCCTTGGCATCCTCCGACAGTTCATCGTACCACGACTTCATGTCGCCGCTCAGGTACGTAGTGAAACTGATCATCATCAACGGGCCCCAGAACGTATCTTTGTTGGCCATAACCACATCTTTATAAGTGGTTTCCACTGCCTTGAAGAAGTTATTTTCTGCTTCGGACATGGCCTTGTATGCATCGGTCTTTGACAGAGAATCCATCTTTGCCTTGTCTTTAGCCATACGGGCGGCGCCTACGGCAGCCGAGATATCGGCATGCGCCTTGTTCTTGGCTTCGAACATGGCATTCAGCTTCTCGCGAGCGCTGAGCAGTTCCAGATACTTATCGGTCAGGGGTGAACCGGTAACAGTCACTTTCGAGAAATCATAGCTCTTATTCTCGCCCGATTCTTTGGCTTCGACCGTACCCTCTACTTTGATAGAAGTACCGTTGGACAACATGATCGCTTTGCTTCCATAACCATCTTTAGCTTTCAGATAAACTGCCAGCGGCTCGTCGGTAGAACCAGTAAAGGTGAATTTACCTTTAGCCACCGTTGTTTCGGCTATTACCTTATCGTCGATGTGGCTCACCGGAATGAGTTCGAGGGTATCGCCATCGGCCAATCCTTTGATTTCTCCCGAAAGGGTGTACGAAGTGGTTGATTGTGCCTGACAACCCATCATAAATATGCCGGTCAAGAATGCCAGCGAAATTGTTTTTAGTCCCATAATTTCCTATTGTTAGAATTTAACTGTGATTGATTTGATTTTACCGAAACCGGTTGTGATTTGCGGATTGGTATGGCCGGAAGTGAACATGCTACCATACTGCCAGCGTGGCAAACCGGAATACGGGTCGATTTCGTATTCGATAAGTTTACCATCTTTGGCTGTTTCGTCCCAGGCGGCTACCCACAACACATTACCAAAAGTCGGCGCTCCACCGGCTGTACGGGCAAAGATGTCGATACAGGTAACAATCTCGTTCGACGGGCATTCATATATCGTTTCCGATTTGGTTTGTCCGGAAGACGGTGTAAAAGAATACACACCTTTGTCTGTGGCATAGAAGAAAGCCGTTCCGTTGACATTGGCAACAAAATATTTTAGATTAGCGATATCCTTGCAACCGCTCAAGTCTATTTTTGACTTTGCCCCCCCACTACTCAAATCGCCATTATCTACCACGTTGTAGAAGTTCATTATATACAAATAAGGTGTACCATCCACCATGACGATGGCATACGTCTTACCACCATCTCCCCCTTGCATGGCCAATGGTTGTGCCGGAAGCTTCTTCGCATTAATGAAGGCATCGGGCGAAGTTGTATTAAATTCTGCAATTTCAACGGCCTGAGGAAAGTACGGACGGAAGCCAAGGCTTTTCGTGTCAAAGATCACCTGATCGGAACCAATGGCTCCCGACACGATTCCAGTAGTAGCACGGGTTCTATCACTTAGGTAGGTGCCTGCTGCATAATCACCACTGATAGCTGGCGAAAATTTACGGTCGTTTGCCTTGTTGGTATAGAGCATATGCAGTTTACCGTCGTTTATCAGGAACTCACAATTGTTGATGTAGTTCAACTTCTGTGGCGCATACGTCGGAGCATCGTAGAACATATCGGCAAACTCTTCCATCAGCATCAGCCAGGAAGTATTCAGGCGATATCCGTTGGTTTCGGTAAACACATAGTAATAATCCTTTCCGTAACTGATAAATTTCGGTTTACCCGGCAACATTCCACCTTCGCATACTTCGCTGTAATAATGCGGAATTTTGCTATCGCCCCCGAAGATAAGGCACAACGAACTGGCGTAATAGTCGATGTCTGTCTTTCCATCGTACTCCGACAGCATGTACACACCTGCCTTGACCCCTGGCTTGTTCACCGTGAAGTACCCTCCCATTTGCATGGAAGCTGTAAGTCCGCGTTCCGGATCTTCCACCAAAAGCCATGCAGTATATCTGCCCGGTTCCAGATTCACCGTCCATTCAATTTCTAACGAGCGTCCCAATGTATCGGGTACAGGAAACTTCATCGCATTGCCCACCGCTACTTCCTCATACGGATACGGGTAAGCAATCCATGCGAATTTCAAGTTCTTGGGGTTTTCATATTTAACCTTGGGCGATAATTTCACCACATCTTCCGGATTGTATTGCATCGAGAAAGCATTCCGGTTCGCAATACCGGTGGTATCAATCTCAATAATGCCTATTTCTTTCTCGGAGAGGTAACTGTACGTGCCCTCATCATCGGTACACGCCCACAGCGTAGCAGCCAGTACCAATGTCCCGAAGATATATTTCAAATTCTTTCTCATATCTGATTCTATTAAAGAGGGTTAGAAACTTACCAATTGTCCGTTCTCATCTTTCAGCGGATTGCCCGGATTGGCTTCATTATACGCATTGAGTGCAGTTTTCATCCGAATCTTGTAGTTAGTTAGTTCCGCCCAAGTCATGGTATCTATGCTAAATTCCCCAAGCTCCAGTGTCTCAATTATAAAGCGAAACTTCGTCAAACTGAATGCTCCAAAGAATTCTGTGAGACTGTCCCAATTTTTAGGCTTGCTCAAGATGTCGCTCCAGCGAATCAGGAAATGATCCTGTTCTTTCACACCTGGTTTGAAGTCACTTGATTCCAATACGTTTATATACAAATTCACTTTCTTCAAAAGCAAATCGGGCGTACGGAACAGCTTAACCTTAAAGTTAGACTCAAACTTTCCGGCGGGGATAGTTACCTGTGTAGGTATACTATAATGTGCCGAGGTAGCAGTGGTCTTTTCCGCCACTACACCCAGATTCACAATACGGTCAGTAGTCGACGCAGAACCCATCACGGAAACTGTTATTTCCATTTCTGTCTCCACATAAAAGGGGAATATGGCAAATGAGAATTCGAGCGAATCGGTACCCAGCGCCCAATCATACGGACCTGTCAAGCGAGCCCGTGGTTCATCCTGATAATAAAAATCATCGTTTTCACACCCTGTCCACACCCCTGCGGTGAGTATCAAAGCTATGAGTATTTTGATTGTCTTCATTGTAATATAGTTTTATATAGATTAATTACGACTGCCGAATTCAATTTCATTGTCCGGCATGGGCAATACATACACCTTATCATTGGCATTGATCGCTGCTCCCTCAATATAAGTAGCATTCTGGCGTTTGTAATAATAGAACATCTGTCCTTCGCCAAGGAACTCTTTACGATATTCCTTATAAATTTCTTCCTGTATCTGAGAGGCATTCAATGTCACAGGCAATGCAAAGTTTTTCAGATTACGGGCGGCACGAACCTGATTAAGCAGCTGCACAGCACGGGCAGGATCGGAGTCCTTCAGAATTTCGGCAGCAATATAGAACGATTCCGACTTACGAATCATCGGCATGATATCGTTATGCTTACCCCCTTCGTATTGATGATACTTCCAGAAATACTTGCTGTCACCATCGTATGCAAAACCTTTTAGCATACGGTAGTCATTACCATATCCTTTGCTCGTTTTTTCAAAGATAACATCGGCCTTCTCTTCCGACGGGGTAAGTGTGTTACGTCCGGCGGCAGAAGTAAAGTAATACTTCACAATGTTGTCAAAGTCTCTTATATTAAGGTAGAATAAGGTCTCACCGCTAAAGATACGATTGCACTCATATTCATACGTGGTTTCGAGCGCAGTGTACGAAGTCCAACCGAAATTATTCTGCATGGGATCGTTCTCCTCGGCTATGATAATCTCGGCATACTTCAATGCGTTTGCTTTATCACCTTTATACATATAAGCACGAGCCAGCGTACCAATGGCTGCATAGTAATTGAAATAGATAGCGCGGGCACGACGATCGGCAAACAGGACATTCACTTTATCGAGAAATGGGTCCACTTTCAGCAGTTCAACAGATTCCAACAAGTCGGCAATAATCAGGTCGAGGGTTTCTGTAACACTTTTTTGGGGAGTAATAACTTTTCCATAAGTCGTCACGTAGGGTACTCCCATGGCACTGGCATTGCGAGCCACCGAGGGCGAGTAGATACGTAACATGTCGAGATGCAGGAAAGCGCGCAGCCCCAATGCCTCACCTTTATACAAAGCATAATTATTATCGCTAAAGATGTTCTTATCTGCCTTGTCTATGTATTCCAGCATTATATTGAGGTTGGCAATGCAATTGTAGGTGCTGCTCCATATAGAATCAACTATCAACTTGGTAGTGACTTCCTTATAATCATATTCAGCCGCATAGCGATACATACCATTTGCACGAAGATCATAGTCCTGCGATAAGACAGACATCAATCCAAAACTCATGTTCTGTCCATACATAGCCATAGTAGACATCTTGGTATAAACTCCGGTCAATTGATCTTTGTAACCACTTTCACGTTCGAAATGCAAATCGGCAAGGATTTCCGATTTGGGACGAACATCTAACCAGTCGCTGCACGAAACCAGCATCATGCCGGCGGCAAACATCAACAGGCAACTTCTATGTAGTATATTTCTTTTCATATTTCTGCTTCTTTAGTGGGTTAGAAAGTAGCTTGCACAGCGACCGATAACGTGCGGGCAAACGGATAGGTAGTACCTCGTTCAGTCTTCACGGAAGAGACTACGAACAGGTCGTTCATATAGGCGCTCACTTTCAGACGTTCGAGGAAAGAATTCTTCAGGAACTGACAGTGACGAAAGTCATAATATACATTAACTGATGAAAGCGTCAATGTATTATAATCCTGTACGAAACGAGACGTAGGGCGGGTATAACTCTTGTCCGTAATTGCTTTGTACAAAGCTATGTCGCCCGGATTTTGCCAACGATCGGTAAATACACGTCGATCTACGTTATAGTATGGACTCGCATTCTCCACTTTATTCACCAACGTGGAGTTATAAATCTGCCCACCCAAACGGTAGTTGAAAGTAGCCCCAAATCCAAAGCCGCGGATTTCGCTGTTGAAACCAAAGTTACCATTGAACTCGGGTTGTGCATCTCCGAATACCACCTGATCGGCTGCATTCCACTCGTAAGTCACCGATCCGTTTTTCTTTACATAAATCTCTTTACCATTCTTCGGATCGATGCCCAAAGAGGGTACCGCCCAGATAGCCGACATGGATTGTCCTTCTTCAAAACGAACAGACGGGGTAGTGATATCTGTCAATTTATCGGCTTCTTCATTCTGATTCTTCTTCGCATCCTGTTCTGCATTAAACTTGCGCAAGCTGTTGGATATCTTATTGATTTTGTTGCGATTACGCGCTACAGAGCCAAAAATATTGACATAGGACTGTTTCTTTTTATTCTCCCATACCTTTGCAGTAAGATAGGCTTCGAAACCTTTATTTTCGGTTTCACCCATGTTTTCGCGATAGGTATTGAACCCGGTCGATTCGGGTACAGTGATATCGGTCAGCATACCTTTAGTGGTCGATACGTAATAATCAAAACGTCCGTTCAGGCGGTTATTCAGGAAGGTAAAATCGGCACCGATACTGTTATCGTATTTCTTTTGCCATTGCAGGTCGGGGTTAGCCAGCCCCACAACGTACGAACCGATGCTTCCGTTGTATGAGCTGGTACCGTAATACTTCATGGTAGCCAATGCCTCATATGTACTGAAACCCTGCGAACCGGTATATCCGGTAGAGAAGCGGATTTTGAATTGGTTAATCATCTGGTTGTCTTTCAGGAAATTCTCTTTGTGGATATTCCATCCGGCACCAAGCGACCAGAACGACCCCCAACGGTTGTTGGCACCAAACTCAGACGAACCGGTAAGACGGTAGTTGGCATCGAACAGGTAGCGGTCATCGAACGAGTAGTTCATAGAGGCGATACCACCCACACTACGGGAAATTCCCTCAACGCCGATAGGTTTACCACCTTTCTCGTACTGGACGCCAAATATAATGTGGTCCATGTTGTCGTTAGGGAAACCTTCGGCCATCATTATGGCACCATTGTAAGTATAATTGGTGAAATTGGCCTGGCCATTGAAAAACAACATGTGCTTATCAGCCTGTATGGAATAACTTATACCAACGTCGCCATTGATACTGAAGCTTTCGGTATTGCCCTTTTCGTAAGCACCCTTACGGTATATATCGGCTGCTGAATAGTTGATGAAATCGGTATGCGATGCCGGACGAAAAGCGTCAGCAGAGCTTTCCACTTTTGTCAATCCCAGACGACCGGTCAACTTCAGGTTCTCGCGAAGCTGCCATTCGGTGTAGAAGTTATTGGTAATATCGGTATATTTCGAAAGGTACTTCGTATTAATGGTGGCATTCCACATCGGGTTGGCTGATTTCGAACCATCCTGATCATAGTTGTAGCTCTGCATCAATTGCCCCTTTTCATCATACAGACGGCTGTAAGGATTCATCAATGTATAGGTATTGAAAGATCCCCACGGTGATTCGTTCGCCTCATTATACGTAATAGACAGCTTGTTACGGAACTGGAACTTCTTCAAGCGATATGTCAAAGTAATGCCGCCGGAGAAGGTGTTACGGTCCGAACCTTTCATAACGCCTTCGATGTTGTTGAACGACAGATCGACACCATAGAGCATATACTTGTCACCTCCTTCGAGATAAAGGGCGTGTTTCTGCCCTACTCCTGTGCGTACGGGTTGCGCTTTCCAATCGGTGTTGACACCGGCCAGCACCTCACGGAGGCGGGCTTCGTATTGTTTTTGGTAAGCGATTTGCGTCACGGCGTTATCACTGGTATAGAGTCCCGCCATCTTCTCCACTTGCAGTTTTTCGGCGGCATTACAAAGATCGTAACTGGTAAGGTCGGGCATTTCCAGGTTCAAGCCTCCGTTATAGGTCACTTTCATACGACCAGCCTCGGGACGTTTGGTTTCGACAACAATTACTCCGTTGGCTGCTTTCGAACCGTAAATAGCTTTCGCCGTAGCATCTTTCAACAGGGTAATGCTTTCTACCGTGTTCATATCCAAGTCAATGATCTTGGTAAGATTGGTTTCGAAACCATCGAGGATAAATAGCGGTTGGTTGGGATTGGATTCATACTGTCCTTTCAGGTCAGCAAATCCGGTCTGTCCACGCATCTGGAAATCGGGCATGGCATTCGGGTTCGATCCGGCACCCAGGTTATCCAGTTTCATGAACGACGGGTCGATATTAGCGAGGCTCGAGAGCAGGTTCTGATTACCCACTTTCAGCAATTGATCGCTCTTCACCGTTGTTACGGAACCCGTATAGGTATTTGCTTTACGGGTAAACGCTCCGGTAACGACCACCTCATCCATCATCTCGGTCGAACTTTTCAGTACAATCTTGTAAGAGTTTTCTTTGGTAAGTTCGATGGTCCGTGTTTCGCAACCGATGAACGACACATCGATGGCGCGTGCCGAAGCAGGCAGTGTCAACGAAAAATGCCCATGTACATCTACTATGACTCCAACAATACTTTCTGTTTTGCTGACTCTCTTTTGCGAGACACTTGCTCCGGTCAATGGTTCGCCGGCTTCGTCTGTCACAATACCACTGATGGTTCGTGTGTTTTGGGCCAGGATGGTAGTTCCCGCCATTGCCAGTAACATCACGAAAAACAGTAGAAACCGGTGGAGCAATTGCCTCCGGACAGTTGAATGAATTCTGTGTTTTTCCATACGTAATACAGATATTATTTGATTAACTAACGAACGCAAATTAAACAAACATGCTTCACTAAAGCAATAGCAGAGCCATTCCAATTGCGGCAATTGCCGTAATTGGATAAAATTACACCGATTCATAAGTAACATTTTAGAGTATTATCGGAGGGTCTTGGAGAAAATTGACATTTTACTCTTCTCAAATCTTTCAATTCGGAGCAGAAAACCACCTGCACCGAATCATTGTAGTCTTTTACCATACTCATTTGCTTAAATTAATATTCACTTTCATTATTTTCTTGCAAAACTACTTGGTAAAGAATTATCAAACAAGATTAATAGAAAATACAGAAAATAACACCACAAATCCAGGATTAAGCAGCACATATTTTCCGAATGGAAGTTAAAATAAATCTTTGAAAAGAATCTTATTCTGTAAGAATATTCGATGTTGCAGATTCCCGGTCCGTGCGGTGCAACTCCTGTACTTTGTCTTTGTATTGTGTAGGCGTCATACCCACCGTATGCTGAAACAGTTTATAGAAGGTGGTCATCGAATTGAAGCCCAAGTCGGAAGAGATGGCTTTCAAGGGAGTTTGATTCTCCGGATCGCTCAACAAACGCACGGCTTCGTTGATACGATACCCGTTCATATACTGGGTGAAACTCTGCCCGGTCTGTTCGTTGATGACTTGTGAAAGGTATGTACGGTTCGTGCCCAATAACTCGGCTACCTTTTCCTTGGTCAGCAGATTATCGGTATAAACGTGCTCCTCGCGCATCAGTGTCTCCAAACGCAGGAACAGGTTCGACTTTTTCTCTTCGGTCAGCGATGAAGCGGCATACTTCTCGGCAGATGATTCTTCTTTCGGCACTTCTTCCTCCAATCTGCCGGTTCCCAATAACCGGATCCGCTCCACCAATTGCTGCTCGCGACGAATGGCATCCCGGTTTTGCCGTACAATGGCCACGTAAAACCGATTCTTCCGCCTGTATAAATAATAAAGGAAAAGAGCCACTACGATAATGACCACCAGCACAGCCAGCAGAAGCTGTTCCTTCTTGGCCTTCTGCAGCAATTCCAATTTGTGTTGTTTGATCATATTTTCCTGCCGCTCGGAGTCGTACTTCACCCGCATATCGCTCAATGCCCGCTCCTTGTCGGTATTGAACAAACTGTCGTTTTCTATCTGGAGAAGCTGGTGCCACTTCAGCGCCTGATTGTATTGACCCAACGCCTCGTAACAGGAAGAGAGTTCCCGCAACACGTCGTCCCGGTAAATTTTACTGTTCTTGTCCTGCGTCATGCTGAGCGCTTCGTTCAGCAGTGCAATGGCTTGTGCATGATTGCCCAACCTGGCCAACGCTTGCGCATACCCGCAAAAAGCAAAGACAATGGAGGTAGTCTGGCTCTTTGCCTTTTGCTCCAAGGCTTTCTTGAAATATTCAACAGCCGGCTTCGGTTGGTTCTGTTCCAAAAGAACATGCCCGTACAATGCATAAATATTTGTTTGGTCGTAGAAGTCGTTTTGGAGCATCACGAACTCTGCTTCCTTGATGTATTGCAAGGCCTTATCGTAATCCTTACGCAGATAATACATGAAAGAGGTATTGGCTGAACTGCTGTAAATAAGGAAAGGTTCGTTCTGCGCATGGGCACGCTCGTACGCCTCGAGCGAATAGCGTAGCCCCACTGTATCCCGCTTCAGGAAGTAGATACCGGCAATGTTGTTCACCAGAATGGTGTGCAGCCGTTGGTAATTGGAACGCTTGGCCGCCTCGATTCCGTCGAAGAAGTGACGGATGGAAGCATAATAGTCTTTATCGATATTGGCCGAATAGAGTCCCAAACCGTTGTAAATGGAACAGAGTGCCGAGTCTTGTTTACTTTCTTCGCCGATCGACCTGGCTTGTCCCAGATGATTAAAAGCAGTTTGGGCATTTCCTTTCATCATGTATGCCTGCCCCAAACAGATATGGGAGTAAAGAATGGCATTGGTATGGTCCTGACGACGAGAGCCGATTTCCAACAGTTTCTCGCCCCAACGAACGGCTTCGTCATAATCGGCTTTATTCAGAAAGAGAAAAGAGATTTTTTTCAACGCTTCCACATTTTCGGGATCACGTTGCAGAATCGTTTTTTGTTGGTTAATGATATTCGTGATCTCTTCCTGCGCATGTACCCAGAAAGCTGCCAACAATCCTATCAATATGATTCCCAATTTTCTCATCATGCTACAAAATTAATGGAATTTTACGACTATTACGAACAATCAGATTGTTTTAACAGGGAAGAAGTATTACATTTTACAACATACATCCCCTTAGAGACGCATTCCGGACGAAGAAAAACCGGAAGCTTCGGACGGTTGGTTTAAAACATTCGGGGCTTTGGTTTAAAACATTCGGGCGGTTGGTTTTAAACCTTCACACCTCTTCTTTGCACTAAGAATTTTCATGATCAACAAACTTTTGTATCCGCCTTTTGCCAAAAACCGTTATCTTTGCCTACATTATTCAATATAAAAGCAGCAGAACGTGAACAACCCCAACGATATTGAACTCACCCCAATGATGAAACAGTTTCTGGAACTGAAGGCACAACACCCGGATGCGGTGATGCTGTTCCGGTGCGGAGACTTTTACGAAACCTATTCCACCGATGCGATTGTTGCCTCCGAGATTCTGGGAATCACGCTGACCAAGCGTGCCAACGGCAAGGAGAAGACCGTAGAAATGGCGGGGTTCCCTTTCCATGCACTCGATACGTACCTGCCCAAACTGGTACGCGCCGGTAAACGGGTAGCCATTTGCGACCAGCTCGAAGACCCGAAAATGACCAAGAAACTGGTGAAACGGGGCATCACGGAGCTTGTTACACCGGGGGTTTCTATCAATGATCACATCCTGAACTACAAGGAGAACAACTTCCTGGCAGCCGTACACTTCGGAAAAACCATTTGCGGGGTGGCTTTCCTGGATATCTCCACCGGCGAGTTCATGACGGCGGAAGGTAGCTTCGACTATGTGGACAAACTGCTGAATAACTTCGCCCCGAAAGAAGTGCTTTTCGAACGCGGTAAACGCGGCATGTTCGAGGGAAATTTCGGCAGCCGGTTCTTTACCTTCGAGCTGGAAGACTGGGTGTTCACTGAAAACAGCTCCCGCGAGAAACTCCTGAAACATTTCGAAACCAAAAACCTCAAAGGATTTGGCGTGGAACATCTCAAATGTGGTATCATTGCCTCGGGAGCCATTTTGCAATACCTCACACTGACTCAACATACACAAATAGGTCATATCACTTCGCTCGCACGCATCGAGGAAGAGAAATACGTGCGTCTGGACAAGTTTACCGTACGCAGCCTGGAGCTGATAGGAAGCATGAACGACGGCGGAAGCAGCCTGATGAACGTCATAGACCGAACCATCAGCCCGATGGGCGCCCGCCTGCTGAAACGCTGGCTGGTGTTCCCGCTGAAAGAGGTGAATCCTATCAACGAGCGACTGAATGTAGTGGAATATTTCTTCCGCGAACCGGAATTCAAGGAACTTATCGAGGAGCAACTTCACCTCATCGGCGATCTGGAACGTATTATTTCCAAAGTAGCCGTGGGGCGGGTATCGCCCCGGGAAGTGGTACAACTGAAGGTAGCCTTGCAAGCCATCGAGCCCATCAAGGAAGCCTGTCTGGGAGCCGATAATCCGAGTTTGAACCGCATCGGCGAACAACTGAACCTCTGCCTGTCCATCCGCGAACGCATCAATAAGGAGGTCAACAACGATCCTCCCCTGCTCATAAACAAAGGCGGAGTGATTCGCAACGGGGTGAATGCCGACCTCGACGAGCTGCGCCAGATTGCTTATTCGGGTAAGGATTACCTGCTCCGGATGCAGCAACGCGAGAGCGAAATCACCGATATTCCGAGTCTGAAGATTGCCTATAACAATGTATTCGGTTATTACATCGAGGTGCGCAATGTACACAAGGACAAGGTGCCGCAGGAGTGGATACGCAAACAAACCCTGGTGAATGCCGAACGGTACATCACTCAGGAACTCAAGGAATACGAAGAAAAAATACTCGGAGCCGAAGACAAGATTCTGACTCTTGAAACGAGCTTGTACACGGAGCTGGTGCAAGCCCTGTCGGAATTCATCCCCGCTATACAGATCAATGCCAACCAGATAGCCCGGCTCGACTGCTTGCTGTCGTTTGCCAATATTGCCCGGGAGAATAAATACATCCGCCCGGTAATCGAGGACAGCGATGTGCTCGACATCCGTCAGGGACGGCACCCGGTGATCGAGAAGCAGTTGCCCATCGGTGAAAAATACATCGCCAACAATGTGATGCTGGACAGCTCGACGCAACAAATCATTATCATTACCGGTCCCAACATGGCGGGTAAGTCGGCTCTGCTTCGCCAGACGGCACTGATCACCCTGTTGGCGCAGATCGGTTCGTTCGTTCCTGCCGAAAGCGCGCACATCGGACTGGTCGATAAGATATTCACCCGTGTAGGAGCCAGCGATAACATCTCCGTGGGCGAATCGACCTTTATGGTGGAGATGAACGAAGCTTCCGACATCCTGAACAACCTTTCCGAACGGAGCCTCATCCTGTTCGATGAGTTGGGACGTGGTACCTCTACTTATGACGGTATCTCCATCGCCTGGGCGATTGTGGAGTATATTCACGAACATCCGAAAGCAAAGGCACGTACACTCTTCGCCACTCACTACCACGAGCTGAACGAGATGGAGAAATCCTTTAAGCGCATCAAAAACTACAATGTATCGGTGAAAGAGGTGGACAATAAGGTGATCTTCCTACGCAAACTGGAACGGGGCGGAAGCGAACACTCTTTCGGTATTCATGTGGCGAAGATGGCCGGTATGCCGAAGAGTATTGTGAAACGTGCCGCCAACATTCTGAAACAACTGGAATCGGACAATCGCAAGCAAGGCATATCCAACAAGCCGCTGGCCAAGGTCAGCGAAGAACGCGGCGGCATGCAGCTCAGCTTCTTCCAGCTCGACGATCCGATCCTTTGCCAGGTACGGGATGAAATATTGAATCTCGATGTGAATAACCTCACCCCGCTCGAAGCACTCAACAAACTGAACGATATCAAGAAAATAGTAAGGGGGAAATAACTTCCCCCCTTACCTTTATATATACTCGCCAACCCAATGACACTTGCCTGTCAGTTTACCAAAGCATCTGATTGTAATTTGTAAATCGTCTGATCGTAAATCACTTCAGCAACTCTTCCACTTTCTGATAGAACAAGGCTATGTGATGCCCGTCGACAAAACCGTGGTTGACGTATATCGCTATCGGCATTACGAGCTTTCCTTCGCGTACCACAGCCTTACCCACCGTCATTAACGGATAACTGGTTCCATCCTGTTTCTGCTTGGCAGGAGATAATGATGTGAAATACAAACCGGTAATAGCGCTGACATTGATCAAATCTATTTCATTCTCCTCCATCTGGTTGCTTTCGGACGCATACGGATTACCATCTTCCGGCAGCCCTTGTATGATCTCCGTGGCCGACCGATGAAACGTTTCAAAATCCTCGTAATAAGGAATATATACCGATAGGAACTTACCGTTCTCATTTATTTTAATAGGAGCCATCGCATGCACCTTGTCATAGAGCACCACTTGTTTCAGCTTATTGGTACGGTAACGAAACTCCTTGATTTCATTGGCAGCCCGAAGGATGGCATACAAATAATGAAGGAAGAACGATTGCCCTTCCGCCTTCGCTCTTGCTTTAGCCCCGCCGCATTCCACTTCGGCAGTGACAGCAATGCTGGGGTCCTGCAAAGTGAGGAAGAAATTATAATTATCCCTTCGCTCCCAGGTCTGTATGTCTATGATCTGCTTCATTTCTTCGTCGATGACGACTTCCTGCCGTAAAAGAACATAAAGTAAACACCGATAATTACAAAAGGCACACTCAACCATTGACCCATGTTGAAGGTCATACCTGCTTCAAACGCCACCTGATCTTCTTTGAGGAACTCGATGAAGAAGCGGAATACGAAGATGGCCGTCAAACAAAGACCGAAGTAAAAACCACGCCGCAATTGTTTATCGTGCTTCTTATAAAGATAAATCATCACGAAAAAGAGAATGAGGTAAGCAATGGCTTCGTACAACTGAGCCGGATGGCGGGGAGTCTCCGGATCGGGCACCCCTTGGGCTTTCAGAAAACAAAACGCCCAGGCCACGTCGGTCGCTTTACCGATAATCTCCGAGTTCATCAGGTTGGCCAGGCGGATGAAGCAGGCAGTGATGGGCGTAGCCACAGCAATCATGTCGACCACATCCAGGTAATGCATCTTCACCTTGCGGCAGTAAAGCCACAGGGCAATCATCAAGCCCAAGGTACCGCCGTGACTGGCTAACCCCTCGTAGCCGGTAAACTTCCAGCCGCCATCGGGCAGGAACTTAATGGGAAGTATCATCTCCCAGAAATGGTGCAGGTAATATTCGGGTTGATAAAAGAGGCAATGCCCCAGACGCGCCCCAATCAGAATACCAAAGAAACAGTAGAAGAACAGGGGATCGAAAATCTTCTCGTCGATCTTTTTATCCCGGTATTGATAATGTACCACCATATAGGCCAGGGCAATGCCTACGGCCCATAACAATCCGTAATAGCGGATGGAGAGTCCAAAGAGGTTGAATAACTCCGGCTTCGGATTCCAGAGGATGGATAAAAATAGGGTATTCATAACTATATTCGTTTATTAATTGAATTTCTTGGCTACTTCCCGGTA
>JAVBVD010000048.1:0-9102 GCA_031554635.1 Bacteroides sp.
TAAACTGACCGGTATGTCTATGCGCGTTCCTACTCTGGACGTTTCTGTAGTTGACTTGACAGTAAACCTGGCTAAGCCTGCTACTTACAAAGAAATCTGCGCTGCCATGAAGGAAGCTGCTGAAGGCGAATTGAAGGGTATCCTGGGTTATACTGAAGATGCAGTTGTTTCTTCTGACTTCCTGGGCGACGCTCGCACTTCTATCTTCGATGCTAAAGCTGGTATCGCTTTGACTGACACTTTCGTAAAAGTTGTATCTTGGTATGACAACGAAATCGGTTACTCAAACAAGGTTCTTGACCTGGTAGCTCACATGGCTGCTTACAACAAGTAATTTGTTTAGAACACAATAGTAAAAACTGCTCCGGAGCTTCCGGGGCAGTTTTTTTTTGCTAACATCCTAATACTTTGTTAAAAAGAAACGCATTACAGTTATACATATTTGTTATTTTAGTAGTTTTGCATGTAAAATTAAAAATCTGCTTGTCGGCATGAAAAGAATAATAGTAACATTGGCATTATCAGCTGTAATTATGGTAACAAACGCTCAGAATCCTTTCTTGGGAAAGTACAATACTCCGCACCAAACGGCGCCTTTCAACGAAATCAAAATAGAACACTACGAACCGGCTATACGGGAAGGCATCAAACAACAAACGGCAGAGATCGAGGCCATCACTTCCAACCCGGAAGCCCCCACTTTCGCCAATACCATCCTGCCTTATGAATCGTCGGGCGATATACTCGACCGGACCACATCGGTGTTCTTCAATATGCAAAGCGCCGAAACCAACGATCAGCTACAAGAGCTGGCACGTGTTATCACTCCTCTCCTGAGCGAGCACAGCAATAACATCAAGTTGAACGAGAAATTATTCGCCCGTGTGAAAGCGGTGTATGATAACCAGAAGAAATTCAACCTCAACGCCGAGCAAACCGAATTGCTGAAAGATATCTATGACGGTTTTGTACGGGGTGGCGCCAACCTCACCGGCGAAGCGAAGGAGAAATACCGCCGGTTGACGATGGATCTCAGTCAGACTTCATTGAAATACGGCGAAAACAACCTGAAAGCCACCAACGCTTTCCAGTTACAGCTGACCGACAAGGCGCAACTGGCCGGACTTCCCGAAGGAGCCATCGAAGAGGCGGCAGCCACCGCCAAAGGAAAAGGACTCGAAGGATGGGTATTCACCTTGCAAGCGCCCAGCTACATACCTTTCATGATGTATGCCGACAGCCGCGACCTACGTCAGCAGCTCTACATGGCGTACAACACAAAATGTACCACTGATCCCGAAACCAGCAACATCAGCACTTCCAAGGACATCGCGAACACGCGACTGGAAATAGCCAAGACACTGGGTTACGGAAACTACGCGGAATACACACTCAAGAAACGCATGGCCGAAAACAACGAGGCGGTTTACAAACTGATCAATGACCTGCTCGATGCCTATTCGCCCACCGCGCGGAAAGAATATGAAGAAGTACAGGCATTGGCGCGCACGGAGCAAGGAAACGGCTTCGTAGTGATGCCGTGGGACTGGAGCTATTATTCCAATAAACTGAAAAACCAGAAGTTCAGCATCAATACCGAAATGCTACGTCCGTACTTTGAATTGGAGAAAGTAAAATCGGGCGTATTCGGATTGGCTACCAAACTGTATGGCATTACTTTCAAGAAGAATCCGGACATACCGGTATATCATAAGGACGTAGACGCATACGAGGTATTCGACAAAGACGGGAAATACCTGGCGGTACTCTACACCGACTTCCATCCGCGTGCCGGCAAGCGTTCGGGTGCATGGATGTCCGATTTCAAGTCGCAATGGATCGACGAGAAGACAGGCGAAAACAGCCGTCCGCACATCACACTGGTGATGAACTTCACCAAGCCGACGGAAAGCAAACCCGCTTTGCTGAGTTTCGACGAGGTGACAACGTTCCTGCACGAGTTCGGACACGGTCTGCATGGCATGTTATCCAATGTGACTTACAGAAGCCAGAGCGGCACCAGCGTCTTCCGCGACTTTGTGGAACTTCCCTCGCAGCTCATGGAAAACTTTGCTATCGAGAAAGATTTCCTCAACACCTTCGCCTTCCATTACCAGACGGGTGAAGTGCTTCCCGCGGAACTGATCCAACGCATCGTCGATGCTTCGAACTTCAACGCCGCTTATGGCTGTCTGCGCCAGTTAAGCCTCGGCTTACTGGATATGAGTTGGCACACACGCACCACTCCCTTCGACGGCGATGTAATCAAATACGAACAAGACGCCTGGGCGAAAGCGCAAATAATGCCGGTGGTAGACGGTACGTGCATGAGCGTTCAATTCTCGCACATCTTTGCCGGCGGATATGCCGCAGGATACTACAGTTACAAATGGGCGGAAGTACTGGATGCCGACGCATTCTCGCTGTTCAAGCAGAAAGGCATTTTCAACCAGGACGTGGCAACCTCGTTCCGCAACAATATTTTGTCGAAAGGAGGAACGGAACATCCGATGGTACTATACAAACGTTTCCGCGGACAAGAACCTACGATCGACGCCTTATTAATCAGAAATGGAATTAAAAAATGAGAAGAAGAATACATAACTTTCTTTGGAGTCTGTTGCTGCTTCCGTTCTTAAGCGGATGCACGAGTTCCGACGACATTCAAGCGATTTTCACAGGTAAAACCTGGAGGCTCACCTACATCACCCAAGGCAAGGGTGCCGCTTGGTACGGATTTCCCGGCCTAACCGATAGCGACTATAAAGCATACGACCCCAACACCGGAACGAAGCAGTTTACCATTGAGTTCACCGGCGCCGAACACGACCATGTCATCTCCGGAGGCTTTACTTGTTTGGGAAGCTTGAGAGGTCCCGGCACCTGGAGCGCCAACGGCGAATCGAAAGCTTTCAATGCTCAATTCTCTAGTACCCCAACGGTTGATAAAAACGACAAGTTGGCTGCCATCATCAGAGACGCTTTGAGCAAAGCCAATGAATACAGCGGCGATGAAATGAATCTATTTATCCATTTTACATACGAAAAGGAGAGATTGTTTATGGCCTTCTCTCCGGTAAAATAATGATATAACATATATGGATACAGAGAAAAAACAATCAGACTTGGATATGCGTTATATACGTATGGCTAGCATCTGGGCAGAGAATTCTTATTGCAAGCGACGCCAGGTAGGCGCATTGATCATCAAGGACAAGATGATTATTTCCGACGGTTACAACGGTACTCCCTCCGGCTTTGAAAACATTTGCGAAGATGAGGACAATGTGACCAAACCCTATGTGCTCCATGCCGAAGCCAATGCCATCACCAAGATAGCCCGTTCGAACAACAGCAGCAACGGCGCCACCATGTATGTGACGGCTTCTCCTTGCATCGAATGTGCCAAACTCATTATCCAGGCCGGCATCAAGCGGGTAGTTTACTCCGAAAAATACCGTCTGGAAGACGGGGTGGAGTTACTCAAACGAGCAGGCATTGAAGTTATTTACTTAGAATTAAACAACGCCGAAGTGGCGTGCGAACAATAAAACCCCTAAAGAATATGAGTACAAAGCACTCTTCCCGCTTTACCCCTGTGATCATCGCTATTAGCGTGGTAATCGGAATTGTCATAGGTACGTTCTATGCCAAACATTTTGCCAGCAATCGGTTGGGCATCATCAACGGATCATCAAACAAGTTGAATGCTTTGCTACGGATCGTGGACGACCAGTATGTCGACACCGTAAACATGGCTGATCTGGTTGAGAAAGCGCTGCCGGAAATCCTGGCGGAACTGGACCCCCACTCTACTTACATCCCAGCCCAGAATGCCGAAGAGGTCAACTCCGAGCTGGAAGGTAGTTTCAGTGGCATCGGCATTCAGTTTACCATACAATCCGACACGATTCACGTCAACTCCGTAATTAAGGGAGGACCATCCGAGAAAGTCGGGCTGCTGGCAGGCGACCGCATTGTCACCGTAGACGACAGCCTGTTCGTCGGCAAAGGATTGACCAACGAAAAGGCGATGCGCGCTCTGAAAGGTCCCAAAGGAACGAAGGTCAAACTAGGCATCAAACGGGTTCTTGAGAAGAAACTGCTGAATTTCACCATCACCCGCGGAGAGATACCACAAAACACCATCAACGCAGCTTACATGGTGGATAAGAATTTCGGTTACGTACAGGTAAGCAAGTTCGGACGTACCACTTACATGGAGTTACTGAATGCACTGGCACAACTGAATCACCAGGGATGCAAAGGCATCATCATCGACCTGCGCGGCAACACCGGCGGGTACATGGAAGCGGCCGTACGCATGGTGAACGAGTTCCTGCCCGAGGGCAAGGTAATCGTATATGCCCAGGGACGCAAATACCCCCGCATGGACGATGTAGCCAACGGAACAGGCAGTTGCCAGAAAATGCCGCTGGTAGTACTCGTGGACGAAGGTTCGGCATCGGCCAGTGAAATCTTCTCCGGCGCTATTCAGGACAACGACCGCGGTATCATTATGGGGCGCCGTTCGTTCGGCAAAGGACTGGTACAACAGCCTATCGACTTCAAAGACGGTTCGGCTATCCGCCTGACGGTGGCACGTTACTATACCCCTTCGGGACGTTGCATCCAGCGTCCGTACGAGAATGGTAAGGACCGGAACTACGAACTGGATCTCTATACCCGCTACGAACACGGCGAGTTCTTCTCCCGCGACAGCATCAAGATGGACGAGAGTCAGCTTTACTACACCTCACTGGGACGTCCCGTATACGGAGGTGGAGGCATTATGCCCGATCTTTTCGTTCCGCAAGACACCACCGGTGTTACTTCGTACCTGCGCACGGTGCTGAACAACGGCCTGACCTTGCAATATACATTCCAGTACACCGACAACAACCGCGAAACGTTGAAGAAATACGATACGGAAGAGTCACTGCTGAAATACCTGCAAAACCAGGGGCTGATCGAGAAATTCATCCAGTACGCCGACAACAAAGGAGTGAAAAGAAGAAACATCCTGATCCAGAAATCGCATAAGTTATTGGAACGGAACATCTACGGCAACATCTTGTATAACATGCTGGGACAGGAGTCTTACATCCGCTATTTCAACAAATCGGACGAAACCGTACTGAAGGCATTGGATATACTCGAGAAAGGGGAAGCTTTTCCCAAAGCACCCGAAACCGTAGAAGAGCCGAAAACCGATAAACAAGATGAAGGAAAGAAAAAACCAACTGCGAAAGTGGATAGCGTCAGAGAAAACGAAATGCTCCGCCTCTACGCTGACTGCTGTTTCGGATGACATTCTAGCCATACTGGAGGCACATCCCTTATTTCAGAAAGCGCATACCATACTGCTTTATCATTCGATGAAAGACGAAGTGCATACGCACGATTTTATCGAACGGTGGAGCGGGGAGAAAAGAATCGTGCTTCCCGTTGTAGTGGGCGATGAACTGGAGTTGCGGCTTTATACCGGTCCGCAAGACCTGGTTGTCGGTTCTTACGGCATTGCCGAACCTGTTGGTACCTTATTCACCGAATACAGTTCCATTGATCTGGTTATAGTACCCGGACTGGCTTTCGACAAAGCCGGCCGGAGATTGGGAAGAGGAAAGGGCTATTACGATAAATTGTTACCGCATATCGCAGCGCCGAAACTAGGCATCTGCTTCCCTTTTCAGCTAGTCGAAGAGGTTCCTGCCGAAGCATTTGATTTCAGAATGGATGGAGTGATCACCACATATTCTATTTAAAAAGCATTTAGTCTGGGAAGCAAAGTGTTTCATCCGATGAAACAAGGTGTTTCATATTATGGCACAGAGTGTTTCACACTGTGGCACAGTCAGTTTCATGGCGTGGCACAGAGAGTTTCCGCCCTTGAAACAAGCGTGACGAATAGAATAAATCGTGCTGGATCCGTGACGAATAAATCAGGCATCCAGCACGGAATATTTATTTGATTATCAAAATATTGACTCAGAAAACGTGACGACGTGACGAATGTTTTTCAAAAATCGTACAGGAGATGATATCCTATATTCATTTACAGAAGAATAACTCTGGTTCTTAGCGAAAAATAATATTCGTAATCACTGTAGCCCCCACCTCTTTATTCAGGTTACGCACCAGCAACTCCCGCCCCATCATCAACTCCTGCCTGAGTGCGGCCGAAGTAAGATGTACATATAATATCTGGTTACGTATATACAGATTAGACGTATAAGAAGCGATAGACGGCCCCAGTATCCGCGGCCAGGCATCGAGCAGGCGTTGCTCGTTCAGCGGAGATTCGATCCCTTCCTGCCGGAGGTATTCCCGAATCAGCTTTCCAATATGCTCCGCATTGTTTTTTTTCATCCTTCAACCTCCTTCATTTCGCCGATCGTTCCGTTTTCCACCCGGAACATTTTGTAATCACTGTTTATCTTCAACAAAATCTGATCGAGGTGTTCCCGGTTGGTATCCGTGATAAAGATCTGTCCGAAGCTGTCACCGGCTACCAGTTTCACGATCTGTTCCACCCGCGAGGCATCCAGCTTATCAAAAATATCGTCCAGCAGCAACAGAGGCACCGTTCTTCCTGTACGCTTCAGGAAATCGAACTGAGCCAGTTTCAGTGCTACCAGGTATGTTTTGTTCTGTCCCTGAGACCCCTCCCGCTTAATGGGGAAATCGCCCAGCAACATATTAAGTTCATCCTTATGCACTCCTTTCAGGGCAAATCCCATGATCTTGTCCCGCTCCCGGCTATCTTTCAGCACTTGCAGCAAAGAGGCGTCGCGGGCATGCGACTCGTATGACAACCCCACCCGCTCTTTATCCTGCGATATGTACGAATAAAGAGATTGGAAAATGGGAATAAATTCGCTGATAAATTCCTCGCGCTTGCGAAACACCACCTCGCCTGCCTGCGCCATCATCTCCTCCCAGATCAGGAACAACTCCTCCTCCACCGGGAATTCGCTCTTCAACAGCGTGTTGCGTTGCGCCAAAGCCTTGTTGTAACGAATCAACGCATCCAGGTACTCACGGTCGTACTGCGAGATCACCACATCCATGAACTTACGCCGTTCGTCGCTTCCACCGGCAATCAGGCCGGAGTCGGCAGGCGACACCATGACCAACGGCAGGAAACCAATATGGTCCGATAGCCGGTCGTACTCCTTCTTGTTTCGCTTGAACTGCTTCTTGGACCGGTGTTTCAGGCCGCAATAAATCTCCTCCGGTGTTCCGTCGGCAGCCGCATAAAAGCCCTGGATGACAAAGAAGTCGCGCTCATGCATGATGTTCTGCGAGTCGATCGGGTTCCCGGCACTTTTACAGAACGAAAGGAAGTACACTGCATCCAGCAGGTTCGTCTTCCCCATGCCGTTCTGCCCGAAAATGCAGTTCAACTTGTCCGAGAAGTTCAACTCTACCTGTTCCAGGTTTTTATAATTAAGTATGGATATACGCCTCAGTATCATATTATATATTCTGTTTGGACACAAAATTAGAAAGTTTTTTGCGGTTTTCCTCTGTAAAAGAAAAAAAGATGCTGCTAAATTTCGTAAGTAGTCCGAAAAAAACTACTTTTGCGAGTCGAAATGGATTCGCATAGAATAATAACAAAAAATAAATATAAAAATGGCCGAAAAAAAGAACCACAACGAACAATTGAATGTGGAACAAGCGCTGACTAAGTCAGAAGATTTTCTTGTGAAGAACAAAAAAGCAATCATCATCGGTGTTATAGCTGTGATTCTTGTAGTAGCAGGTATCATCATGTACAAAAACCTCTACGCCGGCCCGCGCGAAGACAAAGCTCAGGCTGCCCTCTTCAAAGGACAGGAATATTTCGGACAGGATGCTTTCGAACAAGCATTGAACGGCGACAGCATCGGCTTCATCGGTTTCCTCAAAGTGGCCGACCAATTCAGCGGAACCAAAGCAGCCAACCTGGCTAAAGCGTATGCAGGCATCTGCTACCAAAGCATGGGTAAATACGAAGAAGCCCTGAAACAACTGAACTCTTTCGACGCTGACGACCAAATGGCAGCCCCTGCTATCATGGCTGCAGCCGGTAACTGCTACGCACAACTGAACCAGTTGGACAAAGCAGCTTCTACCCTGCTGAAAGCTGCCGACAAAGCCGACAACAATACATTGAGCCCCATCTTCCTGATTCAGGCTGGTGAGATCCTTGTAAAACAAGGCAAATACGATGATGCTATCAAGGCTTATACGAAAGTGAAGGATAACTATTCTCAATCGTATCAGGCAATGGATATCGATAAGTATATCGAACAAGCCAAATTAATGAAGAAGTAATACGTTTACAATAACCCGAAAGCACGGATTATACGGATTGTACGGATACTAAATCCGCCCCGTTTAATCCGTGTTTTCTTTTATATCCAACTATCATGGCAACAGCCTACCATAACTTATCTGATTATGACTTCAATTCCGTACCCAGTGCGGACGCAATGAAGTTCGGGATCGTAGTATCCGAGTGGAACGATAAAATAACAGGCGCTTTGCTCGAAGGTGCGGTAACGACCCTGAAAAAACATGGCGCAAAGGAAGAAAACATCCTCGTTAAAACCGTTCCCGGAAGTTTCGAACTCACCTATGGCGCCAACCAAATGTTGGAAAACTGCGATCTGGATGCAATTATTGTCATCGGTTGTGTAATTAAAGGAGATACTCCGCATTTCGACTATGTATGCATGGGAGTGACACAAGGAATCGCGCAATTGAATACAACAAGCGATGTACCAGTCATTTACGGTCTGATTACCACCAATACCATGGAACAAGCCGAAGACAGAGCAGGTGGCAAGCTAGGCAACAAAGGCGATGAATGTGCAATTACTGCAATAAAAATGGTTAGTTTTACTTGGAGTTTAAATAAATAATCGTATCTTTGCACCGCAATTGAGGGAAAAACCTCCTAGTGCGCAAAACAAAGGGCAAATACCAGAGTGGCCAAATGGGGCAGACTGTAAATCTGCTGTCTTTCGACTTCGGTGGTTCGAATCCATCTTTGCCCACAAAATTGCGGAAGTAGCTCAGTCGATAGAGCATTAGCCTTCCAAGCTGAGGGTC
>JAVBVD010000059.1:0-6370 GCA_031554635.1 Bacteroides sp.
AATTTGAGAAAAGCAGGACTACTCTGAAATCCTCCAAATCCACCAAATCATCGACATCTGTCACTTCATTGAGAACTTCGAAAAAACTATAGCGTCTCGACAATGGAGATGTTCAGCAGACGGAGTTGGCCGATGGCTTACTTTTATTCTGAGTGGGAAAGTGGTTTGTGTTGTCAGGATATACGAAATGTCATTTATAAATTGTTTTTATATTTTTGGGCATACAGAGATAATCTGCTATATTTGTACAAACAACGTAAAATGTTCCGTTATTATGGATACACCCATGCGCATACTTCCCATTGGGATACAGACTTTTGAAAAGATACGTGAAGATAACTGCCTTTATGTAGACAAAACAGATATGTTGTGGCAGCTTACCCGTGCGACAACTCCCTATTTCCTGAGCCGTCCCCGCCGGTTCGGCAAAAGCCTGTTGCTCTCCACCTTCAAATCTTATTTCGAAGGACGGAAAGACCTGTTCCGGGGACTTGCCATCGAGCAACTGGAAACGGAATGGAATGCGCATCCCGTGTTGCACCTCGACCTCAATGCCAAGAAGTACGATACCCCCGACGACCTGGTAGCCATGCTTAACCAGCATCTGGAAAAGTGGGAACTGGTATATGGCAACGATAAACAGGACAGGAGCCCTGAGGAACGATTTGCTTACATGATCGAACAGGCGTTCAAGCAGACTGGGCGAAAAGTCGTCGTCCTCATCGACGAATACGACAAACCCATGCTTCAAACCCTGCTCAATGAACCGCTGCTCATCGAATACCGTCGCCAACTGAAAGCCTTCTACGGCGTACTGAAAAGTGCCGATCCGTACCTGCGTTTCGTGTTCCTGACGGGTGTGACCAAGTTTGCCCAGGTGAGCGTTTTCAGCGACCTGAACCAATTGAAAGACATCAGCATGGTTCCGGCGTATGCCACCATTTGCGGTATCACCCGCGAAGAATTGGTCAAAGTATTCACCCCGGAGATCACTCAATTGAGTGAAAAGGAGAAATTGTCGTTCGATGAAACAGTGGACCTGCTGGAGTTGCAGTACGACGGGTATCATTTCTGCGAAAACGCTCCGGGCATGTTCAATCCGTTCAGCGTACTCAATGTTTTACAAGATTCAAGAATAAGCGATTACTGGTTCCAAACAGGCACGCCCACTTACCTCGTAGAGCTGCTCAAAGAAAGCGATTACGACCTGCGTCAGTTGGTCGACGGTTCAGAAATGCGTTCCGCCACCTTTTCCGAATACCGTGCCGAAGCCAACAACCCCATCCCGCTGCTCTACCAGAGCGGTTACCTCACCATCAAAGGCTACGACCAGCGCCTGAACCTGTACACCCTTCGCTTTCCCAACCGCGAAGTGGAAAGCGGTTTCCTGAACTTCATCGTTCCTTCGTACACGCAGGTGGACGACCAGCAACGGGACTTCTACATCGGCCAGTTCGTGCGCGAGTTGGAAAGAGGCGACATCACTTCCTTTATGGAACGCCTGAAAGCTTTCTTTGCCGGTATCCCCTACGAACTGAACGACCGTACCGAGCGCCACTACCAGGTAGTGTTCTATCTGGTATTCAAACTCCTGGGACAGTTCGTCGACGCCGAAGTACGCAGCGCCCGCGGCCGTGCCGATGCTGTGGTGCAGACCGACCAATACATCTACGTCTTCGAATTCAAGCTCAGCGGAACCGCCGAAGAAGCCCTGCGCCAGATCGACGAAAAAGGCTATCCCATTCCGTATACTGCCGACCAACGCACACTGATGAAAGTTGGCGTGGAGTTCAGTGCTGAAGAACGGAACATCAGCCGGTATATCGTGGGGGATGCTTGAGTCAATACCCGGTAACCAGCAAGTTCCGGGCAGCTTTCTCACCACATTTCTGGAATTGATTGTACGCCTTGGCTGCACTGGTCCTCACACTCTCTGCATTCCCCCCATTGATATAGGTACTAATGGCATCGTACAAAGTATATGCTTCCGGACACATCAGTCCGGTAGTCCACACCAATGGACGGGCGCCGGTCGCTTTCAGAAATGGAGCAAAGAACCGTTTGCTGATGCAGGCAAGGATAATGGCATCCCGGGAAAGATCGTCGGCAGCCGCATATGTGTTTTGCAAGGAGAAATCCATTAAGCCATCGTGCCCAATGTAAGATAATAGCCGGGAATTTCCTTGGATGCCCACCACTGTATTCCCCACATGTAGCGTATCTTTTAGTTGTCCGGCACAGGACGATAGAAAGTCTTTGGTACACTGTTTGATTTCTTTCCCATCGTAAGCATCTGCCACTAGGTAATAGTTCTGAGTTTTATGCTTAAATACGATTCGTTCCAGTATAAGCTCCCCCGGTTTGTATCGCTTCACCTCTTTCCATTCTGCGCTTTTCCGGAAATAAGTACGGATTCCGTACCCGCACCCCCAATACAGATTATTATCCGGATCTTGCCCGTTTCCTATTTTCTTCGGTACAGGAACAATGCCCTGGTATTGATTATCGCACAAAGCTACCATGACATGAATGGTTGTACATGTACGTTCAGATGGTTGTTGTCCTTCCACGTTATTGGAATAACAAAGACAAAGCAAACAAAGAATGATACCGGTCGATAATCTCATAAAGAATTAATTTGGGAACTAAGGTAGTTTATTTATTGCCATTTCGCAAAAGTATCCTTAATAATCTGCACACAAGCATCGATTTGCTACACCGTATGCTGGGACGACATGGAAAGCTGTAATCGGGTACGCTTACTCGAAACAGCCGGATAAGTGACCACTCCTGTGGATTATGGCGGCGTTTTATGTCACATAACATCGTGAAATAAAAAAAACAAGCTAAAAACTGTCCTTTCCGTATAAAACGCCTATATTTGCAGTTGACTATAAATCGAAACCGACGAACGGCAATAGCCGTTCTATATATAACATGATGTCGCCGATTCCCTCGTGACTAAAACTGGCAATTTTAAAGAGAGGAATGATAGGCTACGTTCATGCTGTACCGTTTTGGTATGGCGTGGGCTGCTATCATTATCCTCTCGGGTATGCCAGTACCTTGTCACGGGAATGATAGTATGTCCGCGCTTTTTTTGTGGGTATACTTGGCGAACTTGTGCGTTGAACTAAAAACAAATAAAACATACAAGCTTATGAAGACCTACACGCCCGAACAAAGACTACAAAACATGCTTAACAGAGCCATTGAACTTGGATACACAGTGTTCGACCTGAAAAATGGAATGAGTGCTGAAGAGTATATCATTGAGTGCGACCCAACCCCGTTACACGAGATACACGAAGGAAGTCCTAATTTATGGAGTGATGGGATGGGATACACTCAAGAAGTGCCCAGAAGCGATGTGAAAACAGAATGGTGGAGGACTTGCTGTCAAACTAGAATCTGTCTTGAGTTTGTTGTGAATAGCGAGGGAAAGCAGGTAAAACTGTACGAAAAAAGAACGTTCGATGTAATGTATATCCAAGGTGAATCTGTAAATGCCGAGGGATTTCACGAATCATATTTGCACTGTCTGGAATTCATTAAAAAACACAATGGAACCGATGGCGGGCATTTTCCTCAGTACATAGGGGGCGAGGTGTTCATCTACTGTTATGAAACGGAACAGAATGTATATACCGAAAAAGTTATCGATCCTCAAAATCCAGATTCCCATAGAATCAAAAAGTACCTCAATGCGTCTTCTATTCTGAAACGATTCATCAATTTATGGAGTAGCCATTCCGCATTTTTCCGGAAATAAGTACAGTAGCCCGTGAAATGAGGCAGAAGCTGAACATAGATGCCAATATTATTTTTGGCATACAGAGATAATCTGCTATATTACAAGCAAGTAAAATATTCCGTTTATGAATACACCCGTGCGACAACTCCCTATTTCCTGATTCGTCCCCGCCGGTTCGGCAAAAGCCTGTTGCTCTCCACCTTCAAATCTTATTTCGAAGGACGGAAAGACCTGTTCCGGGGACTTGCCATCGAGCAACTGGAAACGGAATGGAATGCGCATCCCGTGTTGCGAATCGTTGTTTTGTCGATAAACCTGCCGGTTATAACATGTCTCTGATGATGGCTACGCACAGAACGCTATAACACGCTAAACCAGTAATACAATGGAAGACTTACTAAAAAACTATTATATAACTTTCTTGAATTCACTAAAACCTCATATCTCCCCATCTCCTATCACCCATTGTGCAATTATTGTTTGTAATTTCTTATATTTGCGTCCGGGTAACGAACTAACGATGTTTATATATGACCAAAAAATTCTGTATTCTATGTTTTGTTATCGTTCTGCTTTCTTCCTGCGGAACAACAAGGATCAATAGAACTTCGGACTTTGCTCCGATGCAACACATCAGCGAGTTGGAGGGATGTTACCTGAACAGAGTAAAGGAGCCTATACATAAGAAGTACCCGGATCAGTTGCGCACGAACTTCCTTCTGTCCTTGTTCAATATATACGATTATGCAGACTTTGTTACACTGTCCACCGAGGGTACGGACGTGATCCAACTGACTTATCATACCGATTCCATACCCCAGGAACGGGTATTCAAGGGACAAATGCGCGGAAAGTTCCTTGAGATTTATTTCTCCAGGAAACAGAAATGGTTCCCCTTGTTGTATAGCTCTTGCGACATTGACCGCCTCAGAATCGGGAAGTCGAAAGACGGGAAACTGCTTATCCGTAACTTCTCGGACCAAAGTGGGAATATCTTGTTTTTGGGCGGCGGACATTCTTACGAGGAACCGTACGTGTTTCCTTTTTCTACCGTCTATCAGGATTTGATGCCGACGAAAGCCGGCGACGGATGCTGGGGCTATACCGATGCGTCGGGCGCCTGGATAATACCTGCCGACTATGACTTTGCCGCCCTGTTTGAACATGATTTTGCCTGGGTGAAGCTTCGACAGAAATGGGGCTTGATAGACCGGAGCGGGAAGGAGTTGATAGCTCCCGTTTACGACCGTATTGTGTTTCAGGAATCTACCCAGGAGCCTTTATTTAAAGTGTCGATAGGGAAAAAGACGGGTGTGGCAGACCTGTATGGAAACGTGATCATCCCTGTGAAGTATGATTATGTGGGAGAAATGCGAAAGGACGGACTGACAACCATAAAACTGAACGGCAAGTATGGGTATGCTTCGCCCGCGGGGATAGTTATTCCTGCTATTTATTCTTCTACGAATGGTTTTATCGGCAATTTTGCCTTGGTGAAGCGAAATGGCGTCTATTATAAAATAGATAAGGAGGGGTATGAGTATGAGACTTCCGGGATCGGTATCATGAGGGATCCGAAGCTAAAAACGAAGAGGAAGATCGCTTTGGAAGAGGGTGTTACTGAGTGATTTTCTTGTACCTCATAATTTTATCATATTCTACTTCTGTCTTAATCCTTGTCATATCTTATACATTTTTACAGTCAATATCATCATATTCGGAGTGGGTGCCTACAAACCTGTAACGCAAAGATAATTACATTTGATCTACTATCCCAACCTATTTCCTGTTTTTCAAAACGAGAAGTAACTCTTCACAGAAAAGATGCGTATTGCAGGTAAAATAACGATTTTCAAAAGTGCGCATTGCAGGGTAAAAACAGTGTGTTAAGTTTGCGTATTGCAGAAAATATCATTAGATTTGCGTATGGATAAGATGATAAATATGGAATTACATGATATTTAAGCGTAAATTGTATAACAAACTGCTTGCTTGGAAAGAGCAGGCGGCAGGTACTAAGGCGCTTCTGATAGAAGGTGCCCGACGGATAGGCAAATCCACCCTTGTGGAACAGTTCGCAAAGAATGAATACCGGAGCTATCTTTTGATAGATTTCAACAAGGTAAGCGACTCGGTTATTTCGGCCTTTAACAACTACATGAACGATCTCGATACTTTTTTCCTGATCCTTTCTTCGGAATATGGTGTGAGACTTTACCCCAAGGAATCCATCCTCATATTTGATGAGATACAGCAGTTTCCCAAAGCCCGGCAAGCGATAAAGTATCTGGTTGCAGATGGGCGGTTCGATTATATAGAGACGGGCTCGCTCATTTCCATCAAGGAAAATGTAAAGGATATAACCATTCCCTCAGAAGAAAGAGCGCTGCCTATGTATCCTATGGACTTCGAGGAATTTGCCTGGGCAATGAATGAAGAACCATTGATGACTTATATCCGTCAATGCTTTGATAAAAAGGAGCCTTTGGAGCAGGGGCTTCACGCGAAGGCTATGCTGTTGTTCCGTCAATACATGATTGTGGGTGGTATGCCGAAAAGCGTGGCGGTGTATCTGGAGAACAACCGGAGTTTCGAAATGACCGATATCGAAAAAAG
>JAVBVD010000047.1:0-108828 GCA_031554635.1 Bacteroides sp.
GGCCACCTTCGGCATATTGTCGCGTGCGGGGAAAGTAAATCGAACCATCTGTGCATTGGGGGCACAGTCTGTCATCAACAAGGTAGAGCTGCCTTGAACTTTGGTGGGATAACCCAGTTTTAACCCTTTGAACACAGGATGGAGGATGTGGCAAGCCATATCGCCTAAGGCGCCTGTACCAAAATCCCACCGGCCACGCCAATTCCACGGAGTATAGATAGGGTTGTATTCCCGGTACTGAGCCGGACCTATGAATAAATCCCAATTCAATGTTTTAGGGGCTTTCTCGCTTTCTTTCGGGCGGCTGAGTCCTTGTGGCCAGATGGGACGGTCGGTAAAGGCTTCTACTTTGGTGATTTCACCGATTTCGCCGTTCCATATCCATTCACATATCTTGCGTACCCCCGCACCGGAAGCTCCCTGGTTACCCATCTGGGTAGCCAATTGATGCTTGGCAGCCAGCCTGGTGAGCAGGCGCGATTCATACACCGTATGGGTCAACGGCTTTTCGCAATACACATGTTTGCCCATCGTCATGGCCTCAGCGGCAATAATGGCATGGGTATGGTCGGCAGTGGCTACCATGACAGCATCGGCCGATTTACCCAGTTCGTTGAACATCACGCGGTAATCGTAATATTTCTTTGCGTTGGGGTACTCTTTAAATACGTTGGCACTGTATTTCCAGTCCACATCGCAAAGCCCGATGATGTTTTGGCCTTTCATGGCACGCAGTACACCTGCACCACGTCCGCCAACCCCTACACCGAGGATGTTCAATTGGTCACTGGGAGGTACATGTCCGTGACTCTGACCTAAAATGGAACTTGGAGCGATGGTGATTCCTGCTAAAGCAGCTGCTCCGGTTTTGAGAAATTGTCTTCTTGTGAATTTTGACATGATGTGATATTTAAGGGTTAATAATTGATGGCTGAATCATTGGAGTTAATTAGACTGGACTCAATAATCCGTACCCGTTTTTCATGTTTCTTCTCCGGTCCCAGATTTGTTCAAGTATCTTTAATTCGCCTATAACCGGTAGGCCATTTGTATGAGCATCGTTCAGAAAGTCCCACGCATATCCGGATGCGATAGCCGAATCGCGGATCAGCGGCAATTGAGGATTTCTTATTCCGGTTTCTATTGAATCGGCAAATAAATTACATAATACATCGATGTTTTTGTTTCCGAATGGCTTTTCGATATGATGGGTCTGATGTACTCCATGAAGATCAACGGTAGCAGTCTCAAAATTATGTGTCATCCGGGCGATTCCTTTGGTACCTATAATGTCTACATAGCAATTATGGGTTTGATCCTTGGACAGTTGTCCGTACACAAATCCTTGTGTGATATCAAAAACAACCCCGTTCTGAAAGGTTCCATGACATTGTATCCACCAAGGGTCTTTGTAATTCCACATATTAATACCTTGGGCATGCCAGGTCTTAAACTCGCATCCGGCATACCAGCGGGCGATATCCACATAGTGCATACCGCAATCATGGAAAGCAGGACCTTCGTATTCGTGCCCTTCCCCCGGAGCCAGCCCCGGAGTCATGTGGCAAATGCGTAGAATGGCCAGTTCTCCGATTTCACCTTGATCGATAAATTGTTTGATAACCTGATGATACCAAGCATTACGGAGGTACAAATTGACAGTGGAAAAGAGATTGGACTTTTCTGTTATCCTTACTACTTCCCATTCTTTGTCAATTGCGTCCGCTACAGGTTTCTCGGAAATAATGTGTTTCCTGCTTCGGATAGCTCTTTCAATCTGACTTTTCCGGGAGTCTGCCCAGGCAAAAAGTCCGACAACTTGTACGCTTTCATCCTCAAAAATCTCTTTCTCATCTTCAATTACCTTAGATTCCGGGGATAGACTCTTTGCCAATGCACGGGAATCAGGATTGGCATCACAAATGTATGAGACATCCCATCGTCCGCTTTTTTGCATTTCTTCTAAATAGAATCTACCCATTCTACCAAAGCCAATAAGGCCCACCTTAATTTTCATAATATTTATTCTTTTATCTATACTGACAGTCTAAAATATCAAAGCTGGTCAGTATGGTTAGTTTATTGTGATTTTACTATAAGAGGCATGTAACTGTTTGACTATAAGTCGCTTGTTTAGTCTTTCTTTTGCGTGAATCTTTAGTGCGGATATCTTTAAAGAAAAGTCTGCGCATTCTTCTATGATAGCTAACTCTAAAGTTCAGGCCGAAGATAGTGATTAATTTGAAAAAGTTAAATTATTTGCTCTGCGAAAGCATGATTTTGGAGCATATTAAGTTTATTTCACTTTAGAATGTAAGGGCGCATTTTATACAATAAGTGTAGATGCTTATTATTAGCTATGTGGCGATCCATAGGTGTCCACCCGTTTTCGTTTTCGCCGACAAAAAGGGGGAGTTCATTGATTTCTTTTTCGTAAAGAGAAGTGACTTTGTATGTTTGTAACAGATTTGAAACGAATATGACAATGGGCAACTCAAACTCCGACATACACTCTCTTCTCTCTCTCTTCTCTCCTGTGACATTGCAGGAGATGGAAAGCGTGCGGCTGATGAATCGTACCGATACGAAGTACGTGACTTCAGTCGCCACGCTTTTTGTTATTTTAGACGAACTCCGTGCAGACTACCGGGTGCAGGAGGTAGATGGCGAACGGAATATTCCGTACCATACCGTTTATCTCGATACTCCCGATCGGGCCATGTACCTTGCTCACCAGAACGGAAGAAGCGTACGCGAGAAGATACGGGTGCGTACCTATACGTTGTCCGGACTTACTTTCCTTGAAATAAAAAACAAAAATAACAAAGGCCGTACCGACAAGAAACGGATCCGGGTACAGGGCATGGAAACGTTGCCTGCCGATGGGGCGGTGGAATTTCTCCACCGGCATGCCTGGTACGATTTATCTGTTCTGACTCCGCTGCTCGAGAATCGTTTCCGGCGAATCACGCTTGTGAATCGTGGCATGACCGAACGGTTGACTATCGATACTGGCTTGTGCTTTCGCAATCTGCTTACCAGTCAGGAAGCTTTACTGGATAATCAGGTAGTTATCGAACTGAAACGCGACGGAAGAACCTGTTCGCAAGTGCGCGACGTGTTGCGCAAGTACCGCGTGCGGCAGTCGAGCTTCAGCAAGTATTGTGTGGGATCAGCCCTTACCGCACCGGAGTTGAAGCAAAATCGTTTCAAGCAGAAAATAAAATCAGTGACTACTAAATAGTTTCCATTAATCATAATAAAACACTCATACCGTGAACGAATTTGGCGATATCTCATTAATCGAAACCCCGCTGATGGATGGGGTTGGATTTGTGCAACTGCTGTTGCGTTTTGTATTCAATCTGGCGGTGGTCTCTACCATCATCCGTTTTTTCTATTACCCCAAGAGCAAGCGGCGCGATTACTTCTTTACCTTTATGTTGATCAGTATCAGTATCTTCCTGATGATCTTCTTGCTGGGAAGTGTCAAGATCAAAGTAGGCTTTGCCCTCGGGCTCTTCGCCATCTTCGGTATTATCCGTTACCGTACGGAGTCCATGCCGGTACGCGAAATGACCTATTTGTTTGTCATCATCGCCATTTCGGTGATCAATGCCCTGGCAGTGAATATCAGTTATGCCGAGCTATTGGGTACCAATCTGCTTTTTGTAGGTACCATCTGGTTCTGCGAAAGCAACCGGTCGGTGAAGCATGTCTCCTGTAAGCTGATACAGTACGATCGTGTCGACCTGATTGTTCCCGCCCGTGAAGCCGAATTGCTGGTCGATCTTCGCCAGCGTACCGGTCTCGAGGTGCTGCGGGTGGAAGTAGGTCACATTGACTTCCTGCGCGACTCCGCCGTGCTGAAAGTCTACTATACCCCCCTTACCGACGAAGCAAATACCATTGATTCACTCACACGAATACCCCGCGATTATGAATAAGAAAATACTTTTCAATCTGTTGCTGTGCTTGTGCGGCACATTGACGCTGAATGCACAAAGTGAAGGACTCGGACTTTGGACCAGCGCCGAAATAAAGAAGAAAATCTTCCCCGGCTTCGATCTCTACACCGAAGGTGATTACCGCCTGCGCGACAACCTGAAGACGGTTAACCGTTGGGCGGTAGGAGCAGGAGCTTCTTACCGCATGCTTCCTTTCCTGAAGGCCGATGCCGGTTACCAATACATCCGGTTCAATCATCCGGAGGAGACTACCAACAAAGGAAATTACATTCCCGAATACTGGTCGCCCCGGCATCGTTATACATTCTCGCTTACCGGCGATCATTCCTTCGGACGTTTCAAGGTTTCCTTGCGCGAACGATATCAACTTACGCATAGGGTAGCTCTCACGGTACCCAAGTACAGCAGCGAAGAAATGACCAAGCAAAAAGCCGATGAGGAGATCTCTGCCAAATCGACAAACGTACTTCGTTCGCGCTTGCAGGTGGAGTACAATATCCGCAAAAGCGGATTCTCGCCATATGCTTCCGGCGAACTATACAACTCCTTGGATAGAGGCGGGGCTTTGAAGAAAGTACGTTGGACGCTTGGTACACAGTATAAGGTGAATAAGAAAAATGCCTTCGACCTGTATTATCTCTATCAGGACGAATCCGACGAGGATGAAGCCAACGGTCATATCCTGGGAGTGGGATATACGTTCAAGTTCTGATAAAGTGTTTCGTACCGTGGCACAGTGTGTTCCACGTCGTGGCACAGTGTGTTTCATCCGATGAAACAGTTTGTTCCACACCGAGAAACAGAGTGTTTCACCTGATGAAACAAACCATACCCCGGAAGCCGGTTCCCACTTTCCGCCGGAAGGCGAAAGAATAAAGAAGAGAAAGAGTGACGGATCCCCTGAAACGTGCTGGATCCGTGCTGGATAAAATAGTCATCCAGCACGACTTATCAGCTTAATTATTAATGTGTTGATTCGAAAATTGTGCTGGGTGCTGGATGATTTGCAAAAAAAACGTATAAGTAGAAGATATGGTATTCGATACAAATCCGCCTGCGAACCAACGGTCGACGAAGTCAAAGCCAAATAACAAATAAAAAACAAACAAGAAAATATGAAGAGAGTAAAACTTTTATTAGGAATTTCGATATGGTTCGCCATATCTACCTGTTGCACCAGTAACCCGTATGGCGACTGGGATGAAAATGGAACCAACTTCCCGGGTGGCGGCGGAGGTGGTGGCGGTACAGTCGACGCGTCGGGCAACCTGCTCGATTTCGAGATCAGCCTGGACGAATCCGATGATGACTTTACCGACAACGGTGAAACGATCGTGACCAACTCGACCGATGAAAACTATGACGATTTCATAGAGAACTCATCGTTCACATCCAAAGTAACCATTACCTACTCGGGCACAACGGCTACGGTAGCCAACGGCGTTTCGGGCGTAACGGTTTCGCAAAGCGGAGCGCACGTCACTGTGACATCGACCGTGAAGAACGTGGAGTATGTACTCACAGGCGCCACTACCGACGGTTCGTTTAAGGCATACAGCGACAACAAGTTCAAGCTGACGTTTAATGGGGTGGCCATAACCAACCCCAAAGGGGCGGCTGTCAATATACAGTCGGGCAAGCGTGTGTTCGTGGTTTCGACCGATGGAACGACGAATACGCTGGTCGACGGAACGTCGTACACATTGGTTGATAAGGAAGATATGAAAGGATGTTTCTTTAGCGAGGGACAGCTTATCTTTAGTGGAAGCGGCCAGCTGACCGTGACCGGTAATTACAAACATGCCATATGCAGTGACGACTATGTACGTTTCCGTCAGGGAAGCCGGGTTACGGTGGCCGGTGCCGTCAAGGACGGTATACATACCAATGACGCCGTGATCATAGGCGGTGGACGGATCAAGATCACAGCTGTCGATGATGCCATCCAATGCGAGGAAGGCGACGTAACGGTCAACGGTGGAAAGACAACACTGTTCACGACCGGAAGTGGTGTACTGGAAAACAATGATATCTCATCGTCATCTTGTGTCAACGGAGGTGGACAGTTGCTGATGAAACGGGGAATACTCGAAGCCAAAAGCACCGGTTCGGCAGGTAAAGGGCTGAACATCGACGGAAATATCACCATCAGTAGCGGTACGGTGAAAGTAATCACTACCGGCAAGCAATTTGTATCCGGCAAACTCGACTCGTCGGCCAAAGGAATCAAAAGCAAGAAGAACGTTACCATCGATGGAGGAACCGTATGGGTGCGGACACCGGGCGGAGAAGGTAGCGAAGGTATCGAGAGCAAAAGTACATTGACCATTAACGGCGGCGATGTGGCGGTATATGCCTACGACGATGCCATGAATGCATCGACGAATATTACCATCAACGGCGGTAACATTTATTGTTACAGCAGTGGAAACGATGGTATCGACTCCAACGGTACGCTGACCTTTACGGGGGGAATAACCATCTCCTCGGGTACAACATCGCCGGAAGAAGGATTCGACTGCGACCAGAATACATTCAAGATTACCGGCGGAATTCTGATAGGTACCGGTGGATCGACCAGTACTCCTACATCCAGCGCCTGCACCCAACGAAGCTTGATCTATGGTGGATCGGGTACTTCGGGACAGCTGATCAGTATTGTGTCTTCGGATGGTAAAACCAACCTGCTGACCTATAAAACACCCCGTGCTTATTCGCAAATGACGCTTGTGTTCAGCAGTCCGCAACTGGCCAGCGGTAGCTATATAATATATAAAGGTGGAGAAGTGTCCGGCGGTACCTCGGCCTATGGTTTGTACACCGGCGGCACATACAGCGGTGGCACGCAGGCCACTACCTTCACTTCCTCGTCGATGGTAACTGCCGTGGGAACCACGAGTGGCGGCGGTGGCGGAGGAGGACCACGTTAGTAAAATCTCTTTTCATAGATAAATCAGGGCGCTTTGTTGATTTCACTTGCAGGATTTCGGCAAAGTGCCTATTTTTACATCGTATCGAAAAATAGAAAGAAGATGAAACGAACCGATAAGCCGAAGTGGCTTGAACAGTTTATCTATTATGCCGTTTGGCTGGTTATTTTCCTGGCACCCTTGGTAGGCGGATTATTTGTCTCCTATGGTAGCGAGATCGAAAGCTTTAGTTGGCGGGCGGTACGTAGCGCCTGGCTCGTTACCTTGCCTTTCTTTCTGCTTTTTGTAGCCAATAACTACCTGCTGGCTCCCCGCTTGCTGTTCCGGAAGAAATATTGGCTTTATGCGCTTTCCGTCATTACAGTGATTGCATTGCTGTTCGTGTTGTATCCTTATCTGGGCGGTCATCGGCCGTTTGGCTCTTTCGGAGGGCCTGAAGGAGAACGCATGGAGCGTATGTTCCGTTCCGGCGAACGTCCGGATGGTTTCAGGAATGGAGAGGGGCGCCCGTTCCGCAATGGCTTCCCGGAAGGAGAACAAACTGGTGATGGAGTCCGCCCGGAAGATATGCCCGAAGGCGATACGACGCCCCAATCAGAGACCGGACGACGCCCCAGACCGGATGGTCATTTCCGACCGGATAATGGTCCGAAAGATTTTGGTCCACGCTTTGACGGTGGCCCTCATCGGGAAGATTTTGGCCGGATACCCTTCCCGATCCCGTTTATCAGCCGGTTGGCCATGGCATTCCTGCTGGTAGGTTTCAACATCGGAATCAAACTTCTTTTCAAATCTTTGCGCGACGAAGAACGTTTGAGGGAACTCGAACACGAAAGTCTGCAAACCGAACTGGAATACCTGAAATACCAGATCAATCCGCATTTCTTCATGAATACGCTCAATAATATCCATGCATTGGTCGATATCGATACGGAGAAAGCGCAGAAAACCATCCTCGAACTCTCGAAGATGATGCGTTATGTGCTGTACGAAGCCAGCCAGGGAACTATATCGCTGAGCAAAGAGATTCAATTCCTGCACAATTATGTGGAACTGATGAAACTGCGCTATACGGAGAAGGTAAACATAGAGGTGTCCCTCCCCACCGGGGTGCCCGATGTACAAATCCCGCCGCTGCTCTTTATCTCCTTCGTGGAGAATGCTTTCAAGCATGGGGTAAGTTACCAGCATGAGTCGTTCGTACACATTTCTATGAAGGTAGAAGAAGATAAGCTAACTTTCTGCTGCATCAACAGTTGCTCCGGAAAGTCCGACGACCAGCACCACGGTATCGGGCTGGAGAATATCCGCAAGCGGTTGAAACTGTTGTTCGGGACTGCCTATACACTTTCTATCAGTGAAGAGAAAGAACGTTTTGAAGTATTACTTATAATTCCGTTGGTATGATGAAATGTCTGGCTATTGACGACGAACCGTTGGCACTGGCGCAAATCTCCGGGTATATTTCCCGTATACCGTTCCTTACTTTGGTGGGTTCGTGTCAGGATGCTTTCGAAGCCATGAAAATGCTTTCGGAAGAAGAGATCGACCTGATCTTTATCGATATCAACATGCCCGATCTCAACGGGATGGATTTTGTAAAGTCGCTGGTGGTGAAGCCGCTGATCGTGTTTACTACGGCTTACTCGGAATATGCCGTCGAGGGTTTCAAAGTCGATGCGGTGGATTACCTGCTGAAACCCTTTGGCTTCCAGGAGTTATTGAAGGCAGCCGATAAGGCGCGCCGTCAGCATGAGTTCCGCCGTCCGGAGCAGGGAGAGGTTCCGGCGGAGGCTCCGCAGGATAACACCCTGTTTGTGAAGACCGAGTACAAAGTGGTTCGTATCAATATCGACGATATCAGGTATGTGGAAAGTATGAGCGAGTATGTGCGCATCTTCGTGGAAGGGGAGGAGAAACCCATCCTGACATTGATGAGCCTCCATAAACTGGAAGAACGGTTGCCCGCCACGAATTTCATGCGCGTGCACCGTTCTTATATAGTCAACCTGCGAAAGGTTACCGAGGTTTCCCGCCTGCGTATCATCTTCGACGGGAAAACCTATGTACCTGTAGGTGATAATTACAAAGATAAATTCCTCGAATACATCAACCGGCGGAGCCTTACTTGATGTTCAACTTCTTGGCGATGTCTTTCGGCAACGCATTTTTGTGTACCACATAGTTCAGCGTTTTGTATGCTGCGAAGGACTTGGAAGCATACCAGGTGCCCTTATACTTATTCTTGGTACCCCAGGAGTTTTTCACCATGTAGTATTCCTTGCCGGTCTGATCCTTAGCAATTCCGTAGATCTGCATACCGTGGTCGTCGGTCGATTCCCAGTTGTCGTATGCTTCCTGGCGCATTTCCTGAGTGATGTTCATTTCCGGCATCGGCTTGTTGCTCATCTCCTTGCGTTTATCGTCGGCGGTCATTCCTGTCCAACGGGCCATATCCGATCCGCTGAGGTCCGTGCGGTTTATCTCAGGCATTACGGCAATACCGTTGCGGCTGAATCCCGCTTCACTGACATCACTGCCCCAGGCGATGGTATATCCATTCTTAATCGAATTGTCCATGACTGCCATGAACTCATCCAACGGCAGGTTCCATGACAAACCGTTGCGCCAGTTATCTTCCACTTCGATGGCAAACGCCGTATAGAACGGATGGTGCGTGAAAGAAGTGATCGACACATAGTCGTCGGCGTTCAATCCCAGTGATTGGGCGAATGTCATCGGAGTATATTCCTTTCCATTGTAGGTGAACTTTTCCGGACATGCTCCCAGGTAAGTATCGTAGATTGCACTGAGCCCTTTTCCCCAAACGGGAGTCAGCTTGGAAAACTTGCCTTTGGCAATGGCGTCTACGTAAGCGCCTGCAACCGCATCCAGCTCATTGTGTACCGGCAAAGTATCGCCATACATGATACCCGGCATAACTTCCTGCGGTACCATTCCATAATTCTTCAGACAGAAAATTGCATCGTAAAAGCTTCCTCCAGGGCTGAATGAACTTCCACCGTGGTAGCGTACATAGTTCTTGGCACGGTCCGTCATTGAATGGTGTACGACAAACATCTCTGAAAGATCGTACGTACCTTTTCCTGTGCGGAGAAGCTCGGATTCGAGGAATCCCAGTGAAGAGAAGCTCCAGCACGTGCTCGAACGGTTCTGGTTCTTGATCGAAGTAATCGGGTTTTCCTTTACGGTGGTGAATACAAAGCCCTCGTCTTTGTTGTCTTGGGCGGATAGTGTCAGGCTGCACAACAGGAGTGCGGTCGATAAGAATTTATTTTTCATTATGATGTAAATTATGTAATACTTATGCGACAAAGATACAGATATTCCCCGAATGCCAAGGAAAAAGCATTCTCTTTTGTGGTAAGATGTAAAAGAAAACACTAAATAAACCAATTTTAAACAGCATTTGTTATATTTGTACTCCAAAACTAAAAATATGCTCAAAACCCGAAAAAACTACATCATATATGTGCTGATGCTCCTCTTGTTCGGGGGGCTTATTTATGTAGCGATAGAAGCGGGAGACCGGTTTGCCCACCACACAGTGGTTCCCAAGGTGGCCAATGGTACGGCATTCGACATGTTTGTGCGTTTCCTGACTGAGAACTTACACCATCCGTTGACGATGTTGCTTATTCAGGTGATTGCCGTTTTGCTTACCGTGCGTTTGTTTGGGGCATTGTTCAGGTACATCGGCCAACCCGGAGTAATTGGTGAAATAGTAGCGGGTATCGTGCTCGGTCCGTCCTTGCTGGGACAGTTTTTCCCGGAAGCATTTCAATTCCTTTTTCCAGCCGAATCATTGACCAACCTGGGACTGCTCAGTCAGGTAGGACTGGTGTTGTTTATGTTTGTCATCGGTATGGAGCTCGACTTCAGCATCCTGAAGAACAAGATAAATGAAACGCTGGTGATCAGCCATGCCGGTATCCTGGTGCCTTTTTTTCTGGGAGTCGTCGCTTCGTATTGGATTTACGAGGAGTATGCGGCTTCTTATACTTCTTATCTTCCTTTCGCCTTGTTTATAGGGATCTCGATGAGTATCACCGCTTTCCCGGTGCTGGCGCGCATCATTCAGGAACGGAACATGACGAGAACGCCCATCGGTACGCTTTCCATTGCTTCGGCTGCCAATGACGATGTAACGGCCTGGTGCTTGTTGGCGGTGGTTATTGCCATCACCAAAGCCGGTACGTTTGCCAGTGCGCTCTATTCGGTTGGGTTGACGGCGATTTACATCGTGGTGATGTTTGTGGTGGTGCGCCCGATCCTGAAAAAGGTCGGAGCGGTATATGCCAGCCGCGAGGTGATTAATAAGTCGTTCGTCTCTTTCATTCTGCTTATCCTTATTATTTCGGCTGCGGTGACGGAAGTCATCGGTATACATGCCTTGTTTGGAGCCTTCATGGCTGGTGTGGTGATGCCCACTAACTTCGGGTTCCGTAAGGTGATGATGGAAAAGGTGGAGGATATCGCACTGGTATTCTTCCTGCCGTTGTTCTTTGCGTTTACGGGACTTCGTACGGAGATCGGACTGATCAATAGTCCTGATCTGTGGGGCGTTTGTGCGCTGCTGGTCACAGTGGCTATTGTCGGGAAACTGGGAGGTTGTGCCATCGCATCCCGCCTGGTGGGCGAATCGTGGAAAGACAGTCTGGTAGTGGGCACATTGATGAATACACGTGGGTTGATGGAGCTGGTAGCCCTGAATATCGGGTATGAGATGGGAGTACTCCCACCTTCTATCTTTGTGATCCTGGTGATTATGGCGCTGGTGACAACCTTTATGACTACTCCGTTGTTACATTTCGTCGAGCGACTCTTTGCCCGCGGGGGAGATTGGCTGGAGCCGAAGCGTAAACTGATATTCTGTTTCGGCTTGCCTGAGTCGGGGCGTAATCTGCTTTCCATTTACGACCTGTTTTATGGTAAGTTATTGAAGAAAGAACAAGTGGTGGCCACTCACTATACCCTGGGAACCGACCTGAATCCTCTGCATGCCGAGCAATACGCCCGGGATAGCTTCGCACCTGTCAACAAGCGGGCTACGGAATTAGGGGTACATGTGGATACTCATTATGGAGTGACGGACAAGATCATCCAGGAGATTGTACAGTACGTGCGTAAAGAGAATCCGGATATGTTGCTTCTGGGTGCCGGAGGACGCTATAGCAGCGAGTCATCGGCAGGAACAGGGGCATTGCCTTTCCTTTCCTTGTTCCGCGACAAAACGGAAGAAGTGGTAAGCCAGGTCACCTGTCCGGTAGCTGTGCTGGTGAACCGGAATTACCGGGAAGGGATTCCGGTATCGTTTGTACTGGGAGGAAGCATGGATGAGTTTATGTTGCCTTATTTGGCTCGTCTGCTGAGAAACGGGGTTTCGGTACGTCTCCATCTGTTTGCAGCCGAAGATGCCATGTTCCGGGGATTGGTCGATTCGATATACGGACAGCATACCGATCTTGTGACCGAACGCGAGTTCAGTCAGATAGGTGAACTGGTACCCGAAGAAGGAAGAGAAGAACTGTTGGTGCTGAGCCAAGAAGTATATACACAGATTTTTGAGGATGAAGAACTGTCGAGAAGATTCTCTTCCATGTTGGTAGTCCGCGAAAGTCAACAAGAAAATAAAGAAGGATATGATACTAACTGAGAATTTGGGACTGGTACTCGAAGGAGGTGGCATGCGTGGAGTGTTCACCTGCGGAGTACTCGACTATCTAATGGATCACAACATCCGTTTCCCTTATATAATAGGTGTTTCTGCCGGTGCTTGTAACGGGCTTTCGTATGTATCCAGGCAACGTGGACGAGCCAAATACAGTAACATCGATTTGCTGGCAAAGTACAACTACATCGGACTGAAGCATTTGCTGAAGAAACGGAACATCATGGATTTCGATTTGCTTTTCCGGGAATTTCCCGAGCACATTCTTCCTTATGACTATGACACGTTCTTTGCTTCCCCCGAACGCTATGTGATGGTGACTACCAATTGCCTCACCGGTGAAGCCAATTATTTGGAGGATAAGCAGGACAAACATCGGGTACTGGATATCGTCCGTGCTTCGAGCAGTTTGCCGTTTGTGTGCCCCATCGTAAATGTCGATGACATTCCGATGCTGGACGGTGGTATTGTAGACAGTATTCCTTTGAAGCGTGCCATACATGACGGATATGAGAAGAATGTAGTCGTATTGACACGTAACCGCGGTTATCGGAAAGACTCGAAAGATGTAAAAATACCTTCGTTGGTTTATCGCAAGTACCCTAAACTCCGGGAGGCTCTCGGTCGGCGCAATGCTTTATACAATGAACAATTGGAGTTGGTGGAGCGGATGGAGGATGAAGGACGGATTACGGTTGTTCGTCCGCTAAAGCCGATTACAGTGGACCGGATTGAAAAAGATATCCGAAAACTGACCGACTTTTATAACGAAGGCTATGCCTGCGCGTCGACAGTTTTCGGATAATCAGGAGGTTTTGTAAGAGAATAGGTAATGTCGTTACGATGTAAATGCAGCTTTTCTGTAAATACTGCTTGGCGTATCGGGAATATGTCAATAATTTATAGATGATCCATAATTTTGTTATTTTTCAGCAAATGTTTGTGTAATATGGTTTGTGTTTTTACCTTTGTCCCCGGAATTTCTTGAAAAAAGGGTTCCGGAAACAGGAAAATAGTTATTAAATTAAAACTGTAAGATTATGAAAATCAGTATGAAGAAGCGAATTTTTATGCTTATGATGGTAGTAACCTCTGCCACATTTGCTTTTGGACAGTCTGCTGGTGATGTAGCACTTGGCGGTAACGTAGCCTATACAAGCCGTGACCATTACAGCAGTCTGGGACTTGGAGTGAAACTCCAATGGAATGTTACCGATGCTATCCGTTTGGAACCGAGCACTACTTTATTTACTAAGGATAAGGGTGTTTCGTTGTGGGATGTAAGTTTCAACGGACATTATTTGTTTAATGTAGCAAATAATTTCTACCTCTATCCGATTGGTGGTATCAGTTTGACCGGTGCCAGTTATGATGGAGCTAATGATTCAGATACCCAAATTGGTTTCAATGCCGGTGGTGGTGCTGAGTATGCCATCACGCCGAAATTATCGGTAAATGCGGAAATTAAGTATTTGATTTCTGACAAAGATTGGGATCGCTCGTTGTTTACTACTGGTATAGTATACAGATTCTAAAAAACTTCGGATTAAAGCTATAAGGTGCCGGTGAGAGTTCATTCTTTCACCGGCATTTTTCGTTTCTCAGTATTCTTATTCGACTTAGACTTCGTTGACCGTTGGTTCACATGTGAATATTTCCATTCGGTACTTCTGCCAATTAAATTTCCGGAAAAATAGTCCGGCTGTAACTTATGTTACATTTTATCCCCGTCAACCTCTCTACCTTTGCCTCAGTTTAAATCATTAAATATGCAATGAGTATGGAAAATATGTTTTGTTATCAGTGTCAGGAAGCTGCCAAGGGAGTTGGTTGCACCCTCAAAGGAGTTTGTGGAAAAGATGCCCGGACATCCAATCTCATGGATCTGTTGCTATACGTCACCAAAGGGGTGAGTGTGTTGGCTACGCAATTGCGGAAGGCGGAATATGTGCATCCCGGAGTCGATCGTTTCGTACTCGATGCTCTGTTTTGCACCATTACCAATGCCAACTTCGATAAGGCGAGCATTGAAGAAAGAATTACCCGTGGTATCAACCTGAAACGTGAGCTACAGCAGATGGCCGGGAAGCTGAAACTGGATATACCCCGCATTCCTGAAGTGGAATACACCGGAACACCGGATACCTATGAGGCCGATGCCGTGAGGGCTTCGTTCACTAACGAGAAGAACGAGGATATCCGCTCCTTGAAGTCACTGGTCATTTTCGGCCTGAAAGGGATGGCGGCGTATGCCGAGCATGCCTTGAATCTCGGCTACGAGAAACCGGAGATACATACGTTCCTGCAACATGCATTGGCTGAGACTACCCGCAACGACATACCGGCCGACGCACTGATAGCCCTGACCCTGGAAACCGGAAAATACGGAGTAGATACCATGGCGCTGCTCGATCAGGCCAATACGTCCACCTACGGTAATCCGGAGGTGACGAAAGTAAACATCGGTGTGGGACGGAATCCGGGAATCCTTGTCAGCGGGCACGACTTGAAGGATCTGGAAGAATTGCTGGCACAAACCGAAGGAACCGGAGTGGATGTGTACACGCACAGCGAAATGCTTCCGGCTCATTACTACCCGGCATTCAAGAAATACAGTCACTTTGTAGGTAACTACGGCAATGCCTGGTGGAAGCAGAAAGAAGAATTTGAAACCTTCAACGGTCCCATCTTATTTACCACCAACTGCATCGTTCCGCCGATGAAGAACGCCAGTTATGCCGATCGTATCTACACCACCGGTTCTACCGGACTGGAAGGCAGCAAATATATTCCCAACCGGGCCGACGGGAAGACGAAAGACTTTTCTGAACTGATTGCTCACGCCATGCGTTGTGCCGCTCCGCAGGAGATAGAGCAAGGTGAAATCGTGGGTGGATTTGCTCATGCGCAGGTATTGGCACTGGCCGACAAGGTAGTAGACGCCGTGAAGACGGGTGCTATCAAGAAATTTGTGGTCATGGCCGGTTGCGACGGACGGATGAAAGAACGCTCGTACTACTCCGATTTTGCCCGTGAGCTTCCGGGCGACACGGTGATATTGACAGCCGGTTGTGCCAAGTACCGTTACAACAAGTTGCCGTTGGGCGATATTGGCGGTATTCCCCGTGTGCTCGATGCCGGACAATGCAACGATAGCTACTCGCTGGCTGTGATCGCCCTGAAACTAAAAGAGGTATTCGGCCTGGACAATCTGAACGACCTGCCCATTGTGTACAACATCGCCTGGTACGAACAGAAAGCCGTGATCGTATTGCTGGCGTTGCTTTACCTCGGGGTGAAGAACATTCATCTGGGGCCGACGCTTCCTGCCTTCCTTTCGCCTCATGTAGCCGAAGTACTGGTGAAGAATTTCGGTATCGGCGGTATCTCTACCGTAGAGGATGATATGAAGATGTTCATTGGATAAAATAACTAAGAAAATCGTTCTGATTCTTCTGCAGATAAAGTATAAATCTGTATTTTTGTCGGGCTAATGTTAAAAATACAATAGCCTTCACAAAGAATAACTAATTTACTTTAGAACATTTATACCGATATGGCCAAGAAGAAGACAGTTCCCACTCCCAAAGCATCTTATCATTTCCGCCCAACCGACATGGCATTGGCCGAATGGCAACGCATCCTGCGCCGGCAGGCAGCGTCCAAGGCATTCTTTGCCATATCTGCCATCGATGAAAAATATGCTCCGGGCGATTACCAGGTGATCAATCCCATCAATAAAAGCGAATACAAGGTAGTGTACCGCGGACCGGGGAATGAGTGGAACTACTGCTCATGCATGGACTTCAAAGCCAGTAAGCTGGGTACTTGCAAACATGTGGAAGCTGTGGCGTTGTGGATCGAACAGAATCACTTGCCCATTTATAACCAGATACCTCCTTATACTTCTGTGTATGTTTCGTATAAGGAAGAACGGGAAGTGCGGCTGCGCATTGGCACTGACAACCGGGAGGAGTTCTTCCGGTTGGCCGAGCCTTACTTCACCCCGGAAGGAGAACTGAAACCCAAAGCCCTGCACACGGTCACTGATTTCTTTTTGGAGTCTTTCCGGTTGAACAATACATTTCGTCTATACCCCGATGCCCTGAGTTTCATTCTGGAGCAGCGAGACAACGATCGGCGGAAAACCATGCTGTCCCGGCTCACCGATACATACCTGGACTCCATACTCAAAACGCAACTTTATCCATATCAGAAAGAGGGCATTCGTTTTGGTTTCCGTGCCGGTAAAGCCATCATTGCCGATGAAATGGGATTGGGTAAGACCATACAGGCCATCGGTACGGCCGAGGTGATGAAGAAAGAGAAAATGATCTCCTCGGTGCTCGTCGTTTGTCCCACTTCACTGAAATACCAATGGAAGAAGGAGATCGAACGATTCACCAACTCCACCGCTGTGGTGGTCGAAGGAGGACACATGCAACGCAAACAGCTCTATCAGGCTGAGGAGTTTTACAAGATTGTGTCTTATCACAGCATGTGCAACGATGTCAAAGCCATGAAGTCGCTGCCCACCGACCTGTTAATCATGGACGAAGTGCAGCGGTTGAAGAATTGGAATACGCAGATATCGAAAGCCGCCCGGCGTATTGATTCGGAATATTCCATCGTACTTTCGGGTACACCGTTGGAGAATAAGTTGGAGGAACTATACTCCATCGTACAGTTTGTCGATCAGTATTGTTTGGGGCCATATTATGAATTTATGAACCAGACGGTGGTTACGGCAGATACCGGTCGGGTGATTGGGTACAAAGGACTGAACGAGGTCGGTAAGAAGTTGGGGCATGTGCTGATTCGTCGTCGCAAGCGCGATGTGGCGTTGCAACTCCCCGAACGGACGGATAAAATCCTCTTCGTTCCCATGACGGACGAGCAAATGGCTTTGCATAGCGACTTCCAGTATGTGGTGTCTTGCCTGGTTACCAAATGGAGACGCCAACGTTTCCTAAGTGAAAAAGACCGTAAGCGCCTGCTCATGAACATGAGCCAGATGCGTATGGTGTGCGATAGTTCGTACATTCTTGACCAGCAAACTCGTCATGATACCAAGATCGAAGAGACGATGAACATCCTGCAAGGGATGTTCGAAAGCGGCGGCGAAAAGGTAGTGATATTCAGCCAATGGGAACGGATGACGCGGCTTATCGCTCATGAACTGGAGAAGTTGGGCATACGTTACGAGTATCTGCACGGTGGGGTTCCTTCCGAGAAACGCAAGGATATGGTACAAAACTTCACCGAGATTCCCGAGAGCCGGGTGTTCATCTCGACCGATGCCGGAAGTACCGGACTGAACCTGCAAGTGGCTTCCCTCCTGATCAATCTCGACCTGCCCTGGAACCCGGCGGTGCTGGAACAACGCATCGCCCGTATTTATCGTATCGGGCAAAAACGGAATATCCAGGTAATCAATATGGTGGCCAGTGGAACCATCGAAGAGCGTATGCTCGATACGCTCAACTTCAAATCGTCCTTGTTCGAAGGAATCCTGGACGACGGAGCCGATTCCATCTTCCTCGAAGACAGTAAGTTCGACAAGATGATGAATACCATCGAAACGATAACGCTCGAAACAGAAGGGGAGGAGACAACGGCCACCATCGGTTCGGACGATACGGAAGAGAAGAAAGTAGAAGCATTGACTGAAGAGTCGCAGGGAGAACTGGATTTTCTGGCAGATGAGCAAGAGGATTTGGCTCTTCCAGATGAGCAGGAAGAAACACTGTTCGAGAGTGCTATCAACCGGATGGAACCGGAGGGAGAGGATGCAACGAACGGCCTAAGCAAATCGCCCGAAAGTATGGATGATATATCTAACAAGGTAAATCGAACATCCTCAGAACCAGCATCGCCTGAGCAATTGGTACAACAAGGAATGTCGTTCTTTGCTGGATTGGCTCGTACACTTAGTTCGCCCGAAGCCACCGAAAAACTGGTAAATTCTATTGTAGAAGAAGATAAGGAGACGGGGCAGACTACCTTGAAGATCCCCGTACCCGATAAGGAGAGTGTAACAAATATCTTGAAACTGTTTGGCACCTTGCTGGGAAAGTAAATAGGTCGGAATAGATACCTTCTTGCATCCGGGATTGAATCAAAATTGCTTGCCTTTGAAACAAAAGTTGCATCCAACCATCGATGGAATTGCTTTCTTTGCAACAGCTTTTCCAAGCTGCTCATAGAATGTAATAAATATCCGAATATGCAAAAAAACAGTTATGCCAAACTCATCCCGGTGATGCTCTGCTTCTTCGCCATGGGATTCGTTGACTTGGTAGGCATTGCCTCCAACTACGTGAAAGCCGACCTGGGGCTTACCGACTCGCAAGCCAATGTCTTCCCGTCGCTCGTCTTCTTCTGGTTCCTTATCTTCTCCGTGCCCACCGGCATGCTGATGAACCGTATCGGTCGCAAGAAAACCGTGTTGCTCAGTCTGGTGGTGACATTTGCTTCCCTGCTGTTGCCCATTTTCGGCGATGGCTATGTACTGATGCTCCTGTCGTTTTCACTGCTCGGTATCGGGAATGCTCTGATGCAAACCTCGTTGAATCCATTGCTCTCCAATATTATTAGTGGAGAGAAGCTGGCCAGCAGCCTTACCTTCGGTCAGTTTGTAAAAGCCATCGCCTCTTTTTTGGCACCTTACATTGCCATGTGGGGCGCTACACAAGCCATGCCTTCGTTCGGCCTCGGTTGGCGTATACTTTTCCCGGTGTATATGATTGTAGCTGTTGTTGCCATCCTGTTGCTAAGCGGTACGCACATCACCGAAGAGAAAGAAGAGGGAAAGCCTTCTACCTTTGGGCAATGCCTGGCCTTACTGGGCAAACCATTCGTATTACTTTCGTTCATCGGCATCATGTGTCATGTGGGTATTGATGTGGGTACCAATACAACTGCTCCGAAAATTTTGATGGAACGGCTCAGCATGTCGCTTGCCGAAGCCGGGTTTGCTACCAGCCTATACTTCATCTTCCGTACGGCGGGATGCTTCCTGGGGGCTTTTATTCTGCAAAAGGTATCGTCCAAACTCTTCTTCGGTGTCAGTGGAGTGATGATGCTGGTCGCTATGCTTGGGCTCTTTGTGGCCGATACGAAGATGGTGATCTATGCCTGTATTGCACTCATCGGCTTTGGCAACTCCAATATCTTCCCCATTATTTTCTCACAGGCGTTGCTGAAGATGCCGCAGAAGAAGAACGAAGTCTCGGGCCTGATGATCATGGGACTTTTCGGAGGAACCATCTTCCCGTTGGCGATGGGTGTGGCGTCGGATGCTGTGGGTCAGGTAGGTGCCGTGGCTGTGATGACGGTCGGCGTGGCTTATCTGCTGTTCTATACATTGAAAATCAATCGCAATTAATCAAAATCAATAGGTATGAATAACATAATCGTAGGCATGGGTGAGGCGCTTTGGGATGTGCTGCCCGATGGGAAGAAACTAGGCGGGGCTCCGGCCAACTTTGCTTATCATGTGTCGCAATTCGGTTTTGATAGTCGGGTGGTGAGTGCCGTAGGGCGCGATGAACTGGGCGATGAGATTCTGGATGTATTTCGCTCGAAGCAGGTGAAGCACCAGATAGAACGTGTGGAACAGCCCACCGGAACGGTGCAGGTGACTCTCGACAGGGCAGGAGTGCCTTGTTACGAAATCAAGGAAGGCGTGGCGTGGGACAACATTCCCTTTACCGATGAGCTGAAACGGTTGGCTCTCAGTACACGTGCCGTCTGCTTTGGTTCGCTGGCTCAACGCAGTGACACGAGCCGCGTTACCATCAACCGCTTCCTCGATACCATGCCCGATACACCGGAGCAGTTGAAGATATTCGACATCAATCTGCGGCAGGCCTTCTATACGAAGGAAGTCATCGAACAATCGTGTCAGCGTTGCAATATTTTGAAAATTAACGATGAAGAGTTGGTAACCGTGAGTCGCATGTTTGGCTATCCGGGTATCGACCTACAAGACAAATGCTGGATTCTGATAGCCAAGTACAACCTCAAAATGCTAATCCTGACGTGCGGTACAAATGGCAGTTATGTCTTTACGCCGGGAGTGATCTCCTTTCAGGAAACACCGCGCGTGCCGGTAGCGGATACCGTAGGGGCAGGCGACTCGTTTACGGCAGCTTTCTGTGCTTCGTTACTTCGAGGGAAATCGGTGCCCGAAGCGCATAAATTGGCGGTAGAGGTATCGGCCTATGTTTGTACCCAGAGTGGTGCTATGCCGGAGTTGCCGGAAGTGCTTCGCGATCGGCTTTAGTAGTATAAGATAATAAAAGGAATGGCACAAGATTTCTGTTTACAGAGATTTTGTGCCATTCGTATTTTGATTCTTCCCGATGATAATTTGCTTATGCTTCGGATTCTGATTACTTTTGTATAATAGTAATAAAGAAAAAGATGAGAATATATCATGGAGGCTATTGTGAGATAAAATCTCCGGAAATAAGAGAAGGACGGTTCTATAAAGATTTTGGGACAGGATTCTATTGTACTGAGTTAAAGGAGCAAGCAGTACGGTGGGCCAAACGCTATGATACTCCTTTTATTACTCTATATACATTTGAAATTGCTACTGACCTGAAAGTACTTCATTTTATGGAAATGACGGAAGAATGGCTTGACTTTATCGTGGAGTGTCGGAGAGGAGTGAAACATCCATATGATATTGTTATAGGAGCCATGGCGAACGATCAAGTGTATAACTATATTTCTGATTTCATAGATGGGGTGCTTACACGGGAACAATTCTGGGTGTTGGCTAAATTCAAACACCCTACACATCAAATCTGTTTTTGTACAGAAACTGCATTGGAATGTATAACTTTTATAAACAGTGAGGAGATAAAGAAATGATTGGTAGGGAAAAGAAAGAATACAACGACTTGTTTTTTGTCTGTAGTCTGATAGACTATATCAGCCGCCGAACAAAAAATCATCGCAATGTAGTAGTCAATGCAATCGGAAAAGAGAAACTACGACATATTTATGAGTTGGCTGATGTGTATCATAGTGAAAATATAGACAAGCTTACTTCAGAGTTAATCGAAAGTCGGGCTATTGAAAACGGTAGGTTTGATAATGTGGCTGCCGCTCAATATGCTATTCCCACTCACTGGGATATAGGAAAGGTGTACAAACGGTTGATTGTCGATATTTGTGAGAAACAGCAGAAACAGCCTATCGATACTCTAATTGAGGTTTATAATTCATGGCTCTCCCGGAAACTGGAAGATTATAATAGTAGCTTGTATTATGAGAGCCCGGATTATCTCTATCATTCTTATCTGAAAGGGGAGGTACTATAAAGCTTATTTCTCAATATGACTACCAAATATCAAAAGCAACAACAGAGGTATGAAGCCGAGAAGAAAAAGAAAGATATACCATCTAGTTGGGATAAAGCATCAACTAAGTGGGTGACTTACTTATTGATTGGTGGGGTTTTATTCTTTATTATTGCTGGGGCAGATATAAGGGGATATTTAATTAGAAATGATACCAGCTGGGCTAGCACAATAGGACGAGTCCAATCCATTGAACCAATGGAAGGGATGGACCAATCAAAAGTTGGTAATAGGCGAGTCACAATCGGATATAAGATTAAATACCGCTTTGAGGTTGATGGTGTGATTTACACAAAGGAGTCTGTTTTTGGGAGTAGACTAAAAAAGATAACCTCGTTTGTGGGTGCTATAAAACCTACGGATATTGTGGAGGTCTATTATAAAAAAGAAAATCTGAATGAATCACATATCAATATTGACATTGATTCCGGATTTTATAAGAATCGAAAAACTCAATAATATTCTTGTGACTGCGCGGGCATGTTTTTACAAGGAATGAGTTATAATAATACCATAGAATATCCATGAAAAGAACAACTGTTTTATTTCTGGCAGTAAGCCTGATAAGTCTTGCCGGATTCTCCCAAGATATCGACAAAACAAAGTTGGATACTTATTTCGATGCGCTCGAAACCAACAATAAATTCATGGGGAGTGTAGCCATTTCCCGTAATGGAGAATTGATCTATACAAAATCTATCGGATTTGCCGACCTTGAACGCAAACAGAAAGCCGATCGGCATACGAAATACAGAATCGGTTCCATATCGAAAACATTCACCACTGTATTAACTCTGAAAGCTGTAGAGGAGAACAAATTGAAACTAAATCAAACGCTTGATATCTACTTCCCCACATTACCCAATGGGAGTAAAATAACAATCGAACAACTGCTGTGTCACAGAAGCGGAATACATAACTTCACCAACGATAAATCTTACCTGGATTGGAATACCCAGTTCAAGACCGAACAGGAAATGACTGAGATCATATCCAAAGCAGGAATTGATTTTGAACCCGATGAGAAGACCAGTTATAGTAACTCGAATTTCGTTCTGCTAACCTATATACTCGAACGAACGTATCGGAAATCGTACGCAAAGCTTCTCGAAGAAAAGATAACCAAACCTCTAGGTTTAAGCAACACCTGTTTCGGAAAGAAAATAGACATTCAGAACAATGAATGCTATTCATATACATACGCTGACGACTGGAAGATCGCACCCGAAACAGACATGTCGATACCGATGGGAGCCGGAGGTCTTGTTTCTACCCCCATTGACCTGACGCTGTTCAGCGATGCTCTTTTCGGCGGCAAGCTGCTCTCGGAGAGTAGTCTGTCTTTGATGAAAAATACAAGAGATAATCTGGGCATGGGACTTGCCCAAATACCTTTTTATGACAAAACCGGCTTTGGACACACAGGAGGAATTGATGGGTTCAGCTCCTTACTTGTGTACTTCCCCGATGGTAACTACTCATTGGCATATACCAGTAATGGTATCTACTACAATGGGAACAATGTGGCAATTGCTATGCTGAGTGCCGTATATGGTAAAGCGTTTGATATTCCTGATTTTAAAACATATAATGCGACAGAGGAGGAATTGAATCAATACCTGGGTGTTTATTCTAGTAAAGAGATTCCTTTAAAGATGACCATCACTAAAGAAGGTAAGAAGCTGTTTGGACAAGCTACCGGACAATCTTCCTTTCCTTTGAAAGCCACAGAGAAGAACAAATTTACGTTTGAACAGGCGGCGATTGTTATGGAGTTTACCCCGGAAGACAAAACGATGGTGTTGAAACAAGGTGGATTCGTGTTTGAGTTTACACGGGAGTAATAAAAATAGAGCAAACAAATAGGATGAAGAAGAAATAGGCTTTGGTCTTAAGGCTTTTGGTCGTTGGTTTAAAACCAAAGGAGGGAAGGTTTTAAACCAACGGGGCGAATCTTTTAAACCAACGGCCCGAATGTTTAAAACATTCGCCCCATCCATTCTATACTTTTTCCCGTAAATGCGATAAAGTAACCCAGGAAAATAGAAACTCACTGGATAATTATTAGAAAAAGGAGATATATACACTATGAGAGACATACGATTTTTAATACAGGTACTAACTATATGGGGACTACTCCTTGTCACTGCTTCCGCTTGGGCGCAGCCCATCCGTTGGTCCGACTCACCCGACCGGACGTTCGTCTACCAACTTACCAACAAAGAAGCAGCCAAGCTGCTTAAAGGAGATCTGAATCCGAAACAAAAGAATAAGTTGTTTCATTCGCCTTTCACTTCCTTTACCGGGACGTGGGAGGCGCAGCCGCTTCAAGGGCATTTCGTATATGCCAATATTGTTAAGAACCAGGTACAGTATGCGTACCATCCGGTGGTTCCGTTTCAGGTGTTCCTGTTCAAAGAGTATGGCGCACTCACCCTGCAAGTGGTTGATGCCGGAGGAACGGTACGAAAAGATGCCAAAGTGAAGGTCGACCATAAACGGGTGTCGTTCGATGCCGATAGTCAGACGTACACCTATGATGACTGGTCGGAAGAGGAAGATCATCTGCTTACCGTACAGCTAGATCAGTTCCAGGCAGTATTCGATCTGAAGAAACACCTGGTGCCGATGCGTTACAACTGGGGCGGGAACGATGATGATGACGATGAACCTCAGTTCTTTAGTTACCTGATCACCGATAAAAATAAATACAAACCGGGCGAGGCAGTCCGCTTCAAATCGTATGCACTCTCGCCTGCCAGGCGTCCCATCAAGGACGCACTGACACTCTATCTGCAGGAAGCAGGCGGTTATCGTTTCCGGAAAGTGAAAGAGGTAACTCCTTATCATCCCGGTGGATTTGCTGATGAGTTCCGTCTGGTCGACTCCCTGAAACTGCAACTGGACCGTTCGTATGCCATGCAACTGCGCGACCGTAAAGGCCGTATTGTGGCCGAAACCCATTTCAAATACGAAGACTATATGCTCACAGGTAAGAAGCTCCGTGTGGAACAGCTCTCGACTGTTCAATACGCTCCGCAGGTCAACCGCATGGAAATCACGGCTACCGATGCCAACGGACTGATGTTACAGGAAACAGATGCCGAGGTCACTGTGCGGCTGATTAACGTACTCCAATCGTATGCTCCGATACTCCAGTTGCCCGATACCTTGATGTACAAGCGTGTCCGACTGCAAACCGATGCACCTACAGTGGTAGAAATACCTTCGGATATCTTTGGTCCTTCGGATGTGATGTACGATGTGGAAGTGCTTGTCCTGCCGTTCGATGGTGAACGAATGGAGCAAAAGTACGGTGCTACGTTTTTTCATTCCAAGTTCCGGCTGGATAGCGAAGTACGGAACGATTCCATTCGTTTTGTATTCTACGACGGGGGCGAAGAACGAAGCAGGAAAGCCTTGCTGACCTGTGACGGCTTAGGGCAGGACTCCCGGACGGTGCAACTGCCTCATACGGAGAAGATCAATCAGGCCTTGCTGGGTTACGGACTGAAGGTAAGTGACCCGGAAGTGAGCAATTACTTTCCGCTGAGCGGCATTCCCAATGAGCTGGAACTTACCGGAGGCGTCGAAAAAGACTCCCTGATCGTCGGGTTAAAGAATCCTTTGCAGCTGGATGTGGCCTGGTATATGTATGAAGGCAACCGCTTGTTGCAGAAAGGCTTTGGCAAGGAACTCGATTTCCATTACGGAATGGTGGATCCACAAGCGGTATATTATGCTGAACTGTTTTACTCCATCGGCGGAAAGGAGCAGGCGTTAAAGAAGAACTACCGGATGAAGCCTGATAAACTGACCATTGAGACCGACTTGCCGAAACGTATCTATCCCGGCCAGCAGGTTCATGCTACGTTGACGGTGAGCAATGCCGAAGGACGTCCGGTGCCGGAGGTCGACCTGACCGCTTGGGCTGTGAACAGTCAGTTGAACTACTATATACCCGACTTGCCCGATTATGGCTCGGTGCCGCAAGGTCGTGAACAGCGGGCTAGTTACTCGATGCGGAAGAAGAATTTCATCTATACCCAACCGCTCGACTATGCCTACTGGAACCAATGGGCGGATCTGGATGCCCTGCCTTATTACCAGTTCGCCTACCCGGCTGCCGGAACCTTGTTCAGGCATACAATGAATACCCCTGACGGAACTACCCAGTTTGCCCCTTTTGTGATGAAAGATGGAAAGGCGGTGGGTATCTATGTCATCGAGGTAGACGATGTGCCCGTTTATTTCTCCTGGGCGGAGCAACCCCGTGGATACTCCTTCCTGGTCAGTGACAAACAGCCGGAACACAAGATAACCCTCCGGCTCTCCAATCAGGCCATTATCTTCGACCACTTTGTGTTCGAGAAAGGAAAGAAGACTCTGTTCAGTGTCAACCTGGATCGTTTACCGGTCGAAGCTTATCGTTTGCCGCTTCCGTTTGTCGATCAATTCGGTCGTCCCATTTTTTCTTCGCCGGAGATGCAGCGGTATAGTAACTATCTCTGTCGCATGCCTGTTCCTGCCAATGCCGAGTACACGTTGCTCGAAAAAGAGGAGACTTTTTATCCGGTTTATATAGAGGGACAGCGGAGAAATATCAGAAATGGCGTGGTGGTGGGTCCGGTAACTCCCGGTTACATGCGTTATGCCAATAAGGTGCGATACAAGCACGAGGGCGGGTTTTCGTATCAGTTCGAGGACAATGTGGTATATAAGTATTCTTCCGCTGATCTGTTTCCTTCGAATCTGTCATTTACTTCCAGTAATACGTTCGATCAGTTGAACGACTTCCACCTGACGCGTCCTTTGTTCGATAGCCTGGTGGTGGACTACCGCAAAGGTAAAGCCTGGCATCCCTCGCGTATCCATCTCAATTTGGTGGGTAAGCGGCTTAACTTCCGTTTGCCGGTAGAGAAGGACTCGACCGGAGTAGCCAATCTGCTCTTCGAAAACCGGGTTACGGGTAAGATGCTCTTTCCGGACTCTACGGTACTGGGCAGGCGGGAGTTTGTCTCCATTCCCGACGGCATGTACAACGTCGTCCTGCTGTACAACAACGGGAAGTATTTGAAGACCGATTCGGTATCCGTGCTTCCGAATACTTGGTTAGATGTAGATATGCAACAGGCTGTGCTGCATCCGTGCGACTCGCTTTCGTTGGAGTGGCTGCGCATCCGGATAGCTAATCATCCGATAGGCAAAGACCTGCCGCTTCGGTGGACTACGTATGTGAAACGTTCTTTTGGGAATAAAGTCTGTGGGTATGTGTATGATCGGGAAGGGGAGCCCCTGATTGGTTGTAGCGTGTTGGTGAAAGGAACTAACGAAGGGGCTGTTACCGATATCGATGGTTATTTTGAAATCTTTCCTACGAATAGGCAAGCTATACTGGAAGTCCGTTACATTGGCTTCGTGTCCAAAGAGGTGATGGCTGTTCACGGTATAGATCTGTCGGTAGTACTGGAGGAAGATGCGCAAATGTTGCAGGAAGTAGTGGTGGTAGGCTATGGTACGACGCGTCGTATGAGTCTTACCGGATCAGTGGCGGGGGTAATGGCAACTACTACAGCAGTCGAAGGAACGGTTCCGTCGGAACCATTGGACGAAGAGGGTGAGAAGACTGCTGCCCGGGAGGCCGAGAAACAGCTCTATAATGAATTATTGCAAGTGGGTGGGCTGCGCCGGAACTTCTCCGATGTAGGTTTCTGGCAGCCCCGGCTCTATACTGATAAACAGGGAAAAGCGGAGTTCAGTGTTACCTTCCCTGATAATATCACCAAGTGGGAGGCAGTGATTTATGGTATGAACCGCAAGTTGAAAACGGGAACATATCGCCAATCGATACACTCGTACAAACCGTTGATGACTGAACTATTTGCACCGCAGTTCCTGGTCGAAGGTGATACCTGTCAACTAGCGGGAACCATCCGCAACTATACAGGGGATAAAACCATCCGGGGAAAGGCAATATTCAGCATCGGAAACGATACGGTGATGAATAGGGAAGTAACCTTCGACGGTGGGTATAACGAGAAGTTTACGGTTCGTCCTACTGTGAGTGACAGCCTGACTGCCTCTTACCTCTTTACCCGTGACGATGGGTATCGGGACGGGGAAGAACGAACCCTGCCTGTGTTCCCGCAAGGAACCGAGATGGAAAAAGGTACGCTGGGTATTCTGAAAGTGGGAGAACCGGTACGTGTTGAGGCTGCTGCGGACGAGATTACGCACGTCACCCTGACGAGTTGCCCGCTGAATATCTTTATGGAGTCTGCCGACTTCCTGTATCGGTACCAGTATCTATGTAACGAACAATTGGCTTCTAAACTTTTAGGGTTATTGGCTCAAAGGCAGTATACTCACTTCAAAGGTGAGAAGTTCCGGCACGATAAGAAGGCTACCGATATTGTCCGCCGCTTGCTGAGCAACCGGAATAACGGACGGTTATGGTCGTGGTGGGGACGTTCGGAACAGTCTTCTTACTGGATGTCGGCCCATGTGCTGCGGGCATTAAAAGCAGCTAAAGATGCGGGCTATTCTGTGGAACTCGATGCCGGCAAACTGAGATCGGACTTTGTGCGACTGATGCCTTACAAGGGGGCTGGTATAGAAAAGATAGAGATACTGCACGTCTTGTCCGAGTGGGGAGCGGAAATGGATTATGCTTCGGGCGTGCGGATGTTGCAGGCTACCGTTCGACAAAGAGAACAGGTGGAAGATTCCCTGGCTCGGGTGAGTGCTGCACAGCGCAAAGCATCGGGCAATACTTACTTGTATCAACCGGTTTCTTACCTGAAGGAAAAACTGCTGTTGTGGAATATCCTACAGAAACAGAATCTGGCTCAGGTAGCCGATAGTATTCTTCCGTATCTGAGGAAGGATGCGTTGGGTGGGGTGTACGTGGACGATGATCGTCGCCAGCCGAACTGGTATTCCGGTCGGCTGTTCAATACCTTGATGGCCTACGAATTAGCTAAAAGAGATTCGGTGATGGGCGAATGGAAGGAGGCCATGCAGCTATATGTTGTACAAACAAAGCAACATGGGTGGAATACGTATCAGGCTTCTTTGGCTGTGTCTACGGTACTTCCCGACTTGCTGACCGCTGCCAATTCGGTAGAGCATCCGGCCACTGTTCTGCTTTCGGGCAAGGAAAACCGTACGCAGACAGGATTCCCTTATCGCACTGTGTTGGCACCCGGCGAACGGCTCACGCTGGAAAAGAAAGACGGGATGCCGATGCTTTACAGTACTTATGTAGTGAAGCGGGTGAAGGAGGCACAAACGGGCGAAGCTTTCGAAGTGGAGACTTCTTTCCCGGAAAAACGACTGACGGCAGGTGTGCCGGTGACGCTTACCGTTACTGTACAAGTGAAACAGGAGGGAGCGGAACATGTCATGGCCGAGGTGCCCATACCGGCCGGATGCGAGTACGACGGGAAGCCGATGTATTGGGGCAAGGAGGTGCACCGGGAATACTTCAAGGAGAAGGTATCGATCTTCTGCGAAAAGCTTCCTGTAGGTACGCATCAGTTCCCAATCAAGCTTTTACCCCGATATACGGGTACGTATACGGTGAACCCGGCCAAAGTGGGAATGATGTATTTCCCGGTGGTTAATGCTAATAATGATATGCAAATGTTGCCAATTACTGAAAGGAGAATAAAGGAATGAAAATCATACGACTGAGCATACTCTTTCTGTTGGGTACTGTCTTGATGGTGTCGTGTCGGAACGAACAGGTGTGCTACCTCATCGGAGTATCGCAATGCAGTGACGATGAGTGGCGGCAGCAGATGAACAACGAAATCCTGCGTGAAGCGTTGTTTTATGACGGGGTACAGGTGGAGATCCGCAAAGTACCCGACGATAGTAAGAAGCAAGAAGAAGATATCCGCTACTTTATCAATCGGAAAGTAGATCTGTTAATCGTGTCGCCCAACGAGGCAGCTGCCATGACCCCGGTGGTGGAAGAGGCGTACGACCGGGGTATACCGGTGATTGTAGTCGACCGGAAGATTCTTTCGGATAAGTACACGGCTTATATCGGAGCCGATAATTATGAGATAGGTAAGGCGGTGGGCAACTATGTAGCATCCCGCCTGAATGGGAAAGGCAGGGTGGTGGAAATCTCAGGATTGAAGAGTTCTACCCCTGCCATCGAACGAAATCAGGGATTTATGAATGCCATCAGAGCCTATCCGGAGATTCAGGTATTGTGTAGCGAGGATGCCGGTTGGCTGCGGAAGCGGGCGGATGAGAAGATGGACACGATACTGGCGGCGTTTCCGGAGATCGATCTGGTCTTTGCGCAGAACGACCGTATGGCAGCTGGGGCTTACGAAGCTGCCCGGCGTGTGGGGCGTGCTCAGCAAATGAAGTTTGTGGGCATTGATGCGTTGCCGGGCAAAGAATATGGACTGGAAATGGTGCTCGACAGCATTCTGACAGCAACCTTTATTTACCCCACCGGGGGCGATAAGGTGATGCAGACGGCTATGAATATCCTGAGAAAATGTCCCTTTGACAGGGAGACCATACTGACAACGGCGGTGGTCGATCCTACGAATGCACGAATCATGGATTTGCAGACGAATCAGATAACAGAACTCGATAGTAAAATAGGCACGCTGAACGGACGGATCGACCTGTACCTGTCGCAGTATGCCAACCAACAACTGGTGCTGTATGGAAGTCTGCTTTTTTTGTTGTTGGTAGGCGGACTGTTGCTGGTGGTGTACAAGTCGCTCCGTTCCAAGAATCGCTTGAATAGGGAACTTTCAATTCAGAAAGAACAAGTAGAATCACAACGTGATGAGTTATCGTCCCAGCGAGATGAACTGTCGGCTCAGCGCGATCAGTTGGAGAACCAGCGTGACCAGTTGATTCTGCTTTCCCGTCAGTTGGAGGAGGCTACTCATGCCAAGTTGGTATTCTTTACCAATATCTCGCACGATTTCCGCACACCGCTTACTTTGGTAGCCGATCCGGTAGACCAACTGCTGGCGGATAAAAACCTGAATGCCGACCAAAACCGCTTGCTTCACCTGGTGAAGAAGAATGTCAATATCCTCTTACGACTGGTTAACCAGATTCTTGATTTTCGTAAATACGAGAATGGAAAGATGGAGTTCGTACCGGTTGCGTTGAATATCAGGCAGTGTTTTGAAGGTTGGAACGAATCATTCCAGGCGGTTGCCCGAAAAAAGCATATTCATTTCAGCTTCGAAGCCGTACCCGGGGAAGATTATCGTACCCGGGCTGATGTGGAGAAGTTAGAACGCATCTATTTCAACCTGCTGTCCAATGCTTTCAAGTTTACTCCCGAGAATGGCGATGTGCAAGTGCGCCTGATGCTTGCACAGGTAGACGAATGCAACTTTCTTTGCTTCACGGTACGCAATACCGGCAGTGTGATCTCGGCCGAACATATCCGGCATATCTTTGATCGTTTCTACAAAATCGACCTGAATCATGCCGGGTCGGGTATCGGGCTGGCATTGGTCAAAGCCTTTGTGGAGATGCATGAGGGTACAATAACAGTGGAGAGTGATGAGAAACTGGGTACGCAGTTTACGGTTCAGTGGCCTGTGTGCAGCAGCGAAACGGTACAAGATATTGAAACGACCGTCGTCGTCCTACCGGAAGAAATGGAAGAACTGACCCCTGACGAACCGGAAGAGGACAAGAACGATGCGTCTAAACAGTCGGTACTCATCATCGACGATAATGCGGATATACGTACATATGTTCGCAGCTTGCTGGCAGCTGATTATTCGGTGATCGAAGCGTCCGATGGAATGGAAGGCATCCGGCGGGCGATGAAGTATGTGCCCGATCTGATCATCTCGGATGTGATGATGCCCGGTATAGACGGTATGGAGTGCTGCCGCCGCTTGAAGAGCGAGATGCAGACTTGCCACATACCGGTTATCTTGCTGACGGCTTGCTCGCTCGATGAACAACGCATCCAAGGATACGACGGAGGGGCGGATTCATACATTTCCAAGCCCTTTAGCGCTCCCTTGCTGATAGCGCGTGTGCGAAATCTTATCGACTCTCATCGCCGGTTGAAGCAGTTCTTCGGAGACAGGCAGACATTGGCCAAAGAGGACATCTGCGACATGGATAAAGATTTTATCGAGCGTTTCAAAGCGCTTATCGAAGCGAAGTTGAACGACTCGGAGTTGAATGTGGAAGAGCTGGGGAGAGAGATGGGATTCAGCCGGGTACAGCTTTACCGGAAGATTAAGTCGCTTACCAACTACGCTCCGAACGAATTGCTCCGTATAGCCCGTTTGAAACGGGCAGCTTCGTTACTGGCTTCTTCGGAACTGACAGTGGCGGAGATTGCCTACGAGGTAGGCTTTACCTCGCCCTCGTACTTTGCAAAATGCTACAAAGAACAGTTTGGCGAAGCTCCTACTGATTTCCTGAAACGGAAGTCTTCGAGTGGCAATTAGACGAAGGCCATTACCTGATGTGAGGATGGAGGTTGTAGAAATATGTATGCTCAACACGCTTTATCCTGTAAAAGTTTTGTTTGTCTTCAGCAATATAAATATATTTGTATTAATCATTTATTGCCTTACCCAATTAAAGAAGAAACCATGAAAAACAGTAGAGATCTATGTATGTACTTTATTGTACTATTATTCGTTTTAGTACCGTCTGCTTTCGGACAAAGTAAACAAGAGTTAGCCTCGACAAAGTGCCAGGAAGCCATTCGTCTGATGGATAGTGGAAAAGTAGACGAGAGCATTGTTCTGCTGAATGAAGCAATAAAACTCGATCCCAAGGAGACGATCTATCCTTATGAACTTGCCTTTGCTTATTGCCTGAAAGAGGACTATAAGACTGCTGTCAAGATTCTGGAGAAGCTTCGCAAAAGCAAGGAGCCCAGTGAACTGGTATATCAACTGCTGGGCAATAGTTACGATATGCTCGGAAAGCCCGAAAAGGCCTTGGAAACGTATGCCGACGGGTTGGAAAAGTACCCCAATTCGGGATGCCTTAACATGGAGTCGGGTACCGTATATTGGATTCATGAGCAATATGATAAAGCCGTGTCGTATTATGAGAAAGGTATAGAGGTCGATCCTGAATTTCCCTCCAATTATTACCGTGTCGCCACTGCTTACTGTCACTCCGACGCAGAAGTGTGGGGCATGATCTACGGTGAAATCTTTATGAATCTGGAACGGAATACTCAACGAACAAGCGAGATGAGCCGTCTGCTTTACAATACATACAAATCGGAAATCACCTTTCCGAACGACTCTGTCGTGAATATTAGTTTCTGTAAAAACATGTCAATGACACTGGAAGATCTGGAAGAACTAAAGATTCCGTTCGGTATGGTGTATGAAACTATAATGTCATTGGCAGTCGGGGCAGAAAAGAATATAGATATCAATTCCCTGGACAGAATACGAACCCGCTTCGTGGAGAACTACTATCGGGAAAAATACAATGAAAAGTATCCCAACGTATTGTTCGATTATCAAAACAAGTTAAAAGCTGCCGGTCATATGGAAGCTTACAATCACTGGCTTCTGAAGAACGGAGACGAGGATGCTTTCTCCAAATGGTTGGTAGATAATGCTTCCAAGTGGGGAGCTTTTGCGAAGTGGATGGACGATAATCCGCTTTTAATCGATGAAGAGCATAAGTTTTCCAGTAGTCAGTATTAAAGAGTAGGTTTTTTTTGTAGTGAAAGATTACAGTGTAAAGAAAGAGGCTATGACGCTTGATTTCTGCCACGAGGTTTATACCGTGGTGAAAGCGGTGCCGGTGGGGAAAGTTACAACGTATGGCGATGTGGCTTCTTTGCTGGGAAGGTCGCAGTGTTCTCGCATGGTGGGGCGGGCATTGAAGCAGGTACCCCAGGAATTGAACATCCCCTGTCATAGGGTAGTCAATGCTGCGGGCAGATTGGTTCCCGGCTGGGAAGAGCAAACGGATCTGTTGACATCCGAAGGTGTTTCTTTCTTATTGGGCGGGAGAGTGGATATGAAGAAATGCAGGTGGGATTATCGCCATGCGGACATGTTTTCCTTCGGTAACGAACTTTAAGCAACAGTTATAACAAATCATGCGGTGATGGGAAACATTTGAACGTGGATAAATCACGGCGAATGTGCAAATTTGCAATGTTATTATAATCAATCACCTTTATTGTTGTACTTAAAACTGTTGCTTATGAAGAATTTGTGGCTGATACTATGTGTATTTACCCTCTTCTCCTGCAAGAAGGAGAACAAACCGGAGAGTTACTCCGATTATCCGATTGAAGCGGTCGAACTGAATCAGGTAAAATTGACCGATCATTTCTGGTTGCCGAGAATTGAAACCATTCAACATAAAGTCATCCGTTATGCTTTTGAGAAATGTGAGGCAGAAGGCCGGCTGGAGAATTTTGTAACTGCCGGTCGTGTTATCAACGGAGGAGCGGGGACTACCCGGGGTAAAATGCCTTTTGACGATACCGATGTCTATAAAACACTCGAAGGAGCGGCGTATTCACTCATCAGCCGACCCGACGCTGCACTGGAAGCGTATACTGATTCTGTCATTGCAATCATTGCTCAGGGACAGGAACCAGATGGATACTTGACTACTTGGCGCACCATTGATCCCATGAAACCTACTTCAGATTGGGTACCGCCGGGTCCTAGATGGAGTCACCTGGAAATCAGTCATGAGCTGTATAATAGTGGACACTTATTTGAAGCTGCTTCTGCACATTACCGGGCGACAGGAAAGCACAACCTGATGGATATTGCTTTGAAGAACGCTGATTTGTTGTTGACGGTTTTCGGCGATAGTACGAATAACGCTGTTCCCGGCCATCAGATTGTGGAAACGGGACTCATCAAGTTGTATCATATCACAGGAAAAACTGCTTATCTTCATTTGGTGAAGAAGTTTCTCGACCTGCGCGGCAATGCTGCCCTCCGTGAAATATGGGGAGCTGAAAATATACAGGATCATCTTCCGGTGTTGGAGCAGAAAGAAGCAGTGGGGCATGCCGTGCGTGCGGTTTATATGTATGCCGGTATGACCGATGTAGCAGCCATTTACAGAGATTCAGCTTACCGAGAAGCTGTAGGCAGGTTGTGGGAGAACATGGTTTATAAGAAGATGTATATCACCGGAGGAATTGGGGCTCGCCATCATCAGGAAGCATTCGGCGACAATTATGAATTGCCCAACCTGACCGCCTACAGTGAAACCTGTGCTTCGATAGGTAGCGTGTATTGGAACGAACGGTTGTTCCGCCTCACAGGTGAAGCCAAATATTATGATGTTGTGGAACGGACCATGTACAATGCGCTTATTGCAGGCATGTCTTTGAAAGGAACAGAGTTCTTCTATCCCAATCCGCTGGAGTCGGATGGGAAGTATGGCTTTAACAAAGGAGCCTGCACACGCGAATCCTGGTTCGATTGCTCGTGCTGTCCTACCAATCTGATGCGATTTATTCCTTTTGTTTCTAATTTGATTTATGCCACTCAGGGCGATCAGGTGTATGTCAACCTTTTTGTTTCGAACAAAGCAGAGGTGTCTGTGCTGGGAAATCCCGTTCACATCGAACAAGAAACGAATTACCCCTGGGATGGCAAAATCAGGATAAAGGTGTCGGCAGATAGGGAGCGTCGTTTCTCTTTGAAGATTCGTATTCCCGGATGGGCAAACAATGCCCCCGTACCAGGTACTCTGTATCGGTATTCAGATAAACCGACTGATGGCTATAAGGTCTGGGTCGATGGAAAGGAATTTAATGGTGAACTGGATAAAGGTTACTTGACCATCCATCGGAAATGGGACAATAACTTGGTGGAACTTTCCTTTCCCATGCAGGTGCGTCATGTAGTGGCTAATGACAGTGTGGGCGAACTTAAAAATCAGATGGCTGTCGAATACGGCCCATTGGTGTATTGTGCGGAAGAAACAGATAATAAAGGGTGCTTTGACAAGGTACACTTTTCAGAGGAGGATGTTTTTAGTATAAAGAATATACCGGACTTTCTGGGTGGAATAAATCTGATCCAGAAAAAGGAAGAGGATCAAGTCTACTCTTTTATTCCTTATTATGCCTGGGCCAATCGTGGCATAGTGCGGATGAAAGTATGGTTTCCCAGAGAGTAATGCTTACCAGGGAGTAATAAAAAAGGTAGGAGGAAAAAGAAAACTTTTTCCTCCTACCTTTTTTTATGTGCGTTCTGATAACTATTAGAGTGGGTGTTTACCCATATAGTCGATAATGTACTTTGAATCCGGGCTATTGTACCAGTCTTTATTCTGTTCTCCTTTTGAAGTTGCCCATGCCTTAAATTTAGGATAAGCATTCAGGAAGTTCTTCTTTTCAATGGCATGGTTGATTACAGCAGGGACATCAATTGCCCAAATCAGATTACCTGAGTTGCTGTAGTATTCATCTCCTGCGCCAAATTCGACGTCAGCAGCCGGATATGTGGCACCCAATGCCGGGGCAAATCCTCTCTTGTGAACTTCATTATATCCGTTGTAGATGAAGAAATCGAACTCCAATACATCGGCTGTATAAGCATTCTCCCATTTGATTCCTTGATTGTCTACAGTATGAGCTTCTACCTTAATTGTTGTAGGAGCCTCTAGTGTTACACCTTCCTCTGTATTCAGGAATATTCTGGGGTCTTTGTCGGTCATACCAACAAACTTGAATACCTGATAATCACTTCCGGTGGCTACCAATTCTATTTTAATGTTGGGGTTTGGAGATGTTACAATCAGCTCATTTTTCTTGCTTTGAGGGTCATAGTTAAAGACGCCAGCCAAGCTCTTGTGCTTAGTTGTCACTTTCAGATAAGGAGTGATGGTGTAGTTGGCTCCAATGGCATTTACACGGAATTCATACTCATACCCTACAACATGGCTTGAAGTTACTTTTCCCTGATTGTTGGAACTAACTACATATACAAGGTTGTATTTGTAGTTTGCTACAAAATCATTGAAGTCATAATCACCTAATTTGGGGAACAAGTCTTCGAACATCAGTGTAGACCAGCTTTTACCAACATACATGGGAACTTCGTTGTTTCCATTTCCCCAGCCTCTGGTAGACTTAGCTGTGGTTGGGAAAGTGTACTCAGCTTTTTGATTTACAATAGAGAAGCTTTTTACAGCACCATCATACTTTACATATAATGTGCTGATAGCTGCGGGCACTTCTACCTCTATAGGCATCATTCCCGGCATAACGGTACACTCAATCACCTTGTACTCATTTGTACAAGCGGCGTTAACGTATACGCCTACCGCAGTTTCAGCCGTGGCTGTTAGGGTAACTGTTACAGTTTGTGTCATGTTCCAGTCAAAGTCCGGAGATATAACCAAATCCTTGATTGTTTGGTTCTTAGCGATCTCCTCATCGTACAAGTCTTTTTCACAAGAACTGAATGTGAAAGCGACCAAAGCGAATAGTAAAATAAATTTCTTCATGTAGACAGACTCTTAATTCATATTAACTGCGCAAATGTATTTATTATTTTTCATACCACCAAAAAGTTGCAAATATTAATTTGTTAAAGTTGTATATTTGGTGTTGTTTCTTCTTTTTGGATGTTTTTTTAGAATAGGAATGGAAAAATGAGCAATATGGCGAGGGAAAGGATATGATTAAAAAACAAGACGGATGCTTGGGCGTATAATGCAAATAAGGTGCCTCTTTTTGTAAAGGCACCTTACTTATATTCTAGATGTTTTTATATAGAATCGTTGCTATTCTATCAGAATTACTGAATGGGGTATTGTTCCAGATATTTGATCAAGCCCTGTTGTGACGGAGCTTCATACCAATTCTTTTCTTCGGTTCCTTCTGATTCGGCCCATTTCTTGAATTTTGGATAAGCGCTTATGATGCTTCTGTATTCAATTGGGTGGTTGATTGCTGCGGGTATATCAATTCCCCAAACCAAGTTAGACATATTGCTATAAGTTGCATTTCCTTCTCCACCTTCGATTTCGTCTGCAGGATACCCCAGGTTTAATCTAGAAGCCATTCCTCTTTTATGGATTTCGGTATCTCCATTGGTGATGAAGATGTCGAAATTGAAGTTCTTCATAGAGAGTGGGTTTACTTTTACTCCATCTTTATTAGCAGCCAGGATTGTTACTTTTGCAATCATAGGCGCGGATAAAGGTAAGGCTGGATCAGTATTGCGGAAAATAACTTTGTTGTTTGCATCTTTTTCAACCTTACACATACCTTCAAACTTTAAGATGCGGAATCCTTTACCTGAGCTCACAGTTGTTACTGTGATGCCATCTTCGGCAACTACATTCACTACATTTGTATCATCAAGCGTGGCAGCAAATTCGTTTGTAGCAGTGATTCTAAGATACGGAGTGATGGGCTTCGTAGCACCCACTGCATTTACGCGCAAGTCGAATTCATAAGAATCTACATAGCTGAGTCCGTCTTCCGGAGATACGCGATAAGCGATGGAGTAGTTGTAATTGGCTGCAAAGTCATTGAAGTCGTAGTCGCCCAATCTGGGGAATAAGTCTTCAAACATAACTGTAGACCAACCTTTCTTCAAATAGGAGAGGTTGTCACTTCCAGCTCTTGTTTTGAGGGCGGAAGTGGTCGGTGTTAATGTCAATTCTGCTTTACCATTGTTGATAGCGAAAGGTACTACATTGCCATTGTATTTTGCATACAATTTCTGTTGGGCTGTTGGTACATTCAATTCAATTGGCATATTCAACCCAGGAATTACTGTAAATTCAGCAATCTTGTAGATTTCTGAACATTGTTTGTCCAAATATACAGCTACCGGAGTTTCTGATAGAGAAGTGATGTTGATAATGGCTGTAGTAGACATTTCCCAATTGAAATCCAATGGGATTTTCATGTCAGTTACTTTCTGATCTACTTCTGCATCATACAAATCTTTTTCGCATGCACTGAATGCGAAAACAGACAACATAGATAGTAAGATAATTTTCTTCATATGACTTCAGATTTTTTATTGTAATGGTGCAAATATACAAGTTTATTTTTTAATTAATCAACAAAAGTTGCAAATATTTTTCGGTAAAGTTGTAAATGCTATTCCAATTACCATAAGTGGGGTCGTGGTGCGTTTTTTTGCTCTTATTTATTGGTTATTTGTTGTTGGATTTTGTTTTTTAAAAGATGGGAGTCGTTAAAGTAGTTTGTTAGTCTAATGAAGGGTCGTTTGTAAAAGGAAAGGAGATTCTATCGGGTAGTTAGAATCTCCTTGGGCTGCTATTTCAACCAGCCAGCTAATTTGTCTTTGGCGTACAGATAATATACGGCAATGCCCAACCAGTTGGTCAGGACGAGAATGCAGATGACAACAATGCGTTTCACCGGATCCACATTCAGTTTCCATATTTCCAGGGCAGCCATAATCGTCAGGACAAGACCGACGATCCAAATAATAAATCCTATCATATTATATATGTATTAAACCTGCGGTTTATTCCGCTAATGAGTTCTAAACGAAAAAAGAGACTTCCCGGTTTGAGAGAAGTCTCTTTTTCTGAATTATTTATGCGAATGGATTATTCGGCAGCTCCCCAAGCTTGGTTGGCCAAGCGTTTGTAGTTGTTGAATCTCCATTTGGCGTTGTCTTCGGCTGCCTGGAACAGTTCTTCAGCTTCTGCCGGATACTGCTTCAACAGTGAAGAGTAGCGTACTTCGCTCTTCAAGAACGGTTTGAAACCTTCCCAAGTAGGTTCTTTCGAATCGAGGAGGAACGGATTCTTACCTTCTGCTTCCAGAGCGGGGTTGTAACGCCACAAGTGCCAGTAACCGCAGGCTACTGCCTTTTCTTCTTCTTCCTGGCTCTTACCCATACCGTTCTTCAAACCGTGGTTGATACACGGAGAGTAAGCGATGATGAGTGACGGACCCGGATATGCTTCAGCTTCGCGGATAGCCTTCAGGGTCTGAGCCTGGTCGGCACCCATAGCGATCTGGGCAACATATACATAACCGTAAGTGGTGGCCATCAGGCCGAGGTCTTTTTTGCGTATACGCTTACCTGAAGCGGCAAACTTAGCGATAGCGCCTACCGGAGTAGCTTTTGACGACTGTCCACCTGTGTTAGAATATACTTCTGTGTCGAGAACGAGGATGTTTACATCTTTGCCCGAAGCAATTACGTGGTCGAGACCGCCGTAACCGATATCGTAAGAAGCACCGTCACCACCAATGATCCACTGGCTGCGTTTCACTAAGAAGTGTTTCAGGCTGTAGAGTTGTTTGCAAACGTCGCACTTGCCCATAGCAGCTTCCAGCATCGGAATGATCTTTTCAGCCAATTCCTTAGTCTTTTCAGCATCGAACATGTTAGCGATCCATTCGCCGAATACTTCTTTGTATTCTGCAGGACAGTCGCCGGCGATACCTTCGTTCATTAGCTTCACGATGCGTTCGCGCATCTTTTCATTGGCGAGTTCCATACCGAGGCCGAATTCACAGAAGTCTTCGAACAGAGAGTTAGCCCAAGCCGGACCTTGTCCCTTTTCGTTCATTGTATACGGAGTTGAAGGAACCGAACCCGAGTAGATAGAAGAACATCCGGTTGCGTTAGCTACCATTTCGCGGTCGCCATACAGCTGAGTGATGAGCTTCACGTACGGAGTTTCACCGCAACCTGAGCAAGCGCCCGAGAATTCGAACAGCGGAGTAGCGAACTGAGAGTTCTTTACATTAGCCTTGATATCCACCAGGTGTTGTTTGCTCTTCACGTTGTCAGCGCAATACGTCCAGTTGGCAGCTTCAGGAAGTTGGCTTTCCAGATGCTTCATAGCAAGCGCCTTGCCGCCCTTCTTCGGGTTGCCCGGACAGATGTCGGCACAGTTACCGCAACCCAGACAGTCAAGAACTGATACCTGGATACGGAAGGTCATACCGTCGAATTGCTTACCGGTAGCTTTCAGCATGGTGAAGTTTGCACCTTCTTGCTCAGCAGCGTCGAGTACGAACGGACGGATAGAAGCGTGAGGACAAACGTAAGCACACTTGTTACACTGGATACAGTTATCGGCATTCCATTCGGGAACGAATGCAGCCACACCGCGTTTTTCGTATTTAGAAGTTCCTTGATCCCAAGTACCATCTTCGCGACCTGCGAATGCAGATACGGGCAGCAAGTCACCATCCTGTGCATTGATCGGACGAACTACTTCGTTGATGAAAGCCGGATCGCTGTTGGTTTCAGCAGCTTCGTCGCCGAGGTTAGCCCATGCCGGATCAACAGGAAGTTGCTTGTATTCACCACCACGGTCAACAGCAGCGTAATTCAGGTTCACGATTTCTTCGCCCTTTTTGCCGTAAGACTTCATGATGAATTTCTTCATTTGCTCAATAGCCAGATCCACCGGAATTACCTGCGTAATGCGGAAGAATGCTGATTGAAGGATGGTGTTGGTACGATTACCTAAACCGATTTCCTGAGCAATCTCAGTAGCGTTGATGTAGTATACGCTGATATTCTTCTGAGCGAGATATTTCTTCACGCGTACCGGCAGGTTCTTAGCCAATTCGTCGCCTTCCCAGATAGTATTCAACAGGAATGTTCCGTTTTGACGCAGACCGCGGGTTACGTCATACATGTGCAGGTAAGCCTGAACGTGGCAAGCCACAAAGTTCGGAGTGTTTACCAAATAAGTAGAACGGATGGGTTTGTCACCGAAACGCAAGTGCGAGCAAGTGAAACCTCCTGACTTCTTAGAGTCGTAAGAGAAGTAAGCCTGGCTGTATTTATCTGTGTTGTCACCGATAATCTTGATAGAGTTCTTGTTGGCACCTACCGTTCCGTCAGCACCGAGGCCGTAGAACTTAGCTTCGTACATACCTTCGCCACCCAAAGCGATGTCTTCTTTCTGGGGCAGAGAAGTGAATGATACGTCGTCTACGATACCGATGGTGAAGTGGTTCTTCGGCATCGGCAAGGCGAGGTTTTCGAATACAGAAAGGATCTGAGCCGGAGTAGTGTCCTTTGAGCCCAAACCGTAACGACCACCTACTACTACCGGAGCGTTAGCAGCACCGTAGAAGCAGTCTTTTACATCCAGGTACAACGGTTCGCCGGTAGCACCCGGTTCCTTGGTACGGTCCAGAACAGCGATAGTCTTCGCAGTCTTGGGAACAGCAGCGAGGAAGTGCTTAGCAGAGAACGGACGATACAAGTGTACGGCAACCATACCTACTTTTTCGCCATTGGCTACCAAGTAGTCGATAGCTTCGCGGGCAGCTTCGGTTACAGAACCCATCGCGATGATTACGCGTTCGGCATCGTCGGCTCCATAGTAATCGAACAAACCGTATTTGCGGCCTGTGATCTTGGAGATTTCGTTCATATATTCTTCTACGATGGCAGGAACCTGTTCGTAGTAGTTGTTGCATGATTCACGGTGTTGGAAGAAGTGGTCGGGGTTTTCAGCCATACCACGGGCCACCGGAGTAGACGGATTCAAGGCGCGGGCACGGAATTCGGCCAATGCTTCCTGATCTACCAGCGGAGCGAGGTCTTCGTTGTCCAGCTGTTCGATCTTCTGTACTTCGTGTGATGTGCGGAAACCGTCGAAGAAGTTCATAAACGGAACGCGTGACTTGATTGTAGCCAGGTGAGCAACACCCGACAGGTCCATCACTTCCTGTACAGAACCTTCGGCCAGCATAGCGAAACCTGTCTGACGGGCAGACATTACGTCCTGGTGGTCGCCGAAGATACACAGAGCGTGGCTAGCCAGTGTACGTGCAGAAACGTGGAATACGCAAGGCAGGAATTCACCGGCAATCTTGTACATGTTCGGGATCATTAGCAACAGACCTTGCGAAGCAGTATACGTTGAAGTCAACGCACCGGCTTGCAATGAACCGTGAACGGCACCTGCGGCACCGGCTTCCGATTGCATTTCCTGTACCAATACTGTTTCGCCGAAAAGGTTCTTACGTCCTGCGGCAGCCCACTCGTCCACGTATTCAGCCATGGTCGATGACGGGGTAATAGGATAGATCGCAGCTACTTCCGAGAACATATACGAGATATGTGCAGCGGCCTGGTTACCATCACAAGTAATAAATTTCTTCTGCTTAGTCATAACAAAATTAAATATTTAAGTAAATAAATTCTCTATCTTCGTTCTTAATATAGGAAGCCGAACATCCACAAAGGGATTTGGTTGCCCCGTCCGATTTCTGCTTTGTGCAGGGCATATGTCGTGTTCGGATTGTTCTTAATCTTGACTCCTTCCGGGCAGACCTTGAAGGGTATTTTCTCGTCTACCATAAAAGAGACGTTCTTCTCGCCTTTATGTACCTTATGATCTTTCCATAAACTGTTCACAAAGAAAGTGTCGAGCACATCCTGCTCTTCTACCTTTACCGGGTAAATGGAATACATCAGGTTGGTGTTGTGCAACATGATCTTTGATGGCTTCTTGGGGAACTCCTGTCCCCGGGGGTAAACCATATTGATTAGCCGGGCGTCCGCCAGGTACTTGATATAATTCATCACCGTGGCACGCGAGGTTTGTATGTCGATAGCCAACTGGCTGACGTTCGGGGCTTTCGGTCCGTCGACGGCCAGGAGGTATAGTAGTTTCTTTATCTTCGAGAGGTACTTCAGCTCAATCTGTTTGATGAGCAGAATGTCTACTTCCACCATCATGTTCATTGTCTTCAACAGGTTTTCGGAGAAGTTGCGTTTCTCCAGGAAGAATGGGTAGAAACCATGGTGCAGGTAGTCCTGAAAATGATCCAATGGACGTACTTTGGAAAGTATGCCGCGGGCTATCTGTTCGTGGTTGCTCAGTATCTCATCCAAGGTGTATGCACGAAACTTCATATCGGTGTGCAGATTCAGGAATTCCCGGAACGAGAATCCCCGCAGATTGTAACTTTTTACAATCCCGTGCAGCTCAGGGTTCTCCTCTTTCAAGCGCATCACCGACGAACCTGTAAATACAATCTTTAAATTCGGAAAGCGCTCGTAACAGATGCGCAGGTCCCGGCTCCATTCAGGATATTTGAACACCTGATCGATAAGTAATACCTTCCCGCCTCGTTTCTGAAACTCGGAAGCAAAATCGACAATACTGTATCCGGAGAAATAGAAGTTGTTCATATTAATGAACAGGCAGGAGCGGTCGTCCCCGAATTTCTCTTTGGCATATTGAAGAAGGAAAGTGGTTTTTCCTACCCCCCGTGTACCTTTGATACCTATCAAACGATCGTTCCAGTCAATCTCGTCCATAAGGTCGCGACGTACAGGAGCATTCGTGTGTTCCAACAGGTAAGCGTGTGTGCGGTAGAATGATTCCATTTCTGTTCTTTCGTTTTCAAGGGGCAAATATAATGCTTTTTTTGTCTGTTGCAAAGTGGAGATAGCAAAATTGTAAGTTCTTTAGCAAGTTTATACTTTATGGGTATGTGTCAAGAAATGTGGAGATAAATATATTTCTTTCTTTTTTACGTGCGGCATGTACGCTACAATCGCTTTTTGACCGTATATTTGCCCGTGAATTCCTTTTGCAAAGATGAAACAAACCATATATCTGTTCAATCCTGACAATGACTTGGCTCTTGCCAACGGTGATACCAACTACATGGCTCCGGCTTCGGCCCGGCAGATGGCTGCCGATCTGGCCTTGTTGCCTGTATGGTATGTCGATCCGGGGAGCTATGTCTTGGCTCCTTCGGCTTATAACCTTTCATTCCTGAAGATGGTAAAGACACGCTTTCCGTTGGAAGTAGAGTTGATGACGGAGCCGGAGCTATCCACAGTCGGCGAAGTACCTGTCTCTCCCTGGGGATGGAATCCGGCTTTGGTGAAACGGTTGTCGGTTCTGGGATTATCCGAAGAAATGCTGCCTACGCAGGAGCAGTTGCAGGTGATGCGGCAGTTATCTCACCGGCAACGGGCGGTGGAGTTGCTTCCTGCTTTGCAGTTGTCCGAACATTTCTGTGGTGAATCGGCTTTTCTTACCCAGAAAGAAGAGTGGAAGCAATATGTCGAGAACCGGGACGAGTGCCTGCTGAAAGCCCCTTTGTCGGGTAGTGGAAAAGGGCTGAACTGGTGCCGCGGTGCTTTTACTCCTTATGTAGCCGGATGGTGCACACGAGTGGCCGCCTCGCAAGGGGGTATAATCACAGAACCTATATATAATAAGATGGAAGATTTTGCCATGGAGTTCTTGATCAGTACCGAAGGACGGGCGACGTTTGCAGGATATTCACTCTTTGCCACCGGTCCCGGAGGAGCCTATGAGAAGAACCTGCTGTTGCCGGATGCAGAGATAGAACAACGGTTGTCGACTTATGTACCGACTGAAGCATTACATGCTTTGCGCTGTTGTTTAGAAGAGGAGCTGGCTCAACTAATCGGGACAGCCTATCAAGGATATCTGGGTATCGACATGATGATATGCCGCTTCCCCAGTGAACCGGAGTTCCGGATACACCCGTGTGTGGAGATCAATCTGCGGATGAATATGGGAGTCGTATCGCGACTATTGCATGACCGATATGTTCATCCCGAAGCCAAGGGTGAATTCCATATTACCTATCATGTCACGCCAGGCGAAGCACTGGAACAGCATGAGCAAGCGGAACAAATATCGCCTTTGCAAATAGAAGAGGGAAGGATTCGGTCAGGTTATCTCCCGCTAACACCTGTTAGTAAACATACTCATTACCGGGCGTGGGCGCTTTGCGGCATCTGAACCGCCGGACCTTCATTTCCATACCGGTCGATGGCGCTTACTGCAAAATAGCGTTTGGCTTCCCAAGGAATAATCGGCGCATAGGTGTATTTCGTTCCCCGTACACGCAGTTCGACGATGTTTTCCGGCCGGGTGGTATCTACCGGATAGGTGTCCGAAGCATAAATAACATACATCGGTGCGTTTCTCAGGTCGTTGTCGGTAGCCGCTTTCCAGTTGAGCTCCGTGTAGCCACCATCTACAGTCACCTGTAGATTTGATGGTGTGGTGGGTGCCACATTATCCAGCCAGGGCATGGGCGGTTGCAAAGCCGGATAGGCATAAAAGTTTTCTCTCAGTTCATCGTAGAGTCCCTGTACATTGTTCATCAGGTATTTCACCCGGTAATGCGCTTCGCCTGCCAGACCTTGCGAACGGATGAAGTAAATCTGTCGGTCGATCTCATCACGTTTCCAGTTGCCTTCGCTCGGGTCGAGGAAGTAGATGCCCAGCCCCGGAACCACGTGCCGGTCGTTGCTCTGCTCCTGCCAGTCGAGCGCGAAGGGGTAGAAATTATTCTTCTGGAAATACATCATCGGGTAGATCTGGTCTTGTATGCCTTCGCCCAGCCATCCTTGCGGATCCTGGTATACGGCATAGAATGCATTCCAGCCGTTCGATGGATACCGCTTCGTGTCCCGGTACTTTCCAATCGGGCAGGTGCTCACCTTCACCCACGGTTTGATTTCTTTTACACCTTTATATATATAGCGCACGATGTCCGTCAGGTTATCCCGCCGCCACTGATCCAATGAACGCCCTTTGCCGTATCGCTTGAAATCATAGCTGTCCGGAAAGCGTGGGGCATATTCCGGGTATCGGAGGTAGTCGTAGTGTACCCCATCTACATCGTATCGGCTTACCACTTCCCGTGTCAGTTTCATCAGGTATTCTTTCGTGGCCGGATGACCGGGGTTGAGGAAGTATTCATTCTTGTAAGGCACACAGATATCCTTCATGCGTTTGGTGACCGACTGTTTGCCCAGTGATTCCACGTGTTTCTTGTTTCCCAGCGGAATAGCTACCATCCACGCATGGCATTCCATGCCCCGTTTGTGACATTCGCTAACGGCAAATGTCAGCGGGTCGTACCCCGGATCGCCGCCCATCCGTCCCGTCAGGATGGAATTATAGGGCTCGATCTCCGAGTGATAGACAACATCCCCACGCGTACGTGCCTGGAAGAGTACGGTATTGAAGTTGGCAGCTTTCAGTTGGTCAAGAATATCGATCAGTTCTTTTTGTTGGATGCGCATGGAAGCGGGAGTAACAGCTTTGGTCCGGGGCCAGTCGAGTCCGTAGACAACGGTGACCCAAGCAGCTCGTACCTCGTATTTAGGTTGCGATAAGGCAGTGATCGTACATAATAAAAAGAGGAGGAAGATATATCGGCGCATACGTTTCGCTTTTGTTTTAAATTTAGGGCAAAGGTAGCAAAACAGCTGGTATTGTTGGCGGTTTCGGAAGATTATGTTACATTTGCCTCAACTAAAAAACAATAAGTGATGATTACTTTTGCCGTCTGTTTGTTAGCGTCCGTTGCGGACAATTTCCAGTAAGATGGTAAAATAAAACGAATGAAGATGAAGAAGTTTAAGAAATCGACTTGGCTTACCGTAGCTTTGCTAATATATGTTTCTGCTACGGCTGCTTATTTACTGCCGCGTAATACGGAAATGGACGATACGCAGAAATACCTGACATTGGGTGGGTCGTATGTCATTGTAGTGCTACTCTGGCTGGTGCTGAGAAAGAAAGAACAGTTGCAGAGGCAGCGGAAGGAAGAGGAAGAGAAGTATAAGAATCAGAAATAAAAGATATTTCTATTCATATTCGTGTTGATTTTACTAACCGGTATAAATAAAGATAATGAAGAAACTTTTTGTAGTGGTTTGCCTCTTGGTGGCAACCGTAGGTGTACAAGCACAGTTTGAACAAGGGAAATGGTTCGTGAACACTTCGATGACTGGATTCGATCTGTCGCATAGTAAAACAGAGGATTTTCACATGGGCATTTCCGGCCAGGCTGGAATGTTCGTTGCCGATAATCTGGCTATAGTGGCTACCTTGGGAGCCGATTGGAAAGAAGCAGGCGATGTATATACCGGAGCTTTGGGCGGACGTTACTACTTCGATCAGGTAGGTATTTACGTGGGAGGCGGACTGAAAGTGAAACGCTGGGACTGGGATATATACAAGACTACCGACCTGGCATGGGGCTCTGAGGTGGGATATGCTTTCTTCCTTAGCCGTACGGTGACTATCGAGCCGGCGGTGTATTACGACCTGAGCTTTAAGAATAACGATTACTCCAAGTTTGGATTCAAAGTCGGTTTCGGGTTCTATTTCTAAACAAGAATAACCCACTTCTTCTATATATAATGAAAGAGACACGTGGTCTGTTTGCATTCCTGTTTATATTGTTGTATGCAGGAACTTTATACGGGCAGCCAATTGCCCGGAATGTTGTTGATTATGTAAATCCGATTATCGGAACCAATGGGATGGGGCACACCTTTCCCGGGGCTTGTACACCTTTTGGAATTGTGCAGTTGAGTCCGGATACGGACACCATTCCACACAATGTGAAAGGTGTTTACCAGAAGAAAGCATATGAATATTGTGCCGGTTACCAATACCGCGATCGAACGATTGTGGGATTCAGTCATACTCACCTGAGCGGGACCGGTCATTCGGATCTGGGAGATATTCTGGTGATGCCTGCTACCGGAGCATTGAAACTTAACCCCGGTCGTTCGGATCACCCCGAAGAAGGTTATCGTTCCTGTTTCAGCCATGCCACCGAGAAGGCTACGCCGGGCTATTACGAAGTGATGCTGGACGATTACGGTATCAAAGCGCAACTGACGGCTACCGCACGAGTAGGTGTTCATCGATATACCTTCCCGAAAGATACCGACGGTCACCTGATACTCGATCTGGTACACGGCATCTATAATTATGATGGGAAGGTGTTGTGGGCTAACCTGCGGGTAGAGAACGATACCCTGCTGACGGGCTATCGCATTACGAACGGATGGGCGCGTACCAACTATACCTGTTTTGCCATCTCATTGTCTCAACCTATACGCTCTTACGGATATGTAGACAAGGCCAAAAGTTCTTACGGAGGATTCTGGCGCCGGTTCAAGACAGAAACGAACTTTCCGGAAATCACAGGCCGTAACATTGTAACTTATTTCCATTTCGATACGGCTGCGCAACCGGAACTGATTGTAAAAGTAGCCCTTTCGGCGGTCAGTACGGAAGGTGCGCTTCGGAATCTACGTGCCGAAGCTTCCGGGAAGAGTTTCGACCAACTGGTCGGGATGGCCGCCAGTGGATGGAACGCAGAACTGAGTCGTTGGGAGGTAGAGGGTACGGACGACCAAAAGGCGATGTTCTACACCTCGCTCTATCATACGATGATCAATCCGTCGGTCTATATGGATGTGGATGGGTCTTATCGTGGACTGGATCACAACATCCACCAGGCCAAAGGTTTTACAAACTACACCATCTTCTCGCTTTGGGATACGTACCGGGCCGAACACCCGTTTCTCAACCTGATAGCTCCGAATCGAAATGCCGATATGGTGGAGTCTATGATTAGGCATAGCAACCAGAGCGTACACGGTATGCTACCGGTATGGAGCCACATGGCGAATGAAAACTGGTGTATGAGTGGTTATCATGCCACTTCCGTACTGGCGGATGCCATTACCAAAGGAGTGTTTAAGAATACAGACGAAGCCTTGAAGGCGATGGTACGTACTTCGACACTGCCTTATTACGAAGGATTGGCTGACTACATGAAGCTGGGATATGTACCGCTCGACAAGAGCGGAACAGCCGCGTCGACCACCCTGGAATATGCGTATGACGACTGGACCATTTATCAAACAGCCTTGCAAGCAGCAAATAGCGAAGTTGCCGGAGCGGAGGCCTATCGTCAGTTGGCCGAAACTTACCGGAAACGAGCATTGAATTACCGAAACATTTACGATTCCTCGCTTGGATTTGCCCGCCCCCGTTACAGTGACGGTTCGTTCAAGCAAGAATTCGATGTGTTGCAAACACATGGTGAGGGCTTTATTGAAGGTAACTCCTGGAATTTCTCTTTTCATGTTCCGCACGACGTGTTCGGAGTGATGCGGTTGATGGGTGGCGAAAAGGTGTTTGTAGAGAAACTAGACAAACTGTTTTCCATGCATCTCCCCGAAAAATATTATGAGCACAACGAGGATATAACCGAAGAGTGTCTGGTGGGCGGGTATGTACATGGAAATGAGCCGAGCCATCATGTGCCCTATCTGTATGCCTGGACCACCCAACCCTGGAAATCGCAATACTGGATACGTGAGATACTGAACAAGATGTACCGGAATGATATCAACGGATTGGGAGGAAATGATGACTGTGGTCAGATGTCGGCCTGGTACCTCTTCTCGGTCATGGGATTCTATCCGGTTTGCCCCGGAACAGACCAGTACGTGCTGGGAGCTCCGTACCTGCCTTATCTGAAATTGAATTTGCCGAATGGACGGGTACTGGAGATCAAAGCGCCGGAAGTCAGTGACAAGAAACGCTATGTTCAGTCGTTGAAGCTGAACGGCGTACCTTATAGCAAGATGTATGTCACTCACGATGATATTCTGAAAGGAGGAACCTGGGAATTCAACATGACATCATCGCCCAACAAACGGCGGGGGCTCGCATCGGAGGACAAACCATATTCATTGACAAATGGAAGCAATTAATGCTGTCCGTATTAGCATTGAAAGAAATAAGATGAAAAAGAAGTTTATTATAAAAGTGTGTTGCCTGTTGGCAGGAGCGACTGTTTGCTCGTTCGGCCTGAAAGGGGAAGCGGAGCGAATACTTACTGCATGGGATACGTACAACGTAGGTGTCGTCCGGTTTGAGGACAAAGCGACTGAAACAAAGGGTTCTGACATTTACCATCGCATCATTCCGGAACCGGAACTGTATATTAAAGAACAGGCGCGTACGGTATTGTCTACACTTTATTTCTCACCGGAGGACAGTATACCGGCGGTGCAAAGAATTCACTATACCCTGGAGGATAGTAAAGGTATATCAGCTAAAGGAGGCGGTCATGGAAAGGTGACTATCTTTTATAGCACACAGCACATCGAGAAATCATTTGCCGGGAACGATACGGTCAGGTTACTTTTCGAAACAAGAGGAGTGTTGCTGCACGAACTGACACATGCTTACCAGTTGGAGCCTCAAGGAATCGGTTCGTATGGCACTAACAAGGTGTTTTGGGCATTTATCGAAGGCATGGCGGATGCTGTGCGTGTAGCCAACGGCGGTTTCGGACCGAATGCCCGACCGAAAGGTGGAAACTACATGGATGGTTACCGCACCACGGGGTATTTCTTCGTTTGGTTGCGCGATAAGAAAGACCCGGAATTCTTGCGTAAGTTCAATCGAAGCACGCTTGAGGTTATTCCCTGGTCATTCGACGGAGCCATCAAGCATGTGCTGGGCAAGGAATACGATATAGATACGCTTTGGCGGGAATATCAGATTGCTATGGGCGATATACAATCGTAAATTAACGGAGTTTCTCCTGTAAGAACTGTCCGGTATAACTTTCCGCACAGGCGGCTATCTCTTCCGGTGTTCCCACAGCCACGATATTCCCTCCTTTATCCCCCCCCTCCGGTCCGAGGTCGATCACATGATCGGCACACTTTACCACATCGAGGTTGTGCTCGATGATCACGATTGTGTGCCCGCGGCGGATCAGCGCATCGAATGCTTCGAGCAGTTTGCGGATGTCGTGGAAATGCAATCCGGTAGTAGGTTCGTCGAAGATGAAGAGGGTAGGGTCGGCTTTCTCCTGACTCAGGTAGTACGCCAGTTTCACACGTTGGTTCTCGCCTCCGGAGAGCGTGGACGAGGCCTGTCCCAGTTTGATATATCCCAAACCTACATCTTGCAGCGGTGCCAGTTTCTTGATGATTTTCTTCTGTCCATACTTCGTGAAGAACTCCACAGCCTGATTCACTGTCATCTCCAATACGTCGTATATATTCACATCGTGATATTTCACTTCCAACGTGTCTTGCTTGAAGCGTTTGCCGTGGCACGATTCGCATTCCAATACCAGGTCGGCCATGAACTGCATCTCTACTGTGATGGTCCCGTCGCCTTTACATTCCTCGCATCGTCCGCCTTCGTTATTGAAACTGAAGTAGCCGGCGGTATACCCCATCTGTTTCGCCAAAGTCTGGTCGGCCCAGAGCTTACGGATTTCGTCGTATGCTTTGATGTAGGTCACGGGATTGGAACGTGATGATTTTCCGATCGGGTTCTGATCGACAAACTCCACGTTGTTCAGATTGCGCAGGTCGCCCCCGATGGTGAGGAACTCTCCCGGGCGGTCGCTGCACTCATCCAACTCCCGCTTCAAGGCGCGGTAGAAGATATCGCGTACCAATGTACTTTTTCCCGAACCGGAAACACCCGTTACCACCGTCATCACGTTGAGCGGGAAACGGACGTCCACCCTTTTCAGGTTGTTCTCACGGGCACCTTTGATTTCGATATAGTTATTCCACGGACGGCGGAGTGTGGGTACGGGAATTTCCTCCTCGCCCAACAGATAGCGCACCGTGTGGCTGTTGGTCCCTTTCTTTAAGTCTTTCATATCGCCTTCGTACACAATCTGCCCGCCGAGACGTCCGGCATTGGGGCCGATGTCAATGATGTAATCGGCGGTGCGGATGATTTCCTCGTCGTGTTCCACCACCACTACCGTATTGCCCAACTCCTGTAGCTGGCGCAGGACGTAGATGAGGCGGTCAGTGTCCCGGCTGTGCAAACCGATACTCGGTTCATCGAGGATGTACAAACTACCCACCAGACTGCTTCCCAATGAGGTAGCCAGGTTGATACGCTGGCTCTCTCCTCCCGAAAGCGAGTTGCTCAGACGGTTCAGTGTGAGGTAGCCCAACCCGACATCCAGTAAGAAGCGGATGCGGCTGTTGATTTCCAGCAAGATACGGCGGGCAACGGCTTCGTCGTGCTCGCTCAGCTCCAGTTGGTCGAAGAAACCTCTCAGCTCCGTCATTGGCAGGTCTACCAGTTCCGAGATGCTGTGTCCACCCACCCGTACATAACCGGCTTCGGGTTTCAGGCGTGTGCCGTGGCAGGTGGGGCAAGTGGTCTTTCCCCGGTAGCGTGCCAGCATTACCCGGTTTTGTATCTTATATATATCTTTCTCCAGATGTTCAAAGAACTGGTTGATACCGCCGAAGTAGGGGGTACCTTCCCATAGAATCCGGCGTTGTTCATCAGTCAGCTCATAGTACGGGGTGAAGATGGGCAATCCCACCTTGTCGGCATTGTGAATCAATTGGTCTTTCCATTCGCCCACTTTATCGCCCCGCCAACATACGATGGCTCCATCATAAATGGATAAGGCCCGGTTGGGCACTACCAGGTGTTCGTCGATGCCGATGATCTTCCCGAATCCTTCGCAGGTGGGACAAGCTCCGACGGGCGAGTTGAAAGAGAACATCTGGTCGCTCGGTTCCTCGAATATGATACCGTCGGCTTCGAACTTAGTGCTGAATGTGTGAAGCCTGGTGGTGCCGTCTTCCAGGTAGAACCGGAGCATGCAAGTACCGTCGGCTTCGTACATGGCTGTTTCCGACGAGTCGGTCAGGCGGCTGATGGCATCTTTGGTGCCGGCGGCTACCATACGGTCTACCAAGAGGTATACCGTATCGTCCGGTTGAGGCCGGTATTCGTCGATGCGTACCATCTCACCGTTCACTTCGAGGCGGTTGAATCCCTGCTTCCGGTCTATGTCCAACTGTTCTTCCAGGGTACGTTCTTCGCGCAGCAGGATGGGAGCCAGGATGGTGTACCGGGTTCCTTCCGGATACGATCGCATGGCCTTGACAATATCTGCCACGGAATGCTTTTTTACCTCTTCGCCGCTTACGGGGCTGAACGTCTTGCCTACCCGTGTGTAGAGCAGGCGCAGGTATTCGTATATTTCGGTAGATGTGCCGACGGTGGAGCGCGGGTTACGGCTGTTCACTTTTTGTTCGATGGCGATAGCGGGTGGTATGCCTTTGATGAAATCGCATTCTGGCTTACTCATACGCCCCAGAAACTGGCGGGCGTAGCTGCTAAGGCTTTCCACATAACGGCGTTGCCCTTCGGCATAGAGGGTATCGAAAGCCAGTGATGACTTTCCTGATCCTGATAAACCGGTGATAACAACCAGTTTGTTGCGGGGAATATTGACGTCGATGTTTTTAAGGTTGTTTACCCGGGCGCCTTTGATGGATATATAGTTGCTTTCTGACATGGTGCTGTCCTTATTTTATAATAGTCGGCAAAGGTAGCTAATTTTTAAACTTAATTCAATATTTGGAAACGACATTGTGTTATCTTTGCACCCATTATCTAAATGTAACAAGAAATGAATTTCAGAAATTTAGTTTTTATCCTGGCGCTGCTCGTTTCGGTGGGAACAATGGGGCAGACGGTCGGGACCTCTTATCCGAAACGTGAATTCCGTGGGGCATGGATACAGGTAGTCAATGGACAATTCAAGGGCATGTCTACCGAGAAAATGCAACAGGTACTTATCAGCCAACTCAACTCCCTGCAAGGTGCCGGTATCAATGCCATCCTGTTTCAGGTTCGTCCGGAAACCGATGCGTTGTATGCTTCTACGCTGGAACCGTGGAGCCGTTTCCTGACAGGAACGCAAGGACAAGCCCCTTCGCCTTACTGGGATCCGATGCAGTTCATGATCAATGAATGCCACAAACGGGGGATGGAATTTCATGCCTGGATCAATCCGTACCGGGTGAAAACCAACCTGGCAGTCCAACTGGCCGACCGGCACATCTATCATGCGCATCCGGAATGGTTTGTTACATACGGAAACCAACTGTACTTTGACCCGGCTTTGCCCGAAAGCCGCCAGTATATCAATCTGATCGTATCTGATATCGTAGCCCGTTACGATATAGACGCCATCCATATGGACGATTATTTCTATCCTTATCCGGTAGCCGGACAAGATTTTCCGGACGATGCAAGCTTTGCCCGTTACGGGGGAGGTTTTTCCAACAAGGCCGACTGGCGCCGGAACAATGTCAATATCCTAATCAAAAGACTGCACGAAACCATTCACGGCTTGAAACCGTGGGTGAAGTTTGGCGTAAGCCCGTTCGGTATCTACCGTAATGAGAAGACCGATCCGTTGGGTAGTAAGACGAATGGTTTGCAGAATTATGACGACCTGTATGCCGACGTGCTGTTGTGGGCGCGCGAAGGTTGGGTGGACTATAACATCCCGCAGATCTATTGGGAAATCGGTCATCCGCGTGCCGACTATGATACGCTGGTTCGCTGGTGGGCGAAGAACAACGGCAACCGTCCGCTGTTTATCGGTCAGTCGGTAATGAACACCGTGGAACATGCCGATCTGCAATATCCTACGATGAACCAGTTACCCCGTAAGATGGCGTTGCAACGTGCTTTCCAAAGCATTGGCGGTAGCTGTCAATGGCCTGCCAGCTCGGTAGTGGACAATGCCGGTAAATATCGTGATGCTCTCGTGCAGGAATATCACAAATATCCCGCTCTGCCGCCGGTGTTCGACTTTATCGATGACGAAGCTCCCGATAAGGTACGCAAGCTGAAAGCCGTGTGGACGGAGGATGGATATATTCTTTTCTGGACCGCCCCCGATGCCAAGAAAGAGATGGACAAGGCTGTGCAGTATGTGGTGTACCGTTTTGACTCGAAAGAAAAAGTGAATATCGACGATCCCTCGCACATTGTAGGTATCACACGCAATTCTTTCTTCCCGTTGCCGTATGAGAATGGAAAGACGAAATACCGCTACGTGGTCACTGCACTCGATCGCTTGCACAACGAATCGAGGTCGGCCGATAAGAAGATTAAATTGTAATATCAAATAAACAGATGTTATTTATTCTTTTCATTCTGAGCGTTGTCCTTGATAAACTGAAAGAAGAGAATCCCGACTTAATCGTTACTGACATCATAATGCCTTTGGTAAATGGTCTTGAACTGTGCCGGGCGGTGAAGGAAAATGTGAGATGGGGTTTTGAATGATTTTGTGTAACTTAGAAAAAACACTTTAGCTGGTCTTTTGTTGTTTCAAAAAAACACTTTATCTTTGTCGTATAAGAAATATGTGGACATGGAAAATTTATACAAAACATTTTATCAGCTTCTAAGCAGAACAGATACCGATTTTGTACGGTATCTGTACCCTCAGATAAGGTGGAATAACCGCCTGATAGGTATTACCGGTGCGAGAGGTGCGGGTAAAACGACATTATTATTGCAGCATATCAAAAAAAACTTTGGAAATACACCTAAAGAAGCTCTATATGCCAGTTTAGACAACATCTGGTTTTCGGGAAACCGGCTTTTAAATCTGGCAAGCGATTTCGACAAAATGGGGGGCAAGTATCTATTTCTCGACGAAGTACATAAATATGCTAACTGGTCGCAGGAAATTAAAAACATATATGATAGCTTCCCCGATATGAAAGTCGTTTTTACTGGTTCTTCGATGCTTGAAATCTACAAAGGCAATGCCGATCTGAGCCGGCGGGCTGTACATTACACCTTGAGCGGATTGTCGTTCAGGGAATTTTTGCTGCTTGAAAAGGGAATAGAATTCCCGGTAATTGCCTTGGAAGATTTACTCAGTAATCATTTACCCTTATCCGGTCAAGTGAACAATAAGATAAAGCCTTTACCCTTGTTTCAGCAGTATTTAAGGCAGGGGTATTATCCTTATTACAAGGAAGACAGCGAGGTATACAGCGAACGATTGTTGCACACCATTAATGTGATTTTAGATTCCGATTTACCTTCGGTTGAAAATATTGAGGTCCATACCTGCAGGAAAATTAAACAGTTGCTCTTCGTCATTGCCCAGCGGGCTCCTTTTTCGCCTAATATAAAGGAATTGGCGGGCATGCTTGAAGTAAGCAGAAATAGTTTGCTCAATTATTTGACATTCCTGGGGAAAGCACAGTTGTTAAATTTATTGCAACAAGATGTTTCGGGACTTAGCATCTTAACTAAACCCGAGAAAATCTATCTGAACAACACAAACCTGGCGTATGCGTTGGAGAGCGAAAAACCCGACATGGGAAACCTGAGAGAAACATTCTTTTTTAATCAGCTAAAAACTGTATGTGAGGTAACTTCTGCCCATAAAGCTGATTTTACGGTCAACGGCAAATACATTTTTGAAGTTGGTGGAAAAAATAAGGGACATGAACAGATTATCGGTTTAGAAAATGCCTATTTGGCGTTGGATAATTTAGAATACGGTTTTGGTAATAAAATTCCATTGTGGTTGTTTGGAATGCTATATTGAAAACCGGATCCGGCATCTTATTCCTACAGAACTTGCCCCTGTCGCTCACGTTGAGCAATGGTGAGGTATGGGGAAAACTTCCGCGTCTTTCCAAAAGTAGTACCCGGAGCATGAGACAATCCATCCCTTCGCCGTTTTATCGCAAGGCACCTTTTACCATACAGAACGAAGAAGCCAGTTTCATCTTCACCGATGATGCTGTAGCGATTGTGACTCCGCCCAATAGCAACTTCACTACGGATTCGGAGCAACTGGCAAAAATACGGATTTTCAAAGTATGCATAAAGAATTCAAAGCAATTTCGCTATTGTCGCACATTTTAATACAAAAGTAAGAAAAATATTAGATATACTCTTTCAAACACCTAACATCATTTCTTCGTAATTTTCGGTTATTACGAAGAATTTGCATATCTTTGTATGTCCGATAAGTCATGTTGGTACATTTACCGTGGAAGCCAGTTAAATAAATTACTTAAAAACAACTATGATTACGCTTAATAAAGAAGAGTTTGAATCTCTTTTCCATCTTTATTATAACTCATTATGCAAATATCTGTTGTTGTTTACTGATGATTATAATATGATTGAAGATACCGTCCAATCTGTGTTTACCAAGTTGTGGACGGATAAAGAGAAAGTCTCTATTGAGTATATAAAAACGTATCTTTTCGTGTCGTCCAGAAATAGAATCCTCAATTCTATCCGCGATCAACAAAGGAGACGCGATCTTCTTCATGACTACTTCGTCAATGAACTGGAGAAGGAACAAGCCCATGATATAGTCGATATCGAAGAGTTCAGTTCATTGGTCAGAAAGTCCATTGATGAACTTCCACCCAAAACAAAAGAAATATTTTGCTTGAGCAGATACAGTAAAATGTCTTATAAAGAAATTGCCCTCCGAAATAACATTTCCATTAAAACAGTAGAAAGCCACATCTCAAAGGCTTTGCAACAAATCAGCCGTTACCTGAATGCTTATTATAAAAGGTGATATGCGCTACCCATCAAAAACAATCGGCTGTTTTTTCTAAGTTTTGAAGATTTTTAGATAGGGGTTTTTCCGGATCAGGTGTCTCTACTATAAATGAGAATCTTTTAATAAAATGGAAAAAGCCACTATTTACACCCTTCTGTCAAGATACTTCAGTGACGAATGTACTCCGGATGAGATCAACTTTATCCGGGATTGGTGCAATCGGTCGGAAGACAATAAAAGAGAGTTCGTCCAGCTACAAAAGGCCTGGACACTATCGGGTAATGAAGAACACGACATATTATCCTCTTCACGTTCCAATGTATGGGAAAGAGTACAAACCAATATATCGAAAAAGGTCCCCAGGTTATATACGAAGCGTTCCATCGTTTATTACGCATCTGCGTCGGCGGCAGCTGTCTTGATCTTACTGTTTGGCATACATCTGTTCATGTTCGGGGATTTGTGGAATACTTCTGCCGACTATACCTCTTTCTATGTATCGAAAGGAGAAAAAGGACAAATACTTCTTGCCGACGGAACCAAAGTCTGGCTGAACGCAGACTCCAAACTGACACTCAGTAATGGCTTCAATGGAAAGAACCGAACCGTAATCCTGGAAGGAGAAGCCTACTTTGATGTCAAAAAGAGTGATAAGCACAAATTTATTGTTCAAACCTCATCGGTCGACATTCAAGTATTCGGAACCGCTTTTAGTGTGGATGCCTATCCTGAATCGGAAAATGTAGCCGTTGCCCTGCTGCATGGCTCCGTAGGAGTTTATAAAAGCGGAACAAATGAACAATTAATATCCCTGGAACCCAGCCAGCATGTTTTGGTCAATAAAAACTCCTATCAATCAACACTCAGTGTGCTTGAAGGCGATTCGGACATTGCATGGACATTTGAACAACTGATATTCGATCATACATCCTATCAAGAAGTCTTTTCCAAAATGGGGAATTGGTATGGTGTGAATATTTCGATAGCCTCTCCTCCCAAGCGGAAGGACCTCGACTACCGTTTCAAGGTAAAGAGTGAATCCCTGAGGGAGATTCTGGAACTAATCAATAAGATAACACCAATAGAATATAACATAGATGGAAAGGAGGTGATCATCAGTTACAAATAGAATACCGTGAAAAACAAAGGTGTAAAGAACTGCCATTCTTTACACCCTGTGATTAGCAAATCTTTATCTCGTCCGTGTAGCTATGTTTTAGAAATATAGCCTGAGAGTGAAATGCCATGTCACAAAAGTAAGAAAAAAATTCAATAGTTGTAAATTTAAAATTTAAATTAAATGCTAAAGAAAATCACATTACTTACTTGTTGCGCTTTTTTGACCCTATTTCCCACGTTAGTAAGCGCCCAACAAAAGATAGACTTGAACCTCAAAGATGTGACTATAAAAAACGCCATAAAAGAAATAGAAAAGAAAACCAACTACTCTTTTATGTTTGACGGTTCGTTAGACCTTACTCAAAAGGTTAGTGTCGACTCTAAGAATGAGTCTGTGAATGCCATCCTGAACACGTTGTTTCAAGGAAAAGGCATTGTATATGAAATATCCGGAAACCAGATTGTACTGAAAAAGGAAATTGTTTCACAGGATATGCCTAAATTCAAAATCTCGGGAGTTGTATCAGATGTTAGTAACGAACCGCTGGTAGGCGTTAGCGTCAGGATTAAAGGAACGGGTGAGGGTACGACAACCGATATGGAAGGTAAATACACGATCAGTGCGCGGGAAAAGGATGCACTTGTTTTCTCGTATTTGGGGCATGTCACCCAAGAACGTACTGTAGGAAATAAAAGAGTACTTAATATTGTGATGGAGGAAGACAATGTGTTGTTGGATGTCGTAGTGGTTACCGCATTGGGAATCAAGCGTTCCGAAAAAGCATTGAGCTACAATGTGCAGCAGATCAAGAGTGAAGACCTCACCACAGTCAAAAGCGCCAACTTTATCAATGCCCTGAGCGGCAAGGTGGCCGGAGTACAGATCAATTCGAGTGCTGCCGGTCCGGGAGCAGCCGCCAAGGTAATTATGCGCGGAACAAAATCGATCACCCTTAGTAACAATGCTTTGTATGTGATCGACGGGGTTCCGATGAATAATTATATGGGAACGTCTACGGATCAGGGGCTTTATTCGTCGCAACCGGGTACGGAAAGTGCGGCCGACATCAATCCCGATGATATCGAAAGCATGTCGGTGCTGACAGGTCCTTCGGCGGCAGCCCTCTATGGATATGAAGGAGCCAACGGGGTGGTGTTGATTACTACCAAGAAGGGAAAAGTGGGCAAAACAACGCTCACCTATAGCAATAATAGCACTTTCTCTTCACCGATGATGATGCCCAAATTCCAGAATACATATGGAAATGTAGACGGTTCTGTCATGAGCTGGGGTAATGAGACAAGCCGGAGGTACAATCCTCAGAATTTCTTCAATACAGGAACGAATGTGGCTAACACCATCTCCCTCTCTACAGGCACTCAAGCAACCCAGAACTATTTTTCCATATCGGCAAACAATGCCACGGGTATTCTCCCGAACAATGACTATGATCGTTATAACTTCACTTACCGGAATTCAACTTCCTTCCTGAACGATAAATTCCTGTTGGATGCCGGCGTGAACTATATTGTACAGAAGAGCAAGAACATGGTTTCACAAGGTCAGTACTTCAACCCACTGCCTGCCTTGTTTCTTTTCCCCCGTGGAGAAGACTTCGGTGAAGTGCAATTGTACGAACGTTACGATGCTACGCGGGAAGTCAACACTCAATATTGGCCTTATGGAGATCAGGGACTGTCTTTGCAAAACCCGTACTGGATTATGAACCGGATGAACCGGGAAAATAACCGGAAGCGGTATATGCTGTCGGCCAGTCTGAAATACAACCTGACCGACTGGTTGAACATCGTAGGACGTGTCAATGTCGATAACTCCACTTATCGGAACACGGATGAACGTAATGCCGGCACATTGGCCATCTTCGCCGGAAAGAAAGGGCGTTACCGCATGGAATTGCGCAACGAAGCGCAGACATACGCCGATGTGATTGCCAATATGGACAAACGGGTGAAAGACTTCTCTCTCTCTGTCAATTTGGGAGCTTCCATCAAAGACCGTCGCATGGACAGTCACATGGTAGAAGGAGACCTGGATAAAGTGACGAACTGGTTTACCACAGAGAATATGAGTCGTGCTGTAGGCGTTTTCAAGTTGGATGACGATGGACTGACACGCCAGACCCAATCCATCTTCGCCAATGCTGAGGTGGGGTACAAAGACTACCTGTACCTTACCCTTACGGGACGTAACGACTGGGATTCGGCACTGGCCTGGTCCGAATCGAAAGAAAGATCCTTTTTCTATCCTTCGGTAGGATTGTCAGGTCTTGTCAGTGAGGTCGTTTCCCTGCCCCAATGGTTCACTTACCTGAAAGCGCGTGTATCGTTTACCCGTGTCGGGAACTCGTACGATCCGTATCAGACCCGGGAATTTTATAGATACGATGAGCAAACGGACTCGTACTCCTTGTCCAGAATCAGACCGAATTATAACTTGAAACCCGAAATAACCGATTCGTATGAAGCCGGGTTGAATCTGAAGTTCTTCAGCGGAGCCTTGTCGCTGGATGCCACGTATTATCTCTCCAACACCAAGAATCAGACTCACACGATTATTGAAGCCGGAGATACGTATGACGGACGACTCGTTCAGGCCGGAAACGTAAGAAACTCGGGTGTGGAACTGGCATTGGGCTATACGAACAGTTGGAGTGATTTTTCCTGGTCGACCAACTATACGTTTACCTACAATAAGAATGAGATCACCCGTTTGTTGGACGACTCCGAGCAATATAACGGTATTACCAAGTTCGACAAAGCCACCTTAGGCAGTGTGGGTTCTCCCGTAGTACGAATCACCAAAGGAGGAACGATGGGCGACGTATACATGACTTCCGATTTCAAGCGTGACAATAACGGGTATATCTACCTCGATCCCGCCACGATGCTCCCATCTATGGTAAACCTCAATCCCGATGAATACAAAAAAATGGGAACATTGCTGCCCAAATACAACATGGGATGGCGCAATTCATTCTCCTACAAAGGAGTAAGGCTGAATGTACTGCTCAGCGGACGCTTCGGAGGATTGGTTGTATCCAATACCCAGGCCGTACTCGACCGTTACGGCGTTTCGCAGAGTAGTGCTAAACTTCGCGAAGCCGGGGGAGTGACCATCAATGGAAAGAACATCTCGGCGCAGGACTTCCTGAATGTAGTAGGCGGAGGAACCGGCAAGTCGAACTATTACGTGTACAAAGCCGACAATGTGCGCTTGCAGGAGGTCAGCCTCGAATATACAGTTCCCCGGAAATGGTTGCACAATGTAGCAGATGTAACGGTTGGACTTGTTGGTAATAATCTGGCATTGCTGTATTGCAAAGCACCCTTCGACCCGGAAGTAGTTGCATCGGCTTCCAACACCTATTATACTGGTGTGGATTACTTTATGCAACCGAGTTTGAGGAATATGGGATTTAGTCTGAAATTACAATTCTAAAAGTGTTCATGCTATGAAACATTATAAGATACATACACTATGGGCTGCCTTCGTACTATCCCTGGCAGTCTTGTTTACGCCTTCGTGTACCGGGAATTTTGAGGAACTGAACCTTCATCCTGTCAACCCCACAGAAGATGATCTGACGGAAGCCGAACGATTGGGTTCCCTGTTTTCTTCGTTGATATCCACGATGCATTATGCTCAGGAAAACCGCAATCAGATGGTAGACCAGATGATCGGCAATCAGTACGGGGGGTATATGGTAACGACGAACAATTGGCAAGGTACCAATTTCGGTACATTTAACCCTGCCAGCGATTGGGTGGACTATCCGTTCAAGACGATCATGGTAGATTTCAACTCCAACTTTATCAAGGTAAAGAAAGTTACAGACTCCAAAGGGTATATTTATTCCTGGGCGTCGATCCTGCGGGTAGCCACCATGCTGCGCGTGGCAGATATGTATGGTCCGATACCTTACTCTCAGATAGGTCTTGTCGATTCGGATGCGATCGAGTATGATGATGTGCAAAAACTTTATCATACGATGATATCCGATTTGGATACCAGCATCGGAGTGCTTAGAAGCTATCTGGCTGAAAGCCCTTCCGAGAGCCCACTGGCCGAGTATGATGCCGTTTACAACGGTAACTTTGCCAAATGGCTCAAGTTTGCCAATTCCTTAAAACTCCGTATGGCAGTCCGTATTGCCCTGGTCGATGCAGAATATGCTAAGAAAGCGATGACCGAAGCCATTTCGGGCGGAGCCATCGAAGTGAATGCAGAAAATGCTTTTATCCCCACTCAGGATAACCCGTATTTCAAATCATCACATTCCTGGGGCGACCTGGCTGTAAGCTCTACTTTATCGGCTTATATGAATGGGTATACCGATCCCCGGCGTTCGGCCTACATGACTATGGCTTCCTATCAGTCAGCTTATCGTGGGGTACGTATGGGCATTCAGAATATAAACAAGAGTTGGTACTCCAATGCGATGTATTTCTCCAAACCGGTCTTTACAGCCAATTCTCCGTTATTGGTGTTTTGTGCTGCCGAAACCGCTTTCCTCAAGGCCGAAGCTGCTTTGAGAGGTTGGATACCGGGAGGCGATGCGGTAGCTAAGACCTCGTACGAGCAAGGCATCCGGCTGTCTATGGAGCAGTATGGAGCCACTATCGGCGACTATCTGACCGGAACAACTTCGCCCGAGACGTATCGGGATATTTTTACGGGAACAAGTGTTTCGGTGGCTACTCCGATCACAGTCTCATGGGAGGATGTCGGGACCGGTCAAAATACCAAACTGGAAAAGATCATTACCCAGAAATGGTTGGCTAACTATACACTTGGCTTCGAATCATGGTGCGATCATCGCCGTACAGGATTCCCCCAATTGTTCCCGGCGCAAAACAACCTCAGTTCGACCGGATTTATCGGAACCGTCACCAATACCTCTTCCCGTATGGCCAGACGCTTGCCGTTCCCACAATCCCAATACCAGGGAAATGGCCCGAATGTCCAGAAAGCGGTACAAATGCTGGGAGGAGACGATAATGCCAGTACGGATCTCTGGTGGGCAAAGAAACCATAAATGGAAATTTAAAAAGATAATAGTATGAAAATAAGTAAGTTAATCAAATTATATCTGTTTGCTTTCGTCTCCATCCTTCTAGCCGGATGCAGCGATTGGACTGAATTAGAATCCGAGAATAATACGGATTTGAATACAACAACCAAAACAGATGCCTATTTTGCTGCGCTTCGCGAGTGGAAGAGTACACCCGGACTTCCTCAGACCTTTGTCTGGTTCGACAACTGGAACGGAGTTTCGCCAACAGGAGAAAACAGTCTCCGTGGCTTGCCCGACTCGGTAACCATTGCCTCCAATTGGGGTGGGCATCCCAAGTTCGAACTCAGCCCCGAACGCAAAGCAGACATGGAATATATTCAGAAAGTAAAGGGGACCAAAGTCGTTGTGACCTTATTCTCCGCAAAAGTGGGCGACGACATGCCTGCCGATCCTATCTACGATATCGGTAACAGCTCCGACGAAAGTGTTGTACGACCGGCCGTCCGCAAATATGCCGAGACTATTTATGATGCGGTAGTGGCTACCGGATACGATGGTTTCGACTGGGACTATGAACCTGTTTATGCGGGTACCTCTACTTCCTATCTGTGGAGGAATGATGTGCAGAGCCGTCTTTTCGTGGAAGAACTGGGCTATTGGTTTGGTACCGGTTCACAGCGGACAGATCGTGATGGCAGGAAACCTGCTAAGCCCGGTCTTCTGTTTATCATCGACGGTGAAGTGGGAATCGGAAAAGGCATGGGCCAGGATTGGGAATCGCAATACGTCGATTATTTTGTGTTGCAGGCTTACGGTGCAACTACAGAGTGGGACCGTACTTCCCGTGTGCGGGGAGCTGTTAATAATATGAGGGCCCACATCGATGCCGGAAGAATTACTGCCGAAGAAATGGTTAGTAGAACGTTACTTACCGAAAACTTTGAATCGTATGCCAATTCAGGCGGCGGATTCCTCGGCATGTCGCAATTCATCTATGATCCGAATGGGATAAATCAGCAGATCGGCGGTTGCGGACTCTATCGTTCGGGCTTTGACTACGTACCGAAAGGACAAGGCGATTATGATGGTTCTCCGGAATACTATTTTTTGCGGAAAGGCATCACCAATCTTTATCGGATTTATTATGAAAGATTAAATGCAAAGAAATCCACCCCGGATGAATAACTTTAAAACAATCTGTTTATGAAAAAGATATATACATTGAGCCTGGCCATCGGGCTATTTGGGCTGTTAGGAACCGGATGTGATAATGCAGAGTACGAGGTAAAGGACAACAGCATCTACATGAGTGATGCTGCTGGATCGACCAGGGCTACCACATTGACCATGGATAATGGGGTCGATATCAACATCAATGTCCGTTTGGCAAAGAAAGTGAACCAGGATGTCGAAGTGACAATCAAACTGGACTCAACCTTACTCGATAGTTATAACAAAGCGAACAATAGTGAGTATTACCCTGTACCGGACTTTCAGCTGCCTGAAGGGGCGAAAGTAAAGATTCCCGCAGGAGAAATAGGAGCTGTTTATACCGTTCGTGTCAACGATTTTGTTACCGGAGGAAAGCAATACGCCCTGGGTGTGGAGCTGGGAGATGTAGTAACGGGAGCGGTAGAGAAATCAGCCTCACAATCGAACTACATATATTTGTTGGCTAAACCGCTGAAGGTTTCCGTACCTGTTATGACTGGTCCCGGAGGAGTTGGTTTTGCTCCTGAAACCAAGTGGGATATAACGAGCAAACAATGGAGCCTTGAGTTCTGGGCACGTATGTCTGGGTATAGTAACAACAATCAGGCTGTATTCGCTTCGGGAAGTAACGAACATGAGATTTATATCCGCTTCGGTGATGCTAACCGGCCCTATAATTATTTGCAGATAAAAACATTGGGCGGTCAGGTACAGACAGCTTCCGATCTGGAAGTGAATAAGTGGTATCATTGGGCGTTTGTTTATGACGGCACTACCTTGTCTATCTTTAGAAATGGAGAATCGGATGTTAAGTTTGATCCACCCAGCCCGGCAGGAGGAATGGTTCGTTTTAACTATATGGCAATGATTTGCAGCGGTTCTTATTTCCGCGATCAGTGTGCGCTGAGCCAGGTACGTCTTTGGAAAACGGCTATCACTCAGACGCAGATCAAGAATAACATGTATTACTCTATCAATCCGGCTAATCCCGACTTAATGGGATATTGGCCTATGGACGAAGGTGAAGGCAGTAAGTTTACCGATATATCCGGAAACGGACATGATGGTACTGCTGCCGGTGGTGTGGTATTGCGTTGGGAACCGGATGTGCGGTTCGACAAGCAATAATCCCTGTTTTACTGAGGATTTAAGCTATAATGTGAACTCCTGCTGAATTCTTCAGCAGGAGTTCATTTTTTCTTAAACGTCCTATTCATACGGAGTCCCGTATGAATAGGACATCCTTCACCGGGGTTCACTCTTTTTGCCTTGTGCCGTTAATCTATTTCCGGACAAGGAACTTTTATCTTCTATCCCGGTCTACCGAGACACGGTAGTTTCCCGGTACGGGAATGTAGTTCGGATGCGTGGAGTATCCGTCGTTCTTTAGTTTCTTCTCGTCGATCAGCCGTTTAAGATGTCGGTAAGCTGTGGTCCGGGTGAACCCGCACAGTACGGCAAACTCATTCCGCGTGATGTTGGTGTGCGTGGCGAAGTATTCGGTCAGTAGTGCATCGACCTCAATCTCTGATATGCTTTGTGACTGATTCTTGTATCTGGCTCGTTTTAGTACGATGTTCCCCACTTCTGTCCGGAGATTCTTGTCGGCACGGAAGGTGATGGACTTCAGCATCACTTTGGGCACACGCTTCTCTTTGGGGGTACGTAAGGTTTCGCATGACAGGGAGATGTGGAAGTAGCCAATGCCGTCCAGATGTACCCTTCGTCCCTCATTCAAGGATTCCCCCATGATATCGCTCAGGGCATGAAGTACGGCGCTTACATCGACGGGAGTCAGGCTGCATCGCACACAAATCTTCTCTGCGATTTCCCGGGTCGTTATCGAACCGTTGTTTACTGGTCGGGCGTGGTAACGCTCTTTGTTTTTCTGGTCTTCCGGCATGGGGGTCCGGTACAGGTCGTAAATGATTGCCATAGGTTTTTAGTGATTTTAGTTAAGTCTTCCGTGGTTTTCCCCGGTAGTAAATCGGTGTCCCACAGTTATGGAACGGCCATTCCACAGCTGTGAAACGGTTATTCCACGGTAATGGAACGGCTATTCCACAGCCGTGGAACACCAAAAAGACGGTAGCAAATGTACAATAACAAACCGGGATATGCAAGCGATGAAGCAAGCAAATTCTGAACAATACTTTACTGAAAATCCACCGGCCCTTTGTTTGCAAATCGCTTTTTCCTGACTATATATTTGCATCATTCAATCTTTAAAACGAATGCTAATTATGTGGAAAATGAATTATTTACTTAGCTTGCTAAGATCTGTTTTTAAAAGGTTTACCGGAAAGGCGGAAGTGAAAGAAAAGTACAAGAAGGCTACTGTTTCACAGGTGACTGTCGAGCTGGAATCGTACCTGAAAAATCACTACAATTTTCGGTACAATGAATTGACGGACGAAACCGAAATTCGTCCGTTGGGAGATGCTTCGGCGCTGTTCGAACCGGTGAGTCAGCGTATGCTGAACTCCATTTGTATGGATGTCATTGCCGCAGGCATTTCGTGTTGGGACAGGGATCTGAACCGCTTTATCTATTCGGATCGTATTCCGTCATACCAGCCCTTCCGGCAGTATATGGACGAGTTACCGGCCTGGGACGGTATCGACCGGTTGGTGCCATTAGCACAACGGGTATCGAACGGCGAGGTGTGGGTAAAAGGTTTTCATACCTGGATGCTTGGACTGGCTGCCCAGTGGATGGGGATGACCGGGCTGCATGCCAACAGCGTGGCACCCATCCTGGTGAGTAGTGAGCAAGGGAGGTTGAAATCCACTTTCTGCAAGTCTTTGATGCCGGCCGGGTTGTTGCGGTATTACAAGGACGATGTGAAGTTGGGTACGCAAGGACAGGCGGACCGGTTGTTGGTGGAAATGGGGCTTCTGAATCTGGATGAGTTCGACAAGTATGCCTCTGCGAGCATTCCCTTGCTAAAGAATCTGATGCAGATGTCCACGGTGAATCTGCGGAAGGCGTATGCCCGAAATTATCGCACCCTGCCGCGTATGGCTTCATTTATCGGTACTTCGAACCGCAAGGACTTGCTGACCGACCCTACCGGAAGCCGTCGTTTTCTCTGTGTGGAGGTGGAGCAGAAAATCGATTGCACGGGGATAGAACATGCGCAGGTATTTGCGCAGCTGAAAGCGGAATTGCTTTCGGGGGTGCGGTATTGGTTTTGCAAGGAGGAAGAGTATGAGTTGCAACAACACAACCGGGCGTTTTATCGTCAGAGTGCGATGGAAGAAGTAGTGCGGGCTTGTTTTCGTTCTCCGGAAGAAGAGGAGCGATGCGAGTTGCTTTCGGCGGCGGAGATTTTTAAGGATCTGAAGAAGTGCAATCCGGCAGCCATGCGGGGAGCCAATCCGAATGTGTTGGCGCAAGTGTTGGTGGCTGTTGGTATGGAACGGAAGCATACCAAATGGGGGAATGTGTATCGGGTGGTAAAGACAAAGTGAAAGAGTTGGCAGAGCGTTTGTTACGCTCTGTTTTGCTTTATGTGGCTATGAACTGAAGATCAAAACAGTTTCTTGGTAAGTAGAGTAAGGATTTAGTAAAATTTTCATGGCTTGACAGTCAGCCATGTCCGGACTTCAGCTTTTACCCGAATAGTGACTGTATTCTCGACTTTAAATTGCTGGGATAAAATTCTTCTAGCTATATCTTCAGCTTTAACTTGATCTCCCATAGTTACATAAAGCTGCCAAAGTAAATAATTGGGCAGTATTCTGGTGGGAATCATCCAAGAGGCCAATTTATAATAAGATTCGGCCTTTTTAAATTCCTTTTTCTGGAAATAAATCTTGCCAATGTCACAATATGTTTCACAAGAAGGGGTGAAGTATTTTGTTTTATTAGCAGGATTGTCTGTTCCATATTGAAAGATGTACTCGGTATAGACCGCATTAAACCTTATATTATGAATGAGCTTTCCAAAATGCATATTTATAAAAGAGGATGATTCTAACTCCTTTTCCGACACTCCTTTTTTCATTTCCTTAGAAGCATGTTTATAAAATTTACATTCCAATACTGCCCAGACACATACACATACTATTGCTGACAGAAATAGAGCATTAACCCAACGCGGCATATTCATCGTATACCTTTCTTCACTAACACTTCCTCCCAATAACAACGGGAAAAGTAGAAATAATGGGAATATATAACTTGGATAAGAAAATAAAGAAAAGACAATCAGGCCGATTAACGCTGATTTAAATAACTGCACCTGGTCATTCCGGGACTTTATACTAAACAATATAATCAGCAATCCGGCCATTATCAGGAGTCCTGTTACTCCGAGTTCTACTGTGAGATGAAGAAACTCATTATACGGATATCCTACATTGTCAGCAACCGGAATAAAGAAAGAGTCGGGATGGTCCCGAAAATAATCTGCCTGATAAAGCATGTATTTTGGGTTAAAAGAACCAACCCCATGCCCGAATAGTGGTTTGTCGCTTATCATCCCTTCACAGACTCTTCCTATCAGTATCCTGGCATTTGCAGATTCAGGTCTATAATTATAAATAAACAAGCTCCCTAGTATTCCCAGGGTCAAAACAAGGAAGATACAGATCCTTTTATACCGTTTCCAGCAGGCGTGCATATTTTCCCTGAAAACGAAACAGCATCCTATCATAACGGAAATCCACGCGGCTCTGGATTCTGTTGATATGAGTGCAGCTCCTATAACAACCATACAAGAAATAATCAAAAGAGCCATAAAACGCTTTTTAGATTGCTTTAGATACTCCAACGAGGTAATAAAACAGACTGCAAGGTACCCGCCCAATTGTCCGGGATTACCAAAGGATCCGGTAATCTGAAAATTGGGATGTTTACTTTCAATTATACCCGACAACTGCCCCCATGCAATCACGGACTGAATAACTCCTGAAGCAATCAATGCATATAAAATGATTTCTTTTTCTTCATTCTTGATTGATCTGATAAGGAAATAGAAAATAACAACAGCAACCCATTCCCACAATCTTAAGGGGTCAGCATATTTCGCTGGAAACATACACAGATGAAGAGTTCCATAAAGAATGAAGAGTACAAAAAAAACATCCACCACAGACAAATGGCATTTTTGTTTATACCGGGTAATAAGTCCAATACCGCATAATATAATTATGCCGAAAATTAAAGGTACCTCTCCAAAAACATCTGAAGAAGAAAAAAACACGAATGGGGGCATCAATGCTGACACCAAACAGATAAATATGAGCAAATACTTATTCAAGGAATGTTGTTATTATTGTTTTTATTCTAAATGAGGCATAGTCCAAACTAATATGCAGAAAACAGATGATGTGATTCTTGGATTCTGTTTCATAAAACAAAGTATTAGTACACTATACCTATCACTTAGGTTCTTGTCCCCACCAATACAATATATAATTCAATTTCTTACCTTCGGTGGTGGGGGTAAACCAAACATCCTTTTTCAACTCCACTTCAATCTTGCGATAGACCGATATAGGAATAGTGGCATAAGGATTGAAATTAACAAAAGCAAAATCTACCTCATCAACTTTTCCTGTTTCAGGATTAATATACATACTAATTATTAGATTTCGTCCTTTTACACGCTGCTTTTCTGCAGTGGAAAAGGCGTTGTTTACAATTGATTTGCTCTTCGAATCAGTCCAGTTATCATCCTCCCACAAATCAACTCCAGCCTCAGGCATAATGAATATAGTGCCCGTGTTTTTATAAACTTGGTTAGCATACATCCATTTGTTATTCTTGTTATAAAGAGTAACAGATCTTGAGGCTGTTACATCACATTGATAGGTGAAACCATTCTCATTGAATGTTTTAGTAGCAGTGTAATAATTCGTTTGGGCGAAGAGGGACATTGCCCAAACGAACATGCCGAAAACTAATGATGTGATTTTTAGATTCTGTTTCATATACACAAAGAATTAGTACACTACACTTGTTTACTTTGGTTCTTGCTCCCACCACTTCAATATAAAGTTCATTTTTTTACCATCTGTTGTAGGGGTGTACCAAATGTTGTTTTTTAGTTCTGTTTCAATTTTACGATATACAGATATCGGAATAGTGGACAAAGCTTCGGTTTTATGAAACATAAAGTTCACTTCATCCACCTTGCCGCTTTCTGGATTAATATACAGACTAATAATGATTTTTTCCGTGCGAACTCTTTGCTTTTCAGCTGTAGTGAAAGCATTATTTACTATAGAATAACGTTTGGCACGTGTCCATGTATCATCTGCCAATAGTTGCATACCATCATCTTCCTGTGCTGTAGGACTTTTACCTGTACTTTTAAAAACCTGATCAGTATAAGTCAGTTTGTTGTTCTTGTTGTAAAGTGTAATCATTCCTGATTTTTCAATATCACACTGATAGGTATAGCCATTTTCGTAGAATGTTTTAGTAGTAGTGTAATAATTCGTTTGGGCAAAGAGGGACATTGCCCAAACGAACATGCAGAAAGCTGATGATATGAATTTTACATTCTGTTTCATAACACAAAGAATTAGTACACTATACCTATCACTTAGGTTCTTGTCCCCACCAATACAATATATAATTCAACTTCTTACCTTCGGTGGTGGGTAAACCAAACACTCTTCTTCAACTCCACTTCAATCTTGCGATAGACCGATATAGGAATAGTGGCATAAGAATTAAAATTAACAAAAGAAAAATCCACCTCATCAACTTTTCCTGTTTCAGGATTAATATACATACTAATTACAAAATCTCGTCCTTTTACACGTTGCTTTTCTGATGCGGAAAAAGCATTATTGACTATTTCAAAACGCTTTGCACGAGTCCAGTTATCATCCTCCCACAAATCAACTCCAGCCTCAGGCATAATGAATATAGTGTCTGTGTTTTTATAAACTTGCTTAGCATACACCCATTTGTTATTCTTGTTATAAAGAGTAACGGATCTTGAGGCAGTTACATCACATTGATAGGTATAACCATTCTCATTAAATGCTTTTGTAGCAGTGTAATAATTCGTTTGGGCAAAGAGAGATATTGCCCAAACGAACATGCAGAAAGCTGTTGATATGAATTTTACATTCTGTTTCATAACACAAAGAATTAGTATATTGCACTATTTACTTCGGTTCCTGACGCCACCAGTATATAATATAATTCAATTTTTTACCTTCGACAGTAGGAGTAACCCAGATCTTATTTTTCAATTCCAGTTCTATCTTGCGATAGACGGACACTGGAATTGTAACATAGGGGCCAAAATCAACAAAAGTAAAATCGACTTCGTCGACCCTGCCAGTTTCTGGATTAATAAACATACCGATATTAAATTCCTGTCCTTTTACGCGTTGTTTTTCTGCAGAAGAAAAAGCATTATTGACTATTTCAAAACGCTTTGCACGAGTCCAGTTATCATCCTCCCACAAATCAACTCCAGCCTCAGGCATAATATATATTGCGCCTGTCTGTTTTATAGTCTGATCAGCGTATGTCCATTTGTTATTCTTATTATAAAGAGTAACCCTGCCTGAAGCTTTCACATCACATTGGTAGGTATAACCATTCTCATTGAATGTTTTTGTAGCAGTGTAATAATTCGTTTGGGCAAAGAGGGACATTGCCCAAACGAACATACAGAAAGCTGATGATATGAATTTTACATTCTGTTTCATAACACAAAGAATTAGTACACTATACCTATCACTTAGGTTCTTGTCCCCACCAATACAATATATAATTCAACTTCTTACCTTCGGTGGTGGGGGTAAACCAAACACCTTTCTTCAACTCCACTTCAATTTTGCGATAGACTGATATAGGAATAGTGGCATAAGGATTGAAATTAACAAAAGCAAAATCCACCTCATCAACTTTTCCTGTTTCAGGATTAATATACATACTAATTACAAAATCTCGTCCTTTTACACGCTGCTTTTCTGATGCGGAAAAAGCATTATTTACTATTTCAAAACGCTTTGCACGAGTCCAATTATCACGATCCAATAATTGGACGCCCGCTTCAGGCATAATATATATTGCACCTGTGTTTTTTATAATCTGATCAATGTATATCCATTTATTGGTCTTATTATAGAGAGTAACAGACTTTGAGGTTGTTACGTCACATTGATAAATATAGCCATTCTCATTGAATGTTTTAGTGTCGGTGTAGTAATTGGTTTGTGCTGCAAGTGTGACACAAACCAACATACTGAAAGCTGCTATTATAGTTCTCATTACTCTACACCATGCATCCATCCACATATGATATAATTACGCCTTTTCCCTTCATCTGTTGGAATAAACCATATTTTTTCTTTTAATTCTGTCTCAATTTTTCTATAAACTGATACTGGAATCGTTGCATAGGGGTCAGTGGATGTGAATCTAAATTTAACCTCAACAACTTTTCCCGTATCGGGATTAATATACATAATTATCAATATTTTATATTCTTTCAATCTTTGTTTTTCCACATAAGAAAATGCTCCATTAACAATAGAATAACACTTGGGTTTAGTCCACGTGTCATCCTCCATTAATTTGGCACGATTTTCCGAAATTGAAATTAGTTTGTTTGTATATCTATCAACTTGATCCACATAAGTATATTTGTTACTTTTGTTATATAATGTTACATGCTTTTTTAGAACATCACATTGATAAGTATAACCACTTTCATTAAATGATTTTGTGGAACTATAATAATAAGTCTGTGTAAATGCTTTTATTGTACAGCATAATAAGGCAATGCATAAGATGTATGTTTTCATATTTCAACAGTCTTTTGTTAATTGATTCAGATTTGAGAAAATTGATACTGGTTCACAAGCCTTATATGGATAGCTACGATATTCTGAGGACTTTCTAAAAATAGGGATAACAGTGAAATCAATATAATCGGCCAGATCTTCAGTACTCTCTTTGGCTTTTAAATGGCCTTTTTTATCAATATAATTATCCAAATAAGCTATTGATAAAAGTCGCTCATCAAGACGATAACCATCTTCCCAAATATTCCCTTTGAACTCTGGGAGTTCTTTTACATAAAGGTATTGTGCATAATGAGCTTCAATTTCCAAGTTTAGAGTTGATGCCATATATGACTGATATGTTTCATTATATGCTTGAAACGCATGCATCATTTCATGAAATAGATGGTTGCTTTCCACATACTGCACACTTAATGTTATTGCTGATTCATGAACATCAAATCCAGCATCATCACCTGAATCAAATTTAATGATGAGTGTTTTTCCACGCAACGACTCCAACAATCCGTTGTAAAGGGCTTTCCCCATACAATCTTTCATAATTCTTTCCAACATTTTCTCAATAATCTTCCAGTTTTCGTCCGTCATATAGGAGTTCCGGAATATTTTTTTTGCTTTTGGGGCAACTAACGTTGTTGTACCTCCACCACCTCCACCACCACTTCCATCGGGTATTGTCGGAGGCGTAGGGTCAGGCAAAGCAGGTTCATTCCATCCCGGGGGATCGGAGTCACCTCCATCAGGAGTAACATCTACTTCCGGTAACCAAATCCCATCCGGACGACCATCACCGTTGTGATCATAGCCTATATTCCCATTGTTATCGTAATAAAAACCGTTTCCAATGGATGTCCAATTACCATCATCACCTGCATTTCCAGACCAAAGGTCATCATCGTTACCCCAAGGATCCTCCCAACCGGAACGTGTAGCTGCTATGTTAGACTGTCGGTAGATCTTTAACGCCGGCAACATCTTTGCCAGTTCCGCAAGATTTCTTTTGTAAGTCTCAAAGTCGGTCACAAATAAGGATACTTCACTGGATTTAATCCCTCCTTTATAAGTATCTGCCCGCAGTGGAATTTTTCCATCTACAGTCAAATAAAGAATAATTCCGGAAAAGTTCTCTTTATCTCCAAAATTAGTAAACTTATCCGATAAATCGCACTTGTTTTTCTGGAAATACTCATAATCAGGTATAATAAGCATTCGGTAAAGCCCCATGGTACCATTTTTAGAAGACTTTACCACCACCGTCTTCTCGGTAACATTAGCAATATAACTCCGATTCCGTCCGTCTATTATTTCTTTTCGGATGGTGTAGTAGGAGTAAGTGGATACTATAGGAATATCGACTCCTTCCATGAGCTGACTTCGGGATACTTTTGCCTTATCCCATAAAGGGGCAAAATCTCCAAGAGGTAATTCTTTGGCACTTCTTGTTTTTACAGTAATTTGCTGTTCAAGAAAAGTTTTTGCTTCCGCTATAAGATCAGTGTCTTCCTGTTTGGCAATGCCATCAAGGTCCTTTTGGCAGGAAAAGACACCAAAACCATATAACAACAAAAAACAGATTAAATAAAATAGCTTTTTTTTCATTAGTAATAATTATTAATTGGTGTATCTATGAATTATCTATTTTTTTAAACTATGATCATATTTATGTTGTACTATAAATAATATACTTTGTTATAAAGTATTCTTATTCGTATGTATATTTTCGTATTTAAGTAAAAAACAACTGTAATTATAGATTATTATACAATGAGGACGAATGTGTTTTATCAGTGTACTCATTTTTGTAATATTAATAATACATACTAAGTATAGAAAATTTGAATTATTAGTTTCTTTTTCAGTATTGTTATAAATCAAAATATTTATGTATGTTTGCATTTCTCTATCAATAAACATCTATTTTAATAAGACATGAAAAATTGTATTTTTATTGTAATTGTTTTTGTTCTATTACCGTCGATAGCATCGTGTGATAAAACATCAAAAAAGTTGGAAAGCGCATTGCAGCTTGCTGGAGATAATCAATCCGAATTGAGGAAGGTTATTGATTATTATTCAGAAGATGAATCAGATAGCCTAAAATTACGAGCAGCTATTTTTCTTATCGAAAATATGCCTGGTCACTATTCTGTATCAGGAGGGATAGTAGATAAACACGCAAAGAGCATAGAAGAGGAATATCATGTGTTCGATGATAACCTGAAAAAGGTGATTTTAACTGTTCCATTCCGTAAGGGAAAGTTGTCGGCCTTAGCTTCGAAAACCTTCGATGTAGAAGTAATCAAAGCAGAATACCTAATTTCTATCATTGATAACGCACTGGAAAAATGGGAATCATGCTATTGGTTAGAAGGAATACCGTTTGAGAATTTCTGCGAATACGTATTACCATACCGGCTTGACTATGAGCCTCTTTTTTCCTACAATGATTCATTGATGACCGTGTGGAAAAAGATAGATGAAGAGTTAAAGGGTTATCCGGACTATCGGGCAGATCTGAAAGAAGTATGGAATTATGAAGGTATATATGTGGAAAAAGCAGGCCGGTCCAGAAGTAAAGACCAGGAATTGATAAAGGCTATTAACAAGGGTTTTGATTATGACTGTTTCGATGACGCTTTTTACGAAGTGATCAATATGCGAGCGTCTGGAATTCCATCAACGGTAGATCTTGTTCCGGCATGGGCGAACAGAAACGGAGGTCACTCATGGAAGATTATTCTCGACCCGAAATACATGAATCAAGTGGGTAATATTCATGGACAAGAAGTACACTCGATGGCTGGCAAAATATATAGAATAACCTATTCGCATAATCCTATACCCCAATCTAATGGGAAAGATACGATTCCCGACTTTTTCCTTTCACCGTTTCATAAAGACGTCACTACGCAATATGTTAATACGTCGGATGTCTCTATTGGTGCTCATCTTTTTCCAAACGACAAACCTGATTATTTGTATCTTTCTGTTTTTAATGCAAAGGAATGGAAACCGATTGCTTGGAGTAAAGTGAATAGAAAAGGAGCATTATTCGAAAATATGGAAGCCGGAATTATCTATTTGCCAGTCTACTACAAGGGGCACAACCAAGCCTCAACCCGTTTTCCTTTTTTATTGGGATTTGACGGAAGTACAACTTTCTTTGAACCGGATTTTACTCACCGTATATCTATGCGTTTTGTTAGAAAATACCCCATGTCGACAACAAAACTGAATTGGAACAAATTCTCCAAAGATCACCGATTTGAAGCGTCGCGATATCCCGACTTCAGAGAGGCGGACATACTATATTCCGCAACAACAGTGAATCCTACTTTAGGATATACTACCATTGACATTCCCGATAAAAACAGAACATATAGATACTGGCGGGTTATTAGCAATAGCCGGATTGCTGCTATAGGTGAGATTGAATTTTTTAATGAAGAAGGAAATAAACTTACGGGAAATCTGATCAAAGGTGTGGGAGAAAATGAAAGTGTGAGTAATGCGTTTGATAATGATGTTCTTACATTCGCTAAAGGAGATGTGTGGTATGGTTTAGACTTGGGTGATTCAGCAAAGGTTAGTCGCATGAGATATATCCCAAGAACTGATGCGAATAATATTTTCCCGGGACATACCTATGAGTTACTGTATTATGACAAGGGTTGGATTTCGGTTGAAGTTAAAGAAGCTATAGATGAGTCTATTGAATTTCACAATGTACCTTCAAATGCTGTGTATTGGCTAAGAAATTTGACCGAAGGAGTAGAAGAGCGGGTATTTATTTACCCTAGAGAAAATGCAATCTGGTATTAAAGGACGCTACAAGTGAAGGAGGTGTATCCCGGTGAAGAATGCTCTATTCATACTAAAACCTGTATGAATAAGGCGTTTAAGGGTAATTGGAAGTGGTGGAGGCAAGAAATAGTCATAGAGAGGAATGATGTAGTAACGCCTTCCATAAATGGAATTTATTCATTCGTTGTGATTTATAGCTCGATGTTTCTTGTGATTCCAAACCTTTTTTAATACTTTAGCGGCAATATCTAATTAAACGTTAGGCCAATGCTGCGCTACCTTTCATTGATCATATTGCTTTTCGGATGCATATTATCCACCTACGCTCAAAAAACAACTGACAACTACGGAAAAGTAAAAGTCAATGTTTCCATAGCCATGGAAAGTAGCGATGGTGCTCGAGCGTACCTTATCTGCGGAAAAGATACATTGGTCGAAAATTATAAGCGAGGCGGAATGTTCTATTGGGAAAAAGTACCCGTTGGTATTGCTACATGCAGAGTATCTGCCGATCGGTTTACCACTTCTCAGGATACCATACAGGTAAAAGCCAATCAATTGACAGAAAAGTCATTCTACTTGACCGATAAAGTGATCGAGTTGAAAGCGGTGGTGGTAAAAGGCTCCATTCCCTCCGTAACGTATAGAGGCGATACCATTCGATACAATCCGCTGGGAACACGTGTGCTCGAAGATGATGTGGCGCGGAATATTCTGGAGCAAATGACGGGGGTGCAAGTAGATGAAAATGGCGTTACAATAGGAGGAAAGACAGTCGCCAAAACGTATGTGGATGGAAAGAAGGTGTTCGGTGAAGACCCGATGATGGCGTTGAATCATCTTTCGGCAACAGATGTAATTTATATCTACGCTTACGACGAAGATATGTACAAAGAGCAAAAGGAGAAGTTCAGAAAAGGAGAAAAGCAACGGGTACTAAATATAGAAACGAAAAGCAAGCTGGTGAATTCAACCCAGGCAGATGCTTTTGCCAGTGCAGGAAACAACCTGAAGAAGGAAACCTTATCGAATAATAACTTCCGGTACGGTGCCGGTGGAATATTCAACTTCTTCTCCGAAGAATTATTGGCATCTGTCAATCTGCTCCACAATAACATGAACAGAGCTACGAATCAAATACGGTTCTATCAATCATTGAAAGAGCCACCAAGAGCATATAGCGAAAATACTTTCAGTGGCTTTTCTTTGTCTCGCCGCTGGGAGAAAACTTCAGGATTCTACAAAGAACTAAAAGTGGCATACGATTACTCGATCAAATCGACCGAGTACAACAGGGAATCAGAACAAGAGTATTTTCCTACTACTGCATTTCAGGAACGCGTTTACAGTACGCGCTCCACCAACCAAACTAAGGCACGAAAGCACCAAATGGAGGTCGACTTTAGTATGAACGATGAGAAGTGGGGCAGCTTTGGATTTACTCACCAACTATCCAAAAAGAATGATGACGGACGAAATGAACAATGGGTGAATGATAATACAAACGGGAAAGAATCCGGAGGAACCCTTCGGAATAATCAGCGCAAAGAATCTTTCTTCGTTAGTGAACAAATAAGTTGGAACAAGTATGTGGATTTGTGGAACTACGATATAGGAGTGAAATATACAAATGAAAACACCAAAGGCGATGAGCAGCGATACGATTCCATTCATTCGGGTGCCGAAACATTACCTACTTTATTGAATGTTCCCTCCCAATATAGAACAAATATTTGGGATGCTTCTGTTTCATTAAGTAGAAGTCTTAGTAGAGAGAAATATGATAATATTGCTATTGACTATGCTTTCAATACCAGCAATAACAAACGAGAACAAACGGGTTGGGATACCACCGATCCAAATATACCTAAGTTAGATGTAGCGAATACTTATTATTATAAAGATCGATTTACAACACACCGAACAGGGGTTCGATCTTCTTTTGAATGGGGAGATGTGAACTTGGGTGCTGAGATGGGCTGGGAACATGCTATCATCTCTTTGCGCGAAGTGAATATGCCCCCAGATTACAATAAGCATTTCAACTCATGTATCGCTAGTTTAGGAATATCCATGAACAGAGGCGCAAGCAAGGATTCGTATAGGTTGGCCTACGATTTATCGTCACAATCTCCTTCTGGAATGGAGCTTCGACCGCTACTGTCGACAAATAATCCCTATTTTCTATATAGTGGGAATCCTGATTTACAGCAGAGTAAAACCCATAAAATTATGTTAGAGTACAACCACCCATGGGGGAACTTGGGAAATACATTGTCGAGCAAAATGGCCATTCGTTTTATGCCCAATAGCATTTCTCGCAAAACAACATACTTCACATCCGATACTTATTTGGATAGATGGGATTATAACGCCCAAGCGGGTAGTTCATTGAGTTCATATGAAAATATGAATAATGCATGGGATCTCAATTGGATGACAGTCTGTGATTTTCCACTTGTTTCCATGAAATCAACCATGGGGTTTATGTTAAATTTTGACCATAGAGAGACTCCTTATTATTATAACTCAGAACGGGATAAAACAACAGAAGATGTCATAAATCTCAATTACAATTTTAGATTCAATCGAATTCCTAATATCAGCACTTTTTTCTCTGGGACAAGTAGTTACTTCCTTTCACGCAACGAAGTCAGTCAGATGGGGAATAAGGTGTTTGCCCAATCGGCAAATGTGAATTTTAACTGGCAGCCTATCTTGAAATACTTTTTTATCAATCTTTCTTATTCTTTCAATTTCCAGAAGAATTATGGATATGCCAGCGATATCAATCGCACACACATGCTGAATACATACCTGGGTTGCAAACTCTTCAAGCGAAGAGCGGAACTAAGCTTTACTGCTTACGACTTACTGAACAGCTACAATCCCCATTCTATTAAAGTCAATACCAACTATATCAATAATGTGCGCGAGGAAAACTTCGGGCGGTATTTTACTTTTAATTTCTCCTGGAACCTTCGCAAAATAAAATCCAATCGATTGGATGTATCCAGAGGGGTTAGTATGTAATCTCTTATTTTACGAATAAAGCAGGAATCCCGCCAACCCGCAACAGAGGATCATCAGGATGGGATTCACCTTGTATTTCCGGGTACCGATAAAAGCTACAATAAAGATAAGTACACTGATCACAAACGAGTAAGTGTCCTGAGTGGGTGAACCGAAGTTCTCCGTATTCATCAGCACCAATGCGGCGGCAGCCAGCAAACCTACGATGGCCGGGCGTAACCCATTGAAAATGGAAACCACTACCGGATGCTTTTGGTATTTCAAAAAGAATTTGCTGATGGTGAGCATCAAAATAAAGGAAGGAAGCACTACTGCAAAAGTTGCCACAACAGAACCCCATACGCTGCCGGTAGCTGTAAAACCTACATAGGTAGCGGCATTGATGCCGATAGGACCTGGTGTCATCTGGCTGATAGCCACAATGTCGGTGAACTCCTGCGTGCTCACCCAGTTGTACCGTGTCACCACCTCGCCTTGTATCAACGAAAGCATGGCGTAACCACCTCCGAATCCAAAGAGACCGATCTTAAAGAAAGCGTAGAAAAGTTGCAGATATATCATTTTACTCTTTTATTAATGTGGTTAAACATGACTCTTGGGTGCATCGTTGCGGGCTTTCCATTTTCCCCAGAGAAAACCGCCCACCCCGGCGCCGACAATGATCCACACAGGCGAAAAACCTAACAGCCAGATCAACAGTGCCGATACTACCGGAATCCACACCGTGTACCGGTTGATCTTGGCCGAGCGAGCCATGCTGAACGTGGGGGCAGCGATCAATGCCACAACTGCCGGACGTATGCCTTTAAAGATACGCTCTACGATGGCATTGTCCTGAAACTGGTGGAAGAATATGGCGATAGCCAGGATGATAATGAAAGAGGGTAGGACAGTGCCCAATGCCGAGATGAGACTTCCACGGATACCACGGAGTTTGTAGCCAATGAAAATGGAGATGTTCACTGCCAGTACGCCCGGAGCCGACTGGGAAATGGCCAGCAAGTCGAGGAAGTCTTCTTTTGAAATCCATTGACGTTTGGTGACGATCTCGTTTTCTATAAGCGGTATCATAGCGTAGCCTCCACCAATGGTGAAGGCCCCTATCTTAAAGAATATGATAAATGACTCAAGATAAATATTCATGTGCTGTTAACAAAAGCAAGTGCAAAATGGTTTACGAATCGGCGTTTTCGTCTGCTCCTTCGCCTTTGCCGTATTTACTGGGACTTACATTGTAGTGTCTCTTGAAAACTTCGCGGAAGTATTTGGCATCGCTGAACCCCGTCATCTCGGCTATTTCCGTGATGTTGTGCTCGCCGGCTTTCAGTAGTTCGCCAGCCCGTTTCAGGCGGATCAGGCGGATGTAGTCGCCGGGTGCCTGGTCGGTCAGCGCTTTCAACTTGTTGTAGAAGCTGGTGCGGCTCATGTTGAGCAGGTTGCACAGTACGTCTACATTGAAAGCCGGGTTGTCCATGTTGATCTCTACTTGTTTCTTGACCGCGGAGATAAACTTCCAGTCGAGATCGGTGTTGCAGTTGTTGCAGTCGTCCTCGGTCTCCTCTTCCTCTTGTAGTTCCAGGTTGGCATACTTGTTTCGCAACAGTGCCCGGTTGGCGAGCAGGCTGGCGATGGATGCCTTCATGATGCCCAGATTGAACGGTTTTATGATGTACTTGTCTGCTCCGATCTGGAGGCTGTCCATGATGTTCTTCTCGTCGTTGAGTGCCGTGAGCAGAATTACCGGAATATGCGATGTCTCGATGTCGTTCTTGATGGCTGCGCAGAGCTCGTCGCCACGCATCTCCGGCATCATGATGTCCGAGATGATCAGTTCCGGTTTGTACTCCTTCACTACGGTCAGCGCGTCTTTTCCGTTGGCAAATGTCTGCACGGAATAATCTTCCGAGAGCGTGTGTTCCAGGTACTTGCGCAGTTCATCATTGTCTTCCACCACCATGATGCGCTGTTGCTGCTGATCCGATTGGCGTTTCACATTCTCGTACACCTCGAGCGATGCCGCCTGGTACGTCTCCGGTTGCTTGCTTTCCTGCGTGGGATGATTGATGAGGTGTGCTTTCCGGATGTATTTACCCTCTTTGGGGATATTGATTCTGACTACCGATCCCTTATTCTCTACGCTGTTGAACGTGATCTTGCCATTGTGCAGTACCACCAGTTTGCGCACCAGCATCAAGCCGATGCCACTGCCCGTCACCTTCGAGTTGATGGCATTGCTACCACGGAAATGAATTTTAAAGAGTTTATTCTGCTCGCTGCTCGGTACGCCAATACCCGTATCTTTCACTTCTATGCTCCAGGAATCACTGTGCTCGGTGGCGATGATTTTTACGCTTCCGTTTTCCGGCGTGTATTTCAGCGCATTCGATATGACATTCTTCAGGACAGAGTCCATCTTTTCTTTGTCGAACCACACATTGAGGTATTCGAAATTCTTATTATAAGTGAAATCGATGTGTTTGGTTTCGGCATACTGGCGGAAAGAATTCATGATATCGGACATGTAAATGTTCAACTCATGTTCCGTAATATAGAGTTCCGACGAGTACACGTCTGCCCGTTCAAAGTTGATCAGGTTGGTAGTGAGGTGGAGCAAGGCATTCACATTGCGCATGGCAGTATTCATGTTGGCCGTGCCATTGCGGCTCAGCGTCTCTTTCTCGATCAATTCTTCCAGCGGCGCCTTGATCAGGGTTAGCGGCGTACGGATGTCATGCGCCGTATTGATAAAGAAGTCAATCTTCTCGTTGGATACTTTGCGCTGTTTCCGCATCCAGAGCATGCGGATTCCTCCGATGGTGATCAGCGAGACGATGATGAGGTAGAACAGGATAGCCCAAATGGTAAGCCAGAAAGGTGTGTCGATGACAATGTTCATTTCCCGCTCTTCCAGCACGATACGTTTGTCTTCCGCCGAAACCGCCCGTATATATAAGGTGTATTTACCGGGATTCAGGTTGGTGAAACGGATTCTGTATTCGTTGCTCGGGCGGCTCCATTCATCGTAGAAACCTTTCAGCATGTAGGAGTAAAGGATGTTCGACGGATAGTCGTAGTTGATCGACGATACCCGTACTGCGAAGGTATTCTGATTGTATTTCAGTTTCAGAGTCTTTACATCGTCTATGTCCGTGGCGATGGGCGACCCTTTCTCGCCCGGATACACCGTTTGATAAAAGATGCTTAAGTCGCTCAGGATCATTCGCGAGGAGTAGGTCCGGGGCATTCTCATGTTCTTGTTGAACTCTACGGCCCCGTCGGCGCTTCCCATGACGTAGTTATTGTTCTTGCGCAGGATACCCGATGAAGGGTTGAAGTGGATCGTCATCAGTCCTTGTTCCTTGGTCCAGTTCTGGAATGTCTGGGTGGACGGAGTATAGAAGACCAAGCCTTCTTCGGTGCTGATCATCAGGTTGTCTTCAGTATTTCCAATAATGGTATAGATATTGTTCGAGATTATTGCACAGTTCTCCGAGAAGTAGTGGGTGAATACCCGGGTCTCGGGTTGGTATACAAGCATACCCGAACCACTGGTTCCAATGTAAAGCAGTCCGGCGGGCGACTGGTACAGGCAGTGAATGTAGGATGACTCCACAGGAAGGAGCACGTGCTCGAACTTGCCCGATTCTTTATCGAGCAGGTAGAGCCCTGCCGCGCTTCCGATCCACATCTGGTTGCTGTTTCGCTCGATGATGGAGGTGATGTTGCTCAGACCGTTGTACAACCGTATGGTTTTGTTGTCCGCGCTTATCTTTTTAAGGTTGTAATACCCTCCCGACCAGATTTCGCCCGCGGAATCTTTCATGATACTGCGAATGTATTTATCCGGACGGATGTTCAGGTGATAGAACAGATAAGGGGTGAAATAGCTGGTCGACAGCGTTTTCTTGTTTATCTGGTAGATGCCCGAGCTGTAACCTGCTGCCCAGATAACTCCCGGCGATACCTCGCAAAGGGTGGTGAAGATATGGTTCTTTTCATCCGATTTTTTATCGAACGAGCTCAGGAAGGAATGCCACCTGCCTGTCTGCGAGTTGTATAGACTGACTCCGTTGTTGGTGGCGTACCACAAATCATTGTCTCCGTCCTCGAGGATCATATTCACATGGTCGTTGATCAGGGATTGGTCATTGCCGATGGAGTGCTTTATCCACTTGTAAGTCGCATATTTATTGTTGCGCACGGTGATACCGATGGGGTTGTTGGCCAGCCAGATACGCTGTTCCTCGTCCACATAGATGTCGTTGATGCTGTTGCCGTTCATCGAATTGTTCAGGCTGTAATCAGCCACGATGTATGGTTCGGTGAGGTGTGTGGCGGCATTCATCTTGTACACTCCGGCACCGTCGGTAGCAATCAGAAGCTCATTCTCATTGAGCGGTTTAATGCGCGAGATACTGATATCGTTCAACCCTGTGTAGGGATAGTATGATTGTTGGGTGGCGGTATTGTAAATGATTACCCCTTTCTGGAGCGTACCAATGTACAATTGTTTCAGTTGTGGGTGATAATAGAGTTCGTTCACCTGCTGGTCGATGTCTTCCAAAGTCTTTACGGGAAGGAGATGGATGCTTGTATTTTCCAGGTTGGCATAATGAACGCCCACCTCTGTACCTATGTAGAAATGACTATTGTCTACCTGACGAATGTCGGTATAGGCCTCATTGATTTCGTTGTGCAACGTGGTTGTTTCCTTTGTCCGGATGTTATAGAGGTAGATTTTCTCCTTGGTACACAGCCAGATGCGTTGGTTGTTGTCGATAAAGCTATAGTCGATTTCCGTAGCTTCGTCTTCGGGCAACTTGTAAATCATTACGAATTTATCGCTTTGGGGGACGTATTGGAATATCTTTCCGTTTCTCCCTATTTGCCAGATGGTACTTGTGTTGTCGATATACAACCAGGTCAGGTTGAGTACCGGCGCCAATTCATCATTGCTTTCAGCAATTTTGTATTGTTTAAAGTCTTTACCGTTGTAGCGGTCCACTCCTTCCTGGCTGAGAAACCACATGTAACCTTTTTTGTCTTTTTCGATTGAAGACACACGTCTATTGCTCAACCCATCTTCTACACCAATGTATTTGTAGGATTGTGCTAATAAAGTGCCTAGTGGTAGTAGTACCAATATGAAAATACTCCATTTTTTCATGAAAGCAGACTGTTTAGGAGATTCGTTTTGCTGTTTTGAAATATTCTGATCAGACAAAATTAAGAAGTATTTTCTATAAATCAAAACATTTTGATAGAATAAAGCCGTTTTTACTTTTTTTACTTGATAAAAGAAGACCTTTATTTGTATATGTTGTTTGCTGGTGAGGGTTGTAGAAAAAATAAAGCTGCCACCGGAACCTCCGGTGGCAGCTTTATTCAATATTACAAAAAGATTACTTCTTTTTTCTTTCGATCCATTGGCGGGCATTGACAAATGCTTCGATCCACGGTGTAACCTGGTCATTGTTCACGCGGTCGGCCGGGTAGCAACCGTTCTGCCATGGGAAGATGGCGCGCTCCAGATGAGGCATCATCGCCAGGTGGCGACCGTCGACACTGGCAAGGGCGGCTATCGAGTAGTCGGAGCCGTTCGGGTTGCCGGGATATTCATCGTAGTTGTACTTGGCTACCACGTTGTACTTGTCTTCGCTGTAGGGCAACGAGAACTTGCCTTCGCCGTGGGCTACCCAGATGCCGAGTTTGCTTCCGCTCAGTGAACCGAACATCACACTACGGTTGGTCGGGATGGTCACACCCACGAAAGTCGACTCGAACTTGTGCGACTCGTTGTGTAGCATCTTTCCTTTCTGCTCGTGCTCGGGGTTGATGAGGCCGAGTTCCATCACCAGCTGGCAACCGTTGCAGATACCCAATGAGAGGGTGTCCTGACGGGCGTAGAAGTTGTCGAGCGCTGTTTTGGCCTTTTCGTTGAATAAGAATCCGCCTGCCCATCCCTTGGCAGAGCCGAGTACGTCGGAGTTGGAGAACCCGCCGCAGAATACGATCATGTTCACATCTTCCAATGTTTCGCGTCCGCTGATGAGGTCGGTCATGGTTACGTCTTTTACATCGAAGCCTGCCAGGTAGAGCGAGTAAGCCATTTCGCGTTCGCCGTTCGTTCCCTTTTCACGGATGATGGCTGCACGGACACCGCTTGGTGTACGACGGTCGGGGCTGATGCCGTATTGCGAGAGTTTACCCTTGAAGCCCGGCATGAAAGCGAATTCCAGCGGTTGCATACGGTAATTCTCGAAACGTTTTCTGGCACAGCCGTTGAACGACTGCTTGCGGTCGAGCAGGTACGAGGTAGAGTACCAAACATCGCGCATGTGGTCGATGCCAAACTGATAGGTGGCATCTCCTTTATTTACTAAGATGTGGCGTTCGTCGGTCGGTTTACCCAACTTCACGAAACCGATGCCGGCATCTTCGAGTATCTTGTTAACTTCTTCTTTGCGCTTGTCGTCGATCTGGATCACGATACCCGGATTCTCTGCAAACAGTATCTTCACGATATCGTTCTCCTTGATCTTGTTCAGGTCGATTTCCAAACCGCCTTCTACGTTGACGAAGCACATTTCGAGCAATGTGGTGATCAGACCACCGGCTGAGATGTCGTGTCCGGCCAGGATCAAGCCTTTGTTAATCAACTGCTGAATCGTCAGGAAGGCATCACGGAAGTATTCGGCATCCTGTACGCAAGGTACGTCGCTTCCTACTTTCCCGAGTGATTGGGCAAAGGCCGAACCGCCCAGTCTCAAAGCATCGAAGCTGAAGTCGATGTGGTACAGGGAAGTTTTAGGGTTGTTTACCAATACGGGTGAAACGACTTTCTTCACGTCGGTAACCTCGCCGCCGGCTGATACGATCACTGTTCCCGGAGAGACTACTTTTTCGCCGTTCGGGTATTTCTGTGTCATCGACAGAGAGTCCTTGCCGGTGGGTACGTTGATTTGCAATGAGCAGCAGAAGTCGCTCAAAGCCTTTACACCTGCATACAGACGGGCATCTTCTCCTTCCTGAGAGCGGCATGGCCACATCCAGTTGGCAGAGAGTGAAATGCTGTCCATACCATCTACCAGCGGAGCCCATACCAGATTAGTCAACGCTTCGCTCACGGCCAGAATGGAACCGGCAGCCGGATCGGCAAGTGCGGCTTGCGGAGCATGGCCGATGGAGGTGGCGATACCTTTCTCGCCACGGTAGTCGAGCGCTACAACACCACAGTCGCTCAACGGCAATTGAAGCTCGCCCTGACATTGCTGACGGGCAATCTTACCGGTTACCGAACGGTCTACCTTGTTGGTCAACCAGTCTTTACAAGCTACTGCCTCGAGTTGCAATACATTCGTGAGGTATTCGTGCAGTTTGGAAACTTCGTATACCGGCATTTCGTACGTACGATCCACCGTTTTGTCTATCATATATGTTTTGGGCGACGAGCCGAACATCTGGTCTACGGCCAGGTCGAACGGACGAACACCGTCGGCTTGCTGGAACGCAAAACGGTGATCACCGGTTGTTTCGCCTACCACGTACATCGGAGCGCGTTCGCGTTCGGCTACCTTACGTACATGCTCGATGGCTTCTTCTTTGATCAACAGTCCCATACGTTCCTGCGATTCGTTGGCAATGATCTCTTTGGCCGACAAAGTTTTGTCGCCAATGGGCAACTTGCTCATATCGATCACACCACCGCATTCTTCCACCAATTCCGACAAACAGTTGACGTGTCCGGCCGAACCGTGGTCGTGGATCGATACCACCGGGTTGTTTTCTTCTTCGCACAAGGCGCGTACCACGTTGTAAGCACGCTTCTGCATTTCAGCATTGGCGCGTTGTACGGCATTCAGCTCAATACCGCTGCTGTAGCGGCCGGTGTCTACCGATGAAACAGAGCCACCGCCCAAGCCGATGCGGTAGTTGTCGCCACCGATCAATACCACCTTGTTGCCGGCTTCGGGATGTCCTTTCAGGCAGTCGCGTTGTGCGCCATAGCCCACACCGCCTGCCAGCATGATTACTTTGTCGTAACCATACACCTCGTTGTTTTCCGTATGTTCGAAAGTCAGTACCGAACCACAGATCAGCGGTTGGCCAAACTTGTTACCAAAGTCCGATGCACCGTTCGAAGCCTTGATCAGGATTTGTTCCGGCGTTTGGTACAACCATTTGCGTACCGGCAGAATCTCTTCCCATTCGCGCCCTTCCTCTGTACGTGGGTACGAAGTCATGTACACTGCCGTACCGGCAATGGGCCATGAACCTTTACCGCCACCCATACGGTCGCGTATCTCACCGCCCGTACCGGTCGAAGCGCCGTTAAACGGTTCCACAGTAGTAGGGAAGTTGTGTGTTTCCGCTTTCAGCGAAATCACACTCTTGATATCTTTGATCTGGAAGAAATCGGGTTTGGAATGATCGGCCGGAGCGAATTGCTCGATGACCGGACCTTCGGCGAATGCCACATTGTCTTTATAAGCAGAGATGATTTTGTTTGGATTCTCCTGGGTTGTCTTTTTGATCATCTGGAACAAGGAAGACTCCTGTTCCACGCCGTCGATCACGAATATACCTCCGAAGATTTTATGGCGGCAGTGTTCCGAGTTGATCTGTGCGAAGCCAAACACTTCCGAGTCGGTCAGTTTACGACCCAGATCGCCTTCCATTTTCTTCAGGTAGTCGATTTCCTCTTTCGAGAGTGCCAGACCTTCCTTCTCATTGTACGATTCCAGATCGTCGATGTGAATGATCGGTTCCGGTTGGCGGTTGGTGACGAACACATTTTGATCCAGTCCTTTGTACATGCGTTGCAACATCGGGTCGAAATCCGCATTCTCATCCTGTACCGGGAAGTACTCTTCGATACGAGCCACGCCTGCGAGGCCCATGTTTTGTGTAATTTCCACTGCGTTGGTACTCCAGGGAGTAATCATCTCGCGACGCGGACCCACGAAGCAGCCTTTCAGGTTTTCTTCACTTTCCGTTGCGGCTTCGCCAAAAAGCCAACAGAGTTTCTTACTATCATCCGGGGTGAGCGCCTCATTGCTCTCTACGGCAATCACGCTCTGGGAAGGGGTTCTGAAAAAGAGAATCATGTTTTATATTTACGATTTACAATTTACAATTTACGATTGGTAAATTCGTGCATTATTAAATGAAGAGACGCGTATACCAGGGGTATCGAATTTCCTCCTTTATTTATACGTGTGCAAAGATAGGCAAATTCAGTATCGGGCGAAAGAAAAGCTGTGAAAAGTTCCTTTGGTTTTTTAAGTTCACCGGGGACACAGAGCGATTGTTCTCTATTGTAACCAAGCGCCTGAAAAAGAATATACATGGCGTAAAGATGCTTGCCGAATGGAAAAAACGTTAATAAGCTACCTATGTATCACAAAAAAGTGCGATATTTGCGCCATGATTCAGATTGAGACAATCATAGATATATTATTGAAGGGGTTTATTATCGGTGTCGTGGTGTCTGCACCACTGGGACCGGTGGGCGTATTGTGCATTCAACGAACACTGAATAAAGGACGCTGGTATGGTTTTGTGACTGGTTTGGGCGCCTCTGTCAGTGATATTGCCTACGCCTTGCTTACAGGATACGGCATGAGTTTCGTGTTCGACTACATCAATAAGAATATCTTTTATTTACAACTGATAGGCAGTGTCATGCTTTTTCTTTTTGGTATTTATACCTTTCGCAGCAACCCCGTTCACTCCATCCGCCCCGTCTCGACCAACAAAGGAACCTATTTCCATAACTTCATCACCGCTTTTGCCGTCACGCTTTCCAATCCGCTCATCATATTCCTCTTTGTCGGACTCTTTGCCCGTTTTGCTTTTGTGCAACCCGGCGTACTGGTATTCGAGGAGATCACCGGTTACTTTGCCATTCTTCTGGGGGCTCTGTGTTGGTGGTTCGGCATTACCTACTTCGTCAATAAGGTCCGCACCCGTTTCAATCTGCGTGGTATCTGGATTCTGAACCGTATCATCGGCGTCATTGTGATGGTGGTGGCCGTGGTAGGACTGGTCTTTACCCTGTTGGGCGAATCACTTTACTAACGCAGAAACCGCGATGAGAATAGCACAGCAATTGAAAGAAAATAATATTGCCGAGTACCTTTTGTACATGTGGCAGGTGGAGGATTTGATCCGTGCCAACGGGTGCGACATCGACCGGGTCCGGCAAACGGTGATTGCCCGCTACGAGGTGAGCGACGAAGAAAGGGCTGCACTGACCGAATGGTACGACAATCTCATCGGGATGATGCGCGAAGAAGGAGTGACGGAGAGTGGGCACCTGCAAATCAACAAGAATGTGTTGATGAACCTCACGGAATTACACAACAGTCTGCTAGCTTCGCCTAAGTTCCCTTTCTATAATTCGACCTACTTCAAAGCGCTTCCCATCATTGTGGAACTGCGGCAGAAAGGTGGAAATAAAGAAGAACCCGAGTTGAACGCCTGTTTCGAGGCATTGTATGGAGTGATGCTCTTACGCTTGCAGAAGAAAGAAATCAGCGCCGACACAACCAAAGCGTTGGGCCTCATCAGCAACCTGTTGTCTATGCTGGCCAACTATTACGACAAAGACCAAAAAGGAGAATTAAATTTAGAATAAGATGAATATACTGATTACCGGTGCCAACGGGCAACTGGGAAACGAGATGCGTGTACTTGCTGCTGAAAATCCCCGATTAACGTATTTCTTTACCGACGTGCAGGAGCTCGACATTTGCAACGAGCAGACGGTGAGCGACTTTGTGACCGAACATGAAATAGACGTGATCGTAAACTGTGCCGCTTATACGGCTGTGGATATGGCGGAAGATAACCGTGAGTTGTGCAACAAACTGAACAACCTCGCACCCGGCTATCTGGCCCGTGCCGCACAGAGCCGGGGAGCTGCCATGATACAGGTATCTACCGATTATGTGTTCGATGGTACCGGACATGTTCCGTATACCGAAGATCTGCCTACCTGTCCGGCTTCCGTGTATGGAGATACCAAGCTTGCCGGTGAGCAGAACGTAATGGAGAATTGCGATAAGGCTGTGGTTATCCGTACCGCCTGGCTTTACTCCATCTATGGAAACAATTTCGTGAAGACCATGATCCGTTTGGGACGTGAACGCGAGAACCTGGGTGTCATCTTCGATCAGGTAGGAACTCCGACGTATGCTAATGACCTGGCGCGTGCCATTTATGCTATTATAAATAAAGGTGTAATCCGGGGTATTTATCATTTCAGTAACGAGGGTGTTTGTTCGTGGTATGACTTTACCGTGGCTATTCACCGTTTGGCAGGCATTACCACTTGTTGCGTGAAACCATTGCATACGGCCGATTACCCGACAAAGGCCGCCCGCCCGCACTATTCGGTACTCGATAAAACAAAAATCAAAACAACATTCGAACTCGAAATTCCTCATTGGGAAGCGAGCTTGCAGCGGTGCATCGCTCAATTGGAATCCTAAGAAAACTTACGTATGGCAAATACAGAGATAGAAAGAAGGCGGACATTCGCCATCATTGCGCATCCGGATGCCGGTAAAACGTCGTTGACCGAGAAGCTGCTGCTTTTCGGCGGACAGATACAGGTGGCGGGAGCTGTGAAGAGCAACAAGATCAAGAAAACGGCTACATCCGACTGGATGGACATCGAGAAACAACGTGGTATCTCGGTGACTACCTCCGTGATGGAGTTCGATTACAAGGATTACAAGGTGAATATCCTCGATACTCCGGGTCACCAGGACTTTGCCGAAGATACATTCCGTACGCTGACGGCAGTGGACAGTGTTATCATCGTGGTGGACGGAGCTAAAGGTGTGGAAACGCAAACCCGCAAACTGATGGAAGTCTGCCGCATGCGCAATACACCGGTGATCATCTTCGTTAACAAGATGGACCGTGAAGGAAAGGATCCGTTCGACCTGCTCGACGAGCTGGAAGAGGAACTGATGATTCGTGTTCGCCCGTTGTCATGGCCCATTGAACAAGGTGTCCGCTTCAAAGGTGTATATAATATATATGAAGAGAAGCTCGACCTTTATCAACCCTCCAAACAGGTAGTGACCGAGAAGGTGGAAGTAGATATCCAGTCGAAGGAACTGGACAACCAGATAGGGGAGGCGTTAGCGAAGAAACTGCGCGACGACCTGGAACTGCTCGAAGGCGTATATCCTGAATTCAGCACGGACGATTACTTGAAAGGTACGTTGGCGCCTGTATTCTTCGGATCGGCATTGAATAACTTCGGCGTGCAGGAGCTACTCGACTGCTTCGTGGAGATCGCACCTAGTCCCCGTGCCATCCTGGCCGAGGAACGTATCGTGGAGCCTGAGGAACCGAAGTTTACCGGATTCATTTTTAAGATCACTGCCAATATCGATCCCAATCACCGTTCGTGTGTGGCGTTCTGCAAAATTTGTTCGGGTAAGTTTGTGCGCAATGCGCCTTATCTGCACATCCGTCACGGAAAGCAGATGCGTTTCTCATCGCCCACCCAGTTCATGGCACAACGCAAGACGACCATCGACGAGGCCTGGGCAGGAGATATCATCGGTTTGCCGGACAACGGCTCGTTCAAAATTGGCGATACACTGACCGAGGGCGAACAGCTTCACTTCCGCGGCTTGCCGAGCTTCTCGCCGGAGATGTTCAAATACATTGAGAATGCCGATCCGATGAAGCAGAAACAGCTTGCTAAAGGTATCGACCAATTGATGGACGAAGGTGTGGCGCAGTTGTTCGTCAACCAGTTTAACGGCCGGAAGATCATCGGTACGGTGGGGCAGTTGCAGTTCGAAGTTATCCAGTACCGCCTGCTCAACGAGTATAACGCTTCTTGTAAGTGGGAACCGCTGAGTCTCTACAAAGCTTGCTGGATCGAGAGCGATGACCTGGAAGAACTTGATGCATTCAAGAAACGCAAGTACCAGTATATGGCGAAAGACCGCGAAGGTCGTGATGTCTTCCTGGCCGACTCGAACTACGTGCTCCAAATGGCACAAATCGATTTCAAGAAAATCCGTTTCCATTTCACGAGCGAGTTTTAATTTTACCACGGAGGACGCTGAGCGTATAAAGAAGTAAAAGACGAAAAATAGCAAAGTGCAAAAATCGTGTACCTAATGTACCGGATTTTGCACTTTTCTTTGTTAAAATAGCCCTAATATTGCAACATGTTTAATCAAGCTTAAATAATAATGAGAAACTACCATCGAAAAACTCTTTTTGTCTGCCTCGCACTTTTTGCCGGCGGACTGTTTGCACAACAAGAAACTACCTTATGGTATGACAAACCTGCCACGTATTGGGAAGAAGCTTTGCCGCTGGGCAACGGACGTTTGGGTGCCATGTTGTACGGCAATCCCGGTAAGGAAGAAATCCAATTGAACGAAGAAACAGTTTCGGCAGGCGCTCCTTATAAGAATTACAATCCCGAAGCCAAAGACGCACTGGCTACTATCCGTCAACTGATTTTCGATGGGAAATACCCCGAAGCACAAGAGATGGCCGGTGAGAAGATCCTCGCCAAGAATGGATTCGGTATGCCTTACCAAACGGTAGGAAGCCTCCGTCTTAACTTCGACGGGCACGACGGTTATACTAACTTCCGTCGTGATCTCGACTTGTCGAAAGCATTGGCTACCGTAAGCTATACGGTGGATGGCGTGGACTACAAGCGCGAAATATTCACCTCTTTTACCGATCAACTGGTGATCGTCCGCCTGACGGCCTCCAAGCCAGGCAAGCTCTCTTTCGATGCTTCGCTTACCTGTCCGCAGAAAGTTACTGTTGTCCCTGCCGGCAACAATAGTCTGAGCATGGAAGGCTATACGAAGAATATCGGGAAAGGGATGGCGGAGAATCCGCTGAACGAACCCCGTCTTCGCTTCCGTGCTGATATGCAAGTGAGTGCCGAAGGTGGCAAGGTGGCTGCCAACGGTCAGTCGTTGACCATCACCAAGGCCAATGCCGTGACTATCTACATCGCCATGGCTACCAACTTTGTAAACTACAAAGACATCTCCGGCGATCCGGTGAAACGCAATCAGGTTTCTCTGAAAAATACCGGTAAGAAATATGCCAAAGCCCTTCAGGAACATGTGGCCGCCTATCAGAGATACTACAATCGGGTTTCGTTCGACTTGGGACGTACCCCGCAGGCCGACAAACCGACCGACGTACGTGTGAAGGAATTCGCCACTTCGAATGATCCGTTACTCGTTTCGCAGTACTTCCAATTCGGACGTTACCTGCTCATCTGCTGCTCGCAGCCGGGTGGACAGCCTGCTAACCTGCAAGGCATCTGGAACGATAAATTGAATCCCGCCTGGAGTTGCCGCTATACCACCAACATCAATACGGAAATGAACTACTGGCCTGCCGAGGTGACCAACCTCCGTGAGATGCACGAACCCCTGCTCCAGATGATTACCGAATTGTACGAGAACGGACAGGAAGCTGCCCGCGAGATGTACGGTTGCCGCGGCTGGGTGTTGCATCACAATACCGACCTGTGGCGTATGAACGGTGCCGTAGACCGTGCGTATTGCGGTCCGTGGCCCACCTGCAACGCCTGGTTGTGCCAACACTTGTGGGATCGTTACCTGTATTCCGGTGATAAGGAATATCTGGCCAAAGTATATCCCATCATGAAGAGCGCCTCCGAATTCTTTGTCGACTTCCTGGTCGAAGACCCCAATACCGGCTATATGGTCGTTACCCCGTCCAACTCTCCGGAGAACGCACCCCGTCACCTGAAAGGAAAGGCCAATCTGTTTGCCGGTATCACGATGGATAATCAGATGGTATTCGACCTCTTTACCAATACCCACGTTGCCGCTGCTCTTCTGGGAAAAGACAATGCTTTCTGTGATACCATTGCCGGTTTGAAGAAACGTCTGCCACCGATGCAGGTAGGGCAGTATGCTCAGTTGCAAGAGTGGTTCGAAGATTGGGACAATCCCAACGATCACCATCGTCACATTTCTCATTTGTGGGGATTATATCCCGGTTATCAGATTTCGGCCTACACCTCTCCGGTACTGTTCGAAGCTGCCCGTAATACGTTGATTCAGCGCGGCGACCCCTCTACAGGCTGGTCTATGGGTTGGAAAGTTTGCTTCTGGGCCCGTATGCTGGATGGTAACCATGCTTTCAAACTAATCACTAACCAACTGAACCTGGTGAATCCCGAGTTGCAGAAAGGTCAGGATGGGGGAACTTATCCCAACCTGTTCGACGCCCATCCGCCTTTCCAGATCGACGGTAACTTTGGTTGCGCCGCCGGTATTGCCGAAATGTTGATGCAGAGCCACGATGCTGCGGTTCATCTGCTGCCTGCCATTCCCGATAACTGGAAGAACGGTGAAGTGAAAGGACTCCGTGCCCGTGGCGGATTCGAGATCGTTTCCCTGACATGGAAAGACGGCGAGATAGCATCGGTGACCATTAAATCGACTATCGGCGGAAACCTGCCTTTGCGTACCCACACAGCTCTACAACTGAACGGACAGAAACTCAGCGAATCAAAAGAAACAACTGCGAACCCTCTCTTTACCAAGCAGGAAGTCAGCCGTCCGATGATCAGCGAAAAGGCTCCCCTGAAAGGTGTGGAGTTGAAGAAATTCTACCTGTACGATGTGCCGACCGTAGCCGGACAGACCTATACATTTACCCGATAAGATAAACGATGACAAAAGCCGTTGACAGGAATCTTCCGTTACGGCTTTTGTTTTCTTCTACCTTTATATAATACAGTAGTATCATGAAGAAATACATTTCTACGCTTTGCTTATTTGTTATGGGATGTGCCGCGATGTATGCCCAGGAAGTACGTGTGCATACCATCGGCGATTCGACCATGGCCGACTATGTAGAGAATACCACCCGCACCCGTGGCTGGGGTGAGATGCTGCAAGAATTCTTCGATTCCAAAGCACAAGTCATCAACTATGCCCGTGGCGGACGCAGTTCCCGCTCGTTCTGCGAGGAAGGTCTGTGGGACAAAGTAAAAGGAAATATGCAGCCGGGTGATTACGTCCTTATCCAGTTTGCCCATAACGACGAGAAAGAGGGTGGGAAAGACGGGGACGATTTCCGTGGAACTGCTCCGTGGACCACATATAAGTCCTATCTGGAGAAGTATGTAGACGAAACGTTGGCGAAAGGCGGTACTCCTGTCTTCGTGACTCCCATCATCCGCCGCTACTTTACCGGAGACGGAACCATCAGTCCCAAAGGATGCCACGACCTGAGTGTAGCCCCTGACGATTCCACACTGAACTATGTACGCGTGATGAAACATGTGGCGTGCGAGAAGAAAGTGGCGTTGGTCGATATGACACAGCTCACCAAAGACTATTGCGAAACATTGGGGGCTGAGAAGACCATCGCCTGCATCTATGTGCCTACCGACGGTACACATACCCAGGCCACCGGAGCCGCTGTCTATGCACAACTGGCCGCCCGTCAACTGAGCCGTCAGGGTATTCTGACTGCTTATCTCACTCCTGAAACGCCGTTGGTGCTGAATCCCACCCAGCTGGATTTCGGTTCAATGTATGTAGGCGATGAGTTGACGCTTTGTTTTGATCTTACCGGTTTGACATTATCCCCTGCAACGGGTACGCTTCGCCTGGAAGCTCCGAAAGGCATGACGCTTTCCGATGCTCCGGCTTCTGCCCGGAAAGCGGTGATCGAGATTCCTTATTCGGACGGTAAACTTTGGAACCAAAGCTTCTACCTCTATTTCAAACCGACTGCCGCTTCCGAGATTTCGTCGGGTGTGAAAGTGTCATACGGGAAAGCGGTACGTATGTTGCCGGTCAAAGCCGTTTGTAAAGCCGTGAAGAGTCAGACTCCGGTTACACTGAAACCCTCAGAAACCAGTCTGAAAGGGTTGGTTCGCAGTTCCGGAGCGATCACTATCGAGGGTGAGAACTGGCCGGCTGATATTGACGAGTCGGGTGCCCGATATGTAGAAGTAGTACTGAGTGGAGGTGGTAAAACTGTTCATGTGCAGCAATTGACGCTTGCATTAGATGGAGAGGTGTCTTACCGGGTAGCTTGTGCCCGCGGAAAAGATTTCTATCCGCGTACCGATCTGGGCGAGAACCAGAAAGCGAAAAACGGTTTGCAAACACTTACTTTCCCGGTGAATATGACCCTACAACCCGGTGCGCGTCTGCATGTGCGACTATTCCCATGGAGTACACAAGCCAATAATCAGCTGACTTTCAACGTTGAGAACTGGCAGTTCAAGGGTGTAGAGATAGAGTAATCAGATAAGGAACTTCCTGTTTTTAAAACTAATTATGCAGCATAGACATTGTGTTTCTGTTGCATAATGCTGTGGATGAACAAGTACCTGCTTGCGCATCCAATTTATTTTCGTATATTTGTCACTCGAACAAATGAGTTTTTATTGAATCTTTCCCAGCAATGCTTTGTTCCGCGATTACACTGCGGATCTTTTCATCGTCTAAATCAGCCTCAAGATCAGCTTCTTTTGTTAGTAATTAAATAATCTATAAAACAATATTAATGGCAAATTCATCAAACAAAAGAGAATTAGAAAAGAAGAAAGAACAGAAAAGAAAGGAAAAACAGCTACGCAAGGAAGAACGCAAAGCTGCCGGAACTCAATCATTGGACGATATGATTGCCTATGTGGATGAGAACGGAATGATCACCAGCACGCCTCCCGATCCTAACAAAAGGCAGGAAGTGGATCTGGATACGATCGCGGTTTCTACTGCTCCCAAAGAAGAAGAGGAAGTAGTAGACTTGAAAGGTCGCGTGGAATATTTTAACTCGAACAAAGGCTATGGCTTTATCAAGAATCTTTCAGGTATGGACAAGTATTTCTTCCATGTAAGCAACGCTCCGGCAACTATTGCCGAGGGGAAGATGGTTACATTTAAGCTGGAAAGAGGAGAAAAAGGGATGAATGCTGTAGATATCGTTCTCATTTGATTACTCAGTGCTACATATACAAACAAATGATTTTATCCAGCACGTTGCCACGATTTTAGATCTTACTATTTGATTACCAATTAAATAATGCGTGACGAATGCCTGTTTTATTCGTCACGCATTCGTCACTTTTTGAGGTATTCGTCACGGATTTGCCCACTGCTTCCTCACATCTAACCATCAACCCGGCTCGCCTGCCAGTGGGTTGTTCCCTTTGATTATTGACTACATTTTAGTTTCCGCCTTTGGTACAAAGAGTCTCATACTGTGGCACAGACCGTTTCACAGTGTGGCACAAGTTGTTTCACAGTGTGGCACAACTTGTTTCATCCTATGAAACAACACGCTATGTATGTGACGAATGATTTGCAAAAAGCGGACCTTTTAAATATTTGTTTAATAGTTAAAAGCATGTGAAAGTCTTTCTTTTTCACTTGCTTTTCTCTATTTTTGCTCCATTTATTAAATGAATACAATGAAAACACTTTACATTCTCTTCCTATATTTGTGCATCGCCCTTTCGGCAGCCGCCCAGTCATTTTGTCAAATCAGACACTTCTCTGTAAACAACGGACTTTCCCAAGGCTCGGTGGAGGATATTATACAAGACGCAAAGGGGATTCTTTGGCTCAGCACATGGAATGGACTGGACAAGTTCGATGGATATACGTTCAAAAACTACAAGGCATTTCCCGGTGATGGATGCACCTTGACTACCAATCGTTTTCATAGCATTGTCGGGAGCCAATATAACGATATTTGGTGCGAAACATATGATGGAAGAACGTATCTGTTCGACAGCCAGACGGAACGGTTTATCGACGTGTTGCATGCTTTTGAAACGTCTATGCAGCAAATCTTTCACGTCAACCGTATCTATTCGTTGAAGAAAGGAATCGCCTGGATTGTTTGTGAACAGGGATATGTGTTCCGGGTAGACGAGCAGGCATGCAAGAAAGGAGAGGGGATTACATTGTACAACGCATTCAACAAGAACCTGAAAGGGAAGAAGATCTTTTTTGTATACCAGGATTCGGAAGGCGATGAATGGGTGCTGACAGACAAGGGGATAACCGTTATCGGCCAAAAGCAGATAGACAGCGATTTCCCGTTTAAGTTTGTCTTTGAACACAAAGGATGCATATACATGGTTTCTACTTCCGGGAAGATGGCGTACTATGATTCGAATGTGAAGAGCATAAAGTTCATGGAAATTCCTTATGAAGTAGATGATATATTGACACACAAGCTTTCTGATACAGACGGCGATTCTATTTTTCTGGGTACCAACAACGGGCTGCTGTTGTTTCTGCCACAGGAAAAGAAATTTCAGTTATTCGATATCCGAACGGCTGCCCATCCTTCCAACGAGGTACGCTCCATCTGTAGCGACCGGACAGGTGATTTGTGGGTGCACTCCAGGTTGCCGGGAATCACACGTTTATCCCTGCGCACGGGGGAGAAGAAGCATTACCAGTCTCCTGTCCAAAACATAATTCATCACGAACGACCCAGCCGTTCTTTCGCGTATGAAGACCGGGAAGGAACGATGTGGATGATTCCCCAACAAGGGGATTTGTGCTATTACGACCGGGAAAGCGATCAGTTGAAGCTTTACTATACCAATCCGGATATGCCGACTTCCTTGTTTGCGCCATACGTCCGTAATTTCTATATCGACCGGCAGGGAAACCTGTGGCTCGTGGGGACGAGGGGACTTGAAAAGATGTCTTTCTTTCCCCAGCGCTATCAACTGAATATGATTGATAATGGGCTGGAAACGAGAGCTTTTCTGCTCGATAAGCAAAATCGTTTGTGGGTGGCTTCTAAGAGAGGGGTCGTTCGTATATACAATGCCGACGGATCGTTGAAAGGATATCTTTCGGCTCAGGGAACGATCAGCACGAACGAAGTGATGTTTTCCAGAAACGTGTATTGCTTTATGGAAGACAAGCAGGGCAATATCTGGATAGGAACCAAAATGGACGGACTCATACTGCTCGAGAAAAAAGGGGATTACTCCTATAGCGTTCAGCAGTTTATGAATCAGCCGAAGAAAGAACATAGCTTGAGTTATAATGGGGTGTACTCTATCCATCAGGATAGTCACGGCCGTATTTGGGTGGGCACGTATGGAGGCGGATTGAACCTGATCAGCCGGACGGCCAACGGGGGAATCGAGTTTATCCATTCGGGCAACCGCCTGAAGAACTACCCGGTGGCTACTTGTATGAAGATCAGGTATTTCACGGAGAGCCCGGAGGGAGTACTTATGGTAGGAACTACCAATGGCTTGCTTACTTTCTCGGGTAAGTTCGATCAGCCGGAGGAGATCAAGTTCCACCGGAACATCCGGATTCCCGATATGCCGTCGAGTCTGGCAAGTAACGATGTGACCTATATCTTTACGGACAATTCGAAAACAACGTACGTCGCTACATTTACCGGAGGTATCAACCGGGTGGTTTCCAAGAACCTGCTGACCGACAGCATCAAGTTCAAAACGTATACCGTAAAGAATGGATTGTCGTCTGATCTGGTGCTCTCCATGATGCAGGATAATCAGCAGAACCTGTGGGTGGTGGCCGAGAATGCATTGTCCGTATTCGACCCTCAGGCGGAGCGTTTCGATAATTACAGCAATAAATATTTTCTGAACGAGATCAGCTTCTCCGAGGCGACCCCCACATTGGACAGTCAAAAGCAATTGGTGTTCGGTACTGACAAGGGGGTATTGAAGATCGATCCCGCGACCATGAATAAGAGTACGTATGTGCCTCGCATCGTGTTTACCGGATTGAGGATTCAGGGTTCTCAACGTCACATCGCTATCGATGATGTGGAAGAGTTGCGCCTGGAACCGTTGGAACGTAATGTGACGTTCCAGTTTGCCGCTATCGACTATGTAAATGCGGAAGATATCGAATACGAGTATCGGCTGAACGGTTTGGAAGAGGAATGGAACAGTGCCGACAAGAACCGGGCGGCTACTTACATCAACCTGTCGCCGGGCGAGTACCAACTCGAAATTCGTTCGACCAACGGCGACGGGGTATGGACGGATAATATACGTGCGCTTAAGATCAAGGTGTTGCCTACGTTTTGGGAAACTTACTGGTCGTTGGCGCTTTACATCATTTTATTTGTGGTGTTTACCAGCGCCGTGGTTTATGGCCTCTTCTATATATATAGGTTGCGTCATCAGGTGGATATGGAACAGCAATTGTCCAACATCAAATTGCGCTTCTTTACCGACATATCGCACGAGTTGCGTACACCTTTGACGTTGATAGCCAGTCCGGTAACGGAGGTGTTGGAGCATGAGGTACTTTCGCCCACTGCCCGCGAACACCTGACATTGGTGCATAAGAATACCGAACGCATGCTTCGGCTGGTGAATCAGATTCTGGATTTCCGTAAGATACAAAACAAGAAGATGAGGCTGCTGGTAGAGGAAACAGAGATTGTTTCTTTCCTGCGGAAGATCATGGAAAGCTTCCGGTTGATTGCCGAAGAAAAAGGCATCCGCTTTAAGTTGGAACAGGATGTGGAGGCGGTTACTGCATGGATAGACCGTGATAAGTTTGAAAAGATTATCTTCAACCTCTTGTCCAATGCATTTAAATACACTCCCGAAGGAAAGTCGGTGACCATACAGGTGCGTACGCAACAGGAACGGCTGGAGGTAGTGGTAGCCGATGAAGGTATCGGTATCGACCCGAACAAACGACAAACATTGTTCCAACGTTTCGAGACACTGGGACATCACATTCTGCAACCGTCGTCGGGCATCGGGCTTTCGCTGGTGCGCGAACTGATCGAGCTGCATCACGGAAGCATTGAACTGAAAAGTGAACTGGGTGTGGGAAGTGAATTTCTGGTCGCTTTGCCGTTGGGTAAGAAAGTGTATGAGAACGATAAACAGGTAGAATTTATCCTTTCGGACAGTATTATGGGAATGGTACTTGAACAGGAATCCGGGGATGTGCATGCGGATAAAGCTCATGAACAGGAAGAAGAAACCGAAGCAGTAGCCAATAACGAAGAGGCATTGAATGTATTAATCGTGGAGGACAACAAGGAGCTGCGACGCTTCCTGAGAAACATACTGGCTGAGACATATACGGTGATCGAAGCGGTGAACGGACAAGAGGGGCTGGAATATGCGTTGCAAAATATTCCGGACCTGATTATCAGTGATGTGATGATGCCCGTAATGGATGGGCTGGACATGGTGAAGGCTTTGAAAGAGAACATGGACACTTGTCACATACCGATCATCCTGCTTTCTGCCAAGTCCTCGCTGGACGACCGCATCGCCGGGCTGGAGCAGGGCATCGATGATTACATCACCAAACCGTTCAGCGCCACTTACCTGAAAACACGTATCCACTCGTTGCTTCATCAACGTAAGCATTTGCAGGAAATTTATTTCTCAAGATTTGCTAGCCGGAAGATCGTAGGAGAAGAAGGAGAGGCTACCGATCAGGGTGCACTGAATCCGCACGATGAAAGGTTCATGCAACAGGTCATGGAGTTCATGGAAGAGCAGATGGATAACTCTGAACTGACGATTGACGACTTTGCCGACAAGTTGCTGTTGAGCCGTACGGTATTCTACCGAAAACTGAAGTCGATTGTCGGTTTGGTGCCGGTGGACTTTGTCCGCGAGGTTCGTATCAAGCGGGCGGTGGAACTGATCGATGGCGGAGAATATAACTTCTCTCAGGTGGCCTACATGACGGGATTCAATGATCCCAAGTATTTCGGCAAATGTTTTAAGAAGCAGATGGGTATGACTCCTTCCGAGTATAAAAAGCAGAAAGAATAGTTCTTCTCGCAAATAACATCGTTTTTATGCAAGTAGAACGCTTTATATTTGCAAGGTGAAGATGACTAAATGAATGTCTTGTACCTGAGAAAACATTAATAGAAATAGTATGAATTCGAAAAACAGAAGATGGATAGCTGTAATAATGGTGGCTATCTTTGGTTTGCAGGCCTCTGCTCAAGATTTGTTCCCCGACGGAACACCGATTCCCGACTGGTTCCGGAAGAATGAGATCGTAAATATCCAATCGCTCGGTAAGGCATATCGCATTACGGACTACGGAGTGGTGAACGATAGTACAGTGATACAGACTGGAAAGATACAGGCGGTAATCGACAAGGCTGCCCAGACGGGTGGGGTAGTGGTGTTCCCCAAAGGTACGTACCTGAGTGGCGCCCTTTTCTTTAAACCGAAGACGCATCTGTACATGGAACAGGGTGCGGTGCTGAAAGGAAGCGACGACATCAGCAACTTCCCGGTGGTGATGACACGCATCGAGGGACAAACCCTGAAATATTTTGCCGCGTTGGTTAACGCCGACAAAGTGGACGGATTTACTATTTCGGGTAAAGGTACCATCAACGGAAACGGGATGCGTTATTGGAAGTCGTTCTGGCTGCGCCGGGAAGTGAATCCGAAGTGTACGAATATGGACGAGATGCGTCCGCGCCTGGTGTATATTTCTAATTGCAAGGATGTACAACTGTCGGGTGTTCGTTTGGAGAACTCTCCTTTCTGGACTACTCACCTGTATAAATGCGAGAACGTGAAGTTGCTCAACCTCACTATCCTTGCTCCGCACAGCCCGGTGAAAGCTCCCAGCTCGGATGCGGTCGACGTGGATGTGTGTACCAATGTGCTGATAAAGAACTGTTATGTGTCGGTCAATGACGATGCCGTGGCGCTGAAAGGTGGAAAAGGTCCCTTGGCAGACAAGGACGAAAACAACGGCGGCAACCGGAACATCATCATCGAGGACTGTACGTATGGCTTCTGCCACAGTGCGCTGACGTTCGGCAGCGAGTCTGTTTATAACCACAATGTGATTCTGCGCCGTTGCACGGTGACCAACGCTCATCGTCTTCTTTGGTTGAAGATGCGTCCCGATACCCCGCAGAACTACGAATATGTGCTGGTGGAAGATATCAAGGGAGATGCCAAAAGTTTCTTGTACGTGAAACCGTGGACACAGTTCTTTGACCTGAAAGGACAAACGGAAATTCCACTTTCATATTCCAGTCATGTGACCATGCGTAACATTACGTTCGAATGCCAGGTATTGTTCGATGTCAGTCACTCCGACCAGTACAAGCTTACTGATTTCTCGTTCGAGAACCTGAATATCAAAGCGGCGAAGAATGCGGATATCCAGACGGATTACATCAAAGATTTCAAGTTGAAGAATGTGACGGTGAACGGCGAAAAGAAGTTCTGACACATTTGATACAATTGGGCGGATTCGCTATACCCGACCGTTTTATAGCCAGCTAAATGCATGCTTTCGGCTATGAAACGGTCTTTTTTTTGTTCTTTTTGTATTTGGTCATATAATTCCCTTTTTTGATTAATTATTACCCTCTGTTTTATCTTCAAATTCGGAGTTTTGCGTTGAACATTAAATCATCATCCATGAATATCTTATATCTCTGCACATTCCTTTCTTTGTTTGCTTCTGAACCGGCGGGAGAGCTTGTCGCTTTTCCCGGAGCCGAGGGCTTCGGCCGGTATGCCTCCGGTGGACGGGGAGGAACGGTTTATCACGTCACTACGCTGGACGACGGAAATAAGGAAGGTACGTTGCGTTATGCGCTGATGCAGGAAGGACCTCGTACGGTGGTCTTCGACGTGGCCGGTACTATCTTTTTGAAACGGGCGCTAAGGATCAACCGCGGCGATGTCACCGTGGCCGGACAAACGGCTCCGGGACAGGGAATCTGCATAGCCGGGGAGCCGGTAACGGTTAATGCCAATAATGTGATTCTGCGCTACCTGCGCTTCCGGCTGGGGAATGAATGCCGGGGTAATCCTGACGGGCTGGGTGGATCGGATGCCAAGAACGTGATTGTGGACCATTGTTCCGTCAGTTGGTCGATAGACGAATGTTGCTCGTTTACTGGGGTAGAGAATTTTACCCTTCAATGGTGTATGGTTTCAGAGAGCCTGCGTACTGCCGGACATGCCAAAGGAAAACACGGGTACGGCGGAAACTGGGGTGGAGCGAAAGCTTCGTACCACCACAACCTGATGGCGCACCACGAGAGTCGCACGCCTCGCCTGGGGCCGCGCCCGTCCACTCAGGACCGTGAATATATGGATATGCGTAACAATGTGATTTACAACTGGGCCGGAAACGGCTGTTACGGCGGCGAAGCCATGAAGGTGAACATCGTCAACAACTATTATAAGCCGGGACCGGCTACTCCTAAAACCGGGCCGGTGAGTTACCGTATCGCCGGTATCGGCATTCGTACCGATAGTTATGTTGCCGGATTCAAGGCATTTGCACCAATGCTGCATGTGTGGGGACAGTATTATGTCGACGGAAATGTAGTGGATGGAAACCCTGAAGTGAGCGCCGATAACTGGCCCAAAGGAATCTACGAACAAATCAGAAACGAATCCTGTGATAACCTGTTTACCGACGAGGTGCGGAAAGAAATACATCTGGAAGTTCCTCTGGAAACGGATGTGGTGACTACTCATACGGCTTCGCAAGCATTCGATCTGGTGGTTGCTTATGCCGGTTGCTCCAAACAACGTGATATCATCGACGTACGTATTGCCGAGGAAACCCGGACGGGAACGGCTACCTATATCGGTAGTGTAACCCCGGGTGCCGGGAACGTGCCGGGGCTGATCGATACGCCTCAGGATGTGAAACCCGAAGGGGCAGCCAGTGCATGGCCGGAGTTGAGTGACGGTGGCATTACTGCCGATCAGTTGCGCGATTCGGACGGAGACGGTATTCCCGATGTGTGGGAGTCGGCTCACGGGCTGAATCCGAACGATGCTTCCGACGGCGCTGCTACTACACTGAGCAAGGAAGGATATACCAACCTGGAAGTGTACTTGAACAGCCTGGTAGAAGATATCACCCGTAAACAAAACAGTATAATCTAACATTATAATTTTTGATGAAACGTTTATTTCTATACACTTTGAGTCTGACAATGGCAATGACTGCCTGGGCGCGGACATTTGATATGAAACAATTAGGGGCCGATGCGAAAGGCATCAAGTCGTGCACGGCGCTCATCAACCGAACCATCGAAAAGGCAGCGGCCGAAGGAGGGGGGACCTTGTACTTCCCTGCAGGTACGTATCTCACGGCCACGATTAACATGAAGAGCAACATCACGTTGCACCTCGAATCGGGATCGGTACTCCGTTTCTCGGATACGTTTGAGGATTACCTGCCTTTCGTAACAGCCCGTTGGGAGGGGACGGTGATGCAAACCCTGTCGCCGTTGATCTATGCCCGTGGAGCCGATAACCTGACTATCACCGGACGAGGCACGCTCGATGGTAACGGGTTCAAATGGTGGGCGTGGGAAGCGGAAACCCGCAGCAAGATAAAAGCCAACGGCGGCACGCTTCCTTCGTTGGACAACCTGCAACAGATGTGGGTGGATGCCAACAAGGACCTGGAGATCTCGGAGAATTACAAGCCGTCGCTCGAGCGACGGATGTTCCGTCCGCCCTTTATCCAGTTCTTCGAATGTTCCAATATTCTGATAGAGAACGTGAAGATCATCAATTCGCCTTTTTGGACTGTGAATCCGGCTTTCTGCGACAATGTGGTGGTACATGGCGTGACGATCCTCAACCCTTCCGAGAATCCGAAAGGACCGAACACAGACGGCATCAACCCTACTTCCTGTCGCAATGTGCGTATTTCCGATTGTTTCCTTAGTGTGGGCGACGATTGCATCACCATCAAATCGGGTCGTGATGCCGATGGTCGCAAGTGGGGCAAACCGTGCGAAAACATTACCATCAAGAATTGCGTGATGCTTTCCGGACACGGCGGTGTGGTAATCGGTAGCGAGATGTCCGGTGGTGTGAAGAAAGTCACCATCTCCAATTGTGTGTTCGACGGCACGGATGCGGGCATCCGGTTGAAATCGGCACGCGGTCGCGGAGGTGTGGTGGAAGATATCCGTGTGGACAACGTGGTGATGAAAAACATCGGTAGGAATGCTTTTATCTTCGACTTATTCTATGACGGGCAATCGAAACCGGAACCAGTGAACGAGCGTACGCCCTGTTTCCGGAATATTCATTTAAGCAATATTACCGGATCGGCTATTAAGCAGATTGGTTATGTGAAAGGAATCGAGGAGATGCCGGTGTATGATTTGTCGTTCTCGAACATCAACATGGAAGCCGAGATTGGATTTATAGTGGACAAGGGCCGGGACATCAATTTTGATAATGTGGACTTCTCGGTTACTACAGGTTCGCCCTGGGTATTCACGGCGAGCGAACGGGTGATTCTTAATAATGTCCGTTCCAAAAGTCCGTTGAAAGACAAACCGGTGATTTCTTTGAATGGAGTAGCCGATGCATTTGTGGGCAACTGCGTTCAGTTCTCTCCGGTGGATGTGTTCCTGCATTCTCAAAACAGCCAGGTGGTCGAAGTGAATAATTACAAAAAGTAGAGACCCCGCATCGTGCTAACGTGTATAAGGTTGTTCTCTCAGGTAAGATATAACCTCAACGGTAGGCCGTTGGTTTAAAAGATAGGGGGCGGTGTTTTTTAACACAAACCCCCCAAAATTGTAAAAAAACCGACGAAAGAGTAAAAAGGGGTAATCAATTTTTGAGACCAGAGGGGGGTA
>JAVBVD010000029.1:0-167751 GCA_031554635.1 Bacteroides sp.
TACCATCGCTCAAAGAAAATACAGGAGGGGTAAGGGATCGACTCTTTATTTCGAGTGCTTGATTACCATAAATAAACAACTCATACAGAACACCTTGTTTCGATATTATTTCCTATACCAACTTATTACGTCATGAACACAATGCAAATATAACATATATATTCGATATCAGCAACTGTAATAGCAGTTATTTTTCATGTAATTCGTTATTTATTTTTATTCTAAATACGAATATATAATCGAAATACAATATATCGATTATACTAACGCATATATAAAAATACAAATATATTCATTTACAATAACTTAAACACATTAATCGCGACTTAACGACAAAATAAAAACAACAAAACATACAATATGATAAATAAAACAGTTTTATACGACACTTTTATACTAATTAAACCATCCGGAAGAAGCGAAGAGAACAGGTTTATCAAGCGAAGATAAGTGGTTGATCCAGCGAGGATAACGGGTTGATCCAGCGAGGAGAACGGGTTGATCCAGCGAGGAGAACGGGTTGATCCAGCGAGGAGAACCCCATTATGAAGCGAGGAGAAGTGGATTTACAAGCAATGTAATACCAATTATGAAGTAATGTAAAGTGCATTAACAAGCGATGTAAAATCGATGAACAAGCGATGAAAAATGTTTTGAAACGATGAAAAAAAAGCTGCAGCAGCTTTCAAAAAAATGTTTAGCAGCTTTTTCAAAAAGGTGCTACAGCTTTCAAAAAAACGTGTAGCACCTTTCAAAACGCCATTTCCAACCTTATTTTACTGGATTATGTTTACGTTTTTAGACGCTTACAGCATAGATTAGTGACGGAGGTGGGAGATGCGGTGGGAGATGATTTCGATCTACCACACATTTATCACACTGAAAAACAAATAGTTAAATCAAAAGGTGGGAGGTGGGAGATTGGTTTGCATTTTTGTCAGGTGAGAAGAGAAACTCTTATAGATTCCAATGTTCGGGCGGTGCCCGAACATTGGAATCTTGCATTGAACTCACCTTTATCTATTAGCTATTCTTGTTTTTCTTCGCATAACCCTTCAGGTGTTTCCGGCGGTAAGCCAGATAGAACACCTGCGGAAGTACACTGAACGACAGTATCATCGAAATAATCATCCCGCCAACGATCATAATAGCAAGTGGCTTCTGAATCTCCGAACCCATGCTACTCGACAATGCGGCAGGCAGCAACCCAGCAGATCCCATCAATGCAATCATCAACACCGAACGCACACGGTTAGATACAGCAGAGGAGATAGCTTTATTCAAACTACGCATGCGCTGCATATTTTTCTTGATCATCGCAATAAGTAAGATACTATTAATAGCCGTCACCCCAAAGAGAATGATAAACCCGATACCCGCCGAAATGCCGAACACCGTACCTGTGGCCCACAGCGAAATAAACCCACCGATGAATGCATACGGAATGGCGCTGGCAGCAATCAGCGTATCCTTGACTGTGCCGAAGTTCATATATAATAAGAAGAGGATAAGCAGCAACACAGCCGGGACAATGACTGCCAATCGTCCGGTGGCACGCTCCTTACTCTCGAACTCGCCTGCCCACACCATCTTATTACCGGACGAGAGTTTCACCTTTTCCTGCACCTTCTGCTGCGCTTCGGCAATGGTACTACCAAGGTCACGCCCACGGATGCTGAATCCTACGCCGATATACCGGCTGCTTCCTTCACGGTAGATAAACGTGGGGCCGGTGATAAAGTTAATATCAGCAATCTCCTTCAATGGCACATGCTTGCCATCCTGCGTGGGGATGAGGATATTCCCAATCTTCACCTCGTCGTTGCGGAACTCTTCCTGAAAGCGGATACGCACGTCGAACGTACGCTCGTCTTCATAGAATTTCGTAGCTGCCTTACCGCCGATAGCCATTTCGACCACCGCCTGCGCTTCGTCCATCATCACAGCATAGCGCGCCATACGCCCTTCGTCGAGCTTGATCTGCAATTCGGGCAGACCGATACTGCGGTACAGGTTGATATCTTCCACCCCGCGCACGTCCTTGATGGTGGACGCCACCTGATTGGCAAGGTCTTCCAACTGGAACAGGTCGTTACCGAATATCTTAATGACGAGCGAACTCTTCACCCCGGCTACATACTCCTCGACATTGTCCTGAATGGGCTGACTGAACCCGAAGGTGATACCCGGATAGACATCGAGCGTCTGTTGCAGTTCAGCAAGCAATTCGGGCTTCCTGATGTGGCGTTTCCACTCGCTTTCGGGTTTCAGCTGGATATGGAATTCGATGTTGAAGAAGCCCGTCGGGTCGGTTCCGTCGTTGGGGCGGCCGGTTTGCGAAAGAATGAACTGCACTTCGTCATACTGCCGCAGTTTGGATTTCATCTCCTTGGTGAGGCGAACCGATTCATCGAGGTTGACGCTGTTGGGCAACGTGGCGCGTACGTACACCGCTCCCTCATTGAGTTGCGGGATAAACTCCGTTCCGTAGTGCATGAACCGCACACCACAAATGAGCAACAGTACGCAGAAGCCCGTAATGACGCCGTATTTGTAGCGTGCGCTAACCGCGTAGAGTTGGTAGCTGGACTTCATCAGGAAGCGGCTCACAGCGTTCTGCTTCTCACGGATAGACTTGGTGAGCAGTAACTTACACATCACCGGTACGTATGTGAGACTCAGAATAAGCGACCCCAGCAGGGCGTAACCCAGCGTGAAGGCGAGCGGAGAGAACATCTTTCCTTCTACTTTCTGGAACGAGAAGATGGGCAGCAACGCCACCATCAGGATGATTTGTGCGAAGAAGATGTACGAAGCCACGCTTCCTGCGCTGCGCTTAATCAACCCCGACTTCATCATCCGGTTGTAGCGCTCCGGGCCCAGTTGGTGCGACTTCTCCTCAAGCGCCACAAAGACGCATTCCACAATGACGAGCGTTCCTTCGAGCAGCAGCCCAAAGTCGAGTGCACCCATTGAAATGAGGTTGGCCGGAAGTCCCTGTATGCGCAGCATAATGATGGCAAAGAGGAACGACATAGGGATAACCGTCGCCACGATAAGCGTGGTACGCCAATTGAACAGGAACAGGAATACGATGACGGACACTAGCAGGATCCCTTCTATGAGGTTGCGGCTGACGGTCTTTACCGTTGCATCAACCAGCGTGGTACGGTCGAGGAACGGCTGTATACGCACGTCGGGAGGCAAGATACGATCGTTTAGTTCGGCAATCTTCGTTTTCAGGTGGCCGATGACTTCGCCGGGGTTTTGTCCGCGAAGCATCACCACGATGCCTTGTACCACATCGTCGGCATCATCGAGTCCTACTTGCCCCAAACGTGGAGCGGACGAAACACTGACGTCGGCCACCTGCTTCACGCGGATGGGTGTAGAGCCACGTACTTCGATAAGTACATTCTCAATATCCTCCACGCTTTCGAGCAATCCGATTCCACGGACAACATATGCCTGACTTCCTTTCTGAATCACGTCCCCGCCCACGTTGATGTTACTACGTGATACAGCTTCGTACACCTGTAGAGGTGATAGATCGTAGTTGTTGAGTTCCACGGGGTTGACGCGGATTTCGTACACCTTTTCCTCGCCGCCAAAGCTCACTACGTTGGCTACGCCGGGGACGGAAAGGAGTTCGCGTTCCACCACCCATTCGTTAATGGCGGCTACTTCGCGTATTGGTTTGGGACTTTTGAGCACGTAGCGGTAGATCTCACCCGTGGCTCCCGACGGCGGTTCGATGCCGGGGTCGGCGCCGTCGGGCAGATCGAGTTCCTGGAGGCGGTTGGATGCATACTGCTGGGCGAAGAAATCATCGACGCCATCTTCGAAGATGACCGTCACCACGGAGAGACCAAAGAGCGAGGTAGAACGCACTTCGGCTTTCCGCGGGATGGTGTTCATGACGCGCATAACGGGCAGGGTAATGAATTTCTCTACCTCTTCGGCGCTACGGCCCGGCCATTGGGTGATGATGCGGGCGCGGGTATTTGTCACGTCCGGGTAAGCTTCGATAGGGGTATGAATGTAGCAGATAACTCCGGCCACGACCATCAGGCCGGTGAGAAACAACACCAGCACGTGGTTGCGCAGGGCAAAGGCCACGATGTTTTGTGCGAATTTATGCATAGGTTTAGCCTTTCAGTTGGTTGTACATCAGTAACTGGTTCTTGACAACGACCATGTCGCCCGGCCGTATGCCCGATTCAAGATAGCTCAACCCGTGGTTCTGCGCATAGAGCTTCACTTCGGATACGGTGTACGCACTGCCCTCCTGCCGCACGACAAAATACCGGTTGCCGTCGAATATCAGTGCGTCGGATGGAATACAGGCCATCTTCACCTCCCGGCTGTCTTTCAAGGTGAGATCCACCGCCATTTCAGGTTTGAATTTCAGGTCGGTGTTCGGCATCACGATGCGGGCTTTCAATACATGCTCTTCGGAGTCGAACACCTGCGGGATGATGTCTATCTTGCCCTCGAACACCTCATCGGGATAGGCCGATGTGCGAATATCTACCGACATTCCTGGTTTGACGAAGACCAGGTTTCCGGCATATACATTGGCTGTGATCCATACTTTGCTGATATCGGCCACGGTGAAGAGAGCTTCGCCGTCGGCAGAGATCGGGGAGCCGGGTGCTATGTTCCGTTCAGTAATAAAACCGCTGATCGGCGCTTTGAGGGTAAAGGTGCCGTCAAAGGTTTTAGCTCCATTCCCCCCCGCTACTCCATACGAAGAAAGCGTACTGTTCACCTTACCAAGTTCAGCCTCAGCCTGTTTCAACCGGCTTTGTGCTTCGATCAGGTCCTTCTGGGAGGAGAGATTGTCGTCGTACATACTACGGGTACTTTCCAGATTCCGGTTCAGGACAGCTATCTCGGCTTCCAAGCTTTGCTTTTCGGCATACAGGGCACTGAGTTCACTACTCCGTATCACGACCAGCGTTTGTCCTTGCGTCACCCGGTCGCCCAGACTGAAGTGAGTGCTTACTACCACCCCGCTGACCAGCGGAACGTAGCGCACCATCCGGTCGGGATCGTATTCTACCTTACCGGTGAGTTTCAGTTGCTGTTCGATGTTACGGGCAGTAGCCTCAGCAGTAGCAATGCGTTGAAGGAATTCTTGCGAGAATCCGTTGGCAACGGGTGCTTCTTCGACCGCCTTATTTTTGTTTCCACATGAAATGGCTGTAACAGCCATGAAAAAAAGTATGATGTATTTATATGCATTCATAATAAGTATGTTTTCTGATTGATTAATGAGTAATGGATCCTGCTATTCGACCGGTAATTCCGCCCCAACGGCATATTGCAGTTCCTCGTAACAGATACAAGCATCACGGCGGGCAACGAGCATCGTCCGCTTGTTCTCCTTATAAGCATCGAAGAAGTCTAGAAACTCCACCACACTGATGTTCCGGCTGACGAGGTTGCGTGCGTAGCTCTCCTGCATCTTCTCCAGATCGGAGATGAACTCCCGGGCTATACGGCTGTCGAACTCGTATGCCATGCGGTAGTTATCCATCGCCTGCATCACCTCGTTCAGCACCTCGGTTTGTTTCTGTCCGGCTTCGGCAAGGCTTTGGGTATGAGCTATCCTGGCGGACTTGATACCTCCCTGATTGCGATCGAAGAAAGGCAGGTCGACACTGACACCGAATCCAATGAAATTGAGCATGCAGTTACCGCCACGGTCGTACGAAGCATGGAAGGTAAGGTCGGGCACTCGCTGGGCTTTCTCGTAACGGATAGACTTCTGGTAATAGTCGGTCTGTAACGTGGCACGCTTCAGGTCGGGACGCTGGGTAGCGGCCATGTCCGACAGTTTGCCGAAGGACAGATCTCTGGGGGCGACGGTTGCACTGCCCTCGCCTGTCAACTGAATGTACACAGGTGTGGAGATATTGAGCAGCACCCGAAGGTCTTTCTGCTGCTGGTTGATCTCTTTTTGCACCTCATTCCGTTCGGACTGTACTTCGAGCAAGGCCGCCTGTAAACGCAGGAGTTGGGTTTGCGAAACATTGCCTTGGGCCGTCTGTGAGCGATAGTTGGCTATCAACGCTTCCAACTGTTGTTGCTGTCCGTTGAGCAGTTTGCCGTATTGTTGGCTGTACCTCAAGGTGGCACAGGCCGAACGGAGTTCCACTTTCAGGCTACGAAGCAGTTCTTCGTAGTATTGCATCGCCATCTCCTTGGAAACTTTCTCCATGCCGACAAGTTTGCGGCGCTTACCACCCATGCGGATAAGCTGGTCTATACCTACGCCGAATTCCAGGTTCTTTCCGAACGAGCCGGAGATGGGAGGGATTACCTCGTCCACACCCTGGCGCTGGGCATCGGTTGCCCAGAAGTTCACCTGATCGAGCGTGAAGGTAGGATTGGGCCAGAGCTTGGCTTGCAGGATGGCGGCATCGGCCTTGTCGATGTCCAGCTTCCCGACAATCAATTGCAGGTTTTGTTTGATGAAAATCTCTTCGACCTGTACTGAAGAGAGGGGTATGGTGTCGTTCTGTGCCTGGACGTGTACACCTGCAAGGAGCACGCACCAGCACACGGACGCTTTGACAAAAGCATTCATTGCGATAGTCTTTTGAAATAAATTAATGAATAATAAACCCACAGACACGTTATGCCTGCGAGTAAAAAGGGTCAGCTTCCCCATTACCGGGAAGAGATGCAAGTAAAGAATCAAGCCCTTTCGGGCGGGTGGTCGATAGTGCCGTAAACCGGCAGAGCGAGGATTCGCTCGGTTTGGGGAAATAAGTTACAACGTTCGCTGATGAGGGGCTGCGTCAACTCAAAGTTGAACAGCAGGTTGTGGTCCACAGGCGGTTTATGAATCTTGGCGAAGTTGTACGATTCGGGCGAGTCACCGTCTTCGTCAATGCCGTTCTCATACCCGTAAAAGACCCATTGGAATAACTCTATCAAACTGTTGATCTCTCCCCTGGCCTCTCCTGAGATACTGATCGGTTCAGCTTCCGGCGACACCACAAAGAAGCTTCTGTTGACGTACGTCATCAACAAAAACATCAGCAGCAGATATTTTATTCGTTGTCTTCTCATTCGCTTAACGGCGCAAAAATAGTCATTTTTTATGTTAGCACCATATAATCAACGTAGAAAGAATGATTTTGTACTCGTTGCAGTTACTAATACTCTGTTTTCAGTCTGATACCCAACGCCTGGGAGAAAGAAAATAGCGGCAACCCATTGCTGAGCACCGCTATTCGTTCTATTCCCAATCAAAGAGATCAATCGATCACTTCCAATGCTAATACACAGCTCGCATATTCTCTCCACAAGGGACCTTCAAAGCCTGTACGCATCAACAAGGCTCCTTTGACTTCCCTTCCGTTCATATAACATACATCCCCTTCCTTCGGATTCAACTCGCGAACGCGATAGGTCTTATCGGGATCCAGCCCGGCGAGTAACATCCGGGGCATGGTCTGGTTATTGAAATGTTCCAACTTATAGGCAAAGAAAACAGCTTTCTTCTTATCCGGTGTGACATACATCAACGAAGCTACCCCTTTCTTATCGTATGGAGAAATCAACCGGTAAAGATCACCCTGCTGCACCACCGGACGAATCGACTTATAGTCTTCAATCGCCTTTTGGGAGAGTCGCTTCTCATCGTCCGACATATCTTTGGGTTGGATTTCCATACCCAGACGTCCGGACATAGCCACATCGAAACGATACTTCAACGGCAAGGAACGTCCCGTCTGATGATTGGGCGAAGCACTTACGTGCTGTGCCATGGCCACGGAGGGATAGAAATACGAAGTGCCCCACTGCATATACACACGTTGCAAGGCATCTGTGTTATCGCTCACCCAGAACTCCTCGCAGTATGGCATCACCCCATAGTTGACACGGCCACCGCCGCCGCCACATGCTTGGATCACCACATCGGAGTACTTGGCACGAATGCGTTGCAACACCTTTACCAGTCCGCGATGATAATCCACATTGACGTGCGACTGCTTATCGGCCGGCAAATAGACAGAACCGTAGTTCTTCAAATCGGCATTGGCATCCCACTTGATGTAAGCAATCTGCGGATAATTGGTCAGCAAGGTATCTACCAGGTTGAACATGAAATCCTGCACTTTGGGGTTACACAGGTCAAGCAGTAACTGCGACCCTCCACGCCCCGTTTGCAACGGCCGGCCTTTGACCTGTAACACCCAGTCGGGATGCTTCTCGTACAACTCGCTCCGGAGGTTGGCGCTTTCCGGTTCAAGCCAAATACCAAACTTGATGTTGTTCTTCCGGGCCGATGCAATCAGTCCGTTAAGTCCGTTCGGCAACTTCCGGGTATCCACTACCCAATCTCCCAAAGAAGAGTCGTCGTATTTGCGTGGGTATTTCCCGCCAAACCATCCATCGTCCATGACAAATAGTTCGCCACCCATGGAAGCAATATCCGCCATCATTTGTTGCATGGCTCCTTCGTTCACGTCCAGGTAAACGCCTTCCCAACTGTTCAGCAAGATATCGCGTTGATTTTTCCCATTGTGAACCATGCCATTACGCGCCCAACGGTGATAGTTACGGCTGGCACCGCCAATACCCTCCTGCGAGTAAGTCAGCGCCAATACCGGAGTGGTAAATACCTCTTTGGGTTCCAGCTTGTATTCCGAGGATTCTTCGTTGATCCCGGCAAACAGGTGATGCCCGTAGTTATTGTCCGTATCGATACGCAGTTTGTAGTTTCCGCTCCAACAAAGTACGGCTCCTACTACCCGGCCGCTATCCTCTTTCGGTTCACCATCCAGCGAAAGCATTACCTCGGCATGGTCGCCCTGCGCATTGCGGGCACCGTCCCTGTTCTTGATCACCTTCATGCCGGCAAGCAATGGCTCAGCCGTCACAAACGTTTCGGACGCCCAGTTACCGTGCAGGTGCGAGAGCCATACATCACCTTTGCGCACCATGATATGCCCGGAATCAAACCGTTTCAGTATCACCGCCTTCTTTTCCTGATGCGAGATTTCGGTCCAGGTTTCGATAATATCCACCTCGTTGTAAGCCTTATAGAAAGCGTTTACCTGAAACGGATACACCTTATCTACCATCTCCACTACGGTCAGCGTGGCATTGGGCAAATTCTCTTTCCGAACATTTTTAACGATCAGGTCCAACGTCAGATTGCCGTCGGCATGCATCACTTGCAAAGCGGTTTCTTCATTACAGGTAGTACCGAACACCGGGTAAGCCGGACGGTTAAATCCGTTCCAGGTGTCATACACTTGTCGTAGCTCCCCATCCGACAGTTTGTCTCCGTAATAAGCAAAGCGCAAGTCCCCCCCCTCCGACGAATGGAGAATCATGGAGGTACGGGGGGTGGAGATCAGAATATCTCCTCCCCATGCTTTAACCGAGGAATAAGCCAAAGATAACAGTACGAGTACTAAGTAGCCTTTTTTCATTGTTACAATATTTATATAAATAATTAGTTAAATCCTTATTCAACGGGCACTCCGTCGACCGCGACGATTCGTTGTATAGCCAATTCGGCCATGGCGGCAATTCCGTTGTTGTTATCATATGTGCGAGCAATGACCATCTTCAAAAATCGTCCTTTGTGCAGACCTTCTATGACACTGATCGGCACATCAAACCACTGCATTTCGTCACTGCCTATCGGAGTGGTGCGAACAAGCAATGTCCAATTGTTGCCATCCTTGCTCCCGGCATACTGCTCGTCGCCACTGATGTAGAAGTCAACTCCGGTCAACCGGAAATTATATCCGCCATTCCGTTGCATGAGACCGATTTTACCAATCCAAAGCGCCTCTTTCATGTCGAAGATCATGGCATACGGACATTCTACCCGGCCGTCGTCATATCCCGAATGCCAATAGGTATTCCTATCGCCATCAAACAAACCGGGGACTCCTTGTCCGTCACCTTCTCTGACACTCTCACAAAGTAAAGTAGACCAAGCCGAACGGTTAATACCCTGCTCCGAGGTACTATAGGTATGCGGGAATATGAATCCATCCGCTTCTGAAGTGTACCAGTCTGTATAAAACTTATCCGCACACCCCTCTTCGGGGATGTAAACAGAACGATACTCCACGCCTGTTCCAGTCCTGAAATCCGGCAAAAGCAATTGTGCCGACTCGCTATCTACCTGAGCAATTGCCTCCTGCCCCTGATTATTAATATATTTCACCTCGTTGTATAACACCCCTGACGACGCAGGTGTCCATTCGATCACTCCCCCATCGTCGGTAGCTTTCATGTCCGTGATGGTTCTCACCCGCAAAGTCGACTGAAAAACAGAACCGTACGCACGTCCGTAACCGGCGGTTTGTAACGACGAATGCCCAAAAGAATCAATCAGTTTTACTTCAAAGCTATACGCTCTTTCCGTTAATTCATCAATGTACAATACGCCCTCGCTATTCCCGTTTACCATCTCCAATGGGAAACTGCGTTTTGCTTCCCCCTTGTTCCAAGTCACCTGCAGTTCTTTTATATTCGGCGCTTTGGTGATCTTGTAATTCAATTGCACCCGCTCTTTCCCTGCTTTGAAATAGATTGTATCCGGTTTGGGAGCATATATAATTTCTCCTCCCTCGATAAACTCCTTATGCGTATCCATTAAGTCGCCACAGGCAATCAATGCGGGCACGCAAAGCAAGCCAACCAGTATCTTATGTATTTTTCTCATATCCGTAGGTATTAAATAATCGTTTTTATTCAGTCGCATTCGGGTCGCCATACACCGTTATCTCCGCAATGTGGCAGAACTGGTTGTTCGTCCATATCTTGGTGATGTTCAGACGCAGGTACCGGGTAGGAGCCGTCTCCAATGGGAACGAGAATTCTGCTCCTCTCTTTCCGGCTTCCGTATCTTCGTCCGTATCTTTCCCGTCCATTCCCGAAGGCTTTATCACTTCGCACTCCATGATCTTCTCCCATTCGCCCCAATCGCCGCTTTGCGAAGGTTTGTGGTCACAACTGTACACGGTGAACTTGCGCGGATTACCCCATGAATAATAAGAGTTGTTCTGGAAACGTGCATTGATGACAATACGGCTCACCTTTACTTTCAACCCCAGGTCAATGGTAATGGCGGCGGGCAACGCATTGGAATACTCCGTATGCCCGTAATCGTCCAGATTGTCGTTGATCAAGTTGGCATTCGAGCCCTCTTTCGTGAAAGACTGGTCATTGTTCAACAACATGATTTCCATGCCTTTCTTATCAATCTTTTCTTCGTACATAGGAATCAATTGCATGCGTTGGTTGTTGGCATCCATAGGAAATATCGTATCGGACACATTGCCGAAATTATCCCGAAATACTGCACCAAACCAGCGTGGGTCCGTATTGTATCCGCGGAGCGACTGCAACCCTTCCAGCGAAGCAGTGGTAAGGATTCTCATGGTAGTCAGCACGCCGGTCGCATCAGTAGCAATCAGGTCCAGATTCAGTTTGCCTTTCTCTTCATTGGTCCAAGAGTATTGTGCTCCTCCGAAGTCCCGGACAATCAGCATGGAGCGTGTCGCTTTGCTCAATGCCGACTCCAAGGGACGGAAACTAATTTCCACCGGATCGGAGAGTTCCATACCCCGGTTCAATGTGTACAGCGAAACCGTATGGAGGTCCTCGTCTATATACCCTTCCAACGTCATTTCATTATCGTAAAAGGAAGCCAGTTTCTCCATCTGCTTTCCATTACTCAACCGGTACACCGCCTTCACGCCCAACAAATCTTCCACATTAGGAATCCGGTATTTCACAACGACCCCACCGGCTATCGGTTCGGTTTGCACCTCAGTCACCACATCCGGTTTCCCACTCGATGTCGATATGGGTTCCATTTGTTTTTCAGAGCAAGCACTCCATAACATACTTGTTATAAAGGTGATTACATATATCTTTTTCATATCATTCGCACATTTAAATTACCAATTAGGATTCTGTATCAAATTCGGATTCTTCTGAATCTCATTTTCAGGAATCGGAGCCAGATAGTCCCGATGCGTAAACTCCTGCATGAACACGATGGTAGGCAAGTAGTATTCCCTGGCCTGGTCCAAAGCCGTTTCTTTTTCGGAGTGTCCCAATACATTCCAGCCCTGTAAAGGCCGGTTGAAAGTACGTTCGGCTGTCTTCCAACGGCACTCGTCCCAGAAGGAAGAGCCCTCGCAAGCCAGTTCTACCGCCCGTTCACGACGAATGATGTCGCGCATGTGGTCCTGGATGTTGGGATAGCTTTTGTAGGCAGCCTTTGCATATTGATTATAGGTCTCTTTAAGCCCTTTCAGTCCGGCCCGTTCGCGTATCTGATCCAAGTATCCGCACACCCGATTGGTAGAACCCTCCACTTCGTTCCAAGCTTCGGCAGCCATCAGCAACAAGTCGGCATAACGCATGTCGGGATACGGGTAGCGTCCCCAGCTTACATTGTCCGGCGAAGACTGCGACATCCCTATCGATACCACCTTCTTGGGCCAATACCCCGTAGGATTGTAGTTGTCTTCATTAACAACCGATGAGAATTCGCCGAAGTAATTGTGTGGATAAGCGTATGTTCCCGATTGAATGGTAATATTCCGATCGTCAGTCGGATCTTTATAGTAGTTTCCGAACCATACCCCGCGGTTAAAACCGAAAGTAGCATAGAAACGAGGCTCCCGGTCGAAGTTCATACCCGGATTATAGGCATCTTTCACGATGTAATGCTTGTTGTAATCATAATCATAATGAGCCTTGAAATCTTCATTGTTCTCATCGTATTGATAAAGATTATATAACCCGTCGCTGGGGTAAAGGGCATCCTGTTCGATGGGTAACCCGTTCTTGGTATAAAATTTATTCACCAGTGAGAAAGGCGCCCCCATGGACGACTCGCATTTCCATCCGCCCGATCCGGCTTCCAGAATGGCAAAACATTTACCTTCAATGTTTCCGTCATTCGGCGAATGAGTAGCTCCCCATACCAACTCACAATTCCATATTTCAGAAATGGCGCTACGCAGCACATTGACTTGCAATGTTTGGTCTGAAAGAGTGCTCCGTGTTTTGTAGTCGCCTGTCTGATACAGACGTATTCCACCTTCTTCACAGGCTTTGATAGCTTCCTCACAGGCCTGTGCCGCTACTGTCCAACGTTCGGGATTATGAGTCTGATTAAAGAACGGTTCCCCTTTCTCGTTCAGGAAATCCACATAATCCGTATTGCCGTTATACAACGGGCTGGCCCAATAGAGCAGCACACGTGCTTTGAAGAAACAAGCAGCCGCATGCGTGAAACGCCCCAGTTCTGTAGTCCGGTTATTGATGATGACCGGCAATGCTTCACTTTCAATCACCTCGTCCAGCAAATCGATGATGTATTGGAAACAGTCGTCGATCTTTTCCCGGTACACCTTATTGTCGGTAGTGCTCTGGTCAACCGGTATGTTGGTACGCATCGGGCAGATGGGGCCATACCAGCGAAGCAGGTAGAAGTGATGATACGCCTTGAGCATCCTTACCTCCGCTTTCATACGCTCTTTCTGAAATTGCTGCAAGTCCTTCACGCCATCCACTCCGACCAGGAAATCATTACATTGACGAATACCTGAATAGCATCCATTCTCACCCTCCCAATAGTTCATCAAATTTTGGGTGGCGTTATTTTCTCCCATTACTAATTTCATTCCCGATTCACCTGTCCATCTTTTAATATTTGGGAAAATTATTTCGCCGGCTCCCATTGTGGAAGGGTTATCGTTAAAGTTACCCAACCGGGGCAGCGTAACATAACAAGAAGCCAGTGCCCGTTCGGCTGTATTACGATCAGCCCATTTGCTGTCTTCTGTCACCGTATCATCCGGTACAATGTCCAGGTAGTTACACGAAGCTACAAGGAAAATGCTGCATATACCTATTATATATTTATAGAGTGTTCTCATAAAGACATGAATTAAAGTGATAAATTAAGACCTACATTAAATACGCGCTGCAAAGGATAATTCAGACCGTTTCCTCCCAACTCGGGATCCCATAATTTGAATTTACTCCAACAAAGCAGGTTGGTACCGCTTACATAAATGCGGAACGTTTTCACCCCAACGCGTTTCATCAACTTGGATGGCAAGGTATATCCCATTTCCACACTCTTCAGGCGCAGATAGCCTCCGTCTTGAACCCACCAGGTACTCGTTTGAGAGTTATTCTCATTGTACCCACTATCTAACCGTGGCCAGAACGCATACGGATTAGGATTACTTTCACTCCAATGATTTTCGGCAATGATACTCAGCACCGCATTCTCTCCTTTCAATCCATCCCCACGGATGTTGTGAAACGGAGTGATGGCACCCATTTCGAGATTAAACGAACTACGGGCAGCTCCTGCGAAAAAAAAGGAAACATCAAACCGCTTAAAACCGGTAGAGATACCGAAACCATAGTTAATTTCGGGAGTGGTCGGATAACCAATAGGAACTTTGTCCAATTCCGATATCTTACCATCGTTATTAATGTCACGATATTTAATATCGCCCGCACGAACTTCACCCCAAGGCTGTTTCGGAGAGTTTTTCACCTCTTCGTCATCCAAGAACAACCGTTCGGCCACATATCCCCAAATAGTATGAATGCTTTTACCCGCATGAGCCTTCCAGGGAGTATCACTGTAATCGGATTCTTCCCACTCTATCACTCTGTTGCGAGCAAAAGTGAAGGTACTCCGCGCACTCATCCAAAAATCCTTATTGAAGTTCTTTTCAAAGTTCAATTCCATATCTACACCATATCCTTTGGCTTTCCCTAAGTTTGCTTTGAACTCCTGATAAAGTCCTGTGGTAGCTGGTACAACACGGTTTAACAGGATGTTTTCCCGTCTTTCACGGAAATATTCAACGTATCCGGAAAGTCCGAAAGTGGTGCCATACTCAATACCTGTATTCAGTTTATACGAAGTCTCCCAGCCAATCTTGTCATTGGCATAACGCTTTACCTTGAAACCACTACCCGGAGTATAGCCCATGTCTTCGCCCCAGTTGGTCGAGATGCCGGCACCGCTGTCCACACTCGAGATGTAATAGAAGCGGTCTGAATCGTTACCGATCTGGTCATTACCCGCCATACCATAAGTAGCCCTTACTTTCAGCTTATCAATGACCGAATTGAGAGGTTGGAAGAACTTCTCATTGGAGATCATCCAGCCCAAACCGATAGACGGAAAGAATCCCCATCGCTTCTTTTCAGCAAAACGTTCAGAACCATTGTAACCGAAGTTACCCTCAATCATATAACGGTCGTTATAGTTATATGCCAAACGTCCGGCAAAACCCATGTTGCGGAAAGGCAGCGATTGTTCCAACGAAGCATGGTCGGCATCGGAATATTTCTTCTCGCGCATGGTATAAACCAACAAACCATTTACATGATGTTTACTGTTAAAAATACGGGAATACTCGGTAGCAGCTTCCAGATACATAACATTGGTAATCCAACGACCATTGTCTTTAAACCCAAGACCATCTCCCCCGGTTGTCAGGCGTTTCAATGTATAACTTTCATCCATTAGGTTATAGCCGGACATGCCGTAATAATAGGGTTCCCAGGAACGCTGTATCTCATACGAACTATACCGATCTACATTAAACATAGCCCGTGCCGAGAGTCCCTTTGTGATCATATCCAGTTTCTGATTGAATCCCAATTGAGCAACAATCTGGTTCCGGTTGTACTCTTTGTATCCTTTTTGGATAACAGCATAAGGATTCACGTAATTCCCCTCTCCGTAATTTCCATACAATACATGTCTCATACCTGTATACTGCTCATCGGGCATGTAATAAGGTTGAAACAATACCGGATTGGCCTGCATGGATGAGCGGTATGCCTCGGAACCTCCCGATAACGGACCACTATAGTCTTCAAACTGTGTATACAGTTTCAGGTAAAACTCAGTAGTCTTTGTCAAATCTATATTGATATTGGACCGAAACGCATATTTATAAATGTTGATATTCGAGTTATAATTATTGTTCTTTTCCACCCGGATATTACCTGTATCATGACTGAAGTTACCTGCTACATAATAGCGAATTGACTTACCACCGCCGCTCAAGCTCAGGTTACCACGCTGACAGGATGTTTGGTCCTTCAACATAATATCGTACCAATTCAGTGCAGGGAAGATATTCGGATAGCGTCCAGCCTCGGTCATGGCAATCTTCTCTTCGCTATATCGGTTAGTTGCCATCAGGTCGCGGCTCTTGACGGCTTCATTATACATACGCATATATGTCACCGGATCGGCAATATCAATCATCTCGGTTGCCCGGGAGATAGAGTTTTCTACCCGCGCACTGACGCTGATTTTTCCTTCTTTCCCTTGTTTAGTGGTTACCATAATAACCCCGTTTGCACCACGTGCACCGTATAAAGAAGTGGCGCTCGCATCTTTCAGGATAGAGAAGGCTGCAATATCATCGGGACTTAGATTGGCCAGTGCATTGGTATTCAATTCGATGCCATCAATTAAAATAAGAGGATCTTTTTTACCTTCACTAAAAGTGGTCACACCACGGATAAAGAAGGTAGCATCGTCTTTTCCCGGCTCTCCACTCGTCTGATAAGAAATCAAACCTCCTACTTTACCAGCCAATGCGGTAGTAAGGTTGCTACTCGGGATCTTCAGTTCGGACGGTTTGATGGTTGCGATGGAAGCCACCACGCTCTCTTTCTTCTGTTTGGCAAAGGCTACCACCGTTACTTCGTCCAGTTCGTCAGCTTTGGGTTTCAGGGTAATGACCAGATTCTGTCCTCCGGTATATACCATCTCTTTGGTTTCCATACCGATGTACGAGATCACCAATACATCTTTCACCTTTACATTGGTGAACTCAAACTTACCATCTATATCGGTAATAATACCGCGTGTACTTCCTTTGACCTGAACAGTCGCTCCCGGTAAAGAATATCCCTGGTCGTCGACTATCGTTCCTTTCAACAACACGCCGTTTTGTTGAAATTCCATGGCTGAGTCAGAATGAGTAAATGCATGCAAAATTCCTGCATTTACTCCGGCTATCAGAAAGAACGCTGATAAAACCAACCATCTACATCTTCGCTGTTTAATCATTTTGTAATCAAATTTGAGGTTGAACATTAAGATACGATACATCGGAGAGGACTTCAAAAATCGCCACTCGTCATCGAGTATCGACACAAAATTATATTTGTTCAACCGAGAAAAAGAGAGTTATGTCGCCAATAATTTCACCTTTTTAGTCAAAGTTTTTACCTACAAAGCATTTGACGAATTAGTTCAAATTTCTGCACCATCCGTATTATTTCTCCTTTGAGAAAGTTCAAAATCTTTGGGGCTCATGCCAAACTGTTCGATGAATACGCGGGTAAAATAAGAATTAGAAGCAAAGCCCACCATGGGGTAAACCTCTCCGATGCGATATTCTCCTTGCTGAATCAGGGAGGCCGCTTTCTTCAACCTGTACAATTGCATGAACTTTACCGGGGAAAGGTTAAACAATGATTTAAACTTGCGCAATAGGGTAGAACGGCTCATGTTCAAACTGGAAGCCAAATCTTCTATACTGAAATCAATATTACTCAGATGCTGATCCATCAATATCTCTATCTTTTGCACAAAATCCTTGTCGGCTTTATTCATCTGCATATTAGAAGATGAATACAACGGGCGTTTGCTGAATGCCTCGCGCTCGCGCATCCGATTGTCCAGCAGAGAAAGGATCTGCGACTCTAAATATCCAAACGAGAACGGTTTCTCCACATAAGCTTCTGCTCCGAGTTTCAACCCTTTAATCTTACTATCCAGATCGTTCCGGGCGGTAAGCAATACAACAGGAATGTGGCAAATGTCAATATCCAGTTTCACAGCCGTACACAGTTCATAGCCATCCATCACCGGCATCATGAGATCTGTTACAACAAGGCTTATGACCCCCTCTCTAAGTAACTCCAATGCCTCCTGACCGTTGCGGGCCACTTCCACCGTAAATGTCTGGCGCAACCGTTCGGCCAGAAATGAAAGAAGCTGTTCATTGTCTTCCACCAGCAAAACAGTAGCATTCTTCCAATCCGTATCATCAGGGGTCAACACACTCTCTTCCGACAACACGTCGCTATAGATCGTATCGGGGCCGCTGATTTGTGCAACCGGCATTTCCTCCTGCTGTAACGGAAGCCTTAATACAAACATAGTTTCAGCCGACGATTCATCCACATACAATTCGCCTTTATGGAGTTCCACCAACGAACGGGCCAATGACAAGCCAATGCCAAAGCCCACTACATTCCTTTTACTGATCTGATAAAACGGATCGAATATACGGGAGACCTCATCGGCCGGTATCCGTTCCCCATCATTGGATACTTTGATTGTTATGCCCTGCTCGTCCGAAGAAAGAGAAATCTCAATTTTCGATTCGCCATACTTCAACGCATTATTCAGCAAATTACTCACAATCTTGATAACCGATTCCCGATCGACAATCGCCCAAATGTCCTGATCAGGGATCTGAAATTCCAAATGTTTTCCTGCTTGTATAATGGTAGGTTCAAAGCGGGTGAGCATTTCCTGCAACAACTGACACAAGTTTATACTCTCGAACCTCACCGTCCATTTACTGGCCCCGGTCTTCTGGAAATCAATCAGCTGAGTGGTCAATTCCAATAGACGTTTTGTATTGAGAGAGATGACAGACAAATACTTGGTAAGCTTCTCATGGTTCAGTTTCATCTCGAAGATAGCCTCCAACGGACCATTGATCAAGGTCAACGGTGTACGTATCTCGTGCGCTATCTGCGTAAAGAAGTTCACCTTTGATTCATTCAGCTCTTTCTCTTTCTCTATGGCATACAGTTTCAGGCGCTCTTCCATTTGTCGCTCCTTACGCTGACGATAACGAAGAAACCATCCCAGGAGCGTACCCAACACCAATATGGAATAAACCAGATAAGCCCATCTAGTCATCCACCACGGAGGCAGTATATCGATAACCAGCGAGCGGGTGATACTTTTAGTCTGCCCATCGCGTAAAGCCATCACCTCGAACGTATATTTCCCGGGTGGCAAATGGGCAAACGAGATATCATGATGATCAGAAGCAGCAATCCAATCCTTATCAACGGGAGACATGCGGTAATAGTATTGTATAGAACCCGGGAAATCATAATCCGGCAATGCCACGCCGAGGCTCAGATTATTCTGGTCGTGAGAAAGTGTGATTTCATCGGCATACATAATGGAGCAGTTCAAGGGCGAACCCGGACTATTCGGTGTGATTACCTTATTATATATAGAGAGGCGGGTGATATACATAGGCGATACAATTTGCGTCATCTCCTGCAACAAAGGATCGAATGCTATTAGCCCATTCAGACTTCCCAAATAAAGCCGCCCGTCATTGGCGATAAGTGCAGAGTGATAGTTGAACTGATTTCCCAACAAGCCATCTTTCACAGTGAAAACACGTATGGTACCCGTGTCCGGATTCAATTTTACCAATCCGCGGTTGGTTCCAAACCAGAGATTCTGTTGGCGATCTTCTACCACCGTATAAATAATATCATCGGGTAATCCCTCCGCAATGGAGTAAGAGATAAAATCATCCGTTTCGGGGCGGTACCGACAAATCCCCCCGCGTTCGGTAGAGATCCAGATACGTCCTCTGGAATCCTGCATGGCGCTATTGACGGCATTGGAGCTCAGGCTATGCTTCTCCCCTTCCCGATTCAGGTATCTATGCCAAGCTCCGGTACTATTCTCCAACATCCAGATGCCGTTGCCCCGGGAACAGAACCACAGGTTTCCCTCCCGGTCTTCCAGTATACTGAATATCCAATTGGTATCGATCTCCCGTATCCGTTCATAGGTACGGCCTCCGTCTGCCGACATAAAGAGTCCGCCGCCACTTCCTATCCAGCTACGCTTTTTACGGTCAACGCACATGGACCAGACCACCCCATCCGTATCTTCCAGAGCGTTCTCTACTGTATGTGTCAACTTCCTGTCCGACAAACGGATCACATCCACGCCTTGGCGAAACAAACTGCAATACAGATTTCCGTCATGAATATAAAGGTTGATAATGTGCGAATGGTCAATCCCATCGTTCGGATACGGGAAACGGATTACTTCACCTGTTTTCGGATTGAGAATGTTCAAACCCTTGTCCTCTGTACCTATCCAAAGATTTCCGGAATCATCTTTAACGATACCTCTGATGCGATTACTACTCAACGAATGTCGATTCCCTGTCACCGTATATTTTTCCATCTTCATACCCGATGCCGACAAATAATTCACGCCTCCGAGGGCCGTTCCTATCCAGACTCCTCCCTCCTTATCAAAATAGATCGAAGAGGTATTATCGTCGGACAAACTGAAAGGTTGATCGAAAGAAGTTTTCAAACGTACGCTGGAGAAAGTTTTTGTATTTATGATGTAGATTCCTTTGTTTGTTCCTTGCCATATCTCATCACCGTTCACCTTCACCGCATGGAAGAAGGAAGACTGTTCCACAGCGATGGGTATTTGCTTCATCAGGTTCTGCTTGTAATCGTAATGGTACAGCTTTCCTTCATACGAAGTCAGCAGGATATCGTCGTTCCATTTACACAAAGAAGTGATAATAATCTTATCCAATCGGTTGCCTTCGCGATCGGCAGTAATTCGCTCAAAGACATCTTGCCGAGGGTTGTAGCGAAACAGTCCTTTCCGGTAAGAACCTATCCACAATACACCCTGCCCGTCGATGCAACTGCTGGTAACATCCATCTGGTTATTATCCGGAAACGAATACAACCTTGCCCTATTCTCATCTCCCTCGATGAAACGATAGACCCCTTCGTTGGGAACTACCGCCCAGATATCGCCACCCGGACTTCCGGCGATGCTTTCCACCCAATTCGTGGGAACTCTTCCTCCCTCTTCGTGTACAACGGTTTTCCGTATGCGCTCCGATCGGGGATCATACACATACACCCCCCGGTCCGTACCTATCCATATCCGGTTTTTACCATCCTCATACAATGAGTTGATGTTATTATTTCCTTCCCTTATGGCATCGTCATAGCAATCGATATTGATAATGGAAGATCCATCGTACCGGTTCAACCGGTTGGCCGTGCCGAACCACATAAACCCGTTGCTATCCTGCAATATGGCTTTGACATGACTGTGAGACAACCCCTGATCATTGGTGATGTGTGTGAAATAACAATTAGTCTCTATATTAGGAATGGCCCATAGCGGCAAATGGCAACAGAGTACTACAATTGTAAGAAGTTTAAAAAGGTGTTTTTCCATTTTACTATAAGATTAATCTATATCATGATTCTTGAAAGCTACAAAGGCAACCAATGTACCCGGCCAAAAGTACAATTATATTTCCATTAGTCAACCATTCAAAATCTTAAAACAAAAAAGCAAAAAAGGGAGATTTCTTTGGCATATTCCATCCCCCTCTTTTGCTACAAAACTAAAATCACACACTACCTCATGATCATCTGATGTCCAAGAGATCATTAGTAGTAAAGTTACCCGAAAACTCTATTTCACATCCATAAAACCTGAATGGGTTTTTACATTCACTGAGAGGTGTAAATCTCATTCCACCGATGTTTTTATCCTATTAAGTTGATACTGCGAATATAGCTCCTTACGTAAAAACAAGGCGATAAAAACACACCATTAATTTCCACTTATGAGGCAAATCAAGCAAATCACATGGCTTCATAAGCTTTTTGCACCTCTTTTTGGCGAAACTGTTCTAATTTATGCTCCATTTATAACGAATGGTTCTTTACTTATTGCTTAATTTTGGTCCTTCAACATTACGTATATCATGAAAACATCAATCATTCAAAAACTTCTTTTGTGCCTGTGGGGAATTTGCTCCGTTGCTATGAGTTCGGCTGCCCCCTCCAATGTCATTGAGATCTCGCCTGTGCCGGGAGCCAATAACCAGAACATTGCCTCCGCTTTGGAAAAGGCGGCCCGGTATGGTGGAAAACCTGTAACTATCCGGTTTCAACTTGGTATGTATGAATTGACACGCTCCGAATCGTTTGCCATACCTTATTATATCTCTAACACGACTTCCGAGTCCGAAGCCCCCGATCCTACCAAACACATCGGTGTGTTGTTGAAATCATTGACAAATGTAACGATCGACGGCTGTGGCTCTACATTGCTTATGAATGGAGAGATGACCAGTTTCGTTCTCGATCACTGCCGGAATATTACCATCAAGAACCTGAATATCGACCACAAGGCTCCCACTCAAGTGGAAATAGAGGTATGCGAAGAAGGGAAAGATTATTTGATCGCCCAGGTACATCCCACTTCCCATTACCGGATAACCGGCGACGAACTGGAATGGCTGGGCGAGGGATGGTCGTTCAAGAACGGAATAGCCCAGTCATACGACCGTGTGAAAGACATGACCTGGCGTTCGTGGAGTCCCACCGAAAACCTGATCCGCACGGTAGAACTCCGCCCGAATGTGCTGTACATGCATTACCGGGAGAAACCGGAAGTGGGCGTACATACCGTGTTCCAGATACGCGATGCCATCCGTGACGAGGTCTGCGGACTGATCGAACGGTCCAAGGATATCCGGTTGGAGAATATCAACTTCTACTACCTGGGAAACTTCGGCGTGGTTTGCCAGAACAGTGAAAACATCACTGTCGACCGGAGCAACTTTGGTCCTGAGCCGGGGTCGGGACGCACCAACGCTGGATTTGCCGATTTCATACAAGTATCCGGTTGCAAGGGAATGATCGATATCAAAAACTCCCGTTTCATCGGTGCCCATGACGATCCTATCAACATACACGGTACCCATCTGAAAGTCACCGGTTTTCAATCGCCCAACCGCCTCACCGTACGGTTCATGCATTCGCAAACATTCGGCTTCGAAGCTTTCGTTGCTGGCGACGAGATTGAGTTGGTAGATGCACACTCCTTGCTGGCCGCTGCCAAAGCACGAATAAAACAGGCAACACTCATAAACCCGCGCGAGATGGAGTTGGTACTGGAGCGGCCTTTGCCGGAGAATATACGATCACGCGAAAACCTGGTGGTGGAGAATATCACCTGGACCCCCGAAGTACGTATTACGAACAACTACTTTGCCCGAATTCCCACACGAGGTATTCTCGTTACTACCCGCCGGAAGGTAGTTATCGAAGAAAATACTTTCTACGGAATGCAGATGTGCGGTATTCTGGTAGCCGACGATGCTTTGGGTTGGTACGAATCGGGACCGGTACACGACCTGACCATTCGTCGCAATACCTTCCTGAACTGTGGAGAACCGGTGATCCTCATCGAACCGGAAACCCGGAATTTCCAGGGACCGGTACACAAGAACATCCTTATCGAAGAGAATTATTTCCGCATGAGAGAGAACACCTCAGTAGCCATCAAGGCTAAGGCGGTCAATGGAATTGTTATTCGTAATAACTTTGTCCGCCTCCCCAGAGGCAGTAGTGTCGGCTATAGCATACAAACATTCGATTGCGAGCATGCTTCGGTAGGGAATACCACTACCTATTTTGAATAAAATCATCTTATGTAAAAGAATCCCCCGCTGATCAATGTGACTAGCGGGGGATTCTTTTACACATATGATAGGATCTTATTTATCGGACCTTTTACAATTTACAAACTACTGAAGTTCCGCGCTTGATCTTCTTGTCGAGTACCGTCTTACCGCCCGATTCAATAGCTATATTGATGTACCGGGCGTTAATGCCGACTATTTTGATGTCGAATGTCTTCCCGAAAGCCTGTACATTACGTAGAGCCATGTTGTTCCATTCGGAAGGAAGCCAAGGAGTCAATGAAAAAGTATGCAGACCGACCGGCCGAATGCCGAATACACCTTCCGTAATCACCCGGGCATACAACGCACTCTCGGCTGAGAGATGACGTTGCTCCCCTTCGGGCCAGGCTTCAATGGCGTAAGGAACATGATTACCCAGCAAACGGGTCGTGGAATAATGCTTCATAAAACTCATCGCTTTTTCCATTTCACCTGCCATAAAAGCTCCCCGCAAGGCATATAGCGTAGACCGGTCCCAAAAGGTAGAGCTTCCGGCTTGTGTCAGCAGGCCATCATTGGTCCAGAGGCGGGGCGAGAACAAGGCTTCAATCGTTCCGGCTGCCCGTTGATTGATGCCTACGATCAACGGCATGCAGATCCATGAACGGAGAATATCATTCCCCTCGTAATAGGCATATGTATCGAATTCTTCCACCTTGGAAGCAAAATACGAGTCAATGGCCTGTTTCAAGGTCTCCGCCTGCTTGCGGTAACGGTTGGCCGTCGAACGACTTTGCCCGAGTTCTTCTGCCAGATAAGCCGCCGAAAGCAAAGCATCGTAATAAAGCGAAGAAGTACACAGGTTGGCTTCCCCGGCAGGGAAACGACGTTCCAACTCATCTGTGTCGGAGCTGACCACACCCGCTTCATTCAACTTCCGGCGGTTGTACTCCAGGCACCACTCTATCAATGGCCATAGTTGAAGTGCTTCTTCTTTGTCGCCACGGGCCAGCGCATACCTGGCAGCACCGTAGGCTATCATCGCTGCATCTCCCCGGTCGCCCGCACCGTTCCAATACCCATCGCCTTCGGCAATGATCGAGCTGGGTATCGGTTTCCACTCCTCATTCATGTAACTTGCAAAAAGCAGGAAAGAGTGAAGCGCCGACTCATTGGCATACGAATAGCCGACAAAAGGGAAAAACGGATTGACGTATTCTGCCTGGTCATTGGCCCAAACTGCTGCATAGTAAGCTTCCCCTCCCGGACCATGCATTGGTCCGGACTTGGTGGCATAAATACTCTCGCACGCCCGTATCTTAGAGAAAGCAAACATGGTATTGATGACCGGATCAGGAGTTTCCAACCGCAATGAGTTTTTCCACTCCGACACCAAAGTTGAACGTTTCAGTAATTCCTTCTCGGCATCTATCGCCAATGAATGCTCGTCTGCCTTATAAGCTGAAAGGGTGGCCGAGAAAGAAACGGAGTTCCCGGGTTCCACTTCCAGGCAACCGGTACGGTGCAGGGCGAGCTCCAACCGGTAACTTCCATTCACTCCCCGCTCGGCGACCGTGTGCAGAATTGTTGACGACTGAGGTATTTCAATGACTACCTTGTGATTGCCGGTATTGGTCCATTGATACACTTCGACAAGCGAAGGCAAGTCGGTGGAAGGAATAAATGTACGCTTCAGGGCCAACGAGTGACGAGACCATGTACTATTCACTATCATTGTCCCGTTCAGGCAGATGGAGGTTATTTTCTCACCTCCTTTATCCAGTGGTCGCCCATTGATCGTCACGCCATCCAACGGATTCCAATCGAAACGGCGCATCAGGCTACCATGCGTATCATTCGGGATAGTACGCAGCATGGGCCATACCATGCTTCTGTTTATCTCGAAACCGCCTCTCTCGTTCACTCCATAGCGCAATACTACAGACATCTTCTGCCCCGACATCTCTATATGGTCGAAATGAGCACCTGCACCTACCGTCCAGACAATTTCGTCATTCGGGGCAATCTTCCAATACTGGGCAGTTCCTTTGAGAGGGAACAAACTAACCGCCAGGAAGAACAGCCAAACATTCTTTCTTTTCATGATTCGTTGATTCATTACCTATTTAAAAACGATACAAAATTATGTTTTAAGGAAATGAGAACATAGGAATCCCTCGTCAGAAAATATCACTTTTACGGCAAAATGCTTTACTCGCCGTCCAAACTTGTGTTACCCTACGAGCAAGCTACTCTTACTCGCCGAGGGAGGATGTACGAGATGTACATCTCGCGCAGTACCAGATGCACATGTCAGGCAGTACGAGATGTGCATCTCATACAGTACCAGATGCACATCTCGTACATCGATAGTCGGTGAGTAAAGGTGTTTCTCTCTACTAATCCACAGGAAATAAAAGCATCAATGCCGGTATACCCGAAGCTGAATAACTATCTATCTTCACACCTGCCGGCAACTTCTTATCATATTCCCCACCACAGACATTGCGGGTTTCATCTCTGTTGGCCCAGCCGAATTCTATGTTGCGCTCCAGAAAAGGAATGTATTGGGTTTGTCCGCAATCATATACTAATACAGCCATGTATTGTGCAAAAATAGCGGTATAAATACCTTGCTCGATTCCTCGTTCAAAGGGAAGCAGATTGTGTAGGGCAGACATCTCGTTCACCGTATAGTCTGCTGCCAGAATAGCATTATCCAGATAATGCTTTTCGCCGGTAGCTTTGTAGAGCAATACCGAAGCGCCGATGAAGGTAGCCTGATTGTACACATGCGCTTTCCATGCCGGATTGCCGCTCCCGTGGCGGCTATCGGCGACCCGTCCTGTTTTCTTGTCCAGCAGATTTTCTACTCCCCACTCATAGATCTCTTTACCTTTAGCCAGGTATTGATCACGCGTCAGGTATTTGGGAGCTTCTTCGGTTGATGCTTTTCTTCTTTTCGGAACATTGTTATACAGGGTCAGCGCTGCCACTACTGTTGGGAAGTTGATGCAAGCCATCTTCCCATCGCCGGGTTTATTGGGTTTCGGATGACGGATGGGCTGCCATTGCCAGAACATGCCACCGTTTATTTTATCGTACGATCCCGTGTCGCCTACCTTTGCAGAGCCGTACCACACGCGGCTGAAACTCTTTTCCGACAGCTTCAGGTATTCATCGACTCCAAACAGTTCATACCCTCGTGCCAATGAAATGGTCCACCACATGATATCATCGTAAATAAACCATCCGGTATTTTCATTGTTGTCATCGAAATCGAACTGACAGTACTGGGCTTTATTTCCTGCATAGATCTTCTCGCAGAGGTCTTTATAATAAGTCTTCCTTGCTTTATCTTTCTTCTTTTTAGCCAGTTTGTAAGCATTCATTGCCATATCCCAGTAAATGGGCTGGCACCAGATAGCTGCCGCGCCATTGCCACGGTCTACTGCCTGCGGATAAGAAGAATTAGTTTTGTAAATGTATTTGCCGGGATCGAGCAGGGTTTTATTAAATCCTTCGTAAGCCGCCCATACATCTTCATAGATGTATTGGGCGGTCTTCTGTTCTGCTTTCCCTAAATTACCTGATGCCCATAGGGCGGCTGTCGATACCGCCAGCAGGAAAATGACTGTTATATAAGTTCTACGTTTCATGAGTATGAATTAATGTACTATCTCCATTCTGAATGCATATCGATATGCCTCGCCTGCCTTGATTTTATATTGAGGACGGGGACCCGGGCCACAACTACCGTTACCGATACCTCGCTGGATGCAGTCCAGATTCAATACAACCTCCGAGCGACGCATTTCATCTATATTATGTCCGAATTTAACGGTCCACAGATCCCGGTCGGTATAATGCAGTGCAGAGAAATCGAGCTGTCCGTCGGCTGTGATCTTCAAACCTTTTCCACTGTCATCGGTCAAAGTCAGCCAACGTGTATCGCAACGTTCGCCCATAGATTGTGCACGTGCGTAATATTCGCGCATCTGATCTACGGTAGAACGATAGAGACCCACAAAAGCAGCATTCTTCCTATCCTGATAATTCTCAATAGGACCACGCCCAAACCAGGTGAGGTTCTCCAAAGCAGGATTCAACAGGGTTTGCAAGCCGAGGCGCGGCATGTTGAAGTTCTTGTCCGTTTGGAATGTAGCATCCACATCGATTGTTCCATTACTATATACCTTATATATAAGCGTTTGTGCAACGGCGCTGGAAGCGATCGTAGTTTGAAGCGACACATTAACGGTAACCACCGTCTGGTCTTCGCTCAATGCCCACTCGAAGCTTTGCAAGGTCGATTCAGGATCAACCCATGTGTTTACATCGTTATTGATAGAACGATACATGTTTATAGCAGGGCCCTCCTGATGATAAAGCAGATTACGTCCTTCCGTACGTATTTCGATCAACTGTCCGGTAGTAATATCGAAAGAAACCTTTGCCCGATCGCCAAACAGACGCAGGTAACGACGGTCTTCTGTAAACACTTTGAATGGTTTGTTGGTAGAAACAGGCGCTAACTTATTCGTTGCCTGTTTCAGGGATATCTGTTCGGAAGCCACCACATGTCCGGCATCGGCCCAATGACAAGCATTCTTTAGCTTTACATTCAGGTTGATAAAGCAATCGCCTTCGCCTGTCAGATAGTTCTCCATTTCAACAGGCACAGTGCAGCGTGCGCCGGGTTTACAATCGGGCAAGCCGATCTCCTTCTCAGCGATCACTTTTCCGTCTTTCTCTATCGTATATTGCAGGTTGAAATCGGCCAGGTTATAGAAGTTGTAGCGATTCTCCAACTCGATGCTGTTATCGCCGTTCTTCCTGAAACGGATGTGTTGGTATACTTTCTTTACTTCCAGCAGTTTAGGGGTGACACGGCGATCGGACGTGACCAATCCGTTGCAGCAGAAATCATTATCATTCGGCATATCTCCAAAGCTGCCGCCGAGGTAATAATGGTCGTCGGGTTCGCCCTGCATATTCAGTCCCTGATCCACCCAATCCCAGACACAAGCGCCTATCATACGTATGGACTTGTTCTCTATGTAGTCCCAGTACTCTTCCAGATTGCCCACAGCATTTCCCATGGCATGGACATATTCGCATATAATGAATGGTTTGTCCGGGGTTTCTTTGTCGAACTGTATCATGTATTCGATGGAAGGATACATACGGGAATCGATATCGGCCGCTTTATTCATTCCTTCGTAATGTATGGGGCGGTCGTCGATGGCTTTAGCCGCTTTGTATTCGGCAACAATATTGCATCCTGCACCGGATTCATTGCCCATGGACCAGAAGATAACCGACGGATGGTTTTTATCACGTTCCACCATACGTACCATGCGGTCTACGTAAGCTGCTTCCCACGACGGATCGTCCGTAATGGACATATTTCCGTGTGCTTCCTGATCGGCCTCATCCATGACATACAACCCGTAATAGTCGAACATAGCATACATCCGGGGATCGTTGGGATAATGACTGGTACGAATGGTATTGAGATTATGACGTTTGAACAACAGAACATCTTCAAGCATGCTTTCCACCGGAACTGCTTTCCCGTATTTGGGATGAATATCGTGACGATTGGCTCCTTTGAACATCACCCGCTCGTTGTTGATGAACACTCTGCCGCTCTTGATCTCAATGGTACGGAAACCGTATTTCTGGGTAGTAGTTTCGATCACTTTCCGGTCTGCATCCAACAACTCCACATTAACTGTATAAAGGTAAGGTACTTCGGCGCTCCACAAGTGTGGTTTCTGCACAGTTCCTTTGCCCTTGACGATGGCCTTTGCTTGAGCGGCCACAGTTCCTACCTCGTTGGTAAACGTACATACTTGTTTTCCGGCAGCATCGAGCAACGATACACGGACAGAAGCATTCTTTACCGTTCGCCCATGATTCTTCAACTCGCTTTCTACATTCAATACGGCTTCGTCATGCTGTGCACTGACAGTCGAAGTGAGGTATAAATCGCGTAGCTGTAATTTGGGAGTAGCAACCATATATACATCGCGGTGAATACCGCTCAAACGGAACATGTCCTGATCTTCGATATAACTCCCGTCCGACCAGCGGTACACTTCTACGGCAACCACATTGTTGCCCGCCTTCACGTAATCTGTTACATTGAACCGGGCATCATTGTTGGCACCCTGGCTATATCCCACTTTACGACCGTTCACCCATACGTACATAGCGCTGTACACGCCATTGAAATGAAGGAAGACTTCCTTGTCTTTCCAACCGGCAGGCAGTTGGAAATCACGACGGTAGGAACCTACCGGATTGGGTTCTTTTTCGGCTGTATATCCACGCTGCCCCTGCACAAAGGGAGGATTGTTGCGGATGGGAAGCGTGTAATTCGTATAGATTGGAGTACCGTACCCGTGCATTTCCCAATTAGACGGCACAGGAATTTCCTTCCAGGCAGAAACATCATACTTCACTTTATAAAAGTCAACGGGGCGTTCGGACGGTTGTTTCACCCAATGAAATTTCCAGTTCCCGCTCAAAAGCATGTAGCGTGAGGATTGGGGTTTTTCCCAGGGATGCTTGTATGCAGGATCTTTCTGCATCTCTTCCACACTGGCATAGGGAATAAAGGTAGAGCTTCCTTCCTCCTTATTAATACCTATGATATGTTGGTTTTCCCAATCATTATCGCTGTGGGTTTTTATCGGTTCGGTCACGATTTTAACGTCGCTCTCTACCAGCACCCATTGCTGACTGGCTTTATTGGAATCCGGTCGGAGCTGGTATACAAGCTCGCCTATTGCTCCGGCATCGGGATATCCCAGGTTGTATCCGCTCTTAGCGGAAGTAAATGTATAATTGCCGTTTCCCAGCTTGGTAACTTTCCACTGCTGATTGGGATTGGTTTTATTGCTTTCCCATTGCAGAACGGCACACTCCTCATTGGTTTTATTGGAATTATCAACATTCTGTTCGGTCAGCGGACTAAAGATGGCATAATATCCGTTTCCACAAGGGACCAACCGCCACACTTGTGACTCTTTCTTTTCTACCTGTTTCGAGATAAATATCCTTGAACCGGAATGCAGGCTGGCTTGATTATCGAGGGCCAATCCACCCGTTGTCCGGATCTCATAACTTTGCCCGGCCTTAAAGTCCTGCGCTTGCCCGGGCAGGCACAGGAACAGTGCCAACAAAGCGATACTTACTATTTTAAATCGTAACATACTTGTTCTTATTTATTTAAGGTGTATCATGATAAACTTACCAGATGGAATCTACGGAGAAGATTTCCAGGTTCTTCACTTCGATGCGGTTGCCCCGGAAGTGAAAACCGTCTTTGTTATTCCTGTCGGGACGACGCTCCATGGAGTACGAGTAAACACCGCCATCGATGAATACCTCTATACAGGTACGGTCAATATAGATATCGGCAGTCAGTTCCATGCTGGTAGGATCCTGGGGAGAATAGAAGCGGCCGTTCAGCATCGTCCAGTTCATATCATAATCGATAATGTGTTGGCCGAACAGGCTGAGTCTTGCATCGGTGGCATGAGATAATTTGAGGGTCGTCTTAATGCGCAGGCAATCGGCATTATAGAACTCTTTCATTTGTTGGTTAGCTTCGTCCGAAGTCAGGTGTTCCCATTTACGAACCGGATGGAACAGTTGTTCGGTTTCTTTAATTGGAGTACTTACCAGGCGGGGACCATCTTTGGTGGTGCGTAGCTTCAGTTCGGTAGGAAGCATCATGATCCCGTTGAAAGGCATTTCCGGATTGGTTACTCTTCCCCATCCTAACTGGATTCTTCTGCCGTCGGCAGCCGGAATGTTATTATAGGTCTGCGCTGCATAGATGCATCCGCTGGAGTAGTAGTATTTCCCGGCTTCGGGAGTAAAGGTTCTGCCGTCGAACGAACCTAACATATAGGTACCGGAAGCACCGTACATGACCCATTTCGTCCGTTTCGGATCTCCGTCGACAGGCAATTCGAATAACTCCGGGCATTCCCAGAATCCCGTGATGTGACTCCGGAAAGTCCATTCCTTCAGGTTAGTCGATGTGTAGATGCTGTGTCCGTCGCGTTCGTTCAGAACCATGACCCATTCTTTATTCGGGTCGTACCAGAACACTTTCGGGTCGCGGGTATCGCGGGTATTCCATTTCTCTTTGGAGTCGATAATAGGATTCTTATCATATTTCGTGAATGTACGCCCCTTGTCCAGGCTATAGGCCAGGCCTTGCGTTTGCCTGTCGTCATTGGCATACGTGAAGAGGGCCACCATAGCCGGTACATCGCCTTTATTAAATCCGGCTGTATTCTGATAATCGATCACGGCCGAACCGGAGAAGATAGTCCCCAGATGATCCGGGAACAAGGCAACAGGCAATTCGGTCCAATGTACCAGGTCTTTACTCACCGCATGTCCCCAGTGCATGTTCTCCCAATCTCTTTCGAAGGGATTATGTTGATAAAACAAATGATATTCGCCATCGTAGTAGATGAGCCCGTTCGGGTCGTTGATCCATCCCCGTTTGGTGGAGAAATGGAATTGCGGACGGTTCTTTTCTTTGTAGATAGTCTCCTGACCGGCAATCTCATCCGACTGGTATATCTTTTCCAATGCCGATTTATCGCCTTCAAAGCTTATCGTCAACGTTTTCCCTTTCAACTGGGACACATCTTTAAACATCCAATACTCGGGTTCGCCGGCCGTCAGCCGGACAACGACCGTCAGATCGGGCTGTCCTTTCATTTCAAAAGTCATCTTTTTCCGATGCTCTTTATGAGAGATAGGGAAATTCAAATACTTTTTAGTCACTTTAAAAGAGATATCATCCGCAAACAATGATACACTACAAAAAACAGTTACACTCAGGAACAATGCCAATTTTCTCCAGAATTTCATAATTTATTTTTTATTAGATGGTTGAATTTACCGAAATACAGACCTTGACTGCACGCCGCAGAAGTCCAATATTATTTATCAGAAGGCAACAGAATAGTTCTCTCACTAAACAGGAGAACACAATATCTACCAAAAGAGGAAAGGCTGTAAACGAAAAAGAACTTTGATTGGATGCGGCAAAAATACAAATATATTTTATATATGTGGTAGCTTTATGTTCTATTTTTTATCTTTAAAAAATTAAGGAGGGAATGTAGGGGTAGTGTATTTTGAAGTGTATTTATATATGTAGACGGCAATAAAATGAGGAAAAGATGAAAAAGAACTTAATGAGAGGATTATTTGGAAAGGTATCTGTGACACGCAGGTCCCAATGGATGAAGCATCCATTTATATCGGAACTATTGCAAAATAGTTGGGATGCAAGTCCTGATGAGATAGATGATGATACACTGCGTGACAGGGTATGGAAGAATATAGAAACTAAAATTCAACCGAAAGAGCGCCGGTCTATTGGCTGGATGACAGTTTCAGGAATTGCAGCTTCTTTACTCATCTGCCTTTCAGTGGGTTATTGGTATTGGGGCAAGGGTGCGGATTCATCTGCTATCGACCCAAAAGAATACATTGAATTTATAGCTCATACCACCCAAACATACCAACTACCGGACAGTTCGAAAATATGGATGGAACCGAATAGTAAAATCCGTTTTGCCAAAGACTTTGACAATGACAGGAGTGTGTGGCTCACGGGAAACTCCACATTCGAAGTTGTCAAGCAACACGGAAAGAACTTCCGGGTCCATCTGGATGATTCGTATATAGAAGTAAAGGGAACTTGTTTCTCCATCAGGCAGGACGGTTCACACTTTAACGAAATCACTCTTTTTAATGGAAGAATCGATTTTGTACAAACTCAGACCAATGAGGTAATTCAGGTGAATCCTTCGCAGAGAATTGTATATGATACTCAAAACCACACTGTAAAGTTAGAAGAGATTAATCATTGTATTGACTGGAAAAACGGCAGATATATTTTCACTGATATCTCTTTGGAGAAATTAATATCCTATGTGAATCAGACTTACAAGTCTAATATTACCCTGCATCCGGGCCTGAAAGACACTGCGAATTTTACCGGAAGCATACGTAATGATGAATCATTGGATGAAGTCCTCGATAAGATATGCTATACCATAGGAATCAAAGTGAAATCTGAGAATAGCAGACTCATTCTCTATAACTAAAAAACAATCAAAACAATTCCCATATTAGTTAATCTAAAATTTTATAAAATGCAAAAACAACATTCTACTTGTAGGGCCTGGTGGTCTTTATACCTCGCCCTGGTGTTCTTATTTTGTCCCATAACGCTCCTGGGAGCCTCCGGACAATTATCTATAAAGGGTAAATCCTTGAGTATAATCCAAGCTATTCAGCTCATCGAGAAGAACAGCGATTATACATTCTTTTACAACGCTTCTGATCTGAAAAAGATCCCGAACAAGGACTTCGATTGCAGCGGCTCCATTGAACATGTATTGAATGAAGTGTTCAACAAAAGCGGTGTAAGCTACACCATTAAAGGGAACGAAATCGTACTGAAGGCGGACCAACAAACACAAAGGAAAAGGGTAGTAACCGGAACCGTTGTCGATAGCTCGGACGACATGCCTGTTATCGGTGCGAATGTGGTGATAAAAGGATCTAGCCAAGGAGTAATCACTGACACAAACGGCCAATTCTCTATTGAAATAGCCAATAAGGCCAATCTTGAGATCAGCTATATCGGTTACAAAACGCAAACGGTCTATATTACGGACCAGGGTATAATCAATATCCGACTGGAATCAGATTCCGAGGTACTCAGCGAAGTTGTAGTCGTGGGTGCCGGTATACAAAAGAAAGTATCTGTAACAGGTGCTATCACCTCCGTAAAAGGAACTCAATTGAGCATTCCCTCCTCTTCGCTGACTGCAGGATTTGCCGGTAAACTGGCGGGTATAATATCTATAACCAAAAGTGGTGAACCCGGATCGGCATCAGAGTTCTATATCCGTGGAGTCGGGACCTTTGGCGGACGAGCTACCCCTCTGATCCTCATGGACGGTGTGGAAATTACCACCAGCGACCTGAACAGAATTCCGGCTGAGTCTATCGAAAGCTTCTCTATTCTGAAAGACGCTTCCGCCACCGCTATCTACGGTGCCCGCGGTGCGAATGGTGTGATGCTGGTAACCACCAAAAGCGGAGATGAGAACCAGAAAGCCAGAATCAATGTAAGCCTGGAAAACTCTTTCCTGAAGCCCACCAAGCAGGTGGATTATGTTGACGGAGCTACCTGGATGGAAGTTTACAACAACGCGCAACAGGCCAGAACTCCGGGTATAGAGCCTAAATATTCTGCCGATGCCATCACTGCCACACGCAATCAGACAGCCCCTTATTTATACCCTGATGTAGACTGGATGGATCTGCTATTCAAGAAAATGACCATGAACCAACGCGCCAACATCAATATTACCGGTGGTGGTTCCCGCGTGACTTATTATATGAGCTTGCAGGCCAACCATGACACAGGTATGCTGAATGTTCCCAAGGCCTACTCGTATAATAACAATATAAACAACTGGAACTATATCTTCCAGAATAATATCAGCTACAAAGTAACATCGAGCACCAAGTTGAATCTGCGAATGAATGCACAGGTCGGTACTAATAAAGGTCCCGGATATTCTGTGGGAGACATATTTACCAGCGCTTACGATATAAACCCCATCTCTTTCCCTGCCACCTATCCGGCACGTGAGGGCGATGAGCATATTAACTTCGGTACAGCCAGGCTATCGGGTAACGACTTGTATAAGAATCCTTACGCACAAATGCTCAGTTCATTCAAAGAAGAGAACTTCAACACACTGAACACCTCGATCAGCATCGATCAGGATCTGAGTTTCATTACCAAAGGATTGAAAGTAACCGCTTTGGTTAACTTCAAGAACTGGTCCACCGTGTGGTACACACAGAGCATAGCACCGTATTACTACCACGCCAAAGACGGTTCATGGAACCTGGACAATCCGGATGTTTTCGAATTGGAACGTATGGGAACCTCCGGTGACGACTTTATCACCCAATCAGACCCTGGCCGGAACAACAACAATACATTCTACCTGGATGCACGCATCGACTATTCGAGAACCTTCGGCAAACACGCCCTGTCCGGTATGTTGATGTACATGCAACGGCAGTTCCGCTCCGAAGCATTGCCCAACCGCAACCAGGGTATTTCCGGACGCTTCACGTATGATTATGACCACCGCTACCTGGCCGAACTGAACTTCGGTTATAACGGAACCGAACGCCTGAAGAAAGGAGACCGCTTCGAGTTCTTCCCCGCCATGTCATTAGGTTGGGTCATCAGCGGTGAGGAATTCTGGGAACCGATGCTGGACTATGTAGGCTACTTCAAGCTGCGCGGTTCGTACGGTATCGTAGGTAGTGACGAACCAGACAAAGATGCCGAACATTTTCTCTATTTCGATAAAATCCGCCTGGATGGCGGTGGCTATACCACCGGAGTAACAGGAAATATTTCCAAGAAGGGTCCCGCTTTCCACTCATACGCCGTACAGAATGCCTGTTGGGAACGTGTGAAGAAATTCGATATCGGTATCGACCTGGAACTGTTCAACCAGCTTAACATTACAGCCGACTATTTCTACGACCACCGTTACAAAATCCTGCTGAGGCGCGGTTCCTGGCCTTTGGTATTAGGATATGCCGGCGCCATCCCCTGGAGCAACATCGGCGAAGTAGACAACAAAGGTTTCGAATTCAGTGTAAACTGGCGGAAAGAGGTGGTCAAAGACCTGCGGGTAGATCTGCGGGCCAACTTCACCTACAACGTCAACAAGTATGTCAATAAAGACGAACCAGCCTTTCCTTATGTATGGCAGACAGATACCAACAAACCACTGAGCACCACTAAAGGATACATTGCAGAGGGACTATTCAGCAGTCAGGAGGAGATAGACAACAGCCCGATACAAAACCTGGGAAGCGCCGTGAAACCTGGTGATATCAGATACCGCGACGTCAATGGCGACGGTATGATCACCGATGTCGATAGGGTGATGATTTCTCCTTACGGCAACGTCCCCCGCATCCAATACGGTCTGGGACTGAACCTGACTTACAAAAATATTGATTTCGGCGTATTCTTCAACGGTTCGGCCCAACGTACCATCATGACCGACCGCCTCTCTCCGTTCTGCTCGGGCAATAACCGTGGCGACCGCAACCTGATGACCTTCATCGCCGACAATTACTGGTCGGAAGAGAATCCGAACCCGATGGCAAAATACCCGCGCCTGGGAATCACAGAAAGTGATATCCAAAACAATATGGTAGCAAGTACTTACTGGATGCACAACGGTAACTTTATCCGTTTCAAAACGTTGGAAGTGGGCTATAAGTTCCCCCATTGCCGTGTCTATTTCAGTGGAGATAACTTAGCCGTTTGGAGTCCGTTCAAACTGTGGGATCCAGAACTTCTCTGGAACTCCTATCCCTTATCGCGCACATTCAATGTCGGTATACAACTCAATTTCTAATCCATTAAGAACGATCTATCATGAATAAAAAAATAATATCCCGCATAACCTGCATACTTCTTTCCGTATGCACATTCGCTTCGTGCAATTACCTGGATGTCGTTCCTGTCGAACAAGTCACCGCAGGCGACACCATGAAAGACAGAGAAACCGCTTTAGGCTTCCTCTATTCGTGCTACCGGACAGTCGGCACCTCTTGTCCATTCAGTTACAAAGCCACCGAAGCATCGACCGATGAATACACCCAGTCATTGTCGTGGGCAGAACACGGACAGACCGTTTCCTGGAACCGGCTATCCGCCAAGAACCTCGGAGGACACTGGAAGGCTTGCTATGACTTCATCGGACACTGCCATCTGTTTCTGCGCGAATTGGAGAGAACCCATCCCCGTGGAGCTACCGAAGAAGACAAAACGCAATGGCGTGCCGAAGTGGCTTTCCTGAAAGCGTATTACCATTTCCGCTTGTTGGAACAATTCGGACCGATTCCGGTAGTCAACGAATACCCGAGCCAGAACATCTCTGCTTCCGAAATGCCCGGACGCTCTCACTACGATTATGTGGTCGACTACATCGTGCAATCGTGCGACGAAGCTGCCCAGGTACTGCCTGCCTACTACAACAATGACGAAGACTGGGGACGCGCCACATCTACCCTGTGCAAAGCTTTAAAAGCCCGGACATTGGTGTATGCCGCATCCGATCTGTGGAACGGAAAGTTCCCTTACCCCAATTGGGAAAATAAAAACTACGAAACTCCGGGATACGGTAAAGAGTTAGTGAGCAAAACTTACAACAGCAAAAAATGGGAACGTGCATTAACCGCTTGTCAGGAAGCATTGACGTTTGCTACGACAGACGGGCAACGCAAACTTATGCAGACTGAAGATGCCATGAAACTGGCAGATCGTTATGGCGTTCCCTTGGCCTATGTACCCGGAATAGACGCAGGTACACCGGAAGGTGAAGCATTCCTGCAAAAAGTATTGCTGATGCGTTATATCCTACAGACGTATGAAACAGACGGTAACAAAGAGATTATTTGGGGAACGTTCGAAGCAGATGACAACTTCCAGGCCAGTTTGCCGTCCCGTATTATAAAGAATGTCAATACCGGCGACTGGAAGCACGGCTGGGCCGGTATGTCGCCCTGCTTATACAGCATCGAGCATTTTTATACCGAGAACGGTAAATTACCGGAGAAAGACGCCGAGTTTGCCAATAAGAGCGACTGGTTCAAATCTGCCGGAGTGGCAAACCGTCCGGAAATCACCCGGTTGAATGCCCAACGTGAACCCCGTTTTTACGCCTGGATGTCATTTGATGGAGATGATTATTCACAGTTGATGGTCAATGGAGCTCCATTAAGAGTCAACATGAGAGACAAAGAAGTGCATGGGTACAACCCGGAAGCTTATAACCGTGACTGGTCGACCACCGGCTATCTCAACAAGAAGTTTTGCCAACCCAATATGAGGTGTAATACATCCGGAAGCTACAACTTCACCAAGTATGCCCGTCCTTTATTCCGCTTAGCCGAATTATACCTCAATCAGGCCGAGTGCTATGCCGCCCTGGGAGATGTGGAAGGAGTACTGAAAAGCTTGAATCCTGTCCGTACGAGAGCCGGAGTACCCGCTTTGACTGAAACGGATGTGAATTCGGACATGTCTCTGATGGACTGGGCGCGCAGCGAGCGGTTCGTCGAATTATGGGGTGAAGGACATCGGTATTATGACGTACGTCGCTGGATGATCGCTCCCAATCAGTTGAAAGCAGGAGCCCGTGAAGGACTGAATGCACTGGTAAGAAACCCATCGTTCGAAGTGTTCAACCAACGTACGGTAATCAACCAACCTTTCCAATGGGAGAGCCGTATGTATTTGTTACCCATTGGCACCGACGAACTCTATAGTGATCCTCAACTGGTACAAGCTCCGGGTTATTAATATAAAGTATGTTATCCATTATTGAATTTTACATGAATATGAAAAATATAAAATACATCATCCTACTGGCAGGGCTCTTTGTTTGGGCCGCCTGTAGTAATTCGGAATATGAGTTCGACAACCTGTTCCCGGAAGAATTCCATAAAACACTGTATATAAAGAATGAGGGTATGCATGACATCCTGCTGTACAATACCGAAGCAGACAGTGTCTATCGTTTTTCGGTGTACAAAGCCGGAAGCGACCCCTCACTGAAAGCCAATGCCACAGTCGGCATCATCAGCGAGGAAGTGATTCAGGCCGAGTATGCCCAGTTAGAGGGAGTGAATTATAAGATCCTTCCCCAGACTGCCTATACGTTGAATGAAAAATCATTAGATTTCGAATCCAAGGAATCCTATAAATTTGTCAGTGTCAATCTGCATCCGGGAAAGGTAAAAGAAGCGCTCGATAGCGATGCCACCGGTATCTGGATACTCCCGTTTGAAATTACCAGCAAGGATACACCGGTCAATACGTCGAAAAACAGACTTATCCTGAAAATCACGGCTGTGGTAACTCCTACCATCGGGTTTAAAAATTCCGGCGTACATTCCTTTGAATACACGGAAGGTAGTACCAGCCAGATCAGATTATCCATCCCGTTTGCATTGACGGTAGATAACAGTTGGGCTATCGACACAGAGTTCGAGATCGATGAGAGCTATGTGGCGCAATACAACCAGGCGAATAACACGAATTACGCCTTGCTTCCGGCAGGATACACCTTGCCGCTCCAACTGGCACTTACTACCAGAGAAATGTCACTCGAACTTCAGGTACCGACTACAGGCCTGGAACCGGAGAAAGGATACATGTTGCCCATCAGGATCAAGGACATTTCCATGTTTGAAATAGCACAGAACGCATCTATGTATATACCCATCATCAAGATAACCTATCCGTTGTTGGACAGAACCGGCTGGACAGCCGAAACCAATACGGAAGAAAGAGAAAAAGAAGGCACTTACCGTGGGTATGCACAAAATGTACTGGATGGCAATAACGACTCCTTCTGGCATTCACAATGGTATGGGGATGGAGCGAATCCACCATTACCCCACGAACTGATTATTGATACGAAAGCTACGTATGAATTCACACAAATGGGAATTATAGACAGACTCTCGCAGAAATACATCAAGACAGCCGAGATTTATGTAAGTACGGATAAGAATAGTTGGCAGAAAGTTGGCGATATACAGTTAGATAAATCAAACAACCTGCAAAAGTTCCGAATGGAAAAGAGAACAGGTCGTTATGTGAAAATCAAAGTACTAGAAACACATGATGGTCGCGCTCTATCCGCTTTAGCAGAAGTTTATTTGTATGGCTACAAAAAATAGAAACAAGGTATATATAGCACACTTGAGGTAAAAGGATTTTTTTATTGAATGAACCAAGAGGCTGTCTCTAAATAAATGAGACAGCTTCTTTTTTACTAATTCACCATTTGATATTCATCTGAAATTTTCCCTGGAGGAGATAATTAACAAACGTGAGCTGCTAACTCATCATAAAGTCTGTCGAGTCCAGTGATTAAAGTTCATTTTTTTCGATTTTCCCGGCTTTTTCTTTGCAAACGGACATAAACACACTATCTTTATGCACATCAACGTTGAATACGTTCTTCTTAATGTAATCTCTCTAATTTGGCATTATTCTTCCGGGAATACTGAAAAAAACGGGGTAGTTTTATTTTTATTTGCAAGTTTGTAATTTGAGATTTGAGATTTTTGATTAGGGAAAAGGAAATCAGCCATTTTTTATATGTTGATAGAAAAGATTTGTGCATTGAAAGAAGGAGATAAAACTGCGTTCGCAGAGATTTATAATCTATTTGTAGGTAAGGTCTACAACTTTACCCGCTTATACATTAAAGATTCTGCCGAAATAGAGGACATTGTTCAGGAGGTATTTATCAAGCTTTGGGAAATGCGCCACGATATCGATGAAGAGAAAAACATGGATGGACTATTGTTCATTATAACCCGTAACCTCATCTTCAATTATTCCCGCAAATCTTTTAATGAAGTAGTATTCAAAGAGATGTTTCTTAGTGTGGCCGCCGAACCTTATTCCACGGATGATCACGTAGAAGCAAATGACTTAAAACAATACATTGACAAATTGGTATCTCAACTGCCACCACGCCAGCAAACAGCTTTCCGCATGAGCCGTACACTCGGAATGAGTAACAAACAGATAGCAGAAAAGCTGAATATCTCTGAAAAAGGAGTGGAACGTCACATCAGTCTGGCTATCAAATTCCTGAAAAAGAACTTACCCCTTTTTTTGTTGTTTGTCGGGAAAATCGGTCCACATTCCGGGACCATGGGGATGTTCTAAAATGAAATTAAGTAGTGAAATCCACTTAAACCATTTACAGTTTTTCCTGTCAAAAGCCTAAAGAATACAAGCTTATGGGGAAGATGTTAATATGGAGTGCTTTTCTCTTTTTGGTTATTTCTTTTCAGCCAATCAAAGCACAGCATACAGGCTCATGGGAGAAAATGGAAGGTGTTGTTTTTGAAGAACACAATGATAAGGCCCTATCGATAGAAGGAGTTATTGTTTCTTTACTGAATCCTTCGGATAGTTCTGCATATAAAAATACAACAACAGGAGCTACCGGACATTTTTCATTTGTGTCAATTGAAAAAAAAGAATACCTGCTACGCATTCATTATCTGGGTTACAATCCGGTTTATAAAAGAATCGCTCCTTCAATATTTTCAGGAAACAGGATAGACCTTGGCAAAATACAGCTGGAAGAGGATCCGGTGTTGTTGTCCGAAATCACGGTACTGGCAGAAATACCGGAAGTCGTTGCAAAGGAAGACACGCTGGAATTTAATCCGGGAGCTTTCAGAATGCAGGAAAGCGCAGTTGTGGAAGATTTGCTGAAACGTCTTCCGGGCATTGAAGTGGAACCTGACGGAAAAATCACTTCCATGGGAAAGCAAATAACAAAAGTGTATGTCGACGGAAAGGAATTCTTTGGTAAAGACCCTAAAATGGCTACGAAAAATCTTTCTCTGGGAATGATAGATAAGGTTCAGGTGATCGATAAGAAATCAGAGCAGGAACGCCTTACGGGAGTGGATGATGGCGAGGAAGAAACGATCATCAATCTAACTATAAAAAAGGGAATGAAAAAGGGCTGGATTACAAATGCAGCCGCGGGTGCAGGCGCTTTTACCGACAACCGGAAGGAAAATAACACGCCCCGGCATGCCGAAAACATGTTTGTAAGCAGGTTCGATGATAACAGCCAGATCACACTGATTGCCAATTCCAACAATATCAATAATCAGGCATTTGCCGACGAGGGAAATCAGGTGCAATCGAATATCCGGAATAAAGGACGGAATGGAACCAGAGGAAATAACGGAATCACCAACTCATCTACCATAGGTCTCAACATGGCCCGAACATTCAATAAAAAGTGGAAATCGGGAGGAAATATCCGGTATAATTACACAGACCAGGCTGTCGAACAAAAAGGATTCCGGCAGAATTTACTGAAGGATAGCGTTTCATACAGGGAAAGCCAGTCCAAAGAACAGGATTATGCTAATAATTTCGCATTCGATTATAAAGTCGAATTTACACCGGATTCATCAAATATATTTGTAATCAATACCGGACTTACTTATAACAAATCGTATTCCAACGATTATTCTTATCAAAGTATACGGGCTGGTGACGCGGATTCCACAAGGGTCAACCTCAGTAATGCCCAGACCCTGCTCGACACCAAAGGATTATTATTCAACGCCGAATTGACTTACGCTCACAAATTTGCTAAAAAAGGCCGCAGACTCAGCTTTACAGGAGGTATCAACATAAACAGTAACTCCGGAGAAGGAACAAATCGTTCCGACAGCAAGTTTTTTCTGAATCCTTCGAAAAACAAAAACCTGAACCAGGAATTGTATAACCACTCGGATCGGAACGCCTATTCTCTCAGGATTACGTATATCGAACCTGTATGGAAAACCAACAATACTTTGCAATTTTCTTACAGAGTCAACTACAATCAGACCGATAATGTCAGGGAAACGTATGACTACAACGACGAAACAGGCGCTTATTCCATCCTGAACCCCGATTACAGCAAAAGCTTATGGAATCATTTCATCAACCAAACATTCAGTGTCAACTTCAATGCTGTACATGAGAAATATACCTATAACATCGGATTCAATATCAATCCGTCTTACACACAAAGTACGAGTTATGTAAAAGACGGGAGTATTTCCGGAAACGATTCCATCCTGAATAGAATAGACGGAAAGACGGTCATAAACTACACTCCACAGCTTCGTTTTACGTATCGGTTTTCAAAACGTTCGAACCTGAAGTTTACATACAAGGGAAACACGATACAACCGGGCATATCCCAACTGGACCCGACGCCCAATAATACAAACCCGTTGAATATACGCATGGGAAACCCGGATCTGCTTCCTGCATTTGCACATGATCTGACGTTCCAATACAACAATAATCAAAGGGGAGCGCAACGGGCCCTGACGGCCAACCTGCTCTTTTCTTTTGTACAGAATGAAATTATCAATTTTACTTCCTACCAGGATGCTACCGGAATACAACTCACGTCACCCATTAATGAAAACGGTACATGGAATATATCAGGTAACGTTTTATACAGCACTCCACTGGATGTTGCAAAGAAATTGAAGTTTAGTACCCAAAGCCGGTTAAGCTATCATAATAAGGTAGGGTTCATACGCACAAGCACCCAAAGCGAACGGAATATATCAGGAACGTTCGGCGCCTATGAGAATATTGGGTTAAGCTACAACAAAGACTGGTTCTACGGTCAACTCCGGGGCAATATACGCTATTCAAATGTCAGTAACACCCTCGAAGGGCAGAAAGAGCAGGAGAATACGACTTTCGGATTAACCTTTAACACCCAACTCTATCTTCCTTGTAGCTGGACATTGGCTTCCGACATCAACTACAAAGCGACAAGAGGTCTGACGGCAGGATACAACACGGACGAAATCATCTGGAATGCTGAAATCAGCAAACAATTCCTTAAAAACAAACAGGCCACCTTCCGGGTCAAATGGTACGATATCCTGCATCAGACGCTGAATATCAACCGAAGCATACATGCCAATTATATAGAAGATCATGAATATAATATGTTGACCTGCTATATCCTGGCCTCATTTGTTTACCGTTTAAACTGGATGGGTGGCGGTTCAACCTGATACGACCGCTTTGCGGGGCATAACTCCCTATAGTTGAAACCCACCGCCAGCGTGTTTCAACTACCTCCCGGATGCGAGGACACGACAAAGTCGTACAGGTTCCAGTACACCGTATTCACCTCATCCGGCGGAGCCGCTTTATCAAAGGCTTCCCGGGCAATCTTCTTCAATTCCTTCCACCGGTTCTTTTGCTTTTCCGAATTCATTTGAAGATCGATCGAATTCGTTGCCTGTATCAATCGTTCCAATTGTTCCAGGGTAGGCAATACCCTTTCTCCATACACCCGGAATTCTTTGACGGCAATGTCCGTTCCGGCCGGGCGATCCGATTTGGCTTCCTTTATTCCAACTACCTTGACGAATCTTGCCATGCAATTATCGACCCGGAACACATCTCCTTGGGTTGCGTCCTGTCCTTCGGCAGTTTTCTTCCCGCCGATCTTTTCCCAGGTTTTGTTGTCCGGGCTGGCATACACTTCATAGGGATAAAATACACCGCCTGCCCGATTGAAAATCAGATTTACCTGAGAGAGTTGGAATTCGCCAATCAAGTCCACAACCGTTTCCAGAGAAGCGGTTCCAGTTCCTTCCGCCTGCTTCGTACTCACGCTCCGGTTGAGAGCCAGATTGCCCACATTCGGTTCCGATCCTTTCGGGAGGACACAATGAGTCAAAACCCGGTCGACCACCGCCTTGACTTCCGACGGGGAATCGGCCGCCTTTCTTGTGTAATTCTGATCCGCCATCACCCAATTCCAGTAGAAATTGAAATACCCTTTGGCAGGGATTGTCTGCACAGGCGTTCCATCCGTCAGGTTTTTCTCTACCTTATATATATAGTCCTTCCAGATCGTTTGGTACACGTCTGCAAAGATTCCTTCGTAATTTCTCCAACCATAATCTTTCAGCGAGCTACCGCCACGAGAACCCCAGGTGGTGATCAGCGTCTTGGCATTCATGGCAAACATATCCCTGGTGAAATCATCGTAATCCCTGGCCAGATCGGTTGCTTTCCCGATCCACTCGCCACCCAGTTGTTCCTTTTGAGTTGCCTGAACCTGATTCAGCAAATCGAATGCATTCAGGAAAGCTTTCTTCCCGGTTTGGAAGCCGACCAACGATTTGCTTTCTTTGGCTTTCAGCACATCGTTGTAGATCACTACCGCATAGTTGCTTACCAGCTGCCGCATGATTTCGGTCAAGTCATACCGGTAGCATTCACTTTCTTTGAAGGTGTCGTACTCTTCGACCAGTAACCTGAAAGCCGCTTCCAGATTTCCGGCGCCGTAGGGTATATTCTGTGCCGCATAGTCCTGCGGAGCTTTGCTCTTCATACCGAACAGTTCATTCGTATACCGAACACCGTGATTGTAATTGCTGTTTTTCATGATTTTCCATGCCGCCCGCACTTTCTCCGATGTCCCACCGTATCGTCTTTCGAGATACTTGTCCATCCATTGATCCAGGTCGAACCGACTATCGGCCCACACCAGGTCGAATATCAAGTCGTACATGACGGGATTTTCATACATAGCTTCCGAAATAATGCCGATCCCCTGCATATAACTGCTCGTCTTTTGCGCCTGCAGGATATCCCCGACCATTCCTTCAATTTGTCCGTGCATCGAAGGGTTTCCTCCGAAGTTGGCCAACAGACACCAGGCCCAGTCGGTGCCGTTGAACTCCACGGCATCCAGCGTAGTACTTCCATACTTCAATTTGTTGTATTTGGTCCAGGAAGCAAGCGGATATTTAATCAGGTCGACAATCAATACATGCTTATTCCGATGTTCGCCCATTCCTTTCAGCATATCGTTTGTGGGGTTGCTCTGCCACCCCTGAACCACCCATACCGCCTCCTTGTCATACCCGAGCAAGGATTCCAGCACTTCCCGGGCAATGGTATCGTCTGTCAACCCTGCAGGCCGGATGCCTCCTTCATGAAACGGGTCGACGGCATAGTAGCGAGAGGTTTTTCCGTAAACAAACTCCTGTGCTTCGTAGAACTTACGGGCAAACTCATCGTACTCCGGAGCATCCGTAGCGATCATATAAGGCCTGCTGAATCCGTTCCAGTTTCCTTGTTTGATCACTTTCACATCGGGCTGATACTCATTAAAATTCGTTGGCACCATACCTGCATAGCCTTGTAGTACCGTTTGCATGCCTAATGACCGCTTCCAGCGCTGTGTGCTCCGTGCCAGTTCCAGACGATCCTTCACATACCCGTCGGGGATGGGACCTCCGAAGCTTTCCATGTTATCCATGAATTGCCAGGCATAGTAAGCGGGACCCGTCAACCAGTCTTTGGCATCATCGAAGGAGTACCCGAAGTTCATCAGGAACCTGATCCAGGTAGCTTCCTGTCCGGCCAGGTCCAACACCACATTCACGCCGTTCAGTGCCAGCCAGTCGTTCTCGCGCTGCCAGGCTTCTTCCCCGAAGAAGGAAAAGGTGTAATTCAACGTGCAGTAGTTGAATGCGTATCTGACTTTATAAGGGGTTTCCTTACGAACCGTTTCTCCTACCGGGACAAGTTGGTGCGGCATCTTTACCTGCATTGTTTGTTCGGAGATATGTACGTTCACATAGTTCTTGAAATAATAGTTCAGCCCGGTAGCCAGCGATAATCCGCTATTCCCTTTGATACGGATCTTCCCGGAAGCATCGCTCAACTCAAAGAAATCGTTTCGACTCTCTTTGTCGGCCAATTCAAAGGTAAACCAGCTACGGTATTCCGCTCCGATAGTACGGTCGATAATGCCATATACGTTTCCGAGCACTTCTGCATCCATGATGGGACGGTCGTAGGCGGTTTTATGAAACGCTTTTACCCCCAGGATCTTCTCCAGCGATCCTTCTCTCAAAGGTTTGCTGTTCGACTTCTTCTTTTTCCCGTATATCTTTATTTCAGACAAGTAAGCCTTGTTGTCTTCATCGGTAAACTCTATATTCGCACGGACAATCCGATAACTCTTTGGCGTATCAAAGGTTATCTGCTCGCCTTCTGCGGTTGCTTTCGCTTCACGGGTCCGGTATATCCTATCGTAGGTTTTTCCATCGTTGCTTCCATAAAGAGTATAGTAGGATTTCTTCCCCGCCGGAAAATGAAGGACGATCTTTTCAATGGCGTACGTATCCATCAAATCCACATCGACATAGCCCGGAAAGAATACACCCGACCATGCCGTAGAAAGATCTCCGTCATTGACATTCCCCGCCAACAACTTAGACAGGTTGCTCCTGACAGGTTTCTTATAGGCGATGTTTCCTGCATCATTTGGGTCAAGACCGTTTCTCACAGGCGCCTCTTGCGTTACAGATGCAAATAAATGAAGAGCTAAAAATAATGAAATAAATACGGAGGTTATTCGATGTTTTCTCATAATAACTAATTACTGATTTTTCAAATAGAGCATGTCTCTTTTACATATTCCCTGCCATTTACGTTACGCTGGTAACGGAACAATTCGTCTAAACCGGAGGAAGATAGCTCAAAATCCATCAGACAAAGATCGGATTTTATTTCCTTTTTCACAAATCAATTACTCGTAAGTATAAATAAATCACTATCTTCGGCAAGTCTTAAGTTTAGTCGTCATAACCACAGAGTTAAAATAGAACACAAACATGCGAATATTTACATTATTAATACTGTGGGGCTTATCTATCGCCCTGTCACACGCTCAGAATTTACGTATTACTTCTTTCAAAACGCTAACCACGGATTTAAGTGCAAGTACGAAAGTAGTTAACGACGGTAATGAAAACGCATGCGCCCTGATCAAAGTCGTAACCACCGACAAAGATTACCATTTTGAAACCCCGCTCGGAGTTGTCAAGCGCGATGACAAGCTCAATGAAATTTGGCTGTATGTCCCCAGAGGAACCAAAAAGATAACAGTTACTCATCCCAAACTGGGTACTCTTCGCAATTATGAGCTGTCCAATGTATTAGTCATGAAAACAGTCTACGAAATGATTATGGCTTCCGACATGGTCGAAGTAATTATACACGAAGACGTTGGCGGTCAGTATCTGGTCATGAATATCCAACCGGCTGAAGCCACTGTATACATAGACAATCTCTTGGAAGCGCCCAACGCCGGAAGCCTCTCCAAGATGCTAAAATATGGAGATCACATCTACCGGATAGAGCACCCATTGTACGAAACTAAAGCGGGAACGTTCAAGATAGAAAAACAAAAGATGCAACTCGATGTCAAGCTGGTTCCGGCATATGGACATTTGTCTTTTGTATCGGTTCCGGCTGGTGCAGAAGTGTCGATAAACGGAGAAGTATTGGGTCATACCCCTTTCCGGAGCAAAGCTTTACGCGAAGGAGCGTATCGCATCAAAACCTCTCTCTTGTCTTACCTGGATGCAGAATGCGATGCCACCGTAGTGCGCGGACAAACAAGTACCATCTCTGTTCCTCTAACAGCCACATTCGGCTATCTGGAGGTAAATACCACCCCGGAACAAGGAGCAGATGTATACGTCAACAATACGAAAGTGGGCAAAACGCCCTATCGCAGCGATAAACTTTACGAAGGAAGCTACAAGGTAAAGGTGATGCAAGCCATGTACATGCCACAGGAGAAAGAGATTCAGATTGTAAAAGGACAGACGGAAAAAACCTCTTTCAACCTGGCCGCTACCTTTGCGGATGTAACCATCCGTTCGGAACAACCGCAAGCAGATATCTTTGTAAACAATGCAAAAGTAGGAACCGGTTTGTGGAAAGGCCGGTTGAGCGAAGGTTTCTATCTATTAGCCACTAAAGCGAAAAGCCATCGGGATGGAACGGTAAGCATGGATATCAAGGCTGGAAAGAATCAAGAGATTGTAATTCCTGCACCCTCTCCTATTTATGGTTCTCTGAATATCAGTTCTTCTCCTGTTGGGGCCGTTATTAAAATCGATGGCAAGGAGTGGGGATGTACACCCGATATACTTAAGAATATATTGGTTGGTGAGAGGAGTGTCGAAATCTTGCAAGAAGGCTGTGCTGGGGTGACACAAACTGTAGTAATAGAGGAAGGAAGAGTGAAAGACTTGAATGTACGTCTTTCGCAAGGGAAAGAGGTTTATATTGAAATGCATACCCCGGCATCCATATCCATAGACGGAGTAGACTATGGAAATAAACCCTTTAAAGTGCTATTATCTTATGGGAAGCATCAACTGACATCAACCACCGGACTCAAAAAAACATTGCAAGAGGAGTTTACCCTATCAGAATCGTCTCCAAATGAGTTGTATCTCCGAAATGGGAATTTCAGATCAGGCCATAATGGAAATCAATACATACTTGATGGAATAGGATATTCTATTGTGACCAATGGAGTGCGTATAGACGATATTGTAACGCATGATTATTACACTGGTTTAAAAGGAAGGCTACCATTACCAGGAACCAGATTCCTAAGTTTAGGTTTAGGCGGCATTGGAGATGTGCAAGGTTTTTTAAAAATAGGAGAGAACTTGTATATAGACGGGAAATGGCAAAAGATGCCAGATTGCAAAATGTTAGCCATTAATGACATGTATTACCTTGTAGAATACAAAAGAAACGACACAACCATCGAGGTCACTTTAAAAAATATCCTGGAAACCGGGAAAGACCAGGTTCTGTTCTCCAAGGAACACTCATCGAATGTGGTAGCTGGGGATGGAGAGTTCAAGTTGGAAGGAGATCGTTTATCTTTTGAATGCTCATTATTTAAAAAGAAATCCCAAGGGAAAATAGGTAATATGGTAGGAAAACTTAGTGAGACCATATCTATTAAAGGCTTATCGCTACCTCCATCCCGGGCAAAGAATATTTTCATGCCTGCGAATAAAGTAGTAAAGATAGAAGCTCCGGATCCAAGAGTTCCAGAAATAAAAGCTCTCATTGCAGATCCTCAAACAACTTTCCCAGCTGCTTCCCGCTTGAAGGACAATGCAGCCGAAGTCCTTATCATTAAAGACAACGCTTATGTAATCATAGAATACACAACGACGATAAGCGATCGAAAGCTTCCGGATAGATGTAAGATTTCACACCAGATAAGTCTGTATAAATACAACTTGGCCAATAAAACATGGATGAGCTTTCAGGCACCTATTACGGTAATCAAAGAAACAGAATGGGGAACTCTTAAGCAAATTAGCAAACTGCCTTATTACAAAGTTACTACCAGTGGAGTCAATCTCTTGTTTGATGACAAGTATTCTTATAATACGGAAGAAAATTGTTGGTATCGCACTTTTACAGATTCAAAAGTCAAGTTGTAGTAAAACGAGAGACTCGTTTTCGAACAGCATATCTTTGGCAAGTTCTTAAGTTCAGTCGTCATAACCACAGAGTCAAAATAGAATACAAATATGTGCTACCCCATACGATCTAAAAGATTCTTATGGATAAGAATGAAGTACAAATAACAAATACCTACTGATCGGTCCGATATTCCGACTGAACCTTTTTGGGCAGTTTTTTCACCACTTCTTCTATCGAATGCCGAATCCACTGCTTCACCGTTTCGTCGCTCATATCCTGATTCAGGGTGATACTGTTCCAGTATTTCTTATTGAAATGCCAGGCAGCTTGCACACAGGCGTAGCGCTCGCGCAAATCAATGGCTTGCGCCGGATCGCATTTAACCGATACTTTCAGCTCCGGATCGTACAGCGGAATGACCGCAAACCATTTGCCGAACACCCTGAAAACGAGGTATTCGTCTTCGAACGGCATATCTTCCGTGACAAGCTTTAGTGAGAGGCAATACTCCCGTAGTTCTTCTACATTCATGAATCTTCTTCAAGGGTGGTTTCCTGCAAAGATAATTTATTTAACCATATCTACTCGAATGAAAGCGTATATTCTTAATGAAGAGGAATATCCCAACAGTTGCAGATATCTGGTTAAATTTCTATCTTTGAGCCATTTAAATACGGATATTTATATGAGAACAGCTTTATTCCTTATTGTATATATATGTATCGGCCTGACTCCTGCCATTGCTCAGTCAAGCCGTACCCTTGTCTTTCTCAGCGACATTCAGGAGCCGATGTGGGTGGAGAAACTGGTATTGAAGTCGGATAACAACGAAGCCGGAACAGCCGCTTTGTTTGCCGATCTGAGGAAAAAAGACATGGCCGCCCTGTTTCTGCTGGGCGATATGGTATCGTCGCAGAGCGATTCGAACTGGGAGAAGATAGACGGTTACCTGGCCGGCATCCGCCAGAAGAAAGTTCCGATTTATGCCACCATCGGCAATCATGAATATATGTTCCATGCGAAGAGCGGGCAGGAGAAGTTCGTCAAGCGGTTCGGCTACCAGTCGACCATCGGAACGGTGCAATGCATCGACTCCGTAGCTGTGGTGCTTGTCAACTCGAACCTCAGCAAACTTACCAAACCGGAGAAAGCCACGCAAATAAAATGGTACAGGCAAACAATGGACTCGCTGGACCGGGCGGCAGGGGTGAAGATAGTTGTGGTAGGAACACACCATGCTCCCTACACGAACAGCCGCATCGAGAAACCGGAACAGAACGTGATCGATTTGTTTGTACCTCCATTCATCCGGTCGGCTAAAGCCCGGCTTTTCGTCACCGGGCACTCGCACAACCTGGAGCACTTCCGGCAATCGGGTAAAGATTTCCTGGTTATCGGCGGTGGTGGCGGATTGTCGCAACCCCGGCTCACGGGCGACAAACAACGTTATGACGACATACTGAAACCCGAACAGCGGTTGCGGTTCTTCTACCTGATGGTGACACGCCGGGGCGGTGAACTCGAAGTGAAAGTACGCGGGTTTGTTTCGGGCGATCGTTTATTGATACCGGAGGAACGGGCTATTCCATTGTCCGCTCACCATTGACCGGAAACAAACCAATCTGAAAAGAGCTGAATTCCCGGAGGGAGCTTGTACAGTTACCAAACTTTTATATTATTTTTGTCAGACTAATAATAAACACTTCAAGTTATGAGAATCACCTCTATGTACCTGACGATGCTTTTCGGACTGCTGATCTCTTCCGGCAGCCGGGCGCAAGAATCCAAAAACATCCCTTCCAAGCTGACCGATGCCACCGTATTCTTTAAAGGGGCGGAGCTGACACACTCAGCCAACGCCACCCTTGCCAAAGGTGAAAACGAGATAGTAGTGGAAGGGCTCAGCCCCAACGTCGATCTCAACAGCATCAAGATCAAGGCGAGCAACGGGGTCATTGTTTCGTCCTACGAGTTCAGCATCGACTTCCTGTCGGTCGGCAAGCCACAGGCTCCCCGCTTGAAACAACTCGCAGACTCCATCACCTACTATCAGGAAAAAATGGAGAAGGTGGATATCGACCTCAAAATAAACACTACCCTGCTCGACCAACTACAAAAGGGCATTACCAAGAATGTATCAGGTTCGGAGAAAGGGCTGGGTATCGACGAATTGATGAAGACAATGGATTACTACAAGTCCAAATCGGAGCAGATGGAAACCACGCAGACGGCGCTCAACAAACAGAAGAAACAGCTAAATGTCTCCATCGCCCGGTTGAAGGCACAACTGAATCAGGAGTCGACAAAAGGTCAGAAGACTTCGGGTATTCTGAAACTGTCGTTGGCTTCCCCGCGTCCGCAACCTTCGTCGTTTACCATTACCTACTACACCGCCCAGGCTTCGTGGGTACCGTATTACGATATCAATATCCTTTCGACGGACAAACCGATTCAGATTGCTCAGAAGTCGAAGGTGCAACAAACCACCGGTCTTGATTGGGAGAAAGTGAAGCTGACGCTCTCCACCGCCACTCCCTCGAACGGAAAAACGGCGCCGTTGTTTTCTTCCTGGTTCCTGAAACAACGGGAATATGCTCCGGCGGCTCCCGCACCACAGGCCATGATGCAAAACTCATATACATATGCCGATGAAGTGGTTGAACTAGCCAAAGAAGAAGAAATTCAGGAGCAGAAGATCATGATCAGAGGAACCGGTTCTGTCGATCAAAACCGTGAACCGTTGTATATCATCGATGGACGTCCGGGTACTGCCCAGGAGGTGCAAAGCTTTGATCCGCAAACAATAAAAGACATAACCGTTCTGAAAGACGCCTCGGCTACCGCCATTTACGGCGCCCGTGGTGCCAATGGGGTGATTGTCATCACTCTGAAGAATAGCATGGACGATTACATTACCGAGTCGGACAATGTACTGAACATGGTGTACAACATCGACCTGCCTTACACCATCCCCGGGAACGGAAAAGTGCAAAGCATCGACCTGCAAACCAAGGAGGCAACAGCCGAATACAAATATTACTGCGCTCCGAAACTGGACAGCGAAACGTACTTGCTGGCCGAAATAGCGGATTGGGAAAAGTTGGGATTGCTTAGTGGAAAAGCCAATATTACCTATGACGGTACGTATGTAGGCGAACTATCCATCGACGCTTCTTCCACACAAGAGAAGCTGACGCTGACGCTCGGTACCGACAAACGGGTGGCCGTGAAACGGGAGAAGATGAAGGATTTCAGTAGCACCAAGGTTCTTGCAAGTGATGTAGAGCAGGTATTCACCTATACGCTCACGGTGAAGAACAACCAGAACAAACCGGTGAAGATGGTACTGAAAGACCAATACCCGCTTTCTACCCAAAAGAAGATCGAAGTGAATCTGCTGAAAGATACTACCCCCTGGACGGCCAATAAGGAAGATCTTGGGGTAATTACCTGGGAAGAGGAGTTCAAAGCAGGGGAAACGAAGACATATAAGATCAGTTACAGTGTGAAGTATCCCAAAGGAATGCGGCTGAATCTGTAATGAGTTTATTTCACCAAAGAGTCACAAGAGGTTTCAGATAATCAGTTCGACTTTCGCAGGTGAATATTTATAGCAGAAATCACATTGAGGGACTTCTCTTTGTATTGTTCTTGCCCCGGAGGGGCATTGTGTTCGTAGCCGTGGGCGAAAGCCCACGGACCAATGTCCCCACACCCATGCGCCACGGAGTGGTGCTGTCATTGGGGACATACACATTGATTAAAATAAAATGCTATATTTGTACACTATTTAATGACTAAACAATCATCTATCCATGGCTAATACTTACACTCAAATCTATGTTCAGATCATCTTTGCTGTAAAAGACCGTTTTTGCATGATCCCAGAATCTTTTCGAGAAGAATTCCAGAGATACATTTCCGGAATTATTACGCAGGATAAATGCAGGCTATATTCCATCTATTGTAATCCCGATCATGTACATCTCTTGGTTGGAATGCGTCCTTCCTTATCCATATCCGATCTAACCAGAGATATTAAAGCGGTATCTTCCAGGTTTATTAATGAAAAAGCAATACTTCCCTGCCATTTCAACTGGCAAGACGGATTTGGAGCATTCACATATTCTCAATCGCAAATAGAAAATGTAATTGGGTATATAAAGAATCAACCACAACATCATCAGAAACAATCATTCAAAGATGAATATCTTGCTATTCTCGATAGGTTCTCAATAAAATACGAGAGGGAGTATTTGTTTGATTGGATTAAGGAATAACAGCGCCACTCCGTGGCGCATGTGTGGGGAATATCGCCCCGTGGGCTTTCGCCCACGGCTACGAACACGTTGGCCCGCTGGGCCAAAATACAGCCTTAAAAGATTCAGGAATGCACGTCAAATACTGGACGCTCTATCCTAAAGGTCAGTGGAAACCAAGCGATCGAGGCGAAATCAAAGCTCTGGATAATCAGTTATCCTCTGTGGGCTCTGTAGCAAAGCTTTTCGTATACTCAAGTACATAGATTCTAAAAAAAGAATCGATAGACTCTTCCGTATCTTTCCACTTTCTCATACTTCTCTCTTTTTCTTTCTTATATTCATCTGTTTGCTTGAATGCCTGGAACTGTCTTTCTTTAAAGGAGACGAATTCATCATACGTACACCGCTTCTCTTTCGTTACTTTGCCGGCACTAACTTCGAGTATGATGTAATTCTCATAGAGTGACGGAGAGCCATACCCCCTTTTCATATCCGGAGTTGACTTACCATAAGGAAGCACAAATATCCCTGTTGACCAATTAACTCTAACTGTTTTCTCATCAGGGAAAGCCTCCTTCATCGCACTTCGCCATCCATGAGATTGCCCCTCCTTGCCACACGTCATCACCTGGATATCTTTCAGAAATAATTGGTTATTAACCACCTCAAATGTTGCCACATAACCGCGATGTAATCCGGTCGAACTAATGAAGCAATCAGGATCCTTACCGAGCCTACCGGGATTCTTATCGGGATACTTCTTAAAATAGGACTCTAAGGGATATATACTATGCAAATCATATTCCTTCCCCTTATAAATAATTTTATCAGGAATCTGTGGGGTGGCAAACAACTGCACAGATACAAACAGGCTGAATACGAAGACTAAAAAAGTTTTCATAACTTCTCCTCCTTACTTACCGAATTTCTTGATATAATCCACCATAAACAAGCAACCGGGCGCTACAACTCGCCCATGATCGAACCCCTGCATCTCATAAAGCTGCACTTTATCGTTGCCTACTCCTTTGAGCACGGCGTATAGTAGCGCGTTCTCCTCGTACCGGGCCATCATCTCCAGATTCTTATCACCCGCTATCAACACCATGGGAGGAGTATCTTTCCGGGCATGATTGGCAGGAGCATACTCGTCGGCAACCGGAAGGTTCGTATTCAGGGCACGCTCCTTGCGGATGGTGTAGTGTGTCAACGTCTGTCCGCTGATGGGCAGGTAAGCCGCTACGCTGTCGGCATCTACCCCGTATGCATTCAGGTAACGCTTGTCCAGGGCAAGCATCAATGCCAGATAGCCACCGGCCGAATGTCCGGAAACGAAGATGCGATCGGTGCGACCGCCATACGTGGCTACATTCCGGAATGCCCATGCCACCGCCTCAGCAGCATCTACCGTATAGGCGGGATTCGTTGCCCGCGGGCTCAGCCGGTAGTTCACCGTCACTACGGCAAAGCCCTGCTCGGTCAATTCCTTCGGAATGTGCTTATTGCCTCCCTCGAGACCACCACCGTGAAACCATACAACGGTGGGGAAGTCTTTCTTGCCGACGGGATAGTACACATCGAGTTTGCAACGCTCCTTGCGGTATGCATCCGTTTCCGAAGCGGGGATGTACGAAATATCTTTATCGATCTGATACGTGGTTTGCGCCTGCAACATCCAGGCGAAACAGAGAAGAAGCAGGGAGACGGAAAATCTTTTCATGGCATTCATTTGTTTGATTATAACAAAGATAGCTATTTTGCATTATCTTTGTACCGAATTATAACACTTATTCATATGAAGAAAAAAATTACCAAAGAAGACTACATCAAAGCCAACCGCAAGTTGAGCCGCGAGGAAGAGATTGAGAAGCACGGACACCCCATTTGTCACACACGGGTGCATGTATCCAAGAAGGCATACAACCGCAAGAAGATGAAGGCAGGCGATAAAGGTCTGCCTTATTTTTTGTCGAAACTTTCCTGATTCCGAACACTAATGACCTAAATACTACGTTTCTGACCTCAAACATTCCAAAATTCAAACATTCTTCAGTTTTCAGCAGTTATACTTGTAGTTTAAACAAAGAAGCATGAAAATGAAGAAGAGAATCATCCTGACAGGACTACTTATTATTTCCCAACTCTGTGCATATGCACAGGAACCGAGTGTCTCCCCCGACTCCATCGCCCGGAAGAAGGAACACAGCCATACGGCAATCAAAGTGGGAAGCGTACTTCTCCCGGCAGCCATGATCACCTATGGTGTTGTATCGCTCGAAAGCCACGCCGCCCAGCAATTGGACTATTCCACCCGCAACGAACTGATCGAAGACCGCTCCATGTGGTATAACGGTTGGGATAACTATTTCCAGTTTTCGCCTGCCATTGCCGCTTTCGGCATGAAGTTCTGCGGGGTGGAGAGCAAGCACAATCTGTCGGACATGTTCCTCATTTATACCCTCAGCAATGTACTCGAAACTGCCATCGTGTACACCACCAAGCAAATCACGCCCCGGGAACGTCCCGACGGGTCTAACTATCACTCCTTCCCTTCCGGACATACGGCCACCGCATTCGTAGCAGCGGAATTTCTTCATCAGGAGTACAAAGACAAATCGGTATGGATCAGCGTAGGCGGATATACCATGGCTACCATGATCGGAGTGTCGCGGGTGTACAACAACCGGCATTGGGTGAGCGATGTGGTAGCCGGAGCAGGTATCGGCATCTTAACTACCAAAGTGGTTTACTGGACCTATCCGTGGATGAAGCGGACATTCGGCAGAAAAGGCAAGCCGATGAATGCCCTGATATTTCCCAGCTATAATTACGGAGGAGGATTGAGCATGAATCTTTCGTATGTGTTCTAAAAAAAGGAACCCACAACCAGACGTGGTAATGCCTTAATCCGGCACGCCCACCTTCTCCGGTTCTTCCTGCTGGAACTTTTCGAAGTCGTCGATCAGCAATTGCAGGTCGTCGAGAAACGCTTGCGAACAGCCCTTCTCACGGGCAATCCGGTAATACTCTTTCAGTGACTCTATGGCACAGGCATCGCTCCCGCACAGTACAAAGACGGGGATTTCGGCATGCATGCATTTATGAAGCAGTCTTCTTTGATCTTTCATTTCAGTTTATTTATTTTTTAGGGAGTGCAAAGATAGCAAACTTGCCGAATCCGGCAAACCGAAAGCGACAAATCCGTCGCCCGTGTATCTTCCTTCCGTCACTCGGGGTTCGCTACCCGGTCAATGCGCATGGACGAACGGCTAAAGAACGCCGCAATACCAATGACGATGATGCAGGCGCCACACACTACAAACGAGGTGGTAAGCCCCAGGTAATCGGCAAAGAACCCGATACCCACCAATCCGATGAGCGACGGGATGAAACTGACGGTATAGAAGAACGAGAAGACGCGTCCGAGCGCCGCCGGAGCGACATTCACCTGAACGATGGCCGTAAACGAGGAGTGAAAAACAGAACCCGACATCCCGCCAATGGCGGTAAAAACGACAAACCAGACAAATCCGCTTTCGGGCAATATACCCGACAGGAGAAAGGTAGCACCAATCAACAGGTACATGCAGTTGATCAGCTTCACCTTGTTTATCTTATACACCTTGATGCCCATGATGGCGCCGCCAGCCAGCGCACCGGCTCCCCACAACACTTCGATAAGACTCACCTGATAGGCATTACCATGAAAATGATCCAACGTCATCAACGGAAACATCACACTCACTGGCATGATGAAAAACATCACCCCGATACACCCCAGGAACACGATACTCAGTCCGCGGTTATTCAGTATTTCCGCAATGCCCTCTTTCATCTCGCCGAAAACATTCTTCACCTGCTCCACTTTCTTCTCCGGGTTCGGGATGTGTACAAAGAGCAGTGACGTACAGGCGATAGCAGCCCCCGCCACATCGAGCAGCAGCACATACTCCATCTTCCACAGTGCGAGCAACAGGGCGCCCAACGCCGGGCCGGCAATGTTACTCACCGAGAAGATCATCTGGTCGATACCGGCAATGCGTACCAATTGCGACTCCGGCGCCAGCAAAGGCACCGAGGCCTGCATGGCCGGACCGTGAAAGGCCGACCCCACCGAACGCAATCCCAGCAGGATGAAGATAGTCACCATATCGGCCTTGCCCAGCCAGAATAGCACGGCAAGCACCAACGTACAGACAGCAATAAAACTATCGGAAGCGATCATCACCAGTTTCCGGTTCCATCGGTCGACATATACACCACTCACCGGACCGAGCAATGTCTGCGGCAGCAGAGCGGCAATGGCGGCATATGCCAGCATCTCCGCCGAACCGGTTTCCATACTGATCCACAGAATAACAGCGAAGTTAACGATGCTGCTGCTGAGCAACGACAGGAATTGCCCTGTCCATATAATAGCAAATACTTTTTTCCAATTTTCCATAACCTTAATAGTATAATAACACACTTCACAAGAAGAAAGTGCGAAGTAGATAAAAAGATTATCTGATTCTGTAAACTACGGTTATGATACGTTTGAAATACATGAGCAGTTTTTAAGATTGTTTTGTGCAAATATAGAGAAAGAGAAGAAACTTTTCAACACGCAAGGTGTTTTTATTCCCGATAATTTATTTATTCACTCTAAACAATCGGAAAATGAAAACTAAAATTCAACTGTTACTCGTAGCTCTATTCATGGGAGTTGCAGTAAGTGTATCGGCCCAAAGCCAAGTACCGAACCAAACAAAGAAGATCACGCCCGAACAGATAGCGCAAAAAGAAACCGAGCGAATGACGAAGAATTTATCTTTGACAAGCGACCAGCAGACAAAGATCCAGGCCATTAATCTCAAGTATGCCAAACAAAGAAGTGAAGTGATGGCGGCACATCCCAGAACCGGTACTCCATTGACCGACCAGGAACGTGCACAGCTCAAAGCCGATGCACAGAAAAGCATCGCCGCCCAAGACGCCGAATTTAAAACAGTGCTGACCAGCGAACAATATCAGACGTTGCAGAAAAACAAAGAGTCGGCCAAACAGCAAATGGTTCATAAGGCAAGCGTCACAACGAACTAACCTAAGGTTATCGTCTCATTGCCAAGAGGCTGTCCTTCACCGGACAGCCTCTTTTTTATTATGAAGTTTCTCAATATTTTATTACTTTTGTCTCGCAAGACAAAGGAAGGAGACCCAATCAATGAGAAACATTTTTCTATTCATATGGATTTGCCTGTTCGCAGGCCAGGCATCGGCTCAACACGAGATTGATACGCTGCTGCACCAATTGGATAAAGCAATCGAAGAACGCCCCGTCTATATCCGGCAAAAAGAGAAAGATCTGGCACACCTGAAAGATCTCTTCCGGCACACCACCTCCGACGAACAACGCTACAGCGTTCTGGGAAAGATGTTCAACGAATACCAATCGTACAATACCGACTCTTCCCTGCACATCGCTCAGGAAAAATACAAACTGGCCGTGCAACTGGGCAAGAAGGACCGCCTGGACGATGCCCGCATGAATACGGCGGAGATCATGGGAACGACAGGCATGTATAAAGAGGCCCTCGAAATTATGAAAGAGATCTCCATCCATGAACTTCCCGACTACCTGCACTCCTATTATTACCACATCTACCGCACGGTATACGGACTGATGGCCGATTATGCCATTACCGCCCGCGAAAAGAAAGAGTACTCCGTGCTTACCGATCACTACCGCGACTCCTTACTAATCATGAACCCCGTAGGTTCGCTCACCTACACACTGGTCAAAGCCGATCAATACAACGTACGGGGCGACTTCGACCAGGCCATCCGCCTGCTGACGGATTATTATACCCAAAACAAAGAGAACATACACGATGTAGCCACCGTGACCTATACCCTGGCAGAGGCATATACCTATAAAGGCGATCCGGAGAACGCAAAGAAGTACCTCACCATATCGGCCATTGCCGACATGAAATCCGCTGTACGCGAATATGTATCTTTGCGCAAACTGGCTGTCCTGCTCTACCGGGACGGCGATATCGACCGGGCGTACAACTACCTGCAACAATGCATGGACGATGCCACCGTGTGCAACGCCCGCTGGCGCATACTGGAAGTGCAACAGATATTTCCCATCATCAACGAGGCGTATCACCAGAAGGTCATCAAGCAAAAGCATCAAATGAAGGTGGCGCTGATCTGCATCAGCCTGCTCTCTTTCTTCCTGATACTGGCAGTGATCTATGTGTACAAACAGATGAAGCGGGTGGCAGTGGCCCGGCAACAGGTGGTAGAAGCCAACAAACAGTTGCAGCAACTGAACGAGGAACTGCATCAGTCGAACAGCCGCCTCAAAGAAACCAACCACGCCCTGGCCGAAACATCGTACATCAAAGAAGAGTACATCGGGCGCTACATGGATCAATGCTCCGTCTACCTGGAGAAGATGGATGCCTATCGTCGCTCGTTGGGCAAGATAGCTGCAACGGGAAAAGTGGAAGAGCTCTACAAACACATCAAGTCGGTACAGTTCATCGAGAATGAACTGAAAGAGTTCTACGCCAACTTCGACGATACGTTCCTCAATCTGTTCCCCTCCTTTGTGGAAGATTTCAATGTTTTGCTGGTGGAAGAGGAACGGGTACAACCGAAAGCAGGCGAGAAGTTGAATACCGAATTACGCATCTTCGCCCTGGTGCGCCTGGGTATCACAGACAGTGTAAAGATTGCCCAGTTCCTGCGCTACTCGGTGACCACCATCTATAACTACCGCACCAAAGCCCGCAACAAAGCATTGGGCGAACGGGATGATTTCGAGAAAAAGGTCATGAAAATAGGAAAAGCAGGCGAATAAAGCCCTACTCCCTACTACGGATACACTACTTTTTCTTTGCTTGAAAGAAAACACATATCGCTACATATCAATAAATTACGAAGAAAACAGGGGCTTATATTACTACTTTCTATCTATCACGCTCGCCCGGGAAACACGACAATCGATACTTTTGTCACATCCTCCTGAAGAGCAGGAGCGACAAAGTAAAATTGTAACTTTAAATGGTATAGTATGAAGAAAGACATGCTACAAGCAAGGCTGAAACATCGCCTGCTACTCCTACTTACAGGAGTACTTTTATCCTTAAACACCCTCGGACAACAAATGACCGTACAAGGGGTGGTGAAAGATCCGGCCGGCGAAATGGTTATCGGCGCCAGTGTGGTACAGCAACAAACATTGAACGGAACCATTACCGACGTCAACGGCAGGTTCTCGCTTACTGTCCCCTCCAACGGAACACTTACGGTTTCTTACATCGGGTACCAGACGCAGCACATCGCCGTCAAAGGACAACAGCAACTGACCATCGTCCTGAAAGAGGATACCGAAATGCTCGACGAGGTAGTGGTAGTGGGCTACGGAACCATGAAGAAAAGCGACCTGACCGGTGCCGTATCATCCGTACGGAGCAAAGACATAGCTTCCACACCGGTTCCCAGCATCGGCGATGCCTTGCAAGGACGGGCGGCCGGCGTACAGGTGCTCACCAACGGTAAACCGGGCGATAACGCTACCATCAAGGTGCGCGGACTGGGAACCATCAACGACAGCGACCCGCTGATCGTTATCGACGGAATACCTACCGACCTGGGACTGAACGCACTGAATCCCAATGATATCGAGACAGTGGATGTATTAAAAGATGCTTCGGCAACAGCCATTTACGGTGCCCGCGGCGCCAACGGTGTGGTGATCATCAGCACCAAACGAGGCAAAGCAGGCAAAGGGCAGCTCTCGCTCAGCGCCAATTATGCCGTACAGGAAGCCACCGGAATGCCCAAGTTGCTGAATGCGTCGCAATACGCCGCTCTCAGTAACGAAATGCTTTCCAACGCCGGGATGACTACCAATCCGGCGTGGACAGATCCGTCTTCCCTGGGAAAAGGAACCGACTGGATGGATGCATTGATCGGAAGCGCCCCCATGCAAAACTATTCTCTCAGCTACTCGGGTGGTTCGGACAAGAATACCTATTATGTATCCGGAAGCTTCTTCGATCAGGAAGGACTGGTGCGCAACACAGGATATCGCCGCTTCGCCTTCCAGTTCAATGGCGACGCACAGGTTTCCCAACGGTTGAAATTCTCCAACCAACTGACGGTGAGTCACGACATCAAACATTCGGGCACCTACGACATTATGTCGACGATGCGCGCGTTGCCCACACAGCCTATTTACAATGAAGACGGGTCGTGGAGTGGCCCCGAGGGCAATGTGGAATGGGTAGGAGGCATCCGGAACCCCATCGGCACCACCGAACTGAACAAGAACACCACCAAAGGATATAACTTCCTGGGGAATATCTCCGCAGAGATCACCCTGCTGAAAGAACTGAAATTCAAGACGCTCGTGGGAGCCGACTTTAAGGCCTGGTACACCAATAGCTTCACGCCGAAGTACAACTGGAAACCGATAGCCGTGGAAAGTTCGGAGAAGTACCAGAGCAGCGACCACAGCCTGACATTACTTTGGGATAACTACTTCACATTCGATAAAACGTTTGGTGCACACAAGCTAAACGCCATGGCAGGTATGAGTGCCCAAACCAATAAGTACGAATACATGAACGGGAAGGGAGATAACTTCCTGCGCGACGAAAACAATCAGCTGAGCAATGCCAACAACATCAAGGAACTGAGCGGAAATACATCGGAATGGGCATTACTCTCCTACATGGCGCGTGCCAACTACTCGTATGCCGATCGTTACATGCTTACGGTCACCGCCCGCCGCGACGGTTCTTCCCGCTTCGGAAAGAACAACCGGTACGGTACGTTCCCCTCTTTCTCCGCCGCCTGGCGCATCAGCGAAGAGTCCTGGTTTGCCGAAAACAGGTTTCTGAACGACCTGAAGCTGAGAGCCGGATACGGCCTGACCGGAAACCAAAACATAGGCAATTACCAGTACTTACCCGTGTACAACACCGGTGTGTACAACTTCAACGGCAACGTGGTGCCTACACTGGTAGCCCACAAGATGTCGAACCCGAATCTGAAATGGGAATCGGTGGAACAATATAATATAGGTGTCGACCTCTCCCTCTTCCGCCAACGGTTGCTCCTCTCCGTAGATGCATACCTGAAGAATACCAAAGATATGCTGGTAGCCATGGCAGTACCCATCTCTACCGGATATTCGGACACCGATGTGCCTAATATCAATGCCGGGAAGATGCGCAACAAAGGGATCGAAGTGTCTCTGAACTCACAAAACCTGAAAGGTGAATGGGAGTGGAACACCGCCGTCAACCTGACTTTCAATAAGAACGAAATTGTCGATCTGAACAGCGATGCACCCATCTATATGAATACCATCGAGGGTTCCAACGTCTCCATCAACGCCATCAAGCACCCAATGAACGCTTTCTACGGATTCGTGGCGAACGGTCTCTTTCAAACAGACGAAGAGGTGGAGAACTATGCTTTCCAGACCTACCAAACGGCTGCCGGGGACATTCGCTTCCGGGATCTGAACAACGACGGGGTCATCGACGATAACGACCGTACCTACATCGGCAATCCGAATCCGTGGTTCATCTACTCCATGAACAATACGCTCGCCTGGAAAGGGCTGGACTTCTCCATCTTCCTGCAAGGCAACGTTGGAAACGACATCTACAATGCCAACCGGATGACGCTGGAAGGAATGAAGGTGTCCGACAATCAAAGCACAGCCGTACTGAACAGATGGACAGGAGAAGGTACCGGCAACAGCATGCCCCGAGCGGTGTACAACGACCCGAACAAGAACACGCGTGCTTCCAGCCGCTACGTGGAAAATGGTTCGTACCTGCGCATCAAGAATATACAGCTAGGATATACGCTTCCCGCTAAATGGCTCATCCGCCGGGGAATCAGTACGGCGCGCCTCTACCTATCGTGCCAGAACGTAGCCACCATTACCGGCTACAGCGGAGTAGACCCCGAAGTTGGGCTGAACGGCATAGACTATGGCGCTTATCCGCTGACACGTACGTACAGCATGGGATTGAACATCAGTTTCTAACATTAAACATCTCCGAATATGAAAAAGTATTTCTATATAATATCTCTGACAACGCTCTTCGCCCTTACCACGCATTCCTGCAATGGATTTCTGGACAAGACTCCTTACGACCAGGTAGACACGGAAGGCGATCTGAGCGAAAACGACGCCACCGCACTGGTCAACGCAGCCTACCAACCGCTGCAATGGGCCAAACTATACAATATGCGTATCTGGACCACCGATATTATAGCAGGCAATAGTCTGGTAGGTGCCAACGGCGGGACCGATGGAATCGAAACTACCGATCTGGCCAACTTCAACGCCTCATCGGCCAATGCCGCGGCTGTGGATATATGGCGCGGGCCCAACCCGGGTATTCTGCGCTGCAACCTGGTATTGCAAAAGGTTCCCGGACTGGACATCAACGAAGCCTTGAAGAACCGCTGTCTGGGCGAGGCTTTCTTCCTTCGCGCTCATTACTACTTTATATTGGTACGCATTTTCGGCGATGTGCCTCTGAACCTGACGCCGCAGGAACCGGGAAGCGACCTGAGTCTTCCACGCGCCCCGAAAGCCGAAGTGTACAACCAGATCCTGGCCGACTGCCAGCGAGCCATCGACCTGCTGCCTGCCAAGAGCCAATACGGCAACACCGACAAAGGACGCGCCTGCCTGGACGGCGCCCTTGCCTTGATGGCCAAAATCAAACTGACACTCGGTTCGGACTACCAGAGCGTGATCAATCTGTGCGACTCGGTAACCAATCTGGGCTATGACCTGAGCCGGTGCAACTATGCGGATAACTTCGACGCTACCATCGACAACAACGCCGAATCCCTCTTCGAGATTCAGTATGACGGCGATCCCAGTTCCGATTTCTGGGGGAACGACAACCGTTCCAGTTGGCTAAGCACCTTCATGGGACCACGCAACTCCGGTCTGGTAGCCGGCGCCTGGGGATGGAACCAACCTACACAGGAGTTTGTAGATGCTTACGAAGCGAACGACCTGCGCAAGGACATCACCATTCTATACGAAGGATGCCCGAAGTTCGACGGGAAAGAGTATAAACCTTCCTGGAGCAACACGGGGTACAACGTACGCAAATTCCTGGTAACCAAAAACGTGTCGTACGAATACAATACCAACCCGGCCAACTTCGTAGTCTATCGCTATGCCGATGTGCTACTGATGAAAGCCGAAGCCCTGAACGAATTGGGACGTACCACCGAAGCGGAAACCCCGCTGAACATCGTTCGCACACGTGCCGGACTGCCATCGGTAACCGGAAAGAACAAGAGTGAGATGAAGGAGATCATCCTCCATGAACGTCGCATAGAGCTGGCGTTCGAAGGACATCGCTGGTTCGATCTCATCCGTATTGACAACGGCGACTATGCCTTGAAATTCTTCAAATCCATCGGAAAGTCGAACGTTACCAAAGAACGGCTGTTGTTCCCCATTCCGCAAGTGGAGCTGGACGATAATCCCCAAATGTTGCAGAACGCAGGTTACTAATCACTTAAAATCGAACAAAAATGAAAAAGAACATACATTACCTATTTCCGGTGCTGCTGGTGCTGCTGGCGCTGCTGTGCTTCGCCTGTTCGGACGACTATACGGAATTGAATAAAGGAAACGATGAGCTGACCCTGACCGCCAGTAAGACGAATCTGACATTGGATATCCGGACACCGGACGCTGAAGCCATCGCCTTCAACTGGACATCGGGAACCAACCAGGGAACAGGAGCAGCCATCGAATACACCTTTCAGATGGATATAGCAGGAAACAGTTTTCAACACGGTATTACAGAATATATAGGAAAAACCACCACACGCAGCCTCAGCTACACCCACGAAGAATTGGTAGCTTTGCTGACCGAAGACCTTGCCCTTCCTTACAACCAGGAAGCAACCATCGAAGTGCGTGTGGTGGCCGAAGTAATGGACGGCCGGGTAGCCGACCAGTTTGCTCCGGTAGTGACGCTGAAACTGACACCCTACAAACCCGTCAGCAAGAAGTTGTACCTGATCGGTGATGCCACCCCAAAAGGATGGTCGGCAGACGAAGCCACGGAAATGAACCCCGTCTCCGGAAATGCAGGCGGCTTCGTGTGGACAGGAGAGATGAAGAAAGGATCCTTCAAGTTTATCACTACCTTGGGAGAGTTCGTGCCGTCGTACAATAAAGACGGTGATCAACAGGCGCTGGTACTGCGAGAGAGTTTCGACGATCCCGACGAAGTGTTCTACCTCGACGAAGCCGGTTATTATCAGATAACCGCCAATATCATCGACCTGACCATTGACATAGAGAAGCTGGCAGGCAAGCCCGGTCCCCGGTACGACATGATTTACTTCGTCGGTTCGTTCACCAGTTGGAACCACACGGCCATGATACAGGATCCGATGAATAACTACCTGTTCCATTACAACGAGGTGTTCACCTGGAACGGAGGAGGAGAATTTAAGTTTGGTACGGCTCCCGGCAGTTGGGATGACATGTATCTGGCGAGTGAAGCCGATGCCCCTTACACCAGCACGAAGGTGCTTTACAAAGGAACCAACGACTACAAGTGGCAACTGAAAGAATCGGAATGCGGAAAGGCTTACAAGATGGTATTGGATATCACGGACGGCAAGGAACAGATGTTGATGAAAGAGTTCACCCCGTTCGGCACGATGTACCTGGTAGGCGACGCCACTCCGTACGGATGGAGCTACAGCGACGGTCCGATGACCCGCTCGGGCGATTACCTCTTTACCTGGACAGGCCAACTGAATACCGGCGAGCTGAAATTCGCTTGTGGCGAACGAACCAACTGGGAAGGTCCTTGGTTTATACCTGTAAAGGATGGCGCCGCCCCTACCGGGGAAAGCGAGCAGATGTTCCTCATTGTCAAATCGGACGATGATTTCTACGCCCTCTATCCCGATGTTAACATGGGAGGGCTCGACAATAAATGGAGAATCACCACAGCGGGTACATACACCATCACGCTCGATCAGCTTCATGAAACAGTAACCATCGTAAAGCAATAAACAAATGAAAAGAGGAATCTATCTATATGCTGCCTTTCTGGCGTTACTGGCCTGCAGCAACAACGACGATCTGCCCGGTACCGGAAGCGAGAGCGGGCAGGGAAACAAAACCATCCAGCTGGGAACCGACAAGGCGTGCTATGCGCCGGGCGAAACGGTAACCTTCACAGTCGATAAAGCGGTGAGCGGACAAGTAATGGTTCGTTACCGCCACCTGAACACAATTATCAACGAAGAAGCAGCCGGTGCGACTACCTGGACGTGGACCCCGCCGGCAGAAAACTTCAAGGGATACATGGTCGATGTATACGAGGTAAACGGAGAGAAAGAGAAGATACTCGGCAGCATTGCCGTGGATGTTTCTTCGGACTGGAAGCGTTTCCCACGCTACGGCTTCCTCTCCCACTACGACAAGATGGAGAGCAGCGAGATGGAGAAGGTGATGGCTAATCTGAACCGTCATCACATCAATGGAGTGCAGTTTCAGGACTTTCATTACAAGCACCACAAGCCGCTGGCAGGAACGCCGGAAAGCCCTGCCGCCAACTGGACTGACATTGCCAACCGGAATGTGGAGAAACAAACGGTAGACAAGTACCTCGCAACCATTCGTCAATACGGCATGAAATCCATGTACTACAACCTGTGCTTCGGTGCCCTGAAAGATGCCGCACAAGACGGAGTACAGGAAGAATGGTATATCTTCAAGGATCGCAATCACACACAGAAGGACAACCATGCATTGCCTTCCAACTGGAAAAGCGATATCTACCTGGTGAATCCTATTCGTGCCGAATGGCAGTCGTACCTGGCCCGCCAGAACGATGACCTGTACAAGGTTTATAACTTCGACGGGTACCAGATCGACCAGTTGGGAGGACGCGGAAGTGTATACGACTACAGCGGGAATGCGGTAAACCTGCCGCAAGGCTATCTATCGTTTATCCATGCCATGAAACAGGCACACCCCACCAAGCGGTTGGTGATGAATGCGGTCAGCGAGTTCGGGCAGGAACAAATCGCACAGGGAGAAGTGGACTTCTTCTACAACGAAGTATGGGGCGACACGCCTAAAATGACGGACCTGGTACGAATACTGGAGGCCAACAAAGGTTTCAATCCGGACCTGCAAACGGTATTTGCCGCTTATATGAATTACAACGTAGCCGACGGGAAAGGGTATTTCAACACTCCGGGCGTACTATTGACGGATGCCATCATGTTTGCTTTCGGGGGTTCGCACCTGGAACTGGGCGAACACATGCTGGGCAAAGAGTACTTCCCCAACAATAACCTGGAAATGAAGCCCGACCTGAAAACAGCGCTAATCAGTTACTATGACTTTCTGGTGGCTTACCAGAACCTGTTGCGCGACGGGGGTGCATTCAACAGTGTGGAACTTTCCTGTAGCAACGGCAAGATGGAAATTGCTGCCTGGCCGCCACAAAGCGGGAAAGTAGCTTCTGTCGGGAAACTGGTGGACGGGAACAAGCAGGTGATGCACCTGATCAATCTTTCAAAAGCCAACAATTTCGATTGGCGGGACATCGATGGTAGCCAGCCGGAGCCGACCATTATCAGCAAAGCCGGACTGAAGTTCCGGACCACGAAACCGGTGAAGAAAGTCTGGGCGGCATCACCGGACTATAACAGCGGAGTAGCCGAGGAACTGGAGTTCACCCAGAATGCCGTCAACGTCACCTTCCGGCTGCCCTCCATGAAATACTGGGCCATGATTGTAGTAGAATATAACTAACAATGAATTACATAAATATGAGAAAAATTATTGCGCTTATGGCTATACTGTGTTCAGTGGCTATTTTAAAAGCCGAAAGTATCACGTCACCCGACGGAAACATGATTCTCCGCTTTGAGGTGAAAGAGGGTAAACCGGTCTACACGCTGGATTACAAGCAGAAATCGGTGATCGGCGAAAGCCGGTTGGGACTGGAACTGAAAGACGGGAATCACCTACTGGATGGCTTCACCATCGAAAAGGCCGAAACCGACACTTTCGACGAAACTTGGCAACCGGTTTGGGGCGAAGTAAAAGACATCCGCAACCAGTACAACGAACTGGTTGTCACCCTGAATCAACCGGCTACCGACCGTTTCATTCGCATTCGCTTCCGGGTGTACAACGACGGCATGGGCTTCCGCTACGAGTTTCCACAACAGAAGAACCTCAATTACTTCGTCATTAAGGAAGAGCGTTCACAGTTTGCCATGAGCGGCAACCATACCGCTTACTGGATACCCGGCGACTACGACACCCAAGAGTACGATTACACCATCTCCCGCCTCTCCGAGATACGCGGACTGATGCAAGGAGCCATCACCCCCAATGCTTCCCAGACTCCTTTTTCGCCTACCGGCGTGCAAACGGCATTGATGATGAAGACGGACGACGGATTGTACATCAACCTGCACGAAGCCGCCCTGGTGGATTACTCCTGCATGAGCCTCAACCTGGACGACGAGAAGATGGTGTTCGAATCGTGGCTTACACCGGATGCGGTGGGCGATAAAGGGTATATGCAAACTCCCTGTCAGTCGCCATGGCGCACGGTGATCGTGAGCGACAATGCTTGCGACATCCTGGCCTCGAAACTGACGCTGAACCTGAACGAACCCTGCAAGTTGGCAGATACCTCCTGGATCAAACCGGTCAAGTATATCGGAGTATGGTGGGAGATGATTGCCGGCGGCAAACCTTGGGCATATACCTACGATCTTCCTTCCGTGAAACTGGGAGAGATGGATTACAGTAAAGTGAAACCCAATGGAGTACATCCGGCCAACAATACCAATGTCCGGAAGTACATCGATTTCGCTGCCAAACATGGTTTCGCACAGGTATTGGTAGAAGGCTGGAACGAAGGCTGGGAAGACTGGTTCGGGCATTCGAAGGACTATGTATTCGATTTCGTCACCCCCTACCCCGACTTCGATGTAAAAGCCTTGAACGAATATGCGCACAGCAAGGGAGTCAAACTGATGATGCACCACGAAACATCGGCTTCCGTACGGAACTACGAACGTCACATGGACAATGCCTACCGGTTTATGATCGACTATGGGTACAATGCCGTAAAAAGTGGATATGTAGGGAACATCATTCCCCGCGGAGAGTACCACTACGGCCAGTGGATGAACAACCATTACCTGTATGCCGTACAGAAAGCAGCCGAATACAAGATCATGGTCAATGCCCACGAAGCCGTCCGCCCGACAGGACTTTGCCGTACCTGGCCCAACCTGATCGGCAACGAATCGGCACGCGGCACGGAGTATCAAGCGTTCGGAGGCAGCAAAGCCTATCACGTAACCATTCTACCGTTTACCCGCCTGGTAGGTGGCCCGATGGACTACACCCCGGGCATCTTTGAGATGGATATGCAAAAGCTGTCGCCCAACAACCATTCGCACGTAAACAGCACGCTGGCCAACCAACTGGCGTTATATGTTACCATGTACAGTCCCTTGCAAATGGCTGCCGACCTACCCGAGAACTACGACCGGTTCCCGGATGCGTTCCAGTTTATCAAAGACGTAGCTGTAGACTGGGACGATAGCCGGTACCTGGAAGCAGAACCCGGCGAATACATCACCGTAGCCCGAAAAGCCAAAGGAACCAGCAATTGGTTTGTTGGAAATGTGTCGGGAGAAAACGGACACCTCTCTAACCTTTCGCTCAGTTTCCTCAATCCGGGTGAGGCATATGAGGCAACCATCTATGCAGATGCCAAGGATGCACACTACAAGAGTAATCCACAGGCATATACCATCAAGAAGATGAAAGTGACGAGCAAGTCCAAGCTAAAATTACAATCAGCACCGGGGGGAGGGTTTGCTATCAGCATCGTGCCTGTTGTGAAGTGATTTTTATCCATCATGGAGGAGGTTTGATTTCTTGAGAAATACATTCCGGACAAATCGAGTAGGAGGAAAACGAAGTAGTTTTCTTCCTACTTTCATTTTCCAACTTCTCAAACCACCACGCATGCCAATCGGCACCTGGCAGTTCTTTATCTACGATGCAATTTACTATCTTTGTACATTCACAGGTAGGCATGTAATAATCGCACACTTAACTATTGTCAAGAATAACGTTTATTTTGTTTCAGAATGAATAAACTGAGAGGAGATTTCCGCGTAAACATTATTCACTTATTGGTTTCTATAGTTCCCGGTTAACACAGAAGTTGCCAAAAGTTAACAAAATAGTTCCCAGTGGTTAACACGCAAGTTATCCATGTTAACCACTGGGAACTTGCGTGTATAACAACAGCAAATCTCGTGTTAACCACCGGGAACTGCTCTGTTAACCACTTTTTGGGGCGTTGTAAATAAAAACGGGGACAGTACACATATATACTATCCCCGTTTTTGATCATATACTTATATAATAATCCTATTCCCTGAGAGAGAATTCTGTATTTTTTACCCATTTCCATGAGGCAAATGTTCTATTATTATACTTACTCATACACTTAGTTATCTAATTTCATTTATTCTACTGCGAATATACAAATATGAAAGGCTTTTGTCAAGAGGTGAAGACATTTATTTTAAGCGCATCCGGTAATTTTCGGTAAGTTGGGGTTGCATAATGTGTACCAAGTTACCTTACACACCACCTTCATATTATCCAGATGAATTAAAATCGAACCATATTGAATGAATCGAGGACTTCTATAAAAGCCCCTCGAACAATTTTTGTAATCACAAATCATTGAAACAATGCCTATGAAAATATTTCTATTTCTAATTTACATTTTCTTTGCAACATACCTATCCGCACAAACAACTTCCACTGAGCAAGATACATTGTCTGCCCGTATAGCTGCGCAAGCGAGCCTTTTCCCCAAAGAAAAGATACACCTGCACATAGACCGGTCGGCATATATGCCCGGGGACACCCTGTGGCTCAAGGCATATATTGTACATGCTTTGAACCACACACCTATAAATATAAGCCGCTATGTATATGTCGAGCTGGCAGGTCCGACGGGAGAAACCGTTGAAAGGGTAAAAATAAGACCCGACGCACATAATCTGTTTCACGGTTACATACCCATCCCCGAGGAAATCCCGGGAGGAAACTATGCATTGCTTTCATACACCCGGTACATGCTGGCCGAAGAACAACAGCACATCTTTAAAAGAGGAATTCACATCGCGCAGATCAACGAATCGAAGGACACAAAAAAGAAAGCCAAGCACACCACAAATAACAAGAACGGGAAAGATCACGAAACAACCTTTCATACCTTGTCCCAGACACAGGAACAAGCCTGTGGCATCCATATAAATGACCAACAAGAGAAAATGCAAGTAGTTATCAACCGGGCAAAAGACATGCCGCAGAAAGACTTGTTTGTCGTGATACATGTGCGAGGCAATATCATCCATGCACAATGGCTACCGGCTGGCAAAAAAGAAATCATAGAGGTCGATAAAAGCAAATACCCTCCCGGAGTGGTTCAATGCCTGTTATTGGACAAAGACTACCATGTGCAAAGCGAAAGATTGAGCTTTATCCCACACAGAAAGGCTGTAGTGTGCCATGTGAAAAATGACAAGAGTAGCTATGGAAAGAGAGAACGGATTCAAAGCACGTTATCACTTACCGATGCAAACGGGAATCCTATAGAAGGCAACCTGTCCATAGCCATCACAGACCATTCAATAGAGGTTGCGGACACCACCAACCACATCTTATCAACCCTGCTGCTGTCGTCCGAGCTGAAAGAGTATATAGAAAATCCAGCGTTTTATTTACAGAAAAACAACCCGGAAGCATCAAAAGCATTGGACTCACTCCTGATGACACAAAAATGGAGTAGATACCGACTTCCGGAGATAGTGAAAGGAAGCCTTGTAAAGCCAACAATGGAACCGGAAAGATTTACTTCTCTATCAGGAAGACTGAAAAAGAAAAGCGGATTCAATGTATATGATAAAGCCGAAGTGTCCGTACGATACCTCAATGGAGGTTTCGACAAGATCATCAAAACGGGTAATAACGGACAGTTTAGAGTCGACAGCATCGAATTTGCTGACGGCATGCCTATCGGAATTATCGGTATGCGTCTACCACGAATAGGAGAGAATTACGGGCTAAACAAAACCGGAGTAGTAATAGATGAAGAAAGCTTCCCCATAAAGGACAGGCGTATACAGCAGGCCCTACTACCTGAGGAAGCAACAAAGCTTCCTCAAGAACTGGTATACTATGCTGGGTTAAGCCATTACTACTTCAAACCGATAACGATAAAATCACCTCATATAAAAACCGTATTGAGTCAAAAAGAAATTGCTAAATTAAGGTTTGAAAATGTATGGCAACTGATGGAACATTTAGGGGGAAAGTTTTCGCACCCATACATTAAAACAGTCCCATTTGATGCTGGCACCTTTACAGCTATTTGCCGGGACAAATGGATGAGTAGACATAAAGGTTTACCTCTTTTAATATACATGAACAATGAATATGTGTCCGAACAAGCAGGTATATTCAACTATCTGTCGTTAAGTGATATTTCGTCCTTAAGGCTTTACTATATAGATAAGAATAAAGACACAGGATATGGTATTTTACCGCAAGTGTATTCTGAATACAACAAACTACCTATATTAAAGATTTACTTTTATCCGGGCATGGAGATCGACGGATTATATCAATTAAGTCAAATTGAGAGTAAGATAAAGACATACGGTAAACTCGATATACAAACAGATGTCTATCCATCCGGAGGATATCAAGAGCGCACGGAGTTTTATTCACCCCAATATGGAGAAGGTGGCGACCATGATGAATTTATCCCCGATTTCCGTTCTACTCTCTACTGGAAGGCCGATCTGCAAACGGACTCATTAGGAAAATGTGGATTCTCTTTCTATTCAGCTGACAAAGTTACCACATATAAAATGGTTATTGAAGGAATGACAAAGGAGGGAGAGATGATTTATGAAACAAGAGAGATAAAAATCAAGTAAATTATAATAAACTAAAATAAGATGTAACTACACTACTTTTACAAGATGGACAGCAGGCTACTGTCCAAGATTTGTATTAGATACAAATACTTGGTGCAGACAGGAAAATAACAATAGCCAATTTATTATTTATCAAAACTTATCAATGATGAAACAAAAAATATTCTTTTTAACTCTTCTGGCTGGAATAATTGGTTTTCTAATGCAAAGCTGTAATAATGAAGAAACCGATTCAACACTAAGTGAAGAAGATAAAATTGCAGAAATGTTCAAACAAGCAGGTTTCCAAGTAGAGAAACTTGATAAACCGGTAAACGCCTCAATGACCAAAGAGGAGGCTTTTATTTTATTAAAAGCATATAACAACAGACAGCGATCTGGTTCTATTAAAATACCGGCAAGTAACATTGAAGAGAATACAGATGGTAGTTTGAGTATTAAAATCGATCAAAACTCCGGACAAAAGAAAACACCAAGAACCAGAACAGACAGTACAGAAGAATTTGATTTCTCACACTGGACTGAAATTACAAAGAGAGAGATTCATGTTAAATGCCATCAGGAAAAATATGGTGCTAACTGTTGGCGTAGTGACGGAGTATCTTGTGATCCGGTATTAACAAACCCTTTGTATAAGCGTGATCCTCCCGTTATAGATGACGACTACGGCTACAGTCCGAATTCCCTTGACTTTAAAATAAAAGTTCACATTTATCTCAATTCTGGTTGGTACAGTTATTCATTTGATGAAATCTACGAATATTGCCTGATGCTCACAAAGTCTACGCTAACCGGTGAGTGGTTTGGTTCACTAAGTTGGGAGGAGGTTTCCTGGTAACAACTTAAATCACATGTATTTAAAAAGTCTCTTGTTTCTACTGTGTGCAGTTTCCCTGTTTCTGCATATAGACAGCCCAGTCATAGCAATAGAAGATAAATGGTATGCATCCATTATTCTTCTATTGCTTTTCCTTATGGTAAATAGTGCTTGGTGCATCCGAACCATCTCATGGAAACCAAACAAACTGATATCCGGTTTCTGTATCATCGTTTCTATATGTTGTTTTATTTTAGCCATTTACGGAATATTGCAATATGCACATATCCTTCCTGCACATTCCCCTTTGGGTATAACCGGAAACTTTGACAACCCTGCCGGATATGCCGCCTCACTTTGCGCCGGATTTCAATCGCTATTCTACATTTACACACATTATCGTTCCAAGTTGATAAAACAGTATAGTATCCTTGCCGGATTGTGTATTATCAGTGCCATTACATTGTCAGGTTCCCGAACGGGTATATTTAGCATAACCATCATGTGTGCTTGTTGGCTCCTACTAAACACGAAAATACGATTCCGACCCAGATACCGACTACTTTTTCCCGCGCTCCTATTAATCCTCCTGACCGTGCTTTATTTCTATAAAAAAGATTCAGCAGATGGCCGACTACTTATTTGGCAGTGTACAGGACAGATGATCAAAGACAAGCCGTTCTTCGGGCATGGAGATGGTGGATTTCTTGCCGGTTATATGAACTATCAAGCCATCTATTTCGCACAGCATCCCGATAGTACATATGTCCTATTAGCAGATAATATAAAACATCCATTCAATGAGTATTTGTTGATACTTGTCAATTATGGAATGGTAGGTCTTCTTATTATTCTCGTTTTGGCCTTTTTTCTATGGAAATGCTACAAACAAAACCCCTGTTTGGAAACTAATACCGCACTCGTTTGCCTGGCAGGTATTGCGACTTTTGCCTGTTTTTCTTATCCCCTATCGTATCCTTTTGTATGGATAATGATGTTGTTCAGCTTCTATATTTTAATCTCATACGCCGGATACCCAATAAAGATTTCACCGCATCTCCGCAAAGTTACACACATATTGACAATCTGCTTGTCGCTGATAGTCCTCACCTACACCACCCGGCATATACTTTATAAAATCACCTGGAGCCAAACAGCCAAAGAAGCACTTATCGAACAAACCGATGTCACTTTTGCCCGATACCAACAATTATTACCTGCACTACGAAACAACCATTTGTTTCTCTATAACTATGCCGCCGAACTTAATTGCGGAGGACTTTATGAACACAGCCGGCAAATCGCAGAAAAATGTAATGCCATTTGGGCAGATTACGAGCTTCAACTGCTAATGGGTGATAATTGCATAAATTCTATGTTATATGAAGAGGCTGAAACACACTTTAAATTAGCGTCGAACATGTGTCCTGTTCGTTTGATGCCGTTATATGAGTTAATGAAAATATATCAATTAAATGGACAAGAGGACAAAGCAAGGAATGTGGCGAGAAGAATGATAAAAAAGCCCATCAAAGTGCATTCTCCCAAAGTGCTATTTTACAAGAAAGAGGCAGAGAAATATTTATCAGAGCATATTCCTTGAGGCATTCGTTGTGGAGAATGGTTTAAACTTATACCTATATGAACTATTTGGGAACCTTTTTAATAGAGAACCGGGCTACTTTTGTCATCAAAAGAAAAACATTGTCTATGAAATTAATTGGTATTACTTTAATCCTAACAGGTCTATTAATAAGTTGCACACCTCCCCTCCCTCAAACATATCCACCAGAAGTGGAGGCTGTACTAATAAAATCTCAAGATAACCGTAAAGAGTTGGAAGAAGCACTTGATCACTTCTATAAAAAGAAAGATTCCACTAAAATAAAGGCTATTGAGTTCCTGATAGCTAATATGGATATTCATTGTAGCAGGACTTATTATTGGAAAACTTCCAAAGGAGAGAAAATAGCATTTTCTGAGTTTGACTATCCGGATTTAAAAACTGCGGTCGGAGCAATCGACTCACTACGTTTAATACATGGAGGACTTTACCAACAAGACACCATTATATATGATATGAATGTGCTAACCGCCAATTACTTAACCAGGCATGTAAACCAAACGGTAGACAATTGGAAAACATCTGTTTATAAAGACATCGCGTTTGAGAGCTTTTGTGAATATCTTCTCCCCTACCGCGTCACTGTAGAACCCGTAACCGATTGGTGGCAGGAATATCACGATAGATACAAGTGGTTGGGAGACAGCCTGCGGCATAAACCTTTGGGGCATGTCATGGATTATGCCGCCATTGATTACAAGGAGTGGTTCACATTTACTACCGGAAAGGAAACCCGGGATGAGCTTATTTCCCGCTTAAGTGCCAAGCAACTGCTATTCAGGAAGAAAGGTCCTTGCGAGGATGTGGCTTCTTTGGAGACATTCATCCTACGTTCTCAGTCAATCCCAGTGGCTTACATCACAATTCCATTCTGGGCCACTTCTACCGGTGCTCATTTCATGAATGCCGTTTTCCATCCGGATATGAGTATGAGAAGACTAGATGTATCTAAGGGAAGTGGCAGAGAGTCTGATTTAGACCGGGAACCGGCAAAAGTGATACGCCATACTTATTCCAAACAAGCAGAAACGCTTGCCATGTATAAGGAGATTGAAAATATACCTCCCGGCTTCTTACGAACTTCCAATTACATCGATGTCACTGCGGACTATTGGGAAATTGCAGATGTTACTATTCCCCTATTCCCATCTATATATGAATCCGACCCTAATGGTATTGTTTATGCAGGAATGTTCAACCATGGATGCTGGCATGCAGGATGGTGGGGAAAAGTTCAGAAGGATTCCGTTACATTTAAAAACATGGCCAAAGGCGTGGTCATACTTCCTATGGTATATAAGGATGAGAGTTTTATCCCCGCTGGTTACCCCGTGCTTAATGCTTACAATCATCAGATACATTTGGCGCCCGATTTGAACCATCGAAGACAGATCAGCATCGTAGAACAGGATCGCTACCTGAAATTTCGTCTGGGAAAGGAATATGAACTTTTTTACTGGAACAAAGACTGGACCTCCTTAGGCAAGCAAACCGCGCAAATAGAATCTCGTGAACTGGTATTTAAAAACGTTCCTATGAATGCCTTGTTGAGACTGGTTCCGGAATATTCAGAACAAAAAGAACGTCCTTTCATCATTTTGCCTGATGGCACACGATATTGGTGGTAATATTAAATAAATAATGAAATGAAACATATAGTATGTACCTGTTTACTAATAATAGCATTGGCCTCTTGCCAATCAAAAGATAAAAATGTGGCTCTTTACAATAGTCCTGCAACTATTGCCTTAAGACTGAATGAAATTAATATGTCTCTTTCTGAGGAAAGCATTACAAAACTGAAATCGTTTCTCTTAAGAACCGATAGTTTGGCCGAACATGCCCTGGCACAAGGAAAATCGTTGGACGAAATCGCTTCATGGTATTATCCGTCAGTCGACACACTGGCTGCCTTACTCTCTCCTCTGGAACGTAATGATTTCATATTAGCTCCCAAAGGGAAAAGCAATATAGCTAACAATAGGGCTTATACTTCTGAACTGAGGTGGTATGTATTTTACCGGACGAAATTAAGCCTTTCGACAGATCAGATAAGTCAACTACTTCAACAAAGTGATAGTATAGAACTCCTTTTTGGCACTAAAGATTATGTACCCAAAGAAGTGGAGAAAAAGTCTTTGATGTCTCTATTGACGGAGAAACAAATCAAGGCATACTATATGTATAAGAACTGTGAAGCTGCGGAAAAAAGGAGCTATGAATTATTAGGTCAACTAAGAAAACAAAAACTATACCCCTCAGCAAGCGATAGTATAAGAGTCTGTAGACAACTTTATGTTTATGAGTTAGATCGAAAAACCACTTTGGAGTATTTCTCTTATATTGGAGCGAAGGATAGTATAAAACAGTGCGAGGCTCGTTTTTATGCTTTTAGACCTTTCCCCCTTATCCAGTTGGAGACATGCCAATCATCTTCCAATAATAGACTATTAGACATCGTATGCAAACAAAAGAAAATAGGATTGTCTAACCAAACGGTTAAGGCATTATTAGCCTCTTACTCTCAATTATTACAGGACGAGTACTTACATAAATATCAAAAAAAGTCAACCGAGGAATTTAACCGGAAAAATCTAGAGAATATTAGTATCTGTCGAATAGCTCCTTTGGAATTGTTAGAGAAATATTTCAACTTAATAAGTCTGGATAAAGTCAATAATCAAGTACAAAAGTCTTTGGATATTTTAAAGGATTACGATTTGGTACAGGTCACAGATAGTACTAAAATCGCCGGAGAATTAACTAATTACGAAATGCACCTAGCCATTGCCAACCAATGGATAAGTATAAACAACTCAAGGAAAAATCAATTTATGAAGTCGGATATAATCAATAACAAGCCAGAGATATTGAAGTTACTGGATCAAAGAAAGCAGAAAGAAAAGAAAGAACGAATTGTCAAGTTCTAGAACCAACTAACTCGCAATGAGAGTTGGCTCACCTTATTTACTCTTGGCCTTCTTTGTTGCTCTCGTAGAGCAAGCATACGTTACTCACCGACCAAGCTTGGTCACGCCGACCATCGATGTACGAGATGTACATCTGGTACTGTATGAGATGTACATCTGGTACTGCGCAAGATGTACATCTCGTACATGCTATCTCGTAGAGCAAAGCCTGCTACCTCTACGAGATAACTGGCTTTGCTCCCTTACTATCGGTATAACCCCTCTAGAGTATGAATTAATAAAGCTATAAACGAACCACTTGCTTCTTTCCGCTATATGAAACCGTTTTCACCGGAGCAGCATCCACCGTTCCGGGCGCCATGACTACTACACGGAACTTACGACTCTTCAGCATTCCGGGGAAACTTCCCTTTCTATCTTCCAGCGTGAGCGTACGTGCCCGGTCGTCCCACTTCATGCAGATGGTGCTGTACAACCCTTTCTCGTAATTGTAATTATCGTTCTCGTCTTCGTACAGGACGAACGTTCCGTCGGCACCCGGATAAACGCGAAGTTCGAGGTTATCCCATTTCTTCTCCGTAGTATATTGCACTTTCGGTCCGATGGGCAGAATGGAACCGGCTTTGATGTACAAAGGAATCTCATCGATCGGTGCGGCGCACGTCACTGTTTGTCCACCTTTCAGGGTTTCGTTGGTGCGGAAGTCAATCCAGTCGGCTCCGGCGGGGAGATACACCGGCCAGGTCGTTGCTTCCGGCTTCGTAACGGGCGCTACAAGGATGGAACGGCCAAAGAGATATTCATTGCCCACACCGTGCGTTGCCCGGTCGGCAGCAAAGTCCATGACGAGCGGGCGCATGAAAGTGCCGTCGTTGTTGCTCACATCCCACGAAGTACTGTATATATAAGGTAGCAGACTGTAGCGCAGGTTGATGGCTTTCTCCTGTGCGTCGAAGCACCAGGTACCCCGTTCGCCGAAGTTCCAGATCTCCCGCGGAACACCTGTTCCGTGCGAACGCATCATTGGGCAGAAAGCGCCGAACTGCATCCAGCGAACATACAACTCCTGATACTTCGGGTTCTTCGCTCCCCCTTCCTTGTTCCAACGTCCGGCAAAGAACCCGCCGATGTCGCTGTTCCAGCTAGGTATACCCATCAGGGTGAAGTTCAGAGCTGCCGGAATCTGTTTCTCCAGCATATCCCAGGTGGATTGTACATCGCCGCTCCACGTATTGGAACCGTAACGTTGCTGGCCGATGAAGCCCGATCGGGTAAGGATCACCACCCGCTTGTCACTGTTCAATGCCCGTTGGTGGGTGGCAATACCTGCGTTGTGCATCAGACTGTAGGCATTTTTCACGCTGCGGTACGAACCGAGGTAGGTAGGCAGATCGTAATCCGATTCCTTGCGGTCGATGTGGTCGGGTTCGGTAGAGTCGAGCCACCAGCCGTCGTTTCCGATGTAACTGAATATTCCCTTGTTGAGGTACTTCCAATAGATGTCGCGCGCTTCGGGATTGTACGTATCGTACGGACGGGCACTGCTGTTGGGCGGCCATGTATTGAAGTTGATAATCATGTTCTTGCTGTCGAACTCCTTGCGTTGTTCGGTTTTCAGGCTGAATCCGGGCCAGGCCACGATGAGCAGTTTGGCATGGTTCTTATGAATTTCGTCCGCCCATTTCTGAGGGTCGGGGAAGCGTTTGGTATCGAAGCTATGGGAGTTCCAGATGCTGTCGTTCTGATATTCGGGCCAGTAGCGCCAATCTTGTATCATTACATCGATAGGGATTTGAAGTTGGCGGTACTTCTTCAGCACATCGAGGCTTTCGTCCTGTGTCTTGTAGCGCTCCTTGCTTTGGAAGAAGCCGTACGACCACAACGGAAGCATGGGAGCACGACCGGTCAGGTCGCGTACCTGTGCGATAACGCCGTCGGCAGTACCACCATACATAAAGTAATAATCGGCACAATGGCCTAGACTCGAGAACGAAAGTTCCTGCGGGTTATCATTAAAATCCGAAATGGAATAGTTGTCCCAATACACCGCATATCCTTTGACGGACATGAAATACGGGGAGTAGGTAAACATATTCTCGTTTTGCATGTGGTGAGTGGAGTTACGGCGATTGAACTTATTGTCCATCACCTGCCCTACCCCGTAGATGGCTTCGTCTTTATCGAGCAAAAACCCTTCTTTAACAGTGTACGACGGAGTTCCGGCATCGTTCTTCGGGGTGAACTGAGTGCCGTAGTCTTTGTCTTTCAGCAGCGGTTGTCCGGCGGCGGTGTAGAAATAGATACCACCCGTTTGCGGGTTCACCTCCACCTGTACCGATTCGCTTTTCAAGGTGATGTTCTGTCCTTTCTGCCCGAATTCAACGGGAGTGTTGGCAGGCGTTTTGACTACTACAAGGCTCTCCTTCTGATAAGGAACTCCTTCGGGAGTTTTGTAAACACGTACGATACCCGGCGAATAGAACTCCACCTGAATGTCCATTCCCTGGGTAGTTCCTTTCACGCCTTGTGCGGTACGTTGGAAGTTTTGCGTCGGGATCCCTGTGATTTGCGCCTGAATTCCTGTTGCCAGGAGGCAGGCCGACAGTGCCAGTACCCAACCGGCTTTTGTTCTGAATCTCATATTCATGATTGTTTGATTTAATTGGTTTCAACAGGGGCAAAGGTAAGGCAGAAGGTGCTGAACGGCACAACACACTTGTTGAAACAAACAACACGCTCGTTGAAATCAGCAAGAATCAAGATGAAATACAACGACCACGTTATCTACTTCGGTTGGTACTATCGCCGAGATCAGTAATGGTCAGAGGCCGAATCAGATTAACTTCTTACTCTTCTCAACATATTCCGAGGGACGGCATCCGTACATCTCCTGAAAACATTTACTCAAATAGCTGGAAGTGCTGAACCCTACTTGTTCGGCGATTTCGGCAATACTCAGGTTTCCTTCCTGCAAGAGTTGGGCGGCCCGGCGCAAACGGATGTTGCGGATAAACAAGCTGGGCGATTCGTCGAGTAAAGCAATTAGCTTGCGGTAAAGACCGGTACGATCCATACAAAGATCGCGACTGAGCTGTTCAACCGAATAACCGGCTGTATCCAAATTCCTCTCCACTTGTTCCATAGCACGAGAAAGGAACTGGGAATCGGCAAGCGATGAAGAAACATCGGTCTGAGCAGTTGACTCTTCAGTATTGGCCTGTACACCAGTCTCACCTTCGTCCAAAGAAAGCAATTCATCCTGATTCAAACTACTTGTTTGCCCTCTTCCCAATGATGCAGAAGCTTCGTATTGGTTGCACTGCTCTATCAGGTTGCGAATACGCAAAAGAAGAATCTCTTCCTTGTGCTGTCGCTCCAGTTTCTTCTTCGTACTATATATATAAAGGTATACCGATGCCGCCAATAGGATTAGAAATGTGAGAGCATAGAGAATGTAAGCTGTGGTCGTCTTCCACCAAGGTGCGTGGATGGTGATGCGCAACTCAGTCACCTCCCCATCCCACCGGCGACTTCCGTCCGACGCCATGACTTGCAGTATATATTTCCCCGAAGGCAAATTGGTGTACGAAGCCCGGAGTATACCGTCGGTAACCGTTTCGCGCCAGTCGGGATCAATTCCTTTCAACTGATAACGATAGTTGGTTTGTGCCGGGTTCAGGTAATTAAGCGCCGAAAACTCGAAAGTCAGGAAGTTTTGGTTGTAAGCAAAAGCCAATTCCTGTGTGTAAGGAGCCGCTTCTGCCAGGAGGATATGTCCATCGTATTGTCCGTCCGGCCTGATCTCTTCGCCTCGCAGCCGCAAAGCTGTAAACAGAGGACGGAACGTTTCGCCTGTCGAAGAAATCAGCTTTTTCGGATGCAACACATTAAAACCATCGATCCCACCAAAGTAAAGCGTGCCGTCAGCTGCCTCGAAAGCCGCCCCTTGGGTATACTCTCCCTCCAGTGTACCATCGTATGCGTTGTAGTTAATAAAGTGTATCTTCTGTTGAGTGGCATCGACTTGAATTTGCGAAATGCCGTAACTGGTAGTCACCCAAATACGGTGCGAACGATCTTCCAGTAAGGCATGTACAAAGTTATTAGCCAGCCCGTCTTCTGTGTAGAACATGCGTGGCGACTGTCCCTCGGCTGTAAAGAGTGCCAGCCCATCGGGTGTTCCCGCCCAGGTCCACCCCCGGCTATCGGTACAGAGGGCGGTATAAGAACGACCGTTGTATTTCCGTTGCCCCTTGTTCTCACTAAACTTCCTGCGTACTTCTTCCGGTAGTAAATCGGCTTCCGCACGGGGCACTTGCGTGAATGTGTACCGCAGGGGATGATAATAAAGCAATCCGCGGTTGAATGTTCCCACCCACAGTCCTCCCTGGCGGTCATAAAAGATGGTGCTGATTTCTGTGCTGATCGTACGTCCATCCACCATCTTCAACGTAGGCAGGTATTCTTGTTGGCCGTTGCGAGGATCGATCTTCCAGATGCCCTGCGCACAACTGACATATGCTATTTCTTCCGGCGTTACGATCAACGTATTGAGGTTGTAGTTCCTCTCCAGGAGTTTCTTCCAGGTACGCGTTTGAGGATTGAAATAGAAGAATCCCCCTTTACTGCCATTCCGCAGTTGATAGAAACCGTCTTGTCCTTTTACCACCAGAGAGGTACTTCTAAAAGAAGCTTGTTCGGAAGCCGGATAGGCGGCGCAGGTATAAAGTTGCTGACCGGTTGACAGGTCATAGCACACCACTTCGCCGGTATGGAAGAAAAGATAGAGTTGATCGCCCTCGGCAATCAGATCCTGCAATTTCATACTGCCTGACGGCAAAGTGAGTAACAGCGAACGATCCGGTTGCAACAGTCCTCGGGAGGTAAGCAACCACATCCTGTGTTCGGTATCCATAAAGAAATCGTCTACCGGTTCGTTCACTCCTTTCGCATGGAAGTAAGTCTCCGGATGGTCCACGTACTTCTCCTTACGAAGATCGACACACATCAACTTGTGCCAGTCCTTGACCCACAAAAGTGAATCGTCGCTTTGGTAAATGTGGTAATAACCGTCGTACTTGTTTAATGGGTAAACATGCTCGGGCAAGCGGTGGATGTAGGTGAACCGCGCTCCGTCATACAGATTCAGGTTGCCACTGGTGGTGAATACCATCCGCCCGTCAGGAAGCTGAAGAATAGAGCGCACCTGATTGTCACTCAAGCCATGAGATACATGGATGGGAGTGAAAACAAACTCGTCGGCCTGTACTGTAAAAGCAATCAACAAGCCGACGAGTAAGGATAGTAAATGTTTTATCTTCTTCAATGCGTCGCTATTACATGGCAAAAGTAAGGATTTTATGTTTCACTTGCGTATAATATCACCGCACTTACGTTATGAAATAAAAATCATTGGGAATTTCTCAGTATCAATACTAAAGTGTTTTCCATCTTCAGAGCCTGGTACATCCAGCCTGTCCCCATAATAATCTACACTGACAAATGTAACCAAAAACGTATTTAGCTTTATTTCTTCACTTGATTCACCAGCTACCTTAATAACAACAGCATGATTACCTAATGTTGTCTTTACAGAATATTGTTTATACAAATGAGTTACCTGGTTAGTGACTTTATCTTCCAGTACCTTCTTCCCATCCACAAAAATTTCTAATCGGGCAGAGTCCACCAATGACTCATTAGAAATATAAAGGACTAAATTGCCCTCATATTTGGCTCTAAAATATAGCTGTTGAAGGATTAAAGCAATGAGTATTCCACCTAAAGCCACTAATAATGTTCTTTTTATTTTTCTCATAACAAATGTTTTAAAATAATGGCTGGGATCATTCTATATGCACTTATTATATCATCATTATTTTTTATTTCAGTCATAATAATTATTCAAATGTGTATCCTATGCAAAAAAGAGCCTGCGAGAACGAGCTCATAATAATGCAGTTACGATTCATACATCAAATACACTAATAGAAACAAAATATAATACCACTGAACCTATTAGATACAAAAACACCAACCAACCTTTCAATTTGCTATGCTTCTCTTCTTTGTATTGCTGTTCCAATTCCTCGTATTTTTTTTTACTGATAAAAAAAAGACTCATAAAAATAAAAGCACATGCAATAGCCCCTATCATTGTAATATTAAATTTTATTTTAAGTAATGAAAAGACAAAAGCCAACAATGACAGAAAAATGGAAGCAAGGCTTCCAAATAACACCACACTACCTGAGGCACAATAGCTCTTTTTCTCCCAGTACTTATACGCTTTGGAAATTCTGTAATAACAATAATAAAACAATGTCTTCATAATCATATTATTTAAAAGGTTGGAGTGCAGGAAGTCCCGGATTTACACTCATTTTCATTTGTGGCAACAAAACCCTATCAACCCATGTATAATGAAGTTTCTTTCCTCCAAAAGTCCAGTATAGGGATACACCAGTTCCAAGAACAGGAACAAAGCCTACTCCACCCATAAATACATCAAGACCGTGCTCCGCTTTATCACCGATATTGGTGGCTTGGCTATACTGATAGCCAGAAACTAATGTACTTAATACACCTGTTATGCGCCCAACCAAAGCAACTCCTGACGCCAAATCTGCAACTTTAGTTGGAGTAACCCACAGATTACCAGCCCATCCATTTTTGTAAAACTTAAAGTCAAAGACTCCTTTACTGTCCGTCCATCTGAAAGTAGCAATACTTCCCTCAACAACATCTTCAGCCAAACCCGCCAAACCTGACGAGCCAGAGAGTATATCCCCCAAAACAGAAGCTAAACCGCTGCTTTCCTGCGCACTTCCAAGATTATAAGCCGTAGTTCTCAAATAAAGTTCTCCATTTTTATTGGTGTGCTGTCGAAACAAAGTCGCTCTGTCGCCTCGCGTCCACAAGTAGTTTTCTCCAACATTTTTCCAAACTTTCCCATTATCGTCCGTATATTCCTCAGTTTGATCTCGTCTCCACATAGCATTTCCATTCTCATCTTCATACCAATCTCTACCATCCGGATCTATTCTATTAATAGGATTATTCCCGCAATAGACATAAGGACTCACATTATAATACTTCTCTGCCAACGGATCCATCGTCGTAAATCGCCCTAATGCAGGCTCATAATGTCTCGCTCCATAATCATACAAGTTCAACCCGCTCATTCTGTCAAGTTCCTTTCCATTGAACTTATAGGGCTGTATACTTTGTTCGGTATCAGAGGCCTCTGCGAATGTCATTCCAAAAGGATAATAATGATTACCCTGCACGATACTTCCTGAAGAGTCTACAACAACACGTACATTCCCTAAATGATCATTCAGGTAATAGTGATACACAGCATCCTCAATATAACCACCTTCTATCAATATCCGCTTCAACACACCATTTTCATAAATACGATTGCCGATATAGTCCACAGTCTGAGTCAATGCAGGACTGCTAGCATCCTTCCGGGTAACTTTCACTTTACGCCCATCAGCTAGATACTTGTACACATTGTTTCCTGTAGCGTTCACATTGCTGAAATCCAGTTGTCTAGGCAAATTTAGTAAATTATATGAGATGGAGAATATTCCTTTATTTAAATCCTTCGTCAAAGCTCCATTTTTATTATAACCATAACAATTTACCTTGTTTGGATCAACCTTGTAGTCACCAGACTCAGCAATTTCAACTTTTTCACCTATATCTACTACTTTCGTCAGCTGGTTACCTAGATATGTCATAGTTAAATTATCAACAACCCCGTAATTACTTCCTGATGTAGTTTTACCATATCGTTTAAGAGCCGTAATATTGCCATTTTTGTCATAAGTAATTTCCGGTACCTGATATCGATTAACATATGTTTCATTATTAAGATAGTTTGCACTTATCAAACGAGAAAGACCATCATAAGAATAAGAGTAAGCGTTTGTGTTTCCACTTCCCAGTTTCCAGCTCATTGCAGATATATCCCCTCCAAATCTGAGTATATTTCTATTTGAATAAGAGTCATTGTAGTAAAGCGTTTCTGTAAACAGCCCATTATTTGTGATAGACTTTATCCACGAACGGACATTATATGCATAATTAGTTACCGCCAATGTTCCCTTTTTCCCCGATTTCAATCGCCCAAGTTCATCATACGTATTTACAGCTATTTTTACGGGGATCCCATCACTTAACTGATGTGTGCATGTGTCTATCCTTCCTGCATGATCGTAATGATAAATATACAGTTCTTTTACCGGATTCAATGTACCAGACTTCACGTGAACATATAACCGTTTCTCGGGCTTCCCCATAAAGTTGTACTCGAAATACTCTGTCTCAGTCCCTCCCAAGTGGTTGGTACTCCGATTCTGTATGATACATCCCCGGTAATCGTAATACATAGCCGAACATACGACTTTGGATACTGTATCTATATCAGAAACAATCGCGCCTGTAAGTAAAGATCTTGCAGGATCGCTGCTAAGCAGAAATCGAGTATTGAAAGCCGCATCTACATCACCAGGAACAGCATAAGACAGTAAAGAAAACTTTCCGTTCCTGTTCTGATAATTATAATTGTCATAATAATTAGTTGTCAATATTCTGTTCGGGGTGAGCAAAAGAGTATCTGCATTAAACATTACGCTATACCGATTATAAATACCGGATTCCCTGTACACGGCACGTACAAATGCATCTGTAAAGCTTGAATTTATAAGAGGCAATGTAACCCCTTTTTTCTTCACTCCTTGACAGATACCAGATAATACTGTTCTTCCTAAAGAATCAGGAAAAGTATAGAGCCACTCCCCACTTAAGCGCAATTGTCCATCTTGGCAGAATATCAGCTGATTGTTTTTGTCATAAATATAATAAATCCAGTCAGCTCCTGGTAGCTTCTTTCCGACACACTGATTGAAGTTGTCATATTTATAAAGGTAAGCCAGTTGGTCCATATCCGAACTCGTTATCGCCCACACACCCTCATTTGACAGAACATCCGCAAGCTTTGGAGGGAGCACACATGCTAGATTGCCTTGATTGTCATATATATAATACGTATTATGAGGCACACTACCATTCATTTGGCGAGTGAGAAGAATCTGGCCAAGTTTGTTTTTAAATTCAAAGCTCTGATTACCATCCTCATCCGTTATTTTCAGGACATTTAGTTCGCCATCCGCAAAATTTCCTACATTTTGAATATTATTCTCATTAATAGAATATCGAAGACACAAACAAGTGGTAGAATTATTAGTCAGATACTCTTTTTTTACTGATTTAGAGCCCTGATGCCAGGCCATACCCGGACCAAATTCCTGCGTGATCCTATTTAGGGGCGAATTTTCATACATGACTTTCGAATAAGGCGAGGTGTCGCCACCATTCAATGTCATTACAGAGGTTTTTAACGTACTAGGATCGGTATAATTGCCATTTCCTGTTCCATAACCAGGAAGCCACTGGTTCAGGGGCCGTCCATAAGAGTCATACTCTTGTAAAACCACAAGGTCTTTCTTCAAAGGTGTTACACCTTTTTGCACCGTTTGTGTATGGCGTCCCAAACCATCTACATATTGAATGACATCCTGATATTTGTTTCCATCGGCAGAAGTCATTGTACGCGTGAGGACATAGTTTTGGGTGGAGCTTTGTGAGAAAAGTCCTGGTAAGAAGAAAAATAGTCCACACAGCCATAAAGCTGATTTTATAAATATTCTTTTCATACGAATCATTTTTTCTATTTTGTTTTCATACTTATTTTCACTACTGTTTATACTTATATTGATAATGCTGAATCGTTTTCCCGAAATGGTCTTTAACATTCACCAGTCGACCAAACGTATCATATTCATACGATGTCATTACTCCTCGAGGATCAGTTTTGATTGTCATACCTACCAAAGGGATATGTGTATAAGTGGTGATTTGTACCATGGAATTCTTGAAATAAGCATCCAACTTCTGACGAATACCAACTATATCCGGAGTATTCTGACTTTCCAGCTGAGCCATTAAGTTATCTGTTGTACATCCCAATGCATATTGGACATCGCTATATGTAGCATTCACGATTTCTGCTATGAGGTATTGCTTGTTATACCCCCAGAGATAAACCACATTTCCAAATCCATTCTCCTTTAAATGGACAAGATTACCATTTTCTGAATAACCATAGATTGCATTAACCTTGTAATTTCTGAAAGGAGTAAAGCCACTCGACCCGCCTTGTACAGTCCCGAGTACGCCGTTTGTACTTTTATTAGAAAAACAAAAGTGATTCAACTGAAGTGATTCCTGTATTCCGAGTTGCTGGAATTCGATCAATTGTCCTTTTGAGTCATACTTGTTTATAATGCCTGAAGTAACACAGGATGAGCTGAGATTTTCTAGCACAGTAACTTTCTCTATGGGTTTACTCAATATATGATTGTCTACCAAAGTAGAAAAAACGTTTCCATTGGACAAATCATAATCTTGCGGATAAATGAAATAATTAGTTTTCTTGTCGCTCGACCCGTAAACACTCTGTGCCACAGACGACACCAACAAGTTTGAAGGATTATATGTATAAATATAATCTGTAGTGATAATCTCATTATCAACATATTCCTTTACTGTCTGCCTGGTTCTTTCAATCCAGAATTTTGCAGAAGGATATACGTAAAGCATCATTCTACCACTTTCCATTACTGCTGCATACAAGTTAGGATGTTCACCTGTTGTTACACAATTTTCAAAACCATAATAAATATCTTCGGCTACGAGATTTATGTGATGAAATTCTTTATTCAGAATAGTATATACATTTTCAACTTCGTGCTTCAGCTTGCCACTGGAATCATAAATGCACTGTTTTAAAAGATTTCCATTTCGCGGATCTCCCAATGGCTTACAATAGTCAAGCAATGCATTAGTGTTCAACTTTTTATTCCAGAATTCATATACTATTTTCCCTCCATTTTTAGTAACGACTACTCGGCTGTACCCGACTTTGGTTTCTACCGCAGGAACCATATTTACGGAAGACTGAATCCAATATGACTTTAAAACAGGAGGGCGTGGACCAGAAATTACCACATCGCCTTTTGACGACAAAAGAATAATTGAGTTCTGATAAAGAAGAAGCTTTCTCCTAGCAAATTTTACCGGCGACATCAAAATCCCTGAAGGAGCTTCTGTTTCTGTCACATAGCTATAATGCGTAGAAGTTACATTCGTATTTTCTCTTTGCCGGATTTCCTTTATTCGAACCCCCGCTCCAGTAGAAAGTTTCGTCGAAGTATCTTTCACATAGATTTCCACTCTTTTGTCACCTGGAAAATTATTATAAGGCATAATCTGTGGCGATGAGATAATAGGTCTTAATTGATATTTTCCAGGAAGTAATGTCAAAACATATTTCTTTTTGACTTCTTTAGTATTTAAGGTATCGGCAGAAGTCAACATCCATGTTTTAAAACCAGACATAATCTCTACCGGACCATTAGGAGTAGTAATCGTTTCATATTTCATCAACAAGGCAGGCGAAGACCACATATCCTTCCAATAATAAGCAGGTCTATTTGTCCATTTTACGGTAATTTCCACTTCTGCCTCCGTCGTAACCGTAAAATCTCTCGGACCTGTCAAATCGGCCGGTATAGTAGAATTCGTATTGGTATCCATTGTGCTTACACTAATTACTGGTGGCGCAGAATTAGTATTACAATCAAAATACATATAATTAGTAAAACGATGCGGTTCGTAATAAAATTCCGTACTTCCACCGGTAGGATATTGAATACCCGTCAAAAGTCCAGCTTTTACTGTATTTGGGTTGGGCCTGTTGTCCGCATATGGAATTGCCTGTACATAGGGATATGCATTGTATGCATCCTCGGCGGAATGGGATTTATTCACTATTAACATGTGTCCAAATCCACCGCCGGAATTTTCCTTTCCGTTATAAAATCCCCAATAATCTACGGCTGCCGATCTCTTACAAGGAAGTTCAGGAGAGTTATAAGAGAATGAATAAGGAGGCAATGATCCTGTGACTACACCTGACTCATTAACAGATTGTTCAGTCACTGACACTAACATCAGACGATTATAAACATAACTGTCGTTATAGTTAGATGTATAGCCTGCACTGTTTTTAAGGCAATAAGTATAATAATCTTTTATGGAATTACCTCCAACGTTATTCCCTACAAAATAGTTATATGCGAATTTGAACTTTTTGATCGGCTTATTCGTTGCACGATTAATAATAGTGATAGACTCTAATTTTTTGCCAGTTCCTCTCAAATCAGTTCTACTTCCAACGTCAAAACGCACGATTGCATCGTCCGATGTAATCTCATAGAGATAAGAGTTGTTTATCGACATGGAAGGAGAAAGTTTTCTTTCAACCTTATTGTTCACTTTCTCAGGAAAATCGAAATAAGCAGTTTCCGTTACAGAGGGAAGTGGTGAGATCGTTCCATATTTTTTATAACTTAGATTGATAATCCGACCTGTGGGTGAGATAATCTGTGAAAGATAAAAAGAAACAGCCCTACTGTTAAAGTCACCGCCAGTATAATCAGGAACAGTTGTTTCCACTGCTCCAAAAAGAAATTGAGTTCCATCAACATCTGTTATTTTAGAAATAGCGAAAGGGCTCCCCTCTATTTTGACTCTTTGATCTTTGCCAACAATAATATACTTATTTTGGAGAATGTTATAGGCAAATTTGAAGCTACGGCCCATAAAATTCGCAAAAAAGAGTTGCGCTTCTCCTTCCCCGTTAGTTAATATCCGATCGTATAAATCGAATGAGATATCGTTAGTCTCCTGGGATTCCATACAATGGAATCGATTCATACCAAACAGACCTACTTGATTCATCTCATGGTTTCCGCCCATTTTGTAGTAGAGACCTAATTCAGAGGGTCCTACAGCACAATTGCCAAACCAGTTACTAAATGGTCCTGGGTTAAGAACCAAATTATCAAACAAATACTTCCAATCATTTACCAGACCTGCTGCTGTAGGAGGTGCTATCTGGGTGGAAATGACTCCTCCTGCATTCAAATTCCAATTAAGTCCTACCCAGGTTGCCTCCTGGTCGACTCTAATAGCTGAGGCATGATAATCCAAAGAGATAGGTAGACTAATATCACCCGAATTTACAGTATAAATAGGAATGGAAATCTCAGGAACCCCTGTGTATGTGTTTACAGGGATTTCTACCACCTTCTCAAAAGCTGCTACCTCAGGGGATTTGACAGTAATCCTCTGAGTTGTCTCATTGGATTGTGAAAAAATATTGGAGACGGGAAATAACCCACCCAATAAAATAATGATGATTTTTATTCTTTTCATATTCATTTCTTATTTAATTATTGAAAAAAGCATATAATCCACAGGCTGTCATTTTTGTACAGCCTGTGGAAATTTGCACTTTACTACATAGTCATAGCATTCGCCCCTAATGCTCCAGCTATGGCACTAGCCACTGCAATAATTACTTTCAGGATAATATCCCAAATTGGTTTTTTCATATTCTTCACACCTCCTTTCGGCATGTTTTTAAATTACTAAATTGGTTTCTCTCACGATGTTTGTACAATCATCTGTCACAAACATACAACCCGAGGTACCTCATTTCCAAAAAAGTGTGCAACCCTCGCACACTTGTATGCAGCCCTTGCACACATGTATGCAACTATTGCACACTTTTCAAAGAATTCAGGGCTTTTTACATCCTCTGAAAACGGAAGCCCCCGTAACTCCTTCGGGCGAGAGAATGAAGACCTCACACTGGCACTGCCTTGGCCCGATGAAGGAAAATCACCGAAAACATACAACTACCTCAGTCAGGAAAGCATCGCACGACTGGAAGAACGAATCGAGCTGGAAATGTTGATGGATCTTTATGAACGGATTCAGGAGAACAAGTTCCGGAAAGGGATAGGCTATTTGAAGACGATAACGACGTTCATCGGAGAATACTGTCTGGAGGGCGTCAAGGACGACGCTCTGTACAAGCGGTACGACCGCTGGAAAAAACTGGTGGAAAAGGACCGGAACCGGTTTTAATGACGGGAAGTAACGAGTCGAAGGTTTTAAACCAACGGGCGGTTCCTTTAGAACCTTCGGCTCGTTGGTTTAAAACCTTCGGGGAATAGCTGCGTTCTGCCTTGTCAGGATTGTCAGAACGGTAGCCTATATACGAATGAAATAGTTAGGATTACGAATGTAATTCAACCTGAAATACAAGCGAATTGTAATATCATTTACCAGCTTTCCTGATCAGGAGCGAATGTCTGCCCGAGCCCACATCTACTTTCACAAACGAACCGGAAACAGTTCCTTTGTGTACAGCCCCATCCACTTCCAATCGATATCCTTTCCCAAAGAAAGGCAAATAGACCTCTGCCGTAGTATTACCGGGAACATCCACTTCCATAGAGAAACTCTCCTGCGGCGTGTTGACAAACGACATCCGGATATCTCCTCGTATCGTAGGAATCCGAATCGATGCCTGGCGAAGCGATGCCGGCTGCGGCTTGATACGTACCCGGCTAAACCCAGGCTCCAGCGGCTCTATTCCCATGAGTTTACGGGGAATCAGGTTGGCAGGAGCCGCACCCCAGGCATGGTTCCAGTCCTGATTAGGCTTGTATTTATTATCCCAAGCCTCCAGACTTACAGTAGAACCTGCCCGGATCATGTTGTACCAGCTACGCTCCTTGGTCGACGCCAATAGTTGCAGACCATACGCCGCTTCGTGAGCATTGTAAATAGCATCCAGTAAGAATTGCGAACCGTATACGCTGCAAGCCATCCCTCGGGATTTCATAAAATCAACAACACCCTGTACATTCTTCTCCGGAACCATACCAAAAGCCAGGGGGAACATATTGGCATGCAGGGAGCTGTGTTCCGTATCTATCCCATCGGCATACTGCCCATTCTTACGAAGCAACAACCGATTGAACTGCTTCTTAACCCTTTCCGCCTCTTCCTGGTACACCTGCCGGTCGGCTTCGTGACCCAATATACCGGCCATCAGCCCCATCAGACGTACCGCCTCGTAATGATACGCATTTACCACTGTATTGTAAGTGGTGAGAACAAACCCGTCGGCTTCACCCGGTTGTTCTTTCTCATCGCCCACAATACCGCTTTGAGGCCAGTCCACAATGTCCCGGATGGCTTTACCCTTGAAATGGATGGAACGGTTGAACTCGCTTGTCAGCTTTCCGGTTTTGGTCGATATCAATCCGTTATCCTCTTTCAAAGCCAGCAAGGTTTTGGCTTTCAGGTCTTCGTAATAACGTTCCAGAGAGGCTTTATTTCCGGTATACATATAATCGTTCCAGGCCATTAATACCGATTGGAGGTTCCATTCGGTAGGCCAGGTGGGATTGTACAAAAGATATTCGTGTGTATGGCGTGCCATGGTAAACTCCCTGTCCACAGCATAATGGCACAGTTGGTTGATCAAGGCATCGGCTTCATAAGCGATACGTTCCCGGTCGCCGTCTACATAGGTGCCGATGAAGGAAGTGGCCTTGATGGAGTATTTACAAAGTTCCCACACCTGATTCAGGATGGAATCCGAAGAATGGAAGACAGCCGCCCGGTCGTCAAACGGATAATGTACGCTTTGACGCACGATGTTTTTATCGGTCATCGGATGAGAGTAGTTTTCTACCTCACAATACCGGAACGGATAGACTTCGCCGATGTAGCCGGGCATGAAGATAGGGTCTACCCCACTCTCGTTCGCTTTCCGCTGGGTGTTTCTTCCATCGGGCTTGAACTTGAGGGTATAGGTATGCGTACCGGGCAGCAAGGCGAGTTTATAATGAGTGTACCGAATGGTGCCACCTGGTTTACGGTCCACTTGTCCGCCCACGCTGTGTTCTCCCAGATGGATGGTAACGGTATCTGCTCCGGTATCGGACGATAAGGTCAGCCTCAGCTTACCGAAGGCCGCCTTTCCGAAGTCGATAAAGGTACGCTTCCCGCTCAGGGCATCCATCTTTACCGGATACTCGTCGGTGATCTGCAAAGGATAACGGGAAGTTCCGCCATCGAGTTCCGGGGCAGTCAGGAAACTTTTTATATCGGAATAATCGCTCTCCTTTCCGTGATTGTCCCATGTTTTCACCCGCCAATAATACACCTTGCCGGGTTGCAACGGTGCACCACCGTACCCGACCGCCACCGATTGGCTGCTTTCTACTTGCCCGCTGTTCCAGATATCCGCATCGTACTTCTCCAATTTTTCTTTGGAAGATGATACCAGGACCTGGTAGGCAGTTTGCAGGGTATTGGGTGTGTTACTATTGACCACCCACCCCAGATAAGGATGATCGGTATGAATTGCCGCCACCTGATAACGCTCGATGGCTGTACCGATCTCGCTTAACGCCATACCCGAGGGATAACCATCGAGAAATACCCGGTCGGTATGTTCCAGCAAATCCGTCGTTAAACGGGAAGGAGCCTGGGCATAACTTAACTGAAAAGACAAAACAGAGATGAGCAGAAAGAGTATTCGCATAATTGAAACGTTTGATTAGAAGGTGCCAATTTATGGAATATATTTCAAAATACAGGCAAGAAGGGTTCAATAATGTCCATAGCGAACGAAAAACGAACCTCTCTGACCGATTATCTAACCAAAGGTCACTGACTCAACCTCTCAAGAAACTCCACTTCGATGATGCGTAAACGTCCGTCTTTCTTGTCGCCTCCCTTGTCGAGGTCATTGGCATTGGCGGCAGCCACTTCGGTAATCTGTCCGAAGGCATCGTTCTCGGTAGCCGTACCTTTCAGGCGGATGGTGATTTGGTTGGCATGCACCGGTTTCACATTCAGGTGTACATATCCCAGACTGGTACCTGTTTCGCCACTCCATACCAAAGTATTCCCGGCAAAGATCTCCAACGGATAGCTGCGCGAACGCCAGCCGGTCAGTTTGATGCATACTTCGTCGATATCGGCGGAACGTTCCAACTGATACGTAATCCAGGCTGTATTGGCCTTTCCGTCGTTGCTCCACTCGCTCAACTCATTGTCGTCGAAACTATTGCCTACGGTTTCATTGTTCGAACCGGCTTTGGCTGAAAGGATGCGTACGTCGACCTTGCTGTCCTGATACGATGGGCTGAGTGGTGTTTCGCCTCTGTCCAACCGCCCCTTTAATGTGGTGTTTGGAGTATAGTTGCTTACACCGTTCTTCACCTCTACCGGAAGGCTCTCCAGCGTAATCGAAGCGGCGGGCAACCCTTCAGCTTCAGCTTTCACAGTTACTTTACCGGCACGGGTAGTACTGCGGATCAACGCACGGTTCACACCGCATTCTACCGGTAGGTTGTTGCTCAGAATATAGTTGTCGGGGCCTTGTGCGATACCGCCTCTCCATTCCGCTTCACCTTCGAGCGAGAACTTAATGGTACGGTTGTCCAACGGGCAGCGCTGACCGTTCTTATCTACTACTTCGATTTGTAACAGCGCCATATCGGATCCGTCGGCATGGAATCCTTCCGGGCTTTGCATGGCAGTCAGCTTCAGCCGGGCGGCTTCACCGACCGTGGTCAGTGCATAGCGGCTGACTTCCTTGCCCGAAGCATCGTAGCTTACCGCTTCCAGCTTACCGGGTTGGAAAGTCACTCCTTTGAACGTGAAGAGGAAATCGTATTGACGTTCGCCTTTGCCCAGCGACTTGCCGTTGAGAAAGAGTTCCACAACTTCACCCGTCGAAGTTACATATACAGGCTTCACCGTATTGGCCGGATAGTTCCAATGACCGATGATATGCGTCTGGTGCTTTTCCGTATCTACCCATCCGTTCCACATCGTTTGGTGAACGAAGAACGCGTCTTTCTCGATACGCATCGGGTCGGTCACTCCACTCCGGCGATAGTTCTCCGCACCACGGTAGTGTGTATTCGTGTCGGAGAAGATGATCTTCGCACCACCCGAACTCACCCGGCGACCCGTACCCGGCCGTTCGCGCCAATAGTCATACCAGCGGCGAATCAGTTCCACGGCAAACAAGTCCTGGTTGTGGTTGTAGTCGGTAGCCGGCGCATTGCGATACAGCGGTCCGTCGCCTTCCTTGTGGAACGGATAGCTGTATTCGTCCCAGTATTTTCTTAATCCTTCGTTTCGGCAGTATTCGGTAGCCCACATCGGGTGATGCATGCTTTTGTTGATGTACAGCATCTCGCCACCGTATTCGGCTTCGCGGATATCGAGCATCTCGCGGGAGCCGATGGCACGTCCGCCGAAGAAGTCGTACTTGTCACGTATAGCCTTCATCTCGATCATATGTTCACGGCTGATCGATTCGTTGCCACATTCGTAGAACAGAATACTCGGGTTGTTGCGGTTGTAGATGATGGCATCGCGCATCAGTTCCGTACGTTGTCCCCACTGGCGACCTTCCACATCTTTCTCGGCATCGCCTGCGGGCATGGCCTGGATCAATCCCACCCGGTCGCACGACTCGATGTCTTGTTTCCAGGGAGTGACGTGCATCCAGCGCACCAGGTTACCGTTGCTCTTCACCACCAGGTCGTTGGAGAAGTCGCTCAGCCAGGCGGGTACCGACATACCTACTGCCGGCCATTCATTGCTGGTACGTTGGGCATATCCTTTCATTTGCAGCACCCGGTCGTTGAGCCATATCTTTCCTTCGGCAAAGCGGGTCTTACGGAAACCTGTGCGGGTGCTTACTTCATCGAAAACCTGCTTTTTGTCGTCTACCAACTTGGTCTTTACAGTATACAAATACCCGTATCCCCAACTCCAGAAGTGCAGTTTATCTACTTCGGCAGCCGCCCGGATGGCTTTTGTTTCGCCCGGTTGCAGTGTTACGTTCTCCCCTGCAAAGGTTTTTACCTCTTTTCCATCCATGTCGTACACGGACACTTCGTAGTGCAATTGCCGCAGTTTCCGGCTATCATTCCTCACTTCCGATTCGGCATGGATGGTAGCGGTACGACTTTTCACCTTTATATCGGTAGCGTATATATACACCCCGGTCGTTTTCAGGTTGCTGTATAGCGGAAGAGTCTGATACACCTCATCCGTCACGTGCAGAAATACATTCTTGGGAATACCGCCATAGTTGGCATTGAAATTCTTATTGTTCCATTGGTAGCCTGTTTGAGTGGCCTCTTCTTTGTAGCTCCAGTTATTGTCGATACGTATGGCCAGCACATTCTCTCCTTTCTTTATATAAGGAGTCAGGTCGAAGCCGACAGCCATCACTCCGTTCTCGTGTTTGCCCAGGTATTGTCCGTTCAGGTAGAAATCGCCCGCCTGACGGACCCCTTCGAACTCGATGAATACCTTGTTGGTGGCTTTCAGTTCAGGTATTTGAAAACTTTTGCGGTACCATACGATGGTATCCGTCAATTTCTCGATCGACAATTTGAAAGCCTCGTCTTCGTTGAAGGCGTAGGGAAGCGTCACCTGCTTCCAACGGCTATCGTTGAACTTCTGATTTTTGGCATCGGGATAGTCGCCGACTTGCAGACGCCATTCACTGTTGAAATTATACTTTTTGCGTTCGAATGCCTGTCCGTTGAAGATAGAAAAGACAGAAAGCAACAATACGAAAAGAGTAAGTCTGTACTTCATGGTTTTATTGAATTAAATGATCTGATTGATACTGCAATATTAGTTTCAATTTACGAGAAAGAGGATAGAAAAATTGTTGCAAAGAATGGAATATCATTCAATGGACAATTACCCATGGAGATTCATACCTGTTTCGAGACTTTATTCCGGTAGAAGTTATCTTTCCGCAAGAGACAATATTTACATATATTATCTCTTATAGAAAGACAAAAATTAAGATAACTTCCATACTATTTTCTTATCGGAACCGTCGCAGTGGTTTTATCCATAAAAACCACATAGTCGTACTGCTCGGTAAAGTATCCGTAGTGAAAGCTGGGAATATCCATCATTTGAGCCAGGTGCCGGGTGGGCGTAGGCCGACGTAACCAGTCGCCGCAAGGCGAAGCGTCGTTCATGGCCGAACGCACATCGAAGAGAAACATCGGCACATCTGTTTTATAGAAATAGTATTCGAAGGTTCCGGCATATCCCGGTTCCAGGTTGTGTTCCTTGCGTCCGCTTTCGGCAGTCACATACACCGTTCCGCGGTTGATGGTAGTACCTATCACATAGTAATCGTTGCCCAGTTTCTCTTTGACGAACCGTCCCATCACGTTGTCGCGCTTCTTGAGGTGATGATTGTGCGCCCAGACAATGATCTTCGATCCCGGGTTGTTGTTTCTTATCCACACCAGGTTGTCGGCCATGGATTCCTCCAAACTTACCGTGTTGGGGTTTATCGACATCTTTCCCTGCTGCGCCACTTGCCTGTACCATCTTCTCATGTAGTCGTCTTTGACTGTGGCATCTATCATCTTCTCAAGCTGCACCACCATCTGGCTTATCTTTCCATCGAGCCCGGAACGTGCCGAAGGAACCCGGCGGTACATGTTCAGCGCATTGTCATACTCTTCAATAAAGGCCAATGCTTCGGCATCCGCCGCAAACAACTCCTTCAGCATAGCTACCGATCCTCCGTGGCGCACATCGAAACCCATGAAACGGACCTTCTTTTCGTGCGACGTATTATATTTGCGCATCCATCTTACCATATCCAAGATCTCGGGGTACATCCAGCCTGTGCGTTGCAAAGCTTCCAGAGCACTACCTTCCCCATAAAGTACATAGCGATTAACGTATTCGCACGGAGCAAAAGAGGACTCGATGACAAATATGTCGTATCCCAAATGTTCCACCATATACTCTACCAGGCGGACTTTCATATCGAAAACTTCATGAGTACCGTGGGTAGCCTCCCCCAGCGCCACTACCGGGGCGTTCGCCAGAAGTTGACGGAGCGGCTCCAGATCGCTCACATCCTTTCTGGACGGATTGGAGGTGGACAAAGGATACATATATTTCTTAAGCCAATCGATCTCCTCCTGGGTAGGTTCCTTGACGAACGACGCCACATCATCGAATTTCTTGCCATCCAGATACAACTCCAGGTTACGGAACCAAGCCTGACTATTTCCCGAGTACACTCCGCCAAACTTAATAAACGAATAACTGTCCAGAATGTCCATTTCTACCGACACCTCTTGCCACTGGTTTCCACCCTTGACTTTTTGAGAGGCGGTGAACGACTTCATGATCACTCCGCGGTGATTATCCATAAATTTCACATAGAGATAGGCCTCACCCTTGCCGTCTTTGCCGTTTTCTTTCACCTGTGCCTTGAAGGCGAGCTTCCTGGCTCCTTTCAGATACTCTATGGGCGCCCCTGTTTCGAAAGTGTCCGATCCTTTCTTCGCATTATCCTGGCAAGATATCTTTAGTGTTTTCTCTGACTTATCCACCTTCCGGATGTATTTCCCGGGACGGGCGTTCGTCCACCGTTGCAGGTAGCCATTGCTGTACAACTCCTGAAAATCAAGGTTGAACAGCGTCTGGGGAGCCGGGGCAGTAGGTGTTTGGGCAAATGTGGTAAAAACGGTAAAAACTGATAATAAGAGTGATAATAATCGTTTCTTCATGATATTTTATTTTAAACTGATACGCAAATATGATACGATTAATTCGTAACTACATAAATATCAGTTAAGAAAAACAATCATTTTTCATTCTTTTAAGATTTATCCTGTAAACAGACGTATTGTTACTCTCAATATCATCAGAGGATAATTTATTATCATAAGGAGATAATCTCATATCATCTTATGATAATAAATTATCCTAAGATGATATGAGATTATCTTCCGAGGATATTTTCACAACTCTTGCCCATACCAACTATTTGCAAAATGCAAATCTATCTGTCACCTATCACCAAATTCAATGTAACACTCTGTATATTAATTATTTAAACAGGTGACAGATAACAGATGAAGGTGATAGATAAAACGGATCTATCACCTCTACTAACGCACTGAACACCATATATTTAAGAAAGATTGGTGACAGGTGACAGATCCGTTTTCATTTTCTTGTAGAATTGACCCTAGGTGTGGCAATTCCTATCATCTATTGTATCTCTTTACTTAGATATACCCCGAAGGTTTTAAACCAACGGGCTGTTCCTTTTAAAGATTCAAATACCTTCACATATCCCGTAGAAGAAGAATCTTTCACTTTCATGAATACCGGCAAAAAGAATAAGCAACACTAGTGTCTCTTAAAAGTCGTTAATCATGTTCAAATTCGAATATACAGCTGCATTTTGAGCGAAAACAAACTATTCGATATGCATAGGAATACAGATGTTGATTCGGCTGCCAAAGTAGCCATTTCAAAAGCCGGACACTCTTTGGAAAAGATAAGATGCTGTGCATAAGGGGATAAAAAATATAATTAATCAATTTTAAGAGACACTAGTGAATAAGCAATATTTTATGGACTATAATTGATTGCTGCAATCTACCCAAAGTAACTATTCCAAATTAAACAGAAGCCTGGAACAAACAAGGGCAAAGTTTCGATAAAAACCAAAAACTTTGCCCCATTCCAACAAGTAAACTGCCAAACGCCGGCAGTGTTCTCACCCAAACAATCTATTCACCTTGTTTTTCTCTATTCACAACTACATTACTTGGAGTAGTTGGTGCCATCCCTATTGCAAATTACTAATTGTTTTATGGATTGTACATATAGTCCGTTCCAATAAATGCTACCTGCTCGAAATCTTTCATGTTGGTTCGTATGATCCAGTCTATATAAGTCATAAGCATCCAGGCGGTATATTGATATCCGGCAGCATTAAGATGTCCACCCATAAAGAATTGATTACGAAAGTCCGAACCCTTGTCATACGAAGGGGCATACTTATAAAGGTCTATCACATAGACATTCTTAAAAAGGTCGGCCATCCGTCGTACTACTTCATTATAAGCATCGTCTGTGGCTTTCTCATTCGGGCGCGTCATCACAAAAATCTTCGCATCGGGCTGTATGCTTTGAATACGTTGAATAATCCCAGCGTAGCATCCTGCATAGGTTTGAGCGTTCTTCGTGTAGTCACCCTTGTCGATGTCTGTTTCCACCTTTCCTACAGGATGCTTCTTATGGGTATCGTTCACTCCCAAAGCAATGATATAGCCTTGTTTGGGATCGGCTTTGGCGTCAATATTTCCATTGTTGTTCCTGGGATTGTCCCAAAAATGTTCAATCCATCCCCGAGCCGTTTCCCCGCCTTGTGAATAATTATCTCCTTTGGCTCCTGTAGCCGCACAGATGCGCTGTCCCCAAGAATACTCATACAAGTCGACATACCCTTTGGTGCCATCCGACTTGTGGTATTCGTGTTCGCCACTGCACAATGAGTCACCGATAAATCCCCAGGAATGGAAGATGCTACAGAATCCTGGGTTCTGGGAAATGGTGGAAATAGGATTCTCCTCTGTATCTTGTACCATAAGAGGCAACACACAAAAGGCTAAAATTTCAACTAAACTATAATATCTCATCTATACTAATGATCAGGGTTATTAAACATCATTCATTTTCATCAAAAACAAGAAAGCAACCAGCCCGCTAGCCAATTGCTTTCGAGAGTAATAATATTATTATTCTACCCTATTTGCATGTCATTCTGCATACGATCCCCAGAATGTCATTTCACAAATAGTAATAAGTTTCTGTCCGGTATTCGTGTCATTAATTACCCAACGCAGGTAGCGGTATCCTTCCGTAACCCCTTCATTGATATCGAAATCGAAACCATTCTTTGTGTAATTCTGAACATCCTCGTCTGAGAGGGCCATTCCTTCCGTATATTTGGACACGCCCGAGGAAAGGACCAGCTTACAGGTAGCAATTTTCACCCACCCGTCTTGTTTCCAGGCATCCGTCCCGTTGGCTTCTTCCCACGATGTCCAGTAGGCCAGGTTGGCTTCACGGCTTCCATCGCCCACCTCGGTGGTTAACTTGGGATCATTGGTTGCCCAAATCTCGAAGTCACAGGGTATAGCGGCCGAGTAATTGGGGGTACGGAGCCTCGGTTTCAAGTTGAACCGGCTGTATACCCCTTTCTGGCCCATGTCGATGGTAAAATATAGGGGGAAAGGAATTAATTTGCTGCCAGCACCCGGAATGTACTTTTCGATGGACACGCCGTCATCACCAGGGTTCCAATATGTATTGGCTGAATTGCTTTGTCCTTTCCCGTCATGCACCAGTTCAAATTTTCGTCCACTGTATGTTGTATTGGTCGGATCATTGTGGATTTCACCTCTGTACAGCCAGTTGCTATCGTCAAACAGGCTCCAGATATACTGAGAACCGATACGTCCAGGCAATTCTTGTTCAGCCAAAGGAACAAGCGAGGTTTCCATAACTTCGGCATAGTTCTTCCAGCGGTCGAACATCTCGATGCGGTATTCCTGTTCCGTAGGATCAAAGGGCCGGAAAATCACTTTTCCGTCTTTACTGTTTGAGAAATAGGTGTCGAATAATTGCATATCACCCGTTTCCTTATCTTTCACAAACAATGAAACACCCATATCTTTCCCATATTCATTGTCCCAAGAAAGACTCACCCCACCAAAAGTTGGACCTGCCTTTAGCGTTTCCCGCATCAGGCTGATGGGCGGGATCAACGGTTCTATGGTGGCAGTAACACCCGTAGAGATATTTTCACTCTTATCTACCGCATATACAGTCACACTGTGTTTCTTAGTATCACCGAAGCCTTCCAGCTCGACGTAATTATATCCGGCAGATGCATATTTTTCCAGCACCTGTCCACCATCCGTCAGAGTATAGGCCACCTTTACCCCTAACAAGTCATTATCCGAAGGGAGTGTGTAGCTGATTTTTGCTCCTCCGTTCAGGTTCTCCACCTGCACATTGCTTACCGGACCGGGAGGTACACCATCCTTCTCGTCGAACCAGTTGGTAGGCGAAGTACACGAGGTTGCCAGTATCAGTGCGGATGCTATATAATAATTTACTCTTTTCATATCATTTAAAATTAGTATGTTCATTATTCCTTTCATCCATGGTTACCATCCGGGACTTTGTAACATATTCAGGTTATACAGCATCGCATTGGTACGAATTGGGCTGAAATAATCCTTCGTTTCAAATTTCGGTTGGAAGAGAACGGTTTCCAGGTAAAAATTGGTATCGGTATTTCCGTACACATTCAGTCCCCTGATCGGACGGTTCAGATATGTCTTGGCCAGTTTCCACCGACGAAGATCCCAAAAACGGCTGCCTTCGAAAGCCAGTTCGTTCATGCGTTCACGCTGGATGATTTCCCGCATGCCTTCCTTGCTCAAAGGTAGATCTTTCTTTTCGGCTACCGCATGTTCGCTCCAACTTTCCACCACTCCTTTCAGACCGGTACGTACCCTGACTTTGTCGATGTATTCGTACACGTCATTATCCGGAATACTTTTCCACTCGTTCAAAGCCTCGGCATACATCAGATACAGGTCGGCCAACCGGATAATGGGGAAAGCATAGCTATAGGCCACATAATCAACGCCAGTAGCATTGTCGGGGATGCTGCTCCGATAATGCGACAGCTTCTTACATACATAACCGGTATACGAAGAGCGATCGCCAATGGTAAAGCCATTCAAGGCGCCTTCCTTCATTTCGGCCACCCACATGTAAGTGGAGCTCGAGGTGTTGTCCTGGTTGATGCGGCTGTTACCATAATATGTACCACCGTCGAACAGGATAGAGCCATAGAAACGGGCTTCGCGGTCAAAGTGCAACTCGATGGTCTGGTATCCTTGCTTGATGTATTGTCTCTCGTTGGCAGTCGATGTGCGGAGACTCCACAGGTTCTTCCCCACCCAGTCTTTGTCGTCTTCAATAGGCAGACCATTCTTCGTGTAAAACTGTTCTACAACCCCCAATGTAGGTGCATAACTTCTGGTACCACCGCCACCGATTCGGTGAGAAGTGGTAAAGAACGGTGAACACAATCTCTGTAAATCCATATTACCATTAGTTCTCGAATTTCCCCAGATAATTTCCGTATTCCAGCGATCAATGGCAGCTCCTTTTACTTGCATGGACAGTACGGTTTCTTCACTTAAGGTCGTGGAAGGAAAAGCCACACGGAAATCATACAATTTATGTCCTGCTACGTGTGCCGTGTCTATGGCCGCCTTCAGCGCGTCGACCGCCTTTTCCCATTTGGTCTGTTCCACACTCTTGTCCTGTGGAAAGAGTATTCTTCCCCGGTTGTCTTTATAGCCGGCATAATCCGGATTGCAATTGAACAACGGACTGGCAGCAAGAGTCAACAATTGAGCCTTTAATGCCAAAGCGATGCATTTGTCCGGACGCCCCATTTCAGAAGCCTGATTCTCGATCGTGAGCGGTAACAATTCGGTTGCCTCGTCGAGCAAAGAAACGATGTAATCCACCACTTCATCAACCGGCTCACGGTATTGTTGTACCTCTTCGGCAGGAGCGTCGATGGCGTGATTCTTTTTCATCAATGGTATAGGACCATACTGCCGGAACAACCAATAATGCAGGTAAGCTTTCACAAACAGGATCTCTCCGGTCCACCTTAGACGTTCCTCATCTTGCAGGTCGAAAGGCTTGTGAATGTTCTCTAGGAAAATATTACAATCGGATATGCCCGTCCAAAGGCTCTTTCCACCATTTAGTGTCTGGCTATTCCTGAGACTTGCCCAATAATTAGCTATTGGACTTACAGTTCCCTGTTCGCCTAAAAGGATCTTACGCATCTGCGTATTCGCTGTATATATAGCAAGAATCTCAGGCACCCAGATTTCATCACTGCCCAGCATGGCGGGATCAGCAGATATATTCCCCACATCGGGCATGAAAGAGAAACAACCATACATGTATTTCTGTGCCTCCACCCGGTTACGGAAGGCATGGTCGATGGTAGGAATATTATCGGGAACCACATCCAGGTAGTCGCACGATTGCATTGATAAAAGACCGAGGAAGCATCCCACGAGAAGAATTTTACCTTTTTGCTTTATGAATATTCTTTTCATATCTATCATAAATTTCATTGTATTATTTTATTTGCTAACATCCTAACAACCTTAGAAAGAGAGATTCACACCTAGGTTGACCACTCTCTGCAACGGATAGTTCAGTCCGTTACCCCCCAACTCTATGTCCCAGAGTTTGAACTTGCTGAACAACAACAGGTTGGTTCCGCTGGCGTAGAAACGTAAAGAAGACATCTTTAATTTTTTAATAGCCTTGGAAGGCAAGGAGTAACCGATTTCGGCGCTCTTTAGACGAAGGTAGTCGCCATTACGCAGGTACCAGGTACTCTGTTGTGTATTGTTCGCCAGCGTCGTATCTGAAAGCCGCGGCCAAAGAGCATATGGATTCTGCGATTGCTCTGTCCAGTGGTTTTCAGCAATAAACTTGGTCAGACCATTCTCCAATACATAGCCATCTACCGTGGAACGGATAAAAGGCATCATTGCCGATGGATCGATGAAGAAAGAGGATTTGGCCGACCCGGAGAAGAAGAGTGAGAAGTCAAGGCCTTTGTATCCCATTGAAAGGCCGAAACCATAGTTCACTTCCGGTGTTTTGGGATAGCCGATGGGAACCTGGTCCAGTTCATTAATCACGCCATCTTTATTCATATCTTTGTACTTAATGTCACCCGGACCATACTTGGAGAAATCCTGACGGGCAGAAGTTTCCACATCATAATCATCGATAAACAACCTTTCGGCTACATATCCCCAACGTTGTGATACGGGCTGGCCAATCTTTTTTTTCCATGGAGTACCAATCAGATCCCATTGTGCTTCTTCGTAATATTCGAAGGTGGAACGGGCAAGGGTGAAGTTACCCCGGGCAATGGCCCACAGGTGTCTGTTGAAGTTATGCTTATAGTCCATTGATATATCGATACCTTTACCAATGGCTTCACCAATGTTTACCATGGGTGTACTCCAGAGTCCTGTTTCGTAAGGAATATCAGCTCTCTCCTGTAGGATGTTTGTGCGATATTCGTGAAAGATGTCCGCTTGTATTTCCAGTTTATCGTCGAACAAACCCAGTTCAATTCCCAGATTTGTCTTACGCGCAACCTCCCAGGTAATGTTCGGGTTCGGATAGTTCTTGATGCTATATCCGCTCAGGTTCAAGCCGTTGAAGTCATATCCTGTTCGGAAAGAACCTCCACCGCTGGGATTTACCTCCGATATATAGAAGAAACGGGAGTTGCCAATGGCATCATTACCCACCAGACCGTAAGTGGCACGCAGCTTCAGTTTGGAGATGTTCTTTTTCAGGTTACCCGTCCAAAAAGGTTCGTTCGATATATTCCATCCCACTCCGAAAGAGGGGAAGAAACCCCAGCGGTGACCAGCATCGAACTTTTCCGAACCATTGTAACCGAAGTTGAACTCCATGAAGTAACGGCTGTCATAACCGTACGTGAAACGACCGGAGAGACCGACGTTGCGACTTGGAAGTGCATTAGCAAGAGTTGCTTCATTGGCCGAAAGGTACTCACGAATCATTCCTACCAACATACCACTCACATCATGCTTGTCCTTGAAAGTACGGTTGTAGCTCATAGAGGCTTCCCCATACAGCGTGTAGTTCACCGTTTTACCACCGGGATAATAGTCAAGATACTCTGTACCGGTAGTGGGATTAAGTTCCAGCAATTGGTAAGTATCGGACATGCGATCATACGAGGTCGTTTCGTAATAGAATGGGCTGTAACGCATGGACATATCAAATCCACCATAACGAGATGTGTTTCCCAGAATACGGCCGCTCAACCCCTTGAGCACTTTGTCAAAATTGTGTTTCAACTCAATCTGAGCCATCATGGTGGAATTGCTGGTTTGCTTGTAGCCCCTGAGCATTTCCGCATAAGGATTCAGGTAGTTACCTCCCTGGGCTCCTCCGAACAGGATATGGTCGGCTTTGGCAAAATACTGGTCTGGTTCGTAGTAGGCCGGAAAACGCACTGGGCTTACCTGAAGTATCTTCTTGTATAAATCACTACCACCGCTGAGAGGTCCCTGATAGTCGTTGAACGTACCATGCAAACGGACGATCATTTCCGTGGATTTGGTCACGTTGATATTGATGTTGGAGTGCAACAGGTATTTCTTGTAATTGATGTTATTATTGAAATTGTTGCGTTTGTCTACTTTCAGGATACCGGTATCGTTGGAGAAGGAGCCTGCCACGTAGTAACGTGCCACCTTTCCACCTCCCGAGATACTCATATTCACACGCTGGTTGGTAGCCATGTCTTTAATGAGCATGTCCATCCAGTCTACCGCAGGGTATACATAAGAGTTCGTTCCGCGGATGGTATTGTCTATCTTTGTTTTGCTGTAAGGGGTAGCTTTCAGTGGATCGCGAGTAGTCACTGCCTCATTAGCTAATTGCATGTACGTGATAGGATCAGCCATCTCGATGGTACTGGTGGGTTGTGAAAAGGAGTTCTCCATACGGATGCTCACCTGCGGAGGTCCTTCGCGACCTTCCTTCGTGGTAATCAGAATTACGCCATTGGCTCCACGTGCACCATATAAAGCAGTGGCAGTAGCGTCTTTCAGGATGGAAAAACTCTGAAGGTCGTCCGGATGCAGGTTGGCCAGGTCGGTGGTGGTTACTTCCACGTTATCCACCAGAATCAGCGGATCCACTTTCCCGGCACCAAAGGTGGTCACACCACGAATGAAGAACGAAGCATTGTCCATGCCAGGTTCACCGCTGGTCTGGTACGAGATCATACCGGCTATACGGCCCTGGAGAGCAGTAGTAAGGTTACTACTGGGCACTTTCAGATCCTTGGTATTGATACCTTGGATAGAAGAAACCACACTTTCCTTCTTTTGTTTACCGAAAGCTACCACGGTGACCTCACCCAGATCGGTGGCGGCTTCTTTCATGGTAACGGAGAGAATGCGGCGATTGCCCACAGCGATGGCTTCAGTCTGGTAGCCGATGAAGTTAAATACCAATACCGTGGTATCCGAAGGGGCAGTAATGGAAAATTCACCGTTAGTATCGGTGATGGTACCCACGGCGGAGCCACGTATCAAAATAGATACACCCGGCATGGATACACCCGTGTCATCAGAGACTGTACCGGTAATGCGTTTGCCCTGCCCATATGCGGAAGTAGCTCCCACGAGCAACAGGGCGACAATTAACTGAAGGGTTAATAGAGACCGTTTTTTAAAAGATGCGTGACAATTTAAATTTTTGTATTGCATTTCATCATTTATTTGGGGTTAACAATTTATTTATAAAATCCTGTATATAACCGGAAGATAGAGCTTCTATCTGCCGGCCGGCCAAAACTATCCGGTATCCGTCATAAGCATTTTGTTTTTATTAGTTATTAGATATCAATTTCACTGTACTTTCGCAAAGGTAGAAGAATCACATTTTACACTCTGTCACTGATGTTTCAGATAATGTGATTGGTGTTTCAGTCAGATATTCCGTACAATTATACAGGGCATCGTACGTTTAACACTGGCTTATCACCGTATAACCTTTACTCCTTTAGGTGCTGATATTTCGGATGAGACGGTTCCGTCGCTCTTTCGTGTATGTTTCACTTTGACCATTCCATGCGGGGTAGGAAATGAGCCTTCCACCCATTCGAGCATACCCAAATAAGGCTTAACAGCAATCACCTTACAGCCTGGTTCCAATACTTTGATACCTAATACATGCTCCGTGAGCCAGGCCGTAGGACCGGATGCCCAACCGTGGCAGAAACTATGCCGGTATCCTGGATAACAATATGCCCCGAAATCGCCGTGAATATCTTTCTTTCCCGGAGGAGTAAACTCGTCCAGACGGGCGGAATTAGTGAGCCAGTCCATGTTGAAGTCTTCCCAGAACGTAGTGGCCCCCATATCGAGCATACCTCCCCAATAACGGCTGATGACATCTAAAGCTTCCTCTTGTCTACCTGCCATCGCTTGTGCCTGCAACATATAATACCCGTAGAAAGTAGAAAAACCTTTGGGACCACCTACCGATACTACCTCCTTACAGGCATCTTCCGGAGTCATGATACCGGCAATGGCCATCAGGGCAGCAGCCTGTTTCAGGTTGTTATGTTCTTTTTTCAACCGGTTAATCCGTTCGGCACATCCTTTTGCCTTTTGAACATATCCGGGTTCATTCAGAATTTTACAGAGTTGTTCCGCATCGCGCATGGCCCACACAATAAGGGCACGACAGCCGGCTTCCACCCCTTTCTTATTGGGAGACGATGGCCAATCGAGAAAGCGTGTGCCGGAGAAACTTTCCACACCGTCTGCATCAATATGGCTATCGACCTGATCGATCAGACCCAGAATATAGGCTTTGTGCTTCTTTAGAAAATCCATGTTTCCGCTGTGCATGTACCAATCTTTATGAATAATGAGGTACCACAAGGAATAGGTAGCCAGTCCATTCATCCAACCGGGCAGAGGGAACTGCTCACAGGCCAGGTCGAGGCTTTGGGGTACTACCTCATTGTTGCCAAATACAGACAGTATACTCGCCACTTCGGGATGCATATCGCCCAACCATACCGCCCGGTCGCGTTTGATACCATCCCACAGGTATTCCTGCATGTTAAGGTGGATGGTATAGGCTCCGGTGAGCCATATCTGATTCAGCCGGTCGTTACTGGACTTGAACGAACCCAGATAGGGTATATCGCGATAGCGGAGGATGGCGCGGGCCGATCTCAGCCGGATAGTAGTATTCTTTTGCAGCAGGTCGATGCGTACGAACCGGAATCCGGTGTTGCCTATTTCAATCTGTCCGTCGCGCGGGATTTCAAGGATCATGTCACGCTTGGCGTGATCATCTGTGGAATAGCCTACTTTCCAGCCACTGTTATTGGTCTGGCTATTGCACTCGCCTATCGATTCTCCGAAACGTATACGCACCAGCGAAGGTTCGCGACGTGTCGATGCTCCCATGACAAGGCTCAAGCCCCCATGAATTTCCTTCCCGTAGTCCAGTAATATGGACGCTGTATCATTGGCGGTACTAATGAGTGAACAGAGATTTCTTCGGGTGAATTCCGACTGGTTGTTTCCGGGTTTTAACAGTACTTCTTCGTTTTGTACCAGTTCTTCTTCACCGGTACTTTTCCAGAGAATACGCTGGGGAGTGATATAGAGCCTCGTCAACTCGTCTTTTTGTGTCTTACCCACATATTCGGGACCGAAAACAGGAGGGATGTCGGCACTTGCCGTGGAGATCATCCCACCGGACAGAAGCAATAAAGCAGATAATACTATTGTCTTCATCATAGTTCTCTATAGTAAATGTATTATTTGAATTTCTTACTCAAATTACTTTATCCGTTCAAAATAAGGCAGACGATCCAGCGGAACATCCAACTCGATGGTCCGGCCTCCTTTGTATTTCTTCCCGGTATCGTCTTTCCACTGTCCTTTGGGAAGTTTAACGTTTCGCTTAGAATTGCTTGTCACCACAGGCGTGATCATGTACTTTTCACCCAGCATATACTGATCTTTGCATTCGGCAAAACCTTCGTGTGGAAATACATACTCCATGTGCCGTACAATGGGTTCTCCCGTCCGGGCCGATTCACGGGCACACTTCAGGATATACCCTCCCATCTGCCGATGGAGATGAGCCATGTTCCGGACAATAGCCAGGTTTTCCTTATTTAAAATACGCCAGGGAGCTACCGAGAATTGCATCATCGGCATCAATGCATGTACCTGTGCCGAACGGACGATAAGCGCCTGGTTGAACTTAGTAGGATCCATGTTGAGGAAAGAGCGATATTGCCCTCCACCGATCATATCGGGACAGGTATAGGCATATCCCATCAGTCCGGCAGCCATCATTTCTGGGATGAGCGACTGTACCGCTTTCCACGAATATTGTTTATCACCCAGGCGGCACACCAATGCCTGCCCGCCCATTTTCCAGCCGGCACGGTATTCGTTGACAGGAAATTCCAACCCGATCTTCATCCAGGCTTCGGTATGATCTACAGAGATGGCGTCCGGCTGGTGGCTCACCAGTCCGGGAATAGAATAAGCATCGTTGTCGCCCGCATCAAACTTGAAACCGTCTATACCATATTTCTGTTGAACTTCTTTCAGCATAGCGATATAATGGGCGAAGGCCGACGGGTTGGTCAGATCGTAACAAGCGCTCTGGCCGTTCCACCAGGAGAAAATAGCGGGCTTTCCCTTCTGGCTCTTGATCAGATAACCTTTGGCATTCAGTTCCCTGCATTCCGGACTGTCGGGCGAAACAAACGGGCAAACCCACACCATTACCTTAAATCCCATCTGGTGCAACTGGTCCACCATTCCCTTCGGGTCAGGGAATTTCTCGGCACGGAAATCGAAGTTGCCATAATAGCGTTGCCAATTGTCATCGATCATCAACACGCCCGGGGGAAATCCGTTATCTATAATACCTTTAGCATAAGCAAGGATATCTTCCTGATTCTGATTGTACATCAGTTCGATCCAGGTATTGTATTGGGGCATCGTAAAGAACAGGGTATCGGGCAATACACCACTCGGTTTGAAGTACCTCAGGCAATTTTCCTGATAGGCTTCCCGCAGGGTAGTACCCGATTGAGCCACAGCAATCTTTTCATAATCGGACTTCACTGTAATTTCCTCACCGGAAACCTCGAAACGAAAAGGTCTGTCACTCCAAATATGCCTCCCTTTACTTGACAACAGAAATGGGACAACCGGGTTATTGTTATTTTTCGATTGCAGATCGAACTCCTCGACCGGCTGCACATAAGGCATACGCTCTCCGTAACCGACCACCCCTCCCCACCAGTATTCACCTGGCAAGAGCTTGGTAACTGTCGTGTTTTGGGAAAACATACTCAGACAAAACATAGATAGAATAGCAAAAGTAATTTTCTTTTTCATGGCACATTGAGTTAGACTTATGAATAATGTTGCAAATATGATAAAACATTCCACAGGAGAATATCACACATGTTTCAATTCATGTGAGTGGGGTTACAATTTAACTTTCAGGGTGTATTATCGTACATTTTTAGTTGTACCTTTACGCACACTTTATATAGAATACCATGAAAAATCTGTTTGCACTGGTTACTTTTCTGTTGTTGCTCATCCAAGCAACAGCCCAAAATATTACCGTATCGGGTATACCCACGCATAATCAATTTCCGGCCGGAAATATCATGTCCACATTTCAAGATTCTGAAGGATATTTATGGTATGCCACTACCAAGGGGGGACTGTACAGAGACGACGGTTATTCGGTGAAGGCATTCCGGTCGGACCTAAATACCCCCAACCTATTGGAAAGCAACAGCATTACCGGCATCACCGAAGACCGGGAACACAAAATATGGTTCGCCACCAAACGAGGAACCTACATTCTGGATAAGAAGAACTATCAGGTCAAGCCATTGGGAGATCCGGAAATCAAGGGTTGGGTGATTCATACGATCTATGCTACCTCCGACGGTTCAATCTGGCTTTCTACCGATCATTCAATATACCGGTACAACGCACAAGAAGAACGACTGGGTAAATACACCTTAACATGGGAAGGGTTTTCACGATACACCTATAAATTCTTTGAGGACGATCGCGCCCAACTTTGGATCACCCAATGGGGGGGAGGCATTTTCCGGTTTGATGCGAAGTCGGACGATTTTGTGCCCTATCCCTGGCCATATGTCCAACATCCCACCTGCATCGTCAAAGACAAGACAAGCCCTTATTATTGGGTCGGAACCTGGGATAAAGGTATTGTCCGTTTCGATCCTAGTGAAAAAGACCCGGCAAAGATGTTTGTACCCCAAGCCGCTTCGGCTGAAGGAACGAATATACAAAAGAGGCAAATAAACAGCATCGCCCAGGACAGTGTGAAGCACTATATCTGGACCACAACCATGGACGACCTGTACGCCTATACGGTAACTGCCGAAGGGACGCTGAAAGCTGTGCCCACCTCGCCCTTCCTATCGCCCGAGAAAAAAATGCTCCATCATATACAGTGCGACCATACGGGAAACTTGTGGATATCGAGCCACTACCCCCACTCGTTTGTTCTCTCTTTCGAACCCGAAGAGTTCAACCAATGCACCATGCCTGAAGCAAAAAAGGAAACCGGATTCCCAGTCACCCCCCTAATGACGGTATATGATAACGGATTCTACTGGTTCTGGCAAATGCGGCTAAACCTATGTCTGTATCAGCCATCAACCGATCGGCTTTCCATGTACAAAGACCGGGGACTATTACTCTTCTTTGAAAAATCGCACAGTATGGACGGAATTCTTGCCATCAAGAACGACCGTACAATCGTACAGATACACCACGAAGGCAACCGTATCCTGGAGTCGGAGGTATGCACACTGCCAACCAAACAGGGCGAACGGATACGAACACTGCACGAAGATACAACAGGACATATATGGATTGGGACCAACTTCGATCTGGTATGTTACAACCTGCACACCCGCCAGTTCGACCGTATATGGGAGGACACAGGCATCATCAACCGGATTGCTTCCACCCCTAACGGGAATATATTCGCAGCAACCGAATCGAGCGGACTGTTGAAACTTTCGTCCGACGGAAAAAAAGAGCGCTTCGCTCCTGCCGACGATAACTACGCGCAGCTCAGTGTTACTCCCGACCAGAACGTCTGGATACTCACCCAGCAGAACCGCATCTATTTGTACGAGTCGGCCAACAATATCCTTACACAGAAAAAGCTCGAATACGATTTCGAGGACGACGTAGTATACGACATCAAAAGCGATAACCAGGGTAGGTTATGGGTATTAACGAACCAGACCATTATCATAAACGACTTTGCAAAGGATTCGTACCACCTGATCCGATGCACGGATCCCTCCATCCGGTTGACCAACTTCCTCACTATATATAAGGATAAGGAAGGGAGCATGCATGTCGGAGGAACCGGTGGGGTATTGGTATTCCCTCCCCATGCCGCAACCGACCAACCAACAAAAACCTCTATCAGCCTGACCCACATCCGGGTGAATGGAATGGTGCGTCTTCCGGGATATACCGAAGAGGAAATCACACTTCAAGCGAATGAACGAAACCTGGAACTCTTCTTCTCCACCTTCGACCCGATGAACCGGGACAAGGTGCGGTTCGCTTTCCGCTACAAAGGTCAGCGCTCATACTGGAACCACCTGCCCGAAGGACAGAACAATATCTACCTGGCCGAACTTGCCAAAGGAGATTATGAACTGGAAGTCAGAGCCACCACTCCAAACGGCTCCTGGAGCGAGGAGATTCTTTCGGTACATATACGGCGACTGCCGGCCTGGTACGAAACATGGTGGGCCTATACGTTGTATGCATTTATCTTTTTGTTTATAGCAGGCATAACTATCCGGAAATACCTGGAGTATCAGAAAGCCCGGCAACTGATCCGGATGGAGGAACAAGTGTCGCAAATAAAATATCGCTTCTTTACCAACGTGAGCCACGAGCTGCGCACACCGCTTACGTTGATTATCACTCCCCTGGAAACGATTATCAAGAAGGTAACGGATGCTTCCATCAGGCAGCAATTGGAGTCAGTCAGCCGGAATGCACAACTCCTGTTAGGGCTGGTGAACCAACTGCTCGATTTCCGGAAAATAGAAATGGGCGGCGAGGTGCTTTCGCTCACCAAAGGAGACATCGACCGGTTCCTGGTGTCTATTTATGAAAACTTCCAATTGATGACCGACGAGAAGAAACTACAGTTCAAATACGATTCAGTACTTTCTTCCTTTTATATGTTCTATGACCGCGACAAGTTGCGCAAGATGGTGAACAACCTGTTGAGCAACGCCATCAAGTTCACCGGAGAGAATGGATGTATCACATTGTCGCTCCGGGAAGAAACGAAAGCGGGCAGGAACTTTGCCGTGATCTGTGTGGAAGATACCGGCAGAGGAATACCGGCACACGAACTGAGCCAGATCTTCGAACGGTTCCACCAGGCAGATTCCGGAAAAGATAGTGCGGGAAGCGGGATCGGACTACATCTGGTCAAGGAATATGCCACCATGCATCAGGGCGAAGTGACCGTTCAAAGCGAGCCGGGTAAGGGATCGGCGTTCTCTATCTATATTCCGACAGACCTGACGCCGGTGGGTGATATCCCTCTGGGAACAGAAAACAATCTTCCTCCCACTCCATCGGATGATTCCCGGAAAAAGGTGCTGATTGTGGAGGATAACAACGAGTTCCGCTCGTACATGAAGAACGAGCTCAGTCAGTATTACACCGTATGCGAAGCAGCAAATGGAGTAGAAGGGGAGAAACAGGCGTTGGAAACAGAGCCGGATATCCTTATCACCGACCTGATGATGCCCGAGATGGATGGCATCGAATTGTGCCGCCGGATTAAAAATAACATAGATACCTCGCACATACCAGTCATCCTGCTCACAGCCAACGACAACATAGAAAACGAAAAGCGCGGGTACAAGGAAGGAGCCGATGCCTACATCGGCAAACCGTTCCATTGGGACATCCTGCTCTCGCGCATCAGCAACCTGATGGAGCAAAAGCTGCAACGGCAGCAGGCTTTCGAGAAGAACATCGAAGTGCACCCGGACACGCTGACCATCTCGGCCATGGACGAACAGTTCCTGAGTAAGGCACTGGAAGTTATCGAGAAAAACATGGGGAACTCGGAATACAGCATTGAAGACCTGAGCCGGGACATGGCGATGAGTCGTGTAAGCCTATACCGGAAGATTAATTCCATCACCGGGAACACCCCGACCGATTTTGTAAAGAATATCCGGCTGAAACGTGCCGCCGAACTTCTGAAAGAAGGAAAGCAAACTGTGGCTGAAGTGGCATATAGTGTGGGATTCAGTACACCGGGTTATTTTACACAATCCTTCAAGAAAGCATTCGGAGTATTGCCTACACAGTATAAATAAAGCTAAAAAACATCAAGACCAAATCGCAATGTTACAATGCAAATAAAAATCTGGAAAAAGATCATTCTGTATAATAAATCGTGCTACTTAAAATGCTATCTTTACAATCTAAACAAAGATCAAGATGACTAAAGAAGAACTACTTCAAAGATTAGCCGATATCGAATGGGATGATTTCGAAGTAAAAGAGGCTAAAGGCGAGTTGCCCAAAAACATTTGGGATACAGTATGTGCATTTGCCAATACCTCAGGAGGCTGGATCGTTCTAGGCGTACAGGAAGTCAGGAAAAATGGAAAGGTTCAATACCATGTCACAGGAGTAGGCAATGCAGAGAAGCTGGAGCAAGACTTTATCGGAACCTTGCGATCGCAAACCAAATTCAATCTTCCACTTATGGTGCGTGCTCAAAAATATCAGATAGGCAATCACACCGTGCTCGCTTTTCAAATTGCATCTTCGCTCATCAAACCGGTTTATTTCAACAACAACCTGAGCAATACTTTTATCCGTACCGGTAGTGGCGACCAACACGCAACTGAAATGGAAATACTGGCCATACAGCGGGATCAGGCTTTCGGTAGCCGCTCCGAACAAGCCATTCCCGGAACTTCTTTTAATGATCTTAACCTGAATTCACTTCATACATATCGCCGCCGGATTCAGGAATTCAATAATGAGTTTGCATACAACAACCTGGACGATGAATCTTTCTGTCGGAAAGTGGGTATTATCTATAACGATAACCTTACATACGCCAGTCTATTGATGTTAGGTAAACGAGATGCTGTGCAAAACGCTGTCCACAATTTTTGGATTGACTACATAGAGATTCCCGGCACCTCCTACCAAGACGCTACCACCCGATATACATACCGGATGCCCGAACAGGAGAATATCTGGGAATACTATCAGGTACTTATCCAGCGCCTGCGCTTATATGCCAACAACCCTTTCACTACAGGTCCCGACGGTTTTGCGCCCGACGACAATTCCCAACTCTACGCTTTACGCGAAGGGTTGGTCAACCTGTGTGCACATGCCGATTATTTCAGCCCCATGCATTCCACCATCCGAATATTCGACAATCGTATTGAGTTCCAAAATGCAGGACGCTTTTATATAGACTTCACGCGTGTGAAAGAACAAATCGTTTCCATGCCCCGTAATCCGAGTATAATCAAGTTCTTCCGATATGCCAAACTATCGGAAAACGCCGGCTATGGAATAGATAAAATGATGAAGTGGGAAAGTTTAACCGGTCAGAAAGTAATTATTGCAACCGATATCGTATCGTCTACTGTCACTTATATGCGTTCTCATCAAGGTGGTCAGGATAAAAAAGCAGGTGGTCAAGAAATAAATTATCTTTCTGATAATAAAGAAGATAACAGATATAAAACAGGTGGTCGGGAAATCGCCAAAAGTGGTCGGGAGAATGAACAAGGAAACCGGACCCGTCAACAAATACTGTCTTTGATAAAAGAAAATCCATCGATTACCCGCAAAGAATTATCAGACACGATTCATATATCGCAATCAGCCATTCAAAAGCATTTGGAATATTTGAAGGAACATCGAATTATCGAACGTCAAGGAAGCACTAAAAGCGGTAGCTGGAAAATGTTGTAAAGATAGTGTACGGACATAAAAAAAGGGATACCGCTGTATCCCAACCTTTGTTAACCTTAAATCTAATACTATGAAAAACACAGTACAAATGTACGGACTTTCGGCGAATTACCAAATAATCCAAGCAAAAAGGGGTGTTTTATAACACGTTTTAATAGAAGCGTGCTCCCTGTTAAGAGTTGTTGTATATTGAACAGTAAGCATAGACAAATATTAAGATATTTCAAAGGGAATACATATTTAGTCACGGGTTCGTAGTGGGCTCTTCCGCAAAATTTCTTACTTTTACCTCCAATACTCTAACTTATTGTGCGATCATGAAGAAGAGCACCGGTATATACGAATGGGAAATTCAATAAAAACAATGGATAGAAATAGAAAAGGAGTAATTGGGTTTATTTGTCTGATAGCAATATTCCTAACAAGGGGCATGGCTGTTGCACAAGGTACGGTAGACGACTATCAACGCGCTTATCAGTTGGGCACAAAATTCAGCGCCGATAAGGTGTATTACAACAATGTTGTCCCGCAATGGATTGAAGGTACACACCATTTCTGGTATGTACAGCGTACGCCGGAAGGCGAAGTCTATGTCACGGTGAATGCCGATACGAAAGAACGGAAGCCGTTGTTCGATTCGGAGAAGCTGGCCGCCAAACTGAACGCCGCATCTGCTGTTGCCTGGTCGGTCAATGCCAAACGGTTGCCGATAAGCCGCCTGTGGGTAGATGCGTCGCTGAACAGCATTCGCTTTACTTTTTCCAATACGAATTGGACTTATGACATTGGGCAGGAAGTGTTAAACAGTGAGCGAACGACGATGACTCCCCGTGGCAAAGAAAAACATTGGATGGAAACGGACAACGAAAAGACAGGATCGCCCGTTACCTCCCCGGATAGAAAATGGCAAGCCTATATAAAGAACGATAATGTTTATGTAAAGGAGCTTTCCACTAGAAAAGAGAAACAGTTGAGCGTGGACGGCACGTTGGGAAACTACTATTCGGCATACCTACAATGGTCGCCCGATTCCAGGAAGGTGCTTTCCAAGCGAATCCGTCCGGTAGAGAAGCGATATGCATACTACGTCGAGTCTTCTCCAGCCGATCAACTTCAACCCAAACTTCATCAACAGGAATATGCCAAACCAGGCGACGAGCTTCCGTTCAGAGTCCCCTGTATCTTCGAAGTAGAAACGGGCAAAGCCATCATCCCCTCTACCGATTTGTTTAGCCATCAGTACAGCGTACACGGACTGCGGTGGAATGCCGACAGCCAAGCTGTGACTTTTGATTATAACCAGCGCGGACATCAGGTATACCGCATTCTGGAACTCTCCTGCGAAACGGGACAGGTACGTCCACTGGTTGAAGAAACGAGTCCGACATATGTAAACTACTGCCGCTACTTCCGCCACGACCTGGCCAACGGTCGCGAACTGATCTGGATGAGCGAGCGCGACAATTGGAATCATCTCTATCTATACGATCGGGCGACTGCGCAGGTGAAGCAACAAATCACCCGGGGAGAATGGTATGTACGCGAAGTGGTCAAGGTAGACGAAACCAATCGGCAAATCTATTTCTCGGCCAGTGGCATGAAGAAGGGAGAAGATCCTTACCTGTTACGTTACTACCGCATCGACTTCAACGGGAAGAACCTCACCTGCCTGACACCCGACGAAGGGATGCATCAGGCCTGGTTCAGCCGTGACATGAACTACCTGGTGGATGTCTGGTCGATGGTGGACAAAGCGCCGGTAGCGGTACTTCGCGATGCCCGGGACGGCAAAGAGATTATGCCGCTCGAAACAGCCGATGTGTCGCGCCTGCTGGCCGAAGGCTGGAAAGCTCCGGAAACGTTTGTTGCCAAGGGACGCGATGGGAAGACGGATATATGGGGCATCATCGTTCGTCCGACGAATTTCGACCCGAACAGGAACTATCCGGTGATTGAATATATATACGCCAGTCCCGGCAATCAGTATGTGCCCAAAACGTTCAACCCATTCAATCGCGAAATGGCCGCTTTGGCCGAACTGGGCTTTGTGGTGGTACAAATCGACGGCATGGGTACCGCGTTCCGCTCCAAGTCGTTCGAGGAAGTCTGCCGGGGGAATCTGCAAGATGCCGGCTTCCCCGACCGCAAGCTGTGGATACAAGCGGCTGCTACCAAATACCCATACATGGATGCCGATCGGGTGGGTATCTTTGGCGCATCGGCCGGCGGACAGGAGTCGACTACCGCCGTGTTGCTGCATCCGGACTTCTACAAGGCGGCCTATTCGGCATGCGGCTGTCACGACAACCGGATGGATAAGATCTGGTGGAACGAACTATGGCTCGGTTATCCGGTGGGCGACCAGTACAAGCGGGCCTCCAACGTAGAGAATGCACACTTGCTGAGCCGCCCGTTGATGCTTGTAGTAGGGGAATTGGACGATAATGTCGATCCGGCTTCGACCATGCAGGTAGCCCATGCACTGATCAAAGCAAACAAGAACTTCGAATTGGTGGTATTGCCTGGCGTGAAGCATACCTTGGGTGAGGGGTATGGCGAACATAAACGGTTCGATTTCTTTGTGAAGAACTTATTGGGAATCGACCCGCCAGCTTGGGAATTGGTGAAATTTCCGTAGATAGACAGAACTACCCATAGAATTTTGTTTCCTGGATCCACCATATTCAACAACTCTCAAATAGGCTATCCATGCGGGTTTCAGTATGAATAGGGCATTTTCACCAGGGTTCACCCGTTTCACCTTGTCCTTGTCCCGTCATTTTGCTGCTGTCAAGTTGTTGTTCCACAGCCGTGGAATGGCCGTTCCATTACTGTGAAACAGCTGTTCCACGGCTGTGGAACGCAAATTTGCAACCGAGTAATGTAAGCATTCGGCCTAGTTCATGTTCACTTTCTTTCACATGTCCTTTATCTTTGCCCTCAAAAAAGCTTATGTATTGTTCTGTATTGCAATTTCCCGATGAGAATAGCAAACTTAAATCTTTGCTTTCTGAGTCTCATGTTTTTGATTCTGTAATTTTCATCTTCGAGGGTTGCCGCCGTTACAAGTTCGAGAAATCGATTCTTGGTATCACTTCGGTATCCGATCTTCTTTCTCCTTTGGGAAGTGGCCTTTTCCGCAACAGCCCTTTGTGGAGTTACTATCTTTACCCTTGCTGCAGTAACTTTGGTAAAGACATCGATGGGCTTTGTGGTGAAGTCATCCGCCTGCAAGGTGGTCCTGTCCTTCCCCGGAGTTGTCATATGTTTGTCCACCGGAGTAAACGCCAGGTAAAGATACTCTACTTCAGGGATGGCTCCCCTGTTGTTGAACACCGCCGCCTTAACGGGGAACTTTATTCCCTGCGGAAAGGAGAGTTGAAGATGCCATTCCTGCCTATTCCCTGGGGACGGTTCAATGAAATCCTCACCGTGCATAAAGCCGGAAAACACACACGTTTTCCCGTAAAATAAGTCTGTTATCGTTTTGATATCACGCTGATTATCAGTATATTTGCATTGCAAAAGAGATAAAAAGCAATGAAAGAACAGAACGTGACGCTTACGGCGGAAGAATATAATCTCCTGGTAGAGGAGAATCAAAAAATAAAGAAAGAGTTGGAAGAACTTCATCAGGAGTACGAAACAGCCAGGCAACAGATAAGCGAAGTCCTGGAGAAACAACTCAAGACAATCCAGGAAAGAACTGACACTACGGCGATGATTGCCAGTCTACGCTGGCAGATCATGGATCTCAAGCGCCGTCTTTGGGGGAAGTCCAGCGAGAAGCGTTCGCTGCCTGCCGATCCGCAGGATTTGAGTATCTGCACCGAGTCCCCTTCGGATGTGGAAGACCCCGTGGCTGAAGAAGCCCAGGCCAAAGAAAAGGCAAAGAAGTCCGAAGGCGGTTACAGCCGTTTCCGCAAGACCTTCACCGCCAAAGTACAACCCCATGCCCGTAAGCCCATCGACCCAAGCCTGCCCCGTCAGGAAATCATCGTCCCCATGCCGGAAGGCCTGGATATGACCGGGGCCGTGCGCATGGGAGAAGAAGTCACCGAACAATATGCCATCCGTCCCGCCCAACTTTATGTGATCCGCACCATCCGTCCCAAATACAGGTTCCCGGATGGACGTATCATTACGGCCCCTATGCCGGTTATGGCCCATCCCCGCAGCAATGCCTCCGAAAGCATACTGGCGCATATAGCCGTTAGTAAATACGCCGATCATCTTCCCCTGCACAGGCAACTGGAGATTTTCCAGCGGGAAGGCATCCACCTGGCCCCTTCCACTTTGAGTAACTGGATGATGGCCGCCGCCCAAAGGATAGAACCCATTTACAATGAGCTACGCGAACGGGTGAAAAGCAGTTCGTATGTCATGGCCGACGAGACGCCCCATCCTGTATTGGAATCCGACAAGCCGGGATCCCTGCACCAGGGCTATATGTGGGACTTTTACCTGCCAGATTGCCAGGCCCCCTTCTTCGAATACCACCGGGGAAGGGGAGCCCAGGGAGTGGAAACACTACTGGCTGGGGATGTACAAACTGTGCAGAGCGACGGCTTTGCCGTCTATGATGTCTTTGATACGCTTCCGGGCAAGCTACACTTATGTTGTTGGGCGCATGTGAGACGGAAATTTGTGGAGGCGGAAAGCTCCTCACCTTTGTTGGCCAGACAGGTGTTGGATAAGATATCCGGGTTGTATGCAGTGGAAAAGGAAATACAGGAAAAGGGACTGGCAGAAAAAGAAATTGTAGACCTGCGCCAACGGAAAGCCTATCCTATTATCCGTGAGCTGGAGCAGTGGTGCAAGCAGGAGTATGAACAAATGATCATTGACTCACCTATAGACAAGGCCACACGCTATATGTATACACGCTTTGAGCAACTCTCAGGCTATGTGAACGACGCCAGGTTTCACATTGATAACAACCCGGTGGAACGGTCCATCAGGCCACTTACCCTAAACAGGAAAAACACACTCTTCTCAGGATCGCATGAGGCGGCCCATGCAGCAGCCATATTCTTTACTCTATTGGGAACCTGCAAAGAAAATGAGGTAAATCCAAAAGAGTGGCTGCAGGAAGTACTTATAAAAGTGGAAGAAATCGAACACACAAACAACTACTCCAAATTACTACCATTTAACTGGAAGAAGTAAATCATTGAACAACCTTGTAGAAAAGCCCGCAACTGCAAAAAATGCAGAGGCGGGCTGGGGAAGTATGCACTAGGCCGAATGCTTACGGATGGTGAGAAAAGCTTCCGACTATGATTTCGTCCGAAACAAGGTGGGAAGTAGAGAGTTTTATACTTGAATACTCTTACAATAGGCGTTTTTTAGCTCAAACAGGCTTCCTTTTAGATTTTTATCACTTTCTTTGTATATCATGCATAGAAACTTAAAAGGATAAATCATGACAATAAAACATGCAGGCATCACATTGTTGTTCTGTTGGGTCGTCTCTTCCGGCTTGCAGGCGCAAACGTACGACTTTTTATGGAAGCAGGTGGAACAAGCCGAGCAGGCCGACAAACCTCAGACAGTGGTCGAACTCACCGACATGATCTATAAAAAAGCCGAAGTTGAGAAGAACGTTTCTCAGATGCTGAAGGCCTATACAGAAAGGTTATATTACCGCAGTACACTTGATCCCAAACAGTTATATCCCGGTGTCGAAGGATTGAAAAAGTGGGCGGAGACTACCGATAATCCGTTGGATAGGGCGGTTCTTCACTCCCTCATTGCCGGTATGTATGCCAATTACGCCATGGATCATCGCTACAACCTGCCTTCGCATATTGACGTAGACGATGACGATCCGATCGTACCTGTTGAGGCGTGGAGCAGTTCCATGCTAGTAAGGCATATCCTGAAACATACACGTGAAGCCTTGCGTGATAAAGAATTACTTTTGAAAACTTCCACACAAGCGTATGCTCCCTTTATTGTTCGCGGTGAAACCAGTCGGTATTACCAGCACGATTTATATCACCTGTTGGGAAGACGGGCCATTGAGGCGGCGAAAGGAGCCATCTGGTTTGGCGATCCGCAAAAAATAGCAGCGAAAGAGATACTGGAACTTTATCAATCTATGCTCGATACGTATCAGACACGGGGAAATGAGGAAGCTACGATATCGCTTTCACTTGATTTTCTGGACTGGAGGAAGTACAGGGGCGAGTTCGTTATACGTGACTATTCAAAAAGACCACCTTTCGGGCAGAACAGGTATGTGCTGGAGCTCGACAGACTTATCGAACGGTACCGGTCCAATCCAGTTACTGCCGAGATTTATCTGAACAAGGCTCAATATGCTGTTATTCAGGAGAATCGCCTGTTGGCGATGCAGTTTTGTGAGGAAGCCATTGCGTTATATCCCAAGTATGAACGCATCAACGCGTTGAAGGAACTGAGGGAGGAAATCCTTTCGCCAACCTTGCGTATCGGCCACGGCAAGATTTTTTATCCGGAATCGGAAATGAGGTTGTCCGTGGATCACAGAAATCTGGATGGCTTTCAGGTGACGTACTATCGGGTGAATATGCCCGAGGCTCCGACAACAGAACCCGAGATCAATGAAGCGTTTTATCGAACGTACACCACTAAATTGTCTACACAACATTTCTCATTGAAACGGCCATCGGACTATATGAGGAAGGATACCGTTTTCGCACTCGCCACTCCCGGCGAGGGAATGTATGTGATGAGGTTCGTTCCCGATGGCAAAGCGGCACCCATTGTCGAATCATTGGTGTACGTTACCCGCCTGATGGTGCTCACCCGTCCTTTGCCTCGTGAACAGTTTGAAATGATGGTACTCGACCGTAAGAGCGGACATCCGGTTCCCGAGGCTCAGGTGGTCGTTTGCTCAAAGGATTATGATGCGGAACAGACGTTTATTGTCGATTCCAACGGGAAAAGTCGGATGCCTGATCGGAAGGAAGTGCTGTTAGTTCGTGCCTGGAAAGGAACGGATCGATTTATGCCTTCTGAAAAGGCCCGAGAGAGATATGCCCGTTCATCGGACGATAAATCTGGGGAACCCAGAGAAAACATCACCCTACTGACCGACCGGTCGTTGTATCGCTCCGGGCAAACGGTGTATGTAAAAGGAATAGCAGCCATGCAACAGTTGGACACGGCACAGGTGGTAGCTCATAAGGATTATGTCATTACGCTCAATGACGACACCCGGCACGAGATAGCGCGAAAGGAAGTAACCACCAATGAGCTCGGATCGTTTACAACTGATTTTGTGTTGCCCGCGGGTGTGAATGGTTTATATAACCTCAAGGTTCTTAAGGAAACTATCAGGATCCGGGTGGAAGATTATAAACGACCGCAATACGATATTCAGTTTGATAAGCCGACAGGGACCTACTCGCTGGGCGACAGCATACAGCTGTCCGGAAGAGTACGGTTGTTTAACGGGGCAGCTGTGCAGGGCGTTCCTGTGCAGTACACCATCGGATGCTCTGTTATAATGAATGACGGCTATCCCAGAATGTGGCACGAAGTGTTGCTATCCGGTACGACGGAGTTAAGTGACGAAGGCGTATTTTCTATTCCGGTGGTGTTTACAGAGAAAGGGCAGCAGGGATGTATGTATTACGACTTTCGGGTAGATGTGAAAGTGACGAGTATCTCCGGTGAAACGCAGCTAGCCTCTTTCAACCTGGGAGTTGGGAAGCGCTCGTTGATATTGAGCACCGACCTGCCATCCGAACTCTGCAAGGACCGGCCTGTGCTGGCCACATTTAGAGCCGTCAACTTGAGTGCCCAGTTACAAGAAGTCGAAGGAACATACCAACTTTATCCGGTAATAGATAAGAAGAAAAAACAAATTTCCAAGGAAGCTATCTGTACGGGGACGTTTATATCCAATCGGAAAATAGTCTTGCCCGATTGGCAATCGTTGCCTTCGGGCTACTATCAGTTGGCGTATTCGGCATCCGATGCACAAGGTCGGGAGGTTGCCAATGAAAAGATGGTAACTTTGTATTCGGAATGGGATACCCGCCCGTTGGGCGAAGTCGGGCTGAAGCATTATCCGATTCAAACAGACTTTGATGCCAACCATCCGGCGGTCTTTACCCTGGCTACTCCGTTCACAGACGCGTACCTGATGATGAGTGTGGCGGTCCCTGATAGTCTGGTGTACGAAGAAACGTTTGTGCTGACAGATTCTACGCTTCGTTTTGAGATTCCTTACAGAGAGGTTTATGGAGATGCCGCTTCGGTTCAATTCACTTTAGTGAAAGACGGGAGGCTGGATAGTGAATATGTCGAGCTTCACAAGCGAGTTTCCGATAAAAAGTTGAATCTTCAATGGGCTGTTTTCCGTGATAAACTTCGTCCCGGGCAACAAGAAGAGTGGAAACTTACAGTAAAAACACCACAGGGCATTCCCGCCGACGCCGAGATGCTAACGTTGATGTATGATGCTTCGCTGGATAATATTGAGAGTCGAAATCAGAAATGGGATCTGTATTATTCGAGGTCTGAGGCTTCTGTAAGTTGGGATTCATTTTATCCCCGTAGTCGCTATTTGACTTGCAATTTTCCATATTCGACATGGAAAATACCGGAATGGAAATTCGATCGGTTCTCGGTTCGCGAACAGAAGAAGGATTTCTCCGAATCTTTGCGAGCCAGAGGTGTTTCCAAGGTAAGGGAGACTGATGAAGCTCATGTTCTCTATTCGATGGACTCTTATGCCAAAACAATGGAATCTGAGGCTCATCGGGAAGGGAATGGGTCTTCGGAACTGCGTACAAATTTCTCCGAAACGGTTTTCTTCCTTCCGCAACTGCGTACCAATAAACAAGGAGAAGTATCCTTTGCGTTTACCATGCCCGAAGCGCTCACCCGTTGGAAATTCCAGGGGTACGCGCACACCCGGGAAATGCTTACCGGTATATTGGAAGATAATGCGACGACAAGTAAGGAGTTCATGCTGATGCCTAACATGCCTCGCTTTGTCCGTGTAGGCGATGAAGCGACAATCATGTCTTCGATTGTCAACCTTACCGGGAAAGCGATGGATGGTACGGTGGTGTTTACCTTGTTCGATCCTGTGACTGAAAAGGTGATCAATACACAGAAACAGTCTTTCACCGCCAATGCCGGAAAGACGATAAGCGTGAGTTTCCGGTTTGCCGTCACGGATGAACATTCACTGCTGGGTTGCCGGGTAGTGGCCGATGGGGGAACGTTTAGCGATGGAGAGCAGCACCTGCTTCCGGTACTGAGCAACAAAGAGAGGCTCACGGAGGCGGTGGCTCTGCCGGTTCGTGGAAATGAAACGCGTACATTCCCGCTTGCTACTTTGTTTAATAATCAAAGCCGGACAGCAGAGAACCGCCGGCTCACGGTGGAGTTTACTACCAATCCTGCCTGGTATGCCATACAGGTCTTGCCTTCGTTGAACGTGACCGAAACAAGAAACACCCTTTCCTGTGTGATGGCGTACTATGCCAATGAGCTGGCTTCTCATATTATGAACAGTCAGCCACGCATCCAAGCGATGATCGATGGCTGGAAGATGCAGAATGGTACAAAAGAGGCCCTCCTCAGCAATCTGCAAAAGAATCAGGAGGTGAAGAATATCCTGTTGACAGAGTCGCCATGGGTGATGGAGGCAAAGAACGAGGAAGAACAAATGCAACGCATCTCTACCCTGTTCGACCTGAATACCATGGGCGGTCAGCGGTTGATGGCCCTGCAACGATTGAAAAAACTACAACTTCCCGATGGCTTGTTTCCCTGGTTCGAGGGGATGGGAGGTAGCAATTGGGTAACCTTATATGTGGTGGAACTTTGTACCCGCTTATCGGAACTCACCGGCCGACCTTTGGATAAGGAGTTGGCCGAACTGAACAGTAAAGCAATGAACAACTTATTCAAGCAGGTCTGGAAAGAGTATTACGAATTTATCAAGCTAGAAAAGGCTGGTAAAACAGTTCCCCGGATTTCCGGTCAGATCGTGAATTACTTATACGTATTGGCGCTGGCCGACCGAAAAGTCGATGGAACCGGACTTTTAAAATACCTCCTGAACAACGCGGCCAGAAATATGAACCGCTTATCTATGGAGGAGAAAGCGAAGATGGCGTTGGTGTTCAGTAAGGCTGGTCGCCAGCCTCAGGTCGATGCACTGTTGGCCTCGTTGAGGGAGTATCTGTTCAGAAACGAGGAACGGGGTGCTTATTTCGCTTTCAAAGAAAATGCATATACATGGAATGGACAACTTATCCCGGCTCATGTGCGCGTTATGGAAGCGTTCGACCGGGTGGCTAACGATACCCATATAGTGGAGGAGATGAAACTCTGGCTACTGAAACAGAAGCAGATGCAGCAGTGGAATTCACCGGTGGCTACTGCCGATGCTGTATATGCGTTGCTTTGCCGGGGTGCCAGTCCGATTACCGGAGAGGGAAGCGCACGCATTGCATGGGCGGGTCGGACGATGGATACGGAGAAAAATGCATTTCCTGGGCTGGGAGTCGTCCGGGAATCCTTTACCGATAAGAAAACGGTGGAAGCGAAAGAAATTACCGTCACCAACCGGCAACCGGGCAGCGGCTGGGGAGCTGTGTATGCACAGTACGAAGAGGCCATCGACCGGGTGCAACAGCAGGGTGGGGAACTGAGTGTGGACAAGCAACTCTACATAGAGCAGGGAACAGGATACGAACGCCGGTTGCAACCAGTCACTCCGCAAACGGTCTTGAAGGTAGGTGATAAGGTGGTGTCCCGCATCACCATCCAGACGGATCGTCCAATGGAATTCATTCAGCTGAAAGACCAACGCGGTGCCTGCTTCGAACCAAGTGAGACTTTATCGGGCTATCGTTGGACCAACGGTTTCGGATATTATGTGGATGTGAAAGACGCGTCGACCTCTTTCTTCTTCGATGGATTGGGAAAGGGAACATTCGTGTTGGAGTATGCGTATTACGTTGCCCGTCCGGGTACGTACAATGCCGGACTGGCAACGATTCAGTGCGCTTACGCTCCGGAATATGCATCGCATTCGGCATCGATGATTGTAGTGGCTGAGTAACTCCCGGCTACATACTGAATCCGTCCAGCAATGAGAGGTAAAGCCCGATGGCTTCATCAATCTCTTTCAATACAATGTATTCATTGGCCGTATGCGAACGAGCCGAACGCCCGGGTCCCATTTTGACCGATGGAAAAGGCATTAATGCTTGGTCGGACAATGTGGGCGATCCGAAAGGCATGCGTCCCAGCATCTTGGCTTTGCGTACGAACGGATGATCTTCATCGATTCGTGAAGAGTTGAGCCGAACCGATCGGGCGGCGGGTTGACAGGATATGTGTTTCTGCACCTCGGCAAAGATCTCTTCGTTGGAGTAGAGTTCGTTGCTGCGGATATCGACCACGAATGTACAGCGGTCGGGCACTACGTTGTGTTGTGTGCCGGCGCTGATCACCGTCACACTCATCTTGACTGGTCCCAGTAGGGGGGAAACCTTCTCGAAACGGTAGTCGCGGAACCAGGCGATATCTTCCAATACTTTATAGATAGCATTGTCTCCTTCTTCACGGGCGGCATGTCCGGCTCTTCCGGTGGCGGTAACGTCGAGCACCATCAGCCCTTTCTCGGCAATAGCGGGCTGCATCTCCGTGGGCTCGCCCACAATGGCAAAAGCGATGGGGGGAAATCCCGGAAGTACGCTCTCGATTCCTCCTTTCCCAGACACCTCTTCTTCGCACGATGCCAGGTAAATGAGGTTGTAGGCTTGTGTGGTGCGGCATAGTTGCAGAAACACCTGAAGCAACGAAACAACACTGGCGCCGGCATCGTTACTGCCCAGCCCGTAAAGCTTCCCGTTTTCCTCCATAGGAGTAAACGGGTCCTTTTGCCAACCGCTTACAGGCTTCACCGTGTCGATATGCGAGTTGAGCAGGATGGTTGGCTTTTTCAGGTCGAACATGGGGCTGAAGCACCATATATTATTCCCTTTCCGGCCCGTCTGCATGCCCGATAGCTCGATGTAGTTCTGCAGGCAGTCGGCCGCTTGTTCTTCTTCCCGGCTGAATGAGGGGATGCGAATCAGTGATTCCAGCAACGCCACAGCTTCCGATGTCATAAATTCGTTTTCCATATCTTCTGAATAACTTATGTACGGCGCAAAAGTACGAATAATTGTTTGGATAATTTGTTCGCACGGCAACTAATAAATACTATAAATGTGCTTAAAAGCTTGAACCTGTAGCGTGAAATTAATCCTTTGGTGTATTCGATAATTCCAAATTAAACGATACCTTTGTACCGAATTTTAATAAATAACTAGTATGGATTATTGTCATTTATCCGTCCTGATACATCGCAGAGCCGAGAAGTATGGAGAGAAAACAGCTCTTCGGTACCGTGATTATGATACTGCACAGTGGATCTCTGTCAGTTGGAATGAGTTCTCGCAAACGGTGCGCCAGACTGCCAATGCAATGGTGGCTTTGGGTATTGAGGTACAGGAGAATGTTGCCATGTTCTCGCAAAACAAGCCGGAGTGTTTGTATGTAGACTTTGGCGCTTTTGCCAACCGGGCAGTTACCATCCCTTTGTATGCCACCAGTTCACCTGCCCAGGCGCAATATATCATCAACGATGCGGAGATACGTTTCCTGTTTGTTGGCGAACAACATCAATACAACGCGGCTTTCAGTGTGTTCGGACATTGTCCGTCACTGCAACAGCTGATCATATTCGATCGTTCGGTGGTGAAAGACCAACGCGATGTGTCGTCGATTTATTTCGATGAATTCCTGACTATGGGCGAGGGACTGCCGAATAACGATATTGTAGAAGAACGTTCGGCGAAAGCCTCCGATGACGACTTGGCCAATATTCTTTATACCTCGGGTACAACGGGTGAGCCGAAAGGCGTCATGCTGCATCACTCGTGTTATGCCGAAGCGCGCCGCATTCATGATATCCGGTTGGTAGACATGTCGGACAAAGATATTTCGATGAGCTTCCTGCCGTTGACTCATGTGTTCGAAAAAGCATGGAGTTATGTTTGTTTGCACAAAGGTGTGCAGATGTGCATTAACCTTCGTCCGCAGGATATACAGACCACCATTAAAGAGATTCGTCCTACACTAATGTGTAGTGTTCCGCGTTTTTGGGAGAAGGTGTATGACGGGGTACAACAGAAAATAGCCGAAACCACCGGCGTGAAGAAGGCTTTAATGCTGGATGCCATCAAGGTGGGCAAGGTTCATAACGTTGACTACCTGCGTCTGGGTAAAACGCCGCCGTTGACGAATCAATTGAAATATAAATTCTACGAAAAGACCGTCTACTCCCTGCTGAAAAAGACAATCGGCATTGAGAACGGTAACTTCTTCCCGGTGGCCGGTGCGGCAGTTCCCGATGAAATCTGTGAATTTGTGCATTCGGTGGGTATTAATATGTTGGTAGGCTATGGGCTGACCGAGTCGACAGCTACCGTATCGTGTACCATGAACGAAGGCTATGACATCGGCTCCGTAGGATTTGTCATGCCGGAAGTAGAAGTGAAGATCGGCGACAAGAACGAGGTGTTGCTTCGTGGTAAGACCATCACGAAAGGATATTATAAGAAAGCGGAGGCCACAAAATCGGTTATCGATGCCGACGGATGGTTCCATACGGGCGACTCCGGTTACTTCCGCAACGGGCAGTTGTTCCTGACCGAGCGTATCAAGGACTTGTTCAAGACCTCGAACGGAAAGTACATCGCTCCGCAGGCATTGGAAACGAAACTGGTGATCGATCGCTACATCGACCAGATAGCAATCATTGCCGATCAGCGCAAGTTTGTTTCCGCGCTCATCGTGCCGGTATACGATGCGGTGAAGAAGTATGCTGCCGACAAAGGAATCGCGTATGATAGCATGCAGGAATTGCTCGATCATCCGAAGATTATGGGCCTGTTCCGCGCCCGCATCGATACGTTGCAACAACAATTTGCCAACTACGAGCAGATCAAACGTTTTACCTTACTACCCGAACCGTTCAGCATGGAACGCGGTGAACTGACCAATACCTTGAAACTGAAACGTGGAGTAGTGGCTGAAAACTACAAAGAGGCGATCGATAAGATGTACGAGGAATAAGAAGCAGAGGCTTCTCACAGTATACAATACGACCTGTCAGGCTGCAATTGACTTTTGAGTGATTCGACTCTTGGGAGATTGCAGCCTGTGTTTTTTAAAACACGGAATTACGGTGCAAAATAGAAAATGCGAATGCTATGAACACGAGAATGACTGTTTTTCTGATATTGCTTTTCTCTTTCCTGATGTCGGCAAGAGGGCAGGAACCGACTGTTCCCCGGAAGCCGACTACCTCACAAAAAGAGTCTGTTTCCCCGGAGGAGTTCTTCCCCAACCTGTTTTTGCGTCAACGCCAATTCTATCCGCAAGGGAAAACGTTCCTGCATATGGACCGTAGTCACTACATCCCTGGCGATACCGTTTGGTTTTGTGGCTATGCAGTTGATGCCGCTACTCACTTACCGGACACATTGAGCCGTTACATGTACGTCAAACTCCTGAATCCCGACGGCTCCCTTTCTCAGCAAATCAAAGTACATAAGAAAGAAGGTGTATTCCCCGGATTCATCGCACTTCCCGACAGTATGCCTGCCGGTAATTATACGGTTTCGGCAGGCACATTGTTTATGTCCGCCTCGTATGAATCCTGCTTTTTCCGGCGTTCGCTACGTGTAAGTAAACCGAAACAGGAGTCTGTGAGCGTTTCCTTCGGGAAATCGAAAAAGGGTGTGGAAGTAGTACTTCCGCTGAAGGAAGGGTTTGATGTGTCTTTTTTCCCGGAGGGCGGATCTCTGCTTGCGGGAGAGGTGTCGACTGTAGGCGTGAAAGCTCTCAACCCGAGTGGGTTAGCGGAAGATATTACCGGTACGCTGTTCGATTCTACCGGATATGAGGTGGCCACATTCCAGACACTTTATAAAGGAATGGGTGCGTTTGCTTTCACGCCGGAGGCAGGCAAAACTTATTATGCCGTCTGTAAGAACCGTCGGGGAGATTCGAAACGCTTTGAACTTCCGTTGCCTGCCAACGATGTGCTGGCTTTGCGGGCGGCTCTTCGGGGCGACCGGCTGTTTGTTGCCGTGGGGGCGCCGGTCGGTAAGCGCATCAATGAACGTTTGACTTTATTGGTGCAGTCGCGTGGAATTGTTTACCACGCGCAAACCATCGGGGATGAAGCGAAAACGACTGTCTTTAATGTGAACCAGTTTCCTTCCGGAGTCGTTCATCTGCTATTACTGAATGAAAACCGCCAGGTGTTGAGTGAACGTTTGATCTTTTTGCTCAATGAAGCAGACTCTCCCCAGGTAAAGATGACCCTGGACAAGCCGGCTTACGGACAGCGGGAACGGGTACAAGCCGGGCTCTCGGTGGACGATGCGGAGGGAGTTCCGCTGACCGGACGGTTCTCGGTAGCGGTTACAGACGACCGGGATGTGTTACCGGATACAACTTATCATATCTTCACCGAGTTGCTTTTATCTTCCGAACTGAAAGGGTATGTAGAATCTCCGGCATGGTACTTTGCAGGGAATGAACCGGTCCGGCGAGTGGCTTTGGATGCTCTGATGCTGACGCAGGGATGGCGTCGGTACAATGTTCCGGCGCTGTTGAAAGAAGATTTTCAAAAGGTGGAAACCTGGCTCGAGATGGATACGGAACTGACAGGGCGAGTCAAAGCGTTACTGTCGTCGAAACCTTCGGTGGCTACGCCCGTGCATCTGGTAACACCAAATGCGAATTTGTCCTGGACAACTGTGACCGATGAAAAGGGGCGTTTCTCTTTTTCGGGCATCAATTTCCCCGATAGTGCCACATTCGTTGCCTATGCCCTTTCCAAGCGAAAGACTGATAAAGTAGAACTGCTTCTTGATAAAGAAAGCGAAGTGCGGATTCCGCATCTGCCCATTCCGCACCCGTCCAAGGAGTTCCCGGTGGATACGTCGATGGATTCGGCTTTTGTAGTCAAGGCCGACCGGAAATATGTTCTTGAAAACGGCATGCGCAACATTTTATTGGATGAGGTGACGGTTCGTGCGAAAGCTCATCAACCGGCTCGTGGAAAGTCTTTTTATTCCGGGCAGGGAACATTGTATGGCCCGAATTTTATTAAAGACCATCGGATTGAGCATCTGGATCAACTGTATCAGAGACTTCCACGGGTGAAGACGGAGCAAGGAGTTCTTTACATACAGGTATTGGATCCTCTTGCGGGGCGATGGGTATGGGTGGAGGCCATGGTTCTTGTCGATAATCAGGTCCAGGTGGATTTTGTGATGTGGGAACTTCCCATGGAAACCATTGAATCTGTCGAGGTAATTACCAATCCGGTAGGTTCCATGACGGCGATGGGTAAGGGGATGATTGTGATTACGACCAAGGAGAAGTGGAGTCCTCCGGAAAGAGTTACTTTCAATCGTCAGGTGGTTACGCTGCAAGGATATCAAACTCCGGTCGAATTCTATTCGCCGAAATACGAAGCCAACTCGGAACAAAGTCGTAGACCGGACTTGCGGACGACCCTTTATTGGAACCCGGTTCTGCATACCAATAACGATGGAAAGGCTGCTTTTGAGTTTTATACAGCGGATGGAATGCCTACAACATACTCCGTTATCATGGAGGGGATTACGGACGACGGGCAGATTGTTCGCTGTGTGGAGAAAGTAACATGTAAATGATAGACTTCTCCCTTTAGTCAAGAATTGTTTGAACTTTATATAAACACAAGAGGCTGTCTCGGATATATGAAGACAGCCTCTTGTGTTGTATATGCTCAGTGAGCCTCGGTCGATCTGCTAATAACCAAAGATGTCTTCCTGGGTTAATTCCTGGATCGGACCTACTTCTTTCAGCTTTTCCATGTCGAGTTCATTCTTGTCGCCAAGGATGCAATACGTGTATGTACGTCCTTTTACCCACTTTTCCTGGAATTCAACCAGGTCTTTCAAGGTGATCTTCTGTATCTCGTCATAGCGTTGTTTCCGGGTTTCCACGTTCAAACCGAGATCCTGTGCGGCGATGTATGCCCAGATAATACCCGACTTCATGATGCGTTCGGTACGCATGCGGGCAACGATACCGTCTTTAGCCAATTGGAAGGCAGCTTCGGATTGAGGCATGTTGTTGATGATATCATTAAAAGTATTGATGGCATCGAGCATCTTGTCGTTCTGGGTAGCAATTTGTGTACGGTAAACATACGGATATTGCAAACGGCTCTGTCCGGCCAGAGTAGCGCCTGCGGTGTATGCCAATCCGCGGCTTTCGCGCATTTCCTGGAATACGATGGAGTTCATACCGCCACCGAAGTACGAATTGTACACCTGGCGGGCCGATTCGATACCCGGATTGTATTTCTCGTTCCGGTTGGAGAATTGTGACATGTAAATCTGCTTGGCCTCATAAGGTGCAATGAATACCTTGTTGGTAGGAGTTTCCAGGTAAGGGAAGCTGACTGCCGCCGGAACATCTTTCAATGTTTTCGGTATACGGTGGTATTTTTCGATAGTCGACAATACTTCTTTTCCACTCATTGGACCGTAGTACAGGATGCGGTGTTTGTATCCGTTTTGTCGATGAATACGGTCTACAAGCTCCTGCGGGTTCATGTTCTTCAACTCCGCTTCGGACAATATAGTCGTTGTGGGCGATTTCGGTCCGTACGTGCCGTAAGCCATCAGGCGGGAGAAATTCTGCTGTTGATTCAGTTTGGAATCTTTGCGGGATTTCAGTATATCGCCGACCAGATTGGTATAAGCTGTCTGGTTGATTTGTGCGTCGGCAAGCAGCTTTTCGAAGAGCTGCATGGCTTCTGCCATGTTCTCGTTCAATCCTGCAAGTGTGATGTACATACGTTCCTGGCTCGGAGAAACACGGAAATTACAAGCCAGGCGATAGAATTCGCTTTGTACCTGCTCCGGGGTCATGTCCGAAGTGCCCAGATAGTCGAGGTAGTCGAAAGCAAGATCCAGCGCCTTGTCGTTGTTGCTGCCCATCTCAAAGATGTAGCAAAGTTCGAACAACGAATTGTCTGTGTTTTGTTTGTACAGCACAGGGATGTTTGCTTTTGCTTGTAGTTGGCTGAGGTCCTTCTTGAAATCGAGGAACACAGGCTCGATGGGGCTTACCTGGCTAAGCTGTACCTCTTTCAGGAACGGGCTTACGGCATCGCGGTTCATCACGATAGGTGTGATGGTGGGCTTGCTTATCTTCACTTCGTTCAGGTCTTTCCCCTGAAGTTTGTAGATGACAGCGTAGTTGGTATCTTTCAGGTATTGGTTGGCAAAAGCTACAATATCTGCTTTGGTTATTTTGGAGATGCGGTCGATGGCAGTTACCTCATCGGCCCAGTCGATGCCGTTGACGAATGTAGACAGCATCATGTCGGCACGTGCATTGTTGCTTTCGAGCTGACGGATGCGCGATAACTTGAGGTTGTTGATGTTGGCTTGCAGCATTTTTTCATCGAATTCACCGGCGCGAAGCTTCTGAACTTCGGCCAGCAGAAGCGACTTGACTTCATCCAGGGTTTGTCCTTGTTTGGGTAATCCCTGCAGAATCATGGCCGAATAATCTGTCATGTCTGAGGCCGATCCGTAAGCGCCCAACACTTTCTGCTGTTGGTTCAGGTCCAGGTCGATCAGACCGGCTTTTCCATTGTATAGAATCTTGGAAACAACTTCCAACAATTCGAATTCTTTGCTTGCGGCACCCGGGAATCTCCAGGCAATGATGACATTCTCGGCATCCGGACCGACAACTTGGCGAACGATGGGCGCTTGGATCTCTTCTTCTTTCGGCAACTTGATAACCGGAAGATTGGGGTTTGGCTGGAAGTGACCGAAGTATTTGTCAATCGTGACAATCATCTGGTCGGGGTTGAAATCGCCCGACAGAACGATGGCCATGTTGTTGGGTACATACCAGGTGTGGTGATAATTCTTGATATTGGTGATGGAAGGATTCTTAAGGTCTTCCTGCGTGCCGAGAACGGTTTGTGTACCGTACGGGTGGTGGGGAAACAAGGTTGAAAGAACCGCTTCGTAAACTTTGCGCGAGTCTTTGGTGAGCGACATGTTCTTCTCTTCGTATACGGTTTCCAACTCGGTGTGGAATCCGCGGATGACGCAGTTCTCGAAACGGTCGGCTTGTATCTTGGCCCAGTTCTCAACCTGATTGGAGGGGATATCTTCAATGTAACAAGTCACGTCGAACGAGGTGTAGGCATTGGTTCCTTTGGCACCGATGGCCGACATCAGTTTGTCATATTCATTGGGGATGGAAATTTTGGAGGCTTCGTACGAAAGGCTATCGATTACATGGTAAATAGCTGCACGTTGTGTTTCGTCGGTTGTCTTGCGGTATACCTCGAACTGCTGTTCAATCTGGTCGAGGATCAGCTTTTCGGCGGCATAGTTCTGGGTGCCGAATTTCTGGGTCCCTTTGAACATCAGATGCTCGAAGTAGTGAGCCAGACCGGTGGTTTCCGCAGGGTCGTTCTTTCCTCCCACACGAACGGCGATGTACGTTTGAATGCGGGGAGTCTCCGGATTGACGGTCATGTAAACTTTCAGTCCATTGTCGAGCGTGTAGATGCGCGCTTTCAAAGGATCATTGGGTACGGTTTCGTAACGGTAGTCTTTGGCGCTACTGCTACAAACAGTTGCTACTGCTAACAAAAGTAGCAGGCCGGTTCGTTTGAAAAGTTTGTTCATATAGATGACAACATTTTAATTTGGTTGAGGCAAAGGTAGATGTTTTTTGTATATCTTTGCACTCAATATTCTAAAAATATAGAAAATAAGATGATTACAATTGAACAACTTAAAGACGTGAAAGAGCGCACTGATGCGCTGAGGAGGTATCTTTGACGTCGACGGGAAGAAAATTCAAGTCGAAGAAGAACAGTTAAGAACGCAAGCGCCCGGATTCTGGGACGACCAGAAAAAAGCCGAAGCGCAGATGAGGCGGGTCAAAGGATTGCAAAAGTGGATTGAGGGGTATCAGGAAGTAAAAGTGCTGAGCGATGAGCTGGAACTTTCTTTCGATTTCTGTAAAGACGGACTCATCACCGAAGCCGAAGTGGACGAGGCGTATGCCAAAGCTATGGAGGCGGTAGAGAACCTGGAACTAAAGAACATGCTTCGCGAAGAAGCCGACCAGATGAGTTGTGTGCTGAAGATCAACTCGGGTGCCGGTGGAACCGAAAGTCAGGACTGGGCTGCCATGCTGATGCGTATGTACTTGCGTTATGCCGAAACCAATGGCTATAAGGTGAATGTTTCCAACCTGCAGGAGGGCGATGAAGCAGGGATCAAAACCTGTACCATCGAAGTGGAAGGCGATTATGCATACGGGTATCTCAAGGGAGAGAACGGTGTACACCGTCTGGTACGTGTGTCGCCCTACAATGCGCAAGGCAAGCGGATGACATCCTTTGCATCGGTTTTCGTTTCTCCGTTGGTAGACGATACCATCGAGGTGCAGATCAATCAGGCTGCCATTACCTGGGACTTGTTCCGTTCGGGCGGTGCCGGTGGACAGAATGTGAACAAGGTGGAAACGGGCGTACGTCTTCGTTATAGATACAAAGACCCCGATACCGGTGAGGAAGAAGAAATCCTGATCGAGAATACCGAAACCCGCTCACAGCTCGACAATCGCGAGAATGCCATGCGCCTGCTCCGCTCACAACTCTATGACCGGGAATTGCAGAAGCGTCTGGCGGAACAACGCAAGATCGAAGCCGGAAAGAAGAAGATCGAATGGGGATCGCAGATACGAAGCTATGTATTCGACGACCGCCGGGTGAAAGACCATCGTACCAACTATCAGACTTCGGACGTGAACGGAGTGATGGACGGAAAGATCGACGACTTTATCAAGGCCTATCTGATGGAGTTCTCATCCGAAGAAGCGTAAAATATAACATGAATGTAACATCCCGCTGTCTTTTTGACTTCGCGGGATGTTTTTTTGTTTCTTCTGCTAGCGTGTAATTTTATTCTCATTATTTTTGGCGAGTTTAAATAAATGTCCTTACTTTGTTAGCGTTGAACTTAAAGCTATCAAATATGGGCAAAAACAAGAGGAAAGTAAAACACAGCCAGAAAGAAGAACAACAAGCCAAGCGGGTTTTGAAGATAGTCTGCGTATCCATGCTGATTTTAGCCCTGGGGATGCTGATCGTGTTCTCTTTTATGAGTTAAGAAACAAAGGCTGTGTCAATGAGTTTTCTTCTTGTTGATACAGCCTTTTTAATTAATTTCATTACATACGGATGGCGAAAAAACACTTCCTTTTCCTGGCATGTTTCGTGGCATGCATTTCTTCTCTCCGGGCAGACGAACCTCGCCCTGCTTTCTCTTTCTTTGGACGGCTTCAATTGGATGGGGCTTTGTACTCCGGTGCCGACTACCAGCCTTTGGGCGATGGGGTGGGATTCCGCCGTGCACGTATCGGTACTGATTTTGTGCTGACCGATCAATTGTCGGGACGGGCGGAAGTCGACTTTACTGACGGTGGATTCTCGGTGAAAGATTGCTATGTGCGGTATACTCCCATGAAAGCTTTTTCTGTCCGTGCCGGTAGTATGAAGGAGAATGTTACTATGGAGGCAATGACCTCTTCGGTCGATCTGCTTTTTATGGAACATCCGGTGGTGGTCTCTACTTTCTCGCCTGAATTTCACCTGGGGGTGCAAGGTATTTGGTCGCAACCACGTTATCGGTTGGAAGGGGGAATATTCTTCAAAAGGATCAATGCGCTTAAAGAGAAGGAATATTCGGAAAGCAATAGCAAGGCAGGCATAGACGAAGGAGTGTCGTACACAGTCAGAGGAGTCTGGATGCCCATCGCACCCGATAAGAGTCGGGGACTGCATGTGGGTTTTTCGACTTCTTACCGTACCCCCAAAACGACAACGGCGGCCAATGCTCCCAATGTGGTGCGTTATTCGGGCTATTCACTTTCATATATAAATAAGGTAAAGTTCCTCGATACCGGTCTGGTTCCTTTGGTCGATCGTGATTGGTTGGTGGGAGCCGAGCTGGCAGGGTTTTACAGAGGGTTCCGCTTCCAAAGCGAATATATCCAGAACCAGACGAAGCGTGCCGACGGATTGCCGACGGAAACCTTTAACGGCTTCTATGCGCAGGCGGCTTATTTGTTGTTTGGCGGACAGCAGAAGTACAGTACTTCCCGCGGGGCTTTTTCTACTCCTACGCAAGGACGTAACTGGGGGGATGTGGAAGTGGCGCTCCGGTACGATAAAACCGACTTGAACGGTGAACTCATTCAGGGAGGTTCTATGAATGGCTGGTCGGCTGGTGTGAACTACTACGCCAATCGTTACCTGAAACTTCAATTGAATTACTCCTACGTGGACCATGATAAATATGCCAATGCGTTCGGACAGGCTTATGTCGGTTATAAGTCGAACGGAGAACTGGCCAATAAAGCCGCCGATGTGGACGAGTCCAAAGGTAAAGGCGGAAATGCGTATGGTATTCTGGGACTTCGCGTACAAGTAAGCTTCTGATTATGGCACAGGAAATCGAACGTAAATTTCTCGTCAAAGGCGATTATCGGTCGCAGGCGTATGCAAGCATCCGGATGATGCAAGGATATATCTGTAGTGCCCGTGGGCGTACTGTTCGGGTACGTATTTGCGACGACAAAGGATACCTGACCATCAAGGGTCCGGCCAATGCCGCGGGAACAAGCCGCTATGAATGGGAACACGAGCTTCCTTTGGCGGAAGCCGAGGAACTGATCAAGCTCTGCGAGCCGGGTATGATTGAAAAAATACGTTACCTGGTGCGTAGCGGCAAGCACATATTCGAGGTGGATGAGTTCTACGGCGATAACGAAGGGCTCGTTGTGGCGGAAGTCGAGCTGGCTTCAGAAGACGAACCTTTTCTTGCACCCGATTTTATTGCCGGCGAAGTCACCGGCGACGTGCGTTACTACAACTCGCAATTGATGAAAAAGCCCTATAATACTTGGGAATAGAAATATAATCCATATATTTGCTTTGACTGGAAAGAACATCAGAGTTATATGGAACGATTATATGAATATTTGCCTCAAGAGTTGGTAACCTTTATCCTGGTTACCCTGTTTTCCCTGCTTATCGGTCTCTCTCAACGCAAGATCAGCCTGAAGCGCGAAGGAGAAGTCACCTTGTTCGGTACCGACCGTACGTTTACATTCATCGGAATCCTGGGCTATCTGCTTTATATTCTCGATCCGGAGAGTATGCGTTTGTTTATGGGTGGTGGTTTGATCCTGGGCGGACTGCTGGGGCTGAACTACTACGTCAAGCAGTCTCAGTTTCATGTATTCGGAGTCACTACTATTGTTATTGCCCTGATTACTTACTGTATTGCCCCCATCGTATCTACTCAGCCTTCCTGGTTTTATGTCATGGTAGTGGTAACTGTATTGTTGCTTACCGAATTGAAGCACACCTTTACCGAGATTGCCCAGCGCATGCGGAATGACGAGATGGTTACCCTGGCCAAGTTTTTGGCAATCAGTGGCATCATCTTGCCAATGCTTCCCAATGAGAATATCATTCCCGATATCAATCTGACTCCCTATACCATCTGGCTTACTACGGTGGTTGTCTCCGGCATCTCCTATTTGTCCTATCTGTTGAAACGGTATGTTTTCCGTGAGTCGGGCGTGTTGGTTTCCGGCATTATCGGCGGACTGTATAGTAGTACCGCCACCATATCCGTGCTTGCCCGTCGCAGCCGTACCGCCTCTTCGTACGAAGGACCGGAATACGTAGCTGCTATGCTGATGGCTGTCAGCATGATGTTCCTTCGGTTCCTGATATTGATATTGATCTTTAGTTGGAAAGTATTCCTCAGTGTATATCCTTATCTCTTGATCATGTCGCTTGCCACTGCCATGGTGGCATGGTATATTCATTCCCGGCAACAAACCAATGATGGGAAAGCACCGGCGGAAGAACAAGATGAAAGTAATCCTTTGGAGTTCAAAGTAGCCCTGGTCTTTGCTATACTGTTTGTAGTCTTTACGGTACTTACCCATTATACGGTGTTGTATGCCGGTACCGGCGGATTGAATCTGCTTTCGTTTGTCTCCGGTTTCAGTGACATCACTCCTTTTATCCTGAATCTCTTACAAGGTTCCGGTGTTCCGGTGTTGGTGATAACCGCCTGTTGCCTGCAAGCCATTGCGAGCAATATCGCCATCAATATGTGTTATGCTCTTTTCTTCGCCGGCAAAGAGTCGGGTATTCACAAAATCATTCTTCGCGGCTTTGGCTTTGTGATTCTGTTGCTCCTGTTATTACTGCTTTCTTTCTACTTTCTTTTTTCGTGACGATTTATGGGTTTTTCTCTTTTCTTTTGTGCGTAACGTTAACTCTTTTCATGGGGGTTAAGAGGTTTCCTCTATCGCCCTTTTTGAAATCGTAATTTTTTACATTGAAATCCTTCGCGATTTCAAATTTTATTTTCAATTCCGTTTTCTCTTCAATCAGCTGTTCTATCTTCATATCTTTTTCCCGGAGGTACTGAACCAACTCCGAAAGTGAAGGATTTGATTGATTTTGCCCGGAATCCGTCTTCTCCATCTCTCCTTTTCCCGTAATTAGCCACTCTGCATTCACCCAATCAAATGTTTGAACGATCTTGTAAATGATTTCGTAGCCCGGCTTATTCCTCTTCTGTACTACAATCCCTCTAATAGACTGATCTACTACTCCCAGCCTCTTCGCAAACGAGGACACATTGAGTCCCTCCTTATTAATGATTTGCTGTATTCTTTCAATTATATCCATTGTTAAATAAGAAAAAATCAAATAAATGCTTTGTTATATCAAATAAATGTTTGATATTTGTGCCGTAAATTCGCTCATATAGAGTAAAGATACGAAAAAAAACCCAGTTGATGTAAGAATTGCCTTAAAATTCAAACATTATTCGGGTGGTTTATTAAAACAATTGCTTGATTAGAAAGTGCGAAGAATTTAGTGTTTGATAATATATTATTAATGTAATTTAATGTAGTTATGAGGAAAAATTTTGTAAGAGTGATGCTCTTCGGGGCATTGACGCTTGTTACTGCTACATCATTGGTAGGCTGTAAAGACTACGATGATGATATCAGTAATTTGCAAACTCAAATTGATGCTAACAAGAGTTCCATTAAAACCATTGAGGAGAAACTTAGTGGCGGTCAGTGGATTTCTAAGGTAGAAGCTACCTCTACGGGTATCAAGGTGACTTTAGGAAGCGGAACGGCTTATGACATCAACAACGGAGCCACTGGCGCGACAGGTGCCACCGGCGCAACAGGTGCTGCTGGCGCAACTGGTGCTACCGGTGCAAAGGGTGATGCCGGTACTCCGGGTAGTGTGGTTGCTATTGGTGAAAACGGAAACTGGTTTATTGATGGCGTGGATACCGGAAAGCCTTCTAAGGGCGATAAAGGTGATACCGGTGCAACTGGAGAAACTGGAGAACCAGGTGCTGCAGGTGGGGCAGGTGCTCCTGGTACCCCTGGTGTATACTATGTACCTAATGCTGATGGTTATTGGTATCTGAACGGAACTGAAAAAACTGACCAAAAGTGGGTTAGTGCTTTAGAAGGTGCTATTACTGCGGCTGTTCACGATGGTCGTGTGATTTTATATGGTGTAACTGGTTATCCTAACGGGTTTATTCTGTCAATGAATACTGGTGACCTCCGTGGTCTGGTATTCGAACCAGAGGCTATCTTCGACGGTACTCCTGCCATTGAATTTGCAAGCATTTCCTATGACGTGCTGCTGGCAACCGGTGCTAAAAATGGTACAAAGACTGGAACTGCAACCAACACTCCGTTTGCTATTTATCACATGAATCCTTCTTCTGTGACTCAGGATATGATTCAGAAAGATAAGCTCTCTTTCAATTTTAAAACAGTGAAAGTTCTTTCTCGTGCTACATCTGTAGATCCGAAAGCTGAATTTGTTAAAATTGAAAACGGACGTTTGAAAGTAAAAGTGACGGTTAACTCTGAATTCCTGAAAGGAATTGATAATGGTACTACTTGGGCTAGTATAACTGATGGCAAGTTGGATCTTATCGCATTGCAAGTTCCTTTGACAAAGAAAGGTGAAGCTGTCGATACAATCATTACTTCTGACTATGCTGCTATGTATGCTTCTAAATATGCCAAATTTGCAATTGCGCATACAGGTAAGTTGAAAAACTCTCTTTATTCTCCGGCAGACAAGCCTGCTGATGGTAAGTACTTCTATTTTACGAATCCGGGAGTTGCTTTCACTGAAGCTAATTATTTAGCTATTAAGCCAGATACAACGTTGGTTTACAACGATACGAAAGGTATTGACTTGTCAAAAGTAGTAAAGACTGCTGCTTGGGTAGATGCAGCAACAGCTATTAATGGCGTTAACGCTACTGTTGGCGCTGATATCAAGGTAGAAGATTTGTTTGGTTTCACATACAAATTTGAGGTTGTATCAACTAAGTTGGGCACTAATACAGATCAGAAAGACTTTGTAACTTTGAATGGTACAACATTGACTGCAAAAGTATACGATCAGACTGGTACTGCTTCCATTGGTCGTACTCCGATCATTAAGGTTAGCTTGATGAATGGTACTGAAATCGTGAAGGTTGCTATTATCAAAGTTGAGATCGTTGATCAAACGACAATAACTCCTTCTAAGGAAATAACATTCCCATTCACCGATTCTTCTTTGGCATGTGCTGGAAACGTAGTAAATAATGTAACAGTTCAGCAGATGAACTTGTTAGTTTACAATGCATTAGGTCTGTCTAAAGAACAATTCCACACTCGTTACGATTTTGTTAATAAGGATGGCGTTGGATCTAATGTTGGTAAAGTTGCTGCTTTCGACCCGACAATAGCAGGTACTACATCTACTGAGGTCTTGACATGGACATTGGCGCCGGCTGACCTTTGGGCGAATGTTGGTAAGGAAATCTCTTACACTGCTGTATATGCATTGAAGTCAAATACTTCTACAACAGTTTCTGTGAAGTTCACAACTAAGGTGGTAGGTCCGAATGCAACGATCAATATTACTCCGAATGTGTATACTCCGTTCTGGGATGCAGCAGTTGAAAACTTCTATCAGAATGTGAAGGTTCCTGCATCAACTGCTACTAATTCTGCTAACTGTATATTCAGCAATAATCTTTATTCAGGTTTTGTGACTTATACAACAACTAGTGGAACTCAAGTAGAAGGTCATATCGACTTCTCGAAGGCTGCTGACTATGCTAAATTCAAGGAAGTATACGACGGAATGACTATGGCTTACACATTCTCTGATGATAATAAGAAGATCACAAGCTTTGGTGATGTAGCTGCAACTGTTACTTTAGATGCTGCTAAGACAACCTTGTTAGTTAATGGAGTTGCAGTGGCTAAGATTGTAGTAACAGGCGCCCCTGCGGTTCCGACGATCCAGATTGTTGAAACTGCCGGAATAGTTGATGATAAAGTGAAAGCGCTGATCTCAACCGATAAGTTCTATGCAATAATCAACACTGCAGGTTATTCTTGTGGAGATGTTACGAAGAAGATTACTATCGGTGGAAACAAAGCTATATTCAATGCTAAGTTTGTGAATCCGGTGGTTGGTAAGGCTATCTCGGCTGCTAACTTCGTTGATGCTGTGACTGGCGGTTCAAAAGTAAAACTGTTCAGCTTACTGTCACTCTATGATTGGAGAAATGAATCGTTCAGAACTGCTCAAGGAGCTGATATCGCCTACATGTTCAATCATTATGGCGTTGATGCTAACAATATTGTTATTGATGGCGCAGTGAAGATCAAGGCAGCTGATGGCTCAGGTTCTGAGTTCGTTGTAAACGCTAGCAATATCACGTTGAGCAACGGTGAATTCATTTACACGAATGTAGGTAATCCAATTCAAAAAGATCATAATCTGACAATTCCTTTAAATATTCCTCACAAGTGGGGAAATACCAAAGTTACAATTACAGCTCTGGTTAAAAAAGCAGGCAACTAATCTAGATAGATTACAATGAAAAAAAGGGGGTGCGTGATGCATCTCCTTTTTTTTATAACTTTACTGCCATTCAGAATAGATCATAAAGCATGTTTTCGCTTACGATCTTTGTCATCTGATAATTTTTCCATAAATTGCCACTGTTTTATCGGATGGCCCGGTTGAATGCCCATTGTAATACACTTTTCAAAACAGAATAAATTATGAGAAATCGCTCACTACTTCTATGCTTCTTCCTCTTGCTGGCATGCGTTGCCTGGGCACAGAACCCCACACCTCCTCCTACTTTTACCGTAAAAGGGGTCTTACTCGATTCGCTGACGAACGAAACAGGCCTGTATGCCACTATTCGCATTGCAAACAAATCCCTGCCGGAGAAACCGGTGAAGATGGCAACGACGGATGGTAACGGGAAGTTTCAGGAACGGTTTCTTGCCTATCCCGGCAGGTATATCATTACCCTTACAGCTATAGGGAAGCTTCCCGTGGTCAGGGAGTTTGAACTGGATGCGGAGAAGACGGTGGTCGATCTGGGAACCCTGCGAGCAGCCGAGTCTGCCACCGAACTGCAAGATGCAGAGGTAGTGTTCTAGGATACTTCTGGAATAGAATTATCCGCATGTTTCCCTTGCTAACAAATAGTGCGTAGCTAGAAAGTTTTCAACAGAGGAGGATACATGTAATCCTCATCGAGTCAATTATTCGACTTTCGCCAATGAATAGTCGAGGCAGTTATATTTACCGAGATGTTGTAACAACCCTTTTGCTTTTCTCGTCTACTAGAATATAAATTGAAAACACAGTAGATTATGAGAAACAACTCACTGCTTCTATGCATCTTACTCTTGCTGGCGTGTGCCGCCAAAGCACAGAGTCCCGCACCATCTCCCACTTTCACGGTAAAAGGGGTATTGCTCGATTCGTTAACGAAGGAAACCGAGCCATATGCTACCATCCGCATCGTACACAAAGCCCTGCCGGATAAACCGGTAAAGATGGCGGTGACAACTGCCAATGGAAAGTTTCAGGAGAGTTTTGCAGCCCGCCCCGGAAAGTACGTCATTACTTTTACATCTGTAGGAAAAAGTCCCGTAGTCAGGGAATTTGAACTGGGGGCAGAGAAAACAATAATCGATTTCGGGACCCTGTATATGGCCGAGGCTACTACCCAACTGAAAGGAGTCGAAGTGGTGGCACAGAGACCCTTGGTCAAAGTAGACCTGGACAAGATAGAATACAACGTAGCCGACGATCCGGACTCCAAAACGGACTACATGCTCGAAATGCTACGCAAAGTACCGTTGGTAACCATCGATGGCGAAGATAACATCCAAGTCAACGGAAGTTCCAGCTATGTGATACACGTCAACGGGAAACCGAATACCATGATGAGCAAGAACCCGAAAGATGTGCTCAAAAGTATGCCTGCCAATACCGTCAAGACCATTGAGGTAATTACTTCGCCCGGGGTGAAGTATGATGCCGAAGGAGTAGGAGGAATTCTCAATATTGTAACTGCCGGTTTGGGCTTTGAGGGATACATGGCTGCCTTTAGCGGACGAGGGGGAAACCGGGGAGGGGGAGGTTCCGCATATGCTACGATAAAGCAGAATAAACTCACCCTATCGGCCAGTTACGGAAGCAACCTTTCCTGGAATCCCACCAGCCATTCGTCTAACTCCATGGAGTATCATAACTCGACCGAGCAGAAGTTCCTCGATTCGGAAACGAGCCGGAAGAGCGAGGGGGCCTTTCAGAATGGCCGGCTGGAAGCCAGCTATGAGATCGATACCCTGCGCCTCATCACCCTTTCGGGCAGTATCTATGGAGGAGGTAGTGATTCTAACGGATGGGAGACAACCGGGATGTACGACGCCGCACGTGCGGTAAAGGCGTATGGATACAATGTGCACACCCAAGGAGATATGTCCTATTATTCCCTCGATGGACGGCTCGACTATCAGCGTACGTCGAAGCGCAACAAACAGCGCATGTGGACCTTATCCTACCAAATCAGCACACGTCCCGACAAGATCGACAATCAGTCGGAGTATATTTACACCAATCTGGAGGAGGTACCCGAACATCTGCGCCGTTCCAACCTGCATACGGATGGCTCGACCAACACCATCGAACAGACCATTCAGTTCGATTACACCACTCCCATAGGCAAATACCACAACATCGAGAGCGGGGTGAAGTACATCATGCGCGACAACAAGAGTGAAAATGATTACTACACCACTCCTGTGGGGAGCGACCAGGAGGAATTGGATGCCGACAGAACCAGCCACTACAAACATCTCAACGATATTCTGGCAGCCTATCTGGGGTATACGCTCCGGTACAAGAAGATCTCTTTTCGTCCCGGGCTGCGCTACGAACATACCATGCAGCATGTGAAATATCTGCAGGGACGCGGCGAGAACTTTGAAACGACTTTCAACGATGTTATTCCGGCGGTGAATTTCGGTTGGAAGATCGGAAAGACACGAACTCTGACCGCCAGTTACAACATGCGTATTTCCCGGCCGGGCATCTGGTACCTGAACCCGTACTTCAACGACCAGAATCCGATGAGTGTTTCGCAGGGAAATCCGGATTTGCAGAGTGAGAAGAGTCATGCCTTTAACTTGGGTCTCAGCAGCTTTACTCCCAAACTCAATGTCAACCTGTCGCTTCGTCACTCGTTCAATAACAACAGCATCGAGCAGTACAGCCGTGTGCTCGACCAGGAAGAGGTCATCAGCGGACATCTGCTGCCGGCACAGGCCATGTACACCACGTACAGCAACATCGGGAAGAAACAAGATACGGGGCTGAGTGCGTACGCTTCCTGGACGGTCACCCGGCAGACGCGGCTCAGTCTGAACTCCTCGGTTTCCTATGTCGATATGAAGAGTCCGATGCGGAACCTCCACAATTACGGATGGATGGGAACAGTTAACGCAAACATTAATCACACGCTTCCGTGGAAGGTGAAGGCTACACTGAGTGGTGGTGGAAGTACCTCCCGGATATCGCTTCAAGGAAAAGGGGGAGGTAGCTATAACTATAGTATGTCGTTGAACCGGTCGTTCCTGAAAGACCGCCTGACGGTGACTGCGGGTGGCTATAACTTCCTGAAAAGGGATAAGAAGTTTGATATGACTACCGAGGGAGTGAACTTCACCCAACGGATTCATAGTACCTATCCTGTTGCTTCTTACAACATTAATGTGAGCTACCACATCGGTCAGTTGAAGGCTACCGTGAAGAAAGCGGCCCGTTCTATCAACAACGACGATGTGAAAGCCGGAGGGGCAGAATAAAAACCAAAGATACGATACACGTAGAGGAAGCTTGCTTTACTCGCCGGCATCCGATGTACGACATGTACATCTCGTACAGTACCAGATGCACATCTTATACAGTACCACATGTACATCTCATACAGTACGAGATGTGCATGTGGTACATATATACTCGGTGAGTAAAGCAAGCTTCCTCTTTTTCTACGGATTAATAGTCCGGGTTCTGAATCAATACGCCTTTCGACTTATCGATTTCTGTCTGCGGTAAGGGCAACAGGGCGTTCTTATCCTGATAATTCGTCTTTCCGGCGGCATGCAATACCTCTGAGGCAATGCCCCAACGTACGAGGTCGTAGAAACGGTCGGGTTCCAGACCGAGTTCCACGCGGCGTTCGTGGCGGATGGCGTCACGGAGCACGGTATAATCCAATGATTCTACTTTCGGCAGAATGGTCGCATTGTTACCACGGGCAGCGCTGCGTACCATTTCCAGGTAGTTGGAGGCTTCACCCGGGATTCCCTTCTCGTTAGCTGATTCGGCAGCCATAAGTACAACGTCCGAATAGCGGATCAGGCGAATGTTTACCCAGAAACCGGCATTGGTGAACTGGCGGCGTTTGGCCGGATCGGTGTAAGCTTTCTTGTTGAAAGCAGCACCCATGGCGGTGGAAACGGGCGATTCGCCATACGGTTTGTTGGTATTGGCAGGAGTGATGGGGTCGCTCTTCGAATGACGGAAGTAGAGCAACGTGGCGTCTTTCCGCGGGTCGCCTTCTTCGTATGCATTCATCAGTTCGGTGGTAGCCATGTGCCAACCCCAACCCAGGTTCGATTCCTCGGAACCACGCACGCCCTGTACCTCGCAGAATTGACTTCCGATAGCAAGGTCAGCCTTTTGGGCAGCCGTAGAGGTGCATTGCAGTTCAAAGATGGAACCGGGATTGTTTTCACCATCGTCGGTGAAAATCTCGTCGTACGGTGTACTCAGGTTGTACAGGTTGGAACTGATTACTTCGGTGGAGGCGGTGTACATATCGTTCCACATGCTACGCATCATATAGGTACGTGCGTGGAGCGAACGGGCAGCAGCCCAGGTGAGGCGTCCTTTGAATTCAATGGGCCACTGGTTGGGCAGAAAACCTTCGGAAGCGGTCAAGTCGTCATCGATCACTTTATAAATATCTGTCACCGACGATTTGGGGACATTGACTTGTGCGGGATCCGTCACCTTAAACGTAATCAACGGCACTTCGCCGAAAGCGCGTACGAGGTTGAAATAAGCATACGCCCGGAAGAAGTAAGCTTCGCCTTTGTTGATCTCGCTACCTTTGTCCGTCATATTGCCGGTGGCGATGTCGTCGAGAATCTCATTACACTGGATGATGACTTTGTAGTTCTGCTCCCAGTAGGCGTCCAGTATTCCGGCAGAGGCTGAGTATTCGAAATCATCGAACATATCGGCTACGTCGGAGCCGTCGCCCGAGTCGCTTCCTTTTTCCGAGTCTTCGGAACGCATCATGTGGATGGCGAAGGCCGGAATACCGGCGGTGATGTTATAACTACGCATCAGGTAGTATACGTTGTATACTTTTCCTTCGACCAGGGCGCCGGGACTGTCGTCCTCGGTGAACTGACCTTCCGGACTGCGGTCCAGAAAATCCTGACAACTGGTGCTGATCGTCATTACGGCTGTAAAAGCCAGTAGTGATAGGGTATTATATAAGAATTTCATAATCTGATAGTTTTATAGTTAGAAGGTTAAGTTTACGCCAAATGTATAGATGGCAGGCATCGGGTAGCTGCCATTGTCCGAGCCGAAGGCTATGGCGGTTCCGCCCAGTTCCGGTGTGTAACCGGTATTGTGCTTCCACGTCTTGACGTTCTGGATGTTGGCATATACTTTCAGCGCTTGCAGTTTCACTTTGGCTATCAGTGTGGGGTCAAAGTTGTAAGCCAGCTGTATGTTCCGAATCCGGAAGAAACTACCGTTTTCGATATAGTATTCCGAGTTCAGGTTATTAATGGTATGCTTGGTGTTGAGCAACGGTTGGGTATTCGATGTGCCCTCCCCGTGCCAACGGTCGTAGCGTTGTGCCAGGAAGTTGAACTGCGACCAGTTGTAGTTGTCCCACGTGCGGTAAATCTGGTTGCCACCTTGTCCCATCATGTCGATGCCCAGGTCCCAATTTTTCCAGGTTACCCCCAGCGAGATACCGTAGGTAACGTCCGGAGTCGGGTTACCTATCATGGTACGGTCGGCAGTAGTGATCTTGTTATCGCCGTCCACGTCCTTGAACTTCAGGTCGCCCGGGGTCACTGTTGCCAGCGTGTTGGTAGGCGAGGCATCGATATCGGCTTGCGACTGATACACTCCCTCTACCTTGTAGCCATAGAAGAACCCGATGGGATAGCCTGCCATGGTATAACTTTGTTTCTTGTCGCCGTCGATGATGTTGTAACCATCATCGACCAGACTGAGTACCCGGTTCTTGACCGTTGTCAGGTTGGCTCCTATGCGGTATTCCCAGTCGCCGATCTTATCACGCCATGAAGCAGCCATTTCCACACCCTGGTTGCGGATGGAACCAAGGTTGCCGATACCCGGCATGGTACCCGATTGTCCGGGAACTTTGGTCAGCAAGTCCTTTGTGTCCTTACGATAATAGACTCCTTCGAAGTGCAGACGGTTGTGCAACAGATTGGTTTCGAATCCTGTTTCCCACGATTCAACCTTTTCCCAACGCAGGTCGGGGTTGGGCAGATAGGCCAGCTGATAGCCCGGATAGATGGTTTCCGGATTACCGAATACAGCCGAGTACTTGTTCTCCAGCAACGGTTCGGCAGGATAGGGTTCGTCGAGGTTTTGGTTACCCAGTGTACCCCATGAACCTTTCAGTTTCAACATGTCCAGCCAGGGGATGTCTTTCATGAACGGTTCTTCGGAGATGAGCCAGCCCGCGCCGACGGAATAGAAATTCTGCCATTCGTTTCCGGTGTATGAGAAGGCCGATGAACCGTCGCGGCGGAACGAGGCATTGAGCAGGTACTTACCTTGGTAATTGTAGATGGCACGTGCCAGGAACGAAAGCGTGCTGCGTTCCCATTGTGTACTTCCGTTAGTGGCTGTGGATGCATCACCGCTGCTGACATACCATTTGCTGGGATCGTCAGGAATAACCAGACCGCTACCTTGGTCGCGGGCGCCTTCCAACTTGCTCAGTGCATTATAATAGGTAGTGAAACCGGCGGTTGCCGTCAGGTTATGTTGCCCCCACGATTTGATGTAAGTGAGCAGATAGTCGCTCTGCACCTTACTTTCGGTTTGCTTGAACTGGCTGACTCCGGTTTTCTTACTTCCCAGGGTGTTGATATCTCCTACTGCATCGGGGTCGTACAGTTGCATGATGGGGGTATACGTGCGGCTGTTGTTCGAAGCATAATCCATCGAATAGGCTACCCGGAAAGTAAAGTCCTTGAGGAAATTAACTTCACCGTAGATATTACCTGCTGCACGGTAGTTTTCCGCCCGGGTGGTATTGGCTTTCAGCTCCACATCCACCATGGGGTTGTTGATCTGTGCTTTTTGGAAACTTGGCAGGGAGTAGTAGAGTTGATATTCATCGTTGAATACAGGTGATACCGGGGTAGCCCGCACGGCATTCAATACTTGTTTGGCATCGGGTGGCAACATACGTGCACCGTTGAATTGATATCCCACTTTGATCTTGTCCGTAATACGGAGTTCGTTGCTGGCATTGATGGTCACCTTGCTGAACTTTTCGTGGTTGATATTGCCATCTTCGTAGGCATATCCCACGCCCAGATAGAAACTGGTTTTCTCCGTAGCTCCACTGATGCTGATGTTGTTATCGGTGATGAAGCCTGTCTGGAAGATCTCGTCCTGCCAGTTGGTATTGGCTGTCCAATTGCTGAAATCGTAAGGTGTATCGCCCTGGTTGGTCAACTGTTCGTTGTACAGCTCCTTAAACTGGGCGGCATTGGTCAGTGCGATGCGGTCGGGTATCGACTTCCATCCGAAGGCGGAGTTGATATTAACCTTTATCTGCCCTTCTTTTGCCTTCTTGGTGGTAATGATGATTACTCCGTTGGCGCCGCGTACTCCGAAGATAGCCAGTGATGAAGGGTCTTTCAGTACCTCCATCGATTCGATGTCTTCGGGATTCAGGAAGTTGATATTGTCATTGAACAGTCCGTCGACGATGTACAAAGGTTTGTAGCCATTGATGGAGTTTGTACCACGGATACGTACTTCCGGGTCGTCGCCGGGGCGTCCGGTGGTGATGACTTGCATACCGGCTACTTTGCCTTGCAGGGAAGTAATGGGGTTACTGGCGGGTTTATTGGCTAATTCTTCCGCCTTGATGTTGGTAATAGATCCGGTAAGGTCACGTTTCTTCGCGCTACCGTAACCGATCACTACTGTCTCGGCCAGTAATTGCGAATCTTCTTTAAGGCTAACGTTGATTACGCTTTGTGAGCCCACCTTGATGGTTTGCGCAGCCATTCCCACATATGTAAATTCGAGGGAGGCATCTGCCGGTACTGAGAGGGAGTAGCGTCCATTTATATCGGTTACTGTACCACCTTGTGTATTTACAATACGAATAGATACACCGACTAATGGCTCGTTTTGAGCATCGGTCACAGTTCCGGTCACAATTCTTTCCTGGGCCCATAGAGCAGAGAAAGTACAAAGGAATATCAGGACAAATAGAGTCCTGAACCATGCTATGGCATGGAGGTTACTAGGTTTAGTTCTCATTGCATTAAATTTTAAACAAAAGTTGGTTTTGGTAGCTTTTTTTGCTTTTTAAGAAATAAACAGATTGCACAGGCTTTTGTTTAAATGAAGCATGTTAATTAATAGATGGGGTCAATAGTCATGGTGCCTGCGCAATCTGTTTCATTAGTAGAATGTCTCGTTAGGTTAAAAAAAAAGGTGAACCGATACAAATATATGAAATACATGAAACTGCTACTAATAGGTGGGTACGCTACTACTACAGGCACCTGATTTTTAACATCTTATAAAGTACGTTTTTTCTACTCAAAAGAATTGTTTTAGTTTGATTATCAGTTTGTTATGCGTGTGCTTGCATTATTCGTAACCGAGGAAGAATTCATTCAAATTCTGGTTGGATGTGAGTTTTAGCTTCTTCCTTAACCGGTAACGGTTGTTCTCTACACCCCGAACCGACAGGTTCATTAGTGAAGCAATTTCCTTTGTGTCGAGGTTCAGTTTCAGGCAGGCGCACAGTCGCAGGTCGTTGTGAGTCAGGTCGGGGTATTCCCGCATCAGCTGTCTGAAGAAGTAGTGGTGCTTCTCTTCGAACTTGATAAGAAACATTTTCCAGTCTTCGTCTTCATCCATGTTTTCGGCCAGCAATTGGTTTATTTTAAGGTAGAGCGGGCGGAGGGAATGGTGGTTGTTTTTCTCGTGCCAGTCGTTTACTATCCCCCTTAGTCTCAGGATCAGTTCGTTCTTCTGCATCACGCAAGAGGTTTGCGTGAAGAGCTCTGCTTTCTTTTCTTCAATCTTGTCCTGCAATTTGCGGTTCATGTTTTGCAGGTGGAAGGTTTCGCTCTGCCTGATTTTTCGCTGGACTTGTTGGCGGTATCGAAGTACGGAAATACGTTGTACCAGGTAAATCGCCAAGAGAATGATCAAGGCGTAGCTCAGATATGCCCACGGAGTGCGATACCACGGAGGGAGTACATGGAAACTGAAAGACGCCTCGGGCGAATAGCTTCCCATGCCGTCGGTGGTACGTATTCTGAAGGTATAACTTCCACGGGGAAGTCGTTCGTAAGTCACCTCGTTTTCATTTTCCAATACCCTCCAGTTACCGTTCAGTTGCTCGCTTTCCAGCAGGCATTCTACCTGCCAGTTGCCTGCAAAGGCATTACCTATGGAGTACCTCATACTGACAGCATCGTATTTATAAGGAATGTCGCTCACTCGTCCGGGATCGGGAAATAACGGTTCGCTGCTATCGGCATCGATCACTACGGATTCGATGTAGGGCACCGGCAGTCTCGGTGAACTGGGCCGGTGCAGCTGGTTGCGGAAGAGGATGAAACCTGTTTCGAGGCAGATGAACGCAGTAGAATCATTGAGGATGGAAATGCTTTTGTTGCGGGTTACCAGCGAGAGCTTGTCGGCTTTGATATCGTATGAGTTCAGGATGCGTGCCTGGGAACCGTCGTATACAAACCGGTGTACTGATGAGGTGCCTATCGCCCAGTTTTCTTCGTCGTGGCTATGGACAACTTGACTGATCCCTTCGAGTTGTTGGAAGCAGTTGTTCAGCAAAGGGTTGGAAATCAGTTTGTCTGAACTTTCGCTGTAGATAAAGAACCGGTTGTCGCCCAGGAAGATGATGCGATTGCCGATTTTGGCCATGCGGAGGCGTTCGGGAAGACTGGGGTACTTCTCGCGTCCGTAGTAGGTAAGCTGATCGAAATTGTCCGCTTCTTCATTCAGCCGGCACTTGTACACTCCCTTTTTATTGGTTGCCAGCCATATATTCCCCATGTAGTCGGTTTCGATATCCTGTATAGGGTCGGAGAGTTGTCTGATCTCGTGTGTATTCCCGGTGGCTTTGTCTATGATAATCGGAGTGCGACGGGTGGACAGCAAGAGCAGTTCTTTGTCTTTGATTTGTGCGGCAGTAATTTTATACACAGGCAAATTGACGCGATAGGGGCGTGTGACGCTTAGGTCGGGTGCGATTTGGAGTACTCCGGTACTGTGCGCACAGTACAACTCTCCCTGGTTGATCATGAACGACCGGGCTCTTCCTTCGGTGTTACCGATCAGTTGGAGGGGAGGGGAAAATGCTCGTGTGTCCAGTTGGCTTTTTAGGGTGTAGTACACGCCCCGGGTAGTACCCAACAATAAATAATCGCCCCAATAGGTGGCCGTCAGCAACGTTCCTTTATCAGACTCATCCGCCAGGAAATAGCTCAGATAGGGGGTATAGCGCAGATAACTGAATCCCTTGTCCTGGGTTATCCAGATGTTATGTTGCTGGTCTTCATAAAGCGAATTCACCTTGTTGTCCTGTAACCCGTTTTCGGTGGAGAAGTGCGACAATATTTCTCCGTTTGAAGCCGTTTTGTAGACTCCGTTGAGGCGGGTGCCGAAGAAATAGGTGTTGTGCCGAATGGAATAGATGCCGCAGTTCAGTTCTTGACCGGCCAGTTCATCGCTGACTGCACGGTTCCAAAGGACGAACTCCTTACCATCGTACAGATATATCTCGCCTGTGGAAATACCGATCAGATAGTCGTGGGCGCCATGAGGAAGGATGGTCCGAATGGTGGTCTGGCTGAAGAATTCGCTTCCTTTTATTTGTTCCAGCTGGTCGCCTTGCAAGCAAAACAGGGGGCCGTTCACTTTCTGGAACCAGTACCCATCGCGTATCTTAAGCAGGAATTGTATATCTGTATCGGGGGTAATGAGTCGTATAGTGTGGTAGTCATACACATAGACTTGTTTGCGCGACTGGAAATACACATTGTTGTTCGATATCCAAACTTGCAGTATTTGTTCGTTAGCAAACTCGCCTTTCTTAATCAGATCTTTCAGGGAGGTATATACCAAGGTGCCGGAGAGGTCCCGGTCCCATCGGCCTATCTCTTCATATCCGCCGGTGAAAAGGGTTTGGTGCGAAGCCACGGCGACTCCGCGTATGGCTGGTGCATGAGGTAGCTGATGGAGTTTCCAGTGCGTTCCATCGGACTCAACTAGTCCGGCTTCATTGCCGAAATACATCACTCCTTTCTCGTCTTGTCGGGCCACCCAGTTCCTGTTTCCGGCTTGGTATTGGTCTTTCGAGAAGTGGAGAACAAAAGGTTTCTGATCCGCAAAGGCAGGGGTAGCGGACAGCAATACAAAGATTGATAGTAAGGCATAATAAAGATTCATAGTAAATTGATGGCTTTGGGTTCGTACGTTTGGTTCATCACACAAATGTACGAAATTTATTCCAAATCAAGATGCTTGAATCTAAATTATTGAAAGTGTTTTAATAAAGTTCCGTCCGGGAGGATGCCTTCGGCCGATATTTCCGGATTGATCTTATTATCAGGGGTATAGAACTCGATGGTTGCTTGTCCGTTCTCGTCGGTTTTCAGGTTCGGATTCCAATATACCGTGCTGCGGATGTCTTTCTTTGTATCGGCCTTTTGCTCGGGTGTTTCGTATACCGGGTGGTAGAACTCCATCGAATCGGAATAGCCGAACCGGGTGAACAGCAGCAAGCCGGGAGAAGGTTTGGCTTTGATCTCTACACCTTTTTTTATACCGACAATGATAACACCGTTTGCTCCCTCCGAACCGAAGAAGCTGGTTTGAGCGCCTTTTACAATATCGATGTGCGACACGTCAGATGCATTGATCATTTCCAGAATGTCCAGACCCTCTTCGTATCTCATATCGTCAATGATGAAGAGTGGGGGATTCTGATACCTTGTAATGGTGAGTTTGTTTCCGGTGTACCATATTCCGGGCATCCGTTGCAACAGTTCTGCGGCACTCGATACCACCCCAAGGCGTTGGAGCGCTTTTTCGTCGTAGCTTGTGTCGCCCATTCCCTGGTAAAAGCCCTGTTGCTCGCTGTTGGCTTTTCGGGCGGTAACGGTTACTTCGCCCAGGCGGATCACCCGCATGCCTCCTTCTTCGATGTAACTGTCGCTGGTGGCTTTGTCGTACTCTAGGTATCTGTTATCCTCTGCGCTGATGCGGGGGAGCGGGTATTTATAATGGGGAGCCGGGATAGGCACTGAGTCGACTTTCAGGAAAGCGGGAGCGAATCTCGACTTACCCCGGGCTTGTGCCACGAAGGTCAACGTATCCTTAAAGTCGAGGTTGTTGATCAGGAAGTTCCCGTTCTCATCGCTTTGCCCGAACATCGTGATGTTTTGCTGGGGAGCCATCATGACGATCTGTACGTTTTTCATTTTTCCTCCTACCAGGTTGACGCTCTGCCCGTTGATGAACTGGGCATTTTCAATGTAGTACTTGAAACCCAGCACCGGCAACTCGGCCAGGTTATCGTGGCGGAACCGCGACCAGCCGTGGGTCATCATCAACAGATCGGTGTTGTACTCTACCTGCGAAGTAATCGGCATAGCGAAATAATAGGCCGGATTATGCACATGCCCTTTCAGGTCGGAGGTGAGCAGGAAGTGGGTGATGATATGTTCCCGTAGCGAATCGGTCTGCACCAGATTCTTGTCAGTGAGGCTCAATGAGAATGTGCCTTGTACAGGGGTGCCTTCCGGATTGGTGAGCCGCAGGGGTATGCTCACTTTGGTCCGCTGGGTCGACATGTCGGGATAATCGCCTACTGACAGGTTGAGCTGCTCTTTCGGCGCTTTGAAAACCAAGCGGCGGCTCATTACTCTGCCTTGCTTGTCGGTCAGCAGCAGTTCGGTAATACCATCGCTCAACAGGTCGTTGGAGAATTTGCTCGTCAGGTTGTTGGCTCCTAATGCAATGAGAAGTGTCAGCTTGCCACGTGTGTGTCCGGTCAGGTACAACGTATCGCTTAAGGCCGTTTTATCGGTTCCGATGACGGAATACGAAATGTAGTTCTTACGTTGCATCACCGACAGTTGCAGACCGGCTGCCTTTACTTCCGGTAGTTGGAAGTCGCGGAAACTTGTTCCGTCCAGCGAAGCGCGTGCTGTCCATTTACTTCCCAGGGGGATGTTCATAAGGAACAAGCCCATACCATCGTGACTGGTTTGGAACGTGTTGATTGTATCGCCTTTCTCGTTTATGATGAATCCCTGCACTGTGGCATTCGATCCGTCCGGCAATAACCCTTTGAAAGCTACGCGTTGGTTACAATTGGCAATCAGATCGCCCCCCTCGGGGAAGAAGCTGAGCGAGAATTCATCCATCTCTCTGCCCAGCGGTGGTACATTGAATGTGCGGGAATAATTGTAAGTCGCATCATCGAAGGTTATGTTGATGGAACGTTTCCTGAATGATTTGTTGATGGGAATGTCGAACATGATCTCTCCTTGCTCGTTCGTCTTGCGAATAAAATTCCCTCCTTCCTGTTGCGACCCGCTGTTGCTTACGTTTCCGCTGACGGCGGTTTGCTTTATCGGATGGTTGTATTCATTGGTGAAGCGTACCGTGACCTGGCATTTGCTGTTCTTGTTCGAAGAGTCGTAATGGATGAACGACTGGATGCTCTTGTCCAGCGCATTACCGATGTGAAGTTTGCGGGTGTAGAAGTAGGCTTTGTCCTGGTTTTGCATCCATTGGGTATAGGCACGTATGTCATACTCTCCCGGAGTGATTTCGGGCGCCAGTTCGAGACTTCCCTGGAAGCCGTTTTCGTCCCGCCTGATCTTCTTCCGGGCAATGACCTTTTCGCATTCATCGATCAGTTCCACGTTGATAAAGTTACTGTACACCTGTGATGTGTGCTGGATGGCGTCTGTGAGATAAGCCTTGAAGAAAATGTTCTCGCCGGCGGCATAATAGGGCTTGTCCAGATGCAGGTACAGCTTCTCTTGTGGAGAAGACATGAAGTGGCGAAAATGTTGGCCTATCTGCTCGGCCATTCCTTGGGCGTTCGCTGTAAGGGTTCCTGCAAGTGATAGGAATAAGAGAACAGCGAATGAATAGAGGTTTTTCATGGGGGTGTGCTTTAATTCAGGGATGAATGTTCGTTTTCAGCGCATGAAGATAGAGAATAAATTACAATAAGGATTACATATTTGAGTCTTTTTATAAAAAAAAACGGACCAACAAGCTGATCACTTGCCGGTCCGTTGCCTTTATGGGGTGGAAAACTTAAATAATCTCGATGCCTTGTTTGGCGCAAAGCTCTACGCCGAGATCTTTCAGTTTGAATTTCTGTATCTTTCCGCTTCCGGTCATCGGGAATTCATTGATAAAGAATACATGTTTCGGTATCTTGTAACGTGAGATCTTGTCGCGGCAGAAGTCACGCACGTCCGATTCGCACAACTCAGCACCGTCGCGCAGGATAATGAATGCACCTACCTGCTCGCCGTACTTCTTCGACGGGATACCGGCTACCTGTACATCCTTCACACCATCGAGTTTGTACAAGAACTCTTCGATCTCGCGCGGATAAATATTCTCACCGCCGCGGATGATCATATCCTTGATACGGCCCGTGATGCGGTAATTGCCTTCTTCGTCCTTGATACCCAGGTCGCCCGAGTGCAGGAATCCGTTCTTGTCGATTACTTCGGCGGTAGCCTGGTCGTTCTTGTAGTAGCCCTTCATGATGTTGTAGCCGCGGCAGCACATTTCACCTTGCACGCCTACCGGGCATTCTTCGCCGGTTTCCGGATCGATCACCTGTACTTCGGTAAATTCATAATCGTTACCTACCGTGTTGCAACGAGCTTCGAACGATGCTTCGATGCGGGTTTGCGTCATGCCCGGAGAGGTTTCCGTCAAACCGTACACGCTTGTCACGCGCATGAACATCTTTTCCTGTACCTGCCGCATCAGTTCCACCGGGCAAAGAGAGCCGGCCATGATACCGGTGCGGAGGCTCGACATATCGAACATGTCGAACATCGGATGGTTCAGCTCGGCAATGAACATCGTGGGTACCCCATACAGGGCCGTGCAACGTTCTTTGTGTATCGATGCCAGTACCACCAGCGGGTCGAAACGTTCTACCATCACCTGAGTACAGCCGTGTGTCAGTACATTCATCGATGCCAGTACGATACCGAAACAGTGGAACAGCGGAACGCAGCAGCACAACTTATCGTCGGCAGTGAAGTTCATGTGTTCGCCTGTAAGATAACCGTTGTTGGCGATGTTGTGGTGGGTGAGCATCACCCCTTTGGGGAAGCCTGTGGTACCGGAAGTGTATTGCATGTTGACCACATCGTGGCAATTGGTCTGGCTCTTCAGTTCGTTGAGCTGTGTGTCCTCGATGTTGTTACCCAGCATCAGGATTTCGGCGGTGTTGTACATGCCGCGGTGTTTCTCCTGGCCGATGTACACAATGTTTTTCATCTGCGGGAAGCGTTCGCTCTTCAGATGTCCGCGTTGGCAGGTCTTGAGCTCCGGAAGCATTTCGTTGGTCATCTTCACGAAGTCGCTGTCTTTCTCGCCGTTCACGATACAAAGCGTATGCATGTCCGAGTTCTGGCAGAGATATTCCAATTCGGCTTGTTTGTAGTTGGTGTTCACCGTTACCGATACGGCGCCTACTTTGGCGCAGGCATACATGATGGTGAGCCAGTCGGGTACGTTGGCCGCCCACAATCCTACGTGGGTGCCTCTTCCTACGCCGATGGCGATAAGCCCTTTGGCCATATCATCCACACGTTTGTTGAACTGCCCCCAGGTGAAGCGGAGGTTACGATCGGAGTAAACGATGTATTCTTTTTCGGGCGTTACTTCCGCCCAATGCTCCAGCCATTGGCCGAGCGTTCTGTCATACAGTTGCATAAGTAGTTCGGACCTCCTATATTAAATAGGTGTATAGATAACGGCCAGTATCTTGGCAGCCTGTCCTTCGAAAGCATGTACGTGGTGAGGTACGATGGAATCGTAATAGATGCTGTCGCCCTCTTCGAGCAGGTACGTGTTCTTGCCATAGCTGATTTCCATCATGCCTTCCATGACCATGATGAATTCTTCACCTTCGTGCGACGAGAGAACAAAGTCGCTGTCGGTTGTGGGAGCTACATCGATGATGAACGGTTCCATGTGGCGGTCGGACTTGGAACGCGACAAGGAGTGGTATTCCATGTGCTTGCGCGAGTGGATGGCGTTGTTCGAGAAGCTGATGGTGTCCTGTGCTTCCGACCGGCGGCATACTACCGGACCGGTTTCGTCCTGATCGTCGAGGAATGTTCCCAGACGTACACCCAGTACGCGGGCTATTTTAATCAACGGAGCCAATGACGGGAGGTCAATGTTCTTCTCGATGCGCTCCACTTGTTCGAAAGCCAAGCCGGAGCGTTCGGCTAATTCTTCGGTAGACAACTTTTGGTTTTCACGGAGGGCTTTAATCTTTTCCCCTACAATTTTACTGGTATCCATATTATAAGTTTTTAATGTGCGATTTGTTATGATTTATAATAATTAGGCTGCAAAAATAATGAAATCTTTATATTAGCACAATAGAATGCATAAAAAAAGAAAGGTTTCTCTGTTTTGGAGAAACCTTTCTTCATTCTTCGTCCCGAAAAGTAACGGATTACTTACGGAGACCCAGAGTTTTGATGATCGCGCGGTATCTGGTGATATCCTTCGCTTTCAGGTAGTCGAGCAAACTACGACGTTTACCAACCAACATGGTCAAAGCTCTTTCTGTGCTATAATCTTTTCTGTTGAGCTTCATGTGCTCGGTCAGGTGAGCAATACGGTACGAAAACAAAGCTATCTGCGCCTCAGAAGAGCCAGTATCAGTGTTAGACTTTCCGTATTTGCCAAAGATTTCTTGCTTTTTAGCAGCGTCTAAATACATAACGTTTAAAAAATTTGGTATATAAATATTTTATTGAGCGTGCAAAGATAGGTATTATCTTGATATCACACAATGTTTTACGGGAAATAAATTCGGCATCATACTGTTTTCTGCTTCTATTTTCTTACCTTTGCGCCCGAAATAATAGGTATTATATGCAAAATATTCGAAACATTGCGATTATTGCCCATGTGGATCATGGGAAAACAACCCTCGTAGATAAAATGCTGCTCGCCGGAAATCTGTTCCGTACCAACCAATCGAGCGGCGAACTGATTCTGGATAACAACGACCTGGAACGCGAGCGCGGGATAACGATCCTCTCGAAGAACGTTTCCATCAATTACAACGGAACCAAGATTAATATTATTGATACTCCGGGTCACAGCGACTTCGGAGGGGAGGTAGAACGCGTACTCAATATGGCCGATGGCTGTATTCTGCTGGTCGACGCGTTTGAAGGTCCGATGCCTCAAACGCGTTTTGTGTTACAGAAGGCATTGGAGATCGGACTCAAACCCATTGTGGTGGTGAACAAGGTGGATAAACCCAACTGTCGCCCGGACGAGGTGCACGAGATGGTGTTCGACCTGATGTTCAGCCTCGACGCTACTGAAGAACAGCTCGACTTCCCGGCTATCTACGGATCGGCCAAGAACAACTGGATGAGTACCGACTGGAAACAGCCGACGGATAGCATCACCCCGTTGCTCGACTGCATCGTGGAGAATATTCCGGCGCCTACCCAATTGGACGGTACACCGCAGATGCTTATTACTTCACTCGACTACTCGTCGTACACCGGGCGTATTGCTGTGGGACGTGTACACCGCGGAACACTTCGCGAAGGTATGCAGGTGTCACTGTCTAAGCGCAATGGTTCCATCGTTAAATCTAAAATAAAGGAAGTGCACGTGTTCGAAGGACTCGGACGGGTAAAGACTACGGAGGTTTCCTCGGGCGATATCTGTGCGCTGATCGGTATAGAGAATTTCGAGATCGGCGATACGATCTGCGATATCGAGAATCCGGAGGCATTGCCGCCTATCGCTATCGACGAACCGACGATGAGCATGCTTTTCACCATCAACGATTCGCCGTTCTTCGGTAAGGATGGTAAGTTCGTTACATCGCGTCACATTCACGATCGCTTGATGAAGGAACTGGACAAGAACCTGGCGCTTCGCGTGACAAAGAGTGAGGAAGATGGAAAATGGGTCGTGTCCGGACGTGGTGTATTACACCTGTCGGTGCTTGTTGAAACAATGCGCCGCGAAGGATATGAACTACAGGTGGGTCAGCCACAGGTTATCTACAAGGAGATCGACGGCGAACGTTGCGAACCGATCGAGGAACTTACCATCAATGTGCCCGAAGAGTATGCCAGTAAGATGATCGACATGGTAACCCGTCGCAAGGGCGAATTAACGATGATGGAAAACAACGGGGAACGTACCAACCTGGAATTCAGCATTCCTTCACGTGGTATCATCGGCCTACGTACCAATGTACTGACTGCTTCGGCCGGGGAGGCCATCATGGCGCACCGCTTCAAAGAATACCAACCGTATAAAGGGGAGATCGAGCGCCGTACCAACGGTTCGATGATTGCCATGGAAGCCGGAACTGCCTTTGCTTACGCGATCGATAAATTGCAGGATCGTGGCAAGTTCTTCATCTTCCCGCAAGACGAAGTATATGCCGGACAGGTGGTAGGTGAGCACTCGCACGATAACGACCTGGTAATCAATGTAACGAAATCGAAGAAGCTTACCAACATGCGTGCATCCGGTTCGGACGATAAGGCTCGCCTCATTCCGCCCGTGCAGTTCTCGCTCGAAGAGGCGTTGGAATATATTAAGGAAGACGAATATGTGGAAGTAACTCCCAAAACCATGCGTATGCGGAAGGTGATTCTCGACGAACACGAACGCAAACGTGCCAACAAAGTGTAGCTAACTTACACAAAAAAACAAAATCCATCTGTCACCTCTCACCAAATTTCCCGAAAAGCTCTTGTAGTCAGTCGGTTAAGTTGGTGAGAGATGCTTTTTTTAGGGGGATTCATCTATCACCTGCATCTGTCATCTGTCACCCAGGTTCTTCGCTTGTGCCGTCCTGATTGTGGTTGGCTGATTTGTGTTCTTGTGTTTACGGGAAGTTGTCTTGTTTCTACGGTGTCTTAATGCGTTATGAATAAGTGCTTTGTCATTGTCCCGGTATGCTTTGGTAAGCCCTGCCCGGTGGGCCGATGGGCCCGCCAAGGTGAACCCATGGGCCCGCCGGGTGAAACGATGAGCCCGCCAGGGTGGGCTCGCCAAAGCATGCCGGGATAACAGTTAACCAACGCATGAAAACAAGAATATCTTCCTGTGGAAACAGAAAAACAAAAGGCGGTCCCTTTCGGAACCGCCTTCGCTATATAATCTCAATCAGAGAATTAGAGCTGAGGACCAGCAGCGATCAATGCCTTAGCATCGTCGTTGTCACAGTATTGCTCGAAGTTCTTGATGTATTTAGCACCCAGTGACTTAGCTTTAGTTTCCCACTCGCTTACGTTAGCATACGTGCTACGCGGATCGAGGATGTCAGAAACGTTGTTCAAAGTCTTCGGAATAGTCAGGTTCAAGATAGGAACGTGAACTCTTTCAGCTTTCTCGATAGAACCGTCGATGATAGCATCGATGATAGCACGAGTGTCCTTCAAAGAGATACGTTTGCCTGTACCGTTCCAACCAGTGTTCACCAAGTAAGCCTTAGCATTGTGTTCTTTCATCTTGCCTCCCAAAGTCTTAGCGTACATAGTGGGGTGCAAAGTCAAGAAAGCTTCACCGAAAGCGGGTGAGAATGAAGGAACCGGTTCAGTGATACCACGTTCT
>JAVBVD010000004.1:0-236387 GCA_031554635.1 Bacteroides sp.
GTGCCCACGGACTTGATTTTTCTTTTAACATCATAGTGATACGCTTTTTAAGTTTACTGTGATTAAAGCTGTTGGCCATAGAGTAGAGCCTTGTGCCGACAGCTTTTTTAATTAATAAAAGTTGATATTGTTTTGCATCGATGCCTTGTTTGATGACATACTCGTCCGCTTCGTACTCATGAATGCTGTGCAACTCCTGTTTCAGCAACCATGCCGCCGGATTGAACCACTGGAAGAAAATATACACATCTGCCAGTAACAGATCCACCGAGTGCTTTTTACGGATATGAGCCAGTTCGTGAATCAGTATCTCCCGCCCATTTTCCTCCAGGTCTTTCCGGGATATAACGATGTACTTCATCCAACTAAAAGGTGCAATTTCCTTTCCATGCACTACCAACCGGGTGCCATTTTCCAGTTTTTCTATCTCTCCCTTACTGAGCAATGCACACATACGCATCAGCGAATAAAGATTACGAAAGAAAAAGAACAGGATACCTGCCAGGTAGAGCAGCATGCCTATTTGCATGCCCGATACAACAGGTGCCGCCGCTTCGACTTCCACCATCGGTATATCGGCCAGTAGTAATAATTGCTCCAGAGTGAGTAATGTTTGGTGCACTTCGGTTTCCTGCTTTACGGTAACTTCCACCAAAGGCAAAAGGGCCGACAACAGCAAGATGCCCAACAGGGCCATACGATTGAACCGGTGAAATGTTTCCTTGCTCAGCAACAACCTGTAGAACAGGTAAAACAGCACCAGACAAACAGATGATTTGAGTATGTAAACGAAGAATATTCCCATAGTGTCTTTCAATTAACCGGAATAATTCATAAGAAATCTATTTGGAACCGGATTTCTCCACTTCCTGTATCAATCGCCTCAAATCGTCGAGAGAGATGTCTTCCTCTTGTACCAGGGAAGAAACGGCATTGAGATAGGAGTTGTTGAAATACTTATTGATAACCTCGCGCAGTGTTCCTTTCCGGAATTGCTCCTCGCTTACAACGGCGTAATACTGGTATGTATTGCCATAAGTGTGATGTGCCAGATAACCTTTTTCTTCGAGCCCGCGTACTATGGTAGACAAGGTGTTGAAGTGCGGCTTCGGTTCATCATAGAACGTCAGTATCTCTTTTACAAACAGAGGACCTTTCGTCCAGAAAAAACCCATCAATTCTTCTTCTTTTGCTGTCAATCCTTTCATGGTGTATAACTATTTTTCGGTTTCTAACTAGAATACATCTGCAAAGAACTAAATAATTTAGTTTAGAAACTAATTTAAGCAGTTAATATAAACTAAAAGGTTTAGTTTGTTGCTTAAACCTTGCTGGTTAAGGGGCTATTTCTTGCATTTTGGCGTTGTATTGTTCTTTCTTTGTCTTGAAACAAAGAAAGAACCAAAGAAAATTCAAGGCTGCATTTTCTACGCTACTCCGCCTGTGCGAAAAACGATCGGAGCTCCAACTCACTACGCTTCGCTTCGTTCAAACAATTGCTCCTTTACTCGTTTTTCGCACAGGCTCCGCTTAACGCTACGAAAATGAGGCCGATCTTTTTCTCGCCACATCGCTTCGCTCGTGAGTTTTTAGTGTATAATTATCTTCTCTGGGGCTTTTTACTGGCAACTTATTCTTTTTATGTTGCGGATGATTCGGCCGTCGGCAGTGATTCCTTCAATTATAACTGAATAAGTTGTTTGTGGGGCATCGGATGTGTAGAATTCGAAAGTGGTTGCTCCACGTTTGTCTGTTTGCAGAGCAGGATTCCAATAGATTGTTGTGCGCAAGTCGGGTATCTCCTGGTTGTGCTCTGTTAGCTTCTCGTATTTTGGTGAATAGAATTCCATGGGGGGTTGGTAGCCCTTCAGGGTTATCGTCTGTTGATTCCACCCGTCTTCTACTTGAGGGGTCCAATCTTTTTTAAGCCAGATTCGTACGGAGTGTCGCACGGAATTCAGTCCGGGGGAACGAACCCGGGTTACTTCGATGCCCTCTACCATATCAAGTGAAATATCCCAGATCAAGAAACCTTCATCGGGAATCATGCTGTTATCAATGTAGACCGTCGTCTTCGAATAAGAACCGTCTAGTCCTTGTACATAAATAGCGCCTGCCTCGCCCAATACATCACTGGGAGAACCTATTCTTACATGAGGTGCTACCGCGAAGAAGTGCTCCAGATTTTTAATCTGATGTTTCTTGATGTATTCCTGGTCGTACGTTATTCCTCTTCCTGAGAAATAGGCAGTAGGCAAAGCCGGACGAGATGTTCCACGAACCATGACTTCATCCAAGTGTATCGTCCTCATTCCGTTTTCGATTGTCCACTTCCGGTTGGCCTTGGCGGTAAATAGTGAGTCGCGCAATGTGTTTGGGGTGTCCGAGGCTGATCCCAACAGCGAATGTAAATAAGGATGCGGAATTGCCGGGTGGGGTATCTCTGCTGTATTCTCTTTGTTCACGATCAGCTCCACATTGTCGTTATTGCGTCTGGATAGCGCACGAACAACGAAGGTCAGGCTATCCGGGAAATCGAAATCGGAAAAGTAGAAACGTCCTTGCCCGTCGGTCTCTGTCTTCCAGAACCGGCTCGTGCTTGGAGCCACCATGTATACCGGGGTGCCCGCCGAACCTTTCGAGGAGACCAACGACTTCACCCGTCCGGAAAGCTCCATTCCCATTTCGAGCGGGGCTTCTACTTGTTGAAAATCGCCTTGAAATACCTTCCGGACATCATACCTTCGCCAGCCTTGGGTTAGCATCAGCGCGTCCAATGCATATTGCCGGACCGGTTCGCTGCCAACAAAATACCAGCCCGGAGCCTCCACATATCCTTTCAGCTCCGAAGACAGAAGCAACTCGGTAAGAATATTGTAGGTCGAGTCCGGCAACACATCCCGATCGTCGGTTACCGAGACCGAGAACTGTCCGGCTAGCGGATTGCCATCTGTATCCAATACCGTAACCGAGGATTGCACCTTTTCCCGTCGACTGTAAATCGGTTTATTCACTGTCAAAGTCACCTGCGGCTGTTCTAATTTATTCAGCGAAAACACCAATCGTTCGCTTAGAATGTGCTGGTCTCCGTTCAGCAACAAAAAATGCAATACCCCGGAAGGTAGTTGTCCGGCGTCGAAAATAACTGTTTTCGAAGCTCCCAATTTCTGCGCATAACGAACGACGCCCTGCGACTGCATCACCAGTGTGAGATTGTTTGGAAGAATGACTTCCGAACCTGATCCCACGGTTATATACAACCGCTCGCCTCGTCGCCCCGCCCGTAAGGCTACGGCATCGGTCAGCGGCTCCGGGAAATCAAAACGTTTAGTATGCCCCTGCGTGTTTTTGCAGAGGGCATAATATCCTTTTCCTGTTTCGGGCGTGAACGAAAAGGTGCCCATTCCTTTATATACTGTTCCGAAGGTGGTCACCTCATTCCCGGAAGAGTCGAACAGGGTTCCTGTAATCTCCTCTCCTAATCCGTTGGCCTTTAATGCCTTCACCCCGACGGCAGACATTTGATCCGCCAACAGGTAGCCTCCTTCGGGAAAGAACGAAACATCGAACAATTCCGGTTGCGGAGGTATTTCGACATAACTTTTCGATTTATCGTAATCGATGAGCAACACATTCCGGGCTTGCGGATCGAGGCTTCGGAACGAGGCCTTATAAAGTTTCTCCGGATTGGGACGATATTCGGAAGGCGTTTCGGCATTCAATGCCAACAGCAGTTTTCCCGGTGAGACCACACTTCGGCTTGCCCTGCCCGTGAAACGCAGTTGAGCCGTTAACCGGTTGCCCGACGAGTTATGCTCGAATGAAATGTCAGGAGTTATCAAAGTGGAAGATGGACTGCTGACAGCAAGCGGACGACGGAAGAAGTAGGACTCATCCATGCCCGTCATGAACAGCGTATAGGCCGAAACCGTATAGTTTCCCGCCGGCAGATTGTCCGGCAATGCCAAATAACCGGGGAATACGCCGTTTCGATTGATCACCTTAACTTGTTGCGACAAGGTGCCGTCCGGGCTTTGCAGATCAACGTACAGGTACCGGCTGAGGGTATCGCAAATAAGTGTCGAAGCATCCACGCCATACCCGCAAAACCAAACCGTATCTCCTGGAATATAGTGATTCCGGTCCATATGCAGGTAGGTTTTCTCCTGAGGAAAAAGTGATCGCTGACGAAGGAACAAGTCGGATAATTCTTTTTCGATAGAAGATGGCAACGCCTGTCCGCTTGCAATTAACGGGAAAAGGGAGAGTAATAATAGTGGTACTATGATTCGGAGTTTCATAATGGAATCAGTATGTCGGGTTATTATTTCCAACGTTTGTCAAACAGTTTCGATGCATTTACAAAACTAATATTTTTTTCCTAAACTCCCGTCTTTCTTATGAATACATCTGTAAAAAGCTTGAAATTAATGCGCGATCTCATTGTAGTAAAGAGAATAACACCATGATTTAAGGGAATTTGAGAAGTTACAGAGAGTCAGTTTCATGTTACGGCACTTCAAGTTTCATGCCGTGGTACAAGGTGTTTCGCGGTGTGGCACAGAGTGTTTCACGACGTGGCACAGTCTGTTTCACGACGTGGCACAGAGTGTTTCACGACGTGGCACAGTCTGTTTCATGGCGTGGTACTGAGAGTTTCTGACCGTGAAACACTGAATAAGAAAGAAGCAATTGTAACAGAACAGCCCTAATTCGTGCTGGATCCGTGTAGGATAAAACAAATTGTGCTGGATCTGTGTAGGATAAAACAGGGATCCAGCACGGCATATACAATTAGTTATCAAATCATTATCAAGTAAATCGTGCTGGAGTGCTGGATATTTTTCAAAAATCGTACAGGAAGAGAGAATGAGAAGAGAGAATGAGAAGAGAGATTTCAAAAAACACTTGACTCCCCGCCGTATAAAAAGACTATTCGCTTTAAGGTAAAGAAAAGCAATCGGCTACTGTGCACGGAAACAAAAACATTATCTTACGAAATATATGCACTCCTCCCGTTTTTCACGACCTTTTTTCCTATCTTTGTCCGAAACATTAAAAAAGCAGCACGTATGTCCAGCTATGATTTAATCGCCATACTTGGTCCCACAGCTTCCGGTAAAACTCCTTTCGCCGCCGCATTGGCCGCCGAACTAAACACTGAGATCATCAGTGCCGACTCGCGGCAGATTTATCGGGGGATGGATCTTGGTACCGGAAAGGACCTGGCCGACTATACCGTAGAGGGGCGTACGATTCCGTATCACCTGATAGACATTGTCGATCCGGGATATAAATACAATGTTTTTGAGTACCAGCGTGATTTTTTGGCCGCATACGAGACTATTAAACAAAAGGGCTGTCTGCCTGTTGTATGTGGAGGGACGGGTATGTACCTGGAATCGGTACTCAAAGGCTACCGGCTCATGCCTGTGCCCGAAAACACGGAGCTACGCGAACGGTTGGCCGACAAATCGCTGGAAGAACTCACCGGAATGTTGCGCCAATACAAGTCGCTACACAACTCTACCGATGTAGATACGGTGAAACGCGCCATACGTGCCATCGAGATCGAAGTGTATTATGCCGAACATCCTGTTGCCGAACGGGAATTCCCCCCACTGAACAGCCTCATCATCGGAGTAGACATCGACCGGGAACTGCGACGCCAGAAGATCAGCCGGCGGTTGCGCCAACGGTTGGACGAAGGCATGGTAGACGAAGTACGGCAACTGCTCGCTGGTGGGGTGACGGCCGAAGACCTGATTTACTACGGGTTGGAATACAAATTCCTCACCCAGTACATCATCGGCGAACTGACTTACGAGGAGATGTTCGACGGGCTGGAAATCGCCATACACCAATTTGCCAAACGGCAGATGACCTGGTTCCGGGGCATGGAGCGGCGAGGGTTCACCATTCACTGGATGGACGCCACGCTGCCGATGGACGAGAAGATCGACTTCGTCAGGAAAAAACTCGAAGCCAGGTAACGATGCGGATAGCAAACGAAAAGAAGTACCTCTAAATAAAAACGAAAAAAGATGAGTGTAGAGCCAGGAAAATGGGGCATCATCTACAACCCCAAAGCCGGAACACGCAAAGTACAGAAGCGTTGGAAGGAAATAAAGGAATACATGGACAGCAAAGGCGTTGATTACGACTATGTACAGTCCGAAGGATTCGGATCGGTGGAACGACTGGCCGGTATTCTTGCCAACAACGGCTACCGCACCATTGTGGTGGTAGGCGGAGACGGTGCCCTGAACGACGCACTGAACGGAATCATGAACTCGAACGCAGAAAAGAAAGACGAGATTGCCATCGGTATCATTCCCAATGGTATCGGGAACGATTTTGCCAAGTACTGGGGACTGACCATGGATTATAAACCGGCGGTGGACTGCATCATCAACAACCGCCGCAAAAAGATAGACGTGGGGTATTGCAACTATTTCGATGGCAATAACCACCAACGCCGCTACTTCCTCAATGCCGTCAACATCGGTTTGGGTGCCCGTATCGTAAGCATCACCGACCAGACGAAACGCTTCTGGGGAGTGAAATTCCTGTCGTATGTCACCGCCCTCTTCCTGCTGATCTTCGAACGCAGTCTCTACCGGATGCACCTGCGCATCAACGATGAACATATCCGCGGACGCATCATGACGGTGTGCGTGGGAAGTGCCAGCGGATACGGACTAACTCCCAGTGCAGTGCCTTACAACGGTTGGCTCGACGTGTCGGTCATCTACCGTCCCGAGTTCCTGCAAATCATGTCCGGGCTGTGGATGCTGATTCAACGACGCATCCTGAACCACAAAGTGGTGAAGAGCTACCGAACGAAAAAGGTAAAGATACTCCGGGCGAAGAATGCACCCGTGGATCTGGACGGGCGATTGCTCCCCAAACACTTCCCGTTGGAGGTAGGCATCCTGCCGGAAAAAATCACAGTAATCATACCTAAATAAAAATCACCATCATGATTGAACTTAAGAACAATCCTGCCGGAAACTTCTTCCTACTCGCAGGCCCTTGTGTAATAGAGGGCGAAGAAATGGCCTTGCGCATTGCCGAGCGGGTAAACGCTATCACCGACGCGCTAAAGATTCCATACGTTTTCAAAGGATCGTACCGCAAAGCCAACCGTTCACGGCTGGATTCATTTACAGGTATCGGCGACGAGAAAGCGCTGAAAATCCTGCGGAAAGTACACGAAACTTTTGGCATACCCACCGTAACGGATATCCACACAGCCGAAGAAGCTGCCATGGCCGCCGAATACGTGGATGTACTGCAAATCCCCGCTTTCCTCTGCCGGCAGACGGACCTGCTGGTCGCTGCCGCCCAGACCGGGAAAGCGGTCAACATAAAGAAAGGTCAGTTCCTCTCCCCGCTCGCCATGGAGTTTGCCGCCAATAAGGTGGTGGAAGCAGGCAATACGCAGGTGATGCTGACGGAACGCGGAACGACATTCGGCTATCAGGACCTGGTGGTAGACTACCGCGGCATTCCGGAAATGCAGACGCTTGGCTTTCCGGTCATCCTCGACGTAACGCACTCGCTCCAGCAACCCAACCAAACGGCGGGCGTCACCGGAGGTATGCCTCAACTCATCGAAACCATCGCCCGGGCGGGTATCGCCGTAGGGGCCGACGGACTGTTTATCGAAACACACGAAAACCCGGCCGTAGCCAAGAGTGACGGAGCCAACATGCTGAGACTCGACCTGATGGAAGGTCTGCTGACAAAGCTGGTACGTATTCGTGAAGCGATAAAAGGATAGAAAACAATCTTAGACAACAATAATTATGAAACATTTACTTCGCAGTCTTTTTATTGCAACACTTCTCATTTGTTGCAGTTTACAATCGTTGCTTGCCCAGCAGCAACTGCCCCTCATCCCCATTGACTCCAATGTACGTATCGGGAAACTGGACAATGGGCTGACCTATTACATACGCAAAAACGTATTACCTGCCGACCGGGCCGACTTTTACATTGCCCAGAAAGTAGGTTCCATTCAGGAAGAACCCGATCAGCTAGGACTGGCGCACTTCCTCGAACACATGTGTTTCAACGGTACCACCCACTTCCCGGGCGACGGACTGAAACAGTACCTCGAACGTATCGGCGTGAAATTCGGTGAGAACCTCAACGCATACACCTCGATAGACGAAACAGTGTACAACATATCAAATGTGCCTGTCACCATGCCCGGAGCTATCGACTCCTGCCTGTTGATTCTGCACGACTGGTCGAACGACCTCACCCTCGACCCGAAAGAGATCGACAAGGAACGCGGCGTGATCAACGAAGAATGGCGTTCGGGCACCGGTGCCTCGCGCCGTATGATGGAAAAAATGCTTCCGCAAATCTTTGCCGGAACCAAATATGCTACCTGCCTCCCCATCGGAACCATGGATGTAGTGATGAACTTCAAATACCAGACGTTGAGAGACTATTATGAGAAATGGTACCGTCCCGACCTGCAAGGTGTAATTGTAGTGGGCGACATCGACGTGGATGCTATCGAAGCGAAGATCAAGCAAATGTTTGCCGATATCCCCGCGCAACCGGGTGCAGCCAAACGAGTTTACTATCCGGTAAACAACAACCAGGAACCGATCGTCGTTATCGAAAAAGACAAGGAACAAACCAACATCCAGGCGATGATCTTTAACAAGCATGAGGCAGTACCCGATAATGAAAAAGTGGGCATGGACTACCTGATGAAAAACTACGCTACTTCGCTTATCAACAGAATGCTCAATGCCCGCCTCAGAGAATTGACGCAAACAGCTACCCCTCCTTTTATTTATGCATCGACTAGTGACGGTGAATTCTTTGTTGCCAAAACCAAAGATTCCTTTACCGGTTCGGTGGGATGCAAAGAAGGAGAAGTGGAAACCGGTCTGGCCAGCTTGCTGCGCGAGATAGAGCGCGCCCGCAAATTCGGGTTCACCGAATCGGAATATATCCGTGCCCGTGCCGAATACCTCCGCAACCTGGAATCGGCATACAACGAACGCGACAAGCAGAAGAACAACCAGTTCGTAGGACAATACGTACGAAACTTCCTCGACAATGAACCCATTCCGGGAATTGAAAATCAATATGCTATCCTCAACCAGCTGGCTCCCCGTATTCCGGTGACAGCTTTGAACCAGATGATGCCGGCATTGGTGACCGACAGCAACCAGGTAGTGGTAATCTTCGCTCCCGATAAGGAAGGTATTCAGTTGCCTACGAAAGAAGCTATTGTCAGCCTGCTCAAGGAAGTAGAAAAAGAAGAACTGACCGCTTACGTAGACAAAGTATCGGACGAACCACTCATGGCAGGCATGCCGAAAGGTGGAAAGATTGTTTCGAAGAAAGAGAACCCGCTCTTCGGAACCACCGACCTGGTACTATCCAATGGCGTGAAAGTCATCCTCAAAAAGACCGACTTTAAAGCCGACCAGATCCTGATGAGCAGTTTCAGCATGGGAGGTAGTTCCTTGTTCCCCGATTCGGAAATCATCAACATCACGGAACTGAACGAGGTCATGTCCATAGGTGGACTGGGTAACTTCAGCCAGGTGGATCTTACCAAAATGCTGGCCGGCAAGAAGGCTTCGGCCAGAGCAAGCGTAGGTGGCCTCTCCGAGGGAGTGTCGGGCAACTGCTCACCCAAAGACCTGGAAACCATGTTGCAACTCGCCTACCTGTCGTTCACTGCTCCGCGCAAAGACGACGAAGCCTTTGCTTCCCTCAAGAATCGCCTGAAAGCATCTCTCCAAAACTCAGAGATGAATCCGCAGGTAGCATTCGGCGACTCTATCCGGACTGCCATCTACGGCAACCACCCGAGAGCTATCCGCCTGAAAGCCGATATGGTAGACCAGATCGACTACGACAAGATCCTGGCTATGTACAAGGATCGTTTCAAGGATGCCAGCGACTTCACTTTCATCTTCGTCGGAAACATCGACGTGGAGAAAGACAAGGACCTGATTGCCGGTTACCTGGGCGCTCTGCCTGTAACTCACCGCAAGGAAACGTTCAAGGACAACAAGCAATACATGCGTAAAGGGGTTTATAAGAACGAATTCGCCAAAGAGCAAGAAACACCGAAAGCATCGGTACTGGTAGTGTACAACGGTAATTGTATCTACAATCCCAAAAACCAAATACTGATGAGCGTCACTTCGCAAGTGCTCGACCTGGTATATACTGAAAAGGTACGCGAAGAAGAAGGAGGCACATACGGAGTAAGCGTAAGCGGAGGAATCGACAGAATTCCGGTACAACAGGCCTACCTGCAGATTTACTTCGACACAGCAACCGATAAGAAAGACAAACTGATGACGATTATCTTTGCCGAAGCAGAAAATATGGCTAAGAACGGTCCGTCGGCAGAGAACCTGCAAAAGGTTAAGGAATACATGCTCAAGAAACATGCGGAAAACCTGAAAGAGAACGGCTACTGGCTGGGCACTATCTACGAATACGCATTCAGCGGCATGAACAAGGCAAAGGATTACGAAACAATCGTCAACAGCATCAGCATACAGGATGTTCAGAAATTTGCCAACGACCTGTTCAAGCAAAAGAACGAAGTGGAAGTAACCATGACAAGTCCTGAGAAGAAATGATAACACTCTTCGGCGAATTGCGCAAACACGGCAAGCTGGCTGCCAAACGACACCCGATGTACGAAAAGAATCGCTTCGGCAAATTCTGGATGTACTTCATGGCGGTGTTCTGGGCAGGCTACATGATATTCTTCGGGATCACCCTTGCCAAGGCGCTTACCGATTCGGTGCACAACATGGAGGCATACCACGTAATCAATTCCGGTTTGCTCTTCATCCTTGTCATCGATTTCCTGATGCGTTTCCCGATTCAGAAAACACCGACACAGGAGGTAAAACCTTACCTCCTGCTGCCGGTCAGGCGGAACCGGCTCATCGACTTCCTACTGGTACGATCGGGGTTGAGCAGTTTCAACTTGTTCTGGCTGTTCTTCTTTGTGCCTTTTGCCGCTCTCAGCGTCACCCGGTTTTATGGAGTGACAGGCGTCATCACCTACTGTATAGGTATCTGGCTGCTGATGGTATTCAACAATTACTGGTACCTGTTGTGTCGTACACTGATCAACGAACGGATTTGGTGGACAGCCCTTCCGGTAGCAGTATACGGCGGATTGGCAGGACTGTTCTTCTTCTCCCTTCCGAAGAAAGATCTGCTGATCGGCTTCTTCATGAACCTCGGCGAAGGGTATATCGAAGGATCCATCCTCTGCTTCCTGGCTACACTGGCAGCCATCGCCCTGATGTGGTGGGTAAACCGGGGCGTTATGTCCCGGCTCATCTACAACGAGTTGAACAAGGTGGAAGATACCAAAGTGAAACACGTGTCGGAATACAAGTTCCTGGAGCGGTACGGCGAAGTGGGCGAGTATTTCCGGTTGGAGCTGAAGATGTTGTTCCGCAACAAGCGTTGTAAGTCGTCTCTGCGCTCAGTGACGATCATTGTGATCGCCTTTTCCGCCCTGCTCAGTTTCTCATCGGTATATGACGGGGGAGGAATGAAGAACTTCACCACCATCTACAGTTTCGTGGTATTCGGCATGATAATGCTGATGCAAATCATGGGCTTCGAGGGCAACTACATCGACGGACTGATGACTCGTAAAGAATCCATATACAGCTTGCTAAAAGCCAAGTACTACCTGTACAGCATCGCCGTGGCAATTCCTTTCGTTTTAATGATTCCGGCCATCATCACAGGGAAACTTCCGCTGCTCAGCGCCTTTGCTTTTTCCCTTTTCGCTATTGGTCCGGTATACTTCCTGATGTTCCAGATGGCCGTGTACAACATGAAAACAGTTCCGCTGAACGAAGGACTGAGCGGACGGCAGAATTCCGGCACTGCTTACCAGAGCCTGGTCAGCATCGTTACATTCGGTCTGCCGCTGGGTTTGTATACGCTCCTGAACGCACTTTGCGGAGCTACCGTCAGCGCCTGGATCATGATCATTACCGGGGTAGTCTTTGTGGCCACCTCGCACATCTGGATAAAGAACGTGTACAAGCGTTTCATGAAGCGTCGTTACAAAAACATGGAAGGTTTCAGAGATACCCGAGAGTAAAGTGCCCCAATCACAAACTGTTTAACACTACAGATATATGATAGTTATTGATCAATTACAAAAGAATTTCGGCGAGAAAAGAGCTGTCGACATAGATAATTACACCATCCGGCAAGGAGACATGATAGGGTTGGTAGGTAACAACGGAGCAGGCAAAACCACGCTGTTCCGGTTGATGCTCGACCTGCTGAAAGCCGATACGGGTCGTGTTACCATCAACGACATCGATGTAAGCCAGAGCGAAGACTGGAAAAACATCACCGGCGCCTTCATCGACGAAGGTTTCCTGATCAACTACCTCACCCCGGACGAGTATTTCTACTTCATCGGCAAAATGTACGGATTAAAGAAAGAAGAAGTAGACCAGCGCCTGGCTTCGTTCGAACGATTCATGAACGGGGAGATTGTCGGTCAAAAGAAGTTCATCCGTAACTTCTCGGCAGGAAACAAACAAAAGATCGGCATCATCTCGGCCATGTTACACTACCCGCAACTGCTGATTCTGGATGAACCGTTCAACTTCCTGGATCCAAGTTCGCAATCGATCATTAAGAACATGCTCAAGAAGTACAACGAAGAGCATAATGCCACCATACTTATCTCCAGCCACAACCTGAGTCATACGGTCGACGTATGTCCGCGCATCGCATTGCTCGAGCACGGCATCATCATACGCGATCTGGAGAACATCCGGAACTCAGCGGAAAAAGAGCTGGAAGACTATTTCAACGTAGAATAACCTATTAATTAGCATCCTTATGAAAAAGATCCTTGGACTATTCCTGATCAGTTTGTTCGCAGTAAGCGCACAAGCTCAGTTATTGTGGAAGGTTTCCGGCAACGGGCTGGACAAACCTTCGTACGTGATGGGTACCCATCACCTGGCGCCACTCGGCGTTAAAGATAAAATCGAGGGCATGAAGCAAGCGCTCAGTGAAACCACTCAGGTGTATGGAGAGGTAGACATCAAAGAAATGATGAACCAGGAAAACATGAAGCTGATGCAACAGGTGATGGTGACGCAAAGCGACACCACCTTCCAATCGCTCTTCACCCCGGAAGATTACAAAGCTATCAGCGCATTCTGCAAAGATAACATGATGTTCGACCTGACTGCCATGCCCAAAGTGAAACCGGCCTTTATCTCGAACAACATCATCGTGATTCTTTACCTGAAAACCATGATCAACTTCAATCCGCAGGAGCAGCTGGACACGTTCTTCCAGATGCAGGCCCAGGAAAAGGGGAAAAAGACCGCCGGACTGGAAACCATCGATTTTCAGTTTAATCTCCTGTATAACAGTTCTTCGCTGAAACGCCAGGCCGAACTGCTCCTCTGTACATTCAAGGATCAGGACAATGCGCTCCGGCTAGCCAAACGACTCACAGATTTGTACGTCGCACAGGATATAGAAGGTATGCATAAGCTGTCGCAAGAGAAACAAGGCGCTCCCTGCGACTGGACACCCGCCGAAGAAGCCGCCATGATAAGCGATCGCAACACCAAATGGATGAAAGAACTTCCGGCCATCCTGAAAGAAGCGCCGACCTTTGTGGCAGTGGGCGCTCTGCACCTCACGGGCGAACAAGGTTTGCTCAATCTGTTGAAACAGAAAGGATATACAGTGGAACCGGTCAAATAATTATCCAAAATTATTTGTTAGGAATAAATAAATGCATTACTTTTGTGCCCTGATTATTCCGCACCGGGTAAACAAGTGTTCTCTAAGTGATTAAAGACCACCCGACGGAGCTAACATACATTATTATATAAAATGTACGCAATTGTAGAAATCAATGGCCAGCAGTTCAAGGCTGAAGCCGGAAAGAAATTGTTCGTTCACCACATTCAGAACGCTGAAAACGGTGCGACAGTAGAGTTTGACAGAGTTCTTTTGGTTGACAAAGACGGTGCTATCACTGTAGGTGCTCCCACTGTAGAAGGCGCAAAGGTAGTTTGCCAGATCGTAAGCAACCTCGTTAAAGGTGACAAAGTTCTTATTTTCCACAAGAAAAGAAGAAAAGGTTACAGAAAGTTGAACGGTCACCGTCAACAATTCACAGAGTTAACAATCACAGAAGTAGTAGCTTAATCATTTAAAAAAGAAGTAAAATGGCACATAAAAAAGGTGTCGGTAGTTCGAAGAACGGCCGCGAATCAGCAAGTAAAAGATTAGGCGTTAAGATATTCGGTGGAGAAGTTTGCAAAGCAGGCAACATCATCGTACGCCAGAGAGGTACTGAATTTCACCCGGGTGAAAACATGGGTATGGGCAGAGACCACACTCTTTTCGCATTAGTTGACGGAACAGTAAAGTTCAAAGTAGGTAAGGCAGACAAGAGATCTGTATCTATCATTCCTGCTTCAGAAGCATAAGTTCCTGTAACACAAGAATAATAAGGAGATGTAATCCAAGTGATTGCATCTCCTTTCTTTTTTAGGCAGAAACGACAACGTTTCTTATTTTTATGTATCTTTGCACTTCCAAATGAAAATCTTATAACAACATATCGATATGCTTACCATCAAACAAATTACAGAGAACACCGAAGCGGTGCTTCGCGGATTGGAGAAAAAGCACTTCAAAGATGCTAAAGAGGCCATCGACCAAGTGATCGCAGTCAACGACAAAAGACGTTTTACGCAAAACGAATTAGATAAAAATCTGGCAGAGGTGAACTCGCTTTCGAGAACCATCGGACAACTGATGAAAGAAGGTAAAAAAGAGGAAGCCGAAACAGCCCGTGCCCGGGTAGCCGAGCTAAAGGAAAGCAGCAAGGTACTGGAAACAACCATGAACGATGCATCGACAGAGCTTCAGAATATTCTGTACACCATTCCTAACATTCCGCACGACAGCGTTCCGGAAGGACACAGCGCAGAAGAGAACGTCATTGAACGGACCGGTGGTATGGAAACCGAACTCCCGGCTGACGCCCTCCCCCACTGGGATCTTGCCAAGAAATACGACCTGATCGATTTCGATCTCGGCGTGAAGATCACCGGCGCCGGATTCCCGGTATACAAAGGAAAAGGCGCCCGCCTGCAACGTGCATTGATCAACTTCTTCCTCGACGAAGCACGCGACGCCGGATACCTGGAAATCATGCCGCCGACGGTAGTCAACCAGGCTTCGGGTTACGGAACCGGCCAGCTTCCGGATAAGGAAGGGCAGATGTACCATTGCGGATTGGACGATCTGTACCTGATTCCCACCGCTGAGGTTCCTGTGACCAATATCTATCGGGATGTCATTCTGGATGAGAAGTCATTACCCATCAAGAACTGCGCATACACTCAATGTTTCCGTCGCGAAGCCGGCTCGTATGGGAAAGACGTGCGCGGACTGAACCGTTTGCACGAATTTTCCAAAGTAGAGATCGTACGCATCGATACTCCGGAACATTCGTACGAATCACTGACCGAAATGGTAGCGCATGTAGAAGGACTGATCCAAAAATTGGAACTCCCCTACCGCATCCTCCGTCTCTGTGGCGGCGATATGAGCTTCACTTCGGCTCTCTGCTTTGACTTCGAAGTATACTCCGAAGCCCAGAAACGCTGGTTGGAAGTAAGTTCGGTATCGAACTTTGAGGCTTTCCAGGCCAACCGTCTGAAATGTCGTTACCGCACAGCCGAGAAAAAGACCGAACTGTGTCATACGCTGAATGGATCGGCTCTGGCTCTACCGCGTATCGTAGCCGCTCTGCTTGAGAACAACCAAACACCGGAAGGTATTCGGGTTCCTAAGGTATTGGTTCCTTATTGCGGATTCGACATCATCGACTAAGGGTTTCTCACCACAGAGTTTAAATTTACAACAGAGGACGCAGAGGGTACAGAGGAATAAGTTTTATTCCATCCCTTCTGTGTCTTTTGCATTCTCCAGGGTAAATCTCCCAGAGCTACAGTGAACTAAAAAACAAAAAACTCTGTGAAACTCAGCGCCACTCTGTGGTGCATCAGATTTTTAATAGTATATTTGCCGGAATTTAAAACATTCAGACAGCATATTCGCAAAAGATTTTACAAATTAATTCAATAATGAACAAAATTGTTAGCAAAGAACATTTCTCTGAGAAAGTGATCAAGTTGGAGATCGAAGCTCCGCTGATAGCCAAATCCCGTAAAGCAGGACACTTCGTCATTGTTCGTGTAGGCGAAAAAGGCGAACGTATGCCACTTACCATTGCAGCAGCCGACACAAAGAAAGGTACCATCACACTGGTGGTGCAAGAAGTCGGCCTTTCCTCTATCCGGCTTTGCGAACTGAACGTGGGTGATTATATCACTGACGTAGTTGGCCCGTTGGGACAAGCTACTCACATCGAAAATTTTGGGACAGTAGTATGTGCCGGAGGTGGTGTGGGTGTCGCTCCGATGCTTCCCATTATACAGGCATTGAAAGCAGCCGGCAACCGGGTTATCTCAGTACTGGCCGGACGCAGCAAAGATCTGATCATTCTCGAAGATGAGGTACGTGCAAGCTCGGACGAGGTGATTATCATGACCGACGACGGATCGTACGGCAAGAAAGGTTTGGTTACCGAAGGCGTGGAAAGCGTCATCAACCGTGAAAAGGTAAACAAATGTTTCGCCATCGGCCCGGCTATCATGATGAAATTCGTTTGCCTGCTGACAAAGAAATACGAAATACCGACCGATGTATCGCTCAACACCATCATGGTAGACGGTACGGGTATGTGTGGCGCCTGCCGCATCACCATCGGCGGAAAAACAAAATTCGTTTGCGTGGACGGTCCGGAATTCGACGGCCACCAGGTGGACTTCGACGAAATGTTGAAACGCATGGGTGCGTTCAAATCCATCGAACGCGAAGAGATGAGCAAGCTGCAGCCCACAACTTGTGAAGCCACGAAAGAGATCGACGAGAACGGTCGCAACGCCGCCTGGCGCGAAGAACTGCGCAAGTCGCTGAAAGCCAAAGAACGCTCCAACATAGAACGCTGCCACATGAACGAATTGGCACCGGACTACCGAATCAACAGCCGCAAGGAAGAAGTTAATCAGGGGTTGACTGCCGAACAAGCTCAGCAGGAAGCCAAACGTTGCCTGGACTGCGCCAACCCGGGTTGTATGGAAGGATGCCCGGTAGGTATCGACATTCCCCGCTTCATCAAGAACATTGAACGTGGCGAGTTCCTCGAAGCAGCCAAAACGCTGAAAGAAACAAGCGCGCTACCGGCGGTTTGCGGACGCGTATGCCCGCAGGAAAAACAATGTGAGGCGAAGTGTATACATCTTAAGATGAACAAAGAAGCCGTAGCCATCGGTCACCTGGAACGTTTCGCTGCCGATTACGAGCGCGAGAGCGGTCAGATTTCCGTACCTGGCATCGGAACCAAGAACGGAACCAAGGTTGCCGTGATCGGATCGGGTCCTGCCGGTCTGGCTTTTGCCGGCGACATGGCCAAATACGGTTACGACGTAACGGTTTTCGAAGCACTCCACGAGATTGGCGGTGTATTGAAATACGGTATCCCCGAATTCCGTCTGCCCAACAAGATTGTAGATGTAGAAATCGAAAGTCTGGCCAAGATGGGTGTAAACTTTGTAAAAGACTGCATTGTAGGCAAAACCATCAGCGTAGAAGAACTCAAAGAGGAAGGTTTCCAAGGTTTCTTCGTGGCTTCGGGCGCCGGCTTGCCTAATTTCATGAATATCCCGGGCGAGAACTCAATCAACATTCTCTCGTCCAACGAATACCTGACACGCGTCAACCTGATGGATGCCGCCAGCCCGGAATCGGACACTCCGGTAGCCTTCGGAAAGAACGTAGCGGTTATTGGTGGTGGTAACACAGCCATGGACTCGGTTCGTACCGCCAAACGTTTGGGTGCCAACCGCGCCATCATCATCTACCGTCGCTCGGAAGAAGAAATGCCTGCCCGTCTCGAAGAGGTGAAACACGCCAAAGAAGAAGGGGTAGAATTTATGACATTACACAATCCGATCGAGTATATTGCCGATGAACTGGGACGTGTGAAGCAGGTAATCCTCCAGAAAATGGAACTCGGCGAACCCGATGCTTCCGGTCGCCGCAGTCCGGTAGCTATTCCGGGCGCAACGGAGACCATCGATATCGACCTGGCAATTGTCAGTGTGGGAGTATCGCCGAACCCCATCGTACCCAGCTCTATTCAAGGACTGGCAGTAGGTCGCAGAGGTACAATCAACGTAGACGACAATATGCTATCGTCCATTCCGATGATTTATGCCGGTGGTGACATCGTTCGCGGTGGTGCGACAGTTATTCTCGCCATGGGCGACGGCCGCAAGGCAGCTGCCGCCATGCACGAGCAATTTGCCCGATAAACATTCCATCCGGAAAATACCAAACAAATAATCCCCGCTTACTTCACGGCAAGCGGGGATTATTTTATTTTAAAATGACTCCCTCCAAGGGAAGGGCATTTACTTTACCAAACTGTTTGTTGCCGGGTCGGGGAAAATCACCGACGGCTTAAAACTCTTTGCTTCCTCAAAATCCATCAAAGCATACGACATAATGATAACGATGTCGTCCGGTTGCACCTTACGGGCAGCGGCACCGTTCAGACAAATCTTTCCCGAGCCACGCTCTCCTTTTATAATGTAAGTTTCGAACCGCTCACCATTATTATTATCGGCAATGTACACCTTCTCGCCCGGAATCATATTGGCAGCATCCAGCAAATCTTCATCAATCGTAATGCTACCCATGTAATTCAAATTGGCCTCTGTGACACGTGCACAATGAATCTTCGATTTCAACACTTCAATCATCATAAGGGTTGATCCTCTTCTTTTAAAGTTCTTTGTATATTATGTTATCTATCAGCCGGACTTCTCCGCAGAACACTGTAATACAGCCCACTGCATAAGAAGTATCCTCCCAGTCAGGAAGCTTCTGCAACGTGTTTCCGTCTACAATTTCAAAGTATTCCAGACGAAGTCCCGGCGCATCGGCAATGGCATCTTCCACCATCTTCAGTGTTTCATCCACCGAATGTTCCGCTGCAAAGGTACGACTTTTATATAAAGATTGCGATATCTGAAGGGCATTTTTACGATCTTCAGCCGATAAACGAGTGTTACGGCTACTCATCGCCAATCCGTCGGCTTCCCGGATAATGGGGCAGGCAACGATTTCAATACCGTAATTCATTTGCCGCACCATTTCACGGATAACTGCCAACTGTTGAAAGTCCTTCTGACCGAAATATGCCCGGTGAGGCAACACCGCATCGAACAATTTACTTACAATCTGGCACACTCCGTTAAAGTGTCCCGGACGAAACGCACCTTCCATCACTGTATCCAGCGGAGGATAACTGAACTGACGCGTATCCGGCTGAGGATACATCTCTTCTGCCGACGGAGCAAAGACAAAATCAGCACCGCAGGAGTCGAGCAAACGACAGTCGGCTTCCAGCGTACGCGGATATTTAACAAGATCGTTCGGATCATTGAATTGTGTGGGATTGACAAAAACGCTGACCACCGTCACATTGTTCTCTTTTACACATTGTTTCACCAACGAAGCATGTCCGGCGTGAAGGGCTCCCATGGTAGGAACCAGCCCCACTTTCTTTCCCAAAGCTTTCAGAACCGATAATTCGCTCTGTAACTCTTTAATGGTATGTATCACTTTCATTGTTTCCAATTTTAGCTGTTTGCAAAAACTCTGCAAAATAAACTAATATTTGCCACATAATGAAAGGTTATGTTACTAAATGCCCGTTTTTTTTATATCTTTGCAGAATATTTTTACGAGACGATTGTTTTATGACAAAAGCGAACAAGGTTTTATTTATTACTCAAGAGATTACTCCTTATGTTCCCGAATCTGAAATGGCTCACATTGGAAGACATCTACCACAAGCCATCCAGGAAGAAGGAAGAGAAATCCGAACATTTATGCCTAAGTGGGGAAATATCAACGAACGCAGAAACCAACTGCATGAGGTGATACGTCTATCGGGAATGAATCTCATCATCGATGACACTGACCATCCCCTGATCATCAAAGTGGCTTCTATACAATCTGCCCGCATGCAAGTTTACTTTATAGATAATGATGATTATTTTCAGAATCGTTCGATGACTACCGATGACAACGGAATTGAATATGACGACAATGACAGTCGTGCCATATTCTATGCCCGCGGTGTACTCGAAACTGTAAAGAAATTGCGCTGGTGCCCGGATGTGATCCATTGCCATGGCTGGATGACGGCATTGGCTCCGCTGTACATCAAAAAAGCCTACAAAGACGAACCTTCGTTCCGTGATGCCAAAGTTGTATTCTCGCTTTATGAGAACGACTTCAAGAATCAACTGAGCAATGATTTTGCAACCAAACTTATGCTGAAAGGAATTGCCAAGAAAGATGTTGCTTCATTGCCGAACCCTGCTGATTATACCGCACTTTGCAAACTGGCTGTCGAATACTCCGACGGAGTGATCCAGAACAGCGAGCGTGTCAATGAAGAGGTAATGGCATACGCACGTCAATCCGGTAAACTGATACTCGACTACCAACAACCTGATACATACGCACAAGCTTGCAACGAGTTTTACGATAAAGTTTGGGAAGCAAACATACAACAAACCCTATAGACTCATGATGAAAGTAAAATATTTCTGGGCGACACTAACTGCCCTGCTCCTCTTCAGCTGCGACGACAATACCGGCTCTTTGGGATTGAACCTATTTCCAGATAGCGACAAGAACATCAAAGGTCACTTGGCCGTATACGATGTAACCACCAGTTCGCAACTTTCAGGAGCTGTTTTCGCCAAAACCAACGTAGGATATCTGGGTAAATTTACCGATCCTTACTTCGGATATTACGAAGCCGGATTCCTTGCTCAGCTAAATTGTACGGATAGTTTGACTTTCCCTTCGGTATATAATGCGGAGACCAACCCGTCAGGTATCATGGTGGAAGACAAGTCGTTTGCTACGGAACTGGTCCTGACCTACCCCATCGGTGGTTATTTCGGCGACTCACTTACAGCCTGCCATTTAAGTGTTTACCAGTTGGACAAAGTATTGGATAAAGCATCTGCCCATTATACAGACATCGTCCCTGAGAACTATTATAATGAGAACGACCCCAAATCACTGATCGGTCAGAAAGCATACTCAGCCCTGGATTTGTCAGTAAGCGACTCTACCAAAGCTTTGAGTACATATTATCCTGCCATACGCATTTCTTTGCCGAATGAAATCGGACAAAAAATTCTAGACGAGAGCCGTATATGCGAGAAGAACGGAACAAACTTCGCCGAACGCTTCAAAGATCTCTTTAAAGGCGTATATGTAAAATGTGATTATGGTGACGGGACGGTACTCTACATAGATGCGATCGAGCTGAATGTGGCCTACAAATTCTATGTAAAGGACAGCTTAAATAATATCGTTAAGAAGAAATACGAAACGGACGCTGATGGAAACCCTGTAGACTCTATTCTCTACAGTGCACGCACTTTTGCCGCTACCAAAGAAATTGTCCAGGCCAATCAGTTCAAAAATAACAATGTGAAGATTAACCAGAGACTGGCTGAGACCCAATGGACTTACCTGAAAACTCCGGCCGGTATCTATACACGAGCCGTCCTACCATTGAATCAGATTGAAAAAGAACTCAGCAGTGACACGATCAATGCCATCAAACTGACACTCAATCATTATACGCAGGACAATGACTATAACAAGTATCAATACAGCATTAGTGCTCCCACTTATGTATTGTTGATTCGCGAGAAAGATAAAGAAGAGTTCTTCGAGGACAACAAGTTGCCGGATAACCTCACAACGTATCTTTCCATGCACAACTCAGGCGGAAACAACACGTACACTTTCAGCAACCTGACACGTCTTTTCATGATTTGCCTGGCCGAGAAGAAAGCTGCCAAAGTGGAAGCCGGAAGCAGTTGGAACGAACAAGACTGGTTGGCTGCCAACCCGCTCTGGGACAAAGTAGCAATCATTCCGGTATTGGTTAATTATGACACTTCAACCAGTCAGAACATTATCAGTGTGCAGAATGATTTGCAACCGGGATACGCGAAGTTGAAAGGGGGCGATCCTGAAAACGGCGGACAGAAGTTGCAGGTAGAAGTTATATATACTTCGTTCAATAAATAGTAGATAATACACTTTGACTTTCTCAAGTTAATTTATATCTCTTATGGCGGGTATGCTGAATGGCATATCCGCTTTTTATTTCATATGCCCTTATAAGAAAAGCCGCCGGAAACAAAGTTTCCGGCGGCTTTTCTTATAAGGATAAACCAGTGTGCTGACACAAAGGTTTTGAATTCCTTTGGTAACTTGTTAAGCTTCTTTCTTGGACGTTTTCTTGGCAGCAGCTTTCTTTGGCTTTTCGGCCGGCTTGGCAACTGGTGCAGCAACGGCTGGTACGGCTTTGGCTTTCGGCGCTTTGGCAGCTTTCGCCTGTGCTTTGTCAAGTTCCTTACGCAGCGTAGCAATCTCATCGCCCTGATTACGAATGGTAGTAAGCAATGAATTCAGTTCTTCATTGTCGATATCTTCAGGATAGAGCGCATTCACCCGCTTGATGAAGTCGCCCAAAATATTCATGTAGTTGGTAAATGCATCGTAAGCCGAATCATAGATACCACGGTTGAAAGAGATCAACGTTTTCTTGGTATTCATAAAACGGAAGTTATTACTTGCTTGCAGGTAATCCCAGTCTTGCTTGATACGGCGATCGTTGCAAAGATGTACCCGTTCGGCTACACTGTACAATTTATTGAACGCCTCCCGCTGCATGTTATTACCCAGCCAGCAGCTGGTATCTCTCTCCTCGTCTACCCATGAAAGTGGATAAGGAACGTCCAACTGGGAAACAGATTTCAGTTTGGTAACGATTTCTGTCGGAGTAGAGAAAGTAATACCATTCTGTTTGGCACAAGCCGGCAGCGCTTTCAGGAATTCCAGGATATTGGACGAAAGCGATTGAGCCATACCCAGGGCGCTCAGTTCCATGAAGATATTGATCACCTGTTCTTCCTGTGGCAACGCATTGATCCAACCGATATACTTGTCGGCATACAGCGGATATTCGCTCCAATCCGAGTTCGAGAATCGCAAGCTGATATCGTCCGATAGTTTGAAATCTCTCAACAGAAGTTTCAAGTTGGGATTCATATTGCAATGGTACACATAGTGCGGACTCTTCCATCCCAACACGTGTCTGGCACCTTCTGTAAGCATTCCCTTGAAGCCCATCGAAGCCACTACCGATCCTATCTCGTCCGAATAAATGAGACTGGAGTTACGGAATACTTTGGGTTGCTTGCCAAACATTTGCTTCATCTTATCGGCATGGCGCATCACCTCCTCACGGAAGCAATCTTCATTGGCCAACGACGACAAACCGTGCGAATAAGGCTCTGAGAGGAATTCACAACATCCGGTATCGTTCAGCTGATGCAGCAGGTCGACTACCGCCGGAGCATAGATTTCGAGTTGTTCCAATGCCACTCCCGAAATAGAGAGTGCCACCTTGAACGAACCTCCGGAATTCTTTGCCATGTCGATCAACGCATTCAGCGCCGGGATGTACGAACGTTCGGCCACCTCGTTGATACCTGTTTCGTTGGCATAGTCATCGTAATAATAATGGTTACCGCCGATATCGAAGAAACGATAACGTTTCAAGTGAATGATTTGATGTATCTCAAAATAAAGACAGATTGTTCTCATATCTATATTGTTTTTTATTTGTTATAACTTTTGATTACCTCATCGTAGATACGGCGTACCAGATATCCTACATTTTCCCATTTAATTTCGTCCACTTCCTTCTTGCCTTCATCGCGCAGATACTCGTACAAAGCAGGGTATGTACAGATGGCATAGATAGCATCGGCCATGGCATGAATGTCCCAATAGTCGGTCTTTATGCAATTAGTAAGAATCTCGGCACAGCCCGATTGCTTGGAGATGATGGTCGGCACACTGCATTGCATCGCTTCGAGCGGCGAAATACCGAAAGGCTCGGACACCGAAGGCATGATGTACACATCGCTCGCCTTCAACACCTCGTATACCTGATTGCCTTTCATGAATCCGGGGAAATGGAAACGATCGGCAATGCCACGGTCGGCTGCCAGACGAATCATCTGATTCATCATATCTCCGCTACCTGCCATTACGAAACGAACGTTGCGCGCACGGTTCAATACCATGGCTGCTGCTTCCACGAAATACTCCGGGCCTTTCTGCATGGTGATACGGCCCAGGAAGGTTACCACCTTTTCCTTTGGATTCTTGTTGGGCACGATGTCCTGAATTTCCTTCGACAGTGGTTCTACGGCATTATGTACTGTCGTAACCTTACGCGGATCCTGGAAGTACTTATGGATAACCGTTTGACGAGTCAACTCACTCACACACATAATGTGGTCGGCATGGTCCATTCCGTTCTTCTCGATAGCGTATACCGTAGGATTCACATTGCCGCGGCTGCGGTCGAAATCGGTAGCATGCACATGGATCACGAGCGGTTTGCCCGACACCTGCTTGGCGTGTAAGCCGGCAGGATACGTCAACCAGTCGTGCGAGTGGATAATCTCGAATTCCTGCTGACGTGCGATCACTCCTGCTACAATGGAGTAGTTATTGATCTCCTCGTGCAGGTTTTCCGGATAACGCCCGGAAAACTCGATGCACCCCAGGTCATTGGTATTCAAATAATTAAAATCAGCATAGATATGGTCGCGCAAATCGTAGTAAAGCTGCGGGTCCATATAGCCTCCTACCCGGTTCTTTACATAATCCCAATTCACATCCTTCCACACCACCGGGGTGCTGTTCATTCCGATAATTCTCAAAAAGCTCTGATCTTCATCACCCCAAGGTTTCGGAATACAGAATGTAATTTCCATATCCTCTTGCAGTGACATTCCTCTTGTCAGACCGTAACTGGCAGTTCCTAAACCACCTAAAATATGCGGGGGGAACTCCCATCCAAACATTAACACTTTCATCTTCGTTCCTCCTCCTTATAAATTATATTTAGACAATAGTTTCAGAACTCGCAGAATCTCGGCCACATTCATGGCAAACGACACGGCTCCACGACCTGTAAACGGCGGGTTACCATCGAACAATTCGGGCAGCGAACCGATACAGTGATTGTGCATTTCGTCCTCGAAACCGATGAGTTGCCGTTCGACGAACGACAATCCGCTCATCTTATAGATACGCAGGTAAGCTTCGATGTAGAATCCCATCAGCCAAGGCCAGACCGTTCCCTGATGGTACGCATAGTCGCGTTGAATTTGCGGACCGACGTAGTTGGGGTTGTATCCTCCGCTCTTGGGACTCAGTGTACGCAATCCCTTCGGTGTAAGCAGTTCCTTGGTGACAATATCGAGCACTTGTTTCTTTTGCGTCTTGTCCAGCGGAGAGTAATCGAATGCTATGGTGAATATCATATTGGGGCGAACGCTCCAGTCCATCATGTTGCCGTCCACATAATCAAGCAGATAACCGTATTCGTTACGGAACACTTCCACGAACGATTTTCCGGTTGCCTCGGCCTGTGCATCGAGCTCGTCGGCCAGTGAAGCATCTCCGGCTTCGCGTACCATATCGGCTGTAAACCGCAGAGCGTTATACCACAAGGAGTTGACTTCAACCACATAACCCGTACGCGGAATTACCGGACGGCCGTTGGCCGTAGAGTTCATCCAGGTCACCGCCTTATCCACTCCGTTGGTATAGAGCAACCCGTTCTCGTGCAGGAAGAGATTCTTATGTTTCCGCTGACGGATAAAGCTCATGATCTCTTTGATCAACGAACCATATTTCTCGCGACACTCCTCACGCGTACACTCTTTGGCATATTGTTGCAACGTCCATATCGCCCAGAGCAACACATCGGGATCTTCCATCTGGTAGATCTTGCAGTTGCAGGGTTCATCTTTGATGAAACTGCGGATTGCTTTCTCAGCCGTACGCATCACATCTTCGAATTCATCTTTCTCGCCAACCGCCAGAGTCAATCCCGGTAGTGAGATAAACATGTCACGGGCGCGGCATTTGAACCAGGGATAACCGGCCAGGATGTAGTGGCAATCGCCTTGTTTGTTGTGAAACTGATGCGCGGAATTTTTCAGACAGTTATAGAAGCTGTCGCGCGGCGTGCGGTCCTGTACTTCGTCCTCAAAGATTTTCTTAAGCATGCGGGGCGATACTTCGGACACACCGGCAGAGAAAACGATGCTTTCGCCCTTCTTGATATCCACCTCGAAATAGCCGGGTACGTAAAGATCTTCATTGAAGTCATAACCACGTTCCTGTTCTTTCGGGTATTCAATACCCCGATACCAGTCGGGCATGAAGTGGAACTCGTTTTTCTTGTTGAGCTGCATGAACAGTTCGGGGTAACCGTCGTACATGCAAGTCTTGATACCATTGTCTACCAACTGGTAATCGCGGCGAGCCTGTCCGTTCTCGTGCGTATATTCGCGCACACTTCGGAAAGCAAGGAACGGACGGAACCTGAGTGTCGTTGCCGAATGGGCATCGACGAGCGTATACCTGATCAAAATGCGGTTCTCGTGATGTACAAAGATCTTCTCCTTTTTCAGGATCACGCCTCCCACGCGGTACGTCGTCACCGGGGTATGTTCACAATCAAACTCACGGATGTATTTATGCCCATTGGGGCTATAATGATTTCCTTGATATTTGTGCAACCCTAAGTTGAACTCCGCACCATGCTGAATCACCGTTTCGTCCAAAGAAGAGAGCAGCACATGATTTTCATCGTCAATGTTGGGGACAGGAATCACCAACAATCCGTGATATTTTCGTGTGTTACAATCTACAATCGTTGTACAATGATAGGCTCCCGCTTTGTTCGTCCGGAGAATCTCTCTGGGAAGCGATTCCTCCAGGTTGATCATGAGAGTCTTGTCAAATCGTAAATAACTCATAGCAGTGCATTATTTAAAAGGTTAATTATTGGGCATTTCATGATACATTTTTAATGTATTCTGCCCAAAAATACGAATTAAAGACATAAACAAAAATAAATTGTCCTTTTATTTTCTGTTTTACTACAATTATTCGTAGCATTGTACAGAAATAAACCGATTTCCATATGAAAACCGATATACAACGCATACTGGCAGCCATGGCCATCCCCTTGTTACTGCTCTTTACACTTTACATCAGTAAGGTATTGGAAACCGGGATGGATTGGGACTTTGCGCAATGGGGGATCTATCCGTTGGAGACTCGGGGAATTGCAGGAATCTTTACACATGCATTTATCCATGCCGACTTCAAGCATCTTTTCGCTAATACAATTCCACTTTTTTTCCTAACCTGGTGTTTATTTTATTTTTACCGCGACATTGCCTGGTACATCTTTCTGGTCATTTGGATCGGATGCGGTGCATTGACTTTTTTCATCGGTAAACCGGGGTGGCATATCGGAGCCAGCGGGGTGATTTACGGGCTGGCATTTTTCCTTTTCTTCAGCGGCTTGTTACGAAAGTACATTCCCTTGATCGCCATTTCACTACTGGTTACGTTTCTGTATGGCAGTCTTGTTTGGAATATGTTTCCACAGTTTACTCCGGCTGGTGTATCTTGGGAAGGACATCTCAGCGGAGCAGTAGCCGGAACTCTTTGTGCTTTTTCGTTTATAAACTACGGACCTCAGCGACCGGAGGTTTTCACCGATGAAGAGGAGGAAGAAGAGATAGAAACTAAAGAAGAAGGAGAAAAGGAAGCAAAATCTACCGACGAGTCGTCCGGCAAGCCGATTGACGAATCAACTCACGAGCCAACCGATAAATTACCCGAGGAATCTGTTGACGATCAGTCGGAAACCCAGCCGATAAAATAACACAGTATCAAACCAGCAGTTTCCAAGCACGAAACCTCTTACTTCCTACTTTGTTCGAATGTTTTCTCACCTTGTTCCGGATGAAATCATAGTCGGAAAGTCTTCGCTCCATCCGGGTGTACAATCCTCCTGAATCCGGGTGTACAACCGCTCTACACCCGGATCCAGGAGGGCTGTACACCCGGATGGAGGATGGGGTTTTTAAATCCGAAAACCAAGCAAAGATACTGCGTAAAGAACAGATGCCGGTTTGATAACAAAGGAATGTAAGGTTCTTACAGTCAACCACATGCCATAAATGAAACATTCAAAGTGCGTAAGAGGTGCGTAAGAGAAATAATTGCCTCCTACGCGCTTCTAAGTCCGATGAATAAAGGGTTTGAGCACAGGTGCGTAAGTGCGTAACAAGCTTTACAAAGCTTGTGTAATATCATCCAACAGTACCTCTACGCTCTCCAAGCCCACAGACAGCCGAATGGTCTTCTGGCTGACATCCATACTTTGCCGCTGTTCTTCGGTGAATGTCCCGTATATCGTACTTGCCGGATGAATGGCCAATGTCTTGTTATCAAATAAATTAGTAGCCCGACGAATGAGTTGCAGGCGATTCATAAACCGGAAACAAGCCTCACGGGATGCCAGATCGAAAGTCAGCATCGCTCCGGGCAGATCGCCGAATTGTTTTCTGCTCAACGCATGGAAGGAATTGCTTTCCAACCCGGTGTAGTTTACACGCTCGATGGCTGGTAGCGGCTGCAAACGGTGAGCCAGTTCCATACAGGTACTTGCCTGACGCGCAAAACGAACTTCAAGAGTTTCCAGTCCAAGCGTCTGCATGTACGCCACCTGGGGAGTCATGTATGCACCCAGATTGCGATGTATCTCCTTACGCAGTTTGGCAGTGAAAGTCGATACGCCAAACTGCCCGTGCAGCTCGTTCAACTTCGGCGAACGGCTCCAGTCGAAAGTACCATAATCAAGAATTAAACCTCCCAGACTAGTGGCTCCGCCGGAGATATACTTCGTACTCGAAACGATTTCAATGTCCACGCCAAAGTTCCGTGCACGGAACACATGAAAAGGCACCACCGTCGTATCGGCAATTAACGGCACCCCGGCTTCCGAGGTAATCCCGGCCAGTACTTTCAGGTCGGCAATTTCCAACTGCGGATTGGTGATCACTTCCAGAAAGACAGCACATGTATGTTCGTCGATATGCTTGCGAACATCCTCCGCACAGGTCAGGTCGCAGAAACGTACCTCCACGCCGAAAGCCGCCAACGTATTCTTAAAGAACGAATACGTGTTGCCAAACAGGTGGACGGAGGTTACTATATTGGATCCTGCACGAGCGATGGTTATAAACGTATTACTGATCGCAGCCATGCCCGAGTTCAGTGCCGTCACACTCAGCGCCCCGGTAGCATTGCGGATGCGTTTCTCAAAATATTGTACGGTAGGATTGGTGATGCGCGAATAAGCATGGTCGGCGGAACGACCGCAGAACGCTTCTTCCATCGCTTCGGCCGTATCGAACTCGTAAGCGGCGGTATGGTAAACAGGCATGGCAAGAGAAGCGTAAGCATCGTCTTTGTCGTATGGGGTATGTAGCAGTTGCGTTTCGAAATCAGTCATTTTATCTATGATTTACAATGAAAGGGTGATAATTTCTGTGTATAATGAAAAGTTGATAACTCTTGTATCTATATGATTCAGCCAACTCTCCGAACTCAATTTGTTCGCGCTTTTACAGCCTCCTCCAACTGTTTCAACGCCTGCCGGAGCACGCTACGCGGACAAGCCACATTCAACCGCATGAATCCTTCGCCTTCTTTCCCAAAGATCGTTCCATCGTTCAATGCCAGGTGAGCTTTGTCCTCGAACAACCGCACGATCTCCTTGTGCGGTAAGCCCAATTCACGGCAATCGAGGAAGATAAGGTACGATGCCTGCGGACGGATCATTTTTATGGCAGGAATGTATTGTTGCAGGTATTCGCCCGTGAAGTCGATATTTCCTTGTATGTAGGCTACTGCCTGATCGAGCCATTCCGTACCGTTGCTGTACGCGGCAGCCACCGTGAGGTAAGCAAACAAATGTCCTTCGCTGAACTCTCCTGCCGACATAAACGTCTGGAACCGGCGGTTGATTTCCGGATTCTCGACCAGGCAATAAGAACTCGCTACCCCCGGCATGTTGAACGCTTTGCTGGGCGACATAAAGACCAATGAATTCAGTCGCGCCCGCTCGGATACCAGCGCAAAGGTGGTATGCTGATAAGGTGGCAGGGTAAGGTCGGCATGGATCTCATCGGAAATCACCAACGTACCGCTTTCGTAACAGATATCGGCGATGGCAGCAAGTTCTTCTTTCGTCCATACCCGCCCGCCCGGATTATGCGGATTACTAAGTATCAATATCTTACAGCCCGACACATCGGTACGGAAACGGTCGAAGTCGATGGCATACTGGCCGTCACGAAGTTCCAGCGAATGGTACACCACCTCGCGCTCCATGTGCCGGCTCACGAGGAAGAAGGGATGATACACGGGCGACATTACCATCACCTTGTCGGCAGCCTGCGTAAAGCACTGTAAGGCAAAGGCCAGTCCGCGGACAATGCCCGGCATGAAGGTGAGCATCTCCTGCCGTACCGTCCATCCGTAACGCTCCTTCACCCAGTTGATAATCGACGTATGCCACTCTTCGCAGGCAAACGTATAGCCCAGCACCTCATGCTCCAGTCGCTTACGCAGGGCATTCATGATAAAAGGCGGGGTGCGGAAATCCATATCGGCTACCCACATCGGCAGCAAATCGTTTCGTCCCCAACGGGCGCTCACGGCGTCCCACTTTACACTGTCCGTACCACGGCGGTCTATTATTTCATCAAAATCGTATTTCATATTTAGTATCGTTTGCAATATTAGTAGGACAAAGGTATCAAAGCATCCGGTGGAAAACGAATATTACCAACGATATTTTAACAACTCGCCGGAAAAATACCACAAATATGGTAGAAGGAGCGTCCGGGCCTCGTTTCTTTTTCGTATTTTTGCCGGCATATCAAACCCAGACAATACGAAAATGATAAAAGCTCTGTTTTTCGACATCGACGGCACACTGGTCAGCTTCGAAACACACGCCATCCCGGCATCTACCATCGAAGCCATTGCAGCCGCCCGTGCGAAAGGAATCAAGATATTTATTGCCACCGGACGCCCCAAAGCGATCATCAACAACCTCACAGCACTGACCGACCGCGGACTGATAGACGGATACGTGACTATGAATGGCGGCTACTGCACCGTAGGCGACGAGGTGATTTACAAAAGCGCCATCTCGCCGCAATCGGTACAAACCATGGCCGTGGCCTGCCGGGCGAAAGGTTTCCCGTGCATCTTCGTGGCCGAGCATACGGTGGCCGTCTGCCAGGACGACGAGCAGGTGGAGGAGATCTTCCGCCGCTTCCTGCGGGTAGACAACCTGTACGAGAAGAGCATCGAAGAAGCGACCAGCCAACCCATCTTCCAGATGACTCCGTTTATCAATGCCGGGGAAGAAGCAGAACTGATGGCCCGCATGCCCGACTGCGAATCGGGTCGCTGGTATCACGCGTTTACCGACATCACGGCAAAAGGAAATACCAAGAGCAAAGGCATCGAGGAGATGATCCGTTACTTCGGCATCGGCGCCGATGAGACGATGGCTTTCGGCGATGGCGGGAACGACGTCACCATGCTACGCAGTGCCGCCGTGGGTGTGGCGATGGGCAATGCCAACGACGACGTGAAGCAGGCGGCCGACTATGTCACTGCTTCGGTCGACGAAGATGGCATTCAGAAGGCACTCATGCATCTTGGAATTATTTGACGAATTAAATTGTCTAATCGTAAATCGTAAATCTCATTGGCAACCGTCGATACCAACAATCCCGAGTTTCAGGATGCATTGAACCTGATTCAATACACCCGCCAGTCGGTATTCCTTACCGGGAAGGCCGGAACGGGTAAATCTACCTTCCTGCGCTACGTGTGCGAGCATACCAAGAAAAAACATGTGGTACTCGCACCGACGGGTATTGCCGCCATCAATGCCGGGGGCAGCACGTTGCACAGCTTTTTCAAGCTGCCCTTCCACCCGCTTCCACCCGACGATCCCAACCTGAGTCTGCAACGCAACCGCATCCACGAGTTCTTCAAATATACCAAGCCGCACCGCAAGCTGCTGGAGCAGATCGAACTGGTCATCATCGACGAGATATCAATGGTGCGTGCCGACATCATCGATGCCGTCGACCGCATCCTGCGGGTGTACTCGCGCAACCTGCGGGAACCGTTCGGTGGTAAACAGATTCTGTTGGTGGGCGATGTATTCCAGTTGGAGCCGGTGGTTAAGAACGATGAGCGGGAGATTCTGAATCGCTTCTACCCTACTCCGTACTTCTTCTCCGCCCGGGTGTTCCAGGAGATCGACCTCGTATCCATCGAACTGCAAAAGGTATACCGGCAAACGGACAGCGTATTCATCCGTGTGCTGGATAACATCCGCAACAACACCGCCGCCGCGGCCGACCTGCAATTGCTCAACACCCGCTACGGCACGTCCATCGAAGAGTCGGAAGAGGATATGTACATCACCCTCGCCACCCGTCGCGACAATGTGGACTACATCAACGACAAGAAACTGGCCGAACTGCCCGGCGAACCGGAGACGTTCGAGGGAACCATCGAAGGCGATTTCCCCGAAAGCAGTCTGCCCACCTCCAAGGAACTGGTACTGAAAGTCGGCGCGCAGATCATCTTCATCAAGAACGATTACGACCGCCGTTGGGTGAACGGCACCATCGGCACCGTGAGCGGTATCGACGAGGAGGGCACCATCTACGTGGTAACCGATACCGGCAAGGAATGCGACGTGAAGCTGGACAGTTGGCGGAACATCCGCTACCGGTACAACGAGGAGAAGAAAGAGATCGAAGAAGAGGTGCTCGGCACCTTTACCCAATACCCCATCCGCCTGGCATGGGCCATTACCGTACACAAAAGCCAGGGGCTGACTTTCAGCCGGGTGGTGATCGACTTCACCGGCGGGGTGTTTGCCGGCGGACAGACCTACGTGGCACTCAGCCGTTGCACGTCGCTCGAAGGCATCCAACTGAAGAAACCCATCAACCGCTCGGATGTGTTTGTCCGTCCGGAAATCGTCGGCTTCTCCGCACGGTTCAACAATCGCATGGCCATCGACAAAGCCTTGAAACAGGCACAGGCCGATATGCAGTACGTAGCAGCCGTCCGTGCTTTCGACAAAGGCAACATGGAGGAGTGTCTCGAACAGTTCTTCCTCGCCATCCATTCCCGGTACGACATCGAGAAGCCCATAGCACGTCGCTTCATCCGTCGCAAGCTCAATGTGGTAAACACGTTGAAAGAGCAAAATAAAGCGATGAAAGAGGAAATGCGCGCTCAACAGGAACGTCTGCATAAATATGCCCGCGAATATTTGCAGATGGGCAACGAATGCATCATGCAAGCCCACGACGAACGTTCTGCCTTGGCTAACTACAATAAAGCGCTCGAACTCTACCCCGAATACGTGGATGCCTGGGTACGCAAAGGCGTCACCTTGTTCGATATGGAGAAATTCTTCGAGGCTGAGAACTGCTTCAATATAGCCGTACGCTTACAGCCTTCCGACTTTAAGGCCGTGTACAACCGTGGCAAGCTTCGCCTGAAAACTCAAAACGTTGAAGGTGCATTGGCCGATCTCGACAAAGCTACTACCTTGAAATCCGGCCATGCCGGTGCACACGAGCTGTTCGGCGATGCGTTGATGCAGGCGGGAAAAGAGAATGAAGCGGCATTGCAATGGCGCATCGCTAAGGAATTGAAGAAGAAAAAGAAAAAGTGATCTTACTGTGTCTTCTTCTTTCTTTTTTGTCTTGATACAAAAAAGAAAGAAGCAAAGAAAAAAAATCAAGGCTGCATTTTCTACGCTACTCCGCCTGTGTAAAAAAACGATCGGAGCTCCAACTCGCTTCACTACGTTCCGCTCAAACAATCGCTCCTTTACTCGTTTTTCACACAGGCTACGCTTAACGCTACGAAAATGAGGCCGATCTTTTTCTCGCCACATCGCTTCGCTCGTGGGGGTTTGTTTTATCTTTTTTGGGGGCCTGTATGGCATCGTAAATTTAAATATTCTTTATAAAAAAACCATCTACGCGTTTTTTTAGTAGTTTTGTTCCCACAACTATATTATATTAGGAAAGTTATGAAGAAAGCATTGAAAATTACAGGTATTACATTAGCAGTACTTTTGCTGATAATGTTCATTCTACCTTTCGCCTTCCAGGGAAAGATAGAAAAAATTGTGAAAGCCGAGGGCAACAAAATGCTCAACGCTCAGTTCGACTTTCGAAGCCTTGACATCAGTTTGTTCCGCCACTTCCCCAAAGCATCCGTTAGTCTGCACGACTTCTGGCTCAAGGGCGTAGGCGAGTTCGAAAACGACACACTCGTGCAGGCCGGTGAAGTCACCGCCGCCGTCAACCTCCTCTCGCTCCTCGGCGACAGCGGGTACGAAATATCCAAAGTCATCATTGCTAATACCAGCGTACATGCCATCGTCCTGCCCGACGGACGGGCCAACTGGGACGTGATGAAGACCGACAGCACCGCCGTAGCGCAAGCAGATACGACTGCAGCTTCGCCCTTCAACATCAAAATGGAGCAGCTCACTGTCACTAATTTGAATGTGATCTACGACGACCGGCAGGGCGATATGTATACCGATATCCAAAATTTCAATGCCACCTGCTCGGGTGATTTCGGTAGCGACCGTACTACCGTGAAGCTGGACGCAGCAATCGAAGCGCTGACCTATAAGATGGGTAACATTCCCTTCCTCTCAAAAGCCAACATCGCCGCCAAGATGGATGTAGATGCCGACCTGGCCAACAATAAATTCACACTGAAAGACAACGAGTTCCGTCTGAATGCCATTAAGGCAAGTATCGACGGTTGGGTAGCCCTACAGGATCCCGCCATCGACATGGACCTGAAACTCAATACCAACGAAGTGGGATTCAAGGAAGTACTTTCGCTTGTACCTGCTATCTACGCCAAAGAGTTCGACGGCCTGAAAACGGACGGAACGGCTACGCTCAATGCCTTCGCTAAGGGTGTACTTATAGGCGATAGCATCGTACCGCAATTCGACCTGGCGCTGAACGTGAAGAACGCCATGTTCCAATATCCGTCGCTCCCCGCCGGAGTAGACCAGATCAACATCACTGCCGATGTGAAGAACCCGGGCGGAAGCCTCGACCTTACGGAGGTGTACATCAACCCGTTCAACTTCCGCCTGGCAGGCAATCCGTTTAGCCTGACGGCCGAAGTAAAAACTCCGATCAGCGATCCTGACTTCAAAGCCGAAGCCAAAGGGGTGCTGAACCTTGGCATGGTGAAACAGGTATATCCGCTGGAAGACATGGAGCTGAACGGCACCATCAATGCCGATATGAACGTAGCCGGACGCATGTCGTACATAGACAAGGAACAGTATGACAAGGTACAGGCTGCCGGTACGGTAGGTCTTACCAACATGAAGTTGAAGATGAAGGATATGCCCGACGTGGATATCAAGAAATCGCTCCTGACCTTCACTCCGAAGTTCCTGCAACTGAGCGAAACAACGGTGAACATCGGTCAGAACGATATCACTGCCGATAGCAAGTTCGAGAACTACATGGGTTATGCGCTGAAAGGCACCACGCTGAAAGGTACGCTCAACATCCGCTCGAACCACTTCAACCTGAACGACTTTATGACGGGTGCCGCTACGGATAGTGCGGCAGTGGCTACTACCGCCAACGATACAGCGATGGGAATTATCGAGGTACCCAAGAACATCGACTTCCAGATGGATGCTAATATGAAAGAAGTATTGTTCGACAAGATGGCATTCACCAACATGAACGGTAAGCTCATTGTGAAGGATGCCAAAGTAGACATGAAGAACCTCTCCATGAACACCATGGGCGGATCGGTCGTGATGAACGGTTACTACTCCTCGGCCGACGCCGCCAAACCGGTGATGGATGCAGGCTTTAAATTGAACAACATCGTTTTTGCACAGGCATACAAGGATCTGGATATGATACAGAAGATGGCTCCCATCTTCGAGAACCTGAAAGGAAACTTCTCGGGCAACATGAATATACAGACGCAGCTGGACGAAACAATGAGCCCGGTATTGGAAACGTTACAGGGTGCCGGTACACTCTCCACCAAGGATCTCAGTCTGAGCGGCGTAAAGGTGATCGACCAGATAGCCACAGCCGTGAACAAACCCGACCTGAAGGATATGAAGGTGAAAGACATGTCGATCGACTTTACCATCAAGGACGGACGTGTAGGTACCAAACCGTTTGACATCAACCTGGGCGACTACTCGATGAACCTCTCCGGTACTACGGGATTGGATCAGACCATCGACTACTCGGGTAAAGTGAAGCTTCCTGCTTCGGCCGGCAGCCTCTCTCAACTGAGCACCGTCGACCTGAAGATCGGTGGTTCGTTCACCTCACCCAAGGTTAGCCTCGACACGAAGAGCATGGCCAGTCAGGCAGCCGCAGCAGTAGCCGCAAAAGCAGCTAGCGAGGTTGCCAAGAAACTCGGCCTGGACTCCACCGTTACAGCCAACAAGGATTCACTGACCAAGAAGGTGACTGAGAAAGCTACCGAGAAGGCTTTGGACTTCCTGAAAAAGAAAATAAAATAATTTCATTTACAATCTACCATTTACAGTTTACAATTGTTGTTCTTACGAAGTTCCGTATGGGAAACTTTTTGAATTGCAAGAGTTGTAAACCGTAAATGGTAGACTATAAATGGTAAATTGCAAATGCCACCATGCTCCTGAAACTATACACCAAGAACAATGATCCGGAGGTTCTGCAACAAATCGTAGACACTCTGAACGACGGCGGACTCATCATCTACCCCACAGACACGACGTATGCCATCGGCTGCCATGGCTTGAAGGAGCGTGCCATCGAACGTATCTGCCGCATCAAGAACATCGACCCGCGGAAGAACAACCTGTCCATCATCTGCTACGACCTGAGCACCATCAGCGAATACGCCAAGGTAGAAAACAACATCTTCAAATTGATGAAGCGCAACATGCCCGGTCCGTTTACTTTCATCCTGGCAGGCAGCAACCGGCTACCGAAGATATTCCGCAACCGCAAGGAAGTGGGTATCCGTATGCCCGACAATGATATCATCCGCGAAATCGCCCGGCTGCTCAATGCACCGGTCATGACTACCACCCTGCCTCTCGACGAAGGCGAAGATACCGAATACATGACCGACCCGGAACTGATCGACGAGAAGTTAGGCGAGTTGGTAGATATTGTGATCGATGCCGGCATCGGCGGCGTGGAGCTTTCTACCGTGGTGGATTGTACAAGCGGTGAACCCGAAATCGTACGTCAAGGCAAAGGCTGGTTGGAAGAAGGATGATTCTGGCTCTTAATCTTTAATTCTTAACTCTTAATTCTTAATTTCCATCTCTTAGTCATGTCCCAATCCCCCTCCGGTTACCGTTCCCTGTTATTTGTCGTCTGCCTAGCTTCGTCGTTGATACCATTTATGGGCTCGGCGCTGAATCTGGCATTGCCGTATATCAACGAAGAGTTATCGCTCAGCGCCGTGATGTCGGGATGGATTCCTACCTCGTACATGTTGTCCACAGCCATTTTGCAGATACCATGTGCCCGCATGGCCGATATGATAGGACGACGAAAAGTGTTTGTTGCCGGAGTATTGATACTAACACTCTTCTCTGTACTGAGTGGACTGGCTACCACTGGCGTAAGCCTCATCACCTACCGCTTCCTGGCCGGGCTGGGCAGTGCGATGGTTTTCGGAACCAATACTGCCATCCTCACCTCGTCCGTTCCACCACAGAAACGTGGTTTCGCACTAGGAATCATGACGGCCACCGTGTACTTCTCGCTGGCTGCCGGACCTTTCCTTGGCGGACTACTGACACAGTACTTCGGCTGGCACAGCATCTTCTTCGTATCAGCTTTCATGAGTTTTCTGGTAGCCGTAGGCGGATGCCTGTATATTAAAGAAGACTGGAAGGAAAGCACCCCCAGCCGATTCGATGTGATAGGTTCCATCCTCTTCGCCACCGGACTCTCGGCACTGATTTACTCCTTCTCTCTGCTACCACATGTAAATGGTTTCGCATTGGCAGTAGCAGGTATCATCATTCTGTTTATCTTCTCCTGGTACGAGAAACGACAGACATTTCCGGTATTCAACATCCGGTTGTTCCTGGAGAACCGGGTATTCAAACTCTCGTCACTAGCGGCGCTGATCAACTACTCGGCCACCATGGCTATTTCGTTCATGCTGAGTCTGTACCTGCAATACGTACGCGGTCTCTCTCCCCGTGATGCCGGACTGATCCTGATTATTCAATCCGTGGTACAAGCCGTCGTTTCGCTCCGTTCCGGAAAGCTGTCCGACCGCATGTCGGCTACGTTTCTGGCTACTTCCGGTATGTCGGTCATCGCCGTGGGGCTCGTCGGGCTATGTTTCATCAGCGAAACCACCAGTCTTTACTTCATCGGATTCATGCAGATACTGCTGGGCTTCGGATTCGGTATATTCTCCTCGCCCAATACCAACATTGTGATGAGCTCGGTAGACAAGAAGGATTATGGACTGGCTTCGGCTACGCTGGGAACGATGCGCCTCACCGGACAATCGTTCAGCATGGGTATCGCCATCATGGCCATGTCGCTGATGATCGGCCATGCACAGATATCGTCCGAGGTACATGCCGAGTTGGTGAGCAGTATGCGTATTACGTTTATCATTTGCTTTGTGTTGTGTCTCTTCGGCATCTATGCTTCATCGGTGAGGGAAAAACCTCACAAGAAATAGATTTCCCTTATTAACCCGATGTTTCCAATAGGAATAGACAACTAACTAACACTTTTCTTATCCCAGGAGCAAGCCTAGTGGAATAATGTTTTACAACATAAGTATTATAATTCTTAATGTTTTCGTCGTGAAATTAGTAAAATATTACTAATTTCGTAAACCTGCATCAGAGTCAAGATAAAACATTAAAATACAATACTATGAAGTCTAAAATTATTCTAGGAATCGCTATCCTACTCTGCCTCAACACAATGGGGCAAACAGTAGATTATTTCAAACAAGGCATTTCGCCTCAAGTTGCCTTAATGAATCGATTCGGAGACTATCCGGTCGACTTATCTAATGGTCTGGTGGACATTTCAATTCCACTGTACACTATCCAAACATCAAATTTGAGTATGCCGCTGCAATTGAAGTTTCACGCTTCCGGATTGCGTGCCGACGAACGCGAAGGCTTATTCGGGATACGCTGGGCACTTGCAGGAGGCGGACATGTGAGTCGTATTATCAAGGGATATCCCGACGAATATTATCCATTCAATTCGCAAGTGAACAATCCTGACTACCGACCCGATTTCAATACACTGTTTGGTACGACAAGTACTTTATACAAAGCGGGGGGAAAATATAACTCAAGGTTTACAGGCTTATACAGAGATACTGAACATGACGTTTTCTCTTATTGTTTACCATCCGGCAAAAGTGGTAAATTCATTTTAGATGGCACCACCGGATATTCTATGCCATACGAACCTTTGAATATTTATGTGAGCGGAACACCTAAATATACAGATATATCCATAATAGACGATGACGGAACCACCTATCGGTTTGGAGAGCTCAGAACTCTTTCTGATAAAACAAAAATCAGATATGCCGATGCGAATGAGGATGGATTCTATACTACCTGGCACTTGTCAACTATCATATCTGCCAACAAACAGGATACGATACAAATCGATTACAAGAAGCCAACATTAAGAACCGATTCCTGGAATAAAACATTAATCATATCAAGAGATCTACATGATAATAGCGCATTTCAAAATTACTCGGGTTTTAAAACAGTACTATATGAAGTTCTTGGCGAACTGCTCACTGAAAATTATTTTAAACAGAGAGATGATAGGGATAAGGTTGATTATAGCCCGTATGCAATTAGCTCTATACAATTTAAAGGAGGGAAGAGTAAAATAGGACAGATTGACTTCATTTTTAACGACTCTGCTCAACAACCTTATATTTGCGAAATGATTGTGAGAGACAAGCTGAACAACCTGATAAAGAAAGTACTTTTCCATTTAAAAAAGAATTTGAGTGGTAAGTTAAATCTTCTAGATAGAGTTGAGTTTGTTGATATTACGAACCTAAACAATAGTGCGAAATATGTTTTTGATTATTATGACTATGGATCGACACCCGCTTGTGGTGATTTATCCGCAAATTCGGATTGGTGGGGGTATTATTCAAGAAATGGCGGATGGTTTTTGTCTGATAATAATATAGGGGTTATATATTCTGATGACAGTGGCAATTCCAAGTACACCACCAGAGCAATTAAAGCAGAAAACTGCGGATATAAACAGTCTGATGTAGAAGGTATGAAAATAGGAATGCTCAAGTCTATTCGTTATCCTACTGGAGGGGCAACACAGTTTCATTATAAGGGTAATTTGGAAGGGTCTTCACTTTGCGGAGGTTTGAGCATTGAACGAATCGTAAATACACAGGAAGATGGAACTGATGAAATCAGACGCTTTGCGTACGAGGGATATGCTCCTGAGTATTTACGTTCAAGAGAAAGTAACTTATATATAGAAAACGAGATAGAATGGTATATGCTTAAAGACAATTCTTTGCATCTACACGACGTGGGCTATGGAAGATATATACAACATACATATCTTAATACATTTCCAAATCAATATACCGAGTTTCATTCAAACATTGTGTGTTACCCTACTGTAACTGAATATATAGAAAGCGAGCAGGGAATAAGCCATGGAAAGATAGTATATAACTATAACATACAGACATCTTATTTTAGCTATTTCAATTCCATAGATGGTTATTCCGATTTCATAGGCTATGGTAATAATGCTTATAAACATGGTTACGTAAGCCCTACGGATTTCTGGCAAGGCAACAATCTGGCTGCAAAAACAATATATAGAGGTTCCCAGAAAGTCAAAGAACACACATACACATATACTCCATATAGAAAAAGAAGGATGTATGACATGCCCGTATTCCGTTACCGGCACCACAATGCATTCATACAATCCGGATATGGCTCTAGTGCCCAATCTGAGTTGGACATGATATACCCAGACTGTGTAAACCGGACTTTTGCCTACAAAAATCAGGAGTATTCCATTGGCACCGATAGACTTGTCAGGGAGGTAGAAACGACTTATTATGATGGCAGTCCAACCAGCACTATTACAAAAGAATTTAAATATGACTCCACCTATTTTTTGCTTTCTGAAGAGAAAACGACCAACAGTGATGGTAACATTATAACTACAAAGTACAAATATCCATTTAATTGTAGTAATTTCATTGAGGATGTGTATGAGGAAATGGTTAGTAAGAATATATTATCTCCAGTAGTTGAAAAAGAAACACGGAATGGCAATGCCTATCAAACCACTGTTACCAATTATAGCAAATGGGGCACTTCTTTCTATCCTTTAAATATTACCTATGCAAAAGACGGGTATACCCCCATACCTCAGATCGTTTATCACAACTATTCTTCTCAAGGAAAACCGATGTATGCGTCAAAGGATGATGCAGTGCACGTAGTTTATCTTTGGTCTTACAATCATCAATACCCTGTTGCCGCAATACGCAATGCCACGTATGTACAGGTTTGTGATGCCCTTGGAGGAGAGAATTATGTAAAGGAACTTGCTGATACCACAATGCCCAATCCCTCTGATCTTCTGAAAATCAACAATCTTCGTACAGCCTTACCAATGGCAATGATTGCAACATATACCTACCAGCCACTTGTAGGAAGGCTGACTGAGACAGATCCTAGCGGTACTACCACCCATTATGTATATGGTTCCTTCGGTCGCCTGAAAGAAATATATATAATGGAAGGCAGGGAGAAGAAGGTTCTTGAACAGTATAATCACTATTATAGAAACCAATAAAAGCCTATGAAACCACATATGTTTTTACTTATATTATGTATTGTTGCAGCCAGTGCAAAGGCTCAGGATTTGGACAACCCATTTCCTGCTGGCAGTTATTCTTCTTCATTTAGTTTCACAAGGAATTTTGACACTCGTAACTATCAGGATGCCTATGCATGTGTTTCGTTTACAATCACACGACCTATGCGTGTCGAATTTACAACCTGTGGTTCCCATCTTTCAGATACTTATATTTTCCTTTATGATATGTACAAACGCAAGATAGATGAGAATGACGATTCCAATAATGAATGTGGAGTTTATACTCTGGCATCCTTGGAAAAAGAACTGGATGCAGGTATTTATTATATTGCTGTACGGGGATATAATTATGAATATGGTAATATCACAATCAACATTCATGCATTCAATGAGATGCCTCTAGTATACAATAATATAGGGAGTTACAATGATCTTTTCACATATGTCGATACACAAAACACTGTTAGCCATAATAACAACTATGGGCATAGCACGAATGAAATAGGGTATAAATTCACTATTAACCGCCCTATGGCCATCAGCGTCTCTCTCTGCGGATCAGAAATATCCGGTGGTACCTGTCTTTATTTATTAAGCTCTTCACAGCAATTGCTATCTTCCGGTTATAACATGGTTTGCCCAGACAATAAGCAACAAGCATATCTTTGGATGATTCTGGAACCGGGCACTTATTATGTGATTGCAGAAGGGTTTACTGAAAATGGAAGAATTAGTATATCCATTGAGGGCGACCATCCTGTGCCGGAATCTTTTATGGATCTAAATAATCCTACCCGCCAGTCTTTTGAGTATTCGGAAACCGAACATACCGAATGGTGGTGTAACCAAACAGGCGAGAGTTCCGGTGATATCACTTACCGGATGGAACTCGCTATCCCCATGATTGTTACTATTTCCCACTGTAGCTCTGATGCTCAGCGCACAGCTATTTATCTCTGGGATGTAGATCTTCATCCGGTGAATTATACCCCTTTACCCGCTCCTGAGCCCTGTTCTAATCCCGATCAGGCCTATTTACGTACCTATCTGGAGCCAGGTGTTTATTATATTATTTCCGAAACCCTCGACGAAGACGATTATATCACTATATCTATTAAAGGCGATGGCGCCGACCCCATGGAGGGTACTAAAACCCAGAATTACATCTACACCCGTACCATGACCGATGATACAGGTACCCAATTCATGGATGTCGTTCAGTACTTCGACGGTCTGGGACGCCCTATTGAGACTGTTCAGAGAAAGGCCAGCCCTCAAGGGTTTGACTTGGTCGCCTATCAGGAGTATGATGCGTATGGCCGGGAATCCAATGCCTGGCTGCCCAAAGTTGCCACAAGCAAAACAGGAGCTTTTGTTCCTTTGACTACGTTCAAAACACTATCGTCAGATCTTTATCTGACAGATAATGCGTATGCATACTCCAAACCTGTTTATGAGAACTCTCCGTTAAACCGAATACTGGAGCAGTATGGTCCCGGAGAGAGCTGGCATAACTCCAATCATAGTGTGAGGACAGCCTACATGAGCAATAAAGAGGGGGTTGACACATTGAACTGTGTTTACTACACAGCAGCCACAGCGACCAGCGATATGCGCCTTACCGTAAAACGAATAAAGAATTATGACTCCGGTGAGCTCTTTGCCAACTGGGTAAAAGACGAGGATGGAAATACCGCGTTAGAGTTCAAAGACAAACTCGACCGTGTGATCCTGAACCGTCATATCGTACGCGAGGGCACATCCAAATCCCTCTATGACACCTATTATATATACGACAACTACAACAAGTTGGTAGCCGTACTTCCTCCGGCAGCATCGGACATACTGAAAACAGAGAACGATACGACGAAAATAAAAGAAACACTCCATCAGTATGCCTATTTGTACAAGCACGACAAACGAAACCGTTGCATAGCCAAAAAGCTTCCCGGATGTAGCTGGACGTACTATGTATATGACAAAGCCGACCGGCTTATCTTCTCCCAGAACGGAGAGCAACGGCTGAAAGGAGAATGGATGTTTACCCTCCCGGATGCTTTCGACCGCGCCTGCGTAAGCGGCATCTGTAAGAATACATTCGATGCATTTGCCGTGATACCGCTTGCCAAAGTAGTGACAGTGGAAAGAGATGGTACGGCAACAAAGTACAAAGGGTATTCGCTACCCGATGATTTTCTTGTCAACACTACTGTCTTGAACGTGAATTATTATGACGATTATAGCTTTCTGGACCAAAGTGCCGCAACCGGGTTCAATAAAGAGAAATTCTCTTTTACAGTGGAAAGCGGATTTGGCAATCGCAGCACGGCAACCAAAACACTACTGACAGGTGCATTGGTTGCCAAATTGGAGGATCCGGTCACTTCCTCTTACCTGGCAACGGTAATGTACTATGACAACCGTAAACGGATGATACAGTCCATCTCCTCCAACCACCTGGGAGGAGATGAAAAGGAGCACGTTTTGTATGACTTTGTAGGCAAGCCTCTGAAAAGGAAACACGTCCATACAATTCCTGCCAAGGACACACAAACAGAGAATTATGTGTATACGTACGACCATGCGGGCCGTCTGAAGAAAACTACCCATCAACTGACTGTGGGTGCTTCAGCAAAACCGCAGATAGTACTTGCGGAGAATGCCTACGACGAGTTGGGACGACTTGCAAGTTCCGGTTCGAATGGCAAAACCAACTTAGCCAGTACTTACAAGTACAATGTGCGTTCGTGGATCAACACCATAACCAACCCTCTCTTTACCGAAGGGCTGACATACAGTTATTCGGGTAACATCAACACGCAACAGTGGACGCAGGCCAACAAAACCAGAAAGTACACCTTCGCTTATGACGAACTTTCCCGTTTGCTTTCCGCTACTTACAACGGTGATGGGAATTACAATACTTCGTATGCGTATGACAAGCAGGGAAGTATCACACATCTACGCCGTTATGGAAATATCAACACAACCACCTACGGGGTAGTGGACAGTCTCACAATGAGCTACTCGGGCAACCAGCTGGTGAGGGTGAATGATTCCGGTGTGGTTCCTTCTCTTTCCTCTTCGGCAGACTTTCACAAGTATGGATCGGCTGCTCCAGTGGAATATACATATGACACGAATGGGAACATGAAGTCTGATAAGAATAAAGGAATCACAGAAATCAAGTACAGCTTGTTGAACCTACCCATGTCGCTTTCCATCAGCAATCCGCTGGGGCAGGCGGCAAACAAGTATGTATACACAGCCGGAGGAAAGAAACTGAGTGTGAGCAAAGGAAGCTTTACAACAGACTATGTGGGTAATATGATCTATGAGAATGGCAACTTAAAGAGAATTCTGGTAGATAATGGTTATTATGAGAATGGAATTTATTATTTTTACATCAGAGATCATTTAGGTAGTAATCGTGTCGTGGCAGATCAGAATGGTAACATAGTGCAAAGTACGCAATACTATCCTTTCGGGATGGCATTTGCAGATGGTTTAGAGCCGAACAAGCAGCCTTACAAGTATAATGGTAAGGCACTGGATAGTGATCGGGGGCTGAACTTGTATGATTATGAGGCGAGGCAAAAGACTTCTGATGTACCTGGATTTACTACACCAGACCCTATGATGGAGAAATATTATTCGTGGAGTCCATATGTATATTGTAAGAACAATCCAATAAACCGAATTGACCCTACTGGAATGGATGATTACTATAATGAAAATGGTGAACTCATTTATACAGATAATAGAACAACCAACGAACTTAGAACTTTATCAAATGCTGACCTAAACTTTCTTTTTAAGATGTATAGAACAACTCTTTTTGATAGGACGGAAACATCCTTGGCGTTACTCAAAGACTTGGATAAATATAGCAAGATAATTGACACAAGCGGTGGAGGAGAGCTATTTGCTGATTTGTGGAAGGATTCGATGACAAGTGGTAATGAGACGGCTGGGCTTCTTGTATTTAATTTTAAAGAAGCCAAAATTACTTTTGAAAGATTAGATCTTCCCAATGCTACTCCAGAAAGCGGCGGTTATTTTCCGCAGAAGGCTGGTGATAAGTACAAGGGTGGTATAGTGTTGGGTAATGTTCATACACATCCAACTGAACATACTTATTTAGGAAAAATAGCAGCGGATACTGGTCTCCCCATTACAGACTCTTACAATTTTAGTTTGCAGTATGAAAAAGATGGCGATGGACGACGGGCTAATAAATGGCAAGGAGCTAATTATACTGTATCCAAATATAACGTGGATTATTTTAGTCCTAAAGGAATAGACTATAGCGTTAATAACTTGACAAATAGGAGAAACTTGCAAAACAATAAATTCAACTTATTAAAACACTCATTGCAAAATTATGGAAAATAAAATGATTAATATATATCTTGCATTATGTCTTTGTGGACTAATGTCTTGTGTTAAAAATGAGACCCTCATTGAAAACAGCACAAAAAATGTCAATGTTGCCATATCAAATTGTGATTCAATAATTTATAAGCTTCCTGATAAGACCACAGATCTTATACTTAAAATGATTGAAGGTAAAAAAGTCTCTTTTTGTAGCCTTGTATGCAATTTTAAGGGAAATAGATATTCATTTTCCTTTCCATATGATGATAAATATATTTATTTTAAACGTGATACAATATTGCTTAATAAGACAGGCACTTTCTTGAACTTACATGGGAAGTACTATCCTGTAATTCATGCAACAGATGATCTATTTATTGACATCCCTCGCGATTCGTTATTTGCATTTAACGAATTCAAATCTTGTATCATTGCTGTAAATAATTGTGGAGAGGTTGTTGATGGTTTTGCATATTAACTTTTATGAATATTAATTCTTCGGCGAAAATCTAAAACATTTTCACAAAAGAGGATTTCATGTTAAATGAATATATAATTTATAGACTATGGGAAATAAAAAAATCTATTTATGTCTTACATTTTGTCTTTTCGGACTAATGGCCTGTGTTAGAAAAGAAGCGCCTACAAAAGAGGTCTCTGGGGACACCTATTTATCTGTATACAATTGCGATTCAGTCATATACAAGTTCCCAGATGAAACGACTGTTCATCTGCTCAAAATAATCAACAAGAAGAAAGTATCTCATTGCATACTTATATGTAGTGATCCAAAGGATGAATATTCCTTTTTTTTTCCTGATGATAACAAATTTGTTTATTGCCATCAAGACTCAGCCTTATTTAATAAAACACGTACTTTCTTGAATTTACATGGAAAGTTTTATCCAATAATACATGAAACAGACTATTTTTTCGGTACTCCCCGAGATTCTCTATATACATCTAATAAGTTTAAATCTTATTGGATTACAGTAAATAGTCGCGGAAAGATTATTGATTGTTCTGTTTATTAATTACTTTTGAAAGATTGCGTCTTCCCAATGCTACTCCAGAAAGCGGCGGCTATTTTCCACAGAAGGCTGGTGATAAGTACAAGGATGGTATAGTGTTGGGTAATGTCCATACACATCCAACTGAACATACTTATTTAGGAAAAATAGCAGCGGATACTGGTCTCCCTATCACAGATTTATACAATTTCAAATTACAATATTCAGATGAAGATGGAGATGGGCGGCGAGCCAAGTGGCAAGGAGCTAATTATACTGTATCCAAATCTTATATCGATTATTTTAGTCCGAAAGGGGAAAAATATAGTATTAACAATCTGACAACTAGAATGAAGCTTCAAGCTGGTTCGTTTAATTTATTCAAACATTCATTGATGAATTATGGAAAATAGAGTTATTTATTTGTGCCTCGCATTATGTCTTTGTGGACTAATGTCTTGTATTAAAAGAGAAACCGCTACAGGAGATATTTCTCACATCTCCCCTGTTGTTATATCCAAATGTGATTCAATTATTTATAAGCTTCCGGATAAAACAACTGATTTCATGCTTAAAATGATTGAAGGAAAGAAAGTGTCACGCTGCAAACTTGCGAATAGTGGTGAGAAAAATGAATATTATTTTTCTTTTCCGTATGATGACAAGTTCGTTTATTTTAAACGAGATTCAATATTGTTAGAAAAATCACATACTTTCCTTAATTTACATGAGAAATTTTATCCAATAATACATGAAACCGATGGTCTATTTATTGACATTCCTCGTGAATCGTTCGCATTTAATGAGTTTAAGTCTTGTATTATTACAGTAAATGCACTTGGAGAAGTTGTTGATGGGTTTGCATATTGATTGCATGAAGAATAAATCGATCTATGTGTATTTTGCATTATGTCTTTGCGGGCTAATGTCTTGTGTTGAAAGAGAAACCGCCACAGAAGATGTTTCTTAATGCTCCTGTAGCTATATTGAAATGTGATTCAATTTTTAAAACTTGCGAATAAGACTACATATCTTATACTTAAAATGGTACAGAATGGGAGAAACAAAATTAGTTGTGAAAACAAGAATTATAAATCACACATTTCTGGCAATATTAATGACATTATTAGCCTCTTGTAGTTCCAATCAAATATTTTTTGATATGGAACAACAATCAGTGGTCAGATGCGAAGGGGTTATTTCAAAACTTTATCTAGAAAGTAAAGATGGGAAAGATTGTTTATGTTTTTCGATTTCTCAAGGCAAAAAAGGACGGCAATCTTTTAGTATCAAAGAAATAGATAAAGACTATTCTATCGAGGTACTAAGCGACAGCTGTTATTTGAATTTAAGAAAGTTTAAACTGCGCCCTCAAACTGAATACAAGATAGTTAACCACTCTAATGGAGATGCTACGGATGGTGAATTATTGATAAGGACGGGAGAAGACAGCTCCGTTGTGTATGCTGACAGAACATCTTGTCATTAGGATAATTTATGTATTATCGAAGAAGTTTATCCAAGATTGTATTAGCATTAAGAACCACATTTATTGTTATATTATGGGAAATAGACTGATTTATTTAAGTTTAGCATTATGTCTTTGTGGACTAATGTCTTGCGCCAAAAGAGAAACCGCGAGAGGGGATATTTCTCATAATCCTCCTGTAACGATAGCGAAATGCGATTCGATTATTTACAAGTTTCCGGATAAAACGACTGATCGCATACTTAAAATGATTGAAGGGAAAAAAGTGTCTCACTGTGGGCTTGTAAGTAATAGTCTGAGAAATGAATTTTATTTTTCTTTTCCATATGATGATAAATATATTTATTTCAAACGGGATTCAATCTTGTTAAATAAGACACATACTTTCCTTAATTTACATGGCAAATTTTATCCAATAATACATGAGACTGATGATTTATTTATTGACGTTCCGCGAGATTCGCCATTTGCATTTAATGAGTTTAAGTCTTGCATTATTACAGTAAATGCACTTGGAGAGGTCGTTGATGGCTTTGCATATTAATTTTATGATAAATAAATTGGCCTATTAAAATGAGAAAAACATCATTACTTTGCTTTATGTTGTCATCAGTGAGTTTTTGCCTCTCGCAAAACATCCCTGATAATAGAAAGTGCATACCTTATCTCATAAATAACAAGGGAGGTGAAAACAGAATTTATATTCAAGATCCCCATGTCGAAGACACATTGAAAATAGTCTTTAGAACCATGGTGCACTTTGAACATCCCTTGTCTGAAACGGAAAAACCAATAGTGGTAAAGGCTGTAGAAATAAAGAGACTGGAGATTATATCGAAAGTGGTTCAGCAACGAACTGATCTTTTGGCTTGCACTCCATTTACATCCCCGCTAGAAAGATATATTAAGGACCTATGTTCCGCTAAGTTAACATATTGGTATATATATCAACCTTACAAAGAACTACCAGGAGCAGAAATTATTAATGGCAGAGAACAAATAGTTATGGGAGGAATACTTTATTTAGTTCCAGAAACTTGCAAATTAAAACGGACTATCCAATAAGATTTGGTGGGGTTTAAATGAAATTTACTATGTATAGTTCTTGTTTTTAAGTATGATGAAAAAATTTGTATTACTTATATTGTCTTGCTTGAGCTTCTACAATTTGTATGCTCAAACATATACTATTTCAGAAAGAAGTATTGAAATAGATCTCGCCACTAATGACTCGACAAATGTAGCACTTGTAAATAGATTATTGTGTGATTCCTTGTTGAATGAAGAGATTGATTATATAGGATTGAAAGGTGAATTCACAAAACTTCCTAGCAACCTGTCTAAACTCTACTGGGTTAAAGCAATGGAAATGTATTCCCTGAAAGATATTGTCATTGATAAAACATTTTCGAAGTTTGAAAATCTAAAGGAGTTAATGGTTTTCTCTAAAATAGAACGAATTGATGAGGGGGCTATCTTTCCCAATATCGAGTCAATATGGTTCATTGGAGCAATATGGACAGAATTTCCTATTGCAATATGTAATTGGAATACATTGAAAGAAATAAAAATCTATAATGGGTATTTCTCATCACTACCTCAATCCATAGGAAAATTGACAAACTTGATTGTGCTAAATATTGGCAATAATCATGTTAGAATCTTGCCGGATGAGTTATATGAGCTTGAAAATCTAGAATCACTAAGTATCTATAATAATGAGATTAGAAATATTTCTGATAGAATTTGCAGTATGAGAAAATTAAAACACGTGACTCTTGAAGGAAACAAAAAGTTGAAATTAAATAAGAGCATCAAAGATTGTCTTAAAGGGAAAATAACACCTTTGTTGGTCAATCCGAATTCACCTTATATTTGAACTCACGGGACTCCTGAAATCACTAATAGATGAATTAGCATGAAAAAGTTTGTTGTATTATTTCTTTGTTTTTTAGCCACTTCTTGTTGTTCTAAGCATGAAAGCCCCAATAATGGAGTTACAAAAACGAGTTTGTCAATAGACTCTGTCATTTTTACTGCTTATGAGAGAAATGAAGAATCACCGGTAAGGTTAGTTCAGTGCAATAGTATTGACTATGTATCCTATTTTCATTTCATTAGAGGCAATCATGGATATTTTTGTTTCTATTATGATTACCTGGAATCATTTGGGGAAAGATATAAGTATGCCTATCAGGTTTTCACAGACCAAAACATTCTAAAATATTTTGATGAAGTGGAAGGTTACGACATTGATTTAAAGTTAGTGGATACTTTTACAGTTGTTGTTGATAGCTTAAGTTATGAGATTACAAAATTCATTAAGCCGCAGTGTGCTCTTGAAGATAGACTTCCTTCGGTTTCTCCTGAAAGTTATCATTATATTAATGAAGAAATGGGGGTAATAGCTATAGAGAATCATTATAGAGTATTTGTAGCAAATCGTAATTCTGCGATAAACGATAGTGTTATGAAACATATTTCAAGGGCAATTATTGATAATATAGAAAAGAAAAATTAAACACAAGTCTCATAAAAAATGGCAATCAAAACCCGAAAGCTTGATTGCCACTATTCATATATCTAACTCGTCTGAGTTTACTTCAACAACGAAGCCGGATCGAGATGCTCCGCTTCAATATCCTTGAAATAACGATACGTTCCCACTTTCAGCTCCACTGTCGCAGCATCGTCGCACACAATAATACCCTTTTCATGCATCTGCAAAGCGCTGATCGTCCACATCTGATTGACAGAACCTTCCACAGCCTGGTACAAAGCACGAGCCTTGTTATGTCCATTCACAATGATCATCACCTCTCTGGCAGCCAGTACCGTACCAACACCTACGGTAAGAGCTGTCTTCGGCACCTTGTTGATATCGTTATCGAAGAAACGTGAATTAGCGATGATGGTATCTGTAGTCAACGTCTTGATGCGTGTGCGCGAAGCCAGCGACGAGCCCGGTTCATTGAAAGCAATGTGACCATCGGGACCGATACCGCCCATGAACAGGTCGATGCCGCCGTACGACTTGATTTTATCCTCGTAGCGGGTGCATTCGGCTTCCAGGTCGGGAGCGTTGCCATTCAGGATATTTGTGTTCTCCGGTTTGATGTCGATGTGGCCGAAGAAATTGTTCCACATAAATGAATAATAGCTTTCGGGGTGTTCTTTGGGAAGGCCTACATACTCGTCCATGTTGAATGTCACCACATGCTGGAACGAAACGAGACCTTTTTTATTCAGGTCGATCAGACCCTTGTACATGCCTAGTGGCGAGGAACCGGTGGGGCAGCCCAACACGAAAGGCTTATCTGCCGTTGGGTTGGCGGCCTTGATCTTGGCGGCTACATAATGAGCGGCCCACTGCGATACTGATTGGTAATCCGGTTGAATGATTAATCTCATTGTTGATTGTTTTATAGGGTTAATAAATTGGGGGATTTACTTCTCTTGTGTGTCACTTTCTTGTTGCAGGCCTCTGCGCCGCTTGCAATCAACGATCCTTCTTCAGGCGGTCGGCCATGGCACGGGCCAGGTTGGCGCATTGCTCGTACGTGATGTCGCGCATGGCCTGCTTCATCTCTACCGGGTCGCCCACGAGCTCGAACTTGCTCTTCTCGGCAAACTCGGCCATACGCTTCACGGCGGCACCCGCCCAGGTGAACGAACCGAAGTAGCTCAGGTAACGGCCTTTCATGTCGCGCGTCAGTATCTTCGAAAGCATTGAATCGACTTCAGGGAAAATCTGGTTGCTATACGTAGGCGAACCGACAATCAGTCCGCGGTATTTGAACACATCCATAATGATGTACGACGAGTGGCTCTTCGTCACATTGTGCATCACGATGTTCCGGATACCTTGATACGACAGTTCGGCAGCAATTGCCTCCGCCATCTGTTCGGTATTGCCGTACATGCTTCCGTATAGAATCACCGCACCTTCTTCGGCTTCGTACTTGCTCAGTTTATCATAAATACCGATAACCTTGGCGATATTCTCCGTCCATACCGGACCGTGGGTAGAACAAATTGTGGTAATGGACAGGCTGGACAACTTCTGCAACGCCTTCTGTACCGGACCGCCGTACTTGCCCACAATGTTGGAGTAGTAGCGTACCATCTCGTCCCAGGAACGGTCGGTATTGATGTGCGAATCGAGGAAACCACCATCCAATGTACCAAAGCATCCGAATCCGTCGCCGGAGAAAAGGATGCCATCCGTTTCGTCGAACGTCATCATCGTTTCGGGCCAGTGTACCATCGGGGTGAGGTAGAAACGGAGCTTGTGGCGTCCGATAGCCAGAAAGTCGCCATCGTTTACCAGGTATTGCTCGCCCGTCACACCATAGAAACCTTCGACCATGCCGAATGTCTGCTTGTTGCCCACGATAACGATATCGGGATAATGTTGTTTGATGAGTCGGATGGAACCGGAGTGATCGGGTTCCATATGATTGATGATCAGATAATTGATGGGACGGTCGCCTATGATTTGGCGAATCTTGCGGAGGTATACCTCGAAATAGCATACGTCTACCGTGTCTATCAGGGTCACAAATTCGTCGTCAATCAGATAAGAGTTGTATGAAACGCCGTAGGGAAGCGGCCACATTCCTTCGAAAAGATGTTTGTTCCGGTCATTCACTCCTACATAATGCACATTGCCTTTGATGAGAGATCTCTGTTTCATTCTATTCAGAAATTATTGATAAGTAGCCACAAAAGTAGCGGTTTTTTCTCACATGTGGAATAGCTTTCCCTGATATGCGCCTCTTTCTTTCATTCTTTTTTGTATACGGGCGGTGAATTCATAGTTCTTCAAACCCCAGTCGGGAGCGATGAGCAACTCTTTGGGCGATTGGGAAACAAAACGTTCGAGCACGATGTCCGGGCGGAGGTGCTCCACATAATCGATCACCAGATCGATGTACTTGTCTACATCGGTAAAAAGGTTGAAATCCTGTGGCAACTGTTCATATTCACGTGCCATGCGCGTACCCCGGATCAGTTGGAGTTGATGCATCTTTAGTGTGGTAAGTGGAAGTTTGGAAAGCATACCGGCTTGCTCCACGATGTCGTCATGCGATTCGCCCGGCAGTCCCAGGATGACATGCCCTCCGGTGAGAATACCGGCGGCGGCAGTTCGCTCTACGGCATCCACCGTATCGCAGTAAAGATGTCCGCGGTTGATGCGGCGTAGTGTTTCGTCACAGGTGGTTTCGATGCCATATTCCACCAACAAGAATGTCTGGCGGTTCAATCCTTCCAGATAGCGGAGCAGTTCATCGGGCATACAGTCGGGCCGGGTTCCGATGACAAGCCCCACTACCCCATCGGTATGCAATGCTTCCTCGTACTTCCGTTTCAGGCTTTCGAGCTCGGCGTATGTGTTGGTGTATGCCTGGAAGTAGGCCAGGTACTTCATCTCCGGGTATTTGTGGGCAAAGAATCGCTTGCCTTCTTCCAGTTGCACACCGATGGGTTTCTCCGTATGGCAGTATTCGGGATTGAATGTTTGGTTGTTGCAATACGTACATCCCCCTTGTCCCTTCGTTCCGTCGCGATTGGGGCAGGTGAAACCGGCATTCAGCGAAATCTTCTGAACTTTATAAGGGAAGTACTTCTTCAGGAAAGTGGGAAAGTCATTGTATAAAGTTTGTCCGGACATACATGGATAAATTATGACGGACAAACTTAAGAAAAAAGAATGAAACTGTCTGTTAGTCGGGGCGGAATAATTTTGTTGCTCGCTAACCGACAAAGTGACAAACGCATGCAAAGCCGGGCTGTAAAGGGGTTAAATCAATAGTAATGGAGCAAAGTAGCTTTACTCGTAGAGGCAGGCAACTTTACTCACCGAGGGAGGATGTACGAGATGTACATCTTAAGCAGTACCACATGTACATCTTATACAGTACGAGATGTACATCTCATACAACACCAGATGTACATCTCGTACATCGTTAGTCGGTGAGTAAAAATCATTTGGTCGTAGAGTAACATACGCTTGCCCTACGAGAGAAACAAACAACCACAACTTTCCGGGGTGATAGATGACAGATGTAGGTGACAGATAAAACGGATCTATCACCTACATTATAGCACTAAAAATCAGATTGTTATATCACCCCAGGTGATAGGTGACAGATTCATTTGCACTTTTTTGAAAATAAGAACAACACAGGGTCTATTTGGCTTGAAACTATTTAAACTTCTCTTCCAAAATAGCTTTTACCTCTTCGGCAGTTGGCTTGATTGCCAGAATCACTCCATTCTCGTCCACCAGGAACTCTCCTCCACCGGCATTGCCCACTCCATACTTAGACCAGATTTTTCCTTCCCCCTTCAACTCAATCAGATTCAACCAAGGGTATTTGTCTTTCTGTATAGCATCCTGCATTGCCTTGAGGGTACTCTCACGAGCCACTCCTACAACTGTAAAACCTTTATCCTTATAAGCCTCATAAACCGGAATCATCGCTTTTCCATTCCTGCGGCAGGGACCACACCAGGAAGCCCACAAGTGGATCAGAGCCACTTTGTTCTTGATCACATCGGAAATTGTTACCTGATTCCCAGCCGCATCGGGAGCTGTAAAATCAATATAGTTCCCTCCTACCTTGATGTTCGTCAGGCTTTTTATCATAATAGCCATCTCCTGGGTGTACGGATGATCCGGGTATTTTTCCGCATAAATAGTATTGAACAAATCGATATAGGGCGTTGCATCTCCGCTCTCTTGATTTACCGCCCACCAAACTTTATCAACCAGAAAACTATAGCCTACAATATCCGGATTGTCTTTGACGAATTGCAGTTTCATTTGCTCCGCTTCTTGCGATTTAAGCTCAGCTTCTTCTTGCACTGCTTTTCCAGCCTGACTAAACATCTCCCCCGAACTAAAGAGATAATTCATTTTCTTCCCAAGTGAGTCCGAACGAGCCTTATCTTTCGCATCGAAAGCTTCATCCATTTGTTTTCTCAGAGCCTCATATTCCAAAGAATAATACTGCCCTTTACTTTCCAACGAATCTCGCTTAGCAGAAAGAGGCTCGAACAGTTTACTTTCATTTTCTCTAAACTGGTAGTATTTTGCAGTCAGAGGTCCTCCTGTTACACTGTTTTTTCTGTTATCACTCCGCGAATAAAGGGTGAAGTCGACCGTTCCTGTTTCGCAGATAAAAGGAATGGGTCTCCAGCTTCCATCGACTATCTCGTCAAAAAAAATCAATTCGTATTCCTTTGTACAATCACTAGTCAATGTGTATTCGAATTTCCCATTCCGAATAGGAAAATATGTTCCCGACACACGCCAATCTTCATGCTTCTCAATCAACAATAACCGGCTACTTTGCGGTCGATTGATGATTTCTCCTCTCAATACACATTGAATAGCCTTGGCGGAGTGTTTCACTTCGTACAGCTTGATTCCGGTGATCGCCCAGTCGTCCGGAGTATTTCCTTCCTTGAAATCAATGCTCTTTTCATTTTTATCGACCGGCTGAAAACGGAGACTGAACGGAATGTGTCCCGACTTCGGCGCAAAAACTTTCTCTCCGGGAACGATTCCTTCACTACCGGTTATCTTATACGTTTTCTGATTGCTTCCGATTAGCACAGAAGCCGGATCTATCCGAATCCAGTTTCCTGGTCTCTGATATGCATCGAAAAACAGAATCGTTTCCGTATCGGTCAGTTCTATTTTGGAAATAACCAGCATCATATCCGTGCTGTTCGTTTCCGTCTCCGGATTCAGAATCACTTTATTTGCAGCAAATGCGCTGATGTGACAAAGGATGGCAATTGCCAATAAGAGGTGCTTTTTCATTGTTTTGCTATTCTCTGATGTTTTTAATCAAATACATAATATAAGTTTGACTCAAGTATCTGACGAGAGGTTACAAAGATAGAGAAAAAAAACAACACAATGCACCGGTTACAAAGGTGTTCACGAATAAATGGTTCGGCAAATTTGCCGAACCATCTATTCGTGAACAGAACTTTCACTATTCAACCTTCAGTTCTTCCAGATACTTCACATAATCATTAAACAAGTCAACGGTACGTGCCTCGCCCACTCGGATAGACATCGCCGGATCACTAAACACACCGGGATACTGATAACAAATAACCTTCTCAAAATTATTGAACAGGTTCAGATCACCGGTAATCTCTTGGATAGGTCGCGGATACAAATACCCCTCTTTCTCATCAAACAAGAACGCTTCCAGATCCAGCCAAAGATGGGCCTGTGCTTCGTCGCAATACTTTTGCAAAGTATTTACAGCTACTTCCCCGGTAAGATCCCCTTCGGGCATGCGGGCAAAAGCAAACGGACAAATAATATCCACATTCTTAAGCAACTCCGGATAAGCGCCCTGCGAACGGCCCACTCCCCATCCATTGGGTGCAAACATCACTGGCTTTCCGGGAGCCAAACGGGCACAGAACGGTGTAAACTCTTTGAAGAAACGAAGCACCTCCTGGCGACGTTGACTCTGCATAGGCTCTTCCGTCTCGAAACAATCCAGACTACCCATTCCCTCTTCGGAAACATAAAAACCATAGAATGATGCATGATGACCGTACATCTCCCAAAGCTCCTTAGCCACCTTCTTATGCCACTCCAACGACCCTTCGGAATAATCGAACCACGCATACATCCCTACACCCATAAACACATGCATCCCCAGTTTATCGGCTTCGGTAAGTACCGCTTCAATAGGATCATTGGCCGCCAACGGCATCCGCTCCGGATAGAGCTTAGAGGGGTAGAAAGCCTTACCGGGATAACCCGACTCCTCGATATCATGCTTCCCTACATAAGCCTGATTCCTGAACGACTCCTGAATCACGATGATATCCATCTTGATCTTATGCATGGATGCCACCAACTCCTGCCACTGTCCGTCGGTCATCTCCTTGATGGCAGGATTCCACATCTTCCCTTCAGTCTCGCTCCAATGGTAGAAGCTGATCCAGGCACCACCGACAGTCTTCGTCGAACGTTGGTCGGAAGACAGTACATGAACAGACTTTTGCTGTTTATATATATTCTTACCATCTTTTACAACCAGCAGAATCTGGTTATCCCCTACCTTGTCTTCTGTTTTCATCATGTATTTGACACATCCCACAGAATCGGGAAGAATAGTCAATCGTTCTTGTGCGAGTACATTGTCTGGTTTCTCTTCATTCAGGTAAAGCGTTACTTCCAGTTCTTTTTCCTTCAAACCGGCATTGCGTATTCCCGCCCGGATATCCAGATCCACCTTATTGGTTATCTCTGTCGGAGGGATAAGCGTTAAATACACATCACAGTTTTTCTCTTCCTTTGCACAGGAAACCCAGGCATACACCATCGTCAACAGCATGACGCATTTCAGCATTTGTTTATTCATCGTTATCTTATTTAAAAGTTAGTTACCAGATAAAAGCAGGATGACATTGGCTACTTCCCTCTCCCCTTGATGGTCGAACAGTTTGTTGTCCGAAGGGTAATTGACCACTCCCTCCTCCGGCTGCCCTTTGACGTACATTGTGGTAGAGCCGCCGCCATCCAGATTGAGTGCATCGGTACAACCCAACCAGCGAAGCGTATTCTGTAATTCGCCCATGCTCATTCCTTCGGCTTCCGTTGCTCTGCCATCGACTGTCACCCAAAGAACCGTTCCGTCGGGACGGATTCCTACGGCAGTACGCGGATAGCGGTTGTTGCAGAAAGAGTCGTCCGGATATGCTACTTTCTGTCCTTTCTGCCAAAGTACCGGGCCGGAGGTGATCATATCATCGCCTTTCAGCTGGTCTTCCCACGTGGTGGTCGATTCGGCCATTTGTACGGATATCTTTTTCCCCCGGATGATCAATGCCCCTTGTTGGTGACGCTTTCTTGTATAGTCATTCTTGGGCCACTCATTGGGAGCGATCAGCGAACCATCGACCCGCAGATAAACAATCGAACGGTTTCGATGGATCTTGACCGGCTGCGCGTCAGGCACTTTCTTCAACTCCTGATGTACATCGGGATCGGCTCCTTTCATCAGAAAGAATGAACCGTTGATGGCTGCCAAAGCATTCCGTTGGTGGGCAATAGCCGATGTTTTTTCCAGCGAATCGCTGTAAGCTATAGCCATACGGACACTCTTACCTGCCGGTTTGTACTCAACGACATTCAGCATCTGGTTCGATCGAAACAGGTTTTGTTGCGCGAAATGATGTTTCTTCCACGTCACGCCCCGGGCCAGTTCCCGACATGTCCAGTCGGCAGAAACGAGTGCCAACGAATCATTTTGTGCGAGTACGCCCTGAAGCGTACCCACCCAAATGATTAATAACAAAAGTTTTTTCATCCTGATAAAGACTTATCTTACTACCTATTTATTTTACACAAGCACCGATGTACGGTTTACCGTTTCTGCTTTCGCCCAACTGGTCGGCAGTGACAACACTCGTAGGAACGGCAGGCGAATAACCGCCACCCAGGCTGGTCAGGTCGGAAACAGACATACCGTTTGACTTCGCCGGGTTAGTAGCGCCAAGCAGCAGACAAGTCTTCGTGTCTCCGCCATTATCAGCCAAAGCTCCCAACATCGAAGCATAATCAAACGATGCACCTGCAACGACATTGCCATTCGTATCGAACACCTGGGCAGAGACGACCGTATATTTCTTACCATAAGCATAACCGGCTGCTCCATCTATATCAGAGACACCCTCTGTACCTGTCGCTCCGGCCGTATTGCCCGAAAGAATCGTGTTATAGAGATTCACCACAGAATTGGTTGCGTTGGCATTGACGAATATACCGGCACCTTTGCCAGTGGCACTAATGGCTTTATTCCCGGTGATGGTACAGCTGATTACATCGAGTACTCCCGGTACAGCTGCCGTACCATACACCCCGATACCCGATCCATTGGCAGAACTCGTATTTCCATGAATAGTACAATTCACCAACCGGCCTGTTCCTTCGCGAAGATAAACGCCTCCGTAATGCTTACTGGCCACAGTAGAGCCTACCCCTCCGGCACCATTCCCTTCGAACGTCGTATTATAGACATAGAACGAAGCACCGTATCCATAAAGACCTCCGGCAAAACTTCCGGCGCCATTGGCAGACACTACAGACTGGTTCATGTACAATACCGAACGGGTATAGCAGGTGATAGCCCCTCCGTTTCCAGCCGTATTCGTATTGTTCTTCACCACACAATTATTCATACTCAGCGTTGCACCTTCCAGGGTATGTACGGCGCCACCACTTCTGGCCGAGTTATCGGTCACAATACAGTTGTCCATCTCAACAACCGACTTGGCAACAATCAGCCCGGAGCCATGATCCTTGGCATATCCCGATCCGTTAATCGTAAGCGTTCCGGTACCGGCAGCATTTCCGTTCTTGATGGTGATACCCTGTATCGATACCTTCTGATCATCTGCCACAGGCGCCGTGATGGTTAGCACATGCAGAGCCGTTTTATCGCCATCCAACGTAGTGATATTGGCCGACGGATTGGAAACCGCCCCTTCCGAAGCATTGGCAGGATATCCTCCGATGATGTTGATATTTTGCTTCACCTCAAAGGTTTTATCATCGGTTCCGGACGCGCTTCCTCCGGTTACCGTCAGCGTAGGTTTGTAAGTCCCGGCTGCAATGTGGATGAAATCACCCGCCTCGAGTTCTTTCGAGAAAGCATCGGACAAGGTCGTTGCATCGGCCCACGATGTACCGTCGCCGGTACCGTTCGCCTTGACATACACATGCGTTTTTATAATCGGAGCAGGATCGCCCGGTTCCTGAACGATGGCTATCTCCTTCTGGTAATCTTTCGTAATCCAGATAATGAGGTGACCGGTTCTTTCTTCGGTTGTGGGGTTCTTGCCTACAGAGAACTTGACGAGCTTATCGGTTTCCATTCCCCGGATCGTAGCATCATTGATGGTAATCCAGGTCACGTCCGATTTCACACGCCAGGGAAGATTGGACTGGAATCCCGCTTCGTACGTATTCTCCAGTTTTTCCGCCTGTATCATATCTTTCAGCAACTCCAACTTCGGGTCCGTGGGAGTAAAAGCTCCCAAGTCAGTATCTTCCTGACACCCCCACAGTACGGTACTTGCCAGAAATGCAAAAAGCATCAAAGTGATCGTATTATTTCTTTTCATATTGAACGATATTTAGCTGTTTTCCTATTTTTTTGAAACAATAATGAGTCCGGGGCCTACGCCACGTTGCATCCCGCCATTATCACTCGGCCAGTTTCTGACCACAAAACGTCCCTCCGTAAAATCCGGAGTGTTGCGGATAAAGAAGGTAGAAGAACCACCTCCATCGAGGTTCATAGCCGTTTCCGCTCCCAAAGCCAACATACATTGAGCCAGTTCGGAGTACATCATTCCATTGGAATAATGGTAATTCCGTCCGTCGACTACCAGTATATATATATGCTTCTTATCGGACGATACACCGATGCAGGTACGGGGATTGATGGTGACATCCGTCTGATTGATAGCCAATCCATTTCTGACCAGCATCACACCACCGCCTACAGCTTCCTGAATATCGCCTTTGACAGTGGCGTATGTATCCATGTTGGCTATCAGCCCCGTCTTTTCTTTCGTTACGGCGAAGAAGTTTGGATAAGCATCACTGTTGCTCGTCGAGATCAAAGCACCGTCCTTATACAAGACTCCGTAAGGCATCGCAGTCGTTGTATTGCAAAAAGCGCCATTCACCCCGCCCCATACTTTATGCCCTTCGGCATCTTCGTAGGTGGCCTGAACCGTCATCTGCTGAAAAGCAGGTGTATTCTTGTTATACGGGGTCGATACTTCGAGTGATATATTCGAGTTCGAAAGATCGACTTCAAAGATGAACGCATGCATGGCATAGCCCGTCATGGAGAAATATTCAATCTCCGTGGCCGTCACTCCGTCTGCCAACGTAGAGGTGACATCGGAGGAGATGGTAGCTATCAGATTGGTGTTCTCCACCAGTTTCTTCCCGACAACCGTCTGGGCATTGGCTTCCAGATGCAGTCTGCCATCATTGTCGTCACTGCACGAAGCAAATATCATTGCCGCAGCCAACAGGAGCATACCGACTTTATTTATCATTCTATTTTTCATACTTGTACTCTTTTTGTTGCAAAGGTTACTCATTAATATCCCGTATTCTGGGTCAGGTTGGGATTCACACGCCGTTCTGATCCCGGTACCGGCAGCAACAGTTGTATTTCTGTGATTCCCAGTACACTGATCGCTTTTCCGGTACGTACATAGTCGTAATACATAAATCCTTCGGCCATCAGCTCTCTTTTCCGTTCGAGCAGAATGGCATCAATGAAAGCATCGTTCGTAGCAGGGCTGACCGGGCTTACTCCCCGCTTCTGCCTCAACTCGTTCAACCGTGCCAGCCCGGCTACCCGGCCTTTGGCTTCGGCGCTGATGAGATACATCTCGGCCAGACGGGAGATGATGACGGGATCACGACCTCCCTGACCACCCGGATACTTGTTTATCACATCGTTTCCGGCCACATTATCCAACGACATTGGTTTACGCAGGTCACCGCTCTCGAACATACCCAGTACTGATTGCGACGGACGATACAGGTAACTACCCTTGTTGGGCATGAAGTAACCGTAAAACAGGTTGCTGATAGCATTATTTGACTCCTCGGTATTGTTCTCGAAAGCAAAGATAACTTCATTATTCTGAATCTTCCGGAAAATCTTCTCGAATGTATCCAACTGGTATTTACCACCTGTGATCAACGATTCGGCCAGGCTTCCTGCCTGTTCGTTCTTCTGCTGACTCAGCATCACACGGGCTTTCAAGGCCACTGCGGCATCCCGGCAGACGTAGTAATAGCTCGACGACGTTCCCAGAAGATCCATCGCCACATCCAAGTCTTCTTCAATAAATGCCCAGACTTCATTCACCGGGTTACGCGGAACCAGGTCATTCGTATTCGTGCGCAAAACTGGAACTTCGCCCCAATGCGTCACTAAGCAATAGTAGATATACGCCCGGAAATAATGCGCCGTACCTTTCACCCGGTTTCTATTGGCCGATTGCGGCAGTCCGTTGGTAATACTGATGATGTTATTCGCCTGATAGAGCGCTTTGTAATAGCCGTTCCAGCTGTTGGATACGATTCCGTTCAGCGGACTCAACGTGGTATTAATCAAGTCAATGGGGTTGGAGGACAGCGTAGTAACCGTGCCCCCAATCAGGTCGTTGAGAATCCATGCCTCCGTGGGAGGCTCGTTCTGAACCCGGTTGTACATCCCTATTTCCAGGGCAGGCAGGTCTTTCTCGCTCACATTACCGGGAGCTACTGCCGAGTGCGGGTAGATATTGAGCATGTCCTGACAAGATACCAATACCGCCATCATTGTACCTATAAATAATATCTTTTTCATAACAACTATATTTTTCTGTTAGTACTAAAAGTTAGCATTGATACCCAGACTGATAGTGCGTGGAGCAGGAATATTGAACTTATCCATACCGAAGAAGCTGGGATCCATGCTTCTGCTCACCTCCGGATCGTAGCCCGAATACTTGGTCAGGATAAACAGGTTATCGGTCTGACAATATACGCGCAAACCCTTCATACGGAGTGTGTGTAGCAGTGACTTGGGTAGGTTATAGCTCAATGTAAGCGTTTGCATACGGATGTATGATCCGTCTTCCAGAAAGCGGTCGGAGTTCTTGGCGCTGAATCCGCTTAGTGCCGATCCATTGATAGAGCGTGCGTACTTAGTGGTGGTACCCGGTCCTGTCCAACGATTTTCGGCATACTCTTTCAGGTATCCCGGCCAATAACCAATTTTGGCTAACGATTCTGTTTTCCATTCCGCATAGACATGATTCCCATACGAGTAAGTAAAAAACATATCCAACTGGAGGTTCCGGTACTTGAAGGTGTTGTTCCATCCACCAAAGAATTTCGGGAAAGCCGAAGACATCACCACACGGTCGTCATCGTTGATAATACCGTTATTATCCACATCCCGCCATTTTACATCACCCGCCCGTACGCCGATGTTGTATTGTTCGATAGGTATCTCCCCATCGTATTGATAGATTCCTTCCATCTTGTACAAATAAAACGCGCCCAGTTCCTTGCCTACTTTTAATGCCCTGTTGGAGCCAATGGCTATAAGGTCATCGCCCAACAAGGAAGTCAGTTCGTTCTTGTTGGAGGCAATATTGAACTGCGAGTTCCATTGCACTTTCCCCAGACCAACGTACGTGTTAAGGGTAAATTCCACACCCCGGTTGCGCATGGAGCCCACATTTCGGGTCATCGATGTAATCCCCGATGTAGCCGGTGTTGGTGTGTTATACAATAGGTTATTGGTGTTTTTCTGATAAACGTCGAACACCATATTGACTTTCCCGCCCAGCAACGAAAGGTCGAATCCCAGGTTATACTGGTCGGCTGTTTCCCAGGTTAGTTGGTCATTACCGAAGTTGGTCACGCCGATTCCCACTTTGTATCCGTAGTTCAGACCATCGCTCATCATAGGCTGCGATGCATAGTTGCCGATCGATTCCTGATTACCGGTCTTTCCATAGCTCACTCTCACTTTCAGGTCTACATCGGGTAGCTTGAAGAACTTTTCCTTGGAGACATTCCATCCCAAGGATACAGAAGGAAATACTCCCCAACGGACAGCCGGTGCGAATTTCGACGAACCGTCCGTACGGATGGTCGCGTTCAGAATATACTTGTCCTTCCAGTCGAAAGAAGCACGCCCGAAGTACGACTCCATGGCAAATTCCGACAAGGCTCCATTGATACCTGCAATCTGCGCAGCCACTCCTACCACGTCGATGGCGGGCGAAGAGAAACCGTTAGCGTCAATCATGGCCGTCCGGCTCCTGATGTACTGGAACGAGTGTCCCGCCATGGCCGAGAAGTTCAGATCGCCTATTTTCTCCTGATAATTGAGCACATTGTCAAAGGTTGTATTGGAAGTAAACCGGTTGTAATCGATGATTCGGCCTACACCCAACCCATACGGGCTATTCTCATTATAATAGGTATAGTCGTAGGTATAACTCATATCGGGATAGAATGCCGTTTTAAAGGTTAGCTTGTTGTTCAGGAATTTGAACAGTCCATAGAAGCTTCCCAGGTAGCGATAATTATCTACATATTTGGTTTCTTCATTCAATATCTGTACCGGATTATGATAGGCCAGTTCGTCGGTACCACCCAGATAGTACTCGCCGTTAGGCTTATACGGAAGGTCGAAAGGTCGTTTCTGAATGGCTCTTCCCAAGATCTGGGAACCACTATTGGCTCCTGGCACCTGATTGTTCTTAATGTAGGTTCCTGTGATGTTCGCTCCTACTTCCAACCACGAAACAAACTCATGGTTAATCTTGGCATTCATCGTCATTTTCTGGATGGAGTTGGTTCTGATAACACCTTCCTGATCGCTATACCCCATGCCGATGTAATAATTGGTCTTCTGTGTACCTCCCGAGAACGAAGCATTCGCATTGTATTGGTAAGCCGTTTGGGTCACCAGATCCAGCCAGTCCGTATCCGGAATGGTAGGGTGCGGATTGGAGATATGTACCAGGTAATTGGCATCGCCTACCTGCAAGCCATACTGACGGTTGTAAGCATCCACACCATCATTGTAAGCATCCACATACAGCTTGGAGTCAGCCAGCTTTACTCTGTTTTTATTCGCCCAATATGATACACCTGCATTCAGATTGACCTTCACTTCCGTCCGTCCTTCTTTTCCCGACTTAGTGGTAATCAAAACCACCCCATTGGTAGCCCTCGAACCATAGATGGCAGCAGAAGCAGCATCCTTCAATATTTCCACCGATTCAATGTCGGTAAGGTTCAGAGACGATAGCGAACTCATGGATTCCCCGAAATCATACAGGTTTCCGTTCGAATTGGTGATGGGCACACCGTCTACTACATACAACGGTTCGTTGCTCGCGCTGAGGGAGGAAGCACCACGGATGCTGATCCGTTCCCGGCTACCCAGGTTTCCGGATCCCATTGACATGTTGACCCCGGCTACTCTACCTTGCAGCAACTGTGCCGGCGAGAGTGACGATACTTTGTAATTGGAGTCATCCATTTTCACGGAGCTGATGGCATTCGTTATCAAACCCTTGCGTTGGGTTCCATACCCGATAACCACCACCTCATCAATGTCTACGGCCGACTCTGACAGGCGTACCTTCAAGTTTGTTTTTCCTTCCACCGGCACCTTGCGGGTCTTCATTCCCAAGAACGAGCAGACCAGGGTACCGCCAGCCGGGACATTGTCGAGGGAGAATTTCCCATTTATATCCGTTATGGTTCCGTTAGCGGTTCCTTCTACCGTAACATTTGCTCCAATGACCGGCTCTCCCGTGTCATCCGTCACTACACCAACGACGGTTTTCTTGATTCCGCCCGTCGGACCAGCTCCTTGCGCCCATACCTGCAAGGGTGCGGCAGCCATCAACAGAATGACTGTGAAAAGAACAAAACAACGTGTTTTTCTTTCTTTTAAAAGATATAAGTTCATTTTGTAATGATTTTAATGAATATTTAGACGAATGCTTTTTTCAATTTGGCAGGATAGTTTTCAGCTTCTTTGAGCTCGAGCTGTTCCAGCACCTGCCAGCACTGGTAAAGTCCCCGGGGTACATGGAAACATCCTTTCCATTTCCCACCTTTCAGCGATAGCAATACATCGCCCCGGCGGTCCAGATAGCCATACCATTCGGGATACTCGGCATCTTTGAAATGCGCCCATGTATAGGTATGTACCTTTTCGAACCAGTCGAGACATTTCGGATCGCCGGTGAGTTGGTAACCCTTGAGCAGGGAGATGAGCGATTCTATATGCACCCACCACAGTTTCTGATCCCATTCCAACTGTTGGGCAGGATGCCCCAGGCGATCCATGAAATAGAAGATACCTCCGTACTCTTTGTCCCATCCATAATCGAGCATAGTCAGGGTGATGTTCTTGGCTTTCTCTATCAGGTCCGGCCGGTTCAGTCGTTTACCCAAGTCCATAATGAACCACATGGCTTCGATGGCATGGCCGGGATTCACCAGACGGCCGTCAAACGTATCGGACAACTCACCGTTCGTAGTGACGTTTTCAATGATGATTCCACCCAGTTCGGGACGGTAGAACACATCCATAATTTCGTGTATGCACGTTTCCATCGTTTTCTCCAGACACCCTTCGGGCAGGAGATGTTCTATTTCCAGGGCAAGGTTGCACAGAATCATCGGCAGGGCAAAGTTCTTCAGGTTGCGGGTGCCGGGATAAATCTTATTCCACTTCCCTTTGGGATTATTCTGTTTCTCCAGGATGAGGTCGAAGGTACGACGGGCGATATCGGCATACTCCGGGTTTCCGGTAGCTAAGCTCAACTGCCCGAAAGCCATAGTGGCAAAGGTGTACGAGAAGATGTTGTAGGGTTCTACCAGCGGCCGGCCTTCCCGGTCGAGGGAGAAGTACCAGTTGAGTTGCCCGTCGTGCCCGTAGCGTTTCAGGAATTCTCCGCCCTGAATGGCACAGTCCAGCCACTCCTGCCGGCGTTCTACTTTGTTGTACAGCATGGCAAACATCCACACTTCCCGTCCTTGGAGCCAGATGAACTTATCGGTATCAAAAACATTCCCTTCGCGGTCTAAGCAGGTAAAGTAGCCGCCAAACTCACGATCCTGCGAATGTTCCAGCCAGAACGGGAGGACATGCTCCAGGAGTTCATCCTTATATTGATTGGCTAATTGCTTGAAGTTCATAATGACATGTATTTGAGTTTTAAGGTCGATTTATTTGTTCCAGTAGCGTTCGATCTCTTCCAACGATTTTCCGGTGGTTTCGGGTACGAGCTTCCAGACAATGAGCATATAGGGAACGCACATCAGGGCGAACAGCAGGAATGTTCCGGTGGGGGTGAGGTTTTGGAGCATCCAGGGGGTGAGCTGTCCGATGAGGAAAGTTCCTATCCAGAGGGCAAATCCTGCAATGGACATGGCCAGTCCGCGGATACGGGTGGGATACATCTCGGAAAGAAGTACCCATACCACGGCGCAGATGGACACGGCACAGCAGAATATGTAGAACAAAAAGCAGATAAGCAGCAGTACGCTGGGCAGTCCCAACGACTCGCCAAACGAGAAGTAACCACCGATGAGCAGTAACGATAGGATCATACCCGACACACCGTAGTACACCAATTGCTTACGACCGACCTTGTCGATGATAAACAACGCCAGCACCGTGGTCAGGGTATTGACCAACCCTACAAGCACCTGATAATAAAGGGAATCGCCACCTGACAGACCGGCATTCTCGAAAATAGCCGGACCGTAGTAAAGCACAGCATTCACCCCCATGAACTGTCCCAGGATGGCAATGCACACCCCGATGACAATGGCTTTGAAGATACCGGGTTTACGCAACAGGCTCCAGTCGGATTTCGTGTCCGAGGTAATCACCGAGCGGGTCTCACTCAACTGATGCTTCACCTCGGCTGCGGAACGGTATATCTTACCCAGGATATTTTCTGCCCGCGCTTCATATCCCTTCACCACCAGCCAACGGGGGCTTTCCGGTATAAAGAAGATAATAAAGAAGAACAGCAGGGCAGGCAACGTTTCCATTCCCAGCATACCACGCCATACTTCGGTCATAAATATCTTGTGCAACCATCCCGACCCCAGGTCTGCTCCACTACCCGACCATACCAGCAGCTGATAGTTCACCAGATAGGCTCCCAGGAAACCCACCGTTACGGCCAACTGATACAACGACACCAGGCGTCCCCGGTATTGCGCCACCGATACTTCGGAAATATAAAGAGGGGATATAATAGATACCACCCCGATACCTATCCCACCTATAATACGATAAATCACTAATTGATCAAAGTTAGCACTGACCGCACAACCGATTCCCGATACCGAGAAGAGGATGGCCGAGATAATCATTGTGCGCTTCCGCCCCAAACGATCGCTCAGAACACCGGCAAACAGTACGCCGGCGATGGAGCCCACCAGCGCACATCCCACATACCACCCCTGCTGCCAGGCATCCAAACCGAAGAGTTGAGTCACTTGGGCAATCGTTCCGGAGATAACTGCTGTGTCATATCCGAAAAGGAAGCCGCCCAATGCTGCCACGACCGACAGAAAGATGAGATATCCTATATTGATTGATTTAAGCCCGCTGCCTTCGGGAGCAAACACCCTGCCATCTGATGAGCCGGATGCCAGAGGGGCTTTTTTGAGAAAGTTTCTTCGACTATTTGTCTTCATGGTGTTCTTCTATTTACTAAGTATATGCTATAAGATTTCTATTTATTAAAGGATCTATGGCTACAAATATAATTACTTTTATTAAATGAGCAATACATAATAAATATTTTAATTATATATGCTTGATATTTTAACAAAAGAAGAGGAAAACCACACCGTAAACCTATCTTTTAACATAACAAATCATGCTACTAAAGAGTATTTGAAAGAAAACGGAGAAAGAGAGGGAATTAATTCGCCCTCATTTATAATATATTCTATCAAGAAGATGCCTATTAATAAAAATATTAATTATCTTTGTACATAACGCAAAAGAAGTACCCATATGCATCACCAGTTTTTAAAAGAAATAGAGATGGGCTCCAAAAATGCCCTTCTTAAGAAGAAGATCATTACACATTATATATATAATGGTAGTTCGACCATAACCGACTTGGCACGAGAACTTGACCTGAGCGTGCCCACCATCACCAAGTTTATCGATGAGATGTGCCACGACGGATATCTCAACGATTACGGTAAACTGGAAACAAGCGGAGGCCGCCATCCGAATCTGTACGGGCTTAATCCGGAATCGGGTTATTTCATCGGGGTGGACATCAAACGGTTTGCCATAAATATAGGCCTTATCAATTTCAAAGGCGATATGGTGGAACTGAAAATGAATATCCCTTACCAGTTTAAGAATTCACAGGAAGGACTGAATGAGCTATGCAAACTCATTCTTGATTTCATCAAAAAACTTACAATCGATAAGGAGAAAATTTTGAATATCAATATCAATGTATCCGGGCGGGTAAATCCTGAATCGGGATTCAGTTTCAGCCATTTCAACTTCGAAGAACGTCCCCTGGCGGATGTATTCACAGAAAGACTCGGTTACAAGGTGACTATTGACAACGATACACGTGCCATGACGTATGGCGAGTACATGCAAGGATGCGTTAAAGGTGAAAAAAACATCATCTTCGTCAACATCAGTTGGGGATTAGGTATCGGCATCATTATCGACGGAAAGGTATACACCGGCAAATCGGGCTTCTCGGGAGAATTCGGGCACGTAAGCACTTACGAAAATGAGATTATCTGCCACTGCGGAAAAAAGGGATGCCTGGAAACAGAAGCATCAGGATCGGCTCTGCATCGCATTCTGTTAGAGCGTATCCAAAACGGTGAAAGTTCCATCCTATCCAAACGGGCACTGGAAGACATTCTCACTTTGGACGAAATCATCGATGCTGTCAATAAGGAAGATGTACTCTGCATTGAAATCGTAGAAGAGATCGGGCAGAAACTAGGCAAACAAGTAGCAGGACTGATCAACATTTTCAACCCGGAACTAGTGATCGTCGGAGGAACTCTTTCTCTAACAGGGGATTACATCACCCAACCCATAAAAACAGCTGTTCGTAAGTATTCACTCAATCTGGTAAACAAGGACTCAATGATACTGACCTCCAAACTGAAAGACAAAGCCGGAATTGTGGGAGCCTGTATGCTGGCACGTAGCCGGATGTTCGAGAGTTAAACCGTTTGATCCATAGCTGAACAAATTATATCTGTGCGGCTCTGTGGCAATAAAACATATCCACTATCGAGTAGACCTAGAGAATATGTAATCTGAATGTACGCCATCTCTGGAATAATCAGAAAAATACTGACTACAACATCAATTTCACAATCGTTTTCCCTCATTCTTAAGCAATATAAAAGAGATTCTATTTGGCAAAAATATTTAACAGATTTATCTGTTTGCCATCAAAAACAAGACAATAAGCCACCTTTTTGTCCCCTTTTGCTTTTTAATCCATATGAAAAGTGATTAAAAATATCATTTTATCATAACAACATCAAATCAAATAAAAAAATATAGTGGATTCAGAAAAGAATTCCTATATTTGTGCCACACATGAATGACATTTTATTATTCAAACTTTTAAATCATACCAACATGAATATCGACAAATTGATGGCTTCACTTGAAGCCAAACATCCAGGCGAAGCAGAGTACCTGCAAGCCGTGAAGGAAGTACTTATCTCCATTGAAGACATCTACAACCAACACCCGGAATTCGAAAAGGCTAAAATCATCGAAAGACTGGTAGAGCCCGATCGTATCTTTACGTTCCGCGTGACCTGGGTAGACGACAAGGGAGATGTACAAACCAATCTCGGCTACCGCGTACAATTCAATAACGCTATCGGCCCGTACAAGGGAGGTATCCGTTTCCACGCTTCTGTCAACCTTTCCATCCTGAAGTTCCTGGGATTCGAACAAACATTCAAGAATGCACTCACCACACTGCCTATGGGCGGCGGCAAGGGAGGTTCCGATTTCTCGCCACGCGGCAAGAGCAGCGGTGAAGTAATGCGTTTCTGCCAGGCATTCATGCTTGAGTTGTGGCGTCACCTGGGTCCGGACATGGACGTACCGGCCGGCGATATCGGCGTAGGAGGACGCGAAGTGGGATATATGTTCGGTATGTATAAGAAACTGACACGCGAATTCACCGGTACATTCACCGGTAAAGGATTGGAGTTCGGCGGTTCGCTCATCCGTCCGGAAGCTACCGGCTTCGGTGGTCTGTACTTTGTACACGACATGCTGAAAGCCAAAGGCATGGACATGAAAGACAAGACGGTAGCTATTTCCGGATTCGGAAACGTAGCCTGGGGTGCTGCCCTGAAAGCTACTGAGCTGGGAGCCAAAGTGATCACCATCTCCGGACCGGACGGTTATGTATACGACCCGAACGGCATCAGCGGCGAGAAGATCGACTACATGCTCGAACTGCGCTCGACCGGTAATGACATTGTAGCTCCTTATGCCGAGCAGTTCCCCGGATCGACCTTCGTAGAAGGCAAACGCCCGTGGGAAGTGAAAGCCGACATCGCTTTGCCTTGCGCTACTCAAAACGAGTTGAACGGCGACGACGCACGGAACCTGATCAACAACAACGTACTTTGTGTGGGCGAAATCTCGAACATGGGTTGTACGCCGGAAGCTATCGACCTGTTCATCGAGCACAAAACCATGTACGCACCGGGTAAGGCTGTGAATGCCGGCGGCGTAGCCACATCGGGTCTCGAAATGTCACAGAACGCCATGCACCTGAGCTGGAGCGCCGGTGAAGTGGACGAAAAGCTGAAAGCCATCATGCACGGTATTCACGAACAATGCGTGAAATACGGCACTGAACCCGGCGGTTATATTAACTATGTGAAGGGCGCCAACATCGCAGGCTTCATGAAAGTGGCTCACGCCATGCTGGGACAAGGTATCATCTAATAAACGGATGACAAAGAAACTCTGTTTAATAATTCTATTAACAGCTACATGCGTTACCCATCTCCTGAGTCAGGAAGTGGGTAACGCTACTTATTATCATAAGAAATTCGAAGGCCGACGCACTTCCGATGGAGGTACATACCACCGGGACAGCCTGACCTGCGCTCACAAATCCTATCCTTTCGGGACCTTGTTGTGGGTAAAGAACCCACGAAACGGGAAAGAAATTATCGTGAAAGTTACCGACCGGGGACCATTCAACCGCCGGCTAATGATCGACCTTTCCTACCGGGCTGCCGAAACACTGGACATAATCCGCTACGGAGTAGCCCAGGTAGAGGTAACGCCCTTCCGAGGCATCTGCGCTCCCTACCATCCTCCCCCACTAAAAATCACTCGGTTCATGGATATCTTCACACAAAATCCCATACCCTATACTCCGAAAATTCCAGAAAAGGTTTCGTAATACAGAGGAATAGGCTAACTTTGCCGTCCGAAACTTAAATAATCAGAAGGATGTTACAACCGGAATTAACAATACGCCGCGATAAAATCCGCAGGTTGATGGCCCAACAAAACATTGATGCCGCCTTGATTACCTGCAATGTGAATCTGCTTTACACATTGGGTCACGTCGTGAGTGGCTACATATACCTCCCGCTCAACGCACCTGCCCGCATTTTCATAAAACGCCCCAACAACTTATCGGGCGAACACATTTTCCCCATCCGCAAGCCGGAACAAATCGTCGACATACTCAAGGAAGAAAACCTTCCGATGCCCGGCAAGCTGATGCTGGAAGGCGACGAGCTCTCATTCACGGAATACCAACGGCTGGCTGCCTTGTTTCCGGATGCCGAGATCGTTAACGGCACTCCCCTCATTCGCCAGGCCCGCAGCATAAAGACCGATATAGAAGTCAGTATGTTCCGCCGCGCCGGAATATCCCACGCAAAAGCTTACAGCCGGATACCCGCCGCCTATCGTCCGGAGATGACCGACCAGGAACTCTCTATCGAGGCAGAACGTCTAATGCGCCTGGAAGGCTGCCTGGGTATTTTCCGCGTATTCGGCCAAAGCATGGAAATCTTCATGGGGAGCGTACTCACCGGAGATAATGCCGCTGCTCCCTCTCCTTACGACTTTGCACTGGGAGGCGAAGGGCTGGATCCCGCACTACCCGGCGGCCTGAATGGTACTCCGCTGAAAGAAGGACAAAGTGTAATGGTGGATATGGGTGGAAACTTTAACGGCTACATGAGCGACATGAGCCGTGTGTTTTCCATTGGCAAACTGAGCGAAGAAGCTTACAAAGCTCACCAGGTATGTCTGGATGTTCAGAATGCAGTCGCCGCACTGGCCAAGCCGGGTGTTGTCTGCGAAACATTGTACGACAAAGCCATCGAAATAGTTACGCAAGCCGGATTCGCCGACAGGTTTATGGGCATTAGTCAGCAAGCGCGTTTCATCGGTCACGGGGTTGGTTTGGAGATCAACGAATCACCGGTATTGGCTCCCCGCATGAAGTTGGAACTGGAGGCAGGAATGGTATTTGCTCTGGAACCCAAAATCGTACTGCCCGGCATTGGCCCCGTTGGTATCGAGAACACCTGGGTGGTAACAGCCGAAGGAGTGGAAAAGCTCACCAATTGCCCAGAAGAGATCATTGAACTTTAGAAATAAAGAATATACTTATTTAATCAGCTACTGATTATATAATCCTTTTTCTTTTCGTATGTTTGCAAGAAATTTGCCGGGATCATGAAAAAAGAGTCGACACATAACTTGCTGGATACTATTGCATATCCCGATGATTTACGAAAACTGAGCGTAAATCAACTGCCGGAAGTATGCCAAGAGTTGAGGCAAGACATCATAAACGAATTATCGCGTAATCCGGGGCATTTTGCCTCCAGCCTGGGAGTAGTGGAACTAACCGTGGCCCTGCATTACGTATACAACACCCCTTACGACCGTATCGTATGGGATGTAGGGCATCAGGCATACGCACACAAGATCCTTACCGGTCGCCGCGAAGCTTTCAGCACCAACCGGAAACTGAGAGGACTCTGCCCGTTCCCGTCGCCCAACGAAAGCGAATACGACACGTTTACCTGCGGGCACGCGTCCAATGCTATATCGGCGGCTCTGGGCATGGCGGTAGCAGCCTGTAAGAAAAAGGAAAACGACCGCCATGTGGTAGCCATTATCGGCGACGGATCCATGAGTGGAGGGTTGGCTTTCGAAGGACTGAACAATGCCTCGTCTACCCCCAACAATCTGCTCATCATCCTGAACGACAACAACATGTCGATCGACCGGAGCGTGGGAGGAATGAAGCAATATTTGTTCAACCTGACAACGTCCAACCGGTACAACCAGCTTCGCTTCCGGGCCTCCAAGCTGCTTTTCCAGATGGGCATCCTGAACGAAGAACGCCGAAAGGCATTGATACGCTTCGGCAACAGCCTGAAATCCATGGCCGCCCAGCAGCAGAACATATTCGAAGGTATGAACATCCGTTACTTCGGACCGATCGACGGACACAACGTCGAGAACATGGCGCGCATCCTCCGGGACATCAAAGACCTGAAAGGACCGAAGATACTGCACCTGCATACAATTAAAGGAAAAGGATTCGAGTCGGCCGAGAAACATGCCACCGAATGGCATGCACCGGGACTGTTCAACCCCGATACCGGCGAGCGGATCATCAACAATACAGATGGGCTTCCCCCACTCTTCCAGGATGTTTTCGGACATACCCTGGTAGAACTGGCACAGCAAAACGACCGCATCATGGGAGTAACTCCCGCCATGCCGTCGGGCTGTTCCATGAATTTCCTCATGGACGCCATGCCCGACCGGGCATTCGATGTGGGCATTGCCGAAGGACACGCCGTGACATTCTCCGGCGGAATGGCGAAAGATGGATTGCAGCCTTTCTGCAACATCTATTCATCGTTCATGCAACGAGCCTACGACAACCTCATTCACGACGCTGCCATTCAGCGATTGCCCGTTGTACTCTGCCTCGACCGTTCGGGACTGGTAGGCGAAGACGGAGCCACGCACCACGGTGTATTCGACCTGGCTTTCCTGCGTCCTATCCCTAACCTGACCATTTCTTCCCCCATCGACGAGCACGAGTTGCGCCGGTTGATGTATACCGCCCAGCTTCCGGACAAGGGTACTTTCGTTATCCGTTACCCACGCGGACGCGGCTCCCTGCCCGAATGGAAATGCCAGCTGGAGGAAGTTCCTGTAGGCAAAGGTAGGAAACTGAAAGAGGGTACCGACCTGGCAGTCATCACGCTCGGTCCTATCGGCAAACAGGCCATGGCAGCCATTGAGATGGCCGAAAAGAAAAATCAGCTATCCATCGCCCATTACGACCTGCGTTTCCTGAAGCCACTCGACGAAGAGCTTCTGCACGAAGTCGGACGCCGGTTTACCAGGATAGTCACCATTGAAGACGGAGTGATCAAAGGCGGCATGGGAAGCGCCGTGTTGGAATTCATGTCCGACCACGGATATACCCCTAAAGTACACAGGATCGGCGTGCCCGATGCATTTGTGGAACATGGTACGATAGCAGAGTTACATCGACTCTGCGGTATGGATAAGGAAGGTATTTATAACGCATTACTATTGCAATGAAAATTATTATCGCCGGTGCCGGTGCCGTAGGTACGCACCTGGCTAAGTTATTATCACGCGAACGTCAGGACATTGTCCTGATGGACGAAAACGAAGAAAACCTGAGCACCATTAGTTCGAATTTCGACCTGATGACCGTAACAGCCTCCCCTACTTCCATTGCCGGCCTGAAAGAAGCCGGCGTCAAAGAGGCCGACCTATTCATCGCCGTCACCCCCGACGAGAGCCGGAACATGACGGCCTGTATGCTGGCAACCAACCTCGGCGCCGTAAAAACAGTTGCCCGCATCGATAATTACGAATATCTTCTGCCCAAGAACAAGGAGTTTTTTCAGAAGTTGGGGGTGGACTCACTTATCTACCCGGAAATGCTCGCCGCCAAGGAAATCGTTTCTTCGGTACGCATGAGCTGGGTGCGCCAATGGTGGGAATTCTGTGGAGGCGCCCTGATATTGGTAGGTGTCAAAATGCGCGAGAAAGCGGAAATCCTGAACATTCCCTTGTACGAGCTCGGCGGCAACAATCTTCCCTACCACGTAGTAGCGATCAAACGGGGATCGGAAACCATCATCCCGCGAGGAGATGACTCGATACACCTGCACGACATTGTGTACTTTACCACTACCCGGAAATACATTCCCTACATTCGTAAAATTGCCGGAAAAGAAGACTACGCCGACGTACGCAATGTGATGATCATGGGCGGAAGCCGCATCTCCGTACGTACGGCACAATATGTACCCGACTATATGCAGGTGAAAATCATCGACAACGACATCCACCGTTGCAACCGGCTGACTGAAATCCTGGATGACAAGACAATGATCATCAACGGAGACGGACGGGACATGGACCTGCTGATCGAAGAAGGACTCAAAAACACTGAGGCTTTTGTGGCGCTGACCGGCAACTCCGAAACCAATATCCTGGCCTGCCTGGCAGCCAAGCGAATGGGAGTAGACAAAACCGTTGCCGAAGTGGAGAATATCGACTACATCAGCATGGCCGAAAGCCTGGATATCGGAACCGTCATCAATAAAAAGCTGATTACCGCCAGCCACATCTACCAGATGATGCTGGATGCCGACGTTTCCAATGTGAAATGCCTCACTTTTGCCAATGCGGACGTAGCCGAATTCACCGTCAAACCGGATTCCAAGATCACCAAACACCTGATCAAAAACCTGGGACTTCCCAAAGGAACCACCATCGGAGGCATGATACGCCACGGCGAAGGAGTGCTGGTAACGGGAGACACCCAGATCGTGGCAGGCGACCATGTCGTTGTTTTCTGTCTGAGTATGATGATCAAGAAAATAGAAAAATTCTTCAACTAGAATGATAAATACCAAAATGATACTCCGCATCTTAGGCAGCCTGCTGTTGATAGAAACAGTCATGTTGCTCTGTTGCGCAGGAGTATCGTTCATATATGGCGAAGATGACCTCGTTCACTTCCTGGAAACTTCCGGACTGACCACCTGCGCCGGCATTATATTGGTAGCAGCAGGAAAAGGAGCCGATAAACGGCTGGGACGTCGCGACGGTTATGTCATCGTAAGCATCGCCTGGGTAGTATTCTCCCTATTCGGCATGCTTCCTTTTTACCTCAGCAAATACATCCCGGACTTCACCAACGCATTCTTCGAAACCATATCCGGATTTACCAGCACAGGAGCTACTATCCTGGACAACATCGAGGAACTGCCGCACGGACTTCTGTTCTGGCGAAGCATGACCCAGTGGATAGGCGGATTGGGAATCGTGTTCTTCACCATCGCCGTCCTTCCCATCTTTGGAGTGGGAGGCATCCAGGTATTCGCTGCCGAAGCCACCGGCCCCACCCATGACAAGGTACATCCGCGTATCGGAATTACCGCCAAATGGATATGGAGCATCTATACAGGCATGACAGGAGCGCTTATCCTTTTACTGCTTTTGGGAGGTATGGGCACATTCGACAGCATCTGCCACGCCTTTGCCACTACCGGAACCGGCGGATTCTCCACCAAGCAAGCCAGCATTGCCCATTACGACTCACCCTATCTGGAGTACGTACTCTCGTTCTTCATGTTCGTATCGGGCATTAACTTCACCTTATTATTATTACTGGTTAACCGGAAGATACAGAAAGTGACTCACGATGCCGAGTTGAAATGGTACTTCTTTTCCACCGTTGCATTCACGGTATTCATCACCATCGTACTCTATTTTAGCAGCCAGTCCATGGGATTGGAAGAAGCATTCCGGAAATCCCTGTTTCAGGTTTCTTCGCTACATACCTCCACCGGGTTTGCCACAGCCGATTACATGACCTGGCCTCCCATTCTCTGGGGTTCGATGGTGATTATCATGATCATAGGCGCTTGCGCAGGCAGTACCACGGGAGGATTGAAATGCATCCGCCTGGTTATTCTGAGCAAGGTAGTGAGAAACGAGTTCAAGCACATCACCCACCCCAACGCCGTTCTTCCGGTGAAAATCAATAAGCAAGTGCTTTCGCCGGCGGTGCGTTCCAGCGTATTGGCATATACCTTTCTTTATGCCACCATCGCCGCTTTTTCCATCCTGCTGATGATGGGTATGGGAGTGGGACTGACCGAATCGTTGGGTGCCGTTATTTCCAGCCTGGGGAATATGGGTCCCGGACTGGGACTTTGCGGTCCGGCTTATTCCTGGAACGATCTGCCGGATGCCGGTAAATGGCTGATGTCCTTCCTTATGCTTTTAGGACGTTTGGAGCTTTTCACCGTACTACTTCTCTTTACCCCTGATTTCTGGAGGAAAAACTAATGAAGTGCTAAAAAACTTTTTTTGTCACCTTCAGATTGCAAAAAGAATAAATAATAATTCTATCTTTGCCGCCGGTTAAAGGACAAGCATGAAAGATTCTTATAAATACGTAGTACTATCGACACAAGCTCCCTTGATTCATTCCTTAATGACGCAAGCGAGTTATAACGAGTGTACCCCGTTGAAATCCAGCAAAGAAGCAGTCCGTTCCAACCACGAATTTCAGTTACAAAGACTTACAATGTACCGCAACTTTCCATCTACCGGACAACCCGGAGAACGGTTTTCTTGCGGACGTAAGACTTTTTATGTTTCGCCGTCCCCAAAGGGCGGCGTATTGTCATTTGGAATTATTCAATCTAATATGATATAAGTCATGAATTTTACATTGTTAGTTGTTGTTTTATTAACGGCAATTGCGTTTGTCGGTATTGTAATAGCCTTATCAATGGCTATTTCTCCGCGCTCGTACAATCCTCAGAAGGCCGAGGCTTACGAATGTGGTATCCCTACGCGTGGGAAGTCATGGATGCAATTCCGGGTGGGTTACTACCTGTTTGCCATCCTGTTCCTGATGTTCGATGTGGAAACGGTATTCCTTTTCCCTTGGGCGGTCGTTGCTCGTGACCTGGGTGTCATGGGAGTTGCCAGTGTTCTCTTTTTCTTGGTAATTTTAGTGCTGGGTCTGGCCTACGCCTGGCGGAAAGGAGCTTTGGAATGGAAATAAACAAAAAGCCAAAGATAAAGTCTATTCCTTATGAAGACTTCAAAGACAACGAAACGTTGCAAAAGTTGGTCAACGAGCTCAATGAAGGCGGCGCCAATGTGGCACTTGCCGTTCTTGACGATGTTATCAACTGGGGACGCAGCAACTCGCTGTGGCCACTTACCTTCGCAACCAGCTGTTGCGGAATCGAATTCATGGCACTCGGTGCCGCTCGTTATGACATGGCCCGCTTCGGGTTCGAGGTAGCTCGCGCCAGTCCGCGCCAGGCCGATATGATCATGGTATGCGGTACCATCACCAATAAAATGGCTCCTGTACTGAAGCGTCTGTACGACCAGATGGCCGATCCCAAATATGTGATTGCCGTGGGTGGATGTGCCGTCAGCGGCGGACCGTTTAAGAAATCGTACCACGTTGTAAACGGTGTGGATCAGATTCTGCCGGTAGATGTTTACATCCCCGGATGCCCTCCCCGTCCCGAAGCATTCTATTATGGAATGATGCAGCTTCAACGCAAAGTGAAGGTGGAAAAATTCTTCGGCGGAGTGAACCGGAAAGAGAAGAAAACAGAAGAAGAGAAATGATTATCCAACATTGAATATGCAAGAAATACTTTACATAGAACCTGCCGCCTTCCGGAAGGAAATGGAACGGCTGCGGAATGAAAAAAAGATGGATTTTCTCGAAAGTCTGACCGGTATGGACTGGGGAGAAGAAGGCGGATTGGGAGTGGTGTACCACTTGGAATCTACCGTTACCGGTGAACGGATGGCGGTTAAGACTGCTACGCTGGACCGGGAGAAACCCGAACTGCCATCGGTATGCGACATCTGGAAAATGGCCGAGATGAACGAGCGCGAAGTGTACGACTTCTTCGGCATTACCTTTGTAGGTCATCCCGACATGCGCCGCATCTTCCTGCGCAACGACTGGGTGGGCTACCCCCTGCGCAAAGACAACGATCCTGAGAAGGACAATCCGTTAAACATGACCAATGAAGAGACCATCGACACCACAACAGAGATTACTCTGAATGCCGATGGTACTGTGAAAGACAAAGAAAACTTTATCTTCGAAGATCAGGAATATGTAGTGAACATCGGCCCGCAGCACCCTGCTACCCACGGTGTACTCCGTTTCCGCGTATCACTCGAAGGTGAAATCATCAGAAAGATCGATGCCAACTGTGGTTATATCCACCGCGGTATCGAGAAGATGAACGAAAGCCTCACCTACCCGCAAACGTTGGCGCTGACCGACCGTCTGGATTACCTGGGCGCTCACCAGAACCGTCACGCCGTGTGTATGTGTGTGGAGAAAGCCATGGGCGTGGAAGTGAGCGACCGCGTACAATACATCCGTACCATTATGGATGAGTTGCAGCGTATCGATTCCCACTTGCTCTTTTACTCCTGTCTCTGTATGGACTTGGGAGCACTGACCGCTTTCTTCTACGGATTCCGCGAGAGAGAACTGATTCTCGATATCTTCGAAGAGACTTGTGGCGGACGCCTGATCATGACGTACAACACCATCGGTGGTGTGCAGTACGATCTGCATCCCAATTTCGTTCCCCGCGTGAAAGAGTTCATCAAACACATGCGTGGCATCATCCACGAATATCATGAAGTGTTTACAGGCAATATCATCGCACACCAACGCCTGGTAGGCGTGGGTATACTCAGCCGCGAAGACGCCATCTCCTTCGGCGCTACCGGAGGTTCGGGACGTGCATCGGGTTGGGCTTGCGACGTGCGTAAACGTATGCCGTACGCTGCTTACGACAAAGTGAATTTCAAAGAAATCGTTTATACCGAGGGCGACTCGTTTGCCCGCTACATGGTGCGTATGGACGAGATCATGGAATCCATGAACATCATCGAGCAGTTGATCGACAACATCCCCGAAGGTTCGATACAGGAAAAGATGAAACCCATCATCCGCGTACCCGAAGGTTCGTACTATGCAGCTGTAGAAGGCAGCCGTGGCGAATTCGGTGTGTATCTGGAAAGCCGTGGCGACAAGACTCCGTATCGTCTCCACTACCGTTCTACCGGTTTCCCGCTGGTTTCGGTGGTCGATACCATCTGCCGCGGTACGAAGATTGCCGACCTGATCGCTATTGGCGGAACGTTGGACTACGTAGTGCCTGATATTGATAGATAATGATTAATTAATCACTAATCACTTACCACTAAAACACTAAATACATGTTTGATTTTAGTATTGTAACAAACTGGATACACCAATTGCTTACCTCTTTCATGCCGGAAGGGTGGGCGGTGTTTTTGGAATGCGTAGTCATCGGCGTATGCATCATCCTGATGTATGCCGTGCTGGCTATCATTATGATATATATGGAGCGCAAAGTGTGCGCCTTCTTCCAATGCCGCTTAGGCCCTAACCGCGTAGGTAAATGGGGATCTATCCAGGTGATTGCCGACGTGTTCAAGATGCTGACCAAAGAGATCATCGCCCTGAAGCACTCGGATAAATTCCTGTATGAACTGGCTCCGTTCCTCGTGATCATCGCCTCCATGCTGACCTTCTCGTGTATTCCTATTAATAAGGGGGCACAGGTTCTCGACTTTAACGTAGGTATCTTCTTCCTGCTCGCAGCTTCCAGCATCGGTGTGCTGGGTATTCTGTTGGCCGGATGGGGTTCGAACAATAAGTTCTCGCTCATCGGCGCCATGCGTAGTGGTGCGCAGATCATCAGCTACGAGCTGTCTGTAGGTCTGAGCATCCTCACCATGATTGTACTGACCGGCAGCATGCAGCTTTCCGAAATCGTAGAAAGCCAGGCCGATGGTTGGTTCATCTTCAAGGGACACGTCCCTGCCATAATCGCTTTCATCATTTACCTCATCGCAGGTAATGCCGAGTGTAACCGCGGTCCGTTCGACCTTCCGGAAGCAGAGAGCGAGTTGACTGCCGGATATCATACCGAGTACTCGGGTATGCACTTCGGCTTCTTCTACCTGGCAGAGTTCCTGAACGTATTCATCGTAGCCGGTATCGCTACCACCATCTTCCTGGGAGGTTGGATGCCGCTCCACATCGGTGGACTGGATGGATTCAACGCCATCATGGATTACATTCCGGGATTCGTATGGTTCTTCGGTAAAGCATTCTTCGTGGTATTCCTGCTGATGTGGATCAAATGGACATTCCCTCGTTTGCGTATCGACCAGATCCTGACGCTGGAATGGAAGTACCTGGTACCCATCTCCCTGGTGAATCTGCTTATCATGGTATTAATCGTAGTCTTCGGACTTCATTTTTAAGACAGACAAATTATGAAAGAAAGAAGTTATTTGGGCGGACTCTTCCATGGTATCGTTACCCTGCTGATAGGGATGAAGACGACGATCACGGTATTCCTCCGCAAAAAAACGACAGAACAATACCCCGAGAACCGGGCCGAGCTGAAGATGTTCGACCGTTTCCGTGGCACGCTCGCCATGCCTCACAACGAGAAGAACGAGCACCGCTGCATCGCCTGTGGTTTGTGTCAGAATGCTTGCCCGAACGATACGATAGCGATCACCACTACGACGATCGAAACGGCCGAAGGCAAGAAAAAGAAGATACTGGACAAGTACATGTACGACCTGGGTTCGTGCATCTTCTGCCAGTTGTGTGTCACTGCTTGTCCGCATGACGCCATCCTATTTGATCAGGAATTCGAGCACGCCGTATTCGACCGCTCGAAACTCGTGAAACAATTGAATCGCGAGGGTAGTAAAGTTATGGAAAAGAAAAAAGAAGAATAAATATGGAATTTACACTTCAAACAGTAGTCTTCTACTTATTGGCCGCTTTCATCATCCTCATGTCCATCATGACGGTGACCACCAAACGCATCGTGCGTTCGGCCACTTATCTGCTCTTTGTGCTTTTTGGCACGGCAGGCATTTACTTTCTGTTGGGTTATACGTTCCTGGGCTCGGTACAAGTCATGGTTTATGCCGGAGGTATCGTGGTGCTCTATGTGTTCTCCATCTTGCTGACCAGTGGTGAAGGCGACCGTGCCGAACGACTGAAATGCAGCCGGTTCTGGGCAGGTCTCGGTACCAGTGTTGTGGGAGCAGCGATCGTACTCTTCATCATATTGAAACATAAATTCCTTTCCAACATCGGCGAAGCCCCGTTGGTAGAGGTCAACATGAAGAAGATCGGTACCCTGATGCTTTCGAGCGACAAGTATGGATATGTATTGCCGTTCGAGGCAGTCAGTATTTTACTACTGGCTTGTATCGTAGGCGCTTTGTTAATTGCACGTAAACGATAGGAGGTATAAAGATGATACATTTAGAATATTATTTAATCATTTCTACCATCATGATGTTTGCCGGCATTTATGGTTTCTTTACCCGCCGCAACACACTGGCTATGCTCATCAGCATGGAGTTGATGCTCAACGCATCGGATATGAACTTCGCAGTGTTCAACCGTTTCCTCTTTCCCGACAGCTTGCAAGGACATTTCTTCACGCTGTTCTCCATTGCCATCTCGGCTGCCGAAACGGCGATTGCCATTGCTATCATGATCAATATCTACCGTAATATACGGACGATACAAGTTAAACAGCTGGACGAGCTGAAGTGGTAACATTTAAAACAGAAAAACAAGATGGGATATAATTTTACATTATTCATATTGGTTCTGCCACTGCTCTCGTTCCTGATCTTAGGACTTGGAGGTAAGTGGATGAAACCTGGACACGCAGGATTACTGGGTACCACCTCTTTAGGGTTGGTGACTGTACTGTCGTACTTTACTGCCTGGCAATACTTCACCGCACCGCGCCTGGCGGACGGTACCTTTGAAACGATCATCGCTTTCAACTACAAATGGTTGCCTTTCACCGATACGCTGACATTCGATATGGGTATCCTGCTGGATCCTATTTCGGTAATGATGCTGATTGTCATCTCTACCGTATCGTTCCTGGTACACCTCTATTCATTGGGATATATGAAGGGAGAAAAAGGATTCCAGCGTTACTATGCGTTCCTTTCGCTCTTCACCATGTCGATGCTGGGGCTTGTGGTAGCAACGAACATCTTCCAGATGTACCTGTTCTGGGAGTTGGTGGGTGTTTCTTCTTACTTGCTCATCGGTTTCTACTATACCAAACCGTCGGCCATCGCTGCCAGCAAGAAAGCATTTATCGTAACTCGTTTTGCCGACCTGGGCTTCCTGATCGGTATCCTGTTATACGGTTACTACGGCGGAACATTCGGTTTCACTCCCGATAGCATGTCACTGATCACCGGCGGCGCTTCCATGTTGCCGTTAGCTTTGGGATTGATGTTCATCGGTGGTGCCGGTAAGAGTGCCATGTTCCCGCTGCACATCTGGTTGCCCGACGCCATGGAAGGTCCGACACCCGTGTCTGCCTTGATCCATGCCGCTACGATGGTTGTAGCCGGTGTATACCTGGTAGCCCGTATGTTCCCGCTCTTCATCGTGTATGCTCCGAATGTACTGGAGATCGTCGGTTGGGTAGGCGCATTCACCGCCTTGTTCGCAGCATCTATCGCCTGTGTACAGACAGATATCAAACGTGTACTGGCTTTCTCTACCATCTCACAGATTGGTTTCATGATCGTAGCCTTAGGCGTATGTACTTCGGCCGATCCGCATCACGGAGGTTTGGGTTACATGGCTTCTATGTTCCACCTTTTCACACACGCTATGTTCAAGGCGTTGTTGTTCCTCGGTGCAGGTAGCATTATCCACGCCGTACACTCCAACGAGATGAAAGACATGGGCGGTTTGCGCAAATACATGCCGATTACCCACATCACGTTCCTGATTGCTTGTTTGGCCATCGCAGGTATTCCTCCGTTCTCGGGATTCTTCTCTAAAGACGAGATCCTGGCAGCTTGCTTCAGCTACAGCCCCATCATGGGTTGGGTGATGACCGTGATTGCTGCTATGACCGCATTCTATATGTTCCGTTTGTACTACGGTATTTTCTGGGGCAAGAACAACGAAGAAGCGTATGCACACCACACCCCGCACGAAAGTCCGCTGGTGATGAGCTTCCCGCTGATGTTCCTGGCTGCTGTAACTGTGGTAGTGGGTGTAGCCGGATATTACTTCTTCGGTTCTTTCATCAGCTCCGACGGACAAGCTTACCACATCCACCTGGATATGACCGTAGCTATTACCAGTGTGGTTATCGCCGTACTGTCGATTGCATTGGCTACCTTCATGTACAAAGGCGAGAAACAACCGGTTGCCGACAAGCTTGCCAAGCAATTCTCTGGTCTGTACAAGGCTGCCTACAATCGTTTCTACATCGATGAGGTGTATATGTTTGTCACGCACAAAATCATTTTCCGTTGCATCTCCACTCCTATCGCCTGGTTCGACCGCCACGTAGTCGACGGTTTCTTCAACTTCCTGGCCTGGAGTGCGCATACAACAAGCGACGAGATACGTGGCCTGCAAAGCGGAAGGGTACAACAATATGCGATGGTATTCCTCATCGGAGCGTTGGCACTTATCCTACTATTAATCTTATAATGACATAACGATATGAATTTCTTATCTTTATTCGTACTGATTCCCATGCTGATGCTGGGCGGCCTGTGGCTGGCCCGCGACATGAAGCAAATCCGGGGAGTGATGGTAGCCGGTTCTACAGCTTTGCTGGCGTTATCCATTGTATTGACATATATGTATTTGGGAGCGCGCTCGGCAGGCGAAACCAGCGATATGCTGTTTCAGGCCAGCCTGGTGTGGTATGCTCCGCTCAACATAGCCTATTCGGTAGGTGTCGACGGCATTTCGGTAGCCATGTTGCTGCTTTCTGCCGTGATCGTATTTACCGGAACATTTGCTTCGTGGAACCTCCAGCCGCTGACCAAGGAATACTTCCTTTGGTTCACGCTGCTGTCCATGGGCGTATTCGGTTTCTTTATCTCCATCGACATGTTCACCATGTTCATGTTCTACGAGGTAGCTTTGATCCCAATGTACCTGCTGATCGGCGTTTGGGGTTCAGGCCGCAAAGAATACTCGGCCATGAAATTGACGCTGATGCTGATGGGTGGTTCGGCTTTCCTGCTGATCGGTATCCTGGGTATCTACTTCGGTTCGGGAGCTACCAGCATGAACATCCTGGAGATTGCTAAATTGCATAACATACCGTTTGCACAACAGTGCATCTGGTTCCCGCTTACCTTCCTCGGTTTTGGTGTATTGGGTGCTTTGTTCCCGTTCCACACCTGGAGTCCCGACGGTCACGCTTCGGCGCCTACGGCTGTTTCCATGCTCCACGCCGGTGTATTGATGAAACTGGGAGGTTACGGATGTTTCCGTATCGCCATGTTCCTGATGCCCGAAGCTGCCAATGAATTGTCGTGGATCTTCCTGGTACTGACAGGTATCTCGGTGGTATACGGTGCCTTCTCGGCTTGCGTACAGACCGACTTGAAGTACATCAACGCTTACTCATCGGTAAGCCACTGCGGACTGGTACTCTTCGCTATCCTGATGATGAATCAGACCGCTTGTACGGGTGCTGTATTGCAGATGCTTTCACACGGTTTGATGACAGCCCTCTTCTTTGCCCTGATCGGTATGATCTACGGACGTACACACACCCGTGATATCCGCGAGATGGCAGGTTTGATGAAGATCATGCCTTTCCTCAGCGTATGTTATGTAATTGCCGGTTTGGCCAACCTCGGTTTGCCGTTGCTCAGCGGTTTCGCTGCCGAAATGACCATCTTCGTAGGTGCTTTCGAGAACTCCGGCGGATTCTATCGCACGTGGACCATCATCGCTTGTGCTTCCATCGTCATCACTGCCGTATACATCCTTCGCCTGGTAGGCAAGGTGATTTACGGCACGCCCACCAACAAGCATCATCTGGAACTGACCGATGCTACCTGGGACGAACGTTTCACAGTCATCTGCCTCATCGTTTGTGTAGCCGGATTGGGCTCGTTCCCGTTCTGGATCAGCGATATGATTTCCGGTAGCGTATTGCCGGTGATAACGCATCTGATACCGTAATCATTAACCATTAAAAGTATAAAGATGGATTATTCACAATTCTTATATATGCGCGAGGAACTGTCGCTGATAGTAGCCCTCCTCATTATTTTTGTTGCCGACCTCTTTATGAGCCCCGATGCCCATAAGAAAAGCGGCAAACCCATTTTGAACACGGCATTACCCGCTATCGTGCTGCTTATCCACACGGCTATCAATCTGGTACCCGGACAAGCTGCCGAAGCATTCGGAGGAATGTACACCTATTTCCCGATGCACACGATCATCAAATCGATCCTCAGCTTCGGAACGGTGATTGTCTTCCTGATGGCCCGCGAATGGCTGAAAGGCGAAGACGCGGTGGTGAAACAGGGTGAGTTTTATGTATTGACACTCTCCACGCTGCTGGGTATGTACTTCATGATCTCTGCCGGACACTTCCTGATGTTCTTCATCGGATTGGAAATGGCAAGTATTCCGATGGCAGCGTTGGTTGCTTTCGACAAATACCGCCACAACTCGGCCGAGGCTGGTGCCAAGTATATCCTGACGGCTATGTTCTCCAGCGCCCTGCTGCTGTTTGGTCTGTCATTGATGTACGGTACCTGCGGAACGCTTTACTTTAACGAGCTGTTCCCACGCATCGACGGCAGCGCATTGCAGATCATGGCTTTCGTGTTCTTCTTCGCCGGTATGGGATTCAAGATCTCCCTGGTTCCGTTCCACCTTTGGACAGCCGACGTATACGAAGGCTCACCCAGCGTGGTAACTGCCTACCTGAGCGTCATTTCCAAAGGATCGGCAGCGTTTGTGTTGTTTACCCTACTTGTGAAGGTATTCAACCCGATGATAGCCGACTGGCAGGAAATACTTTACTGGGTAATCATTGCCTCTATTACACTGGCTAACCTGTTTGCACTCCGCCAGAAGAACCTGATGCGCCTGATGGCCTTCTCTTCTATCTCACAAGCCGGATACATCATGCTGGGTGTGATTGGAGGAACTGCGGAAGGTATGACTTCACTGGTATATTACGTATTGGTATATATGGTAGCCAACCTCGCGGTTTTCGCCATCATCACCATCGTGGGTCTGCGTACGCAGAAATACGGATTGGAGGACTACAACGGGTTCTATAAGACCAACCCCAAGTTGGCTTTCCTGATGACATTGGCTCTGTTCTCGTTGGCCGGAATCCCGCCGTTCGCCGGATTCTTCTCGAAGTTCTTTATCTTCATGGCAGCATTCCAGGCAGGATTCCAGTTGTTGGTATTCATCGCCCTTGTTAATACGGTGATTTCACTGTACTACTACCTGCTGATCGTGAAAGCCATGTATATCAGTCCGTCGGAAGAACCTGTCACTGCATTCCGCAGCGATAACTATACCCGCCTTGCTTTGGCTGTTTGTACCATTGGTATCGTTGGCCTGGGTATCGCAAGTATGGTTTACCAGTACATTGATAAATTCAGCTTTGGCATGTAATACGATACGTATTTGTACTATCTATAAAAAGCAGGCTGCAACGGTATTTCCATTGCAGCCTGCTTTTTTATAGGGCTATCAGGGTCTTATTCGCAAATAACCTGCACATCATTCTTTATCATAGGATCTCTTCCGCATAGGTAACCGGAAGCACAAACCAGAAACAAGAGCCTTTTCCTTCTTCCGATTCCACACCGATCGTACCTCCCAGCTGCTCGACAATACTTTTGCAGATAGACAATCCAAGTCCTGTACCGTTCACAAACGTATTCAACTTCACAAACCGTTCAAAAATCTCCTGTTGCTTGTTTTGAGATATACCGATACCGGTATCCGTCACACTGAACCTGATCCGGCCGTCCTCCATCTGGTAAGCCACACGGATCTCTCCTGTCGAAGTAAATTTGATGGCATTGTTTACAAAGTTGGAGATCACCTGATGCAAACGGTTTCTATCGCTCACCATCCGGCAATCGGGCAGAGAAGGCTCGAATACCAACTCCACTCCTTCGGGGGTTTTCATCTTCAAAGCCCGTACCAGATCTTCACACATCATATTGATGTCGACCGGAGCGAGAGTGAAATCAAATGTGCCAGCCTCGATTTTCGACAGATCCAGAATATCCGAGATAAGCTGTAGCAGCAATTCGTTATTTTTCTCCACCAGAGTCAAGTACTCCTGGCGTTCTTCCAGATCCTCCGAATCGGCCAGCAAGCCCGAGAATCCGACAATGGCATTCAGAGGTGTCCGTATTTCGTGGCTCATATTAGCAAGGAACGCACTCTTCAAATGATCGGCCTCCTCCGCTTTATCTCTGGCTTCAATGAGCTTCATTTCGATCTCCTTCAACTCCGTTATATCGAAGTTGATACCAATAATGTCTATCTCACTTCTCTCCGGATGGTAGCTGATCACGATGACATGCACCCGCACCCAGTTCCACTCATTAACGGTTCCGGGCCTGAGCACCCGCATATCTCTCCGGAAGCTATCGGCTTTTCCCGCCAAAACCTCATCATAGAAATCCAGGAATATTTTCCGGTCATCGGGATGCATCTTTCCATAAACTCCGACTACTTCTTCCAAAGGAGTATCCTCGTCCTCGCCCATGTTCTTGAACCATTGCTTGATGGCATACCCCTCCCGGGTCATAAAATTCAATTTGGCGTAACCCACCTGTGCATAATCAGAGATCAGCAAGAAAAGATTCTCGAAGTCCTGAATTCGGTTGATCGCATCAATCTTCTCCGTATTATCGATGTTGATAAAGACATAGCCATTGAAATTTCCCTGCTTATCAAACATCTTCCGGACCTTGGTTTGCAGATTAATATACCCTTTCTTGGCCGGACTATAATAATTCTCGGCCACATTGAATTGGTAGTTCACCCGGAAATCCACCTGATCTTCCCGGCGAACCTGGTCTTTAATATTATCGGAGATATTCGGATTATCAAAGAAGTTCAGCCCGATAGCCTCCTCTCTCAGTACTCCGAATATTTCGAGATCCTTGTTATTTAAATCTCTAAGGATACCATCCTTGTCGTAAATTTCAATACCTACGGGTATATTGGCAAAAACGTTCCGGAACAGTTTCTCGCTGCTATCCAATGCTCTGTTGGCATTCAACATTTCCGTTGAATCGAGCAGCAATCCCACAGCCTCGTCTTTTGCCGTAGAGTATAAGATAACCCGGCAATGCCTCTCGCTCTGCTGTATATAGTAGTCAACATCTTTATATTGATTCTCACCAATTCCACTCATCAGTGCCTTTACGTGCCCTGGCAGTCCCGGAGAAATATCGGATGCACATCGCCCAAGCACTTCTTCTTTTGTCCTGTTCACCAGTGTCAGATACATTTCGTTGACATCGTTCACTGAGTAGTCAACTACTTCGTCCCATTCATCACGTATCAGGGCAAACCGCACATACCCCAACGGCATGAAACGGAAAAGATTGTCCAGATACGCCCGTTCGCGAACGGCTATATTCTTCGTGCGGTCCAGTTCCAGACAAATACTGACAATGTTTGCCAGAGAAACCAACCATTGATAATCTTCATTGCTCCAAATGCGGGATTGCGTCACCAGGTCGATGCCCATATACCCCACCGGTGTATTGTCGACAAACAACGGAACCACCAGCAATGACTGGATGTTCTGAGCAGCCAATGCCTCATAATCGAACTTGGCCGACTGAGGCAGATCTTCCAACGAATTCAGAATAATCGCTTTCCCGTTCATGATCTGTGACGACCACCACGCATTGAACTCCACGGAAATATATTGCAACATGTCCTTTTCCTCGGACACACCTTCGGCCACCACCTCATAAGTACAAGATTGAAATTGCTGGGCTTCGTCGTACTCGAAGATATAGGCACGACTTCCTTTGAAAAGAAGAAGAATGTCATTCAATATTTCCATGATTCCCTGATCGGGACTATTCTCCTGAACAAGCTGAGTCAAAGAATGCGACAAAGAACTTTCCCGCGTAACATGTTCACTGTTGTCCTGGGAAATATCTTTTGAGACTTTATCCGGATTCTCCACCCGCTGGGTGTAACCATACACGAACGTACCTCTTTCTTCTTCCTTTTTATAACCGATGAAGATACTTATCCACAACTCCTCGTTGCGGTAATTACGAATGGGGAAGACCTGATGATACCCTTTAAAATGGGTAACAACATCAAAATCAGATAAGAAACCGTTCCGGTAATCTTCACGAATCAACGCTCTCAGCTCGTCAAATCCCAGTATACACCCTTCTGTTCCAAACAGTTCCACCAAGAAGTCAGACAGGACATAGTGTCTATTCGTCAGATCGGCTTCCCACCATCCTGTTTGTGAAAGAAATGACATCTCACGCAAACGTTCATAATCGTTTTTTTTATTTACCACCGGTATAGTAATTTGTTATTTTAAAGGCTTTAAAAAGTTCCATTATTTCAGCGCTACAAAAATAATAAATAATTATACCTGTGCAAAAGGGTTTAGGATATTTATGTAAAACTTTATTCCGGACGGATGTTTGGCAGCGTAAACCAGAAACGCGATCCTTGTCCCGGTTCCGAGTCTACTCCGATCTCCCCTCCCATTTGCTCGACTATATTCTTACAAATTGGAAGTCCCAATCCGGTACCTTGAATAAACCCATTGAGTTTCACGAAACGCTCGAACACCTGCGATTGTTTTTCCCAACTAATGCCAAGACCGGTATCCGTGACAGAGAACCTGACCACCTGTTCCTCTACCTCGTAATTCACGCGGATGCTTCCTTTAGAAGTAAACTTCACCGCATTGTTCACAAAGTTGGAAATAATCTGGTGCAGCCGATGCCGGTCGGCGATGACAGAATAGTCAGAATAGTTGACATCAAAATACAACTTCACGTCCGGCGACACCTTCAGTTGGAAAGCCCGGACGATATCCTCACAAAGTCCATTCAGATCGACTTCGGTCTGCGTGAAATCAAAGATACCTGCTTCGATCCTCGATAAGTCCAGAATGTCTGAGATCAGTTGCAACAACAGGGCATTATTTTCTTCTACAATATTAATGTATTCCTTCCGTTCTTCCAGGTCTTCGGTTTCCATCAGCATACCCGAGAAACCTACAATAGCGTTCAGCGGCGTACGTATCTCATGGCTCATATTCGCCACGAAAGCACTCTTTAGCCGGTCGGCCTCCTCGGCCTTTTCTTTGGCTTCTATCAGTTTTTCCTCGGTGGCCTTGAGTTCGGTTATATCATAGTTGATACCCACAATCTCCATGATGCCTGCTTCGGGTTTCAGTTCGGTCACCACGATGTGTACACGTACCCAGTTCCACTTATTTGTTTTTCCCGGAACCAGTACACGTACTTCATTGCGGTAATTTGTTTTTCTGCCCGCCATCGCTTCGGGGAAGAAAGCCAGAAAATCCTTCCGGTCCTCCGGATGAATCTTGCTGTACACCCCGACTACCTCCGACAAGGGAGTGTCTTCGGCTTCGCCCATATTCTTATACCATTGCTTGATGGCGTATCCCTGGCGATTGACAAAATTAAGTTTGGCATACCCCACCTTGGCAAAATCGGAGATCAGACGGAACAGGTTTTCGAATCCCTGTAACCTTTTGGCGGCATTCGATTGTGCCGTATTGTCTATATAGATCGTAATCCATCCATTGGGAGCTCCTTTCTTGTCGTACAGTCTTCTTACTTTCACCAGTAGTTCGATCTGACCGGTCAGATCGGTTTTACAGTAACTGTTCGCCAAGTCATAACTATAGTCCACCTGCAAGTCGAATTCATCCATTGTGTACAACTTCTCTTGTATCTCAGCAGTCACATGGGGGTTATTGAACAGATTGAGCCCGATGATATCCTCCCGCTGTATACCGAAGATTTCCAGGTCGCGTTTATTCGTATCGATCACGAAACCATCCTTGTCATATATCTCCACTCCGACCGGTATGCTGGCAAAAATATTCCGGAAAAGCAATTCACTCTTGTCCAGCGCATCCCGGGTATAGACAGTCTCCGTCGTATCGAGTAGCAGAATCACTACTTCGTCTTTCTTGGACTGATAGGCAATACACCGGCAATCCCTTCCGGTCTGGTTCACCTTCATCTCCATATCCTTGTAGGCATCCTCCTCCATCCCTTCGAGTATCGATCCGATCATCGGGATATGATCGAAATGATTTTCACTGATCAGTTTCCCGGCATACGTATTCAGTGGAGTCCCAACAAGCATGCTGCTCATTTCGTTGGCTTCCAGCACTTCATAGTCTACGGTATACCCCACTTCGTCGTACACTTTCCGGAGCCGGGTATACCCCAAAGGCATGTAGCGGAACAAATCCGTAAGGAATGTACGTTCGCGCAGGGCTTCATTCCTGGCTTTGGTCAGTTGCAGGCAGATAGATACCAGGCTCCCCATGGACGAAAGCCAGATAGAATCTTCCTTGCTCCATAACTGCGTGTGATTCATCAAGTCGATGCCCCCGAACCCCCACACCGTGTCGCCGAGCATGAGAGGCACAATAAGAAAGGATTTCACGCCCATCGCGCGGAAGATCTCGCAATCGGCCTCGGCTCCCAACGGAGGTTCGTCCGTGGAGTTTATAAAGACCGGCCGGCCATTCAGGATGTGTTCTGCGCAATAGGGAGTAATTTCCGACGGGATTCGCTGCCTGATGTCCTTTTCGGATGCAATTCCCTCGGCAGGAGTTTCGTAGATGCAACTATGGTACTGTAGCGTCTCATCGTACTCGCAGATGTACGTACGTTGCGCATCGAAAAGCCTTAACAAGTCGGCTTGTATACTCATAATACCCAGTACCGGATCATTTTCGCGTATGAAATGCGATAAGGAGCTCGACATGGTTTGCTGTTTCACCAGTTGTTCCTTGATGTGGGCAAGCTCTTCCTTGATCGTCTCCACCTCGATGTCGTCCACTATCAGTGTCACGCCATAAACGATCCGGTTGCCTTGCTCGTCCTGTACGATCCTGGCTACCTTGGTACGGATCCATCGTTTTTCTCCCGTACGGCTATACATAGGATATGCACGGTTTAAATGCGCCAGACTCGATATAGCATTTACATCTCCAAATACAAATTCACGATAGTCTTCATCTACCATCAACCTGTATGCATCAAAAGTCAGGACTTCTCCTTGTGTTAAGCCAAACAAATCACAAAGGAAGTCGGAACAATGATATTGCCGGGTGGTCAGATTGGCTTTCCACCATCCAACTCCAGCTATATTCAGTAAATCTTGTAAAATCTCATGGTCGTCGTGCTTGCCCATATTTCTTTATATAATATTACAACTGATTTTCAAACGAGACTACAAAAATACATTTTTATGCTAAATCTTCAACACAATAGCTTCATTTTCTCTCATATTAAAACGATTCGGGTCTCTTCACAACAATGTAATAGGTATGTAAATAGAATGTATGCAGCTTGTATTACCGCTGTAATCCCAATATTTCATCTTTGCAACGAAAAAGAAACAGATATAAATGAAGATGAAACAATCATTAAACAAACTCTCATTCCTGCTACTTTTGCTTGCTATATCTTATGTACAAGCCATCGCAGGAAACATTAGCGGAAACATTTCCGACAAAGCCACCCGCGAAGCACTAACGGGGGCTACCATTCAAATTATCAACACTACCCAGGGGGCCATCGCCGATGTGGACGGCAACTTCCTGATGACGGGCGTAAAAAATGGTACTTACACATTCTCCATACGCTTCATCGGGTACAAAGATATTGTACTGCAAAACATAAAGGTAACCAACGAACCGTTGGTATTCACCCTGCAAATGGAAGCCGACGCACAGGTGCTGGGCGAAGTAGCCGTAGTGGCACAGGTGAAGAAGAATACCGACATGGCCATGATGACCGACCAACGCCGCAGCCTGGTAGTGCAGAGTGGCGTATCGGCACAACAAATCAGCAAGACGCAGGACAAGGATGCTTCGGAGGTAATCCGTCGCGTACCGGGCGTATCGATCATCGACGAGAAGTTCGTGATGGTACGCGGATTGTCGCAACGTTATAATAATGTATGGATCAACGGTAGCGCCGTACCGAGTTCGGAAGCCGACTCGCGCGCTTTCTCGTTCGATATCATTCCGAGTTCGCAGCTCGATAACATGGTGATCGTGAAGAGTCCGGCACCGGAATATCCTTCGGACTTCACCGGCGGATTTATCCTGATCAACACCAAGGACATGCCTTCGGAAAACTCTTTCAACATCTCGATTGGCGGAACGTACAACGACCAGACGCACGGTAACGACTTCCTGTACAACAAAGGTAGCAACACAGACCTCCTGGGTTTCGACAACGGCCTGCGTAAGTTATCGGCCGGCATGAAAGGTACATTGAATACTTACCCCAATTCGAGCAACATCGATGTGATGAACAACGGGTTCAACAACGACTGGAGCATCCGCACCCGTACACCGTTGGCCGACCTGAAACTGAATATGAGCTGGAACCACCGCTGGGACACAGAGAGCGGACGTACCTATGGTATGCTGGCCGCACTGAACTACACCAATGCCTACAAGACGTATCTCAACATGGAGAACTCGCTTTTCGGCAGTTACGATACCACCAACGACAAACCGGTGTACATGCGCAAAAGCAACGACAACCAGTATGCCAACGACTCCCGTGTAGGCGCCATGCTGAACTTCACGTTCCAGCCGAAGAGCACGAAACACCGGTACGAATGGAAAAATATATTCAACCAACTAGGCAAATCGCGCTATACCGAGCGTTTGGGATTCAATGCCCAGAATGACAACGAGCACAACATGGAGTACTACTACTCATCGCGTACCACTTACAACACCCAACTTACCGGTAAACATACGTATGACAGAAGCCGCCTCGACTGGAGTGCCGGATATGCCTACGCCAACCGCAACATGCCCGACCGCCGCCTGATAGAGTTGAACGACCGCACCGACCAGACCATGGGTCTGTACCGCATCAGCCGGGAATACACCAAACTCGACGAGAATATCTTTTCGGGCAATATGAACTACCAGCGCGAACTCTCCCTGGGCAACTTCACCCCCACCCTGAAAGCCGGAGCCTACGGTGAGTACCGCACCCGCGAATACCTCACACGTCAGTTCGACTACAGCTATAACCCCTCCACCACTACCCTGCCCACCGGTTTCCAGTTTACCGAGGACATTGCCGGCAGCCTGCTGGTACCCGCCAACTACGGAGCCGACAAGCTGTACCTGCAGGAACAGGTGAAGATGACCAACAACTACAACGGTAACAACACCCAGGCAGCCGGATATGTGGGAGCCAACCTCCCGTTCGGACCTCTGAATGTCTATGCCGGTGTGCGCTACGAATACAATCGACTGGAACTCATCACCAATACCCGCAGTTACGAAGAAAGCCACATCAGCACGTTCTACGACTACAAAGATTTCTTCCCGTCGGTAAACATGACCTACCAACTCGCACAGAAGCAACAGTTGCGCCTGGCTTATGGTAAGTCGTCCAACCGCCCCGAGTTCCGCGAACTCTCCCCGGCCGTGTATTACGATTTCGACCTGGCGAGCAACGTACAAGGTAACTACCAGCTCGAGGCTTGCTACATACAGAACGTCGACCTGCGTTACGAGTTCTACCCCAGCAGCGGCGAACAGGTTTCCGTAGCCCTCTTCTACAAGGATTTCAAGAACCCCATCGAGTGGACCTACACCGTGACCGGAGGAACCGACCTGATCTACTCGTACCTGAATGCCAAAGCGGCTACCAGCTACGGTGTGGAAGTCGACATCCGCAAGAACCTGGACTTTATCGGCCTGAAGGACTTTAGCTGGAGCTTCAACGGTGCGCTTATCAAGAGTAAGGTGAAATTCGAAGAAGGCAGCAAAGAGAAAGACCGCCCCATGCAGGGACAGTCGCCCTACCTCATCAACACAGGTATCTTCTACCAGAACTCCAAGAATAAGATCACGGCCGCCGTGCTGTACAACCGCATCGGAAAGCGCATTGTCGGTGTAGGCCGTAACCTGGGCAGCTCGGGCTCACAAGATGCCAAGACCATTCCCAACTCGTACGAGATGCCGCGCAACGCCATCGACCTTTCGCTGGGCAAGAAGTTCGGACGCTGGGAGGTGAAGGCCAACGTACGCGACCTGCTGGCTGAGAAAGTAGTGTTCCAACAGATCGAGAACGTGACGGTGAACAATACCGAGAAAGAAGTAACAGAAGTAACCAAATCGTTCAGACCCGGACGTAGTTTCGGACTGAGCATCGGCTACCAATTTTAATAAACAGAAATCATATTCACTAACAACACGGGCCCATACGCCCCATAACTAAAAGAAAAAGTATGAAAACAACATTGAATGTTATGAAACAGGCCAGCCTTTACGCGGCGGCCATTGCCATGAGCCTTTTCAGCGCTTGTTCGAACAATGACGACGTCGTTAACGAAGGCGACAGCGAAGAAACGGTAGAATACATCGGCGGTATTGCCAACAGCAAGGGGATTCTTTTTAAAGACGGAACCCAGCTTGGTAACGGCGATAACGAATTCGTATTTACCGGTAAGAAGACATTGAAGAAGGGAACATACAGCCTCAAAGGCTGGGTATATGTAGCCGATGGCGCCGAACTGACCATCGAACCGGGTACAATCATCAAGGGCGACAAGCAGACCATGTCCGCACTCGTCGTAGAACGGGGTGGTAAGTGCTTTGCCGAAGGTACAGTCACCAGCCCCATCGTATTTACCTCGGCACAACCGGTAGGTCAACGCAAACCGGGCGACTGGGGTGGATTGATCATCTGTGGTAAAGCTATAAACAATCAGCAAGAAGCTCAGATCGAAGGTGGTCCCCGCAGCAAACACGGCGGTAACAACAATGCCGATAACTCGGGCGTTTACCGCTACATCCGCGTAGAGTTCGCCGGATATCCGTTCGACACGGACAAGGAGATCAACGGTATCACGTTCGGTTCGGTAGGTAGCGGAACAACTGTCGACCACTTACAGGTATCGTACTCCAACGACGACTCGTACGAATGGTTCGGCGGATCCGTAAACTGCAAGTACCTGGTGGCTTACAACGGTTGGGACGATGAGTTCGACACCGACAATGGTTTCAGCGGACACGTTCAGTTCTGCCTCAGCATCCGCGACCCGCGCATTGCCGACACATCACAAAGCAACGGTTTTGAGTCCGACAACAATTCCGGCGGTACGGAGACTTCTCCTTACACCAACGCCATCTTCAGCAATGTAACGTTCATCGGCCCGATGACCGCCAAGAACCTGGCAGCCGGATTCCAGAACGAAAGCACTTACATCACCGGTGGTACCGTATACCCCGACAACGGCTCCAAGCTCGGCAAGTTCCAGGCAGCTATGCAGATTCGTCGCAGCAGCAAGCTGAATTGCTACAACTCAGTAGCTGTGGGTTATCCCATCGGTTTGATTATCGACGGCGAGAAAGGTGCAACGGTAAACTTCGCAAAGAATGGCGATTTCCACTTGAAGAATCTTGTATTTGCCGGCATGGGTGTACTTGGCTCAGATAACAACAAGTACTATAAAGATGAGTTGGTAATCGACAGAACTGTCACTCCAAACCTCTACGATGCTACCCAGGTTTCTTACTCGCACTCGTTCTTCCTGAGCGAAGGCAATAAAGTAATGACAGAAGCTGAGTTACTGCTTACCGACCCGAAAAGCACCGGACAGAACTATGCTCCTTCTGCAAGCAGCCCGTTACTCACCGGCGGTAGCTTCGATGGCGTGACCAGCTCTTACTTAGATAAGACGGTGACTTACCGGGGTGCTTTCAAAGCCAATGACACTTGGTTAGATAGTTGGACGAACTTTGATCCGCAGAATACTGTTTATTAATCATAGTAGAACTCTTCTACATAGAGGTGAAAGTGATTTTATTTGCCACGTCGTCACGATTTTAGACGTTATTGGCTGATTATTAATCATATAGTGCGTGACGAATACCTGTTTTATTCGTCACGCATTCGTCACTTTTCGGGGGATCCGTCACGGCTTCGGTCAGGTTCAATGTGAGGAGAGTTTGGGAAGCAAAGTGTTTCATCCGATGAAACAAGGTGTTTCATATTATGGCACAGAGTGTTTCACCTTTTGGAACAAGGTGTTTCACCCTTTGACACAGAGTGTTTCCCGGTGTGAAACAACCTGTTCCTTCCCTTTGGTACAGAGAGTTCCACCCTTTGGAACAGAGCGTTTCATTCTTTGGTACAGTCGGTTTCATTCTTTGGAACAGAGGGGAAGAGATTAAAAAAAAGAAGAAAAACAACTCATTATGAAAAGTAAACATTTACTATGGATAGGCCTCATCTGCATAGGAGCAACAGCTTGTAGCTCTTCAGAAGATGATCAACGAGATAATACCATCGTATACCCCGGAAACATTATCGGCAACGGTGAACAAGCGTTCGACATCACCGAGTACCAGGTAATCCGCAAGGGAACGTACCTACTGAAAGGCTGGTGTTACGTCACCCAAGGTTCCACGCTGATTATCGAAGCGGGCACCATCATCAAGGGCGATAAAGAGACGAATGCGGCATTGATTGTGGAACCAGGCGGTAAGATCATTGCCCAAGGCACTGCCGACCAGCCTATTGTATTTACTTCCGAAATGCCCGCAGGGCAACGCCGACCGGGCGACTGGGGCGGACTGATCATCTGCGGGCTAGCCCGTAACAATCAGCAGCTGATGCAGATTGAAGGCGGTCCGCGTACCATGCACGGAGGCTCGAACGATGCCGACAACTCGGGCGTACTGAGTTATGTACGGGTGGAGTTCGCCGGACTCCCGTTCAAAAAGAATCAGGAGATCAACGGAGTAACGTTTGGTTCCGTGGGAAGTGGTACTACCGTAGACCACGTGCAGGTATCGTACTCCAACGACGACGCCTTCGAATGGTTTGGCGGGACGGTCAATGCCTCGCACCTGGTGGCATACCATTGCTGGGACGATGATTTCGATGTGGACAACGGTTACCGGGGTACGTGCCGGTACTTGTTGGGCATCCGCCACCCACGGATTGCCGATGTGAGCGACTCGCACGGTTTTGAGTGCAGCAACAACGATACGAACTCCGATGCTACTCCCCTTTCGACTCCGGTGTTCGAGTACGTTACGCTTTACGGTCCGGCAGTTGGCAATGCGGAGTTCCGCAATACCACCGGTTATATTACGGGCGGATCGCTTAATCCCGATAATCAAAGTTTGTTGGGTGTGTTTGGGCCGGCTATTCAGTTGCGTGCTCATACACAAGTTACTTTCCGGCACAGTAGTTTCAACGGATATCCTGAGGATTTGGAAGGTACTCCATTGGCGATGGAAGATGTGACGTTCAATACGGAAGAGAGTATTGTCTATCCGGAGTGGAGCAACGGTTGGTGCAACTTTGATCCGCAACATACGGAGTATTGACTTGTTGTTTGCATGTTTTTATCAATTTGTCACTTTGTCATTCCTGATGTTCCTGGAATCGTCTGTTTGCGTTCAATGATTCGTCGACTCTAAAATATTCAATAGATTTTCGATCTATCAGTTACAAAAGGAAAGCAATTACAAACTAACACTATCATTTAGGTACAAATAAGCTCACAAACCAGCCTTTTACACATAAAACGAATGTTTCAAGCAACTAATAGACACCTTAAAACCAACCTAAAATCATCCGTAGAAAATCAAAACGAACCCATTTCCGGAGTTCCTGATCACTAATTTAGAAGCTTAAGGTCGTTGCTCGTAGACCAAAAGAAGCTTGCTCTACGAGCAACGATCTCTCCCTCTACAACAAGCATGGAAACATGTTGACATTGAACCTTCGGGGCAATATGAATGTGACCGATTTTGGGGATATAGACAAATTGATTATGCGCTACCAAGGCAATCAGTTGACCAAAGTGGATGATGCAGCAACCGACCCTACGCTTTCCACTGCCATCTCCATGGATTTCAGAAGCGGTACAAACGCCATCGTCCAGTACTACTATGATACGAACGGTAACTTAACAAAAGATTTGAATAAGGGAATCAGTGATATCCAATATAATTCATTAAATTTACCGGATAAACTGGTAATATCCGATGCCATGGGAACAGCTACCAATACATATCTTTACTCCGCCGACGGACGTAAACTGAATGTTACGTCGCGGTGGGGTACTTCCAGTTCGAAGAATACGGATTATGTGGGGAATATGATCTATGAGAATGGTTCCCTGAAACGGATTCTGGTGAGTAGCGGCTATATTGAAGGAGGTCTTTATTATTTCTACCTCACGGATCATTTGGGCAATAAACGTATGGTAGCCAAGGCGGACGGTACAGTAGTACAGAGTAACCATTATTATCCGTTCGGGATGAGTTTTGCGGATGGTGTGAGCATCTCCTCGCAGCCGTTCAAGTTCGGGAATAAAGAGTTGGATACGGATCGTGGATTGAATTGGTATGATTTTTCGGCAAGGTATAAGACCGTGGGTTTACCACCGTTCACTACGATGGACCCATTGGCGGAGAAGTATTATGCGATTTCACCTTATGCCTATTGTGCGAATAATCCATTGAAATTTATTGATCCGACAGGGATGGAATTATTGTTATTCAAGAATGGTACTTACATTGGTTCTCATGATGACGGGAAAGAGGAAGTGACAGGTTTTAATCAACGATCAACGATAAACAAAGATGGCGCAGAAGAATTTACTGGAGCAGATAATTTTTCATTTAATGACATTGAGTTAGATAGAGAAGCTTTAGAAAAAGGAGATATGACTCTTAGCTTTATGTCTCAATCTAATATAAATAACATTATAAATATTAGTGGAGTAAAGGAACAAAATGTAATTTCAAGATGGGGATATGCGGCAAGAGAGAGTAATGCAAGCAATCTTGATGGTTCCGGGAAAATGGACTATAAATTGTATTTACCAGGAAATCTAAATAAAACTATGTATGTGATTAATAGTGTAGGGTATAATGGTCCTGATGCTGGTAATTATCTGTGGGGATATGGAATGGGAATTATGGGCTTTACGAGTGTGACGGCCAGAGCTGCTGCCCATGCAAATGCTTGGTGGTCTGCTAAAGAAAGTAATGGAGAAAGAAGCTATAATCCAAATACTCTTAAAAGATGGTTTGAAGACCGATCCTGGACAGGTGATTCTTATGCAGATCAAAGAGCTATACAAAATGGGTTAAATGATTCTGGAAGTTATTGGACAGCTAAAAAGAGAAGTATTAGGAAGTTATGGAAATAAGAATTAAGAAAATTATACATATTGTATTTGTAATGAGTTTGCTCCTCGTTTCCTGTAAATCTAATGAATCAATGTTAGACCCTCTCAAACTTTGTTCCGATTTTTATGAACTAAATAAAGATTTGAACTTTAATGGATTATTCAATGTTCAGGTATTAGGTATCAGAGAATATTCTGAATATGATAATAAGACACAGAAGTTCAATCGAATACCAGTAGTTGTTGGGATAAATGATTCTATATCAGGAAAAAACATTAAGCTACCTGTATTCAGTAAGAATGCAGATGTGGAAGAGCAAAAAAAATTCTTTGCTCGTTGCGATTCGTTTAGTATAGTCTATTTGATGAGTAAATACAGAATTGATTCAAGAAATGATGTTCTCAGATTTTACATTAAAGAAGTAGAAACTATCTACTCGAACTATTATCAAATAAAAGTTCCAGACGAATTGCCATATGCAAATATTGAAGTAATTGGTTGTAATAACTATATTGAGTTTCTTCTATATAAAGAAGAAGAAGAAAATATCAAATATAGATGCTATTACATTAAAGATACTATTTTCTCAAATGAGCGAATAAGAGATTATTTCAATGGACTACAAAAATTTAATAACCATTGGTATTATGATTTGAATTAATAAATTTCACTGCTGGGACTAAGTGCCAGCAGTGAAAGCAAGCGGAAAAGACTCGAAAATGCTCATTCGGTTACGATGGATTGTTGCGCCTGAGAAGTACTTCCTACAAAGGTGATGGATACTACAGCACTTAGTACGTGTACGACAAAACCCTCTACATTTCATGTTGGTGAGTATTTGTCAATCTTTCGGAAGTACTCTGCAGGAAATGGAATATTAATAGCTATTAATAGCTATTCAATAGTCAAAATTTAACAAATCCTGGGTATTGAAAGAATGCAACAAAAGCCGTTCCTTTGCAGTGAAAAGAAACTGTATTCGTGAAAAGAAACTCACCTGCAAAGTCACAACGCCCTGGCACCTTATTCGGTAAATGGACACTTCCCACTACCATTACACTTTTGGTAGGTAGTGTGTTATATCTGATATATGCTTACAGATCGCACGATATTACTCTGGCGGCCTGCAATTGTTTGCGTTGTATATTCAACCACGTACCGGAAGAGGGCGAGTATTTGTTCAACCGGTACCTGATCGTTATTAGTATGGGGTGGATCTCGCTCCTACTACTTGTGAGGCAACTGGTAGTGCAATGGATGAACAAACCTAAAAAGACTCGCCGGAAAGCTTGATGTTAAATGACATCAGTTCCATACACATACGCCCATTGTGGTAGGGACATTTCCAGAACCCGGCTTTATCGTCGGTACGGTTCACAGAGCCGTCGGCGCGTAGGCTCCAGAACCATTCGCCGTTCTCCCGGTCTATAATTTGTTGCTTGATGAACGCCCAGCAAGATTCGGCCTTACGCAGTGCCTCTTTGTCGCCAAAGAAGTGATAGAGATTGTAGTATCCCACCACCGTTTCGGCCTGTACCCACCAATGGAAGTCGTCATCCGTGTGTGCGGTATCGAGGTTCTTCTCGTAAATCATACCGCCCTGAGACGTGAGCCCTTCGGCAGCCGCATCGGCTATTTTCCGTACGAGCGGTTCTATCTTTTCCAGTACTTCGGCATCGCCCAATTCACGGGCTGCTTCGTGCAGCAGCCACGATGCCTCGATATCATGTCCGTAAGAAACGATGTTGTATTTACTCACCCAGTCGTCGTCGAAGAACAAGCGTAGATGACCCGTTCCGGCATCGAGGATTCGATCGGTAAAGAGGTGAATGAGGTTGCGCAACTGCCGCTCCAACCGTTCGTCTTTCCATACCCGGTAGAGGTTGGTATACGGTTCGAGAATGTGAAGGTGCGTATTCATCGTCTTGCGTTCGTTGGCATCTTTTTCACTGAGGCGCATGTCGGCTATCTCCTGCCAGTCGCGGGTGAGCGCTTCGCAATAGCCGTTCTTCACCTGGTCGAAGCTATTGTTTTCGATATCATGAAAGAGACGGATGGCATATTGCAGCGCCTCATCGTCGCCCGTAGCACGGTAGTACTCACTCAGTCCGTAGATGGCGAAACCGATGGCGTAGATTTGTTTCTTCGTATCGAGCGGGCGACCTTGATAGTCGACCGACCAATAAATACCGCCGTAAACATTATCGTAGAAGTGTTCGAGAATATAATTCTTGGCACGGGTGGCAGTAATGAGATACTCCTCCGCTCCCAACAGACGGTAGGCGGAAGAGAACGTCCACAACAGACGGGCATTGAGTACGGCACCCTTCTCGGACTCGGGCATTACTTGTTCATCGCCGGTGATGCGGCCGAAGAACCCACCGTTGACGTTGTCCGTCATGCGATCTATCCAGTACGGCAGGATGTTGGTGGTGAGCACCTCCTGCATTTCTTGCCTTAACATAGGAATTAAGAATTATAAATTAAGAATTGGAATGGCTAACTCTCTTGGTCTCCAACTCGGACGTAATCTCTTTCATCTTCTTCTCCGACAGCGGATAGAGGCTGATAAAGAGTACACTCAGCACCGTACCCACAGCAGGCAGAATGCTCAGGAACATCTTGATACCGTTGATGGCCTCTTCGCTCTGCACGGCATTGGCCTGGAAGCCGAAGTAAGCCAACAGCCAACCGGTGATGGCGCTACCGATGGCCCAACCAAACTTCTGGCTCATGGATGAGGAGGAGAAGATCAGTCCCGTAGCACGATTGCCCGTACGCAGTTCGGAATAGTCGGCACAGTCGGCATACATGGACCAGAGCAGCGGGAAGATGCTTCCGGCACACACGCTGATCAATACCTGGAAAGTGAATATCAAAGCGATATCGCCCTTACCAAACCAGTAGAAGACGACGCTCAGTACGGTAGCGATGGACATGGCACCCATGTAGGTAGCTTTCTTGCCGATGCGGTTGCTCACGGGAGCAGCCAGTATCACACCCACAATGTTGGCTGCCTGACCTACGGCCAGGTACAGTCCGCTCAATACGAACGATACACCGAAGAACGATACGGTGGAATACGTTTCTTCCATCACGAAGTATTTGAAGTAGTACACCGTAGCCCCGTCGCGGATGGAGTTGAAGAGCAATGCTGCCACACCGGCACCGAGCAGAATCCACCACGGGCGGTTGTGAAATAAGTCTTTCAGGTCGTCCTTGAGTTTGTTCTGGGTTTCCTTGATGGACTTTACCCGTTCGCGGGTCAGGGCAAAGCATCCGTAAAACAGGGCGGCACACATCGCACCGATAACCACCACGCTCATCATCCAACCGTATTGCTCGCTGCGCCCCTGACTGAAATAGTTCACCATCGGCATAAAGAGCAGCAACGCCACAAAACTACCAATATAGGCAAACATCATGCGATACGTAGAAAGTGTGCCACGCTCCTTCGGATCGGGACTCATCACACCGAGCAACGAGGCATAAGGCACGTTGATGGCCGAGTACACCATCATCATGAGCGAATAGGTGACGTAAGCGTAAATCAGTTTCCCGGTATCGCTCAGTTCCGGCGTGGTAAACGTCAGTATGCCGATGAGAGCAAACGGTATGGCCAGAAACAGCAGGTACGGGCGGAACTTGCCCCAACGCGAGTGGGTACGGTCGGCCACCACACCCACAATGGGGTCGAAAGCCGAATCCCAGATACGGGTAATAAGGAACATGGTTCCCACCACAGCAGCCGGAAGTCCAAATACATCGGTATAGAATATCATCAGGTACGAACCGAAGAGTTTCCAGAACATGGACGACGCCATGTCGCCGAATCCGTAGCCTATCTTTTCTTTTAACTTTATCATAGAAATCAAGAATTAAAAATGATGAATTAAAAATTAAGAGTTAGATGTTTATAGCCTGGCAGTTTTTACCAATTCTTAATTCATCATTCATCATTCTTAATTTCATTTGCGCCAGATTCTTATCGATCAGTTTCTTCAAGGTCTCTACCGAAGCCGCAGAGCACAGACCGTCTTCAGGGGTATAGAGGCAGTAATCCACCAGCTGGTCGATGGTGCTGGTAGCCACATGCATGCGGGTATCCGACGATGCGTAGTAGATAAATACCTTGCCATCGTCATCGGCTATCCAACCATTGGTAAAGAGTACGTTCGATACGTCGCCGATGCGTTCTTCGCCTTCGGGCGCCATGAAGTAACCTGCCGGAGCGGCAATCAACTTCGTGGGGTCTTCGAGCGACGTCATATACATATACAGCACGTAACGCAATCCGGCAGCGCAACCGCGTACGCCGTGTGCCAGGTGCAACCAGCCTTGCGGAGTTTTGATGGGGTGCGGCCCCTCACCGTTCTTCACTTCCTTGATGGTGTGGTAGTAGCGGGCATCGATGATGCGTTCGTCCTTTACCTCGGCACAGGTCATGTCGTCTACCAACGCCCAACCGATACCGCCACCGCTTCCGGCATCGATAAATCCATCCTGCGGACGGGTGTAAAGGGCATACTTGCCATCGACAAACTCGGGGTGCAGCACCACGTTACGTTGCTGGCTCTTCGTTTTCAGATCGGGCAATCGCTCCCAGTTGACCAAATCACGGGTGCGGGCAATGGCTGCTGTAGCTGTGGCCGATGACAGATCGCCTGCCGGAGCAGCTTCATCGTGGCGTTCGGCGCAGAAGATGCCGTACACCCATCCGTCCTCATGTACCGTGAGGCGCATGTCGTAGATATTTGTAGCAGGAATCAGGTCCTCGGGCATCGTCACGGGATAATCCCAGAAGCGGAAGTTGTCCACTCCGTTGGGGCTTTCGGCTACGGCGAAGAACGACTTACGGTCGGAACCTTCCACGCGTACCATCATCAGGTACTTACCGTTCCACTTGATGGCTCCGGAGTTCATCGTGGCGTTCATACCGATACGCTCCATGAGATACGGATTGGCAGCCTCATCAAGGTCATACCGCCAGAATACCGGTGTATGAGCAGCGGTAAGTACCGGATATTTGTAACGGGTAAAGATGCCGTTGCCCTCTTTCACGGGTACATTGGTACGTGTGATCAATATATCGTGCGTGGCAAAGAGGTCCGCCACTTTCTCAGAAAAGGATTTCATACTATTTATGTGTTTTTTTGTCATTACTTGGTCTTTCTTCGCTTGAATATGTTATTCCCCGGTTTCAGAAGAGCTATACAGATTCTTCAGATCGGCAGCAAATAGGGTATGGGGTCGGCAATAGAATTCCATAAAATCGACAGCTGATACCTGTCCGGGGTACGGGGCGTAATAGTGCGTCACCCGTTCGCGGGCATTGCGCCATACAAGCACATAGCTTATCGGGTACTTCTCGATAGCGGGAAGCAGTGTTTGGGTCCACCATGTAGAATCGGGAATGCCTTCGTAACCGGTTTCGGTGATGGCCATCGCTTTGCCATGCGTCTTTGCTACTTCGGTAAGTATGCTCAGCGAGCGATCGAGATCGGCCAGAAACTGATCGCGGTTGAACTGGTAGCAGTCGAAACCCAGCAAGTCGATCATCTCGTCACCCGGATAGCGTTCCAGGTACTTCACACTATCGGTATAACCGGCTCCCGGTGAGTAGGCATACAGCAAATTGTCGGTCCCTTTCTCCTGCAGGCGATCATAAGTGAGTTTCCACAAAGCTTTGTATTGTTCGGTGGTACAAAGGTCTTGCCCCCACCAGAACCAACTTCCGGTATGCTCGTGCCACGGACGGAAAAGTACAGGTATTTTCTTACCCTCGGGCGTTTGAAGGGAGTTCATGAAGTCGGCCACCCGGTCGAGCCAGCCGAGGAACATCTCATGGTGCGTTCCGCCGGGAAGGACGGAAGCTACGACGGTGCTGTCGGTCACGTCCCAGGAGTCGCCCCCTGTCAGCGGGTTGTCGGCATGCCAACTGATAGATACCATGCCCCCGCGGGCATACTGGTTCAGTATCTCCTTACGGATGCTTGTAAACAGCACCTTGTCGAGACTCAGGTTGCCCCCGTGTTCGATGTCGCCCAGGTCGAAGGACATCACTGCCGGGTAATCGCCGCAGACACTCTTCACATCGCTGCCGCCCTCGACGCCTTCCCAACCGGTGCTGTCGGCATTGATGCCATACAGCGGATCGTCGTGATGCCCAAACAGGAACATTCCTTGTTCCGGAAGCCGCTTCAGGTTATCCAGCAATGCTTGTTTTTCTGTAATCGGAGGGTTGTTTGTACATGAAACAATCCCTGCTACAAGCAGTATACCTGTAGTAATACGTTTCAATCTTATCATTGTTTTTTCTTATAATTAGTTCGTCACAGAGTAACTCTGTACAATTCTGTGACGAGATACTACTATGTTCACCTCACTAAAAAGCTTTCTTTGAGCAACGCCTCATCTGCCGAGGAAGGCCCCACCATGACGATGAACTCGCCCGGCTCCACCCCCCATTTCATCTTCTTATCGTAAAACGCCAGTTTGTCTGGTGTAATGCGGAAGTTCACCACCTGGCTTTCGCCGGCCTTAAGCGCTACCCGGGCGAAATCTTTGAGTTCCTTCACCGGCCGCGTCACCTGACTGAACTTGTCGCGGATGTAGAGTTGCACGATCTCCACCCCATCACGGTTACCGGTGTTCGTTACCTTCACGCTTACATCTGCCCAACCGTCTTTGCCGATTTCCGTCTGGGCAAGCTTCAAGTCGCTATACTGATAGGTAGTATACGACAAGCCATGCCCGAACGGATAGAGCGGCGTACTTGGTTTCACTGCGTACGGATGGAAATATTGCGATGGTTTGTGATTGTATATCATCTGTAACTGCCCCACACTGCGCGGAATAGTCACCGCCAGCTTAGCCGACGGATTCACCTGTCCGAACAGGATCTCCGCTACTGCCTGACCGCCGCACATACCGGGCGCCCATGCTTCGACAATGGCCGGCAGGTGTTCGGCTGCCCACTCTACACCGAGCGGACGTCCGCTGATCAGTACCAGAATGGTCGGTTTACCCGAAGCAGCGACCTGTTTGATCAGTTCGTTCTGCAAGCCAACGAGATCGATGTCCGAGCGGTCGGTATCTTCACCATCTGTACGATCCGTCCAACGGAAGCGCATCATGTACTCACCGGCAACGACAATATTCAGATCGGCGCTCCTGGCATGAGTAGCAGCTTCGGCTACCTTCTTCGGATCCATGTTACGCGGATCCCATCCCTGGTCTACGAAATCGAATGCAACGTCCGGCGCCACCTGACGCAAGCCTTCGAGTATCGTCGTCACGTTCTCGTCTTTCTCCGGTGCACTCCAGTCGCCGAGGATATTCTGGTCGTCGGCATTGATACCCGTTACCATGATCTTCTTGAACTTCGATGCATCGAGCGGCAGCAGGCCATCGTTCTTCAGGAGAACGATACCGTTGCGGGCAGCTTCCAGGGCTGTTTGACGATGTTCGTCGCACAGGCGGATCTTCATGCTTTGTTCTACATCGGCCATCGGTTGTTCGAAAAGTCCGAGACGGAACTTGATATCGAGGATGCGGCGTACCGACTCGTCGATGCGCGATTCGGGAATGCGACCTTCCTTGACCAGTTCCACTACCATCTCATTCCAATGAATGCCGTGCATATGCATATCCATACCCGCCATGATGGACTGGAAGAATGCTTCTTTCAGGTTCTCGGCCGTAGCATGTAAGTCATGTATGTGTTCGATGTCCATCCAATCGCTCACCACGAAACCGGGGAACTTCCACTCACCGCGGAGTATATCCTCCATTAGCCATTCGTTGCTGTGACAGGGAATACCGTTCAGTTCGTTGTGCGCCATCATGAGCGACATGGCTCCGGCATCCACTCCTGCCTTGAAGGGCGGGAAGAATACTTCGCGCAAGGTACGTTCCGACAAGTCCGTCGGCGAACCGTTCGTTCCGTTGATGGGTTGGCTTCCACCTACAAAGTGCTTGATGCACGCCAGCACATCTTCCTTACCGTTGAGCGCACCCTGATAACCTTTCACCGACTGTACGCCGAGCAGTGTCACCAGGTACGGATCTTCTCCATAGGTCTCTCCTACCCGTCCCCAACGCGGGTCGCGCGCCACTTCCACGTTCGGATTGAACGTCCAGTGCATGTTCATGGCACGCATCTCTTTTGCCGTCTGACGGGCAATGGTATACGCCATCAACGTATCGAACGAGCAAGCGAGGTTGATATTCGTGGGATATACCGTATTGTCGGGTGCATTGGCATTGCCGTGAATGGCGTCGATACCGAAGAGGATGGGTATCTGCAAACGGCTCTTCAGGGCGAGTGATTGCAGGAAATTGGCTTCCTCAATGGTAAGCACATGCAGGAACGAGCCGATCAACCCCTGCTCCGTCCACTGCTGCACATCGTCTGCAGTAACACCGGGGTAAAATGCATTGGCGGTATTGTTGTGCAGTTCGTCCTCTGTCATCACGGCGCTATTAGCTTTGATGTGTTCAATGCCGACGAACTGGTTCATCTGTCCGACTTTCTCTTCGATGGTCATGCGGCTAAGCAGATCCTCGACTCTATCTGACACCGGCGCGGAAGGATCTTTATAGACCTCCTCCTTATTGCCGGTGCAGCTACTTAATACTACTCCTATTGTCATTATCTGCAGAAATTTTCTCATACAATCTTCTTGCTACTATTTAATGAATATTCGTTTTCACAAATATACAGAGTTTTTACCTGATAAGCAACGTTCCTTACTTCATGGAGGGCAATTGACTGCGATTCAACACATACGTCTGACTCATGGCGTCCGTCCACCAGGCCGTATTGGCATGCATGTGTCCATCCAGCGTTGTAGCGTCGTACTGGTACCACGGCATGAAGAACGACCATCGGGCAGCCGACTGCCATTGAGCGGAAATCTTTGCCACATTGCCACACTCACTCAGCGCCACCATCTTTTGCGGGTAAGACCCCGTAATGGTACTGTATTGCGAGGCATTGACCGAACCGGTGGTCTGGTCGTAAATATCGCGCCCGATGATATCGACATAATTATCTCCCGGATAAAAAGCCGCATCCCTGGTTTGAGTAGTCCATACCCAGATGAGGTTGTTCACGCCCTGCGCCTTGAAGTAGTCGAACATATAAATCCAGAGTTTCTTGTAAGATTCTGCTCCATCATACCCCCACCAGAACCAGGCTGTACCACCTGTAAACTCATAAATATTACCGGCAGCTTCGTGTAACGGGCGCCAGATAACGGGAATACCTTTAACTTGTAACAGTTTCAGGTATCCGGCCATCTTTTCCAGGTCGGCTTTCGCCACCCGGTTCTCCCAGGTTCCATCCACGGTAACGTTCTTTGCCTGGAACGTAGTCTTCGACGGCTCGTAGGTCACATCATCAGCAGCGGCTCCTTCGGAAACAGGTACCATCCAATGCCAGCTTGCGCCCACCAGCCCGTTGCTGTTCCACCAATCTTCCACCACTTTCGTTTGCGAATAGTCGATCCAATTGGCAGGTGAAGCAAACAGGTGAATATAATCAAAGAAGGCAATGGCAGGGTATTTTCCTGTGGCTGCATGCACCAGTTCGGCCTCAGCAATGTTCCAGTTAACATTCGCCATACTTCCTGATAGGACCTTACTACCATAGTTTTCGAGCATATAGGCATACACTTTCTTAGCCGAAGTAATGGCATTGGGGTTGACAAGCGATGAACTGACCACCGGTTTCTCTACCGTGGTGAAACTGAACCGTACTTGCTCGGCCTGCGACTGGGAAGGACCCGTAACCACTCCTTTCGGGATGGTCAATGTGTAAGTCTTCCCCCATTCGAGCGTGGCATCGATCAGTAACTCCTTCCCCACACCTCCGTTTACCCGGGCATCGGTTAGTGTTCCGCCTGTCAAAGTCATCTTCGAAAGGTTGGAGGAAACAAAAGAGATATTCTGGTCGTACTTCACAGAGATGGAAAGGCTTTCTGCTGAGATGTTCGTAGCTCCATCGACAGGAGTGGTAGAAACCATCACAGGCCCTTCGACGGAAGTGCCTCCACCGGTTTCTTCGTCATTATCGCCGGAGCCGCATGCCGTCCACAACACTACGGAAAATAAGAGGAAAAGTCCCCATTGTATCGCTTTCTTCATCTGTATTCTTTTATGGTAGTGGGTTCATCCATGAACAATGAACCCACTATTCTTTTTCTATTATTTGAGATCGAAACGAATATTATCGATGCACATATTCACATGACCGGCTGCTCCATTCGTAGCCAAACCAAATTCACTTGTGACATTCTCAACCGTAGGTATTACATTCGGTCCATAACCACCATTATCCTTGAAGTCGGTTAAAGGAATCGTTACCGTATACCATCCCGGTAGTTTCTTCATGCTTGGAATGATTGCCCAGAAGTCTCCATCCGAGCCATTCATGCGGAATTTGAATTCCTGTGTATCATTGTCCATTACCAATACATCCATCTTAACCGCCCAAGTGTTTACATTCACACCATCCGTTTTCAGGTCGTTCTTACCGTTTCTCCAGAAAAAGTCGACCCATCCACCAGGCAAGTCCTGATTGATGCGGAAATAATTACCATTAAGTGCCAGATCGGGATTGAATTCCACGCTTCCGTAGCTTCCCCACCAGGAGCCTTTGCCATCAAAGTCATAGAAAATGTAGCTGGCATCCTTAATTAAATCCGTACCTCCACAATATACTTCCGGCATCAAACCTTCATCACCATCCCAGGTTACCATCAGAGGAGTAATGATACCTGTAGCTGCTTCTTTTACATGATAGAATTCAACTTTGGTAGCAGTCTTCAAGCCATAATCAGTGACGCGAACGGTATAGTTACCTGATTTATCTGCTAAATAAATAGTCTTTATCAGATCGAGTTCTGTACCTTCGATGGTAAATTTCTTTTCCGGTCCTTCCGACTTAATGCTGGTAATCACCGGTAATGTCACCGCGATCGTCAGGTTTTGAGTGGTAACAACTCCTGTACCATTAGCTGTTTTCAAAGTAATGGGACCGCTCTCCGCTCCCACCGGAACGGTAACAACCAAACTTGCCGATGTAGCCGATACAATTGTTCCGGATACAGAGCCAAAAGTAACAGTGGTTACCAAATCCAGATTCGTACCTGTCAGTGTCAAGTCTTGTTTCGATTTAATGCTTGCAGCAGAAAGAGCTGTCACGGCAGGTTTCACAAAAGTCAGTGCGCTTCCGGCAGTTTCAGTAGCCGATAACGTTTTCAGCGTAAAGGCTCCATTAGCAGCCGTAGCCGGAATAACAAGCACAATCTGGGTAGCTGATTGTGAAACGAATTCACTCACCTCCACTCCTTCGAATGCCACTGTCGATACCAAATCCAGGTTCGTACCTGTGATAGTAAACTCAGCATTGTTCTTCACCGTAGCCGAAGAGATGGAAGTAATGGCCGGTTTGGTCAGATTCAACTTAACTGATTTCACTTCCACGCCTGATTTAGCTACAAGGATTACTTCGCCTTCCTTGATGTCGGCCGGAGTGTCGACCTCAATCTTTGTCGAAGCATTTTCTACTTCTACCTCATGTCCGCCCGGAAGAATCACTTTCGCCACCAGGTTGAAGTCAGCTCCTGTAATGGTGAACTTCTGTCCGGCTTTCAATGGATTGGGTGCAATGGTAGTAATCGTCGGAAGCTTCACGGAAAGCTCCTCTTCCGAGTAGATCCAGTTCGGAATTTCAGCTCCATCCGAGATGATAATCTTGCCCGTTTGCGCCTCGATAGGAACTACCACTTTGATTTCGTTGCGGCTATGGCTTACAAACTGATCTACTATCACACCGTCGGCAAAGATCACTTCGTTAATCAGGTTGAGGTATTCACCCTTGATCGTTATCACATCGCCTGCCTTCACCGACAACGGTGAGTATTCATCCAAAGAGATGGGTTCGCTATAAGTAATCTCTGTTTTCGTCACGATTTCTCCCTTCGAAGATTTCAATGTAACCGTACCTACTGTAGCCGTTTGCGGCACTATCACACGGATTTCCTGAGAACTGATCACCTTAATGTCATCCCCGCTGATTTCATCACAGCCGGGAATGATCACTGCTACAATCTGGTCCATACCACTACCGAGGAAGCGGAGTTCGCCACCACGCGCCACCGGACACGGACCAAAGACATTCAATGAGACGCCCCCCTTGTATTGATTGGTGTCTTCTTCGTCACCATTATTGCAGGCTGTGAAGGTAAAACAGCTCAGGAGCATGAGGCACATCATCCAAAGTGCCGATAATCTATATATCTTGTTCATAATCTGAATCATTTAATTATTAGTTACCACTTATTCGGCAGGAACCACACGAATGTTATCGATATAGATGACAGGACTACAATCCACACCATCCACGCCTCCGGCATATACGAAGAAGGTCAAGCCGGCAAAGCTGCCCGGTGCTAACGATTTGGCACTAACACCTCCTGCGTGGGTATACTTGAAGCCCGAAAGCGGCAAGGTTATGGTACGCCACTCATTGTTGGTATCATACGAACCGGTTTCTTTCCAGGGGATCCACAAGCCGCGAGGGATGTCCTCGTTAGCAATGAAACTATTATCGGACACGGTTGAGGGGGTAAAGATCATCTGTAAAGCACAAGCCTTCCATGGATTGGAGGTAGGTATGTAAATTTCGAACTTGATATTCATCTTGTCCCATTCGGTCGACGGGAAGGCATCCGGTGTACCAGCGGCCGGCCAGTAGTTAAATGAGAATCCGTCTTCGGCCCAACTCTTCGTGCTTTCGCCCAACAACTCACCTTTGAATACTACATAACCTCCGGAAATTCCATCGGGATTGGTACTCTGTACTACTCCGGGACGCCATCCGTTGGCAAAGCTATTGTCCCAGTCGAGTATCACGTTCCGGTCGTCGCGGAATTGGAACTTGGAACGGGATGTACCATATTTGGTTGTTACATTGATATAACCTTTTTGCGCCCCCTGCGGTATACGGAACGTAACGGCCGTTTTCGTTATGTTGGTAATATCAGTCACCGGCAAGTTGCCTGCCATGTCGATTTTCAACGGACTTACCTCATAGCTGAGGAGGTAATCACCATTAATCGTTACCAGATCGCCGTCGTGTGCATATTCGCAACTGATGGAATTCACAACAGGAGCAGGTACCAATACCTTAAAATCATATGTCACCGTATCGTTTTTACTGTTCACCATGTAAATCTTGTCGGTTGGGTTATCAGACAGATTCTTAGGTACCGTAACAATCAACGTATTGTCAGTGATGTAACTGGTATTCAGTATGGCCTGTTGGTCATTGAAATACATTTCGACAATGCTTCGCAGGTTCTTACCGACCAGACAAATCATATTGTCCATATAAGCGGCAGTAATCAACGAGTCGGAAGCATTCACATTAGCCATACGAACGTACTGTATTTCAGGTTTTCCATTCGCAATCTTATACTTATCGGGCTCGTCTTCACAAGCCTGGAATACGATTCCTGAGACAATGGCCGCAGCAAACCACAGCATACGGCGTATATTGTTGATATTCATCTTCATAGTAGTAAATTATTAATAAGAATACTGAGATATATCCACATGCACCGGTTCCACGTTCGGCATCAAATTAGGATTTACAGCCATATCGGTATCCGGGAAAGGAAGGGTGAATGACGAAGCGGTGACGTTCGGGGCTCCGACTTTGTCATTATAATACTGCTGGGTTGGATCCAACAAAGCAGAACCGCTTTCGTAATACAATTTATAATAGCTGTTCAATCCTTCATAGTAGTTACGCTTCTGGCTCTTAATTTCGTTGATAGCTCTGTCCATGTTGTAATAGCTCAGGCGGACATAATCATACCAACGGTCGCATTCGAGCGCCAGCTCCAAACGACGTTCTTTCCATACTTGTTCCCAAGTAACAGAAGTCGGTTTATCAATTTTTACACCCCGGCTACGAACCTGATAATAAGCATCAATGGCACTTGCATCCGTCGTAGATGCATTGTTTCCAATCATGGCCTCTGCATAAATCAGATACACATCGCCTAAACGCAACAAGTGAGTGGCCAGCGAATTGCTCATGTAAGCAGCCGATATTCCTGTGGCAGTCAAGTGGTCGGAAGCATTACCATACAAATGTTTCGCACAGTTGGCTCCGGTATTCGATTGGAACTCGCCGGGACCGCCCAGGTCCGGATTGTAGATAAATTGCGTAACGTCAAAGCCGCCCTTGTTTTTCCAGAAATAAGAATATTTGTCGCCGATCATCATCATGGTCGCTTTCCGGCGGGCATCGGGACTTACACGGGTAAGACTCAACGCATCTTCTCCGAACTGTTCCTGCAGGTCGACCGATACTCCGTTCCATCCTCCCCAACAATCGCCAAACTCACTAAAGCCAGCGATACCCAAGTCGCTTTGCAATGTGTTTTGCGCTGTCCATATACCACCTTCCGAAGTCCATCGCCATGCAATCAGTGATTCGTCACTTACATTGTATTCCAGCCGGAAAATATCTTCGTACTTATTCATCAGTTTACGCCCACTATTTTCAATAACTTCCTTGGCGTAGTAGGCGGCGTTCGCCAAATCATCCGCATTACGGGTACCCGTTTGTCCGTAACCCGACTTCGTGAGGTACACTTTGGCCAACAGTCCCATAGCAGCATATTTGTCAATGCGACCTTTCTTGGTAACATCCGTTTCGGGCAACCATTCAATGGCTTGTTCCAGTGTCATAATGATGTAATCATACACGTCTTCGATCTTCGCTTTCTTCACAGCGTTATAGCTCTTGTCGGCAATCATCTGCTCGCTATCATGAATAATAGGTACCGCACCGAATGTACGCACCAGGAAGAAGTATGTCATGGCTTTCCATGTCAAGCATTCGCCTTTGCACGTCAGCTTTGCTTGCTCGCTAACACCATTTCCTACCTTGTTCAGATTGCTCAAAGTAGCATTACAATAACCATTCACCGCCCACAAAGCAGCCGAGGCAGCTACGAGATCGGCATCGCTGGAATTCACAGTAAAAGTCATGTATGGAGAGCCGCTGGAGTAGAGATTGCCAGAGAATATTTCACCCGCCTTGAAATAAAACCGTTGAAAGTCATACCAAGGAGAATTATAAATTGGATTCACGGCTGCATAACACTGGTCATCCGTTTGGTAGTAGTTATCTACGTTGTAGTTATCTTCTGCCGGACGATCCAGAAAGCCCTCACAGGAAGTCAACCCTGCGACAAATAAGGTGGCCAATGCCCACTTTTTTATATGATGTAATTTCATAATCGTTTCTATTTTTACATTATTAACCTCAATCGCTTTCATTAGAAAGTCACATTCAAACCAAACGAATAAACTGTGGGCGAGGGATAGCGTCCATTGTCCAAGCCTAATACATTGTTACTGGCAGTATTCATACCGATTTCCGGGTCGTAACCGGTATAATCGGTGATGGTGATCAGGTTCTGTATATTGGTATATACTCTCAGACTTTCCAATCCGATCTTACTGGTTATCTTCTTGGGGAAAGTATATCCTAAAGTAATGTTTTTCAAGCGGATGTACGAACCGTCCTCAATATAGCGGTCGCTGATACGGTCGTTGTCGTTCGGATCGTTGACCGTGGCGCGTGGAATATTGGTACCCGGGTTAGCTACCTGAACATTGGTGATGTCATCGTACCAGTGCCATACGGTTTCGCCAAAAACATTCACTCCATTCGAGTAGTCTTTGTTCGGATTGATGGGAACAATCGAAGCGCGGTTGTTCACTGTAGCCAATTGGTTTTGCCAAGCACTGTTCATGTGATCCAGTTTCATACGAATGTAGTTATACACCTTATTGCCATACGAACCATTGATGAACAGTGACAAATCGAAATCCTTGTAGCGGAACGTATTCGAGAAACCGAATGTAAATTTAGGCAGCGGCGAACCGATGTTGGTACGGTCGTACTCATCAATAATGCCATCGGGTTTGCCTTCCGGCCCACTGATGTCTTTGTATTTAATATCACCTACCCAAACGGTATTGGAACGGTTGAACTCATTGTTTTCCGGGTATTTAACCGGTTTCGGAGAGTTTTGAATATCGTCCAGATCTTTATAGACGCCATCACATACGTAACCATAAAAACTGTACAGAGATTCACCGATGTTTGTCAATGAAACCACATCGTTCCATTGGCCTTTTCCTGTGATCGGCGAAGAGGCTGTACCGATCAATGCTTCCAATTTGTTCTTATTGAAAGAGATCTGGAATTCCGTATCCCATTGGAATCTTCCAACCAACGGATGACCACTTAATGTGATTTCAATACCTTTGTTACGAATAACACCGAAATTCCCCCAAGGAGCACTTAACCGGGAAGACTCATTACCCGAACTACCTACATACGTGGGCAACTGCATCTCCATCAACATGTTACTTGATTTCTTATCGTAAAGATCAACCACCAGGTTCACACGATCGTTCAGGAAGGCCAGGTCGAGCCCCAGATTGAATTGCTCTTGTTTTTCCCATTGGATACCCGGATTGGCCAGGTTGGACTGACGATACCCCATACCCAGTCCGGTAGGCATTCTTGACACAGAAGCTCCCCACTTGTAACCACCAATGTCCGCATTACCGGTTTGTCCCCATCCGCCACGTAGTTTACCATTGTTTATAATATCCCGGAGAGGTTCGAAAAATTTCTCATTGGAGAAACGCCAGGAGAGTGCAAACGAATGAAATCCAGTCCAACGGTTGTCCGGCCCGAAGTTAGAAGAACCGTCGTAGCGGTAGGTATACGTACCCAGGTAACGGTCGCTGTAGTTGTATGTTAAACGGGTAAAGAAAGAGGCCATTGCCGAACTTCCGAAACCATAATTAATAGAGGGGGTGCCTGTTCCCAATGCGGGATTATGAACGGCATCCGAAAGGAGTCCGGTATTGGTCACACTCTCAAAGTCGTATGACGACTCCCAACACTCCTGTCCTACCATGGCTGAGTAAGAATGGTTTCCTATCTGCCCGTTGTAAGTTACATAGTTTTTCAGTTGCCAGAAAGTGGAGTTATTCTTCTGGATGGCGCTAGAGTTACTACCTCTTTGCCAGTTGCCTAAATCAATCATCGGTTTATAACGCTCAGCCTTCGAGTAGTTGATATCATAACCCAATTCAGCATGCCAGGTCAGGTTCTTTATTGGGGTGATATCGGCAAAGAAACTACCGTTCAATTTGTTACGGTCGAGCAGAATATCGTCGCTCAACGCCAGTGCGATGGGATTGGGATTGCTGTATCCCTCGCGGCTAATTGAGCAATAGCTACCATCTATATTATAAATAGGTATATCGGGAGGAGTCTGCAACGAGTAGTTTACAATACCCTGGTCGCTATCGGCCAATGTCAACCGTTCGCCAGTCATGGAGTACATGGCATTCACTCCCAATTTCAGCCATTTCTTCAGCTGCGCATCCAGATTAACGCGGAACGAGTAGCGGTTGAAGTTACTACCAATAATCGTACCATCCTGATCCATGTATGAACCCGACACGTAGTACTTTATTTTCTCAGAACCGCCTTGCGCAGAAATCTGATGTGACTGTTGCCAGGCTGTACGGAAGATGGCATCCTGCCAATTGGTACCCACTCCCAGCAGAGAGGTATCCGAGAAGTCGTCCCTGGCTGTCATGTCGCCCGATGCCACCAGATCGTTATAATAGGAAGCGAACTCACGCAGGTCCATCATGTCCAAACGTTTGCTCTGACGTTGAGCAGCAAACATACCGTCATAAGCGAATTTGGCTTCACCGGATTTACCGCGTTTGGTGGTAATCAGAACAACTCCGTTAGCGCCTTGCGACCCATAAATAGCCGTGGCCGAAGCGTCTTTCAAAACCTCCATCGACACGATATCAGATGGGTTGATACTGGCAATGGGAGAAACCGTAGAAATGTCTCCGTTCCCCAGCGCATCGCCTAAACCCAAGCCATGACCACCCGATGAGCTAGATTGTACAATCACACCATCAATTACATACAGCGGTTCGGCACCGGCATTCACTGTGGCGTTACCACGTACGCGAATAGAGGAAGAGCTACCCGGCGCACCGGAAGTAGCCACCGACGACACACCCGCCGCACGTCCTTGAAACGCCTGGTCGAGATTGGTAATGATCGATCCTTTGATTTTGTCTTCGCCTACCGATACGGAAGCACCCGAGAGGTCGCTCCTTTTCATTGTACCGTAGCCTACTACCACTACTTCGTCCAGCAACTCGGTATCTTCCGTCAAGGCGACATTCACCGCTTTTTGCCCGGACGTCAGAGATATTTCCTGCGCTTTATAACCCACACAAGAAACGACCAACACCTGCTTACCGGCAGGAACATTTACACTGAATTTACCATTTATGTCGGCTATGGTGCCGGCAGTGGTACCTTTCACTAAGATATTGGCTCCAACCAGCGGAGAGCCGTCGTTCGCATCGGTAACCGTACCGGCAACGACATTCTGCTGAGCCATGACATGGCAACTCATCAGGAGCGCCACGAAAAACAACATAATGTTCTTCATCTTACTAATTAGATTTAAATAAACAATTATTATTTATTGAAAACAAAGATATATTGTTTCGTTCTTCAAGACAAATACAATTTTATCTTTAAACAATACTATTTTGCCGTCTTCATTTTTTATTTCTTTTTGGAAGGTACTACCGATAAGCGATACAATAACACATCGTGTCCGGCTACGGTTACTCTCCTGGCTTTTTGCGTCGTTCCTTCCAGCGCCTTCTTCGGATCTTTGGTCCACAGATTTCGGATGTTGTATACTTGCGTGTCGAATCCGGTAGCGCATTTCGATACTTCGTCATCGGTAAAGTTAAACGTTTGCCAGTCGATGGTGTAATCTTTCGGTTCTGTGGTGCGGTTCAGGATGCAGAAAGCCCAGTCGCCGCCTTCGAGGGGTTTGAACCAGAATTCCAGTCCGTCTTCGGCTTTCAGCTTCAATCCCTGTACGCCGAGTTTATCCTGATTGATGGCGATGACCTCCCGGTTCAGGATAATGTCCTGTGTTTCTTGTGTCATGTTGCGCAGGTCGTTGCCCAGAATGAGCGGAGCGGCAAGCATACACCATATACTGAAATGCGCGCGGTCTTCGTTCACGGTCTGTCCGTTGCCCACTTCGAGCATATCGGGGTCGTTCCAGTGACCCGGACCGGCATATTTGCGGAGACCTTCCTGCATATCGAGAATCTGAAGCACACCAAAGGCCGCCCAATTGGGATGCTGGTCGATGCAGTCGAAACAGTTATAGATGTCACCTGTGGTACGCCAGGAGTGTGCCGTTTCGGCTGCCCATTCCCAGGGCTTGGCCGTGCCCCACTCGCACATGCTGAAGTAGATGGGACGTCCGGCGGCACGCAGGGCATCGCGCATCAGGTTATAGGCACCGATAGGATTGATGTCTTCCGTTTCGCACCAGTCATATTTCAGGTAGTCTACTTCCCAGCGGGCATATTGCAGGGCGTCCTGATATTCGTGCCCAAAGCTGCCGGGGCGTCCGCCGCAGGTCTTGCGCCCGGCATCGGAGTAGATACCCAGTTTCAGTCCGCGCTCATGTACATAGTCGGCCAGGGCTTTGATGCCGGAAGGAAATTTCACGGGATCGGCCTGGATAAATCCGAGGCTGTCGCGTTGTCCGTGCCAGCAGTCGTCCAGATTGAGATAGATATATCCGGCATCGCGAAGTCCGGTGGACACCATTTGGTCGGCTATACCTTTAATAATGTCTTCGTTGATATCGCAGGCAAACTTGTTCCAACTGTTCCATCCCATAGGCGGAGTGTCGGCCAAGCCTTCAAATTTCTGCGCCTGCATGCGTGTGGCGCTTGTCAAGAACAAGAAGATAGTTGCTACTAAAATGAATTGATTTCGCATGGTATGATTATTTGATTGGTTTACGGTTGCAAAAATACGTACCATTTGAATTTTATTCCGATACAATTTTAGCTGATAGCAATACTTCTCGTTTTTTGCGTATTTTATTAAAACAAGAAACCAGGAGAGTATAGCTCAAAACCACCGAAGGTTTTAAACCAACGCCCTGAACCTTTAAAACATTCGGGTCGAAGGTTTAAAACCAACGACCCGAATGTTTCAAACCAGTTTATCTGATACATGCAATTTACTCCAGACAACTTTGATCGATACCTTTTAAAATAGATCGTAATCAACGAGAAGCCGTACCGGTATTTTGGAACTTCTGAAAGAAATCCATCTTCTCCTTTTGCCAACTCGGAGGAGTGTTGTGGGTGTTGAGCGGATAGATAAAATATTTCTTCTCGCTCGAAATGCGATTGTAACCGGAGAAATTAGTATGTGGCGGACAAACTTCGTCCTGCAAGCCTATCCCCATAACAACGGGGCATTGAATCCATCCGGCCAGGTTCTTGATATCAAAATACGACAGCACCCGATATAAGTCTTCATCACTCATGCCGAGTTCTTTTTGTTTTTTCAACACAGGAGTAGCCGGCCATTTCACAATCTGGAAATAATCGGGATAGTCGGACAAGAACGGAATAGTGGGCGCAATGGCACGCAAGCGATTGTCCAGTGCGGCGGCAGCCAATGAGAAGGCGCCTCCCTGGCTTCCGCCCTCGGCGAAAATGGCATCGAGGCGTACCTCGGAGCGGGAAGCTACGAAGTCAATGGCGCGTATGAGATCCATGAATGCACCACGGTAATAATAGTTATCCTTGTCATTCAGATTATAGGTAATCCAGTCACCATAAATATTGGTGGGTTGATTCATCGCCTGACCGCGAACGGAGAGAACAAACTCCACATAATCGGGATTACCACCCGGCGCCCAGGGCTTCGATCCATATCCCATGTAAGAGATGATAGTGGGGTACTTTCCTTTCTTCGTCGGCGTGGAGTAATAACCCGAGATTTCGACATTCCCCAGCGATTTCATCTTGACGCGATAAAGCTTACGAACGTTGTTCGATGAGTCAGGGATCAGTGTCAGCTGGTAATCGGGAGCTACCTGAGCCAGTTCTTCTTTCGCCTTGTCCCAGAAAGCTTTCAGATCAGGCTGATTGTCGGGCAATGATACAATATTCTCGGGTTCGTAACCAATATTGAATCGCTTCACAACCTTATCACCTTCAGTAAGGGTACAACGATAAAAGCCCGGTTCGGGCAAGGTGAAAGAGAAATCTATTTGTGTAGAATCACCTTTTTGCAAGGTTACCGATTGCGAAAAGCTGGAGAGTGGGACGTATTTGTCGGTAGTAACGGCTAACTGCAATACTGCATTCGAAGCCGCTTTGTTGTTCACCGCCACTACTTGCAGCACCGGACGTTGTGGGGCATAAAATACCCAGTCATTGGTCTGTTTCACCTGGTAGTTGAAGTCAGTGACTATTTCCGTCTTTGCGGATTGCGCCCATGCGGCGATGGTACTTACCATCAGGGCCAGTGTCAGGAGTATTCGTTTCATACTTTTCATTTATTGTTTCAGTTCACTACAGAGTTGTACATAGTTGCACAAAGGTAATTATTTTAACTCAGCCCGCACCATCCTGCCCCACTCTTTCAAGTCCTCGTCCTTCCAATTGCCTTGCGGAGAAGCTCCTTTCTGCATCATCGCACTACTTTCGTTCTTATCGTTGACCGACCAGGTAGCCCAACTGATATGGCGCGTTTCCATCCAGCGCAACCAAGCCGACCACTCTTCCCTGTCCAGTATTCCATTGCCCGAAGCCTCCGTAGCAGCACACTCCGACACAAACAACGGAAGTCCTTTCCCGAGTGCATAATCGGCCCGTTGGCGTAATCCCTCCTTATGAGAGGCGGCATAAAAATGCAACGTGTACATCAGGTTCTGCTGTCCGGCGATGGGATCGTCGGCCGCCAGGTGAATATCCTGATCCCAATGAGGCGTACCCACCAGAATCACCGCATCGGGTTCGATGGAACGAATGGACCGGATCACCTCTTCGGAATAGGCCTTCACCTCCGCCCATGACTCATTAATTGGTTCGTTGTATATCTCGTAAATCACATTGGGAATACCTTTGTACCGGGTAGCCATCTGCGTGAAGAATACTTTGGCTTCCGACAAATGAATGTGATGACTGTGCCAATCGATAATAACATACACCCCGCAGGCGATGGCGGCATCGACCACCGCAGTGACACAACCAATGGCTTTATCGGGTTGCTGAAGATAAGCGCCTTTCGGCTCCACACCCATGGCAGCCCGAAGTAGCATACAATTCCAATCGCGCACCAATGTCCGCACCGCCCCGGCATTGTAATATTCCGAGTGCCAGCTGTGCCAACCGAAACTTACTCCTTTCAGCATCAGTGTATCGCCCCGCTCGTTCAATAGGCAAGTCCCTCCGACGGAAAGCTTGCCATGATGACCAACAAAGGTTTCGCCCTCCGGATTTCCGGCTTTCAGTCCGGTGCAGGATACCAACCCCAACAATGCTGATACAGCGAACTTAGCAAACAAGTGTATCTTAAGTCTCATCCCGTGTTCGGATTTATTGCTTGCTCAACTTTTGATTGGCTGCTTTGATGATCCCGACAGTAGTGTCGGTAGAGAATACCGAGTTTAGTCCCTGCTCTTCCTGCGCCGGATCGCCGGTATAATCATCACCTTTCTGCCAATACACATGCTCAGCAGATGGTTGTGCAAAACCACCCCAAGCCCAGAGGTTGCACCCGGCCAGGTAACCGCCGGTAGCCTCCCGGTCGGCAATCAGATCGAATACATATGCATAGTAACTATCGCGCGAGGCGGTAGTCGACTCCCGTGAAAACTGGAATCCGTCACGCGGAAAACCGAACTCCTCGAGTACCACCGGTTTGTTGTGCTTACGGGCTATAACGAGGTGATCGTCGATGTATTGCCTGGTATTAGCCTTGGCTACATCGAGTTTTTCGGCAATGCTGTCTTTCGAAATCCAGCCCCAGTTATACGGCCAGATATGAATATTCATGTAGTCTACGTTCGCATCGGCATGTATCTGTTCGAAGAGCGCCATGTCCTGCTCACATCCATGACGACCCTCGCTTCCGGTCGATACCAGATGATTCGTATCGAGCGACTTGATCAGGGCAGCCACATCGGCTATCCATGCCGCAAACGGCACCTTATTTTCATCAGAGAAAGCGCGAGGTTCGTTGCCTACCTGCCACGACATAATCGTGGGATCGTCCACATATTTTATATTCGTATACCTATTGACGCGTGTAACCATATCCTTTACATAATTGGCAAACAAAGCCTTCGCGCTATCTGATTGATGAAACTGTTTGACATACTCCATATAAGCCGGCCAACCGTCGACTGCCGGAACCGGTGCTTTGCCATGACCCGCCCATTGCAGGTACATGGAATAACCGCCACTCCACTCCCAGGAGTTGTTGAGGTAGAGTACGGCTACCATATCCCGTTTAGCCATTTCTACGAGCAGGTAGTCCAACCCGGCCAGGATGGTATCATTATATACCCCCGGAGCAGTTTGCAACGTAGGTTCTACCTTGGCGGTAATGCCCCGGTCGCCATCCGATCCTACCAGAATACGTAAATTATCCACGCCGTTGCTCTTCAGGAAATCGAGTTCCTGGTGCAGGCGTTCGCGATTGCCTCCTTCGCCTTCCGAGCCAAGGATAGCACCGTACCAAAAGTTAGCCCCCACATATGAATAAGGAGTATCGCCACGCATCAGCTTACCGTCCTGAACACGGACAAAGGGAGAAACAGAGGTCTGCTTGGGAGCACATGCCCAAAGAAAAGCCGCCATCGCAGCCAGGATAAGAATTTGTTTTCGCATATGATCAGATCTAATTATCAGCAAGCGGAATGAACCACAGCTTGTTTATACTATTCGGCAAAGATAGGGCAATAGCGGCAGAGTATCCGGTATTATTTTATCATTTCATAGTACAATTCCTAAAAATATCCTGTACTTTTGCCCCGCTAAAGACCTCATACAATGAATCAAGAGACTATCTGTGCCATTGCCACCGCCCAGGGTGGAGCTATCGGAACCCTTCGTGTATCGGGTCCCGACGCCATTGCTGTAACCGAACGTATCTTCACTCCCGCTACCGGAAAGCCGTTATCGGAGCGTTCTCCGTATACCCTTACCTTTGGGCGCATACACGACGGCGAGGAGATTGTAGACGAGGTATTGGTCAGCCTGTTTCGCGCTCCCCACTCGTATACAGGCGAGGATAGCACGGAAATAGCCTGCCACGGGTCGGCATATATCTTGCAACGGGTGATGCAACTGCTGATAGCCAACGGCTGCCGGTTGGCACAACCAGGTGAGTTCACCCAACGTGCTTTCCTCAATGGCAAGATGGACCTGAGCCAGGCCGAAGCCGTAGCCGACCTGATCGCTTCTTCATCAGCAGCCACACACCGGTTGGCCCTGAGTCAGATGCGGGGTGGATTCAGCCGGGAGCTGACCGAACTGCGGGAGAAATTACTCCACTTCACATCGATGATTGAACTGGAACTCGACTTCAGCGAAGAAGATGTAGAGTTTGCCGACCGGAGCCATCTGCGTGTCCTGGCGGATGAGATCGAACGGGTTATCTCCCGGTTAGTGGATTCTTTCAGTGTGGGAAATGCCATCAAGAACGGGGTACCGGTTGCCATCGTAGGCGAGACGAATGCCGGGAAATCGACGCTGCTCAATGTCTTGTTGAACGAGGAGAAAGCCATCGTTAGCGATATACATGGCACCACCCGCGACGTCATCGAAGATACGGTGAACATCGGCGGCATCACCTTCCGTTTTATCGACACTGCCGGTATACGCGACACGAACGATACGATAGAGACGCTGGGTATCGAGCGTACTTTCCAGAAACTGGATCAAGCAGAGATTGTGCTTTGGATGGTCGATGCCTCGGATGCTTCGGCGCAATTGTCGCAGTTATCAGAAAAGATACTTCCTCGTTGTGTGGATAAGCACTTGATTCTGGTCTTCAACAAAGCAGACTTGATCGATGGAGCACAACAGAAGAACATATCTTCCCTCCTCTCCTCCTACCCCACGGAGCAAATTAGCCATCTTTTTATTTCTGCCAAGCAACGCATACAGACGGAAGAACTACAAGCCATGCTGGTAGAAGCTGCTCATCTGCCCACTGTGACGCAAAATGATGTGATTGTGACGAATGTACGCCACCACGAAGCATTAACGCATGCTTTGGAAGCTATTCAAAGAGTACAGCAGGGATTAGACATGCATATCTCCGGGGATTTTCTATCGCAGGATATTCGGGAGTGTGTCTTCTACCTAAATGATATCGCCGGAGAAGTAACCAATGATATGGTTTTGCAAAACATCTTTAAGAATTTCTGCATCGGCAAGTAAGGGCTTAGAATCAACTGTAAACAACCATAGCCAACAAGGAATAAGTCTCTCATTTTGAGGGACTTTCTTTGTTTTAACACTTACCACTCACTTTTTGTCAGTACCCGTTTTTCACTCTATTTTTATACCGTATTTCTACCGCGAAACAATTTTGCGGTGGAGCCCAATGTCACAGTGACGCATTAGTTGACATGTGTTGACAATGGTTTACTTAAGATGACATAAAGGAGGCGAAATTAAAACGAATAACGATATGGAAGTAAAGCGAACTTGCCAATGGTGTGGCAAAGTATTTATTGCCCAGAAGACGACAACAAAGTATTGCGGTCTTCAATGTGCACAGCGTGGATATAAACAACGCGAGCGCGAGAAAAGAGATGAACTAAAAAAGAGTCAGGAACTCTTACGTCCTGTTGTAGCTTTGGAGGGTCAGGATTACTTGACCTTTTCCAAAGTGGCAAGCCTAATGGGTACCAGCAGGCAGTACATCTACAAATTAGTAAATCAAGGCAAATTGCGCGCATCCAGGTTGAGCGAAAGAATGTCCTTCATTCGCAGGGCAGACATTGAGCTTATGCTAAAGTCCAAACCTTATGAGCGCATCATGCCTAAAGAGGAGATAAACATTGCCGAATACTACACGGCCGAGGAGATTGCCGAAAAGTATAAGGTCAATGCCAAATGGGTATGGACGTTTACCCGGCAGAACAAAATACCGAAAGTGCGTATCCGGAAGTTCAATTATTACAGCAAGAAACACATTGATGCAGCCTTTGCCAAATACGACGTGGATACAGAACTATCCGAATGGTACACTCCCGAAGAGATTGTTGAGAAATACGGTATGACGCGCACTGCCATTCGAAGCCAGGTTTATCGGAACAACGTCCCCTCCAAGAAAGAGCACGGGAAGATATACTATTCCAAATACCACTTTGACTTATCTAAATCGGAAGGCTCATGCAAAGAGGAATATTACTATACCGTACAGGAAGCCATGACAAACTTTCATTTGACGAGAGATGCCGTTTATGGAGTTCTACGCTTTCATGGCATTGAAAGAATGAAAGCCGGGAAGTTCGTCAAGTTTCTCAAAGCCGACTTTGACAAAGTCATGGGCGAAGTTCAAAAGGGATAAAAGCAGCCTGCTTGAAATGATATCGAACTTACTCCCCAATGACTATTTTCAGCAGAACATCATTCAGGACCTTTGCAGCAACTATCAAGTACTAACCATAAATAATAAACAATTATGTATGAATGTAAAACAGTAACACTGAGAACTCGCCCCATCAAACACGGGCAATTGTCTTTCTATCTGGACTACTATCCAGGCTATAGAAACAAAGAAACGATGAAAGTAATCCGCCATGAATCCTTGGGCATCTACATCTATGAGAAACCCAAGAATCGCAGGGAACGTGAATTCAACGAGCAAATGACCGAAAAGGCAGAAACTATCCGTTGCCGCCGATTCGATGCAATAGTCAACGAACGGTATGACTTCCTCGACAAGAGCAAGCTGAAAGCCGACTTCTTAGAATACTATCGCCGTCAACTACGCAAGCATGACCAGAAGTGGAAATTCGTCTATATCCACTTCAACAACTTTGTGGGTGGCAAATGTACCTTTGAAGAGATTGACATTGACCTTTGCAACAGATTCCGGGAATACTTGCTTACCGCCAAGAAGCTGAAAAGCAACAAAGAAACGATTTCCCAGAATTCGGCTACCGGCTATTGGTCCACATTCCGGGGATTTCTCCGAGACTTGTATCGTGCCAAACTGATACGCAACAACATCAACGACTTCTTGGATAAAATTGAAACGGAAGATATCGACAAGGATTTCCTTACCCAACAGGAATTGTGCAAGCTGGCAGAAACGCCCTGCGATATACCCGTCCTGAAAACCGCCTCGCTATTTGCGTGTCTTACCAGTCTGCGTATCAGTGATGTTTTGGCTTTGCGATGGGAAAACATTCAAGACTACTACGATGGTGGCAAGTACGTGAAGATTATCACGCAGAAAACGAAATCCATTGATACCATCCCCATCAGCAATGAGGCATTGGAACTTATTGGTAACACTGGTGAAGGGATTATATTCAAAGGGCTTAGGCGTAGCATGACACAAGCACCCATGAAGAAATGGATAAAATCTGCTGGAATAACCAAAAACATCACGTTCCATAGCTACCGTAGAACCTTTGCCACCCTGCAAGCAGCAGCCGGAACAGATATTATCACCATAGCCAGTATCATGACGCACAAAAGTATATCTACCATGCAACTCTATACTAAAACCGTTGATGCCAACAAGCGTAAAGCCTCCTCAAGGATTACGCTCAAACGCCAAGAAGAGTAACGGCTATAAAACAGGCCTAAGCAGAAGTTTTGAGTATGATTTGAGGTATGATTTACAGAGAATCTCTTAATTAGTGTAAAGAATCTGTTGCTATCGAGAAGTAACCAGCAATAATTGGAACTACGCAGATAATTTTGTCTGACCATTTTAATACCAATTACTTACAGTTATGAATATCAAGACAACAGAATTCACACTACTTTGGCTCATGCCGGGTATTGCATTTGGGAGCATCGCTTTATTAGCATCCTATAAGATAGGCACCGACTTCAATCACCACTGGTTGGTTGAGCTGGGTGTCTTTCTTATTATTCTTCTTTCATTGCTAACCGTTTATGGCCTACTGCTAACAACACTTTCGGACATTTTCTTTTCGCAAGCAACCCTCCCTCCACTTCCCTTTTCAACGGACAATTCATCAGTACTATTGGATCTTCAAGGCATTGAAGCACCAACAATCACTGACGTTACATCTGATACGGACTTCCCTATCCATGAAATTGTCAGTACCTGTCTGAATAAATCCGCCTTAATACAAAGCGACAAACGGCAAAAAGCTGAATCAGATAGACAAAGAAGGACTCTGATTCTTGTGGAATATGCCAATGTCGTTTTGACCAACCACATGAGCGAAAATCAGTTGGAAACCATTCTGAAAAATGTCGAGCTGTTTGCCGTACTCTATATATACGATTATTAAAGTAAAGTGGTAGGAAGAAAGAAAAACAGGAAACTCCGCGAAGCGTGATTAATCAACACCCTTTTGGGTATCATTTTAAACCATTCATCAAAATAACACCCGAAAAGGTACTATTCTAAAAACAATCACTATATTTGTACCCGAAAAGGTATTGAATATGGATAATCTACCATTAAACGAATATGTAAAGTCGAAGCGCAAAGCACTTGGATTTTCTCGTGAAGAGTTTGCACTAAAAGCAGGTGTAGGACTACGTTTTCTGCGTGAACTGGAACAGGGGAAAGAAACCCTGAAAATGGACAAGGTGAATCAGGTATTAAAATTACTAGGGATGCAATTAGGCGTTGTCCCGATGGACAGGAAGAGGCTGATAGAATCTCTTAACGAATAATAAAAACGCTAAAACTGAGCGTTTTAACACGAAGAGCAAGGGAGTTTTCAAGCTTTCTATCTTTTAAAGACTAAAATAATGAGACCAACAAGCTATAGATGCTGCATCGAAATAATAACGATTGGACAAGTTGAATTTCATCGCCCATTATAAACTAAAAGTATAGAATATAGAAATAAATTCAACTAAAAACATACTATTCCAAAAAAGTTTCTATTTTTGTAGTTGAATTTATCACATAATTCTACATTATGAGTATAGAAAACGGGAATAAACTTAACCAATTGCTGCAAAAAAGTAATCCAGGCGGTTTGTATTTCTCTGCATGGCTAAAGGAAAACGGCTATTCGGATCAGCTATTGAAAAGATATAGAGATTCGGGATGGTTTATTACTTTAGCGAAAGGCGTCATGGCTCGAAGTGGAGACAAGCTCCGATCTCTCCCTGTTTTAGAAAGCTATAACGAACAGTTAAAAAAAAGCTTCCACATAGCCGCTCATTCGGCGTTGGAGCTTTCCGGTTTTAATCATTACGTACCTATGGGAATACCTTTGCTAATGGTTGGACACCCCAAGCAAGAATCTGTTCCGCTTTGGATGTTAGAAGGAAATTTCGACCATTCAATGAAGTTTTTTTCAACAGAGATATTCTCTAAACCGCAATTGAATCTGTTTAACGCAGAATACCCTCATTTACAGGTATCCGTCCCAGAGCAGGCATTTCTGGAGTGTTTGTTGTTGGCGCCCAAACACTATTCCTACATGGATTTATATTACATCATGGAGCAACTAACCACACTCCGGCCACAGGTTTTGCAACTCATATTAGAAAACGCGGATAACTTGAAGGTCAAAAGGATGTTCCTCTATATGGCAGAAAAGGCCGGACATTACTGGTTTCAATTACTCAACACCGACAAATTGGAATTGGGCACAGCTAAACACCAATTGGTAAAAAACGGAGTTTATGTGCCCCAATACAAAATAACTGTACCCAAAGAGCTATACCACTATGAATGAGCTATACAAAAAGCAAGTGGCACTCCTCATACGAATTATGCCATCCGTCTATGCGATAAAGGATTTTGCAGTGCATGGTGGAACAGCAATTAATCTGTTTCACAAGGATATGCCGCGTTACTCGGTCGATATTGACATCACCTATATTCCCGTCAGAGCAAGAGAAGAAAGCCTTAAAGAAATCAATACGCATCTAATTTGCCTGAAACAAATGATAGAAAAGACTATTCCCGGCATTAAAGTCACTCATAAGCCGGATATTTGGAAACTATTATGTGTAAAGGATGGGGCAACAGTGAAGATTGAAGTAAATGGAACTAAAAGAGGTTTAATCGGAACTGTAGAAGAAAAAACGCTTTGTACAAAGGCCCAGTCTGAATTCAACATGGGCTGTATAGCCCGAACAGTATCATTTACCCAACTGTATGGAGGCAAAGTTTCCGCCGCCTTAAGCAGGCAACACCCGCGTGACCTCTTCGACTGCAAATACATGCCTCTTGAATCTCTTGAACAAGCGAAAGAAGGATTGTTCTTTTGTCTTTTAGGCAGCGACAAACCAATTCTTGAATCGCTACAGCCCAATCCTATTGACCAGCGCGAAGCATTGGATAACCAATTTCAAGGAATGACAGATACCCCTTTCACCTACGAGGAGTATGAGAACACTAGGCAACAATTAATCGCTACCGTCAACGCAATTCTGACAGATGAAGACAAAGCCTTCTTGATTAGTTTTGAAGAGGGTAATCCGCAGTGGGATAACTCGATATACAGCCATCTCAAAGATTTTCCATCTATCCAATGGAAGTTGCTCAACATCTTAAAGCTGAAAACTCAAAATCCAACGAAGCAGAAGTAAAGAATAAGCAGGTTGAAAGAGTATCTTAACCAAACTGACGAGGGCAAAACAGAGTAGGAGGATGCGAACGTGATATAAGAGTGTAACAAATGACAATATATGACTCAATCCGAATTGATAAAGCAAATAGCCGAACTGGAGGCAAGGAATCGGGAGCTGTCAGAAGAGAATGACAGATTGCGAAGATTTCTCGGATTGTCTTTGGAAAGAGCTTCTCAGAAAGAGATGGCTCAGTTGCGTGATGCACCAACACCGGATTACGGCACTACACCTTCCATAAATAAGTACAGCACTCCGGATGAGAAAATCGAACTGTTTCAGTCGTTGTTCCGGGGACGAACAGATGTGTACGCCAAACGTTGCTATAGCAAAAAGCATGAAAGCAGTTATTATATCCCAGCATGTAAAAACGAGTGGATAAAAGGCGTTTGTGACAGAACACACATCAAGTGCAAAGATTGTCCGAACCGAGACTTGTTACCCTTGGAGAAGGAGACAATTAACAGCCACCTGCGCAATAAAGATGAGCATGGAGCCGGTATTATCGGCATATATCCACTTCTACAAGACGAGACCTGCCTGTTCCTTGCCGTCGATTTCGATAAAGAGAGATGGCAAGAAGATATTGCAACATTCCGGTCTGTATGTGACACCTATCATGTTCCTGTTGCCATCGAGCGTTCCCGTTCCGGGAATGGCGCCCATGCATGGATCTTCTTTGAAAAACCAGTTGCAGCAGTATCTGCCAGAAGGCTGGGAAATGCGCTTCTGACAAACGCCATGTCCGTCCGGTATGAAATCCGCTTCTCTTCCTACGACCGGACGTTTCCGAATCAAGACTTTATGCCCAAAGGCGGTTTTGGCAACCTGATAGCTTTACCTCTGCAAGGAGGAGCACGCAAAAACGGGAACAGCGAATTCGTCGATGAAAATTTCCAGAGCTATCCCGACCAATGGGCTTATCTGGCTTCTGTCAGAAAGATGAACGCTGATGAAATTAAGAGTTTGCTTGCCATACTCTGCGAGGGGAATGGTTTGGGAGAGCTTGGAAACATGGGAAGCAACCAAGAAGAGACTCTCTTTCCATGGGAAAGCAGAAAAACAAGTATTGAGAAAAATGATTTTCCCGATTGTTTGACCATCATTAAGGCCAATCGGTTGTACATTTCTAAAGAAGACACTACTCCCCGCGCACTCAACCGCATCAAGCGGCTGGCTGCTTTTCAGAACCCGGTCTTCTACAAAACACAAAAGATGAGGATGTCCACCTACGGCATCCCCCGCATCATCTATTCGTTGGAAGAGACAGAGAAGTACATCGGTATTCCCCGAGGTTGCCAGACTGCACTTACCAATCTACTCGACAGCCTACATGTGGGATATACTTTTGATGACAAGCGGAATAACGGAAGCACCATTAACGCACATTTCAAAGGAGTGCTTCGAGAAGAACAGCAATCAGCCGCCAGCGCCCTACTCCAGCATGAAAATGGGATTTTGTCTGTCCCGACTGCTTTTGGTAAAACGGTAATCGGTGCTTCACTAATCGCCAACCGGAAATGCAACACCTTGATATTGGTCCATCTGCAAACCTTGTACGACCAATGGAAGAGATCCCTGGAGCAATTCCTTGAGATAAACGAAACCCTGCCGGAACCGGAGAAGAAGCGGGGACGAAAAAAGCACCGGACTATTATCGGACAAATCGGTGCAGGGAAGAACACCTCATCCGGTATTATCGATATTGCACTTGTCCAAAGTCTGGTGCATGAAAACGAAGTGGATGATATCGTGAAAGAGTACGGAATGATCATTGTAGACGAATGTCATCATGCTTCTTCGCTCAATTATGAGAAAGTGCTGGGTGCCGCCAATGCCCGGTATGTGTATGGCCTGACCGCAACGCCCCACCGGCAGGACGGGCAGCATCCGGTGACCTTTATGCAATGCGGACCGATACGATACAGCGTCAGCGCCAAGGAGCAGGCCGGCAAACAAGATTTCGAGCATTACATCATACCATCCTTTACTGGCTTCCGGAAACCTTTCACGCAAGATGAATCCGACTGGCACATCACCAAAATATACGCAGCGCTCGCCGAGAACGAGCTGCGCAACCTACAGATAGCAATGGATGTAAAAGAAGCATTGCTAAACGGCAGAACCCCTATCATCCTCACCCAGCGCAAGGAGCATGTCACACGCCTAGCAGCCCTACTGGAAGAACAAACGGATGCACACATAATTACGCTGGTTGGGGCCGATTCGGCGAAAGTAAAAAGCAGAGCGGCCGAATCATTGGCCGCTATCCCCCGTGAGGATAAACTTATACTCATCGCAACCGGGAAGTATATCGGAGAAGGATTTGACTACCCACGTTTAGACACGCTGTTTCTGGCCTCCCCGATCGCCTGGAAAGGAACATTGGCTCAGTATGCCGGGCGACTGCACCGGGATTATCCCGGCAAAAAGGATGTAATTGTTTATGATTATGTCGATATACACATCCCGGTCTTGGAGCGCATGTACCATAAACGATTGACGGGTTACGCACAAATCGGATACAAAGCGTTATCGTCAAAGAATGAGCCGGAGAGAGTGAGTATGATTTATAATTACAATACTTTTATACCGGTGATACAGGAAGACTTTACCGCGGCGAAAAAGGAGATTCTGATAGCAAGTCCCTACATCCTGAAAAAACAAATCAAAGCAGTATTGGAATGGCTGAGAAAGCCTATCCTGGCAGGAATCTCAATTACCGTCATTACCCGCCCCACAGAATCATACAAGGACCAGGAGCGTGCAAGAAGATGTTTGGAGCTTATTCAGAATAAGCTAATCGTCATACAAGAGCCTACCGTCCATCAGAAATACATTGTCATAGACAACCGACTCGTATGGTATGGAAGTATCAGTCTTTTTGACCTTGGAGACTCGGATGACACCATCATGCGGTTGGAGTCGAGAGAATTGGCAGAAGAATTGGTGCAAGCCGTTAGCTGACTATCTGATTCCCAACACCTCCATCATAGCCCTTCTGTTCCTGTAAATTATTTTATAGTGCGACAGCATTTCGTTCACCACTGTTTGCCCGCCGCTTATTTTCTTCATTTGGGCCAATAACCGGGCGATGTATTCGTAATGATTCCTGCCCATATTGGTTTGGGCATATTTGTCAATGGACTTTCTGAAAAGGAGTAATGTTTTTTCCGGTGACGGGAAATAAGTGTGATAATTCTCCAGTAGTTCTATTGAGAGATGTTTCTCTACATAGTTCATCAGCCGTTCAGTAAGATTTTCCTGTAACATGACTTTGGCGGCAGAATGACTGAAGACGTTGTTCCTTTGCTGGTAATGGCGGATGAGGCGTTCCACCTCCAAGGCCCATGCTGAAGAACTAAAGGTGGACTTGTATTTCTCGTAATAAGTCGGTTCGAACCTATTCTCTATAAGAGAAAAAGATATTCTCCGTATGCCTGCCACATCGTTTTCTTTTTCTGCAATGGCCAATAACAAGATGTACCAAACAGAATGATGATAATTATCATTCCCGGCCGGCTGTTCGCTAATCAGCATCTTGGCCTCGGTTAGTTTGTTCTCGGCAATCTTCTTCTCTGTCAGTTCTTTCCTGAAGAAGTCTATTTGCAAATTATTTTCGATGATCTCCCAGGCTTTTTCCGGTTGGCCTGCCTGTCGGTAGAAATCAACTTTTCGTTGGAATACTTGTTGGGCTTCATTCGATTTCTTATCAGAAATCTCAGCTAATAACTCATCTTGCAAGGCAAGAAAGCTTTCCGGATCTACCGTTGGAGCCAGCTCTCCCATCAAGTCATTATATTCACTGTGGAAGACTGTGCCTTTATACTTCTCTTTTTGCATTTCAATTTTACAATAGTCAAACAGCTCTTTGGCAAACGCATCCGAGACCGAAATAACCTCCTTCAATATCTCGAAAGGGGTGCATTGGTAGCTTTCGTCCAGGTAATCCTGCATCTCCCGACCCTCGCCTTGCAGCCAGGCGGCATATTCTTCTATGCAAGCCTTGCATATCCATACGGATTCTCCGTAATCTCCCTGATCCGCGTATTTCTGGGCTTTTTCCAGCCATTGGTCCAATGCATCAATCTCAATGCAATAATCATAGCCATACCATTCTTCTTCTTCCTCATTCTCATCCTGCCATTCCTGGAGTGCCTCCCGGATAATGGGCGAGTATTTATTGCTGCCTTTTTTCTCTGCTTTGTGCGAGAATTCCAGCATAATGGCATTCGTCAACTCCGGGTTGTATTTCGCCAAGCGGGCGACGAAGTTCTGCAGTTCATCGAGCGAGACATGCTTCAACACCTCTTCAACACTCATCCTATTTTCTTTCGACGAAGGCTTTTCGATCCTAACCTTACGCTTTTTAATTTCTGCCAAAACCAGGGGTACGTGTTTGCAAGGATAGTAGGTACTGGGGCAGGTACAAGAAAAGCTCGACGGCTTGCTTTTTCCATCGGTCGCTATTTTGATGGTGTAGGTACCATAGTTCCCCTGGTACTTCGCTTTCCAGTTGTTCGGAGTTATTTCTTTTAGATCAATGATGCTCATATTGCTTAATTAAAAATATTGGAATGATTAGATGGCTTTACAAAGACAACAAATTATTAACAACTTTGCTCTTGAAACAAAACGCTGAATGTGTTTACTACTATTTCTGTTGGAAGCCTTTACATGTCTTGGCAGCCTCAGGTGGAGTGTTCTTAGGAACTCTCATACTCATATAAGAACCACAATTGGCATAGCTACTACCGCTACGATTCCTCCACTCAAGATTTAACCTACACATAAAACACGTACGCTCGCTTGGATCTAAAGGCTGAGTATTCAATTCGGCAAGTCTCTGTTCCTTAAGTCGCTTACGCTTTCTTTCCAGTTCCTCTTTGCGAGCCTCATCTTGTCGTTGGTACTCTTCCAACTCGATTTGTCGTTGCTTTTCCTGTTCAGCCTTTATCTCTTCAATCTTTTTCGTATATTCTTCTGGCTTACATATTCGAAATTTTCGACCACTGTTTTCAATTACAACCGGGAGGTGCGATTTCTTGGATCTAACTGCACAGCATTGACTTTTCAATGTACAGCACTCACATTCTGTTTCCTCAACAACCCTGACCGTTTTGCCCTTTAGTCCGTAAGTCTGCTCAATGTTGTCGAAATAGCCTTGATTATTTAACCACTTTCTACCGGCATTTGACTCCAACAGGAATTCCTCTACCGTTTCAAGCGTTTGATTACACAGGTCTATCTCAAGACAGTTCAGATTTTTGTAATCAACAGCTTGCTTATGCAGCACTTTATAATGAAACGTAAACTCTAGAATATACTGCTTTCCATCAGCAGAGGTAGCAATCACGTCAGGTTGTTTATCTTCACGTTCAAAGTGGCTATCGATCTTAACATCTACAAATTCCAGGTCTGTCTCTTTGAAGATGGCATAATAAGATGGGGCATGAATCTTTTTCTTCGTCTGAATAATCTGCTCAGCCAGCTTATACAGAATGACCATATAGCAGATTCCAAGATTAGCACCACGCGTATCGCTGTGATGAGCGAAACCGTGTGCTTTTATATCTCCATGTCTGGCGAGGAGAGGCTCGTGACAATTAGGACATGAGCACTCACAATTAAGACCTCGGCGCACGCTATCAACATGCACCATTCTGCCATTAGCATCTTCTGCCCAAGAAAAAACCATTTCGTTCATAGCAAATATGTTTTAACTACGTTTTTTGAAACTTATCATAGAGCAATCGTTCGGCAAATCTACACAAAGAGTTACGATGGATATACCATTTGCACTTAATATAGGAATATCTGTGGTGATGTCTTAAAAAGATACGCTACGAAGTTAAACATTCCATTATTTCACCCCCAACGCCCGCGGACAAACCGTGCGGCAGGTATTGCAATTCACCACGAAACATCAGCAATCACCAAAACTCACCTTCTCGAACTTATACCCCAATCGTTTCAACTCGATAGCAGCGCCAATCCGATACATAACCTTTACAGCACGCGCAAAGACATGAAAAGCCATCGGACTTTGAGGTTCTACCTGTTCGCCCCGGATAAGAGCCACCGCTGTCTGCGCACTTCTGCGTATCATGCCCTCCAATTCCCGGGCCTCATCGCTATCCAAAGGCACACCCAACAAATCTCTTACGATATGCTCGTCCATATCATCAAAACCTTGCTCCCCATAGAAAGAAGTATATTCCGCCCGGGAAAAGGTATCCCAATCGGCATCCCATCCATAAGCAATGGCCAGGCCCAAATAGGCTGCCCAAGCCACCGACACGGTAGGATATTCGCTAATCTGACCTACTGCATCTGCCACATATTCAGGTGCCAGCACATTCCACTGATTATCAATATCATCGGTAGCAAGCAGCTTACCTTCCAACATATTGTACGAAGTACACAAGCGCATTAATTCCTCCTGCAGCTTATTCTCAAAATTATCCAAATATTCTTTATCCACCATAAAAGCACTTCAATGGGCGTTTACTTCAAAGTACCCGCCAACACATTACGATGCAAATATAGTCGTTCATGTAAAATAAAACAAAAGAATGTGATACAATAATGAAACGCACCATATAACTGAATCCGAATCTATAAAGTGTAGAATACAAACCGGGAAACAATTGGTTTCCAAGTATGAAAGCACTTGTTTCCTACCTTGTTCCGGAGTCATCATAGTCGGAAAGTCTTCGCTACACCCGGATGTGCGACCTCCTTAGATCCGGATGTACAACCGCTCTACATCCGGGTCTAAGCGAGCCGTGCACCCGGGTGGAGAGAACGATTTCTTACTATGAAAACCAAGCTAAGACACCGTTAAAAAGATGGAAGCTGGTTAGGAAACAAATATATGACGGCAGGAAAACAAATATATAACGGTAGGAAAGCAAACACATGCCTGTTTGATAACAAAAGACTATAAGACTCTCTTGGTCAAATGTATACTATAAATAAAGCATTCGGGGGTGCGTAAGAGGTGCGTAAGCAAAGCTCCCCTCTCCTACGCGCCCCGAACACCGACAAATAAAGGGTTTGAGCACAAGTGCGTAAGTGCGTGAGCAATTTTCAAACTTCTTGGGTGAAAAGTTAATTGCTCACGCATATACATTATTCCTCGCGATACAAAATAGTAGAAACTTCGCCTTCGCCGCTCATCACTGCCGATGAACTAGTATTGACCTCACCTGCGGAACCCACCAACGGGAAGCGATATATCTTGTAGCCAGACGAAGAGCTGGTTGCCACGATCAAATCGTCGAAGCTTCCCGGTACCGAGAAATTCTTGATGAACGTTATCTTTTCGCTCGCTCCAAAAACCTTTAACTCCTGTTCGGCACCCGAAGCCACCTTGTGCATCATCAGCTTGTTGTTTACTGCGAAATATACCACGCTGGCGCTTGTCGGGGCAGCCATTACCGTAGCCTGAGTCAACTGATCCGTACTCTCCAGATCATAGAAATCGGGATCGGGATAGAAGAGAACAGCCCCCCACGGAAGAGTACCTATATCTACCAACGTATATTGCCCATCCACGCGGCTGCGGTAGAGACCATAAGCGGAACACATCAAATCCTTTTCAACCCGGGGCATCAGACAGATCATCTCCATTTGCGACGTAGCGAAATCGGGGATCTCCCCCCAAAGGGTCTCCATGATCTCCCCGGAATCATAGTCAGTGGAATACCACTGATAACTCTTCTGATCGTAGAAGCAAGAACCGAAATAGCCATACAGTACATCCGGATGAATCTGATAATCGCCCGTCAGCTGGTAACCGAACCGACCGCTGCCGCTTCCTACTATATGCAAGTTTCCATTATTAACCAGTATCTGTTTGCATCCATACGGTGGGTATACCATATCCGTTCCGAGGGACTGGAAGTTGACAGTAGAGGGTAGTTCGAAGAACTGCTGATTCAGGGTTTTGAATACCGACAAGTCACTTGCGTTCAGACTGATCAGATCCTTGTCCGATGCAATATGGAAAACGGACTGGCCGTTCAGTTTGGTCACCGTTCCATCTTCGTTTTCCTGTTCGTGTGCGTAGCACTCGGGTGCATACGCCAAGCCGATGGGTTTTCCCCACAGTGACTCCAAACCCAGTACCTCACTGAGCAGGTTTTCACGCTTCTCACCATCGAGGGAAACATAGTCGACGTCGGTGGCGTTGTTTATTCCTTTCAATATATACCATCCGGAAGTGATGTCCGTGGCGGTTACCGTAAGCGGAACGTTCACGCTTCGGTACACATCGAGCGATTCGTCCTTTACGATGTAATAAAGAGTGTATTGCCCCACCATCAGGTTACAGTTCACGGTCAGGTCGCGCTCCGAAGAAAGGGTTTCTTTCGCATACGGCCAGGCGTTAGCAATAACGTACCACGAATAAGTATAGCGTGTAGCATCATCATTCGTCAGCTTCGGTTTTACGTCGAACGGAGAGTTGGCAATGACGGTTATCTTGCTGTCCAGACCGGCAATTTCCACGGGCATTACTTGGCTGGCATCCAGGTAATCGTAGTTACCTTCGTCGGCATAGCAGCCTGCCAGTGCAACGACCAGCCCTACTGCCAGTATTGTTTTACAGATTCTGTTCATATCAGTTATATATGTAAGGGTTATCAAAATTGATTCGCGTACCGTCCGCCTCGGAAAGCGGCGCACCGGGATTTTCCGTATTGTATTCATACATCTTTTGCTTCAACTTATTGTTGAGATATATCAGATAGTCGTCATCATTCGGCACCGTGTCGAAATTCGTGATACCCGTATTGTCAATAATGAACCGCATCTTACGGCTTCCCCATGATGCTCCGAAAGCATAATACCAGTCGGCCCAGTTGCCGGGCTTGATGGCTTGGGAAGAGAAAGTGACGACAGCCTTCTGCATTTCGGTTACGCCTATACTGAAGTTATCGTTCTCCACGCAACGGATGGACAGCTTCACGGTAGCCAGTTCGAGGCTGGCATCCTTGTAGAGCGTAATGGGCACTTCCACCTCACTACTGCCGGCAGGCATCACCATGCGCCGTTTCATCTCATCCGAGCTGAAAGCCAGATAATGGGTAGCGGGAGAGGCAGCATCCGCATCACCCGTGTTAGACTGTGCCAGTACGAACGGGCGGTCCACATCGGACGGTTTGCCCATGGCATGCACGGTGATATTCACAGTGGCTTCTGCCAGTTCCGCACCGGCATAAAAGAAGGAATAATTAAATTCATTCTTGGGCAGATATAGAGCCGGAGCATTTTCGTACTCCAACGGCTCGTTCAGTGAGCACGACGCTACCAATATAGCAGCGGCCGCGTAAATCAGTTTATTTTTCATCTTTATCATCTCGTAAGCGTTTTATTCAAACAGGGTTTGCGACTGAGGTTGAGGAATCTTGTAGGCCCCCGAGGGAACGTTGAAAGTAGTCGGCCAGGAGTAGGAAGCGTAATTGTGCTTCTTGTAGAAGTAGAACATCTGTCCTTCGCCGAAGAACTCTTTTCTCCATTCCTTCTCCAGTCTTGCGAGCACCGTGCTTTCGCTGGTCAGCGTACCATCGACGGAACTATCCAGGCCACGTGCCAGTCTCCAGGTTTTAAACCGAGGCATCATGTCTGTAATAGCTTTGCATTCAAACACGATGAAATACATCTCACTCAGGCGCATCACCGGAATGGTATATCTGCCATATGCAGACCCCGCATAGAAATATTTCTTATACTGATAGCTATACGTGGTACTACCATCATCCTGCTTGTTTTCCCAGTAGCGTGTACCTTTGTTGCGAATGTCGTCCTGATAAAGCGCGCTTTCGTAGGCAGTCGACACATAGGATTCTTCCTGCGTAAACACACGGGCGTTTGCATTGGTGTAGTACTTCAGAATATCGTCGGAGAAGTTCGAATTATACACCCCGAACAAATGCTCGGACTTCATATTGTAATTCGCATTCACATTAGCCGAGAAATAAGCCGCATCGGTGAGTGTAAATAAAGTTTCCCCATTCTTGTCGGTAGCATCGATGGTCTTCAAGGCATATTCTGCCGCCTTATCTTTTTGTCCCGTCCAGTAATACAGACGCGCCTTCGTTCCTATTGCCGCCCAGTAATTGAAACGTATCTGACGGTAGTATTGCCAGGCGTCGTTCAGTGTAAAACCTACCGTCGTCGACGATGCATCCAGTGCGTATTTGCTTCTTACCGCCGGTTCGTCCTTCAGTAGTTCCTCCGCCTTGTTCAAGTCTGCCAGAATACCCGTTACTACCTGATCCCAGGAAGCAGATTGCAATTGGGCTACGTCTGTGGTCATATCCGTCACATAAGGAATGCACGCAGTCGTACCGGAACCTTGTCCGGGAACAGGTCCGAACAAGCGGAGCAGGTCGAGATGCAGGAAAGCACGAAGCCCGTACGCCTCTCCGGCAATCAGTTCTTTATTACCGTTCGAGAAGCTGACATTCGTATCTTCGATATTTATGATGATATCGTTCAACTGTGCGATAGCGGTATAGGTTTTGCTCCATACAGCGCCGATGGCACTCTCCACATTGGTGTTCGTATAGTCGAACCGGGCCAGGTAATAGGCAGCCGGGTCCCTGCTTTCCGTCGGGATGGTCCAGGTGTGCGCCAGCATTTCGGGAATGTGCATAGACAGCGCCCGCCCGTACATATCGCCGCTGCCCAACTGGATATACACTCCGGTCAGGGCATCTTTATAACCCGCTTCGCTCTGAAAGAGCACGGCCTCCCGGATTTCGTTCACCGGGTTTACATCCAGCCAGTCGCTGCATGAGGTCGTCAACAGCAAGACTGAACATAGAGATAATATAGTATGTTTCATATTTCTTCGACTTTAAATGGTTAGAAACGAGCTGTCAGCGAGAAAGTAAAGTTACGCGCGTAAGGATAGCTCGTACCGCGTTCCTGCTTCACTGTAGAGCAGTAGAACAAATCCTTGATATAACCGCTCAATGAGAGATACTGGAACGGGATGTGTTTGTTCTTCATCCATTCCGCCGGCACTTCGTAGCTCAGCGACAACGAGCTGCACCGCAGTGTGTTCTCGTCTTCCACAAAACGGCTGGTAGCATACGTTGTGGAGAAATCGTTTATCGCCTTGTACTTTGCGGTCGTATTCTCCGGGCTCCAGCGGTCGTACAGGGCGCGACGATCGGCGTTGTTGTAAGGATAGATGTTCTCCACCTTGCTCACCAACGTGCTGTTATACACCTGTCCACCATACCGGTAGGAGAATATTGCATTCAGCGTCCAGCCCTGATAACGAAGACGGGTGTTGAAATTCCCCAGGTACTTCGGTTCGTTGATACCGCAAGCCACCTTGTCTTTGGAATCCCACTCATAGGTCAGGGTGCCGTCTTTCTTCACAAAGATTTCCTTACCGTTGCTCGGATCGATTCCCTTGCTCTTCACGGCAAAAATGGTGTTGATATTTTCGCCTTCCTTATACATGAAGCTCGGATTTACGCTCTCCGAGTTTTCCATCAGCGAGTTCAGGTATTCCAGGTAATTGGATATCTTCTTGATGCTGTTGATGTTATGGATCATCGTTCCGCCTACCGACCAGTACAGGTCTTTGGGCTGTTTACGAATAAGGTACACATTGGCGCTCAACTCGAATCCTTTGTTCAGTACCTGTCCTACGTTCGACTTGAAGCTGGTGAACCCCGATGCCGACGGCAGATTAACATCTGAAAGCAAATCATCGGTTAACTTATTATAGAAATCGGCGCTCAACGTCACCCGTCGTTTCAGTATCTCCAGGTCGAACCCGGCATTGGCCTGCTTGGTCACCTGCCATTTCAGTTCATTGTTACCAATACCCATCAATGCCACACCGTAGTAACCCATGTAGTTATAGTTGCTGATGGTAGAGTAACTGGTCAATGCCTGATACGGGCTGAACGCCTGCGAACCGGATGTACCGTAAGAGAGCCGGAGGCGAGCTATATTAATCACCTTGCTCTTTTGCAGGAAAGACTCATGGTGGAGATTCCAGCCCGCTCCGACACTCCAGAAAGGAGCAAAACGACGGTTCTTACCAAACTGCGACGAACCTTCGCTCTTCAAGGTACCGTCCAGGAAATAACGTTGATTATAAGTGTAGTTCACGTTTCCGGTTACTCCCACCCGGCGAATCGTACTCTCCGTACCCTGTGGAGACGATCCCTGATAATAAGATGTAGCCGCCCCCAGGAAAGCCAGGTTGGAATTGGTCAACCCTTCCCCTATCACACTGTAATAGTTTTCCTTCGACTCGGAAAGATCAAAGCCGAAACCGGCATATAAGGCATGCAGCTTATTGAAAGTCTTGGAGTAGTTGGCAGTCAGGTTCACTTCGTATTCCGAAGCGTCGCCCGATCCGTACTCGTACGTTCCTTTCCGTCCGTAATCGGAAGTTGCGTAAGAATCGAATTTTGTATTCTCGGCCGAGATATACACGTCGCTGTGGTTCTCCGTAGAAACAATACCCAACTGTCCGCGGAAGAACAACTCCGGCAGCAGGTACCACTCGATGGAGAAATTATTCTGTATGGTTTTGTAAGAGCTTTCGTTCTTCTGAGGCAACATGGCATTGTACAGCGGATTGTACACCTCGCTGGTCTGCCCGATACCCGTATATTTCACACCGTCTTCCAACAGTTTCTTTATATTCCCTGCCGCATCGTACGGAGTGAAATACGAGTTGATGGCAGCATAATCGCTGAAAGCGCCGTAAGGAGAGTTCTTCGCAGTATTGGAAGTTACCTGCAAGTCGTTCTGGAAGGTGAGGTTCTTGTACTTATAAGAGAAGAATACGCCCCCGTTGAATGTATTACGGGTAGAACCTTTCATGGCTCCTTCGATGTTGTTGAAAGACAAGTTACCGGAATACCGGAACACATCGTCGCCACCCTCAATGCGGAGGCTGTGTTTTTGTCCGATACCTGTGCGTACCGGATACTTCAACCAGTAGGTATCCACTCCGCGTTCCTGTTCCATCTTACGGCTGTTGTACAGATCGTCCAACCCCTGTTGATTCTTCGGATTGTCGGTATCCGTATAAAGACCGGCAAGTTTTTCATATTTCAGTTTCTCGGAAGCGTTCATCAGGTTCATGGAGGTCAGGTCGGGCACTTCCAGGCTCAACGTACCTTTATACGTAACCCGCAGACGCCCCGGTTCGGGCTTCCGGGTAGTGATAACCACCACTCCATTCGCTCCACGCGTACCATACAGAGAGGTGGCACTGGCATCTTTCAGAAGCGTGATGTTCTCCACCTGGTTCTCATCCAGGTCGTTCATACGTTCGAGCGATATTTCAAAACCATCCATAATAAATAGCGGAAGGTTGGAATTGATTGTGGAAGAACTTTCGTTCTGCAATGTTTTCACGTCTGTGCTCAAGCTGGAAGAACCACGCATCGTGATGTTGGGCAGTGAGTTCGGGTCGGAACCCACCAGGTCGTTCTGAATAACGTTAAAACTCGGGTCTATATTGGAAAGCATGGTGATCAGGTTGGTATTACCCGCTTCCTTCAACTGTTCTTTGGTGATGGTAGTGGCCGCACCGGTGTAGCTTTCGCGCTTCTTATTGAACATACCGGTCACCACCACTTCGTTCAGCATGGCATTGTCTTCCTTCATGTGAACGACAAGACCTTTCAGGTCGGCTTTGCAATGAAACACCAGTTCCTCGGTTTTCATTCCGATGAAAGAGAAGCTGACCGTCACGCTCTGGTTATTGGCCAGTTGCAGGATGAATGTTCCGTCTGTGGCGGTCACCGTTCCGATCGGCTGTCCTTTCACAACAATATTGACACCGGGCATGGGGGCATTGTCTGCGTCCACCACTTTACCCTGCAAGGTAACAACGGCGCTTTTCTGCGCCTGTTGTTCTATCGTCACCAATGAGTTGAGTGCCAGTCCTTTCTGTACGACATTGATAAACTGCCCGTTGATGGAGTATTCCACCGGCAAATTGCCAATGATTTGTTTCAAGGCCTGGTCGATGTCTTTCGCCTTTACACTCTTTGAAATTTTGTACTGGTCCATCTCATCATAGATGAACAAAAACTTGTAGCTTGTCATCTTCTCCAGCCGCTTGAACACTTGAGGAAGATGCTCGTTTTTTAATTCCAGACTAATTTCCCCCGACTTGGCAGTCTGCGCGGCTGACGGGACAACCACATAAATCTGTACAAGCAAGAAAATCAGAAAAGAATGGATAAAAGTTCTTTTCATGTGTGTTTTCAGTTTTTATAGTAAGTATAAGAAGGTAATTAATGAGATCTGTTCAGAGACTGTTCTATACTTTGAATGAAGATATCAGAATGCTTTCTGATCCCGAACATCATGGTCTTCATCTGGCCTTCTCCATCGAGAATCACATATCCGGGGAACATTTCGCCAAGGTCGTACTTATCCGCAATTTTATCACCGGGAACGCTTTCCGCATCCACCAGTACGCATACATAACCTTTGTTCAAGTAGTCGGCTGCTTCTTTTTCGTTGAACACTGTTTCCAGCATGTAGTCCGTTTGCCAGTCAGAGGTACACAGCATGGCGAACACTTTCTTGTTTTGCTTCTTCGCCTTTTTGACAGCTTTGTCCAGATCGCCATCCTTTTCAAACTTCACCAGATTGGTTTTGAACGTTTTCGGTGTTTGTGTCAGGTTGTTTTTTCGTTCTTGGCGCATTTTATCTATAGCCTCTTTCATTTCGCGTTCCTGCTTAACATAAGCATCTTCCTCGCCCAACAAGGCTTTCGTCAGGTTATTGGCAAACTGGAATACAGTACCACTTGCCAGAAAACGGTTGTATTCCGTACCGTCGGAGTTAATCAGCAAATAGGTGGGGAAAGCTCTTACATTGAATTTCTCGGAAAGCATTTTTCCGTCGCCCTCTTCTTCCATATTCACCTTCAGCGTCACAAACTGATGATTCATCAGATTACCGATGCGGGTATCTCTGAAAGTAGTAGCCAACATTTTCTTACAGGGAGCACACCAGGAGGTATAGCAGTCGATGAACACCCGTTTGTTTTCAGCTTTCGCTTTCTCCAATGCCTGAGCGTAAGTTATTTCCAGGAACTCTATTCCCTTTCCTTCATCATAAATGGTATCTTTCGCTTGCGTGCCTGCTGCGTTTGTATCTACCGCACCTTTGGCTTGCTTTTCTCTTTCCGCTTTCTGTATAGCGCGGACATCTTTCCCTTCGGCTGCCAATCCTACACTGTTGATAAATGTCTGGCCGGGCATAGCACCGTCAAAACGGCCCAACTCCTTACCTTCCGGGGTAAACAACAAATAGGTGGGATATGCTTTCACATTGAATGTCTTGTTCAGCTCCGGCCCTTCCCCATGTTCCATATCTATCTTGATGGAGATATAACGCTGGTTCATGTAGTCGCCTACCGAATCCGTATTGAACACGTTACTCGTCATGAAGCGGCATGGGCCGCACCACTGCGTGTAGCAATCCACAAAAACATTTTTGTTTTCTTTTTTGGCCTTCGCCAGAGCTTCGGCGAATGTTCCTTTTTCGAACTGCATGCCTTTTTCCTGCGCTGCTAATGTAAACGGAAGTACCGCCAACAACAATTGGATAAACAATTTCTTCATTTTGTATTTTTTAGAGGTGTTATGAAATAAATTCCTGTTTTCACTCTTATAGTCGGAGAGCTACAAGAATCGGACACCTCCAAAAGAAGAAATTATCAGAAAAAATCAGTTTTTTCTTTTAATCAGCAACATTATTCGATATAAACCGTATTATCCACTAATTTCACATTCACCTTTTTCATCCGGTTCAGCAGAGTAATGGCCTGTTCGGGTGTATCGCTCCGGTTGCAAAAGTAGTGCATCCGGTAATTCATGACTTTTTTATTATGGAATACCACATTCAGGTTGTGCCAACGTCCCAGGCTTTGCATGACGTCTATCAAAGGAACATTGTCAAAGTAGAAATAGCCTTCCCGCCAATACGTATATGCGTCCACATCCACCTCCTGTACCGCAAAGGAGCCGTCTGCTTTCAACTGTGCGTCTTCTCCTGGTTTTAGCCGTGTATAATTATTCGCCTGTCCGCCTGCCACTTCCACGCTTCCTTCTATCAATGTAACGTGAGAATCATCGGCTACATAGTCGCGTATATTAAGCTCGGTACCCAATACCCGTGCCCGCATATGTTTGGTTTGAATAATAAACGGATGACCGGCATCTTTGGCCACCTTAAAGTATGCCTCGCCTTGCAGGCGCACCACTCTTTCTTTTCCTGTAAATTGGGAAGGATATTCCAGACGGCTTTCGGCATTTAGCCACACAACAGTACCGTCTGCCAATACCACCCTGAAATCATGTCCGCGCGGGGTGGTAAGAACATGCGTTTCCACTTTTCCCGCTTTCTGTGCCAGGTATTTCAATTCCAGCGTATCTACTTTATCCAAAGCCATTCCCGCAGCTTCCAACTCTTCCTTGCTCGTGTTCTCTTCGAGGGCAATCAAACTTCCGGCACCGGTTTGCAACACCACTTGTTGCGGATCATCAATGGCCTGAAATGCCAGGAACTCATCTTCCGGCACAAATTCGCCACTCCACCATGAATAAATAACAAATATAAGTAACGAAGCGGCTATCCCCGATACGGCACCCCAGAAGAAATGACGTTTCGGCTTACGCATCCTTTTCTCTTGGAAACGCTGCCACTCCCGCTCCATATCAGGAGTGCTGGAAGCATACTCCTGCATGACAGCGCTTTTGCAATCCATCAGGTCCTTACAGGCACGCATAGCTTCTTCGTCCGGCATCAATTGTGCCAGTTCATCCTCAGACAGTTCTTTGCCATGCTCCAACAGCCCGATGATTCGTTCCAGAGTTTCTTCCTTTTTTATTTCTTTATCATCCATATAGATAGAATGGGTTGCCTTTTAACAAGACGTTTTCATATTCATTTCGGACACTCCTATTTAGATTTTTTATCAATTCCCTCGCGAAGTGTTTTCAAAGCTTTCACAATATGTTTCCGTACGGCACTTATACTTACCCCCAATTCATCCGCCACTTCACTGTATTTCTTTTTGTGGATATAACATTGCTGAAGTACCAACCGGGTTTTGGGAGGAAGTTCCGAAAGTATTCGGCGCATGGCTGCTATCCGTTCATCCATCACTTCGTAGCCGTCTTCTTCCTCTTCTTTATATAGTTGCAAACAGAAGTCCGCATATTTTTCTTCTACCATCTGGTGACGGATGTGGTCCACACACTTGTTTCGTATATAGGAATAGATATAGCTTTTCCAGTTACTAATGCTCTCTTTGTGATATCCCCTCCAGGCATACTCGAAAGCATCGCCCACAATATCCCTGCACACCTCCTCGTCGCTAATCAACTGAAGTGCAAAGCAATAGAACCGGGAATAATTCTCCTTAAAAAATAATTCGAACTCAGTGTGTTTATCCAAGACAGAATACCTTTCTTTTAAAAGCGCAAAAGTAACGTTTTTAAAGCAATAACCACAAAACAATAACAGAAAGCACGCAGAAATAATATAAAAAACGTTGTTCGGATTAAACCAACAGGGTTTGACGATCATCTAATAAAAAATTAGTTTCGGTATGTTCATCTTATTGAAGCATTAAAGCTTTCGGCGCTTTGGTTTAAAACCTTCGCCCTGTTGGTTTAAAACCTTCGCCCCGTTGGTTTTAAACCAAAGCGCCGTTACTTTTAAACTTTCAGAAGAAATATGTGGAACACCCGTGTTTTCGGACTATTTCTTTATAAAACCATTAAAATGATACATAAACAACCTTGCAGGCACCTGCTAAGAAGAGGAAATAGGACGATATTTTCATTCAATGGGACATTTTTTTTGTCTTATTGTCCCTATTTTGACTACATTTGGAAACTCAAATAAAAAGGTTGAGCTTATATTATGAAGAAGGCACTCGTACTTTTTTTCTGCTTTATTTCTCTCCGGTTGATCTGCCATGCGCAAGTGGTAGACGAGCATTATTATTTCAAAAACCTGAGCGTACAGAATGGGTTATCACAAAACACGGTCAATGCCATTCTGGAAGACAAAAAAGGTTTTATGTGGTTCGGAACTAAAGACGGGCTGAACCGGTACGACGGGCTGACCTTTCGCAAGTTCAAACACGACGAAAACGGTTCGCGAAGCATCGGCAATAATTTCATCACGGAGCTCTACGAGGATGAAAAGGGAAATATCTGGATAGGTACGGACGTAGGGCTTTATATCTATTACCCGGAAAAAGATTCATTCTGCCATTTCGCGAAACTGAGTGGGGAAAATACCAAAATAGAACATACAGTCACCGCAATTTCAGGTGACAGTCAGGGATGCGTCTGGATGGCAGTAGAGACACAAGGTTTGTTTTGCTATGACCTGAACAAGGGTGAACTTACCAACCACACGCTAAAGAAATTCCCTTTCATTTCCACCAACGTTCAATCCCTGGAATTCGACAATAGCGGTACACTGTGGATCGGTTGCTACGGCGACGGGCTTTTTTATTCAAAAGACCGCCTGAATACACTTCACCCTTATCTCTCCCCTGCAGACAATAAACAAACATACGCAAATGATGTGGTAACATCCATCGCCAAAGGCGCCTTTAACTGTTTGTATATAGGATCTTTGAAGAATGGTGCGAAAGAGCTGAATGTGACTTCGAACAAGCTGCACGATTTGCTTTCAGTGGATGATAGCGGAGAGTCTGTCTTCTGCCGGGAATTACTTGTCGCCTCTGACAACGAACTATGGATCGGTTCGGAGTCAGGGCTTTATATTTACAACCTCAGGCTCGGTAAATATGTCCATTTGCGCAGCTCAATCAACGATCCTTACTCATTGTCCGACAATGCGATTTACTCCTTATGCAAAGACCGTGAAGGGGCAATCTGGATCGGTTCTTATTTTGGCGGTGTCAATTACTACCCTCGTTTATACACGTATTTTGAGAAATATTATACGAAGGATACGGATAATGGACTGCACGGGAAACGGGTACGGGAGTTCTGTCAGGACCACCAGGGTATTTTATGGATCGGCACGGAAGATGGTGGGCTGAACCGTTTCAATCCGCAAACCAAAACGTTTTCCTTCTTCACGCCGAGCAGCGCATTTACGAATGTGCACGGATTGTGCCTGGTGGATAACCACCTGTGGGTGGGTACTTTCTCCAAAGGGGTGAAAGTCATCGACACCCGTACAGGGGCGATTGTAAAGACCTATCAAAAGACAAGTTCGCCCCGTTCGCTTATCGACAATGGTATTTTCTCCATTTACCAGACGACAACAGGAGACATCTATCTGGGAACCTTATTCGGTTTATTACGATACAACAAGCTATCAGACGATTTCGACCGGATACCGGAGTTGAATGGCAGATTTGTATATGATATAAAAGAAGATTCGGGAGGCAACCTGTGGCTGGCAACTTATGCGCATGGCGCCTACTGTTTCAATGTGAATAAGAACAAATGGACCAACTATCGACATAACGAAGCCAATCCCAAAAGTCTTCCTTATGACAAGGTATTGAGTATCTACGAAGATTCACGCCGCCAAATCTGGCTCACCACCCAGGGAGGTGGCTTTTGTCAGTTCCACCCCGATACGGAAACATTCACTTGTTACAACTCGGAAAATGGATTGCCCAACGACGTAGTATACCAGATTGTAGAAGACAAGGAAGGATTCCTGTGGCTTACCACCAACAAGGGCTTGGTCTGCTTCCAACCGGCTAGCGGAACCATGAAAGTATACACTACCGCCAACGGTTTGCTGGGCGACCAGTTCAATTACCGTTCCAGTTTCAAAACCGACGACGGCACCATTTACCTGGGAAGCATCGACGGATTCATCGCTTTCAATCCGAAGAATTTTTCAGAGAACAAGTCCCTTCCGACTGTAGCTATTACTGATTTCCACTTATTCGGAAAAGAAGTCTACGCGGGACAACCGAATTCGCCGTTAGAAAAAAGCATCACCTTTTCTGATAAGATCGTTCTCCAGTCCAACCAGAACTCTTTTTCTTTCCGGGTAGCTGCTTTAGACTTCCAGGCGCCGAAGATGAACCGGATCATGTATAAACTCGAAGGGTTTGATACGGACTGGCTCACGGTAGGTGAAAGCCCGTTTGTGACTTATTCCAATCTGGGGTATGGCGATTATACATTCCGTGTGAAAGCATCTAATAGCGACGGTGTATGGAACGAGAAAGAGGTTACATTGAAGGTGCATATCCTTCCTCCGTTCTATCTTTCGATCTGGGCTTACTGCATCTATATTCTATTATTTATAGGTATTTCTTTCTATACGGTATTGTATTTCAAACGGCGAAGCAGCGATAAGCATCGCAGACAGATGGAGAAGTTCGAACAGGAGAAGGAACGCGAGGTGTATCACGCCAAGATCGACTTCTTCACCAATGTGGCGCATGAGATACGCACCCCGCTGACATTGATCAAAGGTCCGTTGGAAAACATCATCCTGAAAAAAGCCGTAGATACGGAAACACGGGAGGACCTGAATATCATGAAACAAAACACGGAACGCCTGCTGAATCTGACGAACCAGTTATTGGACTTCCGGAAAACCGAAACACAAGGTTACCGGTTGAACTTCGCCAAATGTAATATTACGGAGGTATTGAAGGAGACTCACATACGGTTCACCTCTCTGGCCAAGCAGAAAGGAATGGAATTCTTGCTGAATGTTCCCGAAGAGAACTTCTATGCCCATATTAACCGGGAGGCTTTCACAAAGATCATCAGTAACCTGCTGAACAACGCCGTTAAATATTCCCATCATTATGTACACATTTCTCTGGATGTAACAGGAGCGGAAGAAAGTAATGTATTCAGGATTCGCACCGTAAACGACGGGGAAATAGTTCCGGATGAAATGCGGGAAGAGATCTTCAAACCTTTTGTTCGTTTCAATGAATACCAGGATGGGAAAATGACAACAGGAACGGGGATCGGATTGGCTCTTTCCCGTTCATTGGCCGAGTTACATCAAGGCACACTGACCATGGAAGAAGGATTGGATAACAATACATTCTGCCTGACACTACCCATCGTTCAGGACACCAGCATCCATTTAACACCGGAAACAGTCACTGAAATGGATGTGACCAGCGAGGTCCCTACGGAACAAGGAGAAAAAACGGACAACTACCAAACGGTATTAGTTGTGGAAGACAATCCGGAAATGCTTACCTTTGTCGCTCGCCAGTTATCGAAAGAATATACAGTTCTGACGGCTACCAACGGCGAAGAGGCGCTGAATGTATTGGATGGTAATTATGTGAATCTGGTCATCAGCGATGTAGTGATGCCCGTCATGGACGGTTTCGAATTATGCAAGACCATTAAGTCGGCCCTGAATTACAGCCACATTCCGGTTATATTGCTGACTGCCAAAACGAATATCCAGTCTAAAATAGAAGGAATGGAACTGGGAGCGGACGCATATATAGAGAAGCCTTTCTCGGTAGAATACCTGCAGGTTTGTGCCTCCAACCTCATCCATAACAGGGAGAAGCTACGCCAGGCCTTTACTCAGTCTCCTTTTGTGGCTGCCAATACCATGGCGTTGACCAAGGCCGACGAAGAGTTTATCAAGAAGTTGGACGAAGTGATTCAGGTTAATTATAATAATCCGGAGTTCAGTATGGACGATATAGCAGACAAGCTGAACATGAGTCGCTCCAACTTCTACCGAAAGATAAAGGGAGTCCTGGATTTAAGCCCGAATGAGTACCTCCGCCTGGAACGTCTGAAGAAGGCGGCTCAATTACTAAAGGAGGGAGAGAGCCGGATCAATGAGATTTGCTACATGGTGGGATTCAATTCTCCCTCTTACTTTGCTAAATGTTTCCAAAAACAATTCGGGATATTACCGAAAGATTTCGAGGCAAAAAGCTGATAGTGTTCCTAATTTTAATTGAAAATATAAATGAAAAAAAGTGTGAGTTTATTTGTTCTTCTGGCAGTGATGGGAGGTTTTATTTCTCAGGGAAGAGCGCAATCCCAGCCTGCCAAAGAGTATAAGAACCCGGTTGTAGGGACGAGTATGCCCGACCCTACTGTTATTAAAGGTAAAGACGGTTATTTTTATGTGTATGCCACCGAAAGTCGTAGGAATCTTCCCATCATGAAGTCCGCCAACCTGGCGCAATGGGAGTTCTGCGGCACAGCATTCACCAGTCAGACCCGCCCTTCGTTCGAACCTAAAGCAGGAATATGGGCGCCGGATATCAACTACATCAACGGACAATACGTACTCTACTATGCCATGTCGGTATGGGGTGGAGAACAAACCTGCGGAATCGGGGTAGCAACAGCCGATAAGCCCGAAGGTCCTTTTACAGATCACGGTAAACTATTCCGCAGCAATGAGATAGGTGTACAGAATTCCATCGACCCCAGCCTTTTGCAATATGAAGGCAGAAACTACCTGGTATGGGGTAGCTTCCGGGGTATCTATGCCATCGAAATGTCGGCGGATGGCATATCGGTCATGCCCGGTGCCAAGAAGAAGAGAATTGCAGGAACAGCGTTCGAGGCTGCCTACATCCATAAACACGGCGATTATTATTACTTATTTGCATCCGTAGGCAGTTGCTGCGAGGGAGTGAAAAGTACTTATAGAGTCGTGGTAGGACGCTCAGAGAAAGTATGGGGACCTTACAAAGATAAGGATGGCCGGTCGATGACGAAGAATGGCTACTCCCTTGTGATCGGTTCGAACGATCACTTTGTAGGCAATGGACACGGTTCGCAAATTATCCGGGACGACGCCGGTCAGGACTGGCTCTTGTATCATGGGTTCGACAAAACCGAAGGTGCCCACGGACGTCTTCTTTTATTGGACCAGATTAAATGGGACAACGAGGGATGGCCTTATGTAGAAGGAGGTTCTCCGTCATACGAGACACAAAAGGCACCCGTGTTCAATCACTGATCACCTTATATATAATAAGGTATTAAAAAAACAACATTGAATTAATTGAAATTTAAAGCAGATAAATTAGTTAAGCATGAAACACACACCGATTAGCAGACGGGACTTCCTAAAGAACTTAGGAATGGTTGGAGCCGGAACACTGCTGGCTGCAAGCCCCTGGCTCTCTGCATTCGCAGATGTAACGAATACGTCTAAAGAGAAATGCCGGTTGGCAATTATTGGTCCGGGATCGAGAGGACGCTTCCTGATGAGCTTCCTGGTTCAGAACCCGAAAGTAGATATTGTTGCACTATGCGACATCTATCAGCCTTCCATCGATGAAGGGTTGAAAATCGCCCCTCAGGCAAAAGTCTATAGCACCTACCAGGAATTGCTGGAAGACAAGAACATAGACGCCGTACTGGTGGCTACTCCGCTCAATTCGCATTACAAAATCGTTATGGATGCCTTTGATGCCGGAAAACATGTATTTTGTGAGAAGTCCATCGGTTATACCATGGAAGAGTGTTTCCAGATGTACAACAAGCACCGCAGTACCGGAAAAATATTCTTTTCCGGACAGCAACGCCTGTTTGATCCGCGCTACATCAAAACCATGGAGATGGTCCATGCGGGAACATTCGGCGACATAAACGCCATCCATACCTTCTGGAACCGGAACGGCGACTGGAGACGCTCAGTGCCCTCTCCCGAATTGGAACGCCTCATCAACTGGCGGCTCTACAAAGAGTATTCCAAAGGAATCATGACGGAACTTGCCTGCCACCAGCTTCAGATCGGTAGCTGGGCATTGCGTAAGCTTCCTGAGAAAGTGATGGGACATGGAGCTATCACCTACTGGAAAGACGGACGTGATGTATACGATAACATAAGTACCATTTATGTCTTCGACGATGGTGTAAAGATGACCTTCGATTCCGTTATCTCCAATAAGTTCTACGGTTTGGAAGAGCAAATCCTGGGTCAGCTCGGGACAGTAGAACCGGAAAAAGGCAAGTACTTCTTTGAGAGCGTACCGGCCGCACCTGCCTTCCTGCAGATGGTCAACGACTGGGAACACAAAGTGTTCGATTCGCTGCCTTTTGCCGGTACCAGCTGGGCGCCGGAAACAGCCAATGTCAACAATGGAGAATTCATCATCGGCGAACGTCCCAAGAGCGACGGAACATCTTTACTTCTGGAAGCTTTCGTGGAAGCTACCATCACTCAGAAGCAACCGGCCAATATCGCAGAAGAAGGCTATTACGCCAGCATGCTCTGCTTGTTGGGACACCAGGCGTTGGAGGAAGAGCGTACGCTCTATTTCCCCGATGAATACAAAATCAATTATCTGAATCATCAAGCTAAAACAATTGAAGCCGTATGAAAGATACCATCCTGACCGCACGGCGGAAAAAAACAGAACTGATCACACTGCTTGTTTGCTTTATAGTAGCCAATGCAGCGAATCTGTATGCTATTATCGCTTACCGTAGTTCCTATATGGAGTTGATCACTTCATTTTTTTATGTAACTTTGTTTGCTCTTGCGCTATATGTCTTTTGGACAATCGTGCGCATTCTCTTCTATGGGATAAAAATGGCATTTGCAAAGAAGAAAGATCAGAAATAAGAACGAATCAATACATGTTTACTTAATCAATATCAATGATAAATTTATGGTAACTCGAAGAAATTTCTTAAAGACAATGACCATGGCCTCCGCCGGATTGGCGCTTGGGGCTGGTGAGGTACTGAATGCTCAAACCATTTCATCCAAGAAAGGGAAAAATGAGAAGGTGAAAATTGCATACATCGGCATCGGAAACCGTGGAGAGCAAATCATCGAAGACTTTGCAAAGACCGGTATGGTAGAAGTGGTGGCTCTATGCGACGTAGACATGGGAGCCAAGCATACACAGAAAATAATTGCTAAGTATCCCAAGGCGAAACAATTCAGAGACTTCCGCCAGATGTTTGACAAAGCCGGTAATGAGTTCGACGCAGTAGCTATCGCTACCCCCGACCACTCGCATTTCCCTATCAGCATGCTGGCACTGGCATCAGGCAAGCATGTGTATGTAGAGAAACCGCTGGCACGTACGTTCTACGAAGCCGAAATACTGATGCAGGCGGCTCGCAAACGCCCCAACCTGGCTACACAGGTAGGAAACCAGGGACACTCCGAAGCGAACTACTTCCAGTTCAAGGCTTGGGTAGATGCAGGAATCATCAAAGATGTAACGGCTATCACCGCTCACATGAACAACCCGCGTCGCTGGCACAAGTGGGATACCAATATCTATAAGCTGCCCACCGCACAACAACTTCCCAAAGACTTAGACTGGAACACCTGGCTGGGAGCCGTTCCTTACCATGAATACAACGAGAAGTATCACCTGGGCGAATGGCGCTGCTGGTACGACTTCGGTATGGGATGCTTGGGCGACTGGGGTGCACATATCCTGGACACAGCACACGAATTCCTCGATCTGGGACTGCCCTACGAAGTATCGATGAAGTACGAAAACGGACACAACGACTACTTCTTCCCGTATTCTTCTACCATCCTCTTCCGTTTCCCGCAACGGAATGGAATGCCGCCGGTAGACATTACCTGGTACGATGGTCTGGACAATCTTCCTCCGATTCCTGCCGGATATGGCGTTTCGGGATTGGATCCCAACATTCCTGTCACCAACCAAGGGAATGCCCCGGCAAGTAAGTTGAACCCGGGAAAGATTATTTATTCCAAAGACCTGACATTCAAGGGCGGTACTCACGGAAGCACCTTGTCGATCATTCCGGAAGAAAAAGCCAAAGAAATGGCCGATAAACTTCCGACGGTTCCCAAAAGCCCGTCCAACCACTTCGAGAACTTCCTGTTGGCATGTAATGGAGTGGAAAAGACCCGTTCGCCGTTCGAGATCAATGGTGTATTGAGTCAGGTATTCTCATTGGGAGTTATGGCTCAACGCCTCAATACCCAACTGTTCTTCGACAGCCGTACAAAGGAAATTACCAACAACGAATTTGCCAATGCCATGTTAACCGGAATTCCTCCGCGCAAAGGCTGGGATGAGTTCTATAAACTGTAATATATCAATTCTAACAACTTAAAAGATGAAGAAAAACTTCGTATTAACTTTATTAGTGTGCTGTGCAGCCTCTTTGTCGGCACAGACCTGGGAACCTCTTTTCAATGGCAAGAACCTGAAGGGATGGACCAAACTGAATGGAAAAGCTGAGTACAAGATCGTAGACGACGCCATTGTAGGCGTGTCCAAAATGGGAACTCCCAATACTTTTCTGGCAACAGCCAAGAACTATGGCGACTTTATCCTCGAATTCGATTTCAAGGTAGAAGACGGTCTGAACTCCGGCGTACAGCTGCGTAGCGCAAGCAACAAAGCATTCCAGAAAGGTCGTGTACATGGTTACCAGTTCGAAATAGATCCGTCCAAACGTGCCTGGTCGGGTGGTATCTACGACGAAGCTGGCCGTGGATGGCTTTATCCGCTCACCAAGAACCCTGCGGCACAGTCGGCATTTAAAAACAATACCTGGAACAAAGCGCGTATCGAAGCTGTCGGCAACTCCATCCGTACCTGGGTGAACGGCGTACCTTGCGCCAATCTCTGGGACAATGCAGCAGCTACAGGTTTCATTGCTCTGCAAGTACACTCCATCGGCAATGCAGCCGACGAAGGTAAAACAGTTAGTTGGAAGAACATCCGCATCTGTACTACCGACGTAGAACGTTACCAAACAGCCGAAGCGCAAACGGCTCCCGAGGTAAACACAATTATCAATACTCTTTCTCCGCGCGAAACCAAAGAAGGATGGGCCTTGCTGTGGGACGGTAAGACCACCAACGGATGGAGAGGCGCAAAGATGGACAAGTTCCCGGCTAATGGCTGGAAAATAGAAGACGGCATCCTGAAAGTAATCAAGAGTGGCGGAGCCGAATCGGCTAACGGTGGCGATATCGTAACGACTCGTCTGTACAAGAACTTTATCCTGACGGTAGACTTCAAGATCACCGAAGGTGCTAACAGTGGTATTAAGTATTTCGTGAAACCGGATATGAACAAGGGTGAAGGCTCGGCCATCGGCTGCGAATTCCAGATTCTGGACGACGACAAGCACCCGGATGCCAAACTGGGCGTAAAAGGCAACCGCCAGTTGGGTTCACTGTACGACCTGATCCCGGCTCCCAAGAACAAACCGTTCAACAAGAAAGAGTTCAATACGGCTATGATCATTGTAAAAGGTAACCACGTAGAACATTGGCTCAACGGCGTGAAGCTGATTGAATACGATCGCAACAACGACATGTTCAATGCATTGGTGGCTTACAGCAAGTATAAGAACTGGCCTAACTTTGGAAATCATATTGAAGGCAACATCCTGCTTCAAGACCATGGTGACGAAGTTTGGTTCAAGAACGTGAAGATCAAAGAACTGAAATAATACCTTTCTACTAAAAGGGCGTGTCTTCCATAGACATGCCCTTTTATTCCTTTATTATATGCACACCCCCATTCAGCATCTATACAAACCGGCACAGGATAGCGAAGACTTGCTATACGCCTGGTTCTCATCTATGCACACACGTGTAGACTGCATCTTGTGTGCCGGGAAATCAGAAGCAGAATTAATGCTTGTGGCGAATCATATCTATGATGCATTGTGTCTGTTGGAGAAAACGGCCAATTTCTACGACCCCACCAGTGAATTGGCTCATGTCAATAGAACAGCCGCCCAGGGCCCGGTCGTGCTCAGCAGGGAACTCTATACAATGATCGATATGTGTCTGGAATACCATAAAAAGACACTGGGGTGCTTCGATGTCACCATTCATTCCGAGAATTATAACAAAGAAACCATACACGCCGTACAACTGTCACCCGCCGGACAAAGCATCTTCTTCCAACAGGCAGGTGTTTCTATAAATCTCTCAGGCTTTCTCAAGGGATATGCGTTGGAAAGTATCAAAGAGATATTGAAGACACATGGCATAGAAAATGCATTGATCAGTATGGGAAACAGTTCGGTACTTGCGCTGGGCAATCACCCGGCAGGCTCAGGATGGAAGATTAACTTCGGGAACCACCCGAATACAACGACCGATAACAAAAACCTAAGTATTCTTCTTCAAAACAACTGCCTCACTACGTCCGGAAACGATTCAGACGAGCGTAAGCACATTGTTTCTCCCCAAAGCGGGCAACTGGTTGAAGGTAACAAACAGATAGCAGTAGTCACTGAAAACGGAGCCATCGGAGAAATATTGTCCACCGGCTTATTTGCTGCTAACCCCGAACAACGCGAAGTTCTGATCACCACATTTCGCCCTTTACTTCTTGACCTGTTTCTGATCGGCTATTAGTTTTTACCTCATTTTTCTTATCACCTTTGAAGAAAGCATTCCTAACAAGGCTTTTGACCATATTCTATCATTTATAGGGAAGATTCTGCCATTTTCTTTGCTTGCTTTTGCCTTACTTTGTGCCATCAATTGTCAATCTTACGTATTTATGAAAAATAGAATTTTATTGTTAGGAGCCTTTTGCTGTAGTCTTATTTCAGCGGAAGCACAAGTGTTACTCAATAAAGGCACTGATAAAAACAGCTTTCCTATCGTTTCCCCATCTGCCAATGCAGTGGTTTGTTTCGACGGTCAGGACGAAACAGTTGTTCGCAAAAGCATATCCTTATTTGTAGAAGATGTCCGCCTGGTAACAGGACAGGAACTGAAAACCTCGGAAGGCAAACCGGGTGATACATCGGCACGTTACGCCATTATTGTCGGCACCATCGGAAAAAGCCAATGGATACAAGCACTGACTGACAAAAAGAAAATCAATACAACTGCCATCGCCGGTGGTTGGGAACAATACATGATCGAGCAGGTTGACAATCCTGCTCCGGGCATAAAGAAAGCCATCGTTATCGCCGGTAGCGACAGGCGCGGTACGGCTTACGGACTTCTTTCCGTTTCAAAAGCCATCGGGGTATCTCCCTGGTACTGGTGGGCAGACGCTCCCGTCAAGCAACAAAAACAACTGGCGGTAAAAGTTAACAAGATCACTTCCAAAGAACCTTCCGTGAAGTTCAGAGGTGTTTTCATCAACGATGAAGACTGGGGCATTCTGCGTTGGTCCAAACTTCATTTCGAGAAAGATCGCAAGAACATCGGTCCGAGAACCTACGGAAAGATCTGCGAACTACTGCTTCGCCTCCAGGCCAATTACTTGTGCCCGGCCATGCACGAAGCCTCAACAGCCTTCCACAGCATTCCTGAAAACAGATTGGTAGCCGACAGCTTTGCCATTGTCATGGGTTCCTCGCATTGCGAACCGTTGTTGCTTAATACAGCCAGCGAATGGAAACGCGATCAAATGGGTGAATGGGATTACATCAACAACAAGGATGGCGTAAACAAGGTATTGAAGTCACGCGTGGAAGAGTGCGCTCCGTTTGAAAATGTATACACACTGGCCCTGCGTGGTCTGCACGATAGAGCCATGAATGCCAGCAACGACATGTCAGCCCGGAAAGAGATGCTGCAAGAAGCACTCATGGCACAACGACAAATCGTGGCCGATGTAACCGGCAAACGTGCCGAAGATGTACCTCAGGCCTTTACCCCTTACAAGGAAGTGCTGGACGTATACGACGAAGGTCTGGAACTTCCGGACGACGTGACCATCATCTGGCCGGACGACAATTACGGTTACATGAAGCGTCTGAGTAGCGCGAAAGAGCAGAAACGCTCCGGGCGTTCGGGTGTATATTATCACTCTTCGTACCTGGGCAAACCGCACGATCATCTTTGGATGAACACCACCTCTCCTACTTTCATGTACGAAGAACTCCGCAAGGCATACGATATGACGGCCGACCGCATCTGGTTGCTCAATGCCGGTGATATTAAATCCTGTGAGTTTGCCGTCGACTTCTTCCTGACCATGGCGTATGACATTGAATCGTTCAACTTCGAGCGGGCAGCCAATTACCGCACCGAATGGACATGCGACATGCTGGGCGATGAATACCGCAAAGAATTCGACGACGTGATCAACTCATTCTACAAACTTGCTTTTGCCCGCAAACCCGAATTCATGGGATGGGGTTACCAGTGGAGTACAGATAAGCACGGAAGAGAGCGGAATACCGATACCGATTTCTCGTTTACCAACTACCGGGAAGCGGATTCACGCCTGAGCGAATACATCCGTATCGGAAACAAAGTGGAAACGATTCTGAATGCTATGCCGGACGAAAAACAAAAAGCATGCTTCTACCAGTTGTTATACTACCCGGTGAAGGGTTGCGAGTTGATGAACAAAATGGTACTGAACGGTCAAAAGAATCGCTGGTACTCCATCCAACAAAGAGCAGCCACAGAACAACTAGCCAAAACGGTCAAAACATGTCACGATAGCCTCCGGGTAATCACCACAGGATACCACAACCTGTTGGATAAAAAATGGAATCAGATGATGTCGATGACACAGGGTATCGCAGCTTCTTACTACGAACTTCCGGCCACACGGACAGTTTCTTTGGCGCCTACTGCCACGTTGGGAGTCATGGCTCAGGGAGAAGATGTACTGAAAGGACTGAAAAGTTTCCATTCATTGCCCGCTTTCAACACCTACCTGCGCCAATCGTATTATGTAGATGTATTCAACAAGGGCGCTACTCCGCTGAAATGGAAAACTGCCGTTACCGACAGCTGGATCCTATTGAGCAAGAAAGCAGGCGAAACCGCTACGGAAGAACGCATTGAAGTATCCATCGACTGGGCCAAGGTACCTACAGGAGAAAATGTATTCGGCACATTGGAGATCACCTCCGAACGTGGCGAGAAAGAGAATGTTTACGTTTCCGTTTTCAACCCTACCTCGTCCTCATTGGCCGAGATGGACACATTATTTGTAGAGCACAACGGCTATGTTTCCATAGATGCGGCAAGCTTCCACCGGAAAACAGAGAACGAAGCCATCAAGATGCGTGTCATCCCTAATCTGGGTATAGAGAATACCGCCATCCAGTTGGGCGACCCGGTAGCACCGGCGCAAAAGACCGGAGGACGCACTACCCCGCGATTAGAGTACGACTTCTACACCTTCGAACAAGGTTCGGTAGATGTTTACACCTACGTGCTGCCCAGCTTCGTGATGAGTAAAGACAGAGGATATGCCGGACACGAGGCTACGAACATCGAAACCAAATACGGTGTATGTATCGACGAAGGCCCGGTAATGAACCCGTCGACTTCTTCTTTCGAATACGCACAGATCTGGTACGAAAGCGTGTTGAAAAACTGTAGAGTAAACAAAACGACATTGCACATCGACAAACCGGGCAAGCATACCGTGAAGATCATATGCGGAGACGCCGGTACGGTGATTCAAAAGATCGTGTTGGATTTCGGAGGAATGCAACGTTCTTATCTGGGACCGCAACCCACAAAAAGATAAATCTAACCTATTATATATCCTAACCTACGGTAAATATTATGTAAAAGGGGCCATCTTTTTTCCGGATGGCCCCACCTCTTATTACATGTAAACTCAGATTCTAATTATAAATTTACTTATATCACCATGAAAAGAAGATTAGCACTCGTATGCTGTTTGTTACAAACGGTTCTGTTTGCCTTACATGCGCAGAATGCACAGCAGAATATTGCTTACACAGATGGCAATGTACGATTTACCGTCATTTCATCCGGGGCGCTCCGCCTGGAATATACCCCGGAAGGAACATTCGTCAATGACAAGTCGTTGGTGGCCGTGAACCGCCAATACCCCCAAACAAATTATCAGGTAAAAACCGGTGGCGGATGGATCGAAGTGACGACGCCCAAGATGAAGATGCGCTATAAAAAGAACAGCGGACAGTTTACAGAGCAGAACCTGGTGATCAGTGCCGCCAAAGGAATGTTACCGTTCACCTGGAAACCCGGTATGCAACAGAAAGGAAACCTGAAAGGAACGTACCGCACCCTGGACGGGATGGATGGCGAAACGCAAACACAGACATGGGTGTCCGACACCAAGAAAGGCGATACACTGAAACTGGAGGACGGCTTGCTGGCTACCGACGGTTGGACATTTATCGACGATTCGCAAAGTCCCTTGTTCGACAATGATCCGGAATGGGATTGGGTAAAGGAACGTCCTGCCAGTGGCGGACAAGACTGGTACTTCATGGCTTACGGACACGATTACAAAACTGCGTTAAAGGATTACACCCTTTTCGCCGGTAAGATGCCGTTGCCTCCCCGTTATGCATTCGGTTACTGGTGGTCGCGCTACTGGCTCTACTCCGACAAAGAATTCCGTCAATTGATCGATAACTTCCACGCTTATCAGATTCCCCTGGATGTACTGGTGGTAGACATGGACTGGCACTATACCGAAAAAGGCAAAGGTGGCTGGACCGGCTGGACCTGGAACAGGGATTTGTTCCCCAATCCGGAAGGATTCCTGCGATATCTGAAACAGAACGATGTGAAGATCACCCTCAACCTGCACCCGGCAGATGGAGTAGCTTCTTATGAAGAGAAGTATCCGGAAATGGCCAAAGACATGGGCGTCGACCCACAGAGCAAGAAAACAGTTCCCTGGATAAATTCTGACAAGAAGTTCATGAAGAGCATGTTCAAAAACATCCTCACACCGATGGAAAAAGACGGTGTAGACTTCTGGTGGCTGGATTGGCAACAAGGCATCTTCGACCCGAAAGTGAAGAATCTGAAAAATACCTGGTGGATCAACTATGCATTCTTCAGCCAGATGGAGCAGAACCGCCAAACGCGTCCTCTGCTGTACCACCGTTGGGGCGGACTGGGCAACCACCGCTATCAGGTTGGTTTCTCGGGCGATGCGGTGATCTCCTGGAAATCCCTGGACTTCCAGCCCTATTTCAATTCGACAGCTTCCAATGTATTGTATGGATATTGGAGCCACGATTTGGGCGGACACATCGGTAATCAGATCGATCCCGAGATGTACACCCGCTGGCTGCAATTCGGAGCTTTCAGCCCCATCATGCGTACACACTCCCAGAAAGGCGCCAATCTGAACAAAGAGCCTTGGGTGTTCAGCAAAGAATATGGCGACATTATTCGTCAAACGATTCAGCAACGTTATGAGATGGCACCGTACATCTATGCCATGGCTCGCAAAGGGTATGATGAAGGTTTGTCGCTCTGCCGCCCCATGTATTACGATTATCCCGAAAACAAGGAAGCCTACGATTTCCGTAGTGAATACATGTTTGGCGACGACATGCTGGTAGCCCCGGCTACGGCTCCCACCAAGGATGGTTATGTACAGGTACGTGCCTGGTTGCCCGAAGGTGAATGGTACGAATGGCATACAGGCACCTTACTCAAAGGAGGTCAGGTGGTGGAACGTCCGTTTGCTATCGACGAGTATCCTATCTATGTAAAGGCAGGCGCTGTGCTTCCGCTCTACACCAACAAGGTAATGAATCTGAACGGCAACAACGAAGAGGTGGTAGTAACGGTATTCCCGGGTGGAAACGGAACTTCTACATTCAACTTCTACGAGGATAACGGCAATGATAAGAATTATGCTGCTGAGTATGCTGTTACGAAGCTGACCGCTTCTCGTCAGGGCCAGGAACAGACAGTGGTGATCGGCAAACGGGAAGGCGCTTACCAGGGCATGCCTACTTCGCGTACATTCAAGGTGAAGGTACTTGCCTCCACGCTTCCCCAATCGGTTACGGTAAACGGACATCCTGTGAATAAGTTCGAGTATCTCGGCGATGAGTTTGCACTGCTGGTGGAACTTCCACTGCTTGCCGCCAATCAGGAAAAGGTAGTCAAGATTGTCTATCCCGCCGAAACAGTCGACCTGAATGGGCTTCCGGGTGCAGCCCGGAGAGTAGCCAAATCCATGGAAGGCTTGAAATACCGTGATTCGTACATCGTCTTCAAAGAAGAATTCGGAGTGATGGGAAGCTTGAATGAGGCTGTCGGCTACCGCCCCGAAGAGCTATCTACACTGGTATCCAACTTCTGGAGAAGTTATAACGACTTTCCGGAAGTATTGAAACGCCAGGGACTCAATGAGAAGAATACGGCTTGGTTCCTGCAATCTATCGGCTGGACAAGCAATAAATAGCATGCATTAACAGAAGTGAGGTGGTAACTTCCACCTCACTTATCAACGAATACCAAAATCTGCCAATCATGAAAACGCCTTTAGCCGTTTGCGGTATTGCCGCAGCTGTGGTAATACCGGTGGTGGGAGTCCAAGCCCAGAGCATCCAGGCTCAGGTTACCCAGACACAAGGTACTCCGTCTATCCGCCCAAATATACTGATCATCATGTGCGACCAGTTGCGTGCCGACCTGATGAAGCGTGAAGGATATCCACTGAACACCATGCCCTTTGCTGATAATTTTTCGGAAAGCGGCACCTGGTTCAACCGGGCCTATACGGCTGCTCCGGCAAGTGGTCCGGCAAGGGTCTCCATGCTGACGGGAAGGTTTCCCAGTGCCACCCATGTGCGGTCCAACCACAACCTTGCCGATGCTTATTACACCAAAGACCTCTTCGATGTGGCCAAAGAACAGGGATATACCACGGCCTTGATCGGCAAAAACCACTCCCACCTCTCACCCGACCGGGTAGATTATTGGAACCCTTACAATCACGATAAACAGGAATCAAAAAACAAGTCCGAGCCAGGCAAAGCATTCGATACGTATCTGGGTACGCTGGATATGTATGCCAGTATGGAACCTTCTCCCTATGGAGTAGAAGCCCAACTTCCCTACCGCATGGTAAGCGATGCTTCTCAATGGATAGACTCCCTGGCAGGCAAACCCTTCCTGATGTGGTTTTCCATGGCCGAGCCCCATAACCCTTATCAAACCTGCGAACCCTATTACTCCATGTTCCCACCGGAGGTACTTCCTGCCATGAGAAGTACCGCCAAAGACCTGAAAACAAAAGGCGAGGAGTATACCTTGCTTTCAGAGATGATGGAACAAGGGCATGTAGGCTATCAGAGAGATTTACAGCGACTTCGCTCCATTTACCACGGCATGATGCGGATGATCGATGATCAGTTTGCCCGTCTGGTAAGTGAGCTGAAAGCAAAAGGTATGTATGAGAATACGGTCATTGTGTTCATCTCCGATCATGGAGACTATGCAGGCGAGTATGGATTAATGAAGAAAGGCGTAGGGCTCGACGATGCCATTGCCCGCATCCCCATGCAGTGGAGCGGTCCCGGAATTAAAGCTTCTGCCCGTCCGCACAAAGCCCATGTAAGCATTATCGATATTTTCCCGACTGTTTGTGAGATCATCGGGGCTGAGATTCCTATGGGAGTACAAGGGCGTAGCCTTTGGCCGCTTCTGCAAGGGAAAGCCTATCCCGAGAAAGAGTTCGAAAGCATAATGGTTCAAGATGGTTTCGGAGGAATGTACTATACCCGGGCCGATGCTACCGACTATAAAGAAGAAGGAGCCGTAGGAAAAGAAGGACTCTTCTTCGACGAGCTCAATACCTGGTCGCAAAGCGGAACCATGCATATGCTACGCAAAGGAGACTGGAAGCTGGTGTATGACATGGACGGCAACGGACAGCTTTACAATCTTAAGAACGATCCGTCGGAACTGAATAATCTTTTCAACAGCAAAGCCAACCGGAAAGTCCGGAGCGAGATGGTCGAATGTCTCTTAAGATGGGATGTATCCATACAGGATCCTCTTCCCTTACCCCGGCACCGATACCGGTTCAAAAGGAATGAACATAATTATCTGTTTCATCAATAAAGTATATAACATCAAATAAATGAAGAATATCAGTATGCGAATTTTACTTCCTGTTATGATGGCTGTATGTTGGCTGTCCGCACAGGCTGCGAACCCAAAAACAAATGCTCCTCTAAAACTGAAAAAAGGAAACTTTCAAGTAGTAGTAGCCAGTCAGGAATTGGGTTCTGTGGTATTAGCAGCGGAAACATTGTGTAAAGACTTTGAGAAAGTCATGCAATACAGGCCGGAAATATCCCCAACAACAAACAATGCCAAAGGCATCGATATTATCATCATCAACGAAGCAACCACTGCCGCATTAGTCGAAGCCTCATCACTACGTTCCCTGGATGGATTCGAGTCTCACCGTATTTATTGCGATCCGGCAAAGAACCGCATATACCTCCATGGGAAAGACATGCGGGGAGCGATCTTTGCCATATACACTTTCAGTGAGCAGTTTCTCGAAGTGCCTCCGCTATGGTATTTTTCCTCCTGGGAACCGCAATTCAAAAAGCAAATAGAGATTGCGGCTGATTTCGACTACTTTCAGAAGTCACCACAAGTAAGATATCGCGCCTGGTTCCCGAATGATACTGATTTGTTCACCCCCTGGCGAAAACTATCGACAGAGAACGACGAACTATGGCTCGAAACCATGCTACGGTTGAAACTCAATACCGTGGAGTTGGAAGCAACGGTTACATATCCCGATTACAAACTCGACAGGCAAGCCGCTTTGCTCCGCAAGTACGGCTTGGTACTTACTTCTCATCATCACGTAGCCTGTAACAACAACCTAAAGAACTGGGAAGGCTACTGGCGGAAAGTACGCAACATGGCCCCGCCCAAACTTCTTTTATCTGACGAAGAGAGCCTACGGGAGTTCTGGAAATACAGCATCGAAACTGTTTGCCGGGACCAACAGGAAAACCTCTGGCAGATTTCTTTCCGGGGCATCAATGACCAGCCGTTCTGGGCTGCTTTCTCCGATGCGCCGAAAGACGACAAGGCACGTGCTGAAGTCATCAACCGCATGATGCGCATCCAACTCGAGATGATCAAGAAAGCGACCGGCGAAGAAGATCCTTTCGTCCGCATGACTTTCTACGACGAGCTTTCCGACTTGCTGGCCAAAGGTTATCTACAGCCGCCCTCAGGAAAGAATATGCTCTGGACATTCGTTGCCGGTCGGCGCGATCACTATCCGTATGACGACTTGGTGGCCATGAACATGACGCAGCCTTTCAAACTGGGATATTACATGAACCTTCAGTTTACTTCAACGGGAGCCCATCTGGCACCAGCCGAAGGTCCCTGGAAGATGGAGTTCAACTACCGTTATGTGAACAGCCGAGGACCTTTGACCTTTTCAGTAGTCAACGCAGGCAACCTCCGGGAGTTTGTCATGGAAATGGCGGCCAATGCCCGCATGATGTGGGATATGCAGACATACAACACCGATTCGTTTCTGCTCGACTTCTGCACCCAATATTTTGGCAAACGCCACGCAGAGGAAGTCGCCCGGCTTTATCGTGATTACTATCATGCATATTGGCTGCCAAAGACTTCCGAGTTCCCGGGTTTGGAGCGCCAGTTCATCTTTCAGGACCTGCGCAATGCGCGCGTATTCGATCAGATCAGCAAACGCTTCGACAACTTTTCGCCCAATCCTTTACGTGACATCGGATTCGAAAGAGTACCGGGACGCTCATTCCGCATCGACGGTACCAATCAGATCGATTCCCTGCTGAATGGGACAGAAAAGGCAACGAGCCGTTTTGCCGAGGTTTCCCTTCGTACTGAAGCATTGATGAAACGCCTTCCCAAACAGAACCAACGGTTTTTCAGAGACAACCTGGCTGCTCCCTGCCACTATATGGAAGCCCTGAACCGTTCGCTTCACCATTTCCTTTTAGCATATAAGTATGAGGAGAAACGGGCGGAAAATCTGGACATAGCCATCAGTCAGTTGGAAGAAGCACAAAGTACACTCTATGCTACCCAGGAAGGTGTATTTACCGACTGGTATGCTGGGGAGCCGAAAAACGGTAAATTCAATATACCGGACAAGTTGAAACAATTGCGCGAACTGCATGGCCTTTAAAACTATCATATCATGAAATATTTTATTCTCTTAACAGCCTTCTGGGTATCAGCAACCCCCATGATAAATTTACATGCACAGGAAACTTTTCCTGCCGGTAAGAATTATGGATTATCTGAGCAACAAGACCCTGAGACTTTGCCTTATTCGCGTTTCGATTTGCGAAGAACGGCTGTCGTTTCTTCCACTTACCACGAACCTGTAAATACATCTAAAGAAGAATATAGCCTGAATCAAGGCTGGATTGTGAAAGCGGACGAACCAGGAGCTCAGGAATACAATGCAACAGTTCCCGGAACTATTCTGACAACACTGGTCAACCAGGGAGTCTATGAGAATCCGTATTTCGGATTGAACATGATGAAGATCCCAGACGATCTTTGTCGTAAGAACTGGATATATACCTTAAAATTTAAAGCCCCTGCTCAGAAGAATAAAAATGCATTCTTACATTTTGAAGGAATTAATTACATGGCGGATGTCATCTTAAACAATTCGAACGTAGGAAGGATAGAAGGCGCTTTTCAAAGAGGAATATTCAATGTGACCGATTATCTGAAAGCAGACAACGAACTGAGAGTCATTATTTATCCGCCCCTTCATCCCGGAATTCCGCACGAACAGTCGGCTCGCACCAATTATGGCCCCAACGGAGGAGTGCTTTGCCTGGACGGACCGACATTTATTTCTTCCGAAGGATGGGACTGGGTACCCGGCATTCGTGATCGAAACATCGGCATCTGGCAGGATATTAAACTCTCTTTCGTGGATGATATCCGCCTGTCCGATATGCAGATACACACCGATCTGGCTCTACCCGACACTACAGAAGCTTCACTGACCGTCAGAGTAGATGTAGCAAACCTCTCTGCCAAAAAACAAAAGTCAACCATTGAATTGGACATAGCAGGTATCCGCGTATCTCAACAGGTAGAACTCGCCCCGAATGCCAAACGAACCATTGAATTCTCTCCCTCCCGCCATCCGGCTTTGCGAATAAAGAATCCCAAACTTTGGTGGCCCAACGGTTACGGTACACCTTACCTGCATCAGGCTACAGCCACTTCTTTCGTCAAAGGCCGGAAAAGCGATACATTACAAGAACGATTCGGCATACGCGAACTCTCATTCGAGCTGTTGGTAGCCGATGCCAGCCATACGGACAAACAGGTGCGAGTAGATTATCACCCGCTCAACTGGTTATCGAACCATCCTTATCCCTGGGATAACGGGAAAAGAGTGAATCTATCCGGTGGAATAAGCATCCCGACCTTTACAAAAGACACGTATCCGGAGCAGATGAAAGTGATCAAAGACAACAAGAACCCGTATCTTGTAGTGAAAGTAAATGGCAGACCGATTTATTGCAAAGGAGGCAACTGGGGGATGGATGATGCAATGAAAAACGTGTCGCGCTCCAAGATCGAACCATACATCAAATTACACAAAGATGCAGGCTTCACCATGATACGCAACTGGACGGGTGAATCTACCGAAAAAGTATTCTTTGACCTTTGCGATGAATATGGCATACTTGTATGGAACGATTTTTGGTATTCCACACTCGGATTCAACCTGGAACCGGAGAAAAAGGAGTTATTTATGGACAATGTAAAAGATGTCATTGTAAGATATCGCAATCATCCTTCTTTAGTGATCTGGTGCCCCCGGAATGAAGGGTATGCCCGTCCGGAACTCGAAACAGAACTGGTCAAAGCTACCTCTGAGCTGGATGGCAGTCGTTTGTATATCGGCAATTCCCGCTACCTGAATCTCCGCCCCAGTGGTCCGTGGAACTACCGCCCGGACGAATCTGTCTATTTCACACAAATGGCTCGCGGCTTCTCTACCGAACTGGGGACCATGAGTGTTCCCTTGGTGTCTACCATGCGCAAAATGATGAATGAGGAAGATCTATGGCCCATATCCGACACATGGTACTACCACGATTATTACAATGGCAAAGGACTTTACGAACAAACCATCGACAGCCTCTATGGTAAAGCCGTTTCCATGCCCGATTTCTGCAAAAAGGCACAAATGATAAACTATGTCAGCCACCGCGCCATGTTTGAGGCATGGAATAGCAAATTGTGGGAAGATACTTCCGGATTGCTCATGTGGATGTCTCATCCGGCATGGCCAAGTACCGTATGGCAAACGTATTCCTCCGATTATGAAACGACAGGTGCCTATTTCGGCATAAAAAAGGCTTGCGAGTTTTTCCATATACAGATGAATGCACACAACCGTTCCATAGCAGCCATTAACACCACGCTGAAAGATAAGAAAGCAGTCACGGTGAGCATAAAGATTTACTCGCTCGCCAATACGGTGCTTCACTCGGAGGTAACCACCATCGATTTAAACTTCAATAGTTGTACGCAAGTACCCCTATCGTTCATGGAGAAAATCAAAGAGGAGCAAAATCCTTTCCTGGTGCGGCTTGAAATGAAAGAAAAAGAACAGACGCTTTCGGTCAACGAATACTGGTTTACCGGGAAAAGCGGCACTTATCAGTCATTCAACGAACTGGCGTATGTCGGTTTACGTGCAGAAGCGGTCAGGAGACAGGGCAAGCAGACTGTCTTCAAACTATCAAATCCATCGCAAACCCCGGCTATTGGAGTAAAAGTAAAGGTAACAGATGTGGATAAAGACGAGGAAATACTCCCTGTGTTTATTTCAGATGGTTATTTCGCACTCATGCCCGGAGAAGAAAGAATCGTCACCATAGACCATTCCTTGTCGCCCAACGCCCCCACATACGGTATTTACGTAGAAGGGTATAATGTACGAAAAGGTACCATACAAACTTACAATTAAAACCCATTACAAATTGATACAGTATGAAAAAGAAATTATTCTCTGTTTTATTACTATCGCTGACAACTATTGCATTCGCTTACGGCCAGCAAAAAAAGAAAAGTGATTACCCCGATTGGGCCTGGGCCGATTTCCAACGCCCGAAAGCCACTAATCCCATCATCTCTCCCGATCCATCGACCCGCTTTTACTGTCCGCTCACACAGGACTCGGTAGCTTGGGAAGCGAGCGATACTTTCAATCCCGGTGCTACTATCCAAAATGGGAAAGTCATCGTACTCTACCGTGGTGAGGACAAATTTGGGCAGGGAATCGGTAAACGCACTTCCCGCCTGGGATACGCCTGGTCGGACGATGGTCTGCATTTCAAACGTCAGAAGACTCCGGTATTCTATCCCGATAACGACGGTCAGCAGGAACTCGAATGGCCGGGAGGATGTGAAGACCCCCGCGTAGCCATTACCGAGGACGGATTATATGTGGTGATGTACACCCAATGGAACCGGAAAGTAGCACGCTTGTCGGTAGCCACCTCACGCGATCTGAAACATTGGACCAAATACGGACCAGCCTTCGCCAAAGCCTATAACGGGCGTTTCTTCGACATGTTCTGCAAGTCGGGTTCCATCGTAACCAAGCTGGTAAACGGCAAGCAGGTCATCGCCAAGATCAATGGTAAGTACCTGATGTACTGGGGAGAGCGGTTTGTCAACCTGGCCACTTCGGACGACCTTGTCAACTGGACCCCCACGCTCGATGAGAAAGGAGATTTCGTGAAGCTCTTGACTCCCCGTCCAGGCAAGTTCGACAGCGACATGACCGAGTGTGGGCCTCCCGCTATCATGACCGACAAAGGTATCTTACTGATGTACAACGGAAAAAACAGAGCCGGAGCCTCCAGAGACACCATGTACACCGCCAGCTCGTATTGTGCCGGCCAGGCATTGTTCGACACAGCAGATCCTTCCAAGCTGATCGGTCGCCTCGACAAGCCATTCTTCATTCCCGAAGCCGATTTCGAGAAGAGTGGGCAGTATCCTGCCGGAACGGTATTCATTCAGGGGCTGGTTTACCACAAAAAGAAATGGTTCCTGTATTACGGTTGTGCCGATTCGAGCGTAGCGGTTGCTGTATATAAGCCGAAATAGTTCATTCTTGGAATAAGCAGAGTTCCACGTACTCATAGGACAGATGGAACTCTGTTTCTTTTCTGGGTCTTAAATGCATTCCTATATATATTTATTCAATTCTTCTACCAACAGATAAACAGTAGTAGAAGATTCCTCTTGTGCCGGGTTACTCCCATCAAATTGCTGCATAATAGCTTTAGCGTGATTAATAGCCCGTTCTTGGTTATGAAACAACACATTGAACATTTTGGAACTTACACCAGATTTCTTTGTGTAAATAAATCCAAGCAAGTCACTCAGCATCTTCTCATATCTGGAACGATGTAAAGCACCCTGATATAGATTAAAATGAAGCAAGAACCAGAATTCAAAAGCCTGATTGCTATAAGCCACCTCAAATCCATTTTGTCGCGCCAGTAGGATAGCAAAGTTAAAATCATTCTCTGGGAAATCATCTTTATCAAAGACAACCCAATTCTGGTTATATACCCGCCCTTTCTTTTTTTCTTGCTCTCTTATATGAATAGCCTTTTGTACCAATGTAGATGTTCCCATTCCTTGACCGACAGCTTTCACATTGGCAGAAGTCAAACGAAAAGCATTAAAATAGTCAGGTTCAGTATTAACCCCTTCGCAAATAATCAGAAACGTTTGCTTTACCTCGCGCACACCACTGATACGGGCCAACTTTCTTTCAATGCGCGGATCTGTATTTATCCTTCTTGCAGCTGCCATTGTTTATTTCTCTTGGGCGTTAAACAAACGTCGCATATCTCCAATAATTGGAATTGCCCCATACTTCCCTGATAAATAATCTTTCTCAAACGAAGCATCATTGCGGACCTTATACTCAGCCAAAGAATAAAGTTCGGTCGCCCCATAACGGTCTTTCTGTGTAAACCATATCTGATCCCGTCTAAAAATATTAGCACCCAATAAATTCGTATCGTGAGTAGTAAATACTAGTTGGGCATTCTTAGGATTTGCTTCTCTTGAATTGAATAAAGCAATAATTCGGCATGTCAGAAGCGGATGCATTTTAGAATCAAACTCATCAATAATTAAACGTTTTCCATTATCTAATGCATCAATAATTGGATATGCCAAAGAAAAATACTTGATTGTACCCTCCGATTCATTCTTTCTGAATGGGAAAGTGACAGTTTTGACTTCCTGGCCCTCATTGTTGTATTGCGTATGCATACTGATAATCGTATTATCATTTTTCTCTATATCTTCAATACCTAAGTCTGCATAGCGAGAAAACTCCACAATTCTCTGTTTCATTTTAGTATCGTCCAACTGAATGGCTGCTGTATTCCATATCCTTTCATCATTAGAGCCTGAAATAATAGTAGTATCATTCAGCCATCTCATGATCTCTACTGCGGTGGGGTCGTTGAATTGTGCCGCAATCGAAAGCAATAATGCATTTTCTCTTACCATTCGCTTTCCCGCAAGCTCTTTACCTACGGCGAATCTAGAATGAATATGGAAACTATCCTTATCCCTGTAAAACAATTCCACCTCTTTCGCCCTTTTCTTATTGGCTTTCTGATAAAGCCATTCCGAATGCACAAACGAATTGTCGGCTTCAAAACCGTAACGATATTGATTGTCTTCATTGCAAAAGATAGCCTCAAAATAACTCGGTTCTTCTGCTGTAAGTGAATTTAGCCGAAAGCTTTCTATGTTCACACGCTCACCCGCTTGGATATCCTTTGAAGAATTTATCACATACCATTTAAAGAACTCAAAAGCTTTAATAAAATTAGACTTGCCGGACGCATTAGCACCATAAACAACGGCACTTTTCATTAACGACAATCCAGCACTTCCTACACCAAATATAATTTCTTCAGTCGAAACTTGTATTTCTTTCAAAGGCGATGCGGCCAATGAAAGAGTCGATTGCTCTTTGAAAGAGAGAAAATTCCCTATTGTTAATTGAATAATCATATTTTAATTGGTTAATTTGAGATTTTATCACAAATATAGCAATTATTTTATCAATCAGCCATGTGTATTAATTGAATTAATATATTTTATGCCTAACAACTCACAATTGCTTACCATGCTCTCCTCTTTGTAAACACACAATCGTTTCGAGCTAACTCGAAACTTTTTATCTCCTTTCTTATTTTGCATGACTTCAGAATAAATAGGGATTTCCCATTGACAAGACCTTCCTGGTTTTGTATCTTTGGAGAAAGAATTATTTATGAAGAAGAGAAAAGAGATAAATAAACGTACAAAATACATAAATCCCGCAATGAATAATATAAACTTTCATCAGCGGGAATAGAAAACGTATATAGGTACGCGAGCAACAAAGGGGATGATCTGCACTGTAGATTGTTCCCTTTTTCTTTACAATACCCCAAAAAAGTGGTTAACAGAACAGTTCCCGGTGGTTAACACGAATTTTCCCGTTGTTATACACGCAAGTTCCCAGTGGTTAACACGGATAACTTGCGTGTTAACCACTGGGAACTATTTCGCTAACTCTTGGCAACTTCTGCGTTAACCGGGAACTACAGAAGCCAGAAATCAAAGAATACTTACACGTGAATTTTCATCCAACTTACCCGCTCTAAATCAAGACGAAAGATATTATTGACAACAGTAAAGTATGCCATTATTACATTCCCGTTCGTGAATGTACAAAGGTAGTCTTAAACAGATATCGAACATCCTGTTCTGATGAAAAACAGATACCCTAAGGCATTATTGCGATAGCAAGGGAGCAAAGCAATTTACCTCGTAGAGGGTGATAACTTTGCTCCGGGAGGAATGATGTACGAGATGTGCATCTGGTAGTGTATGAGATGCACATCTCGTGCTGTATGACATGTACATCTGGTACTGCACAAGATGTACATCTCGTACATCGATAGTCGGTGAGTAAGATAAGCTTGGTCGTAGAGTAACACAGCTTTGCCCTACGAGGAAAACAAATCACCTAAAGAAATACGCACGGAATAAAGTGGTATATTGTCGACTTATGACTATAAACGAATAAATTCTTCTATTTTTTGAACACTTTTTTGCATTATTTTCATTAATACTATACTTACTTTGCATTTGTGCAAGAATAAAATGTATTTAGTATAGACAAGCAAGAGTGAAGGTCAAGTTATAGAATAATAGGGATAAGGTCAGGAGATTGTTTAAAGATTACAAAAAAGAGAATAATAATCTAATAGTAATTCGGTATAAGTATCGGTTTACATTAATCTTTAAAGTAACAGTATTATGAGAGATGAAAAAAGAAGTTGTGTTTAGAGCATCGAACTGATGCAATAGATCAAGTAATCATTTTAAAATTCGTTAAACTTAAAATTTAGAAACCATGAAGAAAGAACAAATTGCAATGTGCGTTGTAATGTTATTGACATTCGCGTTATCGTCCTGTAGCAAAGAAATGGAGGATATCCAAGATATCCAGATTGATAATTTGCGCAAGGATACTCTTTTAACAAGAGCTTACTGGGACCAAGAACCCAGTCCAATGGAATGGGCTAATACAATGGAAGGAACTTGCGAATTCGGAGTAGACTGTATAGACTATCTTTATATTGGAGATGAACCAGATTATAAATATACAAATAATTATGAAAGTTATGCTCATTTTTGTTGGCATGCAGGTCTTTATTCTAGCAGTTATCAAGGTAATCCTACAGAATATATAGCGGCTGAAGCGCATAAGTACTTAATGCAGATTCAATGGAGCTATGATGCTGATCATTGGATTAATATTAAATCTCGCCAAGGTGGTGGATTGGTAAGAATATTTCAATCAGGGATTCTGGCAGAAGACATACCAGCTTATGCCTTCCCGTACTCTGATGGGGTGCATCCTTACAGTGGAATATATGTGAGAATAAGGGCTATTCATGAAGATTACTTTGGTTCATCACCAGATAGTGAGGCTGAATATCGTGATAAATATAACAAAAGTATGTTTTCACACTGGTCCAGTAGATATTCTACATTTTCCTACAGTAATGTTTGGGGATATAACAAACCACAACCAGATCCCAACTCCTCAGATGAAGAAGGAATCTCAGAAAGCAGTGTTCTTGCGAAAGTATATTTACCCGATGGAGGTTACAATAGCATATATACTTATTCATATGAACTTAGAAATAATAACGGTTACTATACAGAATACTTTTATAACAGCGGCAAACATAAATTGTCAAAAATAACAGCGAATGGAGGAACGATTGAGGTAACTGTAACGAGGCGCACAAAAGGTGTAGGAACTGAAGTAACTAAAGATTATTCAGAAAGATACGATTCAAATTCTTGTGTAGTCGAAATCCATGTCAATGAAAGAGATTTTGAAAGATAATTATTATTTTTAACCACTATTGACCGACTAAATTCAAAGTTAGTCGGCCAATAGTGAATCAAGATTTACTTAAGTTTTTAATTCTGTGTGTGTTTTTTAGAGACGGTAAGCTCCCCCGGTTTATTGGTACTCGGCAAGGTAACCTCCAACAATCCCCGATGATATGACTTGCTCTTCACCGCCTTACCATTGAACTCTACTTTATACGTTTCCGACGGATCCATACATATAATAATAGTACGCTCATGGGGAGCAGTAGAATCATCGAATGAGAGTTTCGCCTGATACTGCGTAAAATTCTCATTGAAACGATCATCGGAAATCCAGACTTCAAAACCGGTAGATACTTTCCCAACCCGGTAATAAGCGGCAAACCAGTTGAGTATAGGAGACGACAAACCGGAGAATTGATGCCATCCGGCTCCACGTTGGGAAGAAATAATGAAATGCTCAAATGTATAATAGCTCTCTTCGCACTCCTTCTCCCAGGTATTCAAAGCCGTAGTAGCCACCTGATAGGCTTTTTCACCCTCTCCCAAGTCCAGCAACGCCTTCCATACGGTCCATTGATGGGGAAACCAGACAGCTCCGTTCCAATATCCATCGGCACGGTAATAAGGTGCAGACTGGTCTACAGTCGAAATACCCACTGCTGTCCACATCTCGTCAGGAGAAAAGACATGCCCGATCATCCGGTCCGTTTGCTCTTTGGAAGAGATGTTTGCAATAAGCGGAGACACACCATCCAAACCTTTATTGAAGTTGGAACCGTCTTTATACCTATATATATCTTTAGCTTTCCCATCAGCATCATGCACTACATATCCGAAGTAACCTGTTTTCTCATCCCATGAATAAGTCAGTAAGGAATCGGACAGACGCTGAATGATCTGTTCGTACTCCTTTACGTCCTTCTTTAGGCCCAACTCTTTGGCTGCCAGACGTAAAATCTTCGCTGCCCGGATATAATATGCCGAAGAAACCACGGGAGTCACCGACGCTTTATCACGCAGGGCATGTTGAGGCGGATAATCGTCCCATCCTCCCGAGTTATAAAAATAATCCCATGTACGCAGCAACCCTGTACCTTTCATGCGGGTAGTGGAAGAGGGATTAGTACCTACCATGAAATCAAAGAATTGCTTTAACCGCGGATACAAATACTGCAAAGCCTCCCGCGACTGGCTGTTGTTCCACAAATCATAATAGGCAAACAGTTGGATGGGCAATGGAGTACCGTGATGAATAAAGGCCGATTCACTTCCCACGGGTGTAGTATAGGCCCTGATACACTCGAAAGCTTTCGTCGGGTCGATATCGAGCAAACCCAGAGCGATAAATCCGGAATCCCAGGTATAAAGGCTGTTCCAGTTCTTACCTGGGGTGAAATGCCGGATGTATTCACCCTGTGTATAAACCGGATACACAATATTGGACAACAAAGCCGATTGCAACAAACGTTGCCCGAACGCATATTTCTTTCCCTCTTCCAACATCCGGCTGCCGGAACCGGTAGCGCCTGTCTTTATCAGCGAGGTAAAACTTTCCGGAGCAGTGTGAAACTTCTGTATCTGCTCGCCCACCTGTTGTTGGGAGCTTCCCGTACAGATCAACGCATATACCGTCTGTTCGGAGTTTGGCGCCAAAACAATGGGACGCAGAAAGGCATTGGAATAATGCCACTTCATATTGCCCGTCAGCCTCGACGACACATGGTCGTGCGTCTTCTTACGGAAAAACGATTCCAGGTTATCATCCAGCACGGTGCGTATCTCAGACTCCTTACTGTTCCAGGCCACTCCATAGTAATTGTCGCATGCTTCATATTTCAGGATAAAATCCTGCTTCCCCTCCCCTATTTTCATTTCGGGAGTAAAGGACAAGGCTCTTGGCACAATCTTCAGTTGCTTCATATCGGCTTCACTACCAATAAAGAAGCCATCCAGATCGGTGCTATGCGTACCTTCCGAGATCATCTCCAACACATATTTACCAGGTTTATTGCACGAATAAGGCAAGGAAGCCAGCGCATACTCTCCTGTTCCTTTCAATTCCAAACGCTCCTCAGTCAATCCTTTCAAGCGGAAAGTGGCTATCTTTCCTTTAGGAGTGTTGAATCTGAAGCCAATCATCCCTTTCTCCTTTCCCGGAAGAATGTTCACCTCGTAAGTCACCCTATCGCCGGATTCCTTTCCGAATCCTTTGCCCAACACAAAACCGCTGAGCGACTGTGAAGTCCGCATCTCGTTTCTTCTCCAGCCATCATACACCAGATTGTATTGAGGAGATCTGTGTACAGGCTCGTTTACCAGGTAGTCGGTGGCTTTGTGCCATTGTATATCCGCACTTCCCGCAGCCTTGAACTGCGGTTGTTCCTGTTCGTAGTCGAGATATGCCATCATATTGAGCACCAAATTCTGGTTGGCTTCCGTATGATTGACGCACCGCATACCCACCAACGTGCGGCATTCGTCTAATATATAATAGGTGACATCGGTAAAAACCCGGTCTTTCCATTCCAGCTCATAGCGATAAGTAATGCGATCCACGGAAGGATTGATGTCCCAGGGATAGTAAGACGACTCAAAAAGCACATGAGGAATCAACTGCCGGTTACGGTAATAACCCGGCATCACGGAAAAGTCGAATCGCATGCCCGCCTGCATATCGGGTATATGCGAGATTCCGACATACCGTTTGGAATAAGGTCCCCAGGCATGTAACGAAGTAATGTCATGACTATCGGTAAAACGAGAGGTAAAAAGAGGTTTCTCACCGAAAACGGACACAGCAAAAAAGATGCCCATCAGGAATAATAAAATCTGTTTGTTTCTCATATCAATACTGTAGATATATATACTAAATACACAAAGGTAAAGCTTTCGCTCATCAAAGGAAAAAGAAATTATTCAATTAAAGAAAGAATTTGTTCATACTAAGAAATCAGGAAGCTTTTCCGGCTTTTCCCAATGCTAATTTTGTCTCAAAAACAGGTCTGGGACTAATTTTTCATTTATTGACCGGATTGTATTATCACATCTATATCGCATTTTCTACTTTTGTATCGGTCATAACAAAGGCCAGTGAGTGATTAAAGAACAAATATTGGACAGCGAAGCACATAATTGACTATTCATTTTAAATTTAATTAATCAAAGATATACAGGTTTAGTTTTTGTTTAGGGTGGATTGTTTAAAGGATAACGTTTTTTATATGTTTCAACAAAGTGTAATAGTTAAACTATGGGTTCGCACCAATCTTTTAACATCAAATGTATTATGAAAAAGAAAACAATAAGGTATGTTTGGCGCCTCCGATAGATGCGGCAAAATTTGAATTATTGTTTCTGTAACTTGTTAAACTTAAAATGTGAATGCCATGAAAAAGAGAAAAACATGCAGCGCACGCCGCAGTATCTGTGATGCTCATCCAAGGGCTATCCTATCTGGATGAGAGACTACCATCAAGCTAAAATTGTATCGATGATTCCATCGAAAACAAAGGTTTAATTACCAAGTATCCTAACAATTCAATAATTAATCTTTTAATTTTATTATGTATTATGAAAAGAAAGACTAACAGTCATGTATGGCGCATCCGGTGGACGCTGTTGGCATTAGTAACTCTTTGCTTTGTCGGCTGTAAAGACGATAAAGGTGAAGAGGAAGCTGCATTCGATCCGTCCAAACCGGTAGTCGTTGAAAGCTTCTTACCTGAAACAGGTGGTTTGGGCACTCGTCTGGTGCTTTATGGAGATAATTTTGGAAACGACTTATCCAAGATTCAAGTAACCATTGGCGGACAAAAAGCAAAAATGGTTGGAGTGAAGAATAAGTCTTTGCATTGCTGCATTCCTCCGAGAGCTTACGACGGAGATATAGTAGTTAGCATACTCAATCATGAAGGTGAGGAAGTAGCTTCCGCTGAAGCTTCTGATAAATTCATTTACCAGAAGAAGATGCTTGTATCCACTTTCTTGGGAAAGTATGAGGGCAAGGCAAGCGATGTAGTAAAAAAAGACGGACCTTTTGGAGATTGCGGATCCTTCCAAGCCATGAGTTGGATGACATTCGACCCTATGAATCACAACCATCTGTACATTGCATGCGAAGACAAAGGAACGCGTAAGATAGATTTTGAAAACGAGTATGTAGGTACATTTAACACCGCCCCCATTACCTTTGTAAGATGCATCGGTTGGACACCTGGTGGTGAACAAGGGAATTGCGACATGATCGTTACAAAGGATGTAGCCAATGATACCGACATGGGTCTCTTCCGATATTCCCGTGAGAGTGGATTTACAACCCGCTACGATGTATGTAAGGCACGTGGGTTGAGATCCGTAGACACCCACCCGGTAGATGGCGATGTCTACTTCTCCCTTTATAGAGTAGGTTGGATACAAAAATACGATTTCCAGACAAATACCGGCCCGGTAAATGCTGTAAAAAATCAATTTGAAGGAGTAACATTTTGGATGCAGATACATCCCAGCGGAGACTACGCATACATTGTCAATACTGACAGGCATTACATTATGCGTACTGACTATAATTGGGCAACCCACAGTTTTATGATTCCTTATTTGGTTTGCGGTATGGCAAGTACATCCGGTTATGAAGATGGAGTGGGTAATAAAGCCCGCTTGAATACACCTCGCCAGGGAGCATTTGTGAAGAATGAAACATATGTTGAACAAGGCTTAGCTGACCAATACGATTTCTATTTCTGCGATTCCAATAATCATGCCATCCGCAAATTAACTCCAACAGGTAGAGTCGAAACATTTGCAGGAAGAGGAGACAACGGAACTAGCGGATACGCCGACGGGGATCTTCGCCTGACAGCTCGCTTTAATTATCCACAAGCGATGATATACGATGAAGTGAGAAAATGCTTCTTCATAGGCGACTCAAACAATTATCTGATCCGCAAAATTGGGTACGAAGAATAATTAATGATAAACACATTGTATAATGAAAAAATTCTTATTTATATACATTCTATTACTTGGAATTTCGGCCAATGCATTAGCACAGCAGAATATAACAGTAACAGGAACGGTAATAGATACCAATAAAGAACCTTTAATTGGGGTAAGTGTATCTGTTAGCAACTCACCAGGATTGGGAACAATTACCGATTTGAATGGAAAGTTTACCATAAAAATGCAACCTTACCACACATTGGTCTTCTCATACATCGGCTATGACAAGACGGAAGTATTGGTTAAAGAGCAACGAGTTGTCAATGTGACAATGAAAGAATCAGAGGCTTTCACCATTGACGAAGTAGTAGTTACAGCTACCGGTGTACAAAAGAAAGTGACCGTTACCGGTGCCATCACTACCCTCAATGTAGAAGAGTTGAAGTCAAGCCCGTCATCTTCCATTGCCAACTCCCTGGCCGGGGTAGTACCAGGCGTTATGGCGATGCAAACTTCGGGTAAGCCGGGTAGCGTTGCCGAGTTCTGGATACGAGGTATTTCTACCTTCGGTGCCAGCACTGCAGCCTTGGTATTGGTCGACGGATTCGAACGCGACATAAACGAAGTGAGTGTAGAAGATATCGAATCCTTTTCGGTACTCAAAGATGCATCCGCTACTGCTATTTACGGTAGTAAGGGAGCCAACGGTGTAGTATTGATCAACACCCGACGCGGTAAAGAAGGTAAAATCAACATCAGTGCCAAATTGGAAGGGTTCTATAGTCAATTTACCCAAACTCCTAAATTTGTAGATGGATACACGTATGCTTCCATGGCAAACGAAGCCAAAATTACCCGTAATGAAGAACCGTTGTTCAAACCCGAAGAATTGGAAATATTCCGTTTAGGACTCGACCAGGATATATACCCCAACGTAGACTGGATGGACGTAATGCTACGCGACGGTGCTTTCAGTACCCGTGCTACCTTAAACATGAGTGGTGGTGGTAAAACAGCTCGTTACTATGTATCAGGAAGCTACCAGGATCAGGAAGGTATGTACAAAACGGATAAGTCTTTGAAAGACTACAACACCAATGCTAACTACCGGAAATGGACGTATCGTATGAATGTAGATATAGACATTACCAAAACCACCCTACTCAAAGTGGGGGTATCCGGTAGTTTACAAACAGAAAACGATCCCGGTGTAGGTAGTACTGCCATCTGGACAGCGTTGATGGGTTATAACGCCATCGCGGCGCCTTTGATGTATTCCGACGGGAGAGTAGCGTCTATGGGCTTCGATAATGGAGACCGCTTCAACCCTTGGGTACAGGCAACCATGACAGGAATGAATGAAACCTGGAAAAACAACATCCAAACGAATGTAAACTTAGATCAGAAACTGGACTTTATTGCCAAAGGGCTGCGGTTTGTAGGACGTTTCGGATATGACACGAATAACTCCAACAATATCAGACGCTTTAAATATCCGGAAATGTGGAAAATAAAACGTCAGCGTGATGCAGCAACCGGCGAACCGATTTACGACCGTATCGTAGAAGAATTGTTAATGACACAAAGCGCTGGTTCCAGTGGAGACAGAAGAGAATTCCTAGAAGCAGAACTTCACTACGACCACAGAATCAATCTACATCAATTCGGGGGTACCCTGAAATACAACCAATCGTCAAAGATACAAACACAGAATATTGGAACCGATATTAAAAACGGTATCGCGCGCCGTAACCAAGGATTGGCCGGACGCCTTCATTACAACTGGAGCCACCGTTACTTCATTGATTTCAACTTTGGATATAATGGTTCGGAGAACTTCCATAAGGACAACCGCTTCGGGTTCTTCCCGGCTATCTCAGGCGCTTGGAATATTGCCGATGAACCTATTATCAAAAAGGCCTTTCCTTGGATGAATATGTTCAAAGTTCGTTATTCATACGGAAAAACAGGTCTTGACGACCTTCCTTCACGATTCCCTTACGTGTACACGATGGATCACATGTGGGAAATGGAAGAATTGGAGAATAAGACTAAATGGGCAAGAAAAAAGGATTCCAACGGTAACTACATACCGACCGGTGGATACACTTTCGCCGACTACGGTTTTACCAGAACCTGGCAAGGTCTGCGCTATGAATTCGTAGCTTCTCCGTATGTGAGTTGGGAAATTGCCACCAAGAAAGACTTAGGTCTTGATTTCGCTCTCTTTAACGATAAATTGACCGGTGCGATTGATTATTTTGAGGAAGATCGCGAAGGTATCTACATGGAGCGTAGGTATCTTCCCTGGTCAGCAGGTATAGAAGTTAATAAAAATGGGAGTAATAAAGAAGTCTTTCCCTCAGCCAATGTGGGTATTGTGAAGACAAGAGGTTTCGATGGAAACTTCGCCCTAAAGCACAAAATAGGGCAGGTAAATCTGACGCTACGCGGAAATTTCGTCTACAGTAAAAATGAAGTCATTGAAAGGGATGAGGAAAATACGGTTTATACCTATAAGCTAAAGGCTGGTCATCGGCTGGACCAAGCCATGGGACTTATGGCATTGGGATTGTTTAAAGATTATGACGACATCCGATACAGCCCCAAACAATCTTTTGGCGATGTAATGCCTGGTGATATCAAATATAAAGATGTGAATGGAGACGGTATTGTAGACGACAACGATAAAGTAGCCATTGGAGCAACTACCAAGCCTAATCTGACTTATGGTTTTGGACTCTCTGCCAACTGGAAAGGTTTTAATGTAAGTGCTCTTTTCCAGGGTGTAGGCAAATCTACTTATTTTATCGATGGTTCTACTGTGTACATGTTTAGCTCGGAGAGTTGGGGTAACGTATTGCAAGATATGGCTACGGACCGTTGGATCTCCAAAGAGATCTCCGGCGATCCGGCTACCGAGAATCCCAATGCAGCTTATCCGCGCTTGACTTATGGAGGTAACAGCAATAACAACCGTGCTTCTACCTTCTGGCTACGCGATGGTTCTTATCTACGCCTGAAAACCCTGGATATTGGTTATTCTCTTCCCAAATCCATTGTAAACAAGGCACATATCAATGACATACGTTTCTTCTTTATCGGCACCAACTTGCTTACTTTCTCTAAGTTTAAGTATTGGGATCCGGAAATGGGAAGTTCACACGGAAAGAATTATCCTCTCAACAGAACTTATTCACTGGGGGTAGCAGTTAATCTATAAAAGAATTATAAATATGAAAAAGATATTTACTATATTATCATTTGCAGGATTGAGTTTATTCTTGGGCGGATGTTCCGACTTCATGGACTCAGACTATCTGTTCGATGAACGTATGTCCCTGGAAAAGGTGTTCAGCAGCAAAGATTATAGCAATGAATGGCTGGCACGTGGCTATGCTTTTTTGGGCAGCAATTTCTTACAAGAGGTAGCCAGTAAGAAAAATGTACCTTTCAACTTTGCCGACGATATGTATTTTGATGGTGAAGGTAATCGGTATGTAAAATGGAAAGCTGGTCAGTACAGCGAAAGTGGGCTAAACGGCGAATCCCAAGGAATATGGGAAGCAGCTTATAAAGGCATCCGACAGGTTTCCATTTTCATACAAAACATTGACAACAACAAAGCTTTCAATGAAAAGGATAGGGCAGATATGAAAGGGCAGGCTCATTTCCTGCGTGCTTATTTTTACTGGATCATGCTCCGTACCTACGGCCCTGTGCCTATTGTTCCCGATGAAGGGGTGGATTATACCCAAGAGTATAACGTGATAGCACAGGCACGTAATACCTATGACGAATGTGCCAATTACATTTCCGACGAACTGGTGAAAGCAGCCGGGATGCTTCCGGTTGAAAAACGTCCGGCGGAAGAGGTAGTTCGCCCCACCCGTGGAGCAGCCTTGGCACTCAGAGCTAGAGTATTATTATTTGCAGCCAGCCCGCTATTCAACGGTAAAGCTCCTGCTGAGGTGGCAAACGCGTTGGTAAACAAGGATGGAACACGCTTATTATCAGACACGTACGACGAGTCCAAATGGGCGAGAGCCGCTGCCGCTGCCAAAGATGTGATGGACTTAAACAGATACTCCTTGTACATAAGTTATGCCAAAACTACTGGAGACATTCCTTATCCGGCAACGGTTACGCCTCCGTATGATGCCACTTTCTCCGATCAGAACTGGCCAAACGGTTGGAAAAACATAGACCCTTTCGAGTCCTATCGCTCGTTCTTCAATGGAGCAGTTCCTGCCAATGAGAACCCGGAACTTATTTTTACCCGCGGACAGAATGGTTCGGGAGAAGATGTAATGATTATGGTGGTCCACCAATTACCACGTATCGGAGGTAAAGGGTACAACTCGCACTGTATGACTCAAAAGCAATGTGACGCATACTATATGAACGACGGTACGGATATTCCAGGAATGAACTCCATGTATGCAAATGACGCCGGCTATGAAGGTCGCGTAGATAGCCGTCCACGTCCAAACACATTTGTTAAAGCCGACGAATTGGCTCAGTACCCGGAATTAGGTCCCCAAGGCACCGGCGTATCCGTGCAATATGCCAAACGCGAACCACGATTCTACGCATCGGTAGGTTATAGTGGAAGCACCTGGAACTACCTGAATGCCAATCCGGTTAATGGAGAAGTCACAAACGTGAAAACCTTTTACTACCGCGGACATGACAACGGGTATAAAGTAACATATTCACAGATGACAGGGATTGGCATCAAAAAGTATGTACATCCGGAGGATATCAGTAATACGATAAGCACTTCATACGATAAGAGTCGATTGGTAAAAAAGGTAGATCCCGCTATCCGTTATGCGGAAATACTATTGATATATGCGGAAGCATTGAACGAGCTGACTTCTTCACACGACGTAGCTTCCTGGGATGGTAGTAAGACGCATTCCATCAGCCGCAACATTGAAGAAATGAAAAAAGGCATTCAACCCATACATATCCGTGGTGGTATTCCTGACTTTAGCAGCGACGTATATGGCAACCCCGATAAGTTCCGTATAAAATTAAAACGCGAGCGTCAGATCGAGTTATTTGCCGAAGGCCATCGTTATTTCGATATACGCCGTTGGATGGATGCTCCGGTTGAGGAAGCCGCACAGGTTTACGGATGTAATATTTATTGCTCTGAAAGCCAGGCTGAACTTTTCCAAACGCCGAGTCCCTGTCCTAACATGGCACCGATCTTTGCCACCAAATTATGGTTCTGGCCTATTCATCACAATGAGTTGAAGCATAATAATAAATTGGTACAAAATCCAGGTTGGACAAATCCGGAATAATTACTCTTAGAATCTATCAGAATGAAAAATTTATATATTCTATTTTTAGCAACGATAACAGCTATATGCTGCGTATCGTGTAACAATGAATGGGAAGCTGAGCAATACCAACAATATATCTCTTTTAAAGCGACCCCCGATAGTGAAGGAATAACTCCTGCATACATGCGCTATAAATCTGAGGGCCAGGTTACCTACAAGCTACCGATGATTGTCAGTGGTTCTACATTCAATGCTCAGAACCGGACTGTACATATTGGCTTGGATCTTGATACCTTAGCAGTGATGAACAAAGAACGCTTTGGACACCGTACTGAGTTATATTACCAAGCGTTGGAGGCCAATCGTTACAACCTCCCTGAAACAATTGAGATTCCAGCTGGAGAATCGACCATTACATTGCCCATAGACTTTACATTGGGCGATCTCGACCAGTCGGAAAAATGGGTATTGCCTATTACTATCTTGGACGACCCCACGTATAATTATCAAGCTAATCCCCGTAAACACTACCGGAAAGCAATTCTACGCGTGAATTCGTTCAATGACTATTCTGGCACTTATGCTGGTACGTTACTGAAAATATTCATGGAAGGTGACGATACAAACGCATTGACATTGGCTGAGAATAAGGCGTATGCAGTAAATGAAAATACCATTATGCTATATGCGGGTTCTAGAACCGTTGATAATCTGGATCGTAAGCTTTACAAGATCTTTGTTGAGTTCACCGATGAAAGGGTGGAACTCCTGACTAAAAAGCTGAATATCTATACGGATAATCCACTCATTAATTTGAAAGTTATAGGTACGCCCACTTACCAAATTGACGAAATGATGGATCAAAAACAGACCTATATGAAGCATATTTACATTACACTTACCATGAAGTACGAGTTCACTGATTATAACACTATTCCGGGTAAGAGCTTTAAATATACGGTAGATGGAATGCTGTCTTTGCAACGTGACTTGAATACATTGATACCTGATCAAGATCAGCAGATTCAATGGTAAAACGTAGCTTATAATTAAATGAAATGGAAAGAATGAGTCTCGATAAAAACTCATTCTTTCCATACTCATTTGAAAAAGAAAGAAAAGATACACAATATCTATATCTAATCTATCATTGAGTGCAAGACTCACTTAAAACTATAAAACCATGTACCACCTAATGAAGACCCTCTTTTCCGCATTGTTGTTGTTCATATACTCAGCAGCAGTAACCGGACAAACCCCAGTGAACTTAGCCAAAGATGCCCAGCGCATTTGGCTCGATTCAAAAATCACCCACCAAGGGGACTACCAGTGGAAGATGATCAAAGCAGGAGATACGACAGATCCGGGAGAAAAAATCTCTTCACCGGACTACCAAACAGAAAAATGGTTGCCTGCCATCGTACCCGGTACGGTCCTGAACTCTCTGGTATATAACCAGAAGTACCCCGAACCCTATTATGGGATCAACAATAAAATCGAAAGCAAATTAATACCCGATATATCCGAAACCGGACGTGACTTTTACACCTACTGGTTCCGGACTGAATTTTCTGTTCCCCAATCGTTCAAGGGGAAAAATATATGGATGCAACTGGACGGAATCAACTATCGCGCCGAAGTATGGGTAAATGGCAATTTGCTAAATACCATCCAGGGCATGTTCCAACAGGATTATATCAACGTAACCGACTTTGTAAAATTAGACAAAGCCAACACACTGGCCATCAAAGTATATCCGGTGGATGTACCCGGCAGCGCCAAACCCAAAACATGGGGAGCCGCCGGTGAATTCCACAACGGAGGAAACGGAAACATTGGGCTGAACACCACCATGCTTATGACGGTAGGTTGGGACTTCACCTTCATGGATGGAATCCGCGACCGTAATACAGGCATCTGGAAAAACATCTCGCTCTATGCAACCGGTAAGGTGGCGCTTCGCCATCCGTTCGTGAAATCGGAACTGCGTAAACCGAACTACGACCAGTCACGTGAGTCGGTATCGGTAGAGGTTGTCAATCCTTCACTGAGCAATAACCTGGTTACTTGCAAGGTAGCAGGAGAAATTATAGGAGAAAACATCCGTTTCGAGAAAACCGTAAAGGTAAAACGTGGAGAAGAGCAGGTAGTGACTTTCACACCGGAAGATTTCCCACAACTGATTATGAATGCGCCCCGTCTGTGGTGGCCCGTAAACAAAGGACCGCAGAACTTGTACGACCTGAAGCTGACTGTATCGGTAGGTGGGGAAGTATGCGATTCCTTGCAAACTCGTTTCGGTATCCGCGAAATCATCTCGGATCAGAATACACCCGATAAATCGCGCGTGTTCTATGTAAACGGTAAGCGGTTGTTTATCCGTGGTACCAACTGGATTCCCGAAGCCATGGTACGTAACTCCGACGAGCGTACATACGCTGAACTACGCTATTCCCTTCAGTCGGGTGTCAACCTGCTGCGTATGTGGGGAGGTGGTATTGCCGAATCGGATTACTTCTTCCAACTGTGCGACGAAATGGGATTACTGGTATGGCAGGAGTTCTGGATGACAGGCGATACCCGCCATCCGCAAAACAAAGGTGTCTACATGAGCAACGTGGAGTCTACCGTAAAACGTATCCGCAACCATCCTTCGTTGATGTATTACGTAGCTTCCAACGAAAGTACGGAAGTGACCGGCACGCCCGAATTGCTGAATCAACTGGATGGTACGAGAGGTTATCAGATGCAGTCGGAGTGCGACGGCGTACACGACGGTAGTCCGTACAAGCAAGTAAACCCCATGCAACATTATGAGAATACAGCATCGCCCAGAGGTAGCCGCGTAGATGGTTTCAACCCGGAGTATGGCGCCCCTACCCTTCCTACGGTAGAGATACTGCGTGAATTGATGGACGAGAAAGATCTTTGGCCTATCAACAAGGAAGTATGGGACTATCTGGATGGAAACGGTTTCCACCTGATGACAACCATGTATACAGACCTGGTGGACAATTATGGAAAATCATCGTCGATCGATGAGTTCGCCAAGAAAGGACAATTACTGGGAGCCATCAACTCCAAGAGTATCTGGGAAGTATGGAATTACAACAAGCTGGATTACGGCGATCGCTTCTGTTCCGGACTTTTGTTCTGGTACCACAACTGTTCCATGCCGCAGGTTTGCGCCCGTATGTGGGACTGGTCTTTGGAACCGACTGCTTCGCTTTATCACACAGCCAATTCCCTGGAGCCCTTGCATGCCCAGTTCGACTACCTGAAGAATACGGTATCGGTAGTAAATGACTATTACCGCGCTTTCAACAATTACAAGGTAACGGCACAGGTATACGACATCAACAGCCGGAAGGTATTCGAAGAATCGGCTACCGTCAACCTACCGGAGGATGGAGTGGCCAATGATGCACTGACCATCCGTTTCCCCGAAAACATCTCGCAGGTTCACTTCATTAAGCTGATACTGAAAGATGAAAAAGGGAAAGAAGTTTCGTCTAACTTCTACTGGCGCTCCAACGATAAATATGAGGGCAAGACAACCCTGACCGGTCCGGCAGCATCGGGTTTCGAGGACCTGAGCAAGCTCAAACCGGCTAAGGTGAAGATGAGTCATAAAGTGAGAGAAGAGAAAGGTTGCTACTTTGTGGATATCACCATGAAGAATACTTCCAACCAGATTGCTTTCTTCAACCAATTGCAGTTCCTGAATGCGAAGATGAGTCCGATACGTCCGTCGTTCTATACGGACAACTTCTTCACACTGCTTCCGGGCGAACAAAAATCGGTTACCATTGAAACAGCGAAAGAGAAGCTGAACGAAGGTGCAGTATTGGTGTTGAAGGGTTGGAATACAGACTCTCAGAAATATAAACTGAAATAAGGAGCAACGTGAAGCGATTCTACATACTCAGTATGATGTTGCTGATCAGTTGGGGAGTAGCTGCCCAGAATCAGTTCGACCTTGTCATTGTCGGGGGGAACCCCGGGGGCATTATGGCGGCTATTGCCGCCGCCCGGCAAGGGAAGACTTCAGTGATTCTGGAACGCACCGGCCACTTGGGCGGACTCCCCGCTAATGGCCTGGGGGCAACAGATATTGCTACCCGGCAAGCAACCACCGGATTGTTTTCGGAGTTCACTTCAAGGATCAAGCGCTATTACATCCAACACTATGGGGAGAATTCCCAGCAGGTTAAGGATTGCAGTGACGGCTTTCATTTTGAACCTTCCGTAGCAGCCATGATCTATCAGGAGATGCTGAATGAGCAAAAAGAAAAGATCACGGTACTCCTGATGCGGCAGTTTGATGCGGAGAACCAAAACATCGTCCTCCGAAACGGAAACATTGAAAGCATTTATATGCTGAACCGTGAAAACGGACAGCGGGAACGCTATCAAGGTAAGATTTTTGTGGATGCCACCTATGAAGGAGACTTGGGCGCTGCTGCCGGCATACCTTTCCGGGTAGGCAGGGAAAGCAAAAGCGAGTTTGACGAACCGGGTGCCGGAAGGGCTTACGAATACTGGAAAAGTCAACCGGCAGAAGGCAGTACCGGTGAGTCGGACAATGCCGTACAAGCGTATAACTACCGCATGTGCTTGACAAACGATCCGAAGATCCGTGTTCCTTTCCCGAAACCGGAACGCTACAACCGGGAAGATTACGTTTCGCTGATCGAAGACGTATGGACCGGACGCAATACGTGGGCAGCCATGAAGAAGGTGACGAACGAGATGATGGAAGAGAATCGTCGTCACATTGCCCAAGGGAACCGGAGTAAGCTACCGGGCGACAGTTGGGGGATCAACAAGCTAAGTAGTCTGGTAAAGCTGCCCAACCGGAAAACGGACGGCAACAATCAGCACGGAGCTTTTATTTCGACCGACTTGCCGGAAGAGAACTGGCCCTGGCCTACTTCTTCCTGGGAATGGCGGGATAAATATGCCCAGCGTTTGACGGATTACACATTAGGTTTGTTCTGGTTTGCTCAAAATGACGAGGCGCTCCCTGAGCATTTTCGTAAAGACATTGCAGAATGGGGATTGGCAAAAGACGAATACCAGGACAATGCCAACTTTCCACGTCAGGTATATGTACGCGAAGGAAGACGTTTTGAAGGTGTCTATTTCTTCACTGCCAAAGATGCGCTTCCCGCCGGTCAGGGCAAACGTCCTCCGTTGCATGCCAACAGTGTGACAGCCAGTCACTATGCACTCGATTCGCACGCTACCCGGAAAAGAGAAACGGGAAGAGTTCATCTGGATGGATTTATCAGTTATCCCACCGCCGTTTATACGGTGCCGCTAGGAGTCATTCTTCCCAAGCAGGTGAGCAATCTGTTATTTCCTGTACCTGTATCGGGTTCACACATCGGTTTCTCGACCTTGCGCATGGAACCTTGCTGGATGGCTTTGGGACAAGCTGCGGGTATTACTGCCGCACTGGCCATCGATCATAAAGTAACTGTACGCGATGTAAACATATCCGAGTTGCAAAACCTATTGATCGGTCAGAAAGCTACGCTGATCTACTACCGGGATATCCAACCGGAAGACCCAAGTTTCCCCTTGGTACAATACATGGGGTTGCAAGGCTACCTGCCCGGGTGGGAGGCAAACTTACAGCAGGCAGTCGATGAAGCTACGGTGCAACAATGGAATTCTTTATGTGGGTTCCGACTGAAAGCGACTCCCGGTAAATCATCCAGACTGGAAGTGTTGACACAGATTTACAATCGCCTCCGCAAATAACACAGGCCAAAGAAATATTTAATAAAGAGTTTTCAATATTGTATAATATATAAATGAGTTGTTATGAGTAAAAAAGTTTTTTTTGTATTGCTTCTTCTTCCGATCCAACTGTTAGTTGCTCAGACGAAGTTGCTGACTGATTTCCCGCAGGGATACACTCCCGAAGAAGTAGGTAAACGCCTTGCTTACAAAGCAGTAGACGCCAAACATGCACTCCATGGAGGAAAATGGATCAGCTATCCGGAAACATTTTATTGGAACGGAGCCTTGAAAGTGGGTGCATTAACCAAAGACAACGCACTTCTCAGTCTCCTGCAAAACAAGTTTGAGCGTTTGATAAACGACGAGAAACAATTTCTACCCATCATGAACCACGTGGACCTGAACATGTTCGGGAGCATGCCATTGAACAATTATCTGATATTCAAAGACAAACGGTATAAAGACATAGGTATGCCTTACGCCGATAGTCAATGGGAAGTACCCGCGAACGCCAAACCGGAGGAAAAAGCATGGGCGGATAAAGGTTATACCTGGCAAACACGTTTGTGGATTGACGATATGTACATGATCACCATTGTACAAACCATGGCATACAAGGTGACCAAGGACCAGAAATACATTGACCGTGCAGCCAAGGAAATGGTGATGTACCTGGACGAACTGCAACGCGAAAACGGTCTTTTCTATCATGCACCGGATGTTCCTTACTATTGGAGCCGCGGTAACGGATGGATGGCTGCCGGTATGACTGAACTGCTCCAATGCTTACCCAAAAACCATAAAGATCGTGCCCGCATCATGGAAGGTTACCTGACGATGATGAAGAGCCTGAAACAATACCAGACAGAAAGCGGTTTGTGGAATCAGCTGATCGACCAATCGGACTGTTGGGCCGAAACTTCAGGAACGGCCATGTTCACTTTCGCATTTATCAAAGGTGTCAAGAATGGTTGGTTGGATGCAAAGGAATATGCGCCTGCTGCCCGGAAAGCATGGATGGGTATGGTATCCTATATCAATGAACAAGGTTATGTAAGAGAAGTTTGTGTCGGCACGAATAAAAAGAACGACAAACAATATTACTACGATCGTCCGCGTAGCACGGGCGATTACCATGGACAAGCTCCCTATCTATGGTGTGCCGTTGCTCTTATGGAGAAATAACAGACACAAACTAAATCATTCATTATAAGCATTCGATAAGCATTCGGTATGTGAGAATAATTCTAGAATAAGAGGTTTTTAGAGTTATTCTCACTTATCGCATATTTCATGACAAGTCAAATACTAATTATACAACTATGGAGATATTAATGAGAGATATATGCAGAATAGCCCTCTCATCGGTCAATTTGGATAAAATGTATTATTTATAGCTCAATTTGTGTTATTCCAAACGGACGATGTTTTCTATTTTTGTGGAAACGATTTTAATACTAACGGAATCAGTCAGGCTGATTCGCATAAATTGATATTATATGAACTTAAAATGTTTGCTTTGCGGAATGGCTATTGTGGCATCTGTGACCAGTGCTGAAGCTATCAACAATATACCGGAGCGTATATCCGCCTATATTTCGCTGAAAGTGCCGGGCAATGAAGCCAAGCAATATCCGTTGACTTTCCGGGAATGCCCGGGTGACAAGGATACCTATTATCTGGAAGCCGCCGGTAAAGTACCATTCACCATCTCCCAGCAAGTGGAGAAAAGTAGTTCCAAATTACGGATGACTGTTTCCATTACAGCCCAGAAAGACATTTATTTCAATTACAATCAGTTCGTGTCAACGGGCTTCCGTCATGACGACTGTTTGTTCTATATGCCTGGTTTCTGGTACCGACGCAACCTGCGTTCACCCAAAGAAGCTCCCTCCTTTCATACGTCGGACAGCTGGTTGGTTCGTGAAGACAGACTGAGCGCTCCTCTTACAGGAGTCTTCTGTGAAAAAGAAAAGCGTTTCGTAACCGTTAACCGCCTGGCCGAATTTACCAATACAGCGCTATCTACACACCGGGAAGGGGAAGTGATTATTTCCGATAAGAACTCCTTAGGCTTCACCGGTTTCGAAAATAAGAACAAGACAGCCAACCTTTCTTTCGGTTTCCCTTACCGGGAAGCTCCTAAAAGCTACATCCGCAAACTCACGTTGGCTCCGGAAGTGACCGCCTTTCAATACCTGAAGAAGGGAGAAACGGTGTTACTTACCTGGGAAGTTGTTGAAGGAAGCGCAGAAGACTACTCTGATTTCGTGCGCCGCACCTGGGATTATTGTTATGATACATATTCCCCGAAACCCGTTGACACTCCTTATTCTATTGCCGACATGAAGCAGACGCTCAGCCAGTTCTTCGTAAGTAGCCTGGTAGAGAATCAGCCGTTGGTTTATAACTCCGGTATACACCTCCGTATAGACAAATGCCAACAGAACGGTCAGGCCGAAGTAGGTTTCATCGGCCGCGTACTGCTCAATGCATTCAACGCCTGGGAATACGGCTGGGAATGCAACCGGGAAGATTTGAAGACAAACAGCACCAAGATATTTGACAGTTATTTAAAGAATGGTTTCACCGGATCCGGTTTTTTCAGGGAGTCGGTAAACTTTGACAAGAACACGGATGATCCTGTACTCAGTATTCGCCGTCAGTCGGAAGGAATCTATGCAATGTTCCTCTTTCTGAATTATGAAAAGGCACAGGGCCGCCGCCATGTGGAATGGGAACAACGCCTGAAGAAGATGCTGGACACGTTCCTGCAATTACAAAATGCCGATGGTAGTTTTCCCCGGAAATTCCACGATGACTTTACCATTGTAGACAAAAGTGGAGGTAGTACTCCGTCGGCTACATTGCCTCTGGTTATGGGGTATAAATACTTCAAGGATAAACGCTACCTGGACAGCGCCAAGCGCACGGCAGATTATCTGGAAAAAGAATTGATATCCAAGGCTGATTATTTCTCGTCTACCCTCGATGCAAACTGTGAAGACAAAGAGGCTTCGCTATATGCAGCTACCGCCACTTATTATCTCTCACTGATCACTAAAGGAGAAGAACGCAAACATTATGCGGATCTGACCAGGAAAGCATCTTATTTTGCCTTGTCCTGGTATTACCTGTGGGACGTTCCTTTCGCTCCCGGACAGATGTTGGGCGACATCGGCCTGAAAACCCGCGGATGGGGAAATGTATCTGTTGAGAACAACCACATCGACGTGTTCATCTTTGATTTCGCTGATGTACTCAACTGGTTGGCCGAAGAATACAAAGAACCGCGTTTCTCTGATTTCGCCAAGGTTATTTCGACTTCCATGCGCCAGTTATTACCTCACGAAGAGCACATGTGTGGTATTGCCATGGCTGGTTATTACCCGGAAGTGGTTCAGCACACGAACTGGGATTACGGAAAGAACGGTAAAGGATATTACAACGATATCTTCGCTCCCGGATGGACAGTGGCTTCCTTGTGGGAGCTGTATACTCCCGGACGTGCAGAGGTTTTCCTGGGAAAATAATGAATCAACTTCGCTAGACTTTCGTACATGAAGAAATTATTTTATTTATTCCTGTTCTGTTGCGCAGTGGTCTTTCAAGCATGTGGATCAGATAAGACATCTCTGACGAAACCTGCCGACGATTCTTACGTGCAACTGGAAAACAACTTACCAATTGCCGATCCGCATGTAATGTTCCATCAGGATAAGTACTATGCCTATGGTACACGTGTAAATGGTTTTGAGGTATATATTTCGGATGATTTGAAACACTGGAAGCGGGGAGACAAGTTAGCATTGTCTCCTCAGAATTCTTGGGGTAACCGGTGGTACTGGGCCCCCGAAGTGTACTATGTAAAATCGAAAGGCAAGTTTTACATGTTCTATTCGGTGGACGAACATATATGTGTCGCAACTTCCAATAACCCGGAGGGGCCTTTTGTGCAAGAGAAGAAAGAGCCGGTCTGGGATGAGAAAAGCATCGATACTTCCCTGTTTATTGACGACGACAGAAAAGCTTACCTGTACTTCGTACGTTTCACCGGAGGCAATGTGATCTGGGTAGCCGAAATGAATGCCGACTTGCAGAGCATCAAAAAGGAAACCCTGAGAGAATGCATACAAGCCGAAGCTGGATGGGAAAGGAAGCAGGACAAAGTAGCCGAGGGTCCTTCGCTGCTTAAAAAGAACGGCGTTTACTACCTGATCTATTCGGCAAATCATTTTAAAAGCAAAGACTATGCAGTGGGATATGCTACGGCTACTTCTCCACTAGGTCCCTGGACCAAATACAGTGGAAATCCTATCCTCCGAAGAGACAACAAGGTAGCCAATGGATTGGTAGGCACAGGGCACGGAGCTCCGTTCGTTTGCAAAGACGGAAGCTATAAATACATTTATCATGCTCATGCCAGTTCAAGCGAGGTGAATCCGCGTACCTCTTTCATCAATGACCTCAAATTTTCCAATGATGGGGTGATCTCTATGGGTGGCGACCTAATCAGGCCTATCGTGGTAGAACCGTTAAAGAAGTAAACTTATATCGAATTTTTAATACAAATATCATGTTGAAACAATTAATTATCATTTCAGTAGCATTGCTTAATGGTGCGTATCTGTCTGCTCAATGGAAACCCGCAGGAGATCGAATCAAAACAGAATGGGCAACGAAAATAAACGTTGAGAATGTGTTACCCGAATATCCCCGTCCGATTATGGAACGTACGGACTGGATGAACCTGAACGGGTTGTGGAATTATGCCGTAGCTCCGATGGGTCAGCCCGCTCCACAAAAATACGAGGGTCAAATCCTGGTTCCATTCGCCATAGAATCCAGCTTGTCTGGCGTAGGGAAAACTCTTGGAGAGAAGAATGAGTTGTGGTATCAACGTAATTTCTCTGTGCCTTCCAAATGGAAAGGCCAACGGGTATTGTTGCATTTCGGGGCGGTAGACTGGAAAGCGGATATCTGGGTGAATCAGGTAAAGATCGGACAACACACCGGTGGTTTCACGCCATTCTCGTTTGACATCACTCCGGCTTTGCAGAACGGCGCCAATGAGTTGATCGTAAAGGTATGGGACCCTACGGACAAAGGAAGCCAGCCCAGAGGAAAGCAGATCAGCAATCCGCACGGCATCTGGTACACACCGGTGAGCGGCATCTGGCAGACTGTATGGCTGGAACCTGTACCGACACAATCCATTGTTAACATTCGCACTACTCCGGATATCGACCTGAACAAGCTGACGGTAGATGTTGCTACCGATGCTAAAATTCTTTCCGACAAAGTGGAAGTGAAAGTATTTGACGGTAAGCAATTGGTAGCCAAAGGAAGCTCCATCAACGGAGTTCCTGTTGAAATCGCCATGCCGGCAAACGCCAAACTCTGGTCGCCGGATTCTCCTTCTTTGTATGACCTGGAGATCAATCTGTATTCAGGAAACAAACTGGTAGACAAGGTAAAAAGCTATGCAGCCATGCGTAAGTTCTCTATCCAGCGGGACAAGAACGGCATTACGCGTATGCAGCTCAACAACAAAGCACTGTTCCAATTCGGTCCCCTGGATCAAGGTTGGTGGCCCGACGGACTGTTGACTCCTCCATCAGACGAAGCATTGGTATACGACATCCAAAAGACAAAGGATTTCGGTTATAACATGATCCGGAAGCACATCAAAGTGGAACCGGCGCGTTGGTACACCCATTGCGACCGTCTGGGAATCATCGTATGGCAAGACATGCCGAGCGGAGACAAGAACCCGGAATGGCAGATGCGTAAATATTTTGAAGGAACAGAAGTGAAACGCTCGGCCGAATCGGAAGCTACCTACCGCAAGGAATGGAAAGAAATCATCGATTGCCTCTACTCCTACCCTTGTATCGGTACCTGGGTGCCTTTCAACGAAGCTTGGGGACAGTTCAAAACTCCTGAGATCGCTGAATGGACCAAACAATACGATCCGACTCGTCTGGTAAACCCTGCCAGTGGAGGTAATCACTATCCCTGTGGCGACATACTCGACCTGCACAACTATCCCGGCCCGGATCTCTTCCTGTATGATGCCAAACGCGCCACTGTACTCGGAGAATACGGAGGTATCGGTCTGGTACTGAAAGATCACCTCTGGGAACCGGATCGCAACTGGGGATATGTTCAGTTTGGAACCTCGAAAGAAGCCACCGACGAGTATATTAAATACGCCGACAAGTTGAAATCGCTGATCGACCGTGGTTTCTCGGCAGCCGTATACACACAGACCACCGATGTGGAAGTGGAAGTGAACGGACTGTTGACGTATGACCGCAAAGTGATCAAACTGGATGAACAAAGATTGCGGAAGGTGAATCAAGACATCTGCAATGCCTTGAAAGACTAACCAAAAACATAGAGAACCGCTATAGCCACTTGGAGTATAGCGGTTCTTTTTTATCAAAAGAGCCAAGTTATTCAATAAGGCATCGTTTGTACGATAATAGACATTAAGCGGACGATTTGTGTTATCCGGTTAAAGATTATATCACTAGTTTTGTAACCAACTAGTTTTGAAAAGTATAATCTATGAATAAGCCCTCTCATCTTTTGCTTGGCAGCCTGAGTCTGCTTTCTGTAACCGGTTGCAAAACACTCCCAACAGAACAGGTATCACTTCCGAATGTGATATATGTATTCCCCGATCAATTCAGGAATGCAGCCATGGGGTTCTGGAGTGAAAAAGAATTCAAGCAACATATCAATTATCAAGGTGATCCGGTGCATACTCCTTATCTGGATGCTTTCGCCCGTCAGTCACTGGTATTATCTTCGGCTATGAGCAACTGTCCGCTGAGCAGTCCATACCGGGGCATGATGCTTACCGGAATGTACATGGACGGAAGTGGCATTTCGTTGAATTGCAACTCTACCCGTCCGGTCAGTTCACTGAACGAAGACGCAGAATGCATCAGCGATGTGTACAGCAAGGCCGGATACGATTGCGCTTATTTCGGCAAACTACACGCCGACTTCCCTACTCCCAACGATCCGGAACACCCGGGAGAGTACGTAGAAAAAGGATGGCCCGTATGGGATGCCTATACTCCGCCCCAACGCAGGCACGGGTTCAACTATTGGTATTCATACGGCACGTTCGATGTACACAAGCAACCTCATTACTGGGATACGGAAGGCAAGCGGCATGAAGTCCGGGAATGGTCTCCCCTGCACGAAGCCAGGGAGGTTGTTTCCTACCTGAAGAATGAAAAAGGACTACGGGATAACCGGAAGCCATTCTTCATCATGGTGGGAATGAATCCGCCTCACAGTCCGTACCAATCGCTCCGCGACTGCATGGAGGAGGACTATAATTTATACAAAGACATACCCATCGACCAACTTCTGGTACGCCCCAATGCCGATCCAAGTATGGACAAGGCACGCTGTGCCCCATACTATTTTGCATCCGTCACCGGAGTAGACCGGGCTTTCGGATACATTCTTCAAGCATTGAAAGACTTGAAACTGGATGAGCAAACAATCGTCGTCTTTACCTCCGACCATGGAGAAACCATGTGTAGCCAGCATACCAACGATCCCAAAAACTCCCCTTACTCAGAATCCATGAATGTACCTTTCATTGTCCGTTATCCCAGATACATTCAGCCACGGGTAGACAATCTGCTGCTCTCCACTCCCGACATTATGCCGACCTTACTCACCTTGTCGGGATTATCACAAGCCATTCCTACCGAAGTACAGGGAAAAAGCTATGCATCGATCTTTACTCAAGGCAACAAAGCCAAGACAGAACGACCAGCCGGTGCATTGTATTTTCAAAACACGAACGGAGAAAAAGACGCAAACGGACTGATACAAACCTATCGTCCCAATGCCAGGGGAATAAAAACAGCCCGCTATACATTAGCGCTATACATCGATCCGAAAACATACCAATTAAAGAATACGCTTTTCTTTGATGACGAAAACGATCCTTATCAGATGAATAACCTCCGCCCCGAAGATTATCCGAAAGTATTTAAGAAGCTTTGCCGGATAATGGGGAAACAACTGAAAGAAATCGGCGACCCGTGGTTTAAAGAGAGAATAGCCGAAGAGTGGTTAGACTATAAATAGAAGATGACACACTTGCAGTGTCTGAAATATGCACTATCTTTGGAGGAGAAACAAAACAACGCCCCATGGATTTGAAGACGAAACTCTCTCAGCGTATCGGTATAGATGATATTCACGAAATCACTTACTATACACAAGGTAATGATGAGCTGAAACAGGAGCTATACACACTGCTTTCTGACACTAACGAGGGTGTTGCCTGGCAGGCAGCATGGGCGTTCACGCACTTCTCGCTCCACGAGAACCAATGGTTGTACTCCAAACAGGATGAGTTGATCGACACGGTCTTGACCTGTAGGCACGGAGGCATACGGCGCCTGTTGCTCGCACTCCTCTACCGGCAACCTCTAGCTAACCCACCGCGTATCGACTTTCTGGAGTTTTGCCTGGAGCACATGCTTTCCAAAGACGAACTGCCAGGTGTAAAAACATTGTGCATGAAACTGGCATACGAACTCTGCCTGCCGGTCCCGGAGTTATTGGAAGAACTTCGTCTGCATCTGGAAATATGTGCAGAGTCCGAGATTCCTTCCATCCATTGTGTATGCAAGAACATACGGAAAGCCATGAAGACGAAGAAATCGCTTCAACTCTATTAATACAATAAAATTCTGCAAGGTATGAATTAACAAGGGCCTGTTACATACGTATAAAGAAGAAATATCCTCCTACCAGAATCTGAAAAAGTAAAAGCAAGGGGACCATGACAAAGAATCTTTGTCGATTGTTCTTATGTCTAAAGACATTCATGCCTAATGATGCGCCTAAGGCACCGCCGGCAAAGCACCAGAATAGCAAAAAGTATTCAGAGATACGTTTTCCTGTTCCTTTTCTTTTCCATTGTTTGTCTATCCCAAACAACACAAAAGCAATAACATTCACAAATAATAAAACAAAAATTAAGTAGTACTCGATTCGCATTGTCCTTATAATTAAAATTCATTCGTCTGTTTCACAAAACCCAAAATCACAACCTGTGTGTACTTTGCATCTCAGCGATTTATCGCTTCACGATATTTGTGCATATAATACAGAATCAATAATGAAGTTCTATCTACCAAGGAACACTTTATTCGATCAAGCTTTTCTTTCCTTCAATAATTTATCTATTCTATTTTCTCTTCTACTTATTGGTAGTAGGCATTCTATTTACTGATTTCTGGCACAAAGATAGGTAGTTTTTTGATTTATCAAGACAAATGCTATTGCTTTTATCATAAAAAACAGCCTTTCAGAGCCTCTCAGTGGACATTCAGACAAATCCAAGCATATAAAAAAGAACAATTATCATTACCTCACATGTAAATCAGACCAGATTGAAAGTTCAAGGATTGCAAACAAAAAAAGCTGTCATCTTTTTACAATGACAGCTTCTGTTTGATTTATTATAAAGTTACCGTGCTTCTTTCACAATTACATCGTGCGCACCACCTTCTACAATACTGGTTGCCGACACCAATGTTATCTTAGCATTGGCTTTCAACGTGTTCAGATTGGTCACACCACAACTGCACATGGTGGCCTTGATTTTACCCAAGGTAATCTCCATATTGTCTTTCAATTTACCGGCGTACGGTACATAACTGTCCACACCTTCTTCGAATTTCAGTGTTTCGCTTCCACCCATGTCGTAACGTTGCCAGTTGCGTGCACGATTCGATCCCTCTCCCCAGTACTCTTTCACGTAGTTACCACCAATCAGGAGCTTACGTGTAGGACTTTCATCGAAACGGGCGAAATAACGTCCCATCATCAGGAAGTCGGCCCCCATGGCCATGGCGAGTACCATGTGATAGTCCTGCACGATACCGCCATCCGAACAAATAGGAATGTACTCACCGGTCTTTTCAAAGTATTCGTCACGAGCGGCAGCCACCTCGATCAACGCAGTTGCTTGTCCGCGGCCGATACCTTTCTGTTCACGGGTGATGCATATAGAACCACCGCCTACACCCACTTTGATAAAGTCGGCACCGGCTTCGGCCAGGTACATGAAGCCATCTCTATCCACCACATTACCGGCTCCTACTTTCACTTTGTCACCGTATGTCGACTTGATGTACTCCAATGTTTCTTTCTGCCAAACGGAAAATCCGTCGGATGAGTCGATACACAGCACATCGGCTCCTGCTTCGAGCAACGCCGGAACACGTTCCGTATAGTCGCGTGAGTTAATACCCGCACCTACGATTAAACGTTTATTGCCGTCATGTACTTCCAGCGGATGATCCTTGTGGCTCTCATAATCCTTACGGAATACAAAATGACACAAGTGCTGGTCTTCATCAATAATAGGCAGCGCATTCAGTTTGTTATCCCAAATCAAGTCATTGGCTTCCTTAAGCGAGATACCATGCTTGCCATAAATCAATTTGGAGAACGGAGTCATGAATTCCTTGATCTTCCGGTTGTGGTCATCGCGTGTAGGACGATAATCGCGTCCGGTAACAATGCCGAGCAATTTGCCATTCGACATACCGTCTTCCGTGATTCCGAAAGTAGAGAAACCCGTTTTCGATTTCAGCTCGATAATATCGGCGAGCGTATGCTCGGGCGTCAGGTTGGCGCGGCTTACTACAAATCCTGATTTATAGTTTTTCACTTTACGCACCATATCAGCCTGCGACTCGATGCTTTGCGAACCGAAGACAAACGCCAGTCCACCATTACGCGCCAGGGCAATAGCCATACCGTCATCAGAAACTGACTGCATGATAGCCGAAACAAAAGGAACGTTGATATGAATAGCGGACTCTTCGCCTTTTTTGAATTTCACCACAGGGGTACGCAGATTGACTAAATGAGGGATACACTCTTTGGTAGTCAGTCCTGGAATCAGTAAATACTCGCTAAATGTTCTGGATACTTCTTCTAAGAATTTTGCCATAACTCTCTTTGTTTTTTAAAAATTGGGTAAAAGTAGTAAAAAAAGGAGTACCATAAGCTATCCAGACAGAGTTTTAATTCTTTTTCCACAGATTTCAGGGATATTGACCCTAAAGCACTGGAATTTTCTATCAAATGGATAGCATTATGAGCGACCTCAGGTATTGTTTCTGCAAAAATAGAACATTCGAACGAGAATCTCAAACTTTCTACTACCATTATTGTTTAATGAGTGCATAGTTTGCACAGTCACCTCTAAACCTTATTATATATGAAACGTTTTATTCTTCTTTTCCTGACATGCCTCGGCGCAGTATTACCGGGGGCTCAGCTCCATGCGCAAAACGAACAACGGGTCCAGGGTCGTGCCGTTGAATACTTCCCCTACCCCTTTGCCAAAATGTTCTACATACAGCCACGTTTTGACCGGGTATATAATGACGATGGTACGTATTTCAATTCGTACGTAGCCCGCGCGTTCTCTACGTATTGGAACAACTGGCATTTCCGGCTTGACGTTCCGCTTGCCAACAGCAATGTTTCAGGAAAGGATGTCTTCGGCTTATCCGATATCCACCTTCGTGCCGTGCATGCCCACCGCTTGCACGATAAGCTTTTCCTGGGCTACGGTGGAGAATTAGTCATGAATACAGCCACCGACAACTCGTTAGGAGGCAACAAATGGGACATCCGCCCCGGCGTCGGCCTGATCTATTTCCGGGGCACCCCCGATCATGTAACAGGTACAACCCTGCTCAGCCTGGAATACCGGACGACAATAGCTAAAGAAGCCGGCATACAACGTACCAATGTACTGGCCATGGCTCCCAATATCGATTGGTGGATCAACCGTTGGTACTTTGGTTATTACGCCACCTGGACGTATGATTTCAACAGTGAAATCCTCGACATACCTGTTGATGTGGAAGCCGGCTATTCAATTACCCCCAAACTGACGCTTTCCGGCGAAATCATTCTCCCCTTATTAAACAGGGTATCTTATAAAAATGAGTTTGCAGTAAAGGTCCGATACTCATTTTAAAAACAGAATATTAAAAAAGGGATAGAACAGATAAGCTTTCTGACGCCAATACGAAGCTAAAGCTAACTATAAATCTCTTGATTCTCCATTTTAATATCAAAATCATTTCCGCCAAACAAATCACAATAGCAAACACAGAACAAAGCACGATAAATAACTATAAATCAGAGATAAACAAAACACAAGAAAAAAAATACACAAAAAATAACAGACATTTTAGAAGGAGTTTTATAAACAATTATTATCTTTGCAACCGCTAAAGAAAAGAAACGTATCAACTTTCAAATTCAATTTAAAAACGACGATAACATTATTAAAAAACGATTATAAATTATGAGAATTAATCTTTCTGGCTTATGTATGGCCTGCACAGTAGCAGGCGCATTATCGCTGGCTTCTTGTATGGAAAAAGACCTCTATGATTCCAGCAAACAAGAAACTCCTTCGCTAGCAACTTTTGCGACTACTCAAGACGTTCAGTTTGCCATTCAGTACAGTGTACCCAGTGGGTATAACAATGGATTTGACGTGTACAGCGAAAATCCGATGACTGTAAACAGCGATGGCTCCATCACTCTTCGTACCGACATCGAACCGATTGCATCGGGTATCGCCGAATCGGGAGTATTCAACATGATGAAAAGAATCCCCGGATACGTAAAGGAACTCTATGCTTATTCCACTGATTTGTATGCCACCAGACTGATGCACGCTACTATATCCAATGGCTATGCAACATTCAAAGCTGTTGATTTCAGCACTTTGATCCCCACGACTTCAGCCATGACTACTCGTTCTACCAAAGATCTGAAACTGGATATTGTTTATGCACCCGCGGTCGACAGCCGTCACACTCCAGCATTCGACGGATATGCCAATTTACCATTAGAGCTGTACTACACAGTTAGAACAACTTTCCCGAATGGAAAATCTTTATTTGAAACTAACAAGAGTAAATACGTTCAGGAAGCCACTATGGAAGTTCAGGAAGACGCTGAATTATGGATCACTCCCCTGATTACCGACTGTTCTCTCACCAATACATTAGGATACATCTGTTTTGATGGTCCTAAGTCAAGCATCCCCAGTGACATGACTCAAATCGACGAGAAGTTAATCACTATCTTCCCCTTTGCCAGCTTGGAAAACAACCCTGTTGCATTCAAAGGTGTGACTGGTATCAACACAGGACAACTTTTCAAATTGAAATACTACGATAAGAGTAAGGGCACACTAGTAGACAAATTCCCTAAAGGTACCACCATTATCTGGTTCCTGGCCGCTGGTATTTATGACAAAGCCACACAAACGTTTAACTCCAGCAGCAACAAAGCTCAGAATTTTTATTATTCACATGCAGCTTGGAATACATACGAGGATGAAAATTTAAGAGATCACACCACGTACTACTCTGTTAAGTTCAACAATGAGAATTATAAATTCTTTGGGTTTGAAGACACCAAGAGAACGAACAACAAGAATTGTGACAATGACTTCAATGATATGGTTTTCATGATGAAATCCAATCCTACAACTGCCATCGAACCTCCGGTTGTTATTGACGAAGAAGAAAACCCGATCACCGTTGTAGAAGAAAAGAAGAAAGGCGTATTGGCTTTCGAAGACAACTGGCCGGCTGCCAAAGATTATGACATGAACGATATTGTTATCAAGTATCAATCTGTTACTTCTTATTACAACGAATACTCTTCCATTGGGACCTGTATAGTCAGTATAAACGACATATTCGATCTTGTTCACTCTGGAGCTAATTTCAATAATGGTTTCTCTATCAAGTATGATATTGATCCTACTAAGGTGACTAGCCTCATGATCAACGGTCAATCAGTGACCCCACGCGCAGACGGTACTGGTTTTGTTGTAGACATATTCAAAAATGCATTTGACTATATCCGGGCTTACCAACCCAATCAAAGCCATAAATTCAATGTAGTGATCAACTTCCAGAGAAATGACAAGGCGCTTAGACAAGCAGATTTCCAAAGCAAAGTGGTTCCTTACAATCCTTTCATTATTCCGGCAGAAGGAGTAGAAGTTCACTTGCCGATGAAAGAGCCGTCTGCAGCAGCTGACATGAGCTTTTTTGGTACGGCGGACGATTGCTCCAATCCTGCTCAGAAGATCTATTATGTAGGAAAAGAAGGAGCTATCTACCCGTGGGCCATTCACTTGGCAGAAGTAACAGACTTCGGAATACCAAAGGAAGGTGATGCGCTTGACGTAGCTTATCCGTCGTACAAAAGCTGGGTAGAATCAGGATTCAGCCAAACATATGCAAAATGGTACATTAAGTAATTACCGTTTCAAAAACACCAATTCCCGGTGGATGTGCGAACACATCCACCGGGAATTTTTTATACCCACCCGTCCCGACTTTCCTGTAATCGGATTATTACTTATATGCTAAAACATTTTACCGCCCAAATATGTTATAAAATGTAATGACGGAATGTCTCCGTCCTAAACATCACATATACACATGGAAAAGAACAAACTTACTGCCGCGAATGGCCGTCCGGTTGCGGACAACCAAAATTCACAGACAGCAGGGCAACGTGGCCCTATCGTTATGCAAGACCCATGGTTGATTGAGAAACTCGCTCATTTCGACCGCGAGGTGATACCCGAACGACGTATGCATGCCAAGGGGTCGGGCGCATACGGAACGTTTACCGTCACACACGACATCACCAAGTACACCCGTGCTTCCATTTTTAGCCAGGTAGGCAAACAGACGGAATGTTTCATACGTTTCTCTACCGTAGCCGGCGAACGGGGTGCTGCCGATGCCGAACGCGATATCCGGGGATTTGCCATGAAATTTTACACCGATGAAGGCAACTGGGACCTGGTAGGTAACAACACTCCGGTGTTCTTCCTGCGCGACCCGTTGAAATTCCCCGATCTGAACCATGCTGTAAAGCGTGACCCGAAAACCAATCTGCGTAGCGCCAGCAACAACTGGGACTTCTGGACCTTGCTGCCCGAAGCGCTGCACCAGATAACCATCACCATGAGCCCGCGCGGACTTCCCTATTCGTACCGCCACATGAACGGTTACGGAAGCCACACGTACAGCCTCCTCAATGCCGACAACCAGCGTATCTGGGTAAAATTCCACCTGAAGACCCTACAGGGTATCAAATGCCTCACCGATCAGGAAGCCGAAGCGCTTGTGGGTAAAGACCGCGAGTCGCATCAACGCGATTTATTCGACAGCATCGAAAAGGGCGATTTCCCACAATGGAAGTTTCAAATCCAGCTGATGACCGAGGAAGAAGCAGACAACTACCGCCTCAACCCGTTCGACCTGACTAAGGTATGGCCGCACAAGGAGTTCCCGTTGCACGATGTAGGTATTCTGGAACTGAACCGGAATCCGGAGAACTATTTTGCCGAAGTAGAACAATCGGCTTTCAACCCGATAAATACCGTAGAGGGTATCGGACTCTCGCCCGACAAGATGTTGCAGGGACGCCTCTTCTCTTATGGCGACGCACAGCGTTACCGTCTGGGCGTAAACCACAACTCCATTCCGGTAAACAAGCCCCGTTGCCCGTTCCACACCTTCCATCGCGATGGTCAGATGCGCGTGGACGACAATCACGGCGCTACCCGCGGTTATGAACCCAACAGTTTCGGCGAGTGGCAAGACTCTCCCGAAAAGAAGGAACCGCCTTTGAAAATTAAGGGGGATGTGTACAACTACAACGAACGGGAGTACGACGATGATTACTACAGCCAACCCGGTGACCTGTTCCGCCTGATGCCTGCCGAAGAACAACAACTGCTGTTCGAGAATACCGGCCGGGCCATGGGCGATGCCGAACTCTTCATCAAGCAACGCCACGTGCGCAATTGCTACAAAGCCGATACAAGATACGGTACGGGTGTAGCCGCCGCATTGGGTATCGACTTGGCGGAAGCACTGAAAGAATAAACCGCAGCCGGTTTTTCTGCTTCGATGATCCGACCCAAAGTTTTTAGCAAGCTTTGGGTCGGATTCTTCTTTATCTTAATTATCTTTGCCTCGACCTTCAAGCGAACTGCGTATGCACAAACGATTCCGACATATCATTCTCCTGCTTTTCACCCTGCTCCACACGGCGCACGGACAAAATACCGCCTATCAGTTATTTGAGAATATCGGGCAGGATACCGAAGCTTCGGCAGTCAGTTGTTTTCTGCAAGACGATGAAGGAATGATGTGGATAGGTTCGAGCAGAGGTTTGTACAGTTACGACGGATATTCCACGCAAGTTCATTTCGAATTCGACCGCCGAAGCAACTCCCGCATCTATTGCGGAGTGAAAGCAAGCAATTCGCGTCTCTATCTGGGAGCCGATGCCGGGCTGCTCATCTATAATTACCGGACCGACCGGTACGACACCACCGAAGGAACTCCGCTGCACCCACTCACCGATGTACGCGCGCTCGCCCTGCAAGGCGAACAACTCTGGATAGGTACACTCAGCGGGTTGTATGTTTGGAACCTCCGCACGAAAACCCTGAAAACATTCGACCGGAAGCAGTACCCAACTCTTCCGCATGCCACCATCTACTCCATCATCCGCTCACACGACGACCGTATTTATATAGGTACGTACAACGGGCTCTGCTACTACCAGCCCACCAGCGACTCCTTCCGCAGCATCACACTTCCGCACAATCTGCAAAAGAGCAATCTCCTGGTCAACTCTCTACTCGAAGATACCGTCCGCCGATGCATCTGGATCGGCACGGAAGGAAATCTTCTGAAATACACTCCCGCCGATGAGCGCATCCTCCTGGTAGACGGTTTTCACGATAACTCCATCAAGTCGCTCGCCATCGACCGCAACGGACATCTGCTGGCCGGTACGGACAACGGGCTCTACGTATACCAAGGATCGGAGAAGGAACCACAACATGTGATGCACGATTCGCGTAATCCCCAATCGCTCTCGAACAACATCGTGTGGAGCATCTTTGCCGACCGCGAGCAGAACATCTGGCTGGGCACGGACAACGGTGTATCGCTGGCACGCAACAACAGCGCCTACCGCTACGTACCCATCTCGCAGATTACCGGCACGGGCGACGGCAATCAGTTTTACTCCTTGTTCAAAGATTCGCGCGGCTATTACTGGTTTGGCGGTACCAACGGGCTGATTCGTTTTCAGAATGTCGCAGTCGATCGCCCCGATGCCCTTTGGTATAAGATGAGCGACCGGCATTATCCGCTCTCACACAGTCGTATTCGCCATATCTACGAAGACAAGGACCGGCAGCTTTGGATTGCCACCGACGGTAGCGTGAACCAGTACGACTACACCCGACGGCAGTTCACACACTACAGCATCATCGACAGTACCGGTACCTACAATGCCAACTGGGCCTATCACCTGCTGGAGGACGACCGCGACAAACTCTGGATAGCCACCTGCCTGGGCGGTGTCTTTGTGGCCGACAAGCAACAGCTCATGCAATGCACTACAGGGAATTACGTAGCTGAGTACAACTTCAACACCCGTAACGGACTCTCGGGTATGTTCGTCAACCAACTGGCACCCGACCGCGAGGGAAACGTATGGGTATTGCTCTATAACAACGGTATCGATAAGATCGATATACGCACCCGGAAGATCACCCCTTTCGATGTTAACATGTATACCGACGGCCGCCAGCCGAACTTCATCCTCTGCGACCGCGAAGGCTTCATCTGGTGCGGTTTCCGGGGAGGGGTCATGCGCATCACACCGAAAGACGGCACGGTACGCACCCTTCGCTTCGATGCTTTCAACAATAACGAGATACTTTCCATGATGGAAGCCGGGGGGCATATCTGGATCTCCACCGCCGACGGTTTCTGGGTGGTAGACAAGCAGACCCAGGAAGCTCGTCGCCTGAACCTGGCGGACAAGCGTTTCACGTGTATGTTCTTCGACAGCGAACAGCGTACGATCTACCTCGGTGGAGTCGACGGGTTTGCCATCACCTCACCCGATGTGCTTAGTGGCAATACCGATCGCCGTCCCATCCTGCTCACCGCTTTATACGTCAACAACCAACTGTTGGTATTACCCGGCCAAAGCATCCGGTACACCACGGAGATCGAGCTCAACTACCGGCAAAGCAATCTCTCTATCGAGCTATCCGATCTCCCCTACTCGCAGGAAGAAAAAAGTAAGTTTGTGTACCGCCTCGAAGGCATTGACCGTGATTGGAACTTGTTGACCACCAACACCAACCGCATCTCATACACCAACCTGGCGTACGGCGATTATCGCCTGAACATCAGCAAGCTAGATTCCCACGGACACCCGTCGGCCGATATGCATGTGCTGGCTATCCGCATCAACCCGCCCTGGTATTATACTTTCTGGGCCAAAAGTATTTACCTGCTACTGCTCGTCAGCCTGGTGGCCTGGACCATCAACTTCTTCCGGGTGAAGAGCCGTTTGAAGAACGAGCGCATTGAGAAAGAGAAAATTCTGGAACAATCACGGCAGAAGATCGATTTTTTCACCAACCTGTCGCATGAATTGAAAACACCGCTGAGCCTTATTGTGGCTCCGGTAAGCAAACTGCTGCACGAAGTAAGGAACCCGCAGGAGAAGAAACAGTTGGAGCTGGTGCAACGCAACGCCATGCAGCTCAACTCGCTCATCCACCAGGTGCTCGATTTCAACCGGGTGGATAGCGACACAAGCGCCATGCTCATTCTTTCGCATACGGAACTGGTAGGTTTTGCCCGCCATATATTTACCATGTACGAGGAAGCGGGCCGGGAGAAAGGAATCGCCTATCGTTTCCAAAGCCAGGTAGAGAAATGGTATGCCGACATCGACATCATCAAATGGGAATCGATCCTGAACAATCTGCTTTCCAATGCTACGAAATATACGCCTCAAGGGGGTAGCATTGAACTCTCCCTGGAGTACCGGGAGGATGCCCGCACACTGGAGATCAGCGTATCGGACACAGGTACGGGTATTCCGAAACAAGACTTGCCATACATCTTCCAGCGTTTCTTCCAGTCATCGCAAACTGCCGGGCGGAAAGAGGGAACGGGTATCGGGCTTTATTTGGTAAAGACCTATACAGAGTTGCATGGGGGCAGCATCCGCGTAACGTCGGAAGAGAATCGTGGAACCACCATCGTACTCTCCTTGCCTTTCGTACGCGAAGAGGTTCTTGCTACTACGCCGGAAGCATCTGAGGAGAGGGTTTCCGAAGTTGAAAATCCATCGACCGACACCCATCCGCTGATACTCGTGGTAGACGACAATCCGGAGATCAGCGGGTTTATAGTCGACATATTCCACACCCGCTACCGTTGCCTCACAGCCGATAATGGAAAAACCGGATTAGATCTCTGCCTCGAACATCACCCCGACTTAGTGATAGCCGACGTGATGATGCCCATCATGGACGGCATGGAAATGTGCCGCCACATCCGCAAGAATGTTCCAACATCGACCACACCCATCATCCTGCTCACCGCTAAAAGCGATAAAGACACGGAATTGGAGAGCATGCATTACAATGTCGACGCTTTTATATCCAAGCCCTTCGAGCCCGATATTCTGATTTCACGTGTGGAACAACTCATTCAGGCCAAGCAAACACTCGAAGCTAAAACGCGCATGGAGGTTATTGCTACCCCTACCGCCATCGAAGCCACTTCGCAGGACGAGAAGTTTCTGGCCGCCATCACCCGCCTCATCGAAGAACGCATTTCGGACTCCGACCTGAATGTAAATGCACTCTGCGATCTCTCGGGCATCAACAATAAACAAATCTACCGAAAGCTGAAACAACTCACCGGCATGACTCCTGTGGAGTACATCAAGTCCATCCGCATGAAGAAAGCCGCCATGCTGCTGAATCAAAATACTTTCACGGTAGCCGAAGTGATGTATATGGTGGGGTACTCCAATCACTCCTACTTCTCAAAATGTTTTCAGGCAGAGTTCGGGGTGACGCCCAAGCAGTGGATGCAGCAATAACTCGGCGGGGTATTCCAAATTGGCATACTCTCCATAGAGCTTTAGTATAAACAAAAATCTATTGAAACTCTGTCCAAAACAACCTTTGTCCGAATATTATCCTTTTATGTCCAATCCGTGCTTTCACACCTCTCTGCGGCACTCTATCTTTGCCAACAGATAAAATCCTTTGTCAATACCAGAAAATTGTAATAACATGAAAAGACAGTTGACCGCCTTCGTTTGTCTCTTGCTCGGCTTGGTTGCCGCGGCCAAGACGCATGCACCGTCTGCAACACAAACACCCAACATACCTACCATTTACGTGGATGCCAATGGCGTGATGCGTTGGAGCGACACAAAACAAGAGGCATCTTTCTACGGGGTGAACTACACCGTTCCCTTTGCACACGCCTACCGCGCCATCAGTTATCTGGGACTGGACCGGAAAGCGGCCATCGACAAAGATGTATACCACTTCGCCCGCCTCGGTTTCAATGCGTACCGTATTCATATATGGGATGTGGAAATCTCCGATGAAAAGGGGAATTTAGTAGAAAACGATCACCTGGAATTACTCGACTACCTCATTGCCAAACTTCGCGAACGGGACATCCGCGTGGTAATCACGGCACAAACGAACTTCGGCAACGGCTATCCGGAACGCAACCAACCCACCGGTGGATTCTCTTACCTATATGATAAGTGCGATGTGCATGCCAACCCGGAAGCGATAGCTGCCCAGGAACGATACATCGCCGCATTGGTGAAGCACGTGAACCCGTACACCGGACAAGCTTATCTGTCTGATCCATACATCGTAGGATTCGAGATAAACAATGAGCCCTGCCACTCAGGTACGGTTGCCGCCACCAAGGCATACATAGACCGCATGCTCGGCGCTTTGAAAAAGGCAGGAAACCGCAAACCGGTATTCTATAATGTAAGCCACAACCAGGAAGTGGTGGAAGCATACTACCAAACAGCCGTACAAGGAACCACGTACCAATGGTACCCCACCGGACTGGTAGCCGGACGCACCCGCACAGGCAACTTCCTCCCGAATGTAGACAATTACCACATCCCGTTCAATCAAGTGAAAGGGTTTGCACAGAAAGCCCGCCTGGTGTACGAATTCGATCCGGCTGATGTTCTATATTCGTATCTATACCCAGCTATGGCCCGTACGTTTCGCAGCACCGGTTTCCAATGGATCACACAGTTTGCTTACGACCCCATCGACATGGCATGGGCCAACACCGAATACCAGACACATTTTCTCAACCTGGCCTATACACCAGGCAAAGCCATCAGCATGAAGATTGCCGCCGAAGTAGCACGCAACGTGAAACGCGGCGAATCGTTCGGAAGCTATCCGGCCGATACCTTGTTCGGGGCGTTCCGGGTAAGTTACACACAGGATCTGAGCGAAATGAACAGCGGGGAGAAGTTTTACCATTCGAACCATACCACCACACAACCTGTCAGCCCGCAGGAGCTGCAGTCGGTAGCCGGATGCGGAAACTCACCGATCGTACGTTACGAAGGTACAGGCGCTTACTTTATCGACCGATTGGAAAGTGGTGTGTGGCGGCTCGAAGTGATGCCCGATGCGGTGGTGGTAAACGATCCGTTTGCCAAGCCGTCATTGAAACGGGAAGTGGTTCGCACGCTGTATGGCACATGGGATATGACGCTTCGTCTGCCCGATCTGGGTGATTCATTTACGGTGACTGCGCTGAACGAGGGGAACTCCTACAACAAGGAGGATTCTTATCAGAATGCAGCCACGCAAGGAACCATCAAGGCGTTGAAGCCCGGTGTCTACCTATTGCAACGACAAGGAGTAAAGCCATCGCACACCTGGCAAGCCGAATCTCAGTGGCAGCACATCCGTTTGAAAGAATATGTTGCACCAGCGCCGGCACCATCGTCATCTCCGGCGGCATCGGCTTCTACCGGAACCGGTATATCCCCGGCTACTGCCTACAACGTGATGCATCAACCTGCCCAGGTTGCCGAAGCCGGACAAACATTGATTTTACAGGCAGAGATAGCCGGACAGCCGCAACCGGATTCCGTCATCATTTACACCGATAAAATTTCCTTCTGGAACGACCGCAATCCGCACATCCGGATGACACGCACGGAAGGCTACACATACACCGCCACCATACCCGGCGATGAGGTAAAAAGAGGTATTTTCAGGTATAACATGGTTGTCTGCCGGGACAACGAACAACAGACTTTTCCGGGCGGCACTTCCGGCAATCCGCTCGACTGGGATTATGCGACGGACAACTACTTCACTACGAAGGTAGTTGTACCGGGCAGTCCCGTAACACTGTTTACCGTCACCGATGATTGGAGCGGCGTAGAGCAATACGCCATGCCCGAATGGTGCCGGATGCAGCGTCGCGTGGAGAATGATTCTCCCGCCGAACGAAGCGCCCTGTACTTCTCCTTCGAATCCAGCGAAGAGAATCCCCGGTTTTTCCTGCGTAAAGATATAAAGCAAGCGGTAAGTAACCGACCGGAAGCGATATCCAAAGCCACCCACCTTTGTGTGATGTTGAAACAAGCTCCTCGCCAACTGAGCATCGGGTTCCTCACAGCGGATGGATTCACCTATACAGTCTCGGCACCGGGCGATACGATGCTCCGCATCCCCCTCACCGACCTGAAACAAACAGCTACCGCCCTGCTCCCACATCCCTATCCGGTATTCCTGAAAAAGTACTTCGAACCCGATATACAACTGCCTTTCAAAATAAGCCGGATAGAGCAACTGGAGATTTCCTTCGATGGGGCGAAAGGCGAAAAGGCCGAAATCGGTTTGGAGAACATTTGGCTGGAATAGAGGTTTCATCACAGAGTCACACAGAGTTCCCTAGAGGTTCTTATTCAATCACGAAGAATACACAAGGATTCACAGGAGAATAAACAGTTATAATCAGGGGATTAAACATTTATATTCAGTTGATTAGACATTTACCTCCGATAATCAGGTAAGCCCCGCCGGGTGGGCCGATGAGCCCTGCTTGGAGGGCCGATGGGCCCACCAGGCTGAAACCATAAGCCCAGCCAGGTGAACCGACATAAGCATCCCGGGTAAAAAAGTAATCATCGAATGAAAAGATAATACCCTTCGGATGAAAAACAATAAACCTCCGGTGATATCCGAAAAGGGCTCCAAAAGTAGCGGACAACAGATGGAATATCGGAGGTGATAGATGACAGATCGGGGTGATAGATAAAACAAAGAAAAGCAACATCTATCACCTAGCATAAATAACTAAGAAACAATAAATTAACTCGAAAAAGGTGACAGGTGACAGATCCATTCACGTTTTTCTGAAAAATGAGATAAAATAATCTTCTAAAAACAATAGTAAGTATGAACTGTAAAATCTTAAATCGAAGCCGCATCACAGCACTATGGTTGCTGTGCATCGTGCTTATCGGAGGAACACTTCCGCTCTTTGCCCAACAGGCAAACGGGAAGAAAGTTTCGGGACAAGTGATTGACGAAAACAAGGAGTCGCTTATCGGTGTAAGCGTTCTCGTTGCCGGAACCACCGTGGGAGCTATTTCCGACCTGGACGGTAACTTTATCATCACCGTTCCCCAAGGAACCAAAGAACTGCAATTCTCGTATGTAGGGTATGAAACCAAAACAGTAGCTATTCCCGCGAATAACACAATGATGGTGGTGCTGAGAAGCGATACCCAGCTACTCAACGAAGTAGTAGTGATCGGTTACGGTACGCAACGCAAAAGCGATCTCACCGGTTCGGTATCGAACGTAAGCGCCAAGGATTTCAATGCCGGACTGATCAGTTCGCCCGAGCAGTTGATCAACGGAAAGGTATCGGGCGTACAGATTATGTCGAACAGTGGTTCGCCTACCGCCGGAAGCACCATCCGCATCCGTGGAGGAGCCTCGCTCAACGCCAGCAACGACCCGTTAATCGTACTCGATGGAGTACCTTTGGAGCAAGGAGGTATCAGTGGCAACAAAGGGAACTTCCTCAGCCTTATCAACCCGAACGATATTGAGAGCATGAGCATTCTGAAAGATGCCTCATCGACTGCCATCTACGGTTCGCGCGCCTCGAACGGGGTTATCATTATCACTACCAAGAAGGGCAACAGCGACCGTCTTAAGATTAACTTCAGCTCTACCAACTCGGTACAAACCAAGACTAAGATGCCCGAGATGCTGAACCGCAATCAGTTTATCGACGTAATCAACAGCCGGGGTACAGACGAGCAGAAAGCATTGATAGGTACCGACAATACCAACTGGAACGATGAGATATACCAGGCCGCATACGGTACGGACAATAACCTGAGTGTTTCCGGACGCATTGCTAAAATGCTTCCCTTCCGGGCTTCCGTGGGTTATTACAGCCAGGACGGTCTATTGAAACAGGACAATGCCGAACGCCTGACGGGAAGCTTGTCGCTCTCGCCTTCCTTCTTCAAGGATTACCTCAAATTCAACCTCAACCTGAAAGGCTCGTACAACGACAACCAGTTTGCCAATACCGATGCCATCTGGGCTGCTTCCGTATTCAACCCCACCCTGCCTGTATATTCGGGCAACACCCTGTTTGGCGGTTATAATGAAGTGATCGACAACTCGAACCTTCCGGTAAATGCTGCCGTACGCAATCCGCGCGGTTTGGTGGAGCAGTACGATGCACACAGTAAAGTAAGCCGTCTCATCACCAACTTCGATGTAGATTATAAAATGCACTTCCTGCCCGAACTGAGATTTCACGGCACCATCGGTTACGACTATGCACAAGGAAAAGGTACGGTGTACGTTCCCGCCGAAGCCACTCAGTACTATACCACATACGGTCGCAACTACAGTTACGGTCCGCAGAAGAACAGCAACCGCCTGCTCACCACTTATTTCAATTACAATAAATACGTGGAATCGATCAAAAGCAGCTTCGATGCTACCGTGGGTTACGACTATCAGTTTTGGAAGAGCACTTCCCCCGAATACATGGAGCTAAACACCAAAGGTGAATCGCAAAAGACCAACGCTGCCGACGACCAACGCCACGTATTGCTCTCTTACTACGCTCGTCTGAACTACAGCTACGATTCGCGGTATCTACTCACCGCCACCATGCGGCGTGACGGTACTTCCCGCTTCAATCCCGATAACCGTTGGGGTACGTTCCCCTCTGTCGCCCTGGGTTGGAGAGTTACGGAAGAAGCGTTCCTGAAAGACAACCCCGTACTGAGCAACCTGAAGCTGCGCGCCAGCTTCGGTATCACCGGTCAGCAGGATGGTATCGGCAATTACAACTACCTGCCTAAATATACATATAGCCAGGACGGCGCTCAGGCTCAATTTGGCGATGCGTACTACTATACCTATCGTCCGGAAGACTACGTAAGCGACCTGAAATGGGAAACAACCACTGCTTACAACGTAGGTTTCGACTTCGGGTTCCTGAAAGACCGCATCACCGGTAGCTTCGACTACTACACCCGCCAGACCAAGAACCTGCTGGCCGAAGTACCCGCAGCCGCCGGAACCACCTTTGCCAAAAAGTCGCTCACCAATGTAGGCAATGTGGACAGCCATGGTATCGAGGCCACGATCAACGCCACTCCCATCAGCACGAAAGACCTGGAATGGAACCTGAGTTTCAACCTGACCTGGCAGAAGATGAAGGTGAAGAACCTCTCGTTGGTAGAAGGTGGAGCCAGTACCAATACCCTCGTCGGACCGACGGTGGACAGCAAGCAACTACAGGTACTGAGCGAAGGATATGCACCGTACATGTTTTATGTATACCATCAGTTGTACGACGAACAGACCGGCAAACCCATCGAAGGAGCGTACGCCGACCTGAACGACGACGGCATGATCAACTCAGCCGACCTGTACCGTTATCACTCGCCCGCTCCGGACTTTATCTACGGACTCAGCACTTCACTGCGTTACAAGAACTGGAACCTGGGTATGAGCTTCCGCGCCAACGTGGGCAACTATGTGTACAATGGCACGGCAATGAACAGTGGTGCCTGGAGCACGGTAAGCTATAACTCGTACCAGCTGAACAACCTCTCTAAGAGCTACCTGAATACCGGTTTCCAGAACCGCCAGTATTGGTCGGACTACTACGTGGAGAACGCCTCGTTCCTGAAAATGGACAACCTGTCACTGGGATATAACTTCGGTCGCATCAGCAAGTGGTTCAGCCTCAACGCCAGCCTGCTGGTACAGAACGTATTTACATGGACGAAGTACACCGGCGTAGACCCCGAAGTGCCCAACGGCATCGACGCGTCGTTCTACCCCCGTCCGCGTACCTATTCGCTCAGTGTAGGATTTGAATTCTAACTCATAACATCGCATTACAATGAAAAAGATACTATATAGCGTACTCATCGTTAGTACCTGGTTGTTCACCGCCTGCGTGGACGACCTCAACCAAACGCCTCATGCACAGACCACCTCCGGTACCGTATATGCCAAAGCAGCCAATTACAAAACTGTGCTGGGTAAGATTTATGTGGCATTCGTCATCAACGGACAGGAAAAAGGTGGCGGGAAGGAAGATTTGAGCAGCAACAACGGGCAAGACTATATGCGTTGCTTCTTCAACCTACAGGAATTCGGAACCGACGAAATTGCACCGACCTGGCTCGAAGGCGACAAGGCAACCGACCTGGTGTACCTCTCCTGGGATGCCAACGACACGTGGGTGGCCGATATGTATTACCGTATTTTCTATAACATCGCCCTGTGCAACGAGTTTCTCCGCAATGCCGGCGACGAACAGATTAGCAAATTCACCGAAGCCGAGCAAACGGATATCCGTCACTACCGTGCCGAAGCCCGTTTCCTTCGCGCCCTGTTTTACTATCACGCACTCGACTTATACCATAACATTCCGTTCGTCACGGAGAATGATCCGGTGGGTGGATTCATTCCCCCTCGCCGCGAAGCCAAAGACGTATTCGAATACATCGAATCGGAGCTGAAAGCTATCCCCGGCGACATGCTCGACAAGAACAACGTGGAATACGGACGCGCCTCGAAAGCCGCCGCCTGGACATTGCTTGCCAAGCTGTACCTCAACGCCAAGGTGTATATCAATGAAACCCGTTACGACGAATGCATCACATATTGTAACAAGGTGATCACCGAAGGAGGGTACTCCATCGAAGCCGATTACGCCAAACTGTTCAATGCGGACAACCACAAACGTACCAACGAGATTATCTTCCCGCTGCCGGTAGATGCCGTACACACCGTTTCGTGGGGAGCTACTACCTACATCATCTGCGGTGAAGTGAGCAACGAGTCGGCCTATCAAAAGCCCGAGGATTACGGTGTGACCAGTGGATGGGGTATGTTCCGTGCACGCCCCGAACTGCCCAACAAGTTCCAGGCCTCAGACGCACGCGGCATGTTCTTCACCGAAGGACAAACCCTTTCATTAGATGTGATCGACAATCAGAGCAACGGTTACTTTGTGTCGAAGTGGACCAACCTGACGGATGCGGGCGAAGCAGCTTCGAATACCGTAGACGGAGGAGTGAACACGGACTACCCGATGTTCCGGTTGGCCGAGGTGTACCTGATGCTCGGCGAAGCGGTTGCCCGCGGCGGAAAAGGAAGTTCTGCGGAGACAGCGCTGGATTATATGAACTTACTGCGTCAACGTGCTTACGGCGACAAGTACGAAGCGGAAGGCAAGCTGAAAGCTGCCGATCTGACAACCGACTTCTACCTCGACGAGCGTGCCCGGGAACTCTATTGGGAAGGTACCCGCCGTACGGACCTGATCCGTTACAACCGGTTCACCACTTCCGACTATCTGTGGCAATGGAAAGGCGGCGTGAAAGATGGAAGAGCCGTAGATGCGAAGTACAACATCTACCCCATCCCGGCAACGGATCTCACTGCCAATCCGAACCTGAAGAACGAAAATTATTAAGCACTTAAACGATATACACAGTTATGAGAACAATAAAACGAATACTCCTCAGCTTGTGCGCCACATTACTGGTTGCCGCCTGCGAGAAAGACGGAGACAAGATATACCTCGGTGGACTGGAAGAGTCCGGACTGATGGCTACCACCGATAACGTGGTGCTGAGCATGGAAAACAGCAAGCAAATCGTGTTGTCACTGGCGTGGAACAACAGCACGTTGGTAGTCAGCAACCCGACCATGAGCGCACCGAATGTGCTTTCGAATACCATACAGGCTTCGACAAGCAGCAACTTTGCCACGGTAGTCGAATCGCTCGAGGCTTCTACCTCGAGAGCCTACACCGGTTCGGAACTGAACACGGTAGCCAAGAATCTAAAGATGGAACCCGAAACCGCCGCAACGATCTACTTCCGCATCAAGTCGTCTGTGGGCAGCAACATAGAGCCGGTATACAGCAACGTGGTAGAAGTAAATGTCACACCTTATTTAATAGATATGGGTGTGGGCTTCATCCTCGACAAAGACCAAATCGATACGGGCTGGAAACTTGCCTCTCCCGATTGGAACGGCATCTACTCCGGATTCATGGGTGTGACGGGTTGGTACAACTTCCTCTTACAGGAAGGCGACGGTAGTGTATGGGGTAACTCGGCCACCGATGGTGCGTTTGTCATCACCACCGCCAGTGATATGTGGAAGTGCTGGTTCCCGGAACCGCAAGGGTGCTATTATACAGTTGTCAATACCGTGAAGAAACAATGGTCAGCTTTATACTTCCCGGCACTCACCGTAAGCGGTGGCATTACGGGAGAGATGACATTCAACCGTCAGGAGGTGAAGTGGCTGCTTCCATTCACTGCCACTCAGGCCAACATGTCTATACAAATCAGCGGAACAGGTACGCAATACGACTACTCTACCGGCGACGGAGGAGGAACGAACACACCGGTGGCTTTTGCCCAAAATGGGGAAAACATCACGCTGACAGAAGTAGCCGGCAACATTTCCATCTCGGTAGCCGGTGCGGGCGACTATACACTGATACTCGACCTCAGCAACCCGGAAGCATGGACATGCACAGCGGTAGAAGGATCGGTAGAGGAAGAAAAAGCGCCTACGGAACTGTATCTGCCGGGTATCAACGATGTCGTCACACCCAATAACGCTTGGTTGTTCGATCAGTTTATCAGACTTTACGACGAAGACAAACTGGCGTATGCCGGTGTAGCGTATGCAAACTCGAACTGGGGATATAAGATGGCTACAGAAGCAGGTAACTGGACCGACATGTACACCTTCGCTTCGGGCGATGCCACAAACGGAACGCTCGAATGGGCGGGTTCAGACAATATCCCGGCTCCCGCTGAGGGTGTGTACCTCATCGAGGCATCGACCAAAGACATGACCTACAAGTCTACTGCTCTGGGAGACAATATTTACTATTCCGGTTTGAACGGTGACTGGGCAGCCCTCACCCCGATACCGGCAACGGGCACACCGGGGGTATATGCTATCAGCGTCACCATCACACAGGTCTCGGAATGGGGCTTTAAGATTTACCCGTTCAATGACTGGGCGCCGCATTTCGGCGGATCCAAAGATAAATTGTACTTCAACGGAAGTGACCTTAAGGACGATGCCGCACTGGCTCCGGGTACATATACACTGACCGTGAACTTGCCTGCCGGAACATTCAGCTTCATTCCCTAGTATGTATATTATAAAAGAATAGCCATTATGAAACTAAGATACTTTTTATTCGCCGCAAGCCTGATATTAACAGGCTTATCGGCCTGCACCGATGAGGATAAACCGAATTTTCCGGAACCTCCGACCTACGACATGACCGGATTTGCCAAAGGTGCCGACGTGAGTTGGGTGACCCAGATGGAGAAATCGGGAAGCAAGTTCTACAACGCTAACGGCCGGGAAACGGAATGCCTGTCACTGCTCCGTGAGCTGGGTATGAATTCCGTTCGCCTGCGGGTATGGGTAGACCCGCTCGATGGCTGGTGCAACAAAAGCGATGTACTGGCCAAAGCCTGGCGGGCACATTCACTCGGTATGCGAATCATGGTCGACTTCCATTACAGCGACTCATGGGCCGATCCGGGACAACAAACAAAACCGGCAGCCTGGACGGATGACTCATTCGAAGACTTGAAAGTGGACGTAGCCAATCATACCCGGGAGGTACTGCAAGCGTTGAAAGACAACGGTATCACTCCGGAATGGGTACAAGTGGGCAACGAAACCAGCAACGGTATGCTTTGGGACGATGGAAAAGCATCCACCAGTATGAAGAATTATACGGAATTGAATAACTCAGGTTACGATGCTGTCAAAGATATCTTCTCCAATGCAAAAGTTATTGTACATTTGCCCAATGGATATGACAACAGTCTGTATCGCTGGCTCTTCGACGGGTTGAAAAGCAACGGTAGAAAATGGGATGTGATCGGCATGTCGCTCTATCCTACCTCCGAGAACTGGTCGTCACTGAACAGCCAATGCATCGATAACATGAAAGACATGATCAGCCGGTACGGCAAGGAAGTGATGGTATGCGAAGTAGGTATGCCGTGGGATGAGGCCGAAGCGTGTAAAAGTTTCCTCACCGACCTGATCGCTCAGTCGAAAGCCATCGAAGGAAACCAATGCCTGGGTGTGTTCTATTGGGAGCCACAAGCATCTCCCGGTTGGAACGGCTATACACTCGGGGCCTTTGATACGAAAGGTAAGCCAACAGTAGCATTGGATGCATTCAACTAGCATATCCAAAAGTTTGTCATCCATTCGCTCATTTTATAACTACTAACTCATGAATTGTATGTTCAAGTACGCCGTATGGAGCCTCTTGCTCCTGGGTAGCACTGCGTTGCAAGCACAACGCAGTGAGACACTACTCGAGAAAAACTGGAAGTTCACCAAAGGCGACTTCCCCGAAGCGGTATCTCCCTCGTTCAACGACACGAAATGGGAATCCGTTACCATTCCACACGACTGGGCCATCTTCGGTCCGTTCGATCGTAGCAACGACCTGCAAAACGTAGCCGTAACGCAGAACTTCGAAAAGAAAGCTTCTGTCAAGACCGGACGCACGGGTGGATTGCCCTACGTTGGCATCGGTTGGTACCGCACCCGTTTCGATGCGCCGGCAGACAAGCAAGTAACCCTTGTGTTCGACGGCGCCATGAGCGAAGCCCAGGTATATGTCAACGGAAAAGAAGCCTGCTTCTGGCCTTTCGGATACAACTCGTTCCACTGCGATGTGACTGCCCTACTGAATACCGATGGCCGGGAGAATGTACTGGCAGTACGATTGGAAAATCGTCCGCAGTCTTCACGGTGGTATCCCGGAGCGGGACTCTACCGCAACGTGCATCTGGTGGTTACCGAGAAGATCAGCGTTCCGGTGTGGGGTACGCAGCTTACTACTCCTCACGTATCGACCGCCTTCGCCTCCGTCTGCCTGAAGACAACGATAGAGAATGCCGGAAATGAGAAGATACGCATCGCAACCGACATCCTCTCTCCGGAAGGGAAAGTAGTGGCGGCGAAAGACAATACCCGGAAGATCAACCACAACCAGCCGTTCGAACAGAATTTCATTGTCGATGCGCCAAAACTTTGGAGTCCCGAAACTCCTTCGCTCTACACCGCCATATCCAAAGTGTACGTAGGCGACCGGCAAGTAGACGAATACACCACCCGCTTCGGCATCCGTAGTATAGAGATCGTCGCCGACAAGGGATTCTTCCTCAACGGGCAGCTCCGCAAGTTCCAGGGCGTATGCAACCACCACGACCTCGGTCCGCTCGGTGCCGCCATCAACACCGCCGCCCTTCGCCGCCAGCTTACCCTGTTGAAGGACATGGGTTGCGACGCCATCCGCACAGCACACAACATGCCGGCGCCGGAACTGGTACGGCTTTGCGACGAGATGGGCTTCATGATGATGCTCGAACCGTTCGATGAATGGGACATCGCCAAGTGCGACAACGGTTATCACCGTTACTTCAACGAATGGGCGGAACGCGACATGGTAAACATGCTGCACCAATACCGCAACAATGCTTCGGTGGTAATGTGGAGTATCGGCAACGAGGTACCTACCCAGTGCAGTCCGAAAGGATATGAGGTAGCCAAGTTCCTGCAAGACATCTGTCACCGCGAAGATCCCACCCGTCCGGTGACGTGCGGCATGGATCAGGTAAGTTGTGTGCTGGCAAATGGTTTCGCCGCCATGATCGACGTGCCGGGATTCAACTACCGGGCACATCGCTATCAGGAGGCATATGATCTGTTACCACAGAACATTGTACTTGGTTCGGAGACGGCTTCTACCGTCAGCTCACGCGGGGTGTACAAGTTCCCCGCCCAGAAGCGTGGTGATGCCAAGTACGACGACCATCAGTCTTCGGGATACGACCTGGAACACTGTTCGTGGTCGAACCTACCCGACGACGATTTTGCTTTGGCCGACGATCATGCATGGACCATCGGACAGTTTGTGTGGACGGGATTCGACTACCTGGGCGAGCCTTCGCCCTATGATACCGACGCATGGCCCAGCCATAGTTCGTTGTTTGGTATTATCGACCTTGCCAGTCTGCCTAAAGATCGTTTCTACCTCTACCGCAGTTTGTGGAACAAGGAATCGCACACCCTGCACCTGCTTCCGCATTGGAACTGGGAAGGCCGCGAAGGACAAGTCACACCGGTTTTCGTATATACTGATTACCCAAGCGCCGAACTGTTTGTCAACGGAAAGAGCTACGGCAAGAAAAGCAAGGCCGAAGCAGCTTCTGCTCCTGCATCAACCGTTCAGGCTCCCAAAACCGGAGCTGTAGCCGACGATAAACTGGCGCTGCAACAACGCTACCGCCTGATGTGGATGGATGTGGTGTACGAACCGGGCGAAGTAAAGGTAGTGGCATACGACAAGAACGGAAACACAGTCGAGGAGAAGACAGTACGTACAGCCGGCAAGCCGCACCACCTGGAAGTGAGGGCCGATCGTACCACACTCACCGCCGACGGCAAAGACCTGGCGTACCTCACTATAAGCGTAGTGGATAAAGACGGTAACCTCTGTCCCACCGACGGCCGGCTAGTGAACTTCACCGTGAAAGGTTCCGGGAAATACCGAGCTGCCGCCAATGGCGATGCCGCCTGCCTGGACTTGTTCCACTTGCCACAGATGCATGCCTTTAGCGGTCAGCTCACTGCCATCGTGCAAGCGGGTGAAGCGACAGGCGATATCGTATTCGAAGCCAAAGCCAAAGGTTTACAGACCGGAAAGATTACCATCAAGACGGAACAATAAGATCGGACATGACACAAGCCCATAGCCTACTGTAGGATTTATTCCCGGACTTCACTTTCCGACGAGCCTCAGACGCCCCATTCATGCTGACTTCAACATGGATGGGGCGTTTTTCATTCTCCTCCGTATTCTTTTTTTCATATTATTAATAAAAACGTGATCCGAATTTAAGACAATTACATATTGAAGGAAAATTCGTTTATTTTTGCGTAGTAAAACTAACACACCCATCTATATTATGCGCAAAACAGTTAATTCCTTATTTGCAATCTTTTGTGTATCCATGCTCCCCTTATTTACCGGATGCATGAACAAAGACTATTATGTAGAACCGGAAGACAAAGAGCTTCTGGATCATTTCTTCGACTTTACCACAACAAATGAAACGAGTGTAAAGATCGACTACGCTATGAAAGCACAGATTCTTTTCCAAATCTATGATCAGAATCCTTACACGACGATTGACGGCATGCTCGTCAAACTGGAAGATGTAACACCTGTAGCTACAGGACTGACGGACGCCAATGGTACATACAACCAAAAGCTGATGTTACCCTCATCGATGAATGAAGCATATATCTATACGGCATATCTGGCGGCTCCACGTATCCTTCAAGGTACGGTAAGCGGAGGTACACTGGTCGTTTCGGCTGATACTAATACACAGAAATCGGTACTAAGCAGAGCAACGACCACCCGTGCGTTCTCTTTACCGGAAAGTCTCAAACTGCGGACCATGGCCGACGACGGCACATCAGCCACCTGGAGTAGCAACGGCGCCATTCTGCCTGCTTACTTTACCACAATGAACAGCAGTGAGTTGAGCGTAGCCAGGACTACTGTTTCGGCAGTTTTCCAGGAAAGACTGACGCCAACCAACTACCTGATGGGGCAGGATTATGCCACCGACCTCATCACCAAAGGGAGCAACAACGAAGTAGTGTTGACTTTCATCACAGGATATACTTCCTGCCAGAGCACCTTGGCTTACTATTGTTATCCGGCCGATGCAACCCTTACCCCGGAATACATCACGGGACTACACAAATGTGTAGTTTTTGCCAATGCACTTCCGCAAGATGCGTATGGTCCATACGGTTCGAACAACGGTTATCTGGCAAACGGAACAGAGGTACGTTTGAAATACATCAATCCCGACGGATCATTCGGAGAAACCTGGCCGCAAGGAACCAAAATAGGGTTTGCACTCTATACCAAGGCGTTCACCCACGACTATACGAGCTATCCGCACTACTCTACCCCGATCGCCGATGAGCCAACGATACAGAATAAGGTTGCTTTCGGATGGACATCTACATTCACCTACTTCCCCAATGCGGCAAACAGTAGCGACTACAGGGTGGTACTGGGATTTGAGGACAACGGTTTCAGTGGCGATAAAGATTTCAACGATCTGGTATTCCAGGTAAGCGGAGTGGAAACCACGATTGACATACAAGAAGAAACCGAAGAAGTGGTCGATGCCACGACCCGAGGTATTCTGGCATTCGAGGATAGCTGGCCGCAACAAGGAGACTACGACATGAACGACATGGTGGTACGCTATACATCGACTCAGAAACACTTGAAGAAGACTACCCGGTCGGCCGGAGCAAATCAGGTGATCACAACAGCTTATACGAAAAACTGCATCGTCGATGCGTTTGAGTTAACCTGGTCGGGTGCTAATTACCGAAACGGTTTCGGTTACGAAGTGGCGCTGGACAATGATGCCGATGTGAACAACATCACCATAGCCCGCAACGACGCAGCACCGCAGAAAGCCAGTGTAACCAAAGGCAGCAACGGCAAGTACATAATCTATGTATTTGACGATGCAAAAAAAGAACTGGGTATCAGTTCGGTCAATGCTCCGGATATGCCCACCATGGATATCGAGAAGGTGACTTTCACTGTAACCATTCCATATGCTCAGACCGTTATCCAAAGCATACCGGCTTATGGAAGCCAAATAGGTCCTTACACGAATCCTTTCCTCTATTCCAACAATAGGACGAAAGAGGTCCACCTGATAGACCATGCACCCACTTCGGTTGGCGCCGGGTATTGCGCCACGATGTTCGGTACAGTCAATGATTCGTCCAACGGGTCGTCCACTTACTACCGAAGCAATGACTTCTATCCTTTCGCCATTCATTTGAATGCCGACGGAAACAACAGCAGTATCTGGAACTTGAATCTGAAACCGGAATCCGTTGAGATTTTCGTCACCTATCCGAAGTTCAACGAATGGGCTAATGGTAACCCTGCTATACAGTGGTGGGTTAAATAGAATCCTTCCTCCGGTACTGCATTTGCAGCATAATTACAATGAGCGAACGAGTGGACATGCAATGGTCCCTCGTTCGCTCATTTTTATATCTCTTTAACAAAACGGCAGGGTTACAAGTGATTGTTTTATTCCGTTACTTTGCAGCCTGAATCTTATACAGAGATTCCTTACCATACATGCAAGAAAATATTCAATTACTATTGCCGAACGGCACTTACATCGCATTTATCAAACTACCTTCACGCATTAGCTGGCAATCGTCCCGATGTCGGCGCTCGCATTATTTCACTGAAAGATAATTCCCTATCATCACATTCTAATTTTTTAATCAACTGATATGAGTAGACTCTATTTACTCACAGCGGTGTGTGTACTGCTGTGTGTTCAACGTATGTCTGCCCAGGAACGGATTATTCGTGTATTGACACTGGATGAAGTGTTCCGCCTGGCAGAAGAAAACAGTAAACAATTGAAATTATCCGCTATAAGAGTGGAAACAGCCCGGAGGGCGACAAGTGTAGTGCGCAATTCGCGCCTGCCTTCTATCGATGCATCTCTTTCCTTTTCGTATATAGGCGACGGAACAATGCTCGACCGGGATCTGGGCAACAGCATGCGGGCAGAGATGCCGCACTTCGGCAATAACTTTGCATTCGACGCTTCCCTGGTGGTATTTGCCGGAGGAGCTATCAGCAACAGCATAACCAAGGCGAAACTTGAAGAGCAACTGGCGCAGTTGGACTACGAGCGCAACCGTATGGATGTTCGTTTTCTGCTCACCGGGCATTATCTCAACCTGTACAAGTTGAAGAATCAACGGGAGGTATATGTCAAGAATATCGAGCAGACACAACTACTCATCCGGCAGATCAAAGCCAAACAACAGGAGGGCATGGCGCTGAACAACGACATCACCCGCCACGAGCTGGCATTGCAAAGCGATGAACTGGCGTTGATTGAGATCGACAACAACCGTGATATCCTGAATCACCAACTGATCACTACACTGGGGCTGCCTGCTACAACGGCCATCGAGCCTGATCCGAATATTCTCGGCATGGAACTGACGGGCGATGGGGCACTATCGGAACTAATGCTGACCGCCGAATTTCATCTGCCGGAATTGAGGACCGCCTCAACTCAGGTACAGATTGCCGACAAAGGGGTGAAATTGGCAAAGGCCGATTACCTGCCATCAGTTGCCATTGTGGCGGCCAACCACTTCGACGGACCGATACTGATCGAAGTCCCACCTATCGACAAGAACTTCAACTACTGGTACGTGGGTGTGGGATTAAAATACAATCTCTCATCGCTTTTCAAAACGAAGAAGAATGTCCGGTTGGCAAAGGCACAACAGGGAATCGCCCTCGAAGCACGCGAGATAGTGACAGAACATACCGAAGTGGCCATCCATGCCGATGCCACTAAATATAAGGAATCGTTCGAAAAGCTGGCAGTGTTTGAGAAGAACCTGCAACTGGCTTCGGAGAATTATCGCATCGTCAACAACCGTTACCTGAACAGTCTGGTACTGATCACTGAAATTCTGGATGCAGCCAATACGAAGCTGAATGCGGAACTGCAAGTGGTTAATGCCAAAATCAATATCATCTACCAATATTATAAATTACAACGAACAATAGGAAACATCTGAGTATATGGAAGCAAATAAGAAAAAAGGAAAGAGTCTGAAATTCAGAATATTCAATTATGTACTACTCGCATTTATCATCGCAGGTATTGGATGGGTAATTGCACAGTTTATGACTGTAGGCAACAGCCGCTTCACCGATAATGCACAGGTACGGCGACACATCGTTCCGGTCAACTCGCGGGTGCAAGGCTACATCACCGATATCCGTTTTGACGAATACCAACAAGTAAAACAAGGTGATACGCTGCTTATCATCGACAACAGCGAGTACCTGTTCCGCCTGGCACAAGCCGAAGCCAACTACGCCAATGCCATCGCCGGGAAAAGCGCAACAGGTTCTACGCTGAGTATGACACAAAATAACCTGTCAGTATCTGATGCAGGAATCGAAGAAGTGAAGGTGCGTCTGGAGCATGCTGCTACCAACCTGCGCCGATACAAGAACCTACTGGAACAACAAGCTGTGACACAGGATCAGTACGATCATATAAAGACGGAATACGATGCCACCCAAGCGAAATATGATATGCTGGTACGCCAAAAAAAATCGACTGCACTTGTAGGCGAAGAGCAGGTAAACCGCCTTACGCAAAACGAAGCTAATATCAAAGCTGCTAAGGCAGCTCTCGACATGGCTAGGCTGAATCTCTCGTACACCGTCATAGTAGCTCCATGCAGCGGTATCGTAGGACGGAAAGAACTTCAGGTAGGTCAGTTGATACAACCCGGACAAGCGATAGTCAGCATTGTAGATGATGCCGAAGTATGGGTGATTGCCAATTACAAGGAGAAGCAAACAAAAAATATCGTCATGGGCGACGAAGTAGAAATAGATGTCGACGCCATCCCCGGTGTGAAGTTTAAAGGCCGTGTATCAGCCCTGTCGTATGCTACCGGATCGGCCTTTTCGCTCGTTCCTACAGATAATGCCACAGGCAACTTCGTAAAAGTGGAGCAACGTATCCCTATCCGTATCGAGTTTACCGACACCAATTCCCAGAATGACATTGCCAAACTGAAAGCCGGTATGAGCGCTGAAGTTTACTTAAAAAGATAGTCGTCTAATTGTAAATCGTCTAATCGTAAATTACCACATGATTCCACAAGGAAAATACCGTATCATGGCGTTCAAGGAGTTTGTCCCCGACCGCCTGCGTTTCTTCATTCTGCTGTGTACGGCTATCGTCTTCCAACTGTCGAACAGCATCTACTTAACCAACCTCAACGAGGTAGTTGGCGGGAAAGCTCTCACTACGGAAGACGTGAAGCTGATCTTCTCCGCCTCGTTCATCGGAATGACAATGGTGTTCCCCTTGCTGTTCCGCATCAAGTTTCGCTTCACTTCGCGCAGCATACTACTCACGGCAGCGGCAGTGATTATCCTCGGCAATATCATCGCACTGTACTCCGACAATGTGTTGTTACTGATCTTCGTTTCATTCATCGTAGGTGCTATCCGCATGGTGGGCATGTTCGAGTGCATGTCGTCCATTCAGCTGGTCATCACTCCTACCCGCGACTTCACGGTGTTCTTTACTGTAGTGTACCTCATCGTGCTGGGTTCCGTGCAGTTCTCCGGACTGCTCGCCGCCGAGATTTCGTACCTATACAGCTGGAAGTACATGCACATCCTCATCGTAGGCCTATTACTCGCAGTGATGCTGACCATCTATTTCCTGATGCGTCCCATCCGGCTCATGCGTAAGCTCCCCTTGTACCAGATCGACTGGCTCGGAATCGCATTATGGTCGCTCACACTGCTGTTACTTAACTTTGTATTCGAGTACGGCCGCCGGCTCGACTGGTTCGATTCGCATTACATTCGTTGGGCTACGATCGCCAGCCTCCTACTGTTGGCATGTGCTATCCAACGGATGTACGGCATCCGCCGTCCGGTTCTCATGCCCGACTTGTTCCGGTACAAGCCCTTAATGAAAGCCCTCGTGCTGCTTACCGTGTTGGAAGTATTCCTCAGCACCTCCAATGTGATCCTGAATGTGTACACAGGTGGCATTCTGCATTACGACTTGTTGCACAACGCTTCGCTCAACTGGATGGTATTTATCGGAGTCATTATAGGATCAGGTCTCTCCTACTACTGGATGTCGGTGTACCGGGGCAGTTACAAACCCATCTTCTTTATGGGTTTCCTTTGTTTCGTGTTGCATCACTTCATGCTGTATTTCATCTTACAGCCCGGAATTGCCAAGGAAGATCTATATATACCTTATATATTAAAAGGTATAGGGTATATCGTTGTGTATGTCAGTACCGCACTGTATGCGGCCGAAGGAGTTCCGTTCCCACATTTCTTCCCCAGCATTACGCTGGTTAGTTTTGTACGCTCCGCTATTGTCAGCACGATGGCAAATAGCCTTTGTGCCAACGTGCTGCAGTATCTGCAGAAAAAGAATCTCATGTATCTGTCGCAAGAGATGGATTCGGTGAACGGCTTGTCGTCGCGTGTATTCGGAAACATCCTCCGCCAGTCGCTGGCCGCCGGGCACTCCATCGAAGAAGCAAAAATGACGGCAACGAGCGCCCTGTATAGCATGACCAACATGCAGGCCATGCTAGTGAGTTGGAAAGAAATATTCGGGGGAATTACCCTGTTCGGAATGTTGGTATTGCTCGGAATCGTGCTGACTCCTTACATACGGCCTACTGTACGTCAATTTCCGAAAGTAAAAAATATCTGGAGATATTTATGGGGTAAAGCCTACAACAAGCTTTCCTAAAAGAATGTTCGACAAGAAATAGTTAATAATCACTATTGGCCGACTAAAATCAAAATTAGTCGGTCTTTATTTTTAACTCGTTATTATTCAATTGTTTATTTATAAACAATTCATTTTTTTTAAACCTACCTCCCTAAAAACTCAGAGATAATTGCGTTCCTGGTC
>JAVBVD010000054.1:0-9874 GCA_031554635.1 Bacteroides sp.
TCTGTTTGCTGGGTCTGTGTTTTGCCCTCCATGGCACCATGTCGAGTGGTGGTCGCAAATTTTGCGACTACCACTTGTCCCTCTAATTCTTCGTGCATGGCATTGTTGATGTGTTTACCGATGGTCTTTACATCTCTACCGAACAAGACTGACATCTGTTGGCGGTTCAGCCATACCGTTTTTTCTTCTGCTGATACGGGAACTTCCAATATCATATCATTATCCTTGAAAATAGCGATCTTGTTTTCCATATTGCTCATTTGTTATGTTCATTTGTTTGTCTATCTTATATATAGACTGTTGATAGGCAGCACACATTAGAATGAACCGGTCTTTTAAGGAGAGGGACGAGTAATGATTGACAGCACTACTTCCTTCCTTATGATACCCGGAGACATATATATTTATTTACACTGTAGTGCAAATATAGCATTTTTGCACCATTTGTTTGCAATAATCCGCAAGATGGATTTCTGTTAGTGACTGAATAATCTAAGTTAAATACAGATAGTCTATTGTGATATGTCGTATCTTTGCGCCTCGTTAAGATTTTGATGAATAAAATGTGAATGGTAGGAATTTGCTGTATGAATTCTAAATATAAAGGCATACTCTTTGGTGTCATTGCCGCCGTAGCCTATGGAACGAATCCATTGTTTTCGTTGCCCCTTTATGCAGAGGGTATGACGCCGGATTCGGTATTGTTTTACCGGTATGCAATAGGTAGTTTATTGCTTGGAGCTATTCTGTTATTGAAAGGTGAGACCTTCAGAATTAGGAAAAATGAAATTATTCCACTTTTTATCTTCGGTTTACTGGTTGCCGGATCGTCTATCACGTTGTTTAAGAGTTTCTTATATATGGACGCGGGTGTAGCGTCGACCATACTTTTTGTTTATCCGGTTATGGTAGCTGTTCTGATGGCTGTCTTTCTCAAAGAAAGAGCCTCCTGGCTTACTTATGGTTGTATACTGCTGGCGCTGTTAGGTATTGCGCTGCTTTACAAGGGAGAGGGCGGTAAGACGCTGAACACCACCGGACTGATACTGGTAGGGCTTTCGGCACTTCTATATGCCGTTTACATCGTGGTAGTGGGGCATTCGGCGGTAAAGAATATGTCTTCCGGTAAAATGACTTTTTGGATCATTCTGTTCGGGCTGCTCGTCTTTATTGTAAGTACCGGATTTATGACGAACCTGCAACCCATTCCACCTACGGTAAAAGGATGGGGCAATATACTCGGTATTGCCATAGTGCCTACCATCATCTCTATCGTATTTATTAATGTCTCGGTAAAGCATATCGGCGCTACCAATGTGGCGATATTGGGTGCGCTCGAGCCTGTGACAGCTCTGCTTATCGGCATCTTGGTGTTCCACGAAGCTTTTACGTTGCGTATTGCTGTGGGAGTATTGCTTATTCTGATGGCTGTAATGCTGGTTGTTTCAGGTAAAGTTATCAGCAACAGGCGCTTTAGCCTTACTTGCTGATCAGCTTTTTATAGACCACCGAATGCAGGAACGCTTCTTTTCTATGTTTGGAAATGGGCAGTTCGTTTCCATTCACAAACAAACGACCACCGCTGATTTTGTCTATCCGACCGACATTTACCAGAAACGAATTGTGTATCCTGAAAAAATAATCTTTCGGCAATGTCTCTTCTAAAGAGGTCATTGTCTGGTGGATCACAAATGTCTTATCGGCAAAATGTAACTTCAGGTAATTCTGCATGGATTCCACGAATAAAATATCTTCCCAGTTTATTCTTTGGAATGAGTCTCCTTGCCGGATATACATGTCAAATGCTCTTCCGTCGTCCTTCTCACTCAAAACGATGCGCGATTTATATAAATCGATAGCCTTTTGTGTTGCCTGGAAGAAACGCTGAAAAGTGTACGGCTTCAGCAAATAGTCGACAACATTTAATCGAAAACCATCCAATGCGAATTCAGAGTACGCTGTAGTCAATATCGTTAACGGTGGATTCTGCATGGATTCCAGTAATTCCAAACCCGTCAGGCGGGGCATGTTGATGTCAAGAAACAATAAATCTACCTCTTGTCTCTTTAATATTTCTATGGCTTCTATTGCAGACAGGCATGTTCCGGTTACTTCCAGGGAATCGATCTCCCGGAGATAATCCACTACCCCGTCGATGGCATTTTCCTCATCATCGACAATCAGGCACTTCAACCTTACATCCGGTTGTTTGGAAAGGATATTTGTCATCATTGTAGTTTAATTGAAAGTGAAGTGGAATATATGGTGTCTGTTTCGCTTATGCGCAAATTGTATTTACCCGGATAGAGAATATCCAATCGCTTTTTAATGTTCTCCAAACCAATTCCGGACGCTTCTTTTTTCTCATTCGTCGGGATATGGGCGTATTTGGAGTTTTCGACAAACAATACAAGTTCTCCTCCTTTTTGCTTCAAGTCGATATGAATATACCCTTTCTCCGTTTTGGAGCGTGAAACATGTTTGAACGCATTTTCGACAAATGTGATCAGCATTAAAGGCGCTATTTCAATCGCATTGTTCTCTATATCCCAGGAGTATTTTACATCCAGGCTGTTCTTCCACCTGATTTTCTCGACTTCGATAAAATCTTTTAAAAACTCAACCTCCTGGTTGATGCTTACCGACTCTTTCTTCCCATTGTACAGCTGATAGCGAAGAATCTGAGTGTATTGCACAAGGACCGAAGAGGCCAATTCCGGCTCTTTCCGTATCAGGACATTGACGTGGTTCAATACATTGAACATGAAATGAGGGTTTATCTGAGCCTGGAGTATTTGCAGGCTTGACTCTGCCACCTCCTTTTGTAACCGGATGTTTTGTTCAAAGAAACTTAGTCCGCAGAAACTCAGGTTGATAAGTAAAGAAGTAAGAAGCGTATTCAGATACTCGTGTTCCGAGTTATTCCATCTTTCCATAAATTCGGAAAGGGGAAACAGCCCCATGACTTCTAACTGATTGAATAGGGCCATGATTACCGGGATAAAAGCCGAATAGAGAAACGCGAAAAAGAAAAACTGAACAATGAATCTAACCATGTTTTTGTTCTCCATACCCTTTCTCAGTAATCGTTTGCTAAGGTAAGTCGTAAATGGATAGGCCGACCCGACTATACTTGCCGACAACAGGAAGGCTTCCAGCGTATGCATTACTTCCATATACTGAACCCCAAACACGGCGAATATCAATATCCAAACCAGTATGACGAATCTGTCGTAATTTTTTGTATAGTTATCTTTCATGGGGGCAAAGATACCTGTTTTTTTGAGAGCGGCGTGTCCATCCGTCAAAGGCAAACGTCCAACCATCAAAAAGATTTCATCCGGGCCGTTTATAACAAGATATTTGCTTCAGGTTTCACTCAAAAAAGTAAAAAACAATGAAGGTTAGAGCGTTTTTAATAGCAGCATTATCAGTTGTATGCCTGCAAGGTTATTCACAGATTTCTTTTAAGACTGAGTATCTTGGCTCGTCAAGTTATTGGCTCGACAAAGGGGACGATCCCCGGGAGAGGGTGGCCGATTCGAAAGGGTCGGCAGTTGTTTATCAGGGCAGCATAAGCCTGCCAATTTCTGTAAGGATAGATGATAATGAAAAGCCGATCATATGGGGTGTGGGTTTGTCGGGTTCTTATGCGTCCTTAAGCAACGAAAACTTCACGGAGAATCTGGTTATATCCGATATCATGAATCTGGAACTGGGTCTTTTTCATAAACGCCCCATCAGCCGGAAGTGGACATTGATGGCAACTGCCGGGGTGGGTGCTTATGCTCCTTCGACTGCTTTCTCGCACATCCGGGCGAAACATATATTGGGTAGCGTAAGTACGGTGTTTATTTGCCGGATACGACCTAACTTCGAACTGGGCGGCGGTCTAGCCGTCAACAGTACCTTTGGCTATCCGATGGCTTTCCCGGCCATCTATCTGAACTGGGATTTGCGGGGGAAGCTCGACTTCATGCTCTCAATGACCAACGGGCTGAATGTTTCAGCAGGATTTAACGCTAATAAGTTCCTCAGGTTTTCTCTGATCAGAGAGATGAATGGGCAGATGGCTTTGTTGGAGAAAGAGGGCAAAGATGTGATTTTTACCCATCAATATATTGTATCGGGGTTACGAACGGAATTACAACTGGGTAAAAGAATTTCTATTCCTTTTACCGGAGGAATCAATGCGGTACGTCCGGCCAGCTTTTCCGATCGTACCCTCAAAGCGATGTTTGCGTCTGATAACAATTATTACTTCCAGGTATCTCCTTACTTGTCTACCGGTTTAGCCATACACTTTTGATACTGTAAGGAGATGAAAAAGATTCTACTGTCCCTCTTGTGGATGCTTCCGGCAGGTTCGCCTCTTTCTGCGCAATGGGATCTGAGTCGTTGCTTGGAGTTTGCAAAAGAGAACAACAAAGAGTTGCTCGCACAGAAGGAGCAAACGTCCGTTTCCAATTATGAGAAGAAGATGGCCGCATCCAAATTCATTCCCGATATTCATTTGTCGATGGAATCGGATTATTATTGGAAGATTCCGGTTGAAAGTTATCCTGGAGAGATCTTTGGACTGTCGTCGGAAAGAGTAACGATTGCAACCGGTACCAAGCTGTCAGGAAATTATGGTGTACATATCCAATGGAATCTGTTTGATGTACAACAATGGCAACAGGTGAAACGGGAAAAGCTGAAAGCTCAGTCGTCGGCATATGGGGTTCAATCCTTGCAAAAACTATTGCTGCGGAATGTAACGGCGGCTTATTACAATATACAGATCCAAAAGCAGAACATTGAATTGTCTGCCGGCTTGCTGGAACAACATACTCAGATTCATGGTTTGCTGATGAAACAATTTGAAGAAGGGGTATTGGATAAGATTTCGATGAACCAATCTACCGCCATACTTTCGGATTACTGGAAATATCAATCGGAACAGGATGTTTTATACCGGAAGTGCCTGCTTGAGTTGAAGTATTGGATGGGGTTCCCATTAGATGAATCGTTGGATATCCTCTCCGATAATGACAGGGCTGTTCCGGTCGGTATCGCTGAATTCAATGCCGAACATCTGCCCGATTACAACGAGCAAAGATCATTGTTGAACATCGCTTATCATAATTTCCAGGCTTCAAAGTATTTCATGACGCCCAGATTATCATTGGTAAGCAGTTTCGGGCAAGTCGGATTTGGCGATAAACTTCGTGAGTTTAGTCGTTCGTCCCGTTGGCATAGCACCGGCTTTGTCGGATTCCGGTTGAGCGTTCCCCTTTTCTCGGCTCATGGAATACATACAATCAAACGGGACCGGGCAGCATACCATCAAACGTCATTGGCATTTGCCGGTTATCAGGACCGGGAAGCCAAAAGATTCTTCCAGGTAAAACTGGAACTGGAAAGGGCTGTGGCGGCACTCGCCTCACAAGAAACAATCCGGAAACTCGCAGAAGAGAATCTTGCTCTCTGTCATCAGAAAGTAGAACAGGGGATTGTCGACATGATTCAACTCAAACAAGTACAGCAGGAGTTATTCAAGTCTATCGGGGAGGAAAATAAGGCAAGGCTGGAATCTCTTAAAAGTCAAATCGAATTAAAATACTTACAAAATGAAACATACTAAAATCAAACAGCTCCTTTTGGTGTCTTGTGTAATATGCTTCCTTTCCTGCACTGGAGATAAAGCCCCGATGACTGTTCCGGAAGAAACGATCCATGAAGGTGTGTATGCATCGGGAGAGATACTACCCGATCCGTATGTGTTCGTCCAATCGGCATCCAATGAGATCATTAGCCATATTTGTGTCCATACGGGGGATTATGTGAAGGAAGGTGATGTGGTTGCTTTTCTTGGTTCGTCGGAAGACGACAGGCAATTGGCTGTTCTCCGGCAACAATTGGAGATTGCCAAAGCCGCAGCTCATGATCATTCGCCTGTCTTGAACGAATTGCGCCGGAAGATCGATGCGGCAAAGAACCGGTATCATGCTGATAAGAAAAATGCAGATCGTTATGCCGCACTGGTAAAGAGTCATGCCGTTTCACAAAAGGAGGCGGATGGTTATACCTTGCAGGCGGAAATGAGCCGGATAGCGTGTGCCGGGGTACAAGAACAATATGAAGCCAGAATGAATGAGTTGTCGGGTTCAAGACTGGCGGTTGAGAACCTGCTGGCGCAAACCAATAGCGCGCTGAAGAGTAAAATACTTCGCAGCAAGATGGGTGGCAGAGTGCTGTCTATACCCAAAAAAGAAGGCGAATCGGTTCATCCGGGAGAAACGATTATGCTTATCGGAAATGACAGCCGTTTTCAGTTAAAGCTACTCATTGATGAAAGAGATATACATAAAGTGAAAATCGGACAGCAGATCGTATTCGAAACCGACGTTTATCCCAACCAACTTTTTCATGCCACACTACGAAGTATCGACCCCCTGATACATACCGAATTGCGGAGCGTTAAAGCCGAAGCCTCTATTGATGGCGATACATTCTTTTATCCTCAGTCGGCCATAGAAGCGAATATCATTCTTTTAGAATCAGACCATAATGAGAAGGAAGGAAAATAGCAAACTGGTGTTCTTTGTTGCTTTCACACAACTAAAGGATAAAAAGACGCAAACAATCGTGGCAACAGCCGGAGTGGCTTTCGGAATAGCGATCTTTATCTTCCTGTTGAGCTGTGTAAAAGGAATCAACGACTATATCACTGAATTGTCCTTGGAACAGCATCCGCATATACGGTTGTTCAATGAGATCCGGGTGAGCGAACAGTCGGTGTTGGATAAGTTATATCCGGATCATCAGAATGTGATTCATCATGCCAAACCGAAACACGCTTTACCGTACCTGAAAAGTGGGAACATGGCCATTCGGGAGATTGCCGGGAATCCATTGGTGAAAGCTGTTTCCGGTTCAATAAAGGCGCAAGTGTTCTATCATGTCGGAGCAACCCGAATGACCGGAGAGATTACCGGCATTGATTACCGGCATGAAAATAATCTTAGCGGAATAGATGAGAAAATGATATCCGGTAATCAACGGGAACTGGATTACATTCCCAATAGTTTGCTAATGGGTTATGGTCTTGCCGAAAGGCTTAACCTGATAGCGGGAGATAACGTATTGATCACAACCGGTGAGGGTGTAAAATACACAGCCACTTTATCGGGCATTATAAAAACCGGGATCCCGGAGAAAGATAAAACCCTCTGCTATGCCAGTCTTAAAACCGTACAGAATATACTCCGTGTTCCTTCTTCATACATCACCGATATAAGTATCAAGTTGCTCGACAGGCAAAGAGCATCGCAGCTGGCATGTGCATGGGGAGATAAGTATGGTTATAGCAGCTCGGACTGGCTCAAGGACAATCCGTTCCTTTTTGAAGGAGAAGAGTTGAACCGCATCATCTTCTACTGCATTGCCGTGAGTATTCTTTTAGTGGCCGGATTTGGCATTTTCAACATACTGAATATGATGATCTATGAGAAAATGAAAGACATATCCATTCTAAAAGCAGTCGGGTTCACGGATAAGGACGTACGATCTGTTTTTATGGTTCAAGCCCTCTCGATAGGCTTTGCGGGAGCGTTGTTGGGGCTGATCACCGGATTGCTCTTGTCGTGGGGGATGACATTTATTCCCTATGAAAGCGACCTTTTTGTATCATTGGAGCATTTTCCCATGTGTTTTAATATCAATTATTATGTTTTCGGGCTTTTCTTCGGTTTGCTTACAACGGCTTTAGCCGGTTATCTGCCCTCCCGGAAAGCGGCCCGGTTAGACCCCATATCAATATTACGAGGATAAGATGAATGCAATTGAAGTGAATGGTTTGAATAAGTACTTTCATACCCCAACCGATTTCCGGGTACTTAAAGATTTGAGTTTTGAGGTAAAGAGGGGCAAACTGACCTCCATAACCGGTAAATCGGGTAGTGGAAAGTCAACCCTGCTGTATCTGCTTTCGACTATGGATACCGATTTTGAAGGAAGTATCTGTATCGGCGGAGAGAGTATAAAAGAACGATGTAAAGATTGGCTGGCAGCGTTCCGGAATAGAAACATTGGATTCATCTTTCAGTTTCATTACTTGCTGCCGGAGTTTTCGGTACTCGATAATGTGATGCTTCCGGCATTGAAACAAGACATGTACTCGAGAGAAGAAATAGAACACCGGGCGATGGATTTACTCGCGTTGCTGGATGTCAGGGAGCAGGCAAGGAAGCGGGCGTCGCTCCTGTCGGGCGGGCAGCAGCAACGCGTAGCCATTGCAAGGGCGTTGATAAATGAACCTTCCCTTATTATAGGAGACGAACCTACCGGAAACCTGGATACGAACAATACCCGTATCGTTTTAGACTTGTTCAGAGAACTTACCGTCGAAAAGGGGTATACCATTCTGACGGTTACCCATGACGATGATTTTGCCCGGCAGTCGGATGATGTGATTCACCTGGTCGATGGGGAGATAATGAAATAACTTCTCTCTATAGGGAAAGTGATTTTATCCAGCACGTCGTCACTGTTTTGGACGCTACTTGTTGATTATCAGTTAAGTAATGCGTGACGAATCCCTGTTTTATTCGTCACGCATTCGTCACTTTCCGGGGTATTCGTCACGCTTTACAACTCTACTACCTTATACTGTGTGCCTTTGTTGCATCGCTGATACGGTATTTCGTTCTGCCGGAGCAGCCTCCCGAAGTACGTCACCTTGCTTACCGGCATCTTGAAGCCACTCTTCTTCTGAATCTTCACCATAATTTCGGCAGGCGATAACAACTCGCACGCCTCCCCGTCGCGGGCTGCCCGGAAGTAGTGATGAAACAACTGCTCCATGGCAGGTTCCTGTTGGAACCCTCGGTTATGCTCCGTCACAAGGGCTTCTTCCTCGGCATCGAGATACGCCCGTTCGCCGTCGCGCAAGGCATCGAGCGCCTGGGCATATAACTGCTCGTAGTAAACGGGCCGACTGAAATCGATGGGCCCCGTCACCTCGATACAGATGAAACGGCGGCTACCCGACGGATCGGTGAGCAGGTCGGGCTGGTTGCTCGTGCCGATGAACGAGGCATACCTGCGCAACTGCTCCACGGAGCTCTGGTTGGGCAGGCGGGTATTCACCACCGGCTTTTGCAGGATGTGTTTCAGGAAAGCCTGGTGCGAGGGAGTGATGCTGTCGAACTCGTCGATGTTGATCAGGATGAACCGGTTGAGGTACAACTCGGCATCGCGCTTGCGGCTGAAGTCGATACTGTCGGTGTAGTAGGCCGACAGCTCCGGCGGGAGCAAAGACCGACAAAACGTAGACTTGCGGTACCCCTGCGGACCCACGAGCAAGGGCGAAGTGCTGTTGGCATGCACCGTGTCGTGCCCCCGCCAATGGCTCACCATGCTGAGAAACCAACGGTAGAACAGGTTGCGCCAATGCGGATGGTGACACGGAACGGTGTCGGCCAAGGGGCGGATGCGGTCCGTACCGTCCCAATCGGGTAGCTGTTCCAGCCAGTCGGACACGGGCGAGTACATCGGCACACGGTTTGAGTGGATGTATCGTCGCACATCACGGTCCCACAACTCGAGGTTTTCCTTCATGGCATTCAGGGCGATGCTGTTCAGCACCCGCTCGTTGATGGAGTGGAAGCGGAACTGAAACGTGTTCCGCTCGCGGTACTCCACCGCACGGAGCATGGTGTTGTAACGGAAATCGTACCGCCGCTTCATAAACTCTTCGGTGCGGACACTGGTGCTCAACACTTTGCCGATGCACGGTTTTCGTACCTTTTTCTCTATCCGGTAGGCATTCCGGAAGGTGAGCCGCAGTTCTTCCTCCTGGCATCTCTTTTGGAAATGCTGCAATGCCCAA
>JAVBVD010000034.1:0-30473 GCA_031554635.1 Bacteroides sp.
ATAGGGCACCATACTAGTATGTGTCTGCTCACAGAGATTGATGATCCGTCCCGTTTCCGGAATGAGAAACAGTTTGCGTCCTATCTGGGTCTTATCCCTACTTCTCATAGCAGCGGAGAAAAGATCAGCCATGGGGAAAAGACATTCAGGGGTAACAAGGCTATAGAAAAAATCAAGGCTGCGTCTGTTTTCCTACTCGCTCGCTGCGTAGCGCTAACGACCCCGAACTCGCTTCACTTCGTTACGCTCAAACACAGGGTCGTCTTCACGCGCTACTACGGTCGCTCGCTTTACGGAAAACAGCCGAGGCCAATCCTTTTCTCGCCACATCGCTTCGCTCGTGGAGTTCAGTAGATAGTTAGTCTCTAAAAAAGACGCTTCTATATTCTCTTTGCTTCTTTCTCTTTTGTTTCAAGACAAAAGAGAAAGAAGAAGCACAGCACAGCGAAAAAGAGAAAGAAGAGACAGTGCCAGCAAAATTAATCAAATAGATTCAGTCGGTTCTTCTGAGCTTCTTGCAAAGAAACCGTTTCCCGACGGAATAAACCGCTCTTCGCCCGAAGCTCCTCATACTCCTTATTCAACTCCTCAATTAACTCCAGTTTCGCTTTCGGATTCAGCAACCGGGAGGCGAACCCTGCATTCTGCGACGCATCCTTAAGATGCACCACCGGTGCATGATACGCAGGAGCAATCTTCAGCGCTGTATGCATCTTTGAGGTAGTAGCTCCACCGATGAGTAGCGGCAGGTCCAGTCCACGCTTCTCCAGTTCGGAAGCCACGTGCACCATTTCCTCGAGCGACGGAGTAATCAGTCCGCTCAGACCCACCATATCCACCTTCTCCTCAATGGCGCGGTCGATGATCTTGTCTGCCGGAACCATCACACCGAGGTCAACTATTTCATAGCCGTTGCACGCCATCACCACCGCTACGATGTTCTTGCCTATATCGTGTACATCGCCCTTGACGGTAGCCAACAGTACCTTTCCGGCGGATGCCGTGCCGGCCTGTTTCTCCGATTCGATGACGGGTTGCAGAATAGCCACCGCCTTCTTCATTGTACGAGCGGTTTTCACCACCTGCGGGAGGAACATCTTTCCGGCACCAAACAGTTCACCTACCACATTCATCCCCTTCATCAACGGGCCCTCGATCACATCTACTGCTTTGTCGTACTGTGGCAGAGCTTCGGCCAAGTCCTCTTCGAGGAAGTCGCCGATACCCTTTACCAGTGCATGTTGCAGGCGTTCCTCCACCGATGACTCGCGCCAGGCATCCTGTTTGGATGGTTGTCCGGTGGACTCTGTAGCCGAATCTTTCAGTTGTGAGGCCAGCTCCGTCAGACGTTCGGCAGCATCGGGGCGACGGTTCCACACCACGTCCTCGATCATTTCCAGCACATCGGCGGGGATGTCCGTGTAGAGAACCGATGTGGCGGGGTTGACGATACCCATGTCCATTCCCTGTTGGATGGCATAGTAAAGGAATACCGCTTGCATCGCTTCGCGAATGTAATTGTTGCCCCGGAACGAGAACGACAGGTTGCTCACCCCACCGCTCACATGCGCTCCAGGCAAGTTCTTCTTGATCCATGCAGTAGCTTCGATAAAATCCACCGCATAGTTATTGTGTTCCTCGATACCGGTGGCAATAGCCAGTACATTGGGATCGAAGATGATGTCATTCGGATTGAAATTTATTTTATCGACCAGCAGACGGTAGGCACGCTGGCACACCTCGATCTTACGGGCGGCTGTGTCGGCCTGCCCCTTCTCGTCGAACGCCATCACTACCACGGCAGCACCGTATTCTTTCACCAGGCTGGCACGTTCCAGGAACGCCTCTTCCCCTTCTTTCAGGGAGATGGAGTTAACGATCGACTTACCTTGCAGACATTTCAGCCCAGCCTCGATCACTTCCCATTTCGACGAATCGATCATCACCGGCACACGGGCAATCTCCGGCTCGGAAGCCACCAGATGTAGGAAGGTGGTCATCTCCGCTTGTGCGTCGAGCAGACCGTCGTCCATGTTGACATCGATCACCAGCGCACCGTCTTCCACCTGCTGGCGGGCGATGGTCAGCGCTTCTTCGTACTTCTTCTCGTTGACAAGGCGCAGGAACTTGCGCGAACCGGCCACATTGCAACGTTCGCCTATGTTCACAAAGTTAATCTCCGGCTTCACGTCGAGCAGTTCCAAGCCCGACAGCCACAGCGTTTGCGGTTTCGGGGCAGGTACGTGCGGAGACACACCGGCAATGAGGGCATTGTACTGGGCAATGTATGCATCTGTGGTTCCACAGCAACCGCCGATGATGTTCACCAAGCCTTCGTTGATATACTCACTTATCTCGCGGGCCATATCTGTCGGACTTTGATCGTACTTACCCAAGCTGTTGGGCAGTCCGGCATTGGGGTATGCACTGATGTAATAGGGAGCGCGGGCGGCCAACTGCTCCAGGAACGGTTTCAATTGACGGGCACCAAACGAGCAGTTCAGCCCGATGGAGAAAATATCGGCATGTTGCACCGAAGCCAGGAACGCATCCAGCGTCTGACCGGAAAGCGTACGGCCTCCCGTGTCCGATACCGTGACCGAAAGCATCAAAGGTACCTGCACACCGATGGTTTTCATCGCACGACCGGCCGCATGGATTGCCGCCTTGGCATTCAGCGTGTCGAAGATGGTCTCAATCAGGAGAGCATCTACCCCACCCTCAAGCAAAGCTTCCATCTGCTGCTGATAGGCAATGGCCAGCTCATCGTATGTCAGTGCACGGAAAGCCGGATTATTCACATCGGGACTCATCGAACAGGTTTTGTTGGTCGGTCCCACGGAACCTGCCACGAAACGGGGCTTGTCGGGGTTCGCAGTCGTATATTCATCGGCTACCTCGCGAGCCAGTTTCACAGCAGCCAGATTCATCTCACGCACATACGCTTCCATGTGGTAATCGGCCATGGAGACGGTTGTGGAACTGAACGTATTGGTTTCGATGATGTCGGCACCTGCTTCGAGGTACTTGCGGTGAATTTCTTGGATGATATCCGGACGGGTGAGGCAAAGCAGGTCGTTGTTACCCTTCAGTTGCCCGGTGATGTGTGCAAAACGCTCGTTGCGGAAGTCATCCTCCCGGAGATTGTACTGCTGAATCATGGTGCCCATGGCGCCATCCAGAATCAGGATGCGTTCGGCGGCGAGTTGTTGAATGCTTTTTTTCATTGGTTTTTAACGCTTAAACATGCGATCCATGTCGCGACGGTCGTCTTTCTCTTTCAGGGCTTCGCGTTTGTCGTATTGTTTCTTACCTTTTGCCAGGGCTACCACTACTTTGGCCAGTCCCTTTTCGTTGATAAACATACGTATGGGCACAATGGTGAATCCGGTTTCTTTGGTTCCACGGTCGAGTTTTTTGAGTTCCTTGGCGGTGAGCAGCAACTTCCGCTCGCGACGAGCGACATGATTGTTGTACGAACCGTAGAAATACTCGGCGATGTGCATGTTCTTCACCCACAGTTCGCCTCTCACAAAATAGCAATACGTATCTACCAGGCTTGCTTTTCCCAGACGGATGGATTTGATTTCCGTCCCGGTGAGCACGATACCTGCCGTCAGCGTGTCGATCAGTTCGTAATCGAACGTCGCTCTTTTGTTCTTTATGTTTATCGGAGTCGGTTTCATATATCTTACTTAAATGCGGCTGTCAGCCCGTTGAAAACAAACTGGATAACCGCCGGGCAAACAATGAGTAATATCGAGGAGAGGATGGTAAACTTCAAACGGTTTTTCTCGGACACCCTCATCAGTATAGGTGCACCTTCCCAAACCACATAGACAATGTAAAATTGCAACAACCACCCCACCACACGGAAGTCGATCAGCAGTCCGGTGACTACCTGAATCAGGAACGTTACCACCAATGCATAACCGGCAAACTGTTGTGCCAGAAGCATATCGCCCGGCACCTTAAACAATCGCACCTGTATCTCGTTGATCCCGTAAGCTGCCAGGAAGTACCCACCAAACAAGGCTACCGCTACGGCACAGCACTGTGTCATAGCCAGTTGGAAGCTCTGCGGCTCGCTCCATCCGGTTTCCAGCAAGGTTCCGATGAATACCGACAGCCCACACAAACCAATCATAGGATAGACGAAATCGATAACGACCTTTCGCCTATCCTCTTCCAAACGAATTTCCTCCCAGGCCTTGGCCGGAGAGGAAATCAGTAAAAGTGCTATTTTAAATAAATTCTTATAGTTCAATGCTATTAATTAAGTGCGTAATCAATTGAATAAGATTGTTCTGGGGTACTACTATCCAATACTGAATTCGAAGTATTGACATCCGCTATAATTGTAATCCTTACAGACGAGGTCATATCTCTGTATGGGTTCAATATATCTCTGATATCAAACGCAAAATAATAGTAGTGGGGACCGTAATAATAAAAGAGATCCTCCGAGGTATACGAATTCGATTCTTCGGGCGTACCTGTATGGCGCAAGTGGAAAACGATTTCACTATCTGAGTTCTCCTCAGCGTAGTTCACCAGCGTAAATCTATGAGTGTACGATGATAAAAAATAATTGATTCCTGTCAAAAGATATCCATCGCCCAACAGCACCATTGGTTTGCTGTTTTTCACATCGTCCAAACGAATGATAGGTGATGTCGAGATAGAGTCATTGCTGGCTCCCGGGTAAGTACTTTCTACCTTAGTGTAAGCATCGACCGGCACAGCACCTGTCAATGTCACAACAAGCTTCTTGCTGGTAGCAGAGTCTGCATTATCAGCCGAATCGGGATCGTATTCAAAAGTAATATATGCGACTTTGGTGTCTGAGAAAGTGAAACCAACCTGACTTTCAACAGCATCTACAGAGGTAGCTGTAGGAACAAGCGTGATCCCATCATCTGCTAAAAAAGTAACAGAAGTGCTCCAATAGGAAGAGGTAACCTGAACAACTCCACCACCGGTGGGCTTTGATTCATCCGAACTAATACACGAAGTAAACGATATGCCCATCAACACAGTCAGGGCCAACACTACAAATTTCAACTGCTTCATAAAACTTTTTTTATATTAGATTTTGCAAAGATATAAATTCTATTTCATAATATGAAAATGCCAAGACTTAAAAAATACTGCATCGCTACTCTAAAAAACATCATATAACAGCCGATATTGCGTAAAAAAAGAAATCCCCCGCTTGCATTGAATGCGATACGCATACAATGCAAACTGGGAATTGTTGTTAGACATTCCAGAATTAACTAGCCAAACGAGAAGTCTATCTTTTCTTGTAAACCGATAAATAACATGTCATTCTTCTTCCGTAACGTCACCTTTCCTTCTCTGGCCAGCCATCCAATGGCTAAGGCGACATCTTCAAAATTCAGACCTGCTTTACGGCACAATTCAAACACTGAAATTTCAATTACGTCGTTCAGAATACTCCAAACGACACCTGCTTTTTTTCCGATTTTTGTTTTTTCCATGATGTTTAAGTATAACTAGTTTAATTAAATAAGTCAAATATCCGCCAAACTAAGGCATGAACCTACTGCAGTGCCCGGATACGCACTTCGATCCCGGGCTCATCCTTGAGTGCTTCTTTTAATCCTTCGATCTGCGTATCGCCGTAGTGATACGGATAGAGGATTCGGGGTTTGAACATGCGAGCGGCGTGTGCTGCCTGTTCAATGGTCATTGTATAGGGCTGGTTGACAGGTAGAAACGCGACGTCTATATCCTCCAACCCGCTCATTTCGGGTATATCTTCGGTATCCCCGGCTATATAAATCCGGGTTCCGCCAAGAGTCAATATGTATCCGTTGCCGCGTCCACGGGGGTGGTATTTTTCCCGTCCTTCGGTAGTGTTGTATGCCGGAACAGCTTCCAGCATCAGCCAGGGTTCTGGTTTCAAGTGATCACCGTTTACCATCACAGCCCCCTTCCCTAACTTTTGGGCAGAAGTTGAATTGGCTACAATGCATGTCACTTCTTTCTCTACATCCGCGATAGCTTTCGCGTCCAGATGATCGCCATGTTCATGGGTAAGCAGAATAACATCCGCTTTGGGTAACTGCGAATAATCGGCATATTCCGATACAGGATCGACATACACGACCATTCCGTCGTATTCCATCATCAGGCTTCCGTGCTTGATAAAAGTTATTTTTAAAGTTTTACCGTCACGGGTATCTATAATATCGTTTTCAAACTGTGGGGCAACTGCTGTTGCTTCCATAGGTACTGGTACTATCATATTCTTGTTTGTTTAGTAAGTTGTATGTCAAATATAGAAAAAAACTCTTAAAGGAACAACAGTTTGCCGATTTTGTTTGCGTTTTTAACACATTACGATATAATTATGCAGTTGAGATGCAAATTAATTGTAAGAATGCTATTTTACCACTGTGGCAAAGAGTTCCAGGTGATCGTCCACGTAAGAAGCGACAAGCGCAGTCGTTTCCTCCTCCATATCAAAAAAAGCTTCTTCCAGCTCGTCAAAAACTTCATATTGTTCGTACATGGCCATGAACTCGTCGTCGGTACGTTCCTTCTCAAGGTCTTTACGGTTGTCATCGTACACCTTCTTGGCTTTGTAAATGAGCCTGGAAAGTTCTTCGGCTCCCCACATGCGCATTACTTTCGCAAAAGGGTTGTCGAAGATGTAGCCGCCATAGCCATTTTGTATCAGCTGACAGAATCCGCCTTCCATGATTTCATCGCGGAGAAACCGGTAAGCCAGCAGTGAATGTTGTTCACCCGTAAGCAGAGGCATGGTCTGTGCAGTCAGCTCGTCTCCGATCACTTCTTTATATTTATCCGTAAACACCTGGATGAACTCGTCCATCCCCTCGCCGGCTGCTTTTTGCAGATCGGCATCAGCTACTTCTATCATAATCTATTGTTTTTTTGAAATCCGGACAAAAGTAATCGCATTTTGCGAATAACCAATTAAGCAGCAGCAAGAATCTGCAAAAGAGACTGTGCTAAGCTCCAAAATCATCAAACATCAAGTTCTTAGCCGGAACCCCCAATTCATCGAGCATCCGTTTCACCGCATCGCTCATCGGTCCGGGACCGCACATATAATATTCAATATCCTCCGGAGCATCATGCTTCACCAGGTACTCATCATGTATCACGTTGTGAATAAACCCAACATACCCCGTCCAATGATCCTCGGGCAAAGGAGCACTCAATGCAATGTGAAACGTGAAATTCGGAAACTCCCGTTCCAGTTCGCGGAAGTCCTCCTCATAGAAAATCTCTCCTTTTGATCGGGCACCATACCAGTACGAGATCTTCCGGTCGCTGATTTTCAGCGTCTTCAGCAGATGGAGAATATGCGCGCGTAGCGGTGCCATACCAGCCCCACCACCAATATACAGCATCTCATTTTTAGTCGACAGGATCGGATGGAAATCACCGTACGGGCCACTCATCATCACCTTGTCGCCTGGTTTCAGGTTGAAGATGTACGACGACGCAATTCCCGGGTTCACCTTCATGAATCCCTTCGTGGCAGGGTCGAACGGCGGAGTAGCGATACGCACGTTGAGCGTGATCACATCTCCCTCGGCGGGATAGTTGGCCATGGAATACGCCCGGATGGTGGGTTCCGTATTCCGGCAATTCAGGTCCCACATCTTAAACCGATCCCAGTCGCCATGAAACTGCTTATCAATGTCGAACGAGCGGTAACTGATATCGAACTCCGGAATATCGATCTGGCTGTAGCTTCCCGGCACGAAGTCCATGTGCTCCCCTTCGGGCAACTTCACCGTAAACTCCTTGATAAACGTGGCTACGTTGCGGTTCGATACCACCTCGCACTCCCATTTCCGAACACCGAGCACAGATTCGTCCACAGCGATCTTCATGTCCTGCTTTACCTTTACCTGACATCCCAGACGCCAGTGATCGGCCTGTTCCTTCCGGCTGAAATGTACTTTCTCGGTGGGCAAAATCTCGCCGCCGCCTTCCAAAACCTGGCAACGGCACTGTCCGCACGAACCCTTTCCGCCACAAGCCGACGACAGGAAGATGTCATTAGCAGCCATCGTACCCAACAATGTTCCCCCCTGCTGCGTTTTCAGTTCCTGTTTTCCATTCATGGTCACGGTCACTTCACCCGATGGCGAAAGGTAGCTCTTGGCAACGAGCAGTATGATGACGAGCAGCAGAATCACGCCCAGAAAGACGCCCACGCTCGTAAAAATTAGTTCACTCATTATACATATATATTATAGGTGTTACAACTTCAAACCCGAGAAACACATAAAGGCCATCGCCATCAACCCCACCGTAATGAAGGTGATGCCCAACCCGCGCAACGGAGCGGGCACATCGGAATAAGCCATCTTCTCACGGATGGCAGCCAGCCCCACAATGGCGAGCAACCATCCCACCCCCGATCCGAGGGCGTACGTCGTAGCTTCGCCGATGTTAATAAACTGACGTTGCTGCATGAAGAGCGACCCTCCCATGATGGCGCAGTTCACGGCAATAAGGGGCAGAAAGATACCCAGCGACGCATAGAGCGAAGGACTGAACCGCTCCACCACCATCTCGACCAATTGGGTGATACCGGCAATGACCGCGATGAAAAGAATGAAACTCAGGAAACTCAGATCCACCCCTTCTACCAGGGCATCGGCTTTCAATACATAATTCTCCAGCAGGTAGTTCACCGGTAACGTCACCACAAGCACGAAAGTCACCGCCACACCCAATCCCAGAGCAGTTTTCACGTTTTTCGATACCGCCAGGTACGAACACATACCGAGGAAGTAAGCGAATATCATATTGTCGACGAAGATCGACTTGACAAATAAACTCAAATAATCGTTCATACGTTCTTTTTCTTGTTAAAGAGTGATTACTTTTCCTGCAACTCCTTGCTGCGGCTGCGTTGTATCCAGATAATACAAGCCACGATGATAAGCGCCATCGGCGGCATCAGCATCAGCCCGTTGTTGAGATACCCCGCCACATAAAACGCCTGCGGAATCACCTGGAAACCAAACAAACAACCCGATCCGAATAATTCGCGCACGAAACCCACGGCAATGAGGATGCCGGCATAACCCAGCCCGTTGCCGATACCATCCAGGAACGACTCCCACGGACCGTTGCTCATGGCAAAGGCTTCGAGGCGTCCCATCAGGATGCAGTTCGTAATGATCAGTCCCACGTACACGGAGAGCTGTGCACTCACATCGTAGGCGAACGCTTTGAGAATCTCGCTCACGATGGTCACCAGCGCGGCCACCACCACCAGTTGCACGATGATGCGGATGCGGTTGGGTATCGTCTTGCGTATCAGCGAAATGATAACATTGGCAAAGGCCACGATCACCGTCACCGAAAGTCCCATCACGATGGCGGGTTCCAGTTTCGCCGTCACCGCCAGCGCCGAACAAATGCCGAGCACCTGCACCGTAACCGGGTTATCGAGGTTAAGCGGGTTGGAGAATACTTCTTTATTCTTTTTTGAAAATAACTGACTCATATCTTTCCCCCTCCTTTATTTATTGGTTAAAAACGCGTTGTACTGTCCGATGCAGTTTTTCAGCATGTGATCCACCGCCACCGAGGTGATGGTTCCCCCCGAAATCCCGTCGACATAATCCTGTCCTTCGGCCTGCTTGCCCGGCTTCACCACGGCGATGGACACAAACTGCCCCTCGCGCATAATGTGTTTCCCGATAAACGGTTTCTGGAAACCGGGGAGTGCGATCTCCGCTCCCAGCCCCGGTGTTTCGCCCTGATGCGAAAAGTACGTGCCGTACACGGTATCCTTGTCCTCGTCCAGGGCGATGTAACCCCAGATAGGGCCCCACAAGCCCTGTCCGTACATGGGCAGCACGTATTTCACCTGTCCGTCCACCTCGCACACATAGAGCGGCAGTTGGCGTTCGGCCAGCGGTTTGGCCAGTTCTTCTTTCATCCCGATGGCGAACCCACCCGTTTCGGCCAGCGTTTCGCCCTGCGCGTTCACCACCCGGTCATGCTTCACATATTGGGTGTACAGCGCCTGTGCGTCCTGGTCTTTGGTGCCCACATTCAGCGTACTGAGTATCTGTTTCATCTTATCGAGCTCCACGTTCTTGTCCTGCGTGCTTTTCAGTGCCGACGAAACGAACGCCAGCGCGCAAGCCACGACGACGACCATGACCGAGGCATAGATGATTGTATATGTATTACTGTTGGTATTCATATTCTCTACGGTTTATGAGTTAGACTTCACGGCACGCTTCTCCCGGCGGGTAATGTTGCTCTGCACCACATAGTAGTCGATCAGCGGGGCAAAAATATTCATCAGCAGGATGGCCAGCATCATGCCTTCGGGATAGCCCGGATTCAGCACGCGGATGACGATGGCCATCACGCCGATGAGGAACCCGTAAATGTACTTGCCCGTTTCCGTGCGGGCAGACGTTACCGGATCGGTAGCCATGAACACGGCTCCGAAGCAGAATCCACCGAGCACCAGGTGTTCGTACCAGGGCATATGAGCCATGGCCGTGTCGGGACCGAAGGCGTTGAACACCCATCCCATAAAGGCGCCTCCCACGAACACGGAGAACATCGTCTTCCAACTGGCTATTCCGGTGACGAGCAGCAGCACCGCACCTATCAGGATGGCGATGACGCTTGTTTCACCGATCGATCCGGGGATCAGTCCCGTCACCATGTCCCACGAGAAAGGCGGGAAACCATCGGGAGCCGTAGCCGTCGAAGCTACCCCCAGCGAAGTAGCCGCCGTGAGTCCGTCCACCGTTTTCCCCAGTCCGAAGATGCTTTCGTGCGATACCCACACGCCATCTCCCGACATCTTGGTGGGGTACGCGAAGAACAGGAAAGCACGCGTGACGAGCGCCACGTTGAACACATTCATACCCGTTCCGCCGAACACCTCCTTGGCGAAAACCACCGCGAAGGCCGTAGCCACTGCGAGGATCCACAGCGGACAGTCCACCGGGACGATCATCGGGATAAGAATGCCCGAAACGAGGAACCCTTCCTGTATCTCTTCTTTCTTCCACTGAGCTACCACGAATTCGATGCCCAATCCCACGGCGTACGATACCACCAACTTGGGCAGCACAGCCAGGAATCCGTACAGGAACATATCGAACCATCCACCCGCAACACCTGTGTGCGCGAAGTGCTGGTAGCCCACATTGAACATACCAAACAACAGCGCCGGCACCAATGCCAGCACCACCATCGACATGATCCGTTTACTGTCGATGGAATCGTGGATATGTGTTCCCGTCCGGGCGGTGCGACTGGGGACGAACATGAATGTCTCGAATCCATCGAATACCGAATGGAACGCGTGAAACTTGCCTCCTTCCTCGAAGTTAGGCTTTATCTTGTCGAGATATCTTCTTAACGCTTTCATTGTATCTTATACCTTTATATATATAGCATTTATTGAATGGCGATTTTCTGCTGTTTAATCGTGAATTGCAGCTGTCTGACCGTAATGATTCGTTGACTAACCGTAAATTCACGTTGACTGACTGTCAATCACTTCATTTCTTCCCGCAAATTGTCAAGCCCATTGCGAACAATACGTTGCAATTCCATTTTCGACGAACAGACGAATTCGCACAGGGCAAAGTCCTCGGGAGCCACCTCATAGATGCCGAGCGCTTCCATACGCTCGATATCTCCGGCAATGATCGCCTTGATCAGGTATTCGGGCAGAATATCCATGGGGAATACACAGTCGTACTCGTTGGACATGATCATGTGGCGACCTCCCCCTTTGATGCGGGCATCGAGGATATACTTCTTTTTGCGCATGAGCCAACTGAAATAAGAACGATTTACGCTGAACTGATCGAAGCGGGGCATGATCCATCCGAACATTTCGTTCGTATCGTCGCCTTCGGGAATCACTGTCACCTGGTTGTGGAAAGCGCCCAGGTAATCATTCGGGCCTACCTGCTTGCCGGTAAGTACGTTTCCGCTGATGTAGCGGAGGTGTTTGGCGGAAGCGCCATTGAGAGTAGCACTGGCGGTAGTATTCCCGGCAAAAACACCGGTAAGCAACGCTCCCACTTTCAGTTTGCAGTACCCGGTTTTCAGCACCTCCGAGCCGGTCACGGCTACGGTACGCGTGAAGTCCACCCGGCCGGTATTCAGCAAGCGACCGATGAAGATCACCGCCTGCGGATCGATGGTCCATACCGTTTCGCCCTTATTCACCGGAGCCACCTGATTGATCTGCACCCCCACGTTACCAGCGGGATGCGTACCATCGAAAGCAGTCACCGTTACCTGGCGGGCAGCGGTCAACGCAGCAGCCTGCTGCTTCACATGAATACCCAGATGCACCGGGGCGATCTTTTGCAAAGCATCCAGCCCGGTCTGGAAATGGTGTTCCTCTCCCCGGAGTACGAACTCGAAATCGGGGGCCAACGGAGCGGAGTCGAAGGCAGACACAAAAATGGAGCGGGGTGTCACGGACGAATCGGCAATGACATCATACGGGCGTTGCCGGATGTAGGCAAAGAGTCCGGCTTCGAGCAGCGTGCTCTTCACCTCCTCTGCCGAAAGCCGCGCGGGATCTTTCCGGCCGAACTCCTCGTAATCCTGCTCGTCGGCCGCTTCCACAACAATCTTCAGCACCTTCCGACGGGCGCCACGCTCCACGAGGGTCACCACACCACTCACGGGCGAAACGAATTTCACCCCGGGCTGATTCTTGTCAACGAACAACGGTCCGCCTGCCATCACATATTCTTGCTCTTTCACCACCACCTTGGGGGTTACACCAGGAAAGTCGTCGGGTACGAGTGCGTACGATTTCGGTTCGGAGGCCACTGCGAGAAATTCCCTGGCAGCTTCTCCTTTCAGGTCGATGTCAAGGCCTTTGCGCAGCCTTATTACCTTTGCCATATTATTAAGCTTAATAGAGGTTTAATAATTTTGAGTACAAAAATACAAAAAAAATATCCAACTGAACAGAGATTCTACAGATTGAATTTCATTTTTTGACAAAACAGCGTCGTTTCCGAACACAACACACTTTATTTCAACCTCACTGAAATAAGCTGTTTAAGGGAGATAGCGGAAATACAGCACATTACATCAATCTGACAGTATGCGGTCTCAAATCATAACATTATTTAACTAGATTAATTCCGCAAATGCCATATTATACAATATATTTGCATTATAATGTACAACTTTATACTTTCGACGGGGGAGTAATTATTCCTCGAAGAGACAAAGCATTGTTAATTTAGTGAAATAAAAAGACTCGATTCAAGACCAAGCGATAAATCGCTCTATGCAAGAACGGATGCACCCGATGTGCGCCAACCTGGACCAAGTTTCTAAGATCCGATCAGATACAACCATCTGGTCATGAGGGGCAGATGAAGGATTTCATTTGCCTCTTATTTATTCCGGGCGTTCCTGGATGTTGAAAAAAATAACATCCGAAGAACAAATCCTGACAGAATATGTTAATCAAAAAAAGAACCCAACACATGAAAAGACTTCTAATCATACTGCTCACCCTCTCGGCTCTTCCGGGCACGCATGCTCAGGAAGGCACCATTATCAACGTCAAGAATGACCAGATAACCGCCGGACACTCCGTCAGTGCGGAAATAACGACGCAAGATTCCCTACCGGCAACCGCCGCATCCGGCAAGCCCGACAAGTCGCGCCGCAACCTGCACTACAACATCCTGGGTGGTCCCAGCTACACGCCCGACTTCGGTGTGCTGCTAGGCGGAAGCGCCCTGCTCACGTTTCGCATGAATCCATCGGACACACTGCTGAAACGCTCCGTCATTCCGGTCAACGTCGCTTTCCTGTTCAACGGTGGCCTGAATATATTCTCCAAGCCCCAACTTTTCTTCGAGGGCGACCGTTTCCGCATCTTCGGCGTGTACAGCTACAAGAACGCCGACGATAACTTCTACGGCATCGGCTACGGCACCAACCGCAACTACGTGCGCAGCGACTCCACCAGCCAGTACCGCTACAGCGGCGCCCAGATCAACCCCTGGTTCCTGTTCCGCCTGGGCAAGAGCAACCTGTTCATGGGTCCGCAAGTCGACCTGAGCTACGACAAGATGTCCGAGCCATCGAAATACCTCGTCACCCAACCCGACTATGTGGCTGCCGGCGGCACCTCCACCGGCTACAAAACCTTCAGCTCCGGTCTGGGCTTCCTGCTGACGTATGACACACGCGACGTTCCCTCGAACGCCTACCGTGGCCTGTACCTCGACCTGCGCGGTCTGGCGTATGAAAAATTCTTCGGCAGCGACAATGAATTCTACCGCCTGGAGCTCGACTACCGCCAGTATAAATCCGTGGGCAAGCGCAAAGTCATCGCCTGGACGGCACAGAGCAAGAACGTCTTCGGCGACGTGCCCCTCACGAAATATGTCCTGAGCGGCACCCCGTTCGACCTGCGCGGGTATTACATGGGCCAGTACCGCGACAAAACATCGCACCTCATCATGGCCGAATACCGCCAGATGATCAACACCGACAGCAGCAGTTGGATCAAGAAAATGCTGAACCGACTGGGCTTCGCCGCCTGGGCCGGCTGTGGATTTATGGGTCCGAACCCGGTGGACATTGAAGGCGTTCTGCCCAACTATGGCATCGGTCTGCGCATCGAGGTACAACCCCGTATGAATGTCCGTCTTGACTTAGGAAGAAATACAACAAATAAGCAAAGTTTATTCTATCTGAATATGACCGAAGCATTTTGATAGTCAAAATCCTACATTTTTAAGATGATTCATAAAAAAATCATACTATAATTAGATTTACTTGAAAAATATGAGTATCTTTGCCCATAAAATATACAAGTATCAGAACGGAATATACAAGTTAAAGTAGTAATTTTATGAAATCTATCCACAAAGTAGCACTATTGATCCTACTCTTCATTAGCTCGTCCCATGTGGTGCGGGCGCAGGATGTTAGTGATTTTTCGACTCTATCTCCTGAGGATTACAAGACCCTAAAGCTTCCGCCCCTAAGTGAACTCTTTGAAAACGCAAAAGGTGGTCCTATCTACCTGAAGGCTGAAGCAGATGCAGAAATTGAACGCAGACTCTTAGCCAAGGAGAAAAAAGCGTTCCTGAGCTTTTTTAGCCTCCGGGGTAGTTATCAGTATGGAATGTATGGTAATGACCTTACCTATACTGACGTGTACGTACCTGTAACAAACACTTACACCACCACTGCTCAGAACAGTTACACGGTAGGTGCGGGATTTAACATTCCATTAGACGCGTTATTCGACTTAGGCGGTCGGGTGAAGCGTCAAAGACTGAAAGTTCAATCCGCCGAACTTGACAGAGAGATAAAATACGAAGAACGTAAGAAACAGATCATTGAACAATACTCCATGGCAACCGCCCAGATTGTAGTATTGAAACACTCCGCTGAAAATTATTTGATGGCAAATCTGCAATACGAAATTGCAGAGAAAGATTTCTCATTTGGTATCATTGACACCAGTACATTGGCCATAGAGAAGCAGAGACAATCGATAGCCCTTGAAGCATACGAGAAAAGTATGTTCGAACTTACCAAAAGTTTGATGATTCTCGAATTATTATCTAACTCAAAGATCTTTAAAAACAGCAAATAACAGCCATCATGGAATACATCTCTTATTTTACCCGTTTTCTATACCGCATTCGTTGGTATCTATTAGCCGGAACACTATTGGTTGCACTTTTAGCATATTGGCTTACCCGTAATCTCCCCAAATTATATTACGTAGAAGCTACCGTGTACACCGGTGTAGTTTCCGGTTATTCAATCGACCCGAATGCAAGCAGAGTAGACTGGGCAGCCACTCAGAACACGATCGACAACTTGATTAACATCATGCGTAGTGAAAGTACACTCCAAAATGTATCCGTACGATTATATGCCCGTAACATGATCCATGGCAACATGGAGCAAGACAACGAGTATATCCTGGCAAGCAATTACCGATGGATGTACGATCACGTTAAAAACAGCCCGCAAGGAAAAGAAATCCTTGCGTTGATCGATAAAAGCAGTGAAGATAAAACGGTTGAAAATCTCAAATCGTTCATTCGCCCCACTAAAGACAACTATATATACGGGTTATTCCACTACAACCACCCGCATTATAGCAGGAACGCACTGAATGCCATCAAAGTTACCCGCCGCGACGCCAGCGACTTGCTGAATGTAAGTTATGCTTCGGGCGACCCGGGTATCACGTACAACACCATTCAGATTCTGATGGACGAGTTCGTGAACGAATACCGTGCCATTCGTTATGGTGAAACCGACAAGGTAATTGCCTACTTCAAGGCTGAGCTCGAGAGAATTGGTAAAGAACTTCGCAAAGAAGAAGACGATTTGATGAATTACAACATCGACAAGCGCGTTATCAACTATTTGGACGAAACAAAAGAAATTGCCGCGATCAATAAAGAATTTGAATTACGTGAGCAAGACGTTCTTTTCGCATACAACAGTTCGAAAGCGATGCTCGAAGAAATTGAAAAACAATTGGACATCAATGCCAAGCAGTTGTTAAACAACCTCCAGTTTATCAGCAAACTTAAAGAAGCTTCGACATTAACCGCCAAAATATCCGAGCTAGAGAGTTTATCCTCTTCTACTGCCTCCGAAGCAAATGATGACGAGACATTGTTGCCGATGAAGGAAAAGCTCAACCAGTCGCGTAAGGAACTTTCCAGAATTTCCGATTACTACATCTCCGGTAAGCACACCAAAGAGGGAGTAAACAAGACCAACATCGTAGAAGAATGGTTAAATCTTACTCTTCAATATGAGAAGGCCAAAGCCGAGTTGGGCATCATCACGCAAAGCCGTAATGACTTGAATGACAAATACCGTTTCTATGCCCCTGTAGGTTCAGAACTCAAACGTAGAGAACGTAGCATCAACTTTACCGAGCAGAGCTACCTGTCTACTCAAAAGAGTTATCACGACGCTTTGATGCGTAAGAAGAACCTGGAAATGACATCGGCTACGATCAAGGTACTTAACCCGCCTTCTTTCCCGATCAACGCCGAACCAACCAAGCGTAAAATGATCGTGATGATTGCCACCCTATGCGGTTTCCTGGGTATCCTGGGTATCTTCTTGCTGATCGAATTGCTCGACCGTACACTGCGCGATTCACTTCGTGGCCGCCGCCTGACCGGTTTGAGTATATTGGGAGCTTATCCGGCGCCTAGCCAGTACAAGTACCGCAAATTCAACAAGGAGTGCGAAGACATGGCTGTCAAGCATATGAGCAGCAGCATTCTGCGGTATTTCAACGAGCGCAAGGAAGGCTATCCATACATTGTCAACTTCCTCAGTACCGAAACAGGCGATGGCAAGAGTTATCTGGCCGGCGAGCTGAACAAATACTGGAGCGAATTGGGCTTGAAAGTCGGTGTATTGTCCTGGAACAATCCGGAAGAAATCAATGCAGATTCGCGCACATATATGCTGGCTAAATCGGTAAGCGATTTATCTTCCGTAAACGATAAGGACATTATGATTATTGAGCATAAATACCTGAAAGAGAATAACGTTCCGGAAGAATTATTGCAGGAAGCCAACGTCAACGTACTGATAGCACGTGCCGACCGCGGTTGGACAGAAACCGACAAGCTTGTGTTGGCTAAGGCTAAGAAGCAGGTGGCTGACGCGCCGATGTTCTTATACTTGAATAAGACTCGTCGCTATGTACTGGAAGACTTTACCGGCATGTTGCCTCCTTATACATTCCTGCGTCAACAGATGTATCGTCTCAGCCAGCTTGCCCTTACTGAAAAAATGACAATTCCTCGTTTTAGAAAAAGTACGGAATTAGAAGAAGAAGAAGATGAATAATCTGTTTAGCTATTTAGCTTTGGGTATTATTCCTTTAGTTGTAATATTCATGTTATTTCAGCTAAAGAGTAGTCAAAAAGTTTTTTGCTCTTTGTTTGCCACACAATTTCTCATTATTGTGGCCAACTTGATAACGACGGTCAAAACAGGTTTATTAACTTTGGCCACCACATTACTCTTTGTAGTTCTACTTACCATTCGCGCTTCCTCCGAGAAAGCCGAATGGAAGTCGAGCAACAACCCGATGATGTGGCTTTGGTTAGTGCTGGGAGCATTTCTTTTCCTCGAAATTCTCAACCCCAACAATGTGCAGGAAGCCTGGAACATCACCATTGTACACTATTGGGTAATACCCATGGTTTGTGCCATATTTGTTCCGCTATGTATTCGTTCGCCTCGTGCTGTCGAAACATTACTCCTCATTTGGTCAGGGTTTATATTACTGGGAGCACTGAACGCCATGTTTCAGAAGTTCGTTGGTTTCAGCGACATGGACCGTTACCAGTTATTTGCTTTGGGAAAAGCCAGAACCCACCTTATCTGGTCGGGTATCCGTTATTTCTCCTTCTTCTCCGATGCCGCCAACTTCGGTATCCACATGGCAATGGCCATCCCTGTATTCGGGATTTCCTATTTCTATGTTAAGAAGAAGTGGATGAAGATCTATTTCATCGTTGTGGTAGCAGCCGCTATCTATGGAATGGGACTTTCGGGAACACGTGCTGCCATCGCTATCCCATTGGGAGCTTTGCTGATGCTCACTGTCCTGTCGGCAAACATCAAAACGATCTCCATAACCTTAGGAACATTGGCATTAATTGCCTCTTTCTTCATGTTTACCAACATCGGCCAAGGCAATGAATACATCCGTAAGATGCGTTCCGCCTTCCGCCCCCAGCAAGACGTATCTTACCAGGTACGTGTTGAGAACCGTAAACAGATGAAAATCCTGATGGCCCGAAAGCCCATCGGATATGGTCTGGGACTTGCCAAAGGAGCAGAACGCTTTGATGCACGCGAGACAATGCCATACCCCCCCGATTCATGGTTGGTAGCCGTTTGGGTGGAAACCGGGATAGTAGGCCTTTCGCTTTACATCGGAGTACACCTCCTGTTGTTTGCCTGGTGTACCTGGATTCTTTTATTCCGAATAAAGAACAAGTACTTCCGGGGACTACTATCTGCCTGGTTATGCGCCAATGCAGGATTCTTTATAGCGGCGTATGCGAACGACGTAATGAATTACCCCAACCCGATGGTTGTATATGTAGGTTTTGCCCTCACTCTTGCCGGACTCTATTTTGAAGATGAATCGTCTGAGGCGGCAAAAGAAGAGAAAAAACCGGAAAAACCACCTTTATTTGCCATCTAAACAAACAGGGATTGAATGGATAAACACATAACACCCATTATATCATTTGTCACCGTCAATTACAACGGACTAAAAGATACCTGCGAACTGATTGAATCGTTGCTTGCAACGATTCAATCAGTTTCGTATGAAATCATAGTGGTCGACAATGCTTCCCGGCAAGACGAAGCCGCAATTATCAGAAGCCGCTACCCCGGTGTCATTGCTGTACGCAGCGATCAGAACCTGGGCTTCTCCGGAGGAAACAACCTTGGGTTCAAGCATGCCCATGGCCGCTACTTCTTCCTGATCAACAACGACACGTACATCACACACGATGGAATGCAACAACTGGTGGAACGCATCGAAAGTTCGCCCGGGATCGGAGCTGTTTCGCCCAAGATACGATTCTCCTTTCCCCCGCAGAACATCCAGTTTGCAGGCTATACCCCGTTATCTCCCGTCACCCTGCGCAACGATCTGGTAGGGTTCGGATGCCCCGACGACGGAACCTTCGAAACCCCTCACTCCTCTCCTTACCTGCATGGCGCCGCCCTGATGGTAAAGCGCGAGGTAGTAGAAAAAGTAGGCATGATGCCCGAAATATACTTCCTTTACTACGAGGAGCTCGATTGGAGCACCGCTATGACCCGCGCCGGTTATGAACTTTGGTACGAGCCACGTTGCACGATCTTTCACAAAGAGAGCCAGAGTACCGGCCAACAAAGCAAGCTCCGCACCTTCTACCTCACCCGCAACCGGCTGCTCTATGCCTGGCGCAACTTGCCCGGCACTTATCGTTGGATGTCGCTAACATACCAAATGACCGTGGCAGCTGCTAAAAACACGCTGGTGCCCTTACTCCAGAGGCGGCCCGACCTGGCTTGGGCAGTGGTCCGTGCCAACTTCGCTTTCCTGACCCTGCGAGGAAAAAAGACAAAGTATTCACTCTAACACACAATACACGCGTATGAATCTCATCAGCATTATCGACCTTGTACTCTATGTACTGATTGCTATTAATGTAGGCTACCTGCTGCTGTTCGCCATCGCATCGAAACTCGGACGCCCCAAACAATACCCTGCCACAAACGAACGGAAAAAATTTGCCGTCATATTTCCGGCTTATAAGGAAGACCGTGTCATCGTACAGGCAGTGCGTTCGTTTCTCGACCAGGCCTATCCGAAGGAGTCGTACAGTGTCACCGTGATTTCCGACCAGATGCAGGAGAGCACCAACGAAGCACTGCGGTCGCTCCCCATCCAATTGCTGATAGCCAACTATACAGACAGCTCTAAAGCCAAAGCCCTGTCGCTGGCAATGAGCACCGAACTGTGTGCCTCCTCCGACGTGATTGTCATCATGGATGCCGACAATACCACTTCACCTCAATTCCTGGACGAACTCAACCGCGCTTTCGCTGCCGGATGCAAAGTGGTACAGGCACATCGGGTGGCGAAGAATCTGAATACAAGTGTAGCTATCCTCGATGCCGTAAGCGAAGAGATCAACAATTCTATCTTCCGTAGCGGACACGTGGCTTTACATATGCCATCGGCACTGATTGGATCGGGTATGGCCATCGCCACCCCTTGGTTTGCCCGCAATGTGAATCATCTGCAAACGGCTGGTGAAGACAAAGAAATGGAAGCCTTGCTACTTAAAGAACGCATATACATCGAATACCTGGAGAAAGTACATGTAGAGGACGAAAAAACAGCCAAGAAAGAGGTCATCAAAAACCAGCGCAAGCGTTGGCTCGCCGCCCAGTTTGGCTCTCTGTGGAATGCCCTCCCCTCGCTACCCGGACAATTGCTGAAAGGCAATATCGGCTATGTCGATAAGGTATTCCAATGGACCATGCTCCCGCGCGTAATCCTGATCTTCCTCACATTCGTCCTCGGCTTGCTGACGCTGCTCATCAGCCCGGTTATGAGCATCAAATGGTGGGTACTGTGCATGCTCTTAGGTATGTCGCTGGTATTGGGGATACCGTCCTGGCTAATGAACAGGCAGCTACTCAAAGCCGTCCTGCAATTACCATCCATCGTGCTCATCATGGTAGGCAACCTGTTCAAACTGAAGGGAGCCTACAAAAAATTCATACATACCGAGCACGGAGACTCGCTATAACGACCGGTACACCGCCAGTGTTTCCTGAGCTGTGCGTGTCCAGGAGAATTCTTTGACGCGCTCCAACCCATAGGCCACCTGGCTGTCGTACAATTCTTCATCGGAAAGAAGCTTAATCAACACTTGCGCCATCTCTTCAGGACTTTGCGGATCGGCAAACAATCCTCCTTGTCCGGCTATCTCGGGCATGGCAGTTACATTGCTGGTAAGAACCGGCGTTCCGCAAGCCATGGCCTCGAGCAACGGTATACCGAAACTTTCGCGCAAAGAGTTGTACAGAAACGCCTTCGCACCACTGTAGATGGAAGGTAGATCCTTGTTAACGATGTATCCCGGAAAGCGCATCAACGGTTTGACATGCTCGATTCCTTGCTGAGCCAATATCTCGTCGATAACATTTTCCTTGAGATCGGCAATCAGCAGAGGCAACGGTTTTTCCGCCTGAGCGGCATAGATGGAATACGCTTTAAAGATGCGGGGAGTATTCTTTTTGGGGTCTGTATTGCCCAGGAAAAACAGGAATTCCTCTTCGGGCAAGTATTTACGGGTCACTGCCAACGGATCGTACACGGGTTTGAAGTGTGCGTTATAGCCGTTGTAAATGCTCACCAACTGCTTCTCGGGCAGGCCGAGCAGATTGATGATGTTCTGACGCTCGTATTTCGATACAGTAATGATTTTCTTACACTTTTTCAGGATACGGGGAACCACAAACCGGCGGTAATACCAACCCATGTTCTGGTACCAGGAAGCGCTCTTCCCTTCGCGTGGCTGCAGGAAGATGACATCGTGCAGGGTCAGTACCAAAGGAACCTTACAAAATATAGGAGCGGTATTGCTGGTACAATGAAGCAGATCGGGCTTCACCTTCCGAACAGCGGCAGGCAATGCCACTTGTTCCCAAAGCGGATAAGTTGGACATTTCACCTCGATGATATGCATATTCTCGGATTCCGTCAGGCAACGGTCTTCACCCGGACTGACGAATATGTAGTATTCGTTCTCTTTGTCAATCTGTTGCATCACCTTGATCATTTCAAGGGCAACAAAGTCCATTCCATGTTTGTTGGTACGGAAAATGCGTTGGGCTTCAATGGCAATCTTCATAAGAGTATTCTTTATGGTTGGAGTTGTTTCTTTTTGCAAATATAAAAGGATTCGGCCTAATCAAAAAACTTTAACGATTTTCTTTTTAAATCTGCCTTGTTTTTCAGTTTTCTTTGGGCTGGCGCTGTGCTTCTTCTTTCTCTTTTGTCTTGAAACAAAAGAGAAAGAAGAAAAGAGAAAAATTCAAGGCTGCGTCTGTTTTCCTACTCGCTCTCTGCGTAGCGCTAACGACCCCGAACTCGCTTCACTCCGTTGCGCTCAAACACAGGGTCGTCTTAACGCGCTACTCCGGTCGCTCGCTTAACGGAAAACAGCCGAGGCCGATCCTTTTCTCGCCACATCGCTTCGCTCGTGAGTAGGAATTTTGTGGCAAGATTATCATATTATTATTTAAACAAAACGAGAGCCAAGGTCAAATAAACCCTGGCTCTCGTTTTGTTGTTGTCTCGCACTTACTTCTTTTGGCGTCAAGACTAGAATTCTTTTGCTACATCGAAGCAGGGGCATTGCTTTACCCATTCTTCGGGTTCTATTTGTCCATTTTGGTTGCGGTCGGTACTCAGGTCGCGGTGTCCGCAGATACGGCAGCCGGGATAGTCCATCAGTAGTGCGCGGACGAGTACTTTCAGGGAGTGTCGTTGCCACTCGGTGCGGGTGTCGGCAGGCTGTCCGTCGGGGGCGATGCCGCCTTCGTAGCACACTCCGATGCTGTGCAGGTTGTGTCCACGGGTATGTTGTCCGGGGAATTCGGGCGGGCGGGTGCTGACGATGCGGCCGTCTTTGCGGATGTAGAAGTGGTAGCCGATACCGTCCATACCCCGGCGGACGTGGTTCGTGCGGAGGTCGTGCTCGGTGAGACACCGGTCGGCACGGGTGGCCGAGCAGTGTATCACGATGAGGTTGATGGTTCTCATTGAGCGGTTCCTTTCTTTTTGGGAGTGACCCGTTGGATGGACGAGACAGACGCCGTTGCTGTGGACGAATACGTTAGCTTCCGGCGCTGACAGGTGTGGTCGAGGCATCGCTCGGGCAGGGTGGCGGCGAGTTGTTCGCGCAGGGCTACGATCTCAGTGTGCAGATCCTTCACGCGGTCGCTCAGTTCGAAGTAGTCGCGCAGGGCTTTTTCGAGTTGTTCTACCAGGAAACCGTATTGGCTCTTGATCAGGTCGCTGAATTCTTTCAGTTGGGTGCCGTCTTTGCGCCGCAGGAAGGGCAGTACGGCCAGGATGCAATCTATTACTTTATCTATGATCTTCATATTGTATAGAGGGATTTGTGTGATAGGGAGTTTACATTTTCTTCGCATGCCCCTTCTCATACGTTACTATGAGAAGGGAGCATCGAAGAGAGCGGGGGCTAAAGAGCGTTATCGACTATGCCCCCGGATCTACGGTATCTTCACCGTCATCGGGCGGTGTTACTTCGCTCGGTTTTTTGGGCACCCAGAGGTTGAATGCCACATTGTTAGAGGCGCTACGGGTGGTGGCTACACTGTCGTTCACCAGTCGAAAGGTATTGTCCACACGGAAGCGGAGGTTTACGCGCTTGATGTTTTTCACCGTGCACTCTTTCTCCGTATCCACTCCCGGGCAGGTGAGGGTGATGTAAAACACGCCCAGCCCGTCGACCTTTACCCGGTTGCCGTCCTTGAGTACCGCCTTCATACTCCGGATGAAGGAGTTGAGCACGTGTCTCACATCTTCAACCGAGAGCGAGCCGATGGTTTCGATCTCAGATGCCAGACGCTCGATGTCGTACACTTTGGACTCTCCCGGCTTCTGTTTGAGACTGTGCACCAGGGGCGAAGCGGGATCACTCAGTTTCTTTCTGCGCTGTATGCGCACTACATTTACTATTGCCATAATTTATTGTTTTTATGCGGGGAGGACATTCTCCCTCGCGGCGTTGAAACAAAGATACAACAGCCGCCAGGGCGCTATGCACACAACCACGCACATCCACGCACAACCACGCGATAAAGTTTGGAATTAACATTTGACATCTATATTGCAAACACAAAGCCTTGCATATGTCGCTGAATTTCAGTAACTTTATAACCATAAACAAGACATATATAAGCAACTATGGATGCAAGAAAAGAAGACTTGGACGAAGCACCGTTCCGCCTACGCAGTTACGGAAAGTCCGAACTGGCACAAATGTACATGCCACACATTAAATCAAGCACCGCCCGGCGGGAGTTCAATGAGTGGATCGACTTCCACCCCACCCTCCGTCAACGGCTCGTCAGCAACGGACTCACCCACAAGTCCAAACGATACACGCCTGCCCAGGTGAAACTGATCGTCGGTGTGCTGGGCAAACCATAACGAACACACAGGCCCGCCGGGCCAAGGGGAAAGCATGCAGAGATTCATATTATCTACAAAAAAACACAGAAAATCCGCCAAATAAAAGTAACTTTCCCGCACTTCGCTCGTCCTATGGACAAACAGCATGGAAATAGAGTATTTTAAACACAAGATTTTGCCTCTCAAGGATAAGCTTTTCCGGAAAGCGCTGTCCATCACTGAGTCGGTCGCCGAATCCCAGGACATCGTTCAGGAAGTGATGATGCGTCTTTGGGACAAGAGAGCCGAGTGGGCAACTATCGCCAACATGGAACTATACTCTATGGTGCTTGCTAAAAACCTCGCGTTGGATAAGATTAAACGAAGCGGTTATTTTGAGGGATCCATCGATATGGATGCAGCCAGGCAACTATCGAGCGACGCGTACCTGCCACATGAGATGATGGAAAAGGAGGAAAGCATCGCACTGCTATGGAAAGTCATCCGTCTGTTGCCCGAGAAACAGCAGCAATTAATCAGACTGCGCGAGATAGAGGAACTGTCCTACCAGAGAATAGCCCAGGAAATGAATATGACAGAAGTTCAGGTGAAAGCCACTCTTTTCCGGGCACGCCAGAAAATGAAAGAAATGTATTTGAATATAAACAACCATGGTGAATATTGAGAACATACAAAACCTGATCGATCTTTATTGGAAGGGAGAAACAACCCCCGACGAAGAAAAAGCAATCAGCGCCTTCTTCTCATCCAACACGGATCTGCCACCCGAAATGGAACAATGGCGGGAGTGGTTCGCAGGGAAAGAATCCCTAAGCAACATCGGGCTCAGCAGCGCGATCGACGAGAAAGTACTGGCTTATATCGAGCAATCGACAGCCCGTCCGTCCCGGCTGAGACGCATCTGGCTCACATCGGCCGCCATTGCAGCATCCATTCTACTGGTCTGCATCCTGCGGATAAATCACCAGGAGCCGGCTTCCGTTTCCCAGGAGATGACGTATGCGGAGATGCAGGACTATGAAACGGTGAAAGAGCTGTTATTCCTTGCCTCTGCTAAGATGAACCAGGCAGGAAACACCCTGGAAGAGAACCTGGGCAAGATGGAAGTAATGAATGAATTTATCACTCTAAAATAAATAGATCATGATGAAAAGAGTATGGGTTATCGGACTTCTGTTGATGTCTCTACCTGTTTTTTCGCAAAATCTGGTATCGTCCTTTCTGCAGGACATCGACAAACGTGCCAAGGAGAGCGTTATACAGATAAACATATCGGGCAAGATGCTCCAAATCGCAGCAAGAAGCGATGCAAACCTCGATGCCGACACAAGAAAGATGTTTGAAAACATCAATCAGATCAGTATCGTAATCGGAGTTGCGATCGACAACGAGTCGAAAAAACAATTGGAAAAGCGCCTCGTGCCGTATGAAGAACTGATGTCGATTGTCGAAGGCAGCCAGACGATACTGATGTACACCAAAGAAACCAAAAAGCAGATAGACGAATTTGTTTTGAGCATTTCTGCCGGAAACAAACTGACCCTGATGAGTATATCCGGAAAGATCGATTTAGAACAGATCGCCCAATTGTCCAAAGGCATCAAGGTGGAAGGCGTACATCACTTAAATAAAATCAACCCTAAAAAGAATAAATAATGAAGAAACAAATCACCCTGTTTGTGCTGGTTATACTGACCCTATCGGCACAAGCCCAGAAAAAAACGTTTGCCGACCAGTATGCGAAGATCCGCCAATCGACTGAAGGATTACAGCTCACGAAGTTTAGCAGCGAAGAGATCATGGAGAAGATAGCCCAGCTTGGGACGACAAAACTTTCAGAAGATAATTGGGAAAAGTACCGAAAAATGAAAGACCTCCTTGCCAACGCCAAACAGGTGACTGTCGGCATAGAAACAGACAACAAGCGTATGCCGTCCTCGTCGCAGATCAATCACCTACTGAAGGCGTACGACGAGCTGGTAACCACCCAATTGGGAAACATACACGTGAGAATCAGTGGGAACATGAAAAGAGACAAAGTAAAAGAACTCGTCATCACGGTTATGATGGCTGATCAATACTATATGTTTACCAATATATCGTTCAAGAAGCCGATCGTGTTGGAGAGTTACTTAGGGAGTCCGGAGGAGATGATGCAACTCATTGACATCAAGAATAATAAGAGGTAAATTCCTGTTAACTCCGGCAATAACGAGAAAGAGTCTAACCTCAATTAAAAAGAAATCGCCCAACTGTCCAAAGGCGTCAAGGTGGAAGGCATGCAGCACTTAGATAAGATCAACCCCAAAAAGGATAAGAAATGAAAAAACAAATCGCACTATTCGTACTGGTTTTGCTGGCCTTATCGGCACAAGCCCAGAATAAAACAAATCAAACATTTGCCGATCAGTATGATCGAATTCGCCAGGCACCCGAAAACGAAAGCTTCGAACTCACGAGGCTTAATCATAAAGATATACTGGAGATGATGGCTCAGTTTGAGGCAGGAGATCATACGGAAGACGAGTGGAAAAACTACCGCGACCAGAAAGATCTGTATGCGAAAGCAGATCTGGTCGTTGTATGCATAGATTTTAACGATGAAGGTTTGTCTTCTTCGGAAGAATTCAATCGTATACTGAACGCGTATGAAGAACTGGCATCAACCCAAATGGGACAGATGAAGACGACAATCAGAGGGGACATGAAGAAAAACAAAGTTAAAGAGCTTATATTCATGAATTCTTTGGAAGATAAATGCATTATGTTTGTGAATCTACTGTTCAACAAGCCGATTAAGTTGGAAAAATACATAGAAGACTCGGAGAATCTAATGCCTATTTTTACATACAACGAAGAAATCCGACCGTATACTGAATCCGGCGATGATGAAAATGAGTCTACACTTCATTCGAGATATGGCGATTCGGCCTCCTTCACCTTGAATGTGGTAAAAGTAGACAATAAGTATGGCATAAAGCGCGACAATGACGAATATACAGTAAAACCGGAGTACGACAATGAAATTGTCCTTTATGGAAGTAATCCAGGCAATACATATATCAAAGCATTGTACAACAACAAAAACTATTATTTACTCTATGACAAATACGGCTTCACCATCGCAAGCGGCGAGGAGATAACGCCTGTACACATTCCCGAGAGCAAAGAAGTGGCGTATTTCATCATCAAACGCGACGGACGTTACATGCTGTACGAATGCCCCGAGAAATACACGTTGATAAAAGAGTATAAAGCCAACGAAATGATATCGTTTCCCCGTACGAAACTTCGATTGGAGCATTGCATTTCGATAGAGTTGACAAGCCCCAACCAGCTGAAATGCGTGAAGGCCGACAAGTCGGTAGAAATAAAAGAACTGCCTACTGCACCCATTTAATCCATTTGTAGTCAACAAATTGCCTGCCAACCACAACGAATATACGAAATATTTCCTATCTTTGGGTGCATATCATTACCGGGAACCGGTTCAAAGCCGTCTATGTCAAACTTTAATACTACAGATTATGAGAACCTATCTATCCATCGTACTGATTCACCTGTTGGGAGGGATGTTCCTCGCCTCTTGTAAGCACACTTCGAAAGAAGTCCAAGCGTCCAACGACTCCATTAACGTAGTCTTCAAAGATTACGGAAACGCCCCGGCTGTATTGAATATTGACGAATACAGTGTATCGAACACTAATTTCAGAACCACCTTGTGGACAGGCGAGAAACTCCAGGTAACACTGATGTCCATCCCCGCAGGCGGTGAAATAGGCCTTGAGTTGCATCCTCACACGGAACAGTTTCTGCGAATCGAGGAAGGAGTAGGCAAAGTAATGATGGGCGACACGCAGGATTCGCTCAGCTTCACCCAAACGGTAGAGAAAGATTTCGCCGTATTCGTTCCGGCAGGCAAATGGCACAACATCGTCAACACAGGAGATAAGCCCCTGAAATTATACTCCATCTACTCGCCGGTGGAACATGCGCATGGAACAGTGCATAAAACTTATGAGGAGTCGGAGGCGGCTGAACACTAAACAAAGGTTTTAACATGCCACTTGCCACATCTTCCACAAAATTCTTTATATTTGCACAAATCAAATGAAAGAGAAATTATGAAACTCATTGAATCCAACCAGAAAAAGATCGTTGCCTTATGCAAGAAGTATAAGGTGAAAAGATTGTTTGTGTTCGGTTCCATACTAACCGATAGATTCAATTCGTTGAGCGACATTGATTTTTTAGTGGATTTTGACAAAGAGAAAATCAAGGATTACTTTGACAACTATTTTGATTTCAAATATTCCCTCGAAGATTTACTTAACCGAAAAGTTGATTTATTAGAGGATCAAACAATTAAGAATCCCTATCTCAAAGAGAGTATTGACAATACTAAAGCATTGATTTATGGATAATTCTATCAAGAAGCATTTAGCTGATATACTTACCGCAATTGAAGAAATAGAGGGTTTCTTTGAAAGTAAGGAAAAGTTGTATGAAGATTTCCAAAGCAACCTTTGTTTGAGGCGCGCGGTGGAACGTAATATTGAAATTATTGGCGAAGCCACCAATCGTGTCTTAAAAGTTGATAGCAGCATTCAAATAACAAACGCTCGTAAGATCGTGGATGCCCGCAACTGGATAATTCATGGTTATGACAGTTTATCCGTGGATATTCTTTGGAGTATCGTCATCAATCACTTACCCAAGTTAAGAAAAGAAGTGAGCGCCCTGTTGAAGTAACCACGAGCGAAGCGATGTGGCGAGGAAAGACCGGCCTCGGCTGTTTTCCGTTAAGCGAGCGACCGGAGTAGCGCGTGAAGACGACCCTGTGTTTGAGCGCAACGAAGTGAAGCGAGTTCGGGGTCGTTAGCGCTACGCAGAGAGCGAGTAGGAAAACAGACGCAGCCTTGATTTTTTCTTCTATGTTGTATTCCACATAACTGAACTATCTTTTATTTGTATTTAACACTGTAAGCCAATCACTTGCATTTTTCTTTGCTTTTGTCAGGCAATAATATATTACCAGATTAGGATATATATCCCAACCTCCTATATTTTAAAGCATAATACCTTTAAAATATCTTCTTCTTAAAAGCCCTATTAGACAAACTTCTATTAGTTTCCTGCCGAAGCAGGTCACAGTTTACTTCTTCAGAATAATAGGATGGACGCAACAATCTTTTGTTGGAGATGCAGTCAAAGACTCATCATAAAAAATCCAGGAGTCGTCCAAATAAGAAGCTGCCTAACGGGCTTTTAGATTTCCTAACGGAGTTTATCATATTCAAATGTCTTTCCATTCTTTAACGTGGAAAAGATTCTATTAGACAATTTACGAGCCACGCGAATAATCGCCTTCTGGGGTTTCATCGTTTTAGAGTACTTCCCATAAGCGGCAGAGAGTTCGCGATCGTGCTGGATAGTCACCCAGGCACTTTCAACCAGCATGGGACCTATAGCCTTGTTACCCCTGAATGTCTTTTCCCCATGGCTGATCTTTTCTCCGCTGCTTTTCCCCATGGCTGATCTTTTCTCCGCTGCTATGAGAAGTAGGGATAAGACCCAGATAGGACGCAAACTGTTTCTCATTCCGGAAACGGGACGGATCATCAATCTCTGTGAGCAGACACATACTAGTATGGTGCCCTAT
>JAVBVD010000045.1:0-53368 GCA_031554635.1 Bacteroides sp.
ATCGAACACACAAACAACTACTCCAAATTACTACCATTTAACTGGAAGAAGTAAATCATTGAACAACCTTGTAGAAAAGCCCGCAACTGCAAAAAATGCAGAGGCGGGCTGGGGAAGTATGCACTAGGCCGAATGCTTACCTAGACCCGGATGTACAACCGCCCTAGACCCGGATCTAAGCAGTCCGTACACCCGGGTGGAACAAAGACTTTCCGACTACGATGACTTCTAAACATAGTAAGAAACGAGCTCTTCATGCCTGGAAACCAAAGATTTGACACGTCCTTTCTTCAGCTGAATATACTAAAACGCCAATGTCATGGCAATTGGCTGGTCGTAGTGCGTAAGAGGTGCGTAAGAGAAACAATTCCTCTTACGCACCTCTAATGCCGATGAATAAAGGATTTCAGCAAGGTGCGTCAGTGTGTGGGAGATTTTTCAAACTCCTGGGGAGTATTCACATGCGAAAGGCGAAGTGAGTTTACATTCCAAAAAGCGATTTCTGCTAAGGAGGGGCAAGTTTAAATCACTGGATCCTCTCCTGTAGTTAAACTGAGCGATTTATCTTACACCGATTTATCTATCTGTATATCTGCTTGTTATATCAGCTGGTGTAGGATGGTGTAAGATAAATCCTATAATTTCAATTACAGGAGAGAGTGCTCATACAAGAAGAACCCCTAAATGCAATCTATACATTACAATCATTAGACAAAATTTTCTAATCAGTTCCATATCTCCTTCCAATTTGTTTCATTTCTTAAAAAACGGATAAAATCTGTCTTGCAAAAACCAATAAAAGGAGTAACTTTGCCTGCGATTCTGAGAATCGCGACTACGTATTTTTAATTATATCATTTAAAAAAAGAGCTGATTATGACTTATTCACACGAAGTGGAACACATGTGTGTTGTTAAGAAAGGTCCTAACCACGGACCGGCTCCCATACCCGAAGAAGGCAAATGGGTAAAATCAAAAGAAATCGTTGATATTTCTGGTTTAACACACGGTGTTGGATGGTGTGCTCCACAACAGGGCGCTTGTAAACTGACGTTGAACGTTAAAGAAGGTATCATTCAGGAAGCCCTGATCGAAACCATCGGTTGCTCGGGTATGACTCACTCGGCCGCTATGGCATCGGAAATCCTTCCGGGAAAAACAGTGCTCGAAGCGCTGAATACCGACCTCGTTTGCGACGCTATCAATACAGCTATGCGCGAACTCTTCCTGCAAATCGTTTACGGACGTACTCAGTCGGCTTTCTCGGAAGGCGGTCTGATCATCGGTGCCGGTTTGGAAGACTTAGGTAAAGGTCTGCGCAGCCAGGTAGGTACACTGTACGGAACATTGGCTAAGGGGCCTCGTTACCTCGAAATGGCCGAAGGTTACATCAAAACCCTCGCCTTGGACAAGAACGACGAGATCTGTGGCTACGAATTCGTTCACATGGGCAAGTTCATGGACGAAATCAAGAAAGGTACAGATGCCAACGAAGCATTGAAGAAAGTTACCGGCACGTACGGACGCTTCACTGCCGCAGAGGGAGCAGTTAAACACATTGATCCACGTCACGAATAATATAAGGAGGAAAGAACATTATGATTAGAGAAGTAAAATTTGAAAGTCAGGACCGTCGCATCAAAGGCATCATTGCTGCTTTGAACGAAAACGGTATCAAAGATATTGAAGAGGCAAACGCTATCTGCGAAGCTGCCGGACTCGATCCTTACAAGACGTGTGAAGAAACTCAGCCTATCTGCTTCGAGAATGCCAAATGGGCATACGTAGTAGGTGCTGCCATCGCTATCAAGAAAGGTTGCAAGAATGCTGCTGACGCTGCCGAAGCTATCGGTATCGGTTTGCAGGCATTCTGTATCCCGGGTTCAGTAGCTGCCGATCGTTTGGTAGGTATCGGTCACGGTAACCTGGCTGCGATGTTGCTGCGCGAAGAAACCAAGTGTTTCGCTTTCCTGGCCGGTCACGAATCATTCGCTGCTGCCGAAGGTGCTATCAAGATTGCTGCTAAGGCTGACAAAGTTCGTAAAGAACCGTTGCGTTGCATCCTGAACGGTCTTGGAAAAGACGCTGCTCAGATCATCTCACGTATCAACGGATTTACTTACGTTCAGACTGAGTTCGACTACTATTCAGGTGAACTGAAAGTGGTTCGCGAAATCGCTTACTCGGAAGGTGCACGCGCTAAAGTGAAGTGCTACGGTTCGGACGACGTTCGCGAAGGTGTGGCTGTAATGTGGAAAGAAGGTGTAGATGTATCGATCACAGGTAACTCTACCAACCCGACTCGTTTCCAACACCCGGTTGCTGGTACTTACAAGAAAGAACGTGGTTTGGCTGGTAAGCCTTACTTCTCAGTAGCTTCCGGTGGCGGTACAGGTCGTACACTTCACCCGGATAACATGGCTGCTGGTCCTGCTTCTTATGGTATGACCGATACTATGGGCCGTATGCACTCAGATGCTCAGTTCGCAGGTTCTTCTTCAGTTCCCGCTCACGTGGAAATGATGGGATTCCTGGGTATCGGTAACAACCCGATGGTGGGTGTTACGGTAGCTGTGGCTGTGGATATCTCTACTGCTTTGGGCAAGTAATCGTCTATAATCTAATAGATTACATAGAACGCCTTTCTCTTTGCGAGAAGGGCGTTTCTTTTTATAACCCGCTACTACCCTATTCATCCGAACCGAATTTCACTCTTTATTTATCGCCCAGTTAGTCGTCAAAATCTCTGCGACGGTATGCTGTTTACATTCTCTAAAATTATCTCTAAAATACCCCAGAATCGACTGTTTTGTGACGTATTTGCGACGGACTTTTGATACCGTCGCAAAATCCTCAATAGCCTGATTGCCCACAATTTCATTTGGCTAAGAATGCATCTATTTTATCGAATCCCCTTTTAATCACATGGTTAGACATGGAGTAAAACCAAACCATAGGAACAAAACAGAATAAAAATCGTTTGGCTGAGTAAGCCAATACATTCTGAATGGAATCCCACTTATAATCAATCTGGTACAGGACAATCATGTATAAAACAGCGGAAACAATAATCAGGACCAATAAAGCAATGTTATCCTTCTTTTTGCTCAGGTACCAACAGTTGACTAACAAAGAGCCCAATAGAGCCACAAAAGTCCAGCCGTAATAATGGGTGTTCATGTAAAGAGCTTCCATATACTTCCATATTATATTGGCCTTTTCTGCATCCCAGTACGGGTAGATTATGGCAATACTATCGGAATACAGATGGTTAATCCGGGTGAGCGCCATCCATACGAAGGCCGGAAAAAAAGAAGTGGCAACAGGCCATAAACCTTTCCAACTTTTCCGTTGGATGGCATCTACAGCTACCACGCATAAGGCAGCGCCAATAAATACGACTCCATCAGTGCGGGTCCACACATTCAACCCAAGTAACAGCGCCCCCAAATACAAATCTTTTCTTTCCCTGAATCTGAACCATAAAGAGATGTAAATGATTCCTAGGGATGCACTCACCGCATGGATGACATTGGTGGCCGACATGGAAGAGAATGCGAGCATCTCCGGAGTGATCAGCAGAAAGAAGGTGCCCACTGCGCAACAGGTTCTACCTGCCACCCGTCGCATGCTGCTATAGAAAGCTATTAAAAAGAACAGGTACATCAATGCCGGAACAAGTTTGGAAGATTCTGCCCCCATCAGGTAAACGAAAGCACAACTCAGTTGCACCATCGGTGCATAGGAAATATAACTGCCTGCATTATGAATCTGAGGCATATAATCTGCCTGGAACAAACTCTGTTTTTTATAGGTATGTTCCTGTGAAACGACATACCCTATGGTGTCGAACCCTGCCAGGCTGTCTCTGTCGAAAGTCGGGTAATAGATACATTTTGCAAAATTCATATATTCCAGATAGCCGATGAGTATGATGAAGAATAACCAAACAAGGTTATAGTCAGAAATGCTGAAATGGGGGGAACTTTTGTAATAAGCCATTACCTCTTCCTTCTTAAAATAGAGGGGGATGGACAAGGCTGCAATCAAACAGACCCCTATACCTAAGACACAGGCCGGTGTGAGTGGGATACCCGTTGAATCGATGAGGGCCATTAGTAGGGTTTGCAGTCCCATACCTACCGGAAAGGCAAGACCGGCTTTTTCGCCCCATGAGATATTAACTGAGATAAAGTCGATAGCCAGGATGCCTATTATTATAATGATAATGATTCCTACTATAAGCATATTTATTTTTTTTGGAAGGTTACACGTAATACGCCATTTTGTATGTTAATATCTGCCGGGTAAGAAATATTAGCCGGTCCTTCGCCGTTCACTATGGCTACATGGGTGATTTTTCCTGCATATTTACTGCTCTTCATCTCGCTCTCCAATACTATCTTGCGGGGATAAAGGAAACGCGTTGAATAGATCTTGTTCTCTATGTCGTGTGTGAACGGACTGCCTTTTTTGTGAAAAGCCTTTCCGGAAGGATAGAGAATGACGGCATTTTCAGGAGTGGACTGTTTCAGAAATAAAAGATATTCATAGTCCGCACCGAGCTTTATGAGCATTTTCTCTTCAAAACGGAGCCGGGGATGTTGGTAGATGAACTCCATATTGCTTCTTAGCATTTCATGATACATCCAGCGATAGGAAGGCTGTTTTGAAAAGGCATATTTCACCAGTCCCAGCACAAGCATCATAAAGACAATGTTTTTCAGGATCCAGACGATATTAACCCCTGATATCCTTTTCCTGTCGGGAGCCTTTTTGTTCTTCCCGGTTGTTTTATGCGCCATAGTCTACAATTTTATTGTTTTGCTAAAACGGTACCTGATAAGTGTGCAAATGGCTTCAACTCCATCACGCCATTTTATCTTTTTCCCCTCATGGATGGTGCGAGGATGGTAATCGATGGGGATTTCCTTTATTTTATATCCTCTTCTCAATATCTTCGCTGTTATTTCAGGACAGATCTCGAACCGGGTGCTTGTCAAGGGTATTGATTTCAGGAGAGAGGCAACAAACATCTTGTAACAGGTAGGTTCATCCGTTATCCGTTGACCGAAAAGTATGCTTGTGGCCAAGGATACTAATCTTCCACCCCAATAGAACGTGCGATATAGACATTTATTTTCCTTATTCAGCACCCTGGACCCATACACTACGCTATATTCTCCGGAAAGAATGGGCGATAATAAATGCACATAGTCATGGGGGTTATACTCTAAATCAGCATCTTGTATGATAATTACATCTCCTGTAGAATAGATAATCCCGGTTCGGACAGCATACCCTTTGCCTCTGTTCTTGTCAAGCCGGATATAGTTGATACGTACTCCGGTGTATGTCCGAATGATTTCTTCCACTTTTTGTTGGGTTGAATCGGTAGAGCAATCATCGATGATTAATAGTTCTTTTTCAATACCATCCGGTAGTTTTACTCCTATGACTGCTTGCAATACTTGCGCTATTGTTTGGGCTTCGTTGTAACTGGGAATTATGATTGAGAGTTTCTCAACAGGTTCCCTTACTTTTGTAGTCTGGGCGTTTGGGTTCATTGATACAAATTTTTAATTTTGTAATACACCGCATAAGGGCAGAAAGACCCTACCTGGATTAGGAAACTTTCTTTATTTTCATTTCCGATACAATACGCAAAGGGTAAGGCAGCAAAGACAATTGCAGCCGATATCAGTTTATCCCTATGTATGGATAGTTAATGGATGGAAGAAAGTAAACTCAATAAAGTTCGAGGGTCCTCTTTTCTCTCTCTTCCTTCCGAATTGCCGGTCGTTTCTCCGGTAGCGTACTGCCTCCACGGTCGAAACGCCAATGGACTTTGAGCAGCAGCAGGTGATTATAAGGTTTCAGGTCCAGAACCGTGCGTTCGTTATAGAGCGAAGTCTCCAGAGCGCGCACCTGATCATACCGAACACCCCACGCCAGGGGCGGCACGTAGGAGAGAGTGATGTGCAACCGCTTCCGGCAAAACGCTTTGCTTACCGTAAGCAGCCAATTGTCCTTGTCCACCATCTGATACCCCTGGCTGACTACCTGCTTCCGCATGTTCCGGTGGTAGCCCAGTCCGATATTCAAGGAATGCCGGGGGAGTTCGTAATTCAGCTCCGAGTCTATCAGCCATCCGTCCGGGCGGCACCGGATTTCGGCATTCACGGACTCGGCGGTATAATACATCAGCTGGTTGCGGAAACGAAGGTGGCGACCGATGGGCTGGTCGTACACCAGTTGCAGGCTATATTCCCGGCTGTTCATGTTGTCGAACGTACGGTATAGCCTATGGCTCTTCTCGGTATAGAGTTCGCTGATATAACCATGCGTATAGCGCAACATGGGAACAATGGTCAGCCTGTTCCAAAGCGAAATTCGAACGGCTACCTGATGCTGTATGGAAGGTTTCAACTCTATATTCCCCATCTGTGTGAGAAAGGTATCGATGACCGTAACCATGGGACTGAGCTGATACAACGTCGGATAGTGCTGGCTGGTGGTATAGCCTGCGTGGATACGTACAGCATCACTGACTTTGAGGGTGGACTGCACATAAGGCAAGAAGCGTACATACTGCTCGCTTCCGTCCTGGCTATCGGCCCGGATATGTTCCACGGCAAACCCTATCCGGGTATACAGTTTCTCCGGACGGCCTAATTGCAGGTAGGCGAATGCTTTGTTCCGCCGCTCCCGGTAATCCAGATAACCGTTGCCCTTGTTGCTTTCCGATCCATAACACCGCCAGATATAGGAATAACCGGTGTTCAACATTGTCCCTGACGGCCAGCGATACTCTCCTTCGGTGTGTACCGATACCAGGTTCTTGTTCTCATTGTACCGGTTGCCAGTTTGGTATCTGAACAGGTCGTCCTGCTCGTAAGCATTGTCTATATCGTTGTAGTAATAATTGTAAGTCAGGTCGCCGAGCAGTTGCAGGCGGTTGTTCAGCCGTCCGCGATAGCTGGCGGAGCCGATGAAAGTACGGTCGTCCATCCGGTCGGTGGTGGTGTTTTTCAGCATACGCTTGTCCTGGTTCTCTATGTCGGTTCGCTGCAGAATGTGTACCTGCCGGGCATCGGCTTGCCCCCACATGTAATCGCCTTGAATGTCTATCTTCTGGCGTGGCGTCAGTTGATAACCTGCTCCGGCAGCCACGTTCATACTTTCACGTTCGTAGCGATAGTTCGGTGCATCCGATGGTTGCTGATGGGATATCAGTTCTACACCGCTGTACACCAATCTTTTGTGTACCGGCAGGTTCAATTGCTCCTGATGGTATGAGTAGGTGGTGTACAGGTTCAGTTTCCGGTTCGTGTAGTTGATCCCGGCCAGAGGTTGTACGGAAGAGAGCCGGTCTATGTGACTGCCACCGGAAAGGTTGGCTGCCGAAGAAACCGTGGCATATACTTCGTACCCCCGGTATTCCCGATCCAGGATCAGGTTGATGATGGCTGTATATCCGTCGGACACGTAGCGGCCGGATAAGGTGTGGATGACTTCCACGGTGGATATCCGCTGGGGCGATAGATTACGGACATAACCTTTGGGCTGTTCCATACCGTCGACAAGCAGCAGCACCTCCTTACTCTGGTTCACGCGGAGGATGCCCTCCACCGGGTCGTAAACAACTCCGGGAATCCGGCTGAGCAGTTCTTCTGCGTTGGCTACCCCTTGGCGCATGTCTGCTGTGATGGAGTAAGCAGTGCGGTCTATCTTTGGTCGTATCTCATGACTTGTGACAATGGTTTCGTCCAGCGGGACGATGCTGGCCTGCAACGGGAATGTGCCCAGTGCGGAGGCCGAGGCACTTACATCCCTCACAAGCACTTCGTAACCGATGAAACTGACTTTTATTTTCCGGGGCGGCATGGAAGTGCTCAGCCTGAAAGCACCCTTGTCATCGGTTGCCCCGACCACGAGTGGGCGGTTGCCTTCACCCAGCAAAGATACAGTGGCATAACCGAGCAGTTCCTGGGTTTCGGCATCGGTCACCATTCCGGTGAACGGATTCTTCCGTTCTCCGGCGGACGATATGGATGGGTTGGGTGGTATAGCCTGTGATGTGGGGATGATAATGAATGTGTGGTTGATTTTCTCTATCCGGAAGGGTTTATCTTTCAGCAGGTAGTCGAGCGCCTCTTCGGGTTGGCGGAATGATTTCGATACCGTCACCCGGTAGCGCGACAAAGCCTGATCGTCGAACGAAATCTCTATACCGAGCATGTTGAGAACTACGTTCAATGATTTATCCTTGACGACCAAGGTGGTCTCCTGAGCCATCAGGCCAATAGTGTTTATCCACAATAAGAGGATTACAAGCGTGTATCTATTCACTTATTGACAGAGAATGTGATTCCAAATGGTTTTCCTACTATCGCGAGCACTTCTTCCGGGCTCTTCGTCTTGGAGAAGTTGCCGGTATAGAGGTAGTCTGTGGTGGTATCCGCCGTAACTCGGATGTCGTACTGCCGTTCTATCTCGGCAATAACTTCGGTCAACGGTACACCGGAGAAGATGAACCGCTGCTCGGTCCACCCCACTGTTTGTACGGCATCGACCTGTTCTTCCACTTTCCAGTCCCCGTTGCGGCAAGTGAGCTGCATGTTCCGTTGGAGCAGAGTTTTCCGGTCGTCTCCGGTCACTTCCACCTTTCCGGTGAAGCAGGTGACGCAGTATCTCTCTGGCCGGGAAAATACATTGAAACGGGTTCCTAGCACATGCACTTCGTTCTTTTCTGATGCTACGGTGAATCGTTTACCGCGCGCCACTTCGAAACAGGCTTCGCCTTCAAGCATCACTTTCCTGTTTACCGGCCACCAGTAAGGATGGTATGTCAGGCGACTATCAGCATTGAGCCTTACCGAAGAACCGTCCGGCAAGCGGAAAGCGAGGCTTGTTCCCCTGGCGGTTGTTTCGCTCACGGAATAATAGCGGGCAGTGAGTAGTCCCACCGATATAATCAGCACCGCAGCGGCGGCAGCATACCCCCTCCAAGTGATAGAGCGACGTTTCGGGACCTCTTCCAGCCCGCTGAAAGCCTCGTTCCAGATCTCTTCTTTGCTCTTACTCCATTGGGGAGTAACTTTCATTCTTCCGGGTTCCATCTCGCTTCTCCTTTAAGTTAGTTTCACTTTCAGCCGTTGCAGGGCGGCACTCATCCGCTTCTCCACGGCCTTAACACTGATGGTTAGTAGTCCGGCAATTTCGGGATATGTCAGTCCGTCGTTCCGGCTCATGAGAAATACCACGCGCTGTGTTTCGGGCATCTGCTCCAAGGCTTGGGCATACATGGCGGCATACTCCTTGTAGAGTATTTCTTCTTCCGGGGAGAGACTGGTGGGTTGTTCCCACCCGATACTCCGGGCGAAATCCTGCCGGGTATTCTCTTTACGGTAGTTGCTGATGACCATCTCCGAGGCCATCTTGTAGAGCAACGGTTTCAGGTAAGTGGCGTCCAACCGGCTACGTTTCTCCCATATCTTCATAAACACATCCTGAGCAATATCCGAAGCCACATCCGCATCGCCACAACGATAGAAGATGAAACCACGTATGGCGTCAAAATGAGCTTCGAATACTTGTTGGAACTCTGTTTTGCTCAGCATCTGTTTCTTCGTTTTGAATCTATACCGCATGAAGAAGGAAATACCCTACCGGTTTTTCTGTTTTCTTGGAAGCAAATGTAGCGCAGGAGTTCTCTTTATTTGTACAAAGAAAACTTATATCTTCTCGAAGAACAACAATCTGTCAATCGATACATGTAGCCGATATTCTTTGCCACCCTTATATTTTTTCCCCTGATCATCTATCCACCTGCCTTTCGGAAGCCTGACGGTACGGTTGTTATCGGGTGTGAGTATCGGTGCAACAAGGTATTTATCGCCGAGCATAAACTGATCCTTGCATTGCGCAAAGCCTTCACCAGGAAATGAATACTCCAGATGACGTACTATAGGTTCGCCTGTTTGGGCTGATTTCTCGGCCAACTCCAATATATAACTCCCCATTTTTTCATGCAGATGGGCGATACGGCACACTATTTCAAGATTTTCCTTATCTAATACCCTCCACGGAGCCACCGAGAACTGCATCATAGGCATCATGGCATGTACTTGAGCCGAGCGGATAAGAAGGTTTTGCTGAAATGGTTCGCCTTCACGCTCAAGAAAAGAGGTAAACAATCCTCCACCAATCATATCCGGACACGTATACGCCCATCCCAACAGTCCTGCCGCCAGCATATCCGGTATCAATTGTTTTACAGCCCCCCAATCATACCCCTTATCGCCCAAGCGCTGAACCAACGGTTCCCCCTGCATGCTCCAACATGCGCGGTATTCATTAAATGAGAACTCCGTTCCCAGTTGCGCCCACATTTTACTATGATCGGTTGATACCGCATCCTGATCATAGAAACTTTGGGAGTTGGGCCGGTAATAGCCTACATCACCTGCATCGAACTTGTAACCGTCGATTCCGTATTTGCGTTGAGCCTCTCTAAGTTGTCCGGCTAAATAAGCATAAGCCTCCGGATTGGTTAGATCATAACAGGCACTTATACCATTCCACCAACCGATCATGGCAGGATCATTGGACTTTTTATTTTTAATGAGATACCCCTTGTCCCTGAGTACTCTATATTCCGGACTGTCGGGGCTAACGAACGGGCAGATCCAAACCATTACTTTGAAACCCATATCATGCAGCTGGTTTATCATTCCGCGCGGATCGGAGAATTTCTCTGCCTTAAAGTCGAAATTACCATAATACCTTTGCCAATTATCATCGATCATCAAAACTCCGGTAGGAAAACCATTGTCGATGATCGCTCGAGCATATTTGAGAATATCTTCCTGGTTTTGATTGTACATCAGTTCTATCCAGGTATTGTACTGAGGTTTAGAAAAGAACAACGGATCGGGTATTTTCCCGGTAGGTGTAAAATGCGTCTCACAGGCTTTGAGATAGGCATCCCGCAGTGTATTACCTTCAGATTTCACTTCCACTTTTTCAAAGGGGGATTTGATGGTGATGCTGCTATCTTTTATAGAAAACGCCACAGGTTTATCGCTCCATATATATCGCCCCTTATTCGACAAGAATAACGATGTCGCCTGGTTTCCCCGATTATCTGTATTCAGGTCTCCTCCTATCGGACTGATGTAAGGCATATTGCGTCCTTCTTGTACGAATGCTCCCCACCAATATTCGTCAGGAAGAAACTTAACAGTTGTTTCATTCATTTCTTGGGCGTATACCGGTAGCCATAAATTAATAATTGAAAATAATAAAATAGTTAACAATACAGGTTTTTTCATAAGATGTGATGTTTTTAATGTAACATTTATTTAAATGGATTATCGTTCTTTAAATACTCACCGTTTTTTATAAGCTTCAATGCGTAATTCAATATCGCATCACCGTTTCTGAATGTTAGTTCGTCATACGTAATAGGCACATAATAATCCGGGAGAACGCCTCTTCCAAAAGGCACTCTATCGTTTACTACCGTATCAAAGCAGATTTCCGTCAACGGAATGGTAATGGTAATCAAAGAATTGGGCAATCGCATGTCCGAAAACTTCAAAGCATTCATGAAATGATAAGCCGTACCGGTTTCACGCCCTACCACTACCCCACGATGGTTACGCACAAGCAATGCTGGAAAAGAGGCTGCTGCCGACAGTGAGTTTTCATTGGCAAGCATGTACACCCTGCCTTTGTAGTTGATGGCCGGATCGGGTTTTACTTTACATTCCGACTCCACTCCGCGCAGGTAGTAGCCATCCTTCCCATCTTCCGGTTTGTAGTCAGGAAATACAATATCATCGGACATGCGATTGAGCGAGTATTTAAACGACTCGAAATCTCCTCTTTTATTTACCTTCATATAGCCATCCAGTGTCATCGAATCGCCAGCCAAATAAGAGTATAGTTGGCTAAGCACTCCGGCATCGCCTCCACCATTGTTTCGTACATCAACAATCAGATTCTTCTTGTCGGATATGGAGTCAATAAATGCAGCAATCTCTTCCACCTGCACTTGGTTAAGCGAAAATGTCGATAAGCTGATATAGGCGATCGAATCATTAAGTACTTTTAATGCAAACGAGTTCTTATTCCGGTTTATCATGTGAAATCCTCTCATGTTATTCACATACTGGGGAAATCCGTTTTTAACATTTTGCCCTTTGATGTCCGCTTTTGTCCCGTCGGCAAACTCCACCAGCATATCGTACCGATCGGTTCCGTATGGTTTGCGGAATATAGCGCCAAAGTTTAAAGCCAACCGGTAATCTTTATACTGTTCTACCTTAGCATCATAAGTAGTAATATATGAACTGATGATTTCTTTTATCGAATCGGCGGACAAGCCATTGACCGACACGATGGGCTTTTCGATCAAATGCTGATACTCTTTGACGGCATTGGTGCAAATGAGCGTGTTGTTAATCCGGCCAATCGTTATCTTTGGCTGAAACCCGGCAGGCGTAGTCTGAGGCTTTTCCCATATAGGTCCATGCATATAGATATGACTGTCGTGGATTTTTGCTACGGTACGTTGCATCATATACCAAAACTGGCCAAAACTCATATCACCGGTGAAAGAATCTATGTATGCGTTTGTTTCGTCTACATACTGTTTGAGTTCTTCTCTGGATAATACATTATATAACCCCGGATATACTTCTTTCAACGAATTAATATAGATTGAAAAATCCTCTTTGGCCTGTTGCTTGGTCAAGGTAGTTACAGGTTTGATTTCGGCAGGTGGAATAAAGGTGCTTTTTATACCGAATGATTGCATAGGGTCGGCCACTTTACCATATCTCGAGATACTTACATGAATGGAAGGTTCTTTTATTTTGCGATAACTATAACCTACTTTCCCAATAGGCTCGCCCCGTTTGATCTTCTGACCCGTTTTGAAACAGATGTCGCCGGTTAGACCTGATATATATATTTTATTGCCATCATTACATTGGATAGCCAGAATTCCATTCAAATATCTGGCATCTTTCGATTTATCGAAGTCCTTCCTCAGTTTAGCAAGCGTTTCATCATAACTCCCCGTAAGTGTATAAGAACCTGAGTGTGTAAGATTCTCGTAATAGGAAATGGCCGTATACGGAATAATACCATCGACCGGCGACACCACCGTTGTTCCTTCCGGAGCGCCAATAAAGAGATCGCTAAAATTCAGTTCACCGGCAATATAGGTTTGAGGAGCAGAGAGAATGTTTTCGCCGGCCTTACCATCTTTTATAGGCCACAAATACGTTGGTGGTTTTTCCTGTGCAGACAATGTCATCATGAATGCAACCAAAGCCAGAAATATAAGAATTGTTACCTTTTTCATTCTTTGGATCAGTATTGAAGAGTTATTTTTATATTTCAATAAGCAGAACACCCTGCAAATATAAATGAAGAATTCAAAAAGAGCTGACATTTATCTGCTTTCTTTTGGATTATTCGTTAATTGTCTATAAATTTGGTCGCTCAAATAATCAATATGGAATATTACATTATCGTCAATAACGCCAAACAAGGGCCATTTTCCCTGGAAGAACTTGCCCAAAAGAACGTTACCGCCCAAACATTGGTATGGAGGAAAGGACTGGACGACTGGATGAAAGCAGAAGAATTGGAAGAACTCAACGATCTGCTCAACCAGATGCCGCCCGAAACGCCTAAACAGCCCGCCTACCCTCCCAAGACATGGTTGGTGGAAGCCATTCTGGTGACTTGTCTTTGCTGTCTTCCGTTGGGTATTGTAGGTATTGTCTATGCTACCAAAGTAGAATCGAACTTTTACAGCAAGCAATATGACATGGCATTGTATTATTCCGAACAGGCCAAACGATGGACGCTTTGGGGATTCTTCCTGACAATAGGTTTGGGAGCACTCTATTTGTTGTTCATCTTCTTTTTCGCCATAGCAGGTGTAGCTTTCTTTTAATATTAACTATTTATACAATTCAATTTATGGAAACAAACGTTTGTCCTAAAACATGGTTAGTAGAATCTATCCTTGTTACTATTTTCTGTTGCTTACCTTTTGGTATCGCAGGTATTGTTTTTGCATCGAAAGTGAGTTCTGCTTTTGCTGCAGGTAGATATGATGAAGCACTGCAAGCTAGCAAAGACGCTGGTAAGTGGACCAAAATCGGATTCTTTGCAGGTATTGTCGTTATTGTGGTTTACTTAATAATTTACGGAGCTGCATTGGCTGCCATGTTAAATATGTAATGTGAAAAAGAAAATTTGGGGAATAGGAATACTCATATTGCTTGGAGGAATCTATTTCATACTAAATCCAAGCTATAGTGCCCTATTCCCCAAATGCCCTTTCCTGGTACTTACCGGACTGAAATGTCCGGGGTGTGGCTCGCAAAGGGCTATCCATCAACTACTTCACCTCGACTTCATCGAGGCATTTAAGCTCAACGCCCTGTTGGTACTGTCACTACCCGTTATCGGAGTATTGCTGTACGCCGAATGGACGCGAAAACGCAAACCGAACCTATACATCCGTCTCAACAACCTCAAATTCATGTGGGGGTACTTCATTCTGGTCATTTGCTGGTGGATAGGCAGAAACATCTTTCAGGTATAAAACTCCACTCTTCCGTGATACCATCTGCATAGAAAACATCCACCTGCCGCAAAGATTCTGTGAGATTCTGTTGAAGGATTAAAAAATAAACCAGTACTTTTGTTCTTTCAATTAAAAAAAGAACAAACTAATGAAGAATTTTATTAAAAATATGCGCTTCACCCCCTCTTCTTATTCGGATGAAGTCGAAAAGAAAATTCAACTATACCGGAAACAAGGAGTAAAACTTCCCTTTCGCAAATTGCTTCGTACTCCCGCACAATTGGAAGGCATCCGTGCCAGCGCACGTATCAATACCGCATTACTCGATCACATTGCCGAAAACATACGGGAAGGAATGCTCACTGAAGAAATCGACCGGATGGTATACGAATTTACCACAGCACACGGAGCCATTCCTGCCCCGCTCAACTATGAGGGATATCCCAAAAGCGTATGCGTCAGTATCAACGAAGTGGTTTGCCACGGCATACCTTCGAGAACCGAATTCTTACGCAACGGCGACATCGTGAATGTAGACGTGTCCACAATCTATAAAGGGTATTATTCCGATGCGTCGCGCATGTTCATGATCGGTGAAGTAAGTCCGGAAAAACAACGACTGGTACAGGTTGCCAAAGAGTGCCTGGAGATTGGCATAGCAGCCGCACAACCGTGGGTGCGCCTGGGTGATATCGGAGCCGCTATTCAGGAGCATGCTGAAAAGAATGGTTTCAGTGTTGTGCGCGATCTTTGTGGACATGGCGTCGGAGTGGATTTCCACGAAGAGCCCGATGTGGAACATTTCGGCAAACGGGGTACCGGCATGATGATCGTACCGGGAATGACTTTCACCATCGAACCGATGATCAATATGGGCTCTTTTGAAGTGTTCGTGGACGAAGAAGACGAATGGACGGTGTGTACCGACGACGGACTTCCATCGGCTCAATGGGAGCACACCATCCTGATCACCGAAACCGGGAATGAGATACTGACCTACTAAAATTCATACAATGGAACTGGCCTTACTGATTCTTATCGCCGTGATGCTGACGGCAGTGGTGGTCCTTTTGCTCACAAAACGAGAAGGAAACCAGGCGCAAACGGAGCAATTGCAGAATGCCTTACGGCAGCAGATGCAGGAAAACCGGGAAGAGTTGGAACGTAGCATTCGCGGACTCCGTATGGAACTGACACAGTCTATCGGACAATACATGCAGCAGTTTCAGGAAGCGCAAACCCGGAGCATCCGCCAATTACAGGATGCGCAGGGAGAAAACATGAAGCTGATGGCGCAGCAACAGGACAAGTTGGTTCAATCGACCGAAAAACGTTTGGACGATATGCGCCTGATGGTAGAGGAGAAACTACAGAAAACACTGAACGAACGTATCGGTCAGTCGTTCGAAATCGTCCGTTCGCAGCTGGAAAATGTACAGAAAGGACTGGGTGAGATGAAAAATCTGGCGCAGGATGTTGGCGGCTTGAAGAAGGTATTGACCAACGTAAAGATGCGCGGAACATTCGGCGAAGTGCAGCTCGGCGCTTTGCTGGAGCAGATGATGAGTCCCGAACAATATGACGTCAACGTAAAGACCCGAAAGAATAGCATGGAGTTCGTGGAGTTTGCCATCAAGCTACCCGGTAAGGACGATGCCGACAGTACGGTTTATCTCCCCATCGATGCCAAATTCCCGAAAGATGTGTACGAACAATACTACGATGCCTTTGAAGCAGGCGATGCAGCGTTGATGGAATCTTGCGGCCGCCAGCTGGAAACCACCATTAAAAAGATGGCAAAGGATATTCATGACAAGTATGTGGACCCGCCATACACAACGGATTTCGGCATCCTGTTCCTCCCATTCGAAAGCATTTACGCGGAAGTTATACGACGCACTTCGCTGATAGAAACATTACAGAAAGATTATAAGATTGTCGTCACCGGACCTACTACATTGGGAGCCATCCTCAACAGCCTGCAAATGGGGTTCCGTACGCTTGCCATTCAGAAACGCACCAGCGAAGTATGGACGGTACTGGGCGCGGTAAAGACGGAGTTCAACAAGTTCGGCGGCTTACTGGAAAAGGTACAGAAGAATCTGCAAAATGCAGGCGATCAGTTGGAAGAAGTGATGGGAGTACGCACCCGCGCCATCGAACGCAGGCTCCGACAGGTAACGGAACTGCCACAAGAAGAGAGCCATAAGATTCTGCCATTGGATCCGATAGACGAAGAATAAACAAAAAAGGGAATCGAAGCGCAAAACTTGATTCCCTTTTCTGTTTTAGAAATGTTCCAATACTTCTATTCGTTTTTTGATAGGCGGATGTGTGGCAAACAGTCCATTGAAAGAACTGAAGAAGCCCGACGCCTGCTTGCCCGGATGCTCGATAAATAGTTGGGCGACATCCTCCCGGGTCACGGCTTCAATATCCGGATCGTTCGAGATTTTACGCAAGGCGCTGGCCAATGCCTGCGGATTCTTCGTCATCTCTGCAGCACCGGCATCGGCCATGTACTCCCGTTTGCGGGAAATGGCGAAACGCATCAGTGAGGCAAAGAGGAATCCGATGGCCGCCAACACAGCCACTAGTATGATAATCACGACAGCCCCGCCGTTATCTTTGTTATTGCGGCTACGCACCCGTCCGCCCGAGTACCACAAGGTACGCATGGCTATCTCTGCTATCATGGCAAAAATACCGACAAAAACAATCGACACGATAAGCAATCGTACGTCACGGTTACGTATATGCGTTAATTCATGAGCAATAACCCCCTCGAGTTCTTCATCGTCAAGCTTGTTGATAATCCCCCGGGAAAGTGTCACAGTGTACGTTCGTTCGTTAATACCGCTGGCGAAAGCATTCAGCGAGTCGTCCTCGATGACATTCACCTTAGGCATCTTCATGCCTTTCGACATGCATAGGTTCTCGACCAGGTTGTACACCCGTTTATTTTCCTTTCGCTCCAGGGAGTGCGAAGCGGTGGCTGCCTTGATAATGCTCGTATTAGCAAAATAGGCGATAAGAAACCACAGAAATACACCTCCCAAGGCAAACGGTGCCAGTTGAACGAACATATCCATGGACACCGGCAGAATATCGACTGCCTGCTGTGCATGCTCGTTTTGTCCGGCTGTGAACCAATTCAGCAGATAACAGAAAGCAAATACCAGCCCCACCACCAGGCAGGGAAACAAACAGAGCAGAAGCAACGAACGGGCGTTGTTCCTACTCTGTTGTGTTTGTATTCCTACATATTCCATATACTGTGTTAGAACTGGATTTTAGGAGCATCCTGAAGTGCAGCACGCTGGCTACCCAAATCGAACATGATTTCGCGACGGAATCCAAACATGCCTGCCACAATATTCGACGGAAAAGTCTCCACAGCATTGTTAAGCTCCTTCGTAGCTGAGTTGAAGTAGCGGCGCACCGAAGACAACTTGTTTTCTACATCCGAAATTTCTTCTTGCAGTTGCAGGAAGTTCTGGTTGGCTTTCAGGTCGGGATAGGCTTCAAGCGTCACTTTCAATCCGGACAAAGCCGAAGAGAGGACGTTCTCGGCAGCGATCTTATCGTCGATAGTGCGGGCAGCCATAGCACCGTTACGGGCGTTGATCACTCGTTCCAATGTATCTTTCTCGTGCGAGGCATAACCTTTCACGGTGTCTACCAATTGAGGAATCAGGTCGTGGCGCTGTTTCAACTGTACGTCAATATCGGCAAAAGCATTTTCGCGGTTGTTGCGTAACTTTACCAACGAGTTGTACTTGGAGATAAAGAATATCACTACAATGGCTATCACCGCCAAAACAATAATCAATGTCATAATCTTTTCGTTTTAAAGTGAATAATAATGGGATCAAATATACGCATTTTTCGTTTAATGAACAAAAAAAGCATTCTGCCGGTTCAACCCATACAGAATGCTTATGTTATTAATCAAGCTTCAACACGGCGAGGAATGCTTTTTGAGGCACTTCTACATTACCGATCTGCTTCATTCGTTTCTTTCCTTTCTTCTGTTTCTCGAGCAACTTACGTTTACGGCTAATATCACCGCCATAACACTTGGCCGTTACATCCTTACGTACCGCTTTGATCGTTTCACGAGAGATAATTTTCGCTCCAATGGCAGCCTGTATGGCAATATCGAACTGCTGGCGAGGAATGAGTTCTTTCAGTTTCTCGCACATGCGACGGCCCAGGTCATACGCATTGTCCACGTGTGTCAGTGTCGACAAGGCATCCACCGGTTCGCCGTTCAACAGGATATCGAGCTTAATCAGTTTCGACGGGCGGAAGCCGGCCATCTGATAATCGAACGAAGCGTATCCTTTGGATATACTCTTCAATTTATCGTAGAAGTCAATCACAATTTCACCCAATGGCATGTTGTAATAGATTTCTACCCGGTTACCCGAGATATACTCCTGTTTCACCAGTTCTCCACGCTTGCCCAAACAAAGCGTCATAATCGGACCGATATAGTCGGTCGTTGTAATAACGGACGACTTGATATAGGGTTCTTCAATATGATCGATCAACGTCGGTTCGGGCATGCCGCCAGGGTTGTGTACCTCAGTCATCTCCCCATGCTTGTCATATATCTGATAAGAAACGTTAGGTACAGTGGTGATGACATTCATATCGAACTCACGGTCCAGACGTTCCTGCACAATCTCCATATGGAGCAAGCCGAGGAATCCGCAACGGAAACCGAATCCCAAAGCCAACGATGACTCGGGCTGGAAAGTCAACGAAGCATCGTTCAACTGCAATTTCTCCAACGAAGAACGCAAATCTTCGTAATCCTCTGCTACGATAGGATAAACACCGGCAAACACCATTGGTTTTACTTCCTCAAACCCTGAGATGGCACTGTTGCACGGACGGGAGATATGCGTGATGGTATCGCCCACCTTTACCTCCTTGGAAGTTTTAATACCCGAAATAATATATCCTACATTCCCCGTACGGAGTTCTTTCCGAGGGATCATATCCATTTTCAACACGCCGATTTCGTCCGCGTCATATTCCTTGCCGGTATTGAAAAATTTCACCTTGTCGCCCGAGCGGATCACCCCGTTGGTAATCTTGAAATAAGCGATAATTCCGCGGTACGAATTGAACACCGAGTCAAAGATCAATGCCTGAAGCGGCGCTTCATCATCTCCTTTCGGATGCGGTACGCGTTCGATCACGGCTGCCAGGATCTCTTCGATGCCCATGCCGGTTTTTCCCGACGCCCGGATAATCTCAGTTCGTTTGCAACCGAGCAATTCCACAATCTCATCCTCCACTTCATCCGGATTGGCGCTCGCCATATCGCACTTGTTGATAATGGGAATGATCTCCAAATCGTGCTCGATAGCCATATAAAGGTTGGAAATAGTTTGCGCCTGTACGCCTTGCGACGCATCTACAATAAGGAGTGCTCCTTCGCAAGCGGCAATGGAACGGGAAACCTCGTACGAAAAGTCGACGTGTCCCGGAGTATCAATGAGGTTCAGTGTGTAATTCTCATCGTTGTACATATATTCCATTTGTATGGCATGACTCTTGATGGTGATACCTCTCTCTTTTTCCAGATCCATATCATCGAGCATCTGTCCGCCAGTCACCTGAATAGTATGGGTAAACTCGAGCAAACGGTCCGCCAATGTTGATTTACCATGGTCAATGTGTGCAATAATGCAGAAATTCCGTATATTCTTCATCCGAAAACAGTTATCTTAAAATAAATTTAGGGTGCAAAGATACGCAAATGCCGGAATAAAAAAAATGCGCTAATAACATAAGATTATGTATCAACGCATTTTTTATTCGTAAGTGATTTTGTTTCTTAGTTCAATTTAACGAACAAATCACCTTCAACTTCTTGAGTCGAAACTTTTTCTTCTCTCAATAACCAACCAAGTCCCAAATAAAGGTCTTTATCAACTAACTTGGTTGCTTTCTTAATTTGTTTGGCGGTCAAGCCTTCAGTTTCGTTCAATGCATTCCAAATCTGTCCTGCAATTGAACCTGCTTTTTCTTTCAACATTTGCTTTTGAAATTTTAGTTAGACATACTTCTTATAGCCGGCTCATCCGGCGTTCAGTTTTTATCCGGGTGCAAAGATAGTTATTTCTGTGTTATATAACATATTAAGTAGCGTTTTTTTCGTGTTTTGTAATAAAACGGGGTCATTTTATGGCTGTTTTGGTCTATTTTTCAAAAACTCCACCCATATTTTGGCCGCTTCTTCAACAATCTGACTACAAGGACGTTTGGTATAATAAGCCTCGGTTCGCTCTTCCGGACACGAAGAAACAGGCTCTTTTTTCTTTAAGCCCAACAGCTCGCTGCAATTGATCGACCCGTTTCTTTTCGCAAATTCAGCGGCAAGTCGTTGTACCAAAGCATAGTTGGCAGCCTTACCTTCTTTATCGGTTGGCACTACAGCACCGGTCTCCAGTCCGGCTAAAAGAAACAGCCCACATGCAGCGCCACAAGTTTCACGCATACGACCGATACCGCCACCAAACGATGCCGACATCTTCAATGCCTGTTCTTCACTGAATCCATACATATCGGCAAAAGCCGCCACTATCGATTGCGAACAATTATATCCACTTTTAAAGAGCTCGACGGCTCGGCGAATTCGATCTTCCATTCTTAATAAAATTCAATTTTTATTGCCATGCAAAAATAATAACTATATTTGCAACGCGATATAATATGGCTACTATAAATTTATGGCTGCAACTTTTGACATACAATTACCACACTATCCACGAGGTTTCCATTTAATCACGCGTGATATAACATCCCGTCTGCCGGAATTGCCGGAACATGGGCTATTAGTGGTATTTATCAAACATACTTCTGCAGGAATCACCATCAATGAGAATGCAGATCCGGATGTCCGTTACGATTTCCAAACATTCTTCAATAAACTGGTACCCGACAATGCACCTGGCTTCACCCATGTGTTGGAGGGTCCCGATGATATGAGCGCTCATATTAAATCCTCTTTGATAGGTTCGTCTGTCAACGTCCCTATCAAAAATCATCGACTAAACCTGGGTACCTGGCAAGGTATCTATCTTGGCGAATTCAGAGACGGAGGCGACAAACGTGTATTGAGTCTCACTATTTTATGACAAAAATTTATTCAATCCGAACATGAAAAAGACATTCAATTACAAAGAATACCTGGCACCAGCCATTAGTGCGATGATGCAATCGGCTGAGAAAGATGAATATGCGGACTTGAATCCTCCTTCCGCATTTCAGAAGAGCACCCCCAAACGAAAGGTCATCAGTACCCTACAAAATTGGAGAGACTCCCGCCAGCGCTATAAAGATAGAATGGAACAAGCGGTAGAGGCCATGATGGCCTCCGCCATGCGTGATGAGTATGTAGACAAGAATAAACCTATGTAACGATTTCGAGCTCCATCGGACAATGATCGGAGTGTACGGCATCGTTCAGAATCCTCGCACCACCGAGTAATGATCGGAGAGGTTCCGTAACCATACAATAATCAATTCGCCAACCTTTATTTTTAGCTCTTGAGTTAAAACGGTAACTCCACCAGGTATATTCCTTGTTTTGCGGATAAAGCAGACGATATGTATCGATATACCCTGCTGATAGAAAGCGTGTCATCCATTCCCGCTCTTCAGGAAGGAAACCGCTGTTATGAGCATTCCCCACGGGATCGTGTATATCGATGGCTTCATGACATATATTGTAATCGCCACACAATATCAGCTTCGGCCGCTCCTCCCGCAACTTGGTCACATATTCCTGGAAGGCTTCCAGCCACACCATTTTAAAAGCCTGTCGTTCTTCTCCGCTCGTGCCCGAAGGATGGTACACACTCACAACCGACAAATCCCCATAATCGGCCCGGATAAAACGCCCTTCATTATCGTATTCCGTTATTCCCATTCCATATTCCACATGATCGGGTTCACGCTTAGTCAGAATAGCCACCCCACTATAACCCTTCTTCTGAGCCGAAAAAAGGTAGGCTTTATACCCTAAAGCCTCGTACACATCCGCCGGATATTGTTCCGGTTGTAACTTTGTTTCCTGCAGGCACAACACATCAGGATTCTGTTGTACCAACCATTCCGGCAGTCCTTTTGATGTAGCGGCACGTAAACCGTTCACATTGTAAGTTATGATCTTCATGTTTATGATGTTTTTAGATTATATAAATTTAAGAGAATAACAACATAATATTCAGTATGGAAACGATGCCAGCAATGGAGTAAAGTACAAAGGTACTCCACCGGCTATTGACATATTTCCCCATTACCTTGGGCGAAGACGTAAGCCCCACCTGCAAGAACACCGTAAAAGGCAACTGAATACTTAGTATCATTTGCGAAATGATCAGTCCTTTGAATGGGTTGCCGATAAAGAATATCAGCAACAAAGCAACCCCCAGTGAGATGATGACTCCCAACTGCGAGTGACTATCTTTTATATGATACGATTCGCCAAAAATACCGGCAAAAATAGAACCTGCCGCCATACCGCTCGTTATGGTCGACGAAACACCCGCCATCAGCAAAGCCAATGCAAAGACTATTGTCGCATTACTGCCCAGCAACGGTTCCAACAATGATTTAGCCTGTCCCAATTCTTCTACCAGAATACCACTCCGAAAGAAGGTAGCAGCAGCCAGTAAAATCATGGCACTGTTAATGGCCCATCCCACGATCATCGAAAACAGTGTATCATAGAGCTCGTACTTCAATACTTTATTTATAGAAGCCTCATCCTTTTTATTGTATTCATGACTCTGGATAACTTCCGAATGCAGGAACAGATTGTGTGGCATCACCACGGCTCCCAATACACTCATTATGATAAGCATACTCCCTTCCGGGAAAGACGGAGTTGTCCATCCTCGTATCGCCATCGGCCAATCGATCTCTACCAGGAAAAGTTCGTAGATGAATGACAACCCGATAACCGAAACAAAAGCGATGATGGAGCGTTCGATCTTTTTATAGGAATTAGTAAAGAGCATGATAAACACAAAAACTGTAGTAAGCACCGCCCCCCATAATATAGGAATATCAAACAGCATCTCAAGCGCAATGGCGCCTCCCAGTATCTCGGCCAATGAAGTAGAAATAGAAGCCAACACGGCAGAACCCAATATAGGACGGGACACCCATTTAGGCGTATATTGCGTGGCAGCCTCTGAAAGACAAAGTCCGGTGACAATACCTAAGTGAGCCACATTGTGTTGTAATACGATAAGCATGATGGTAGAAAGCGTAACCACCCATAGCAGAGAGTAACCAAAACTTGATCCGGCAGCAAAGTTGGAAGCCCAGTTACCCGGATCGATGAAGCCAACGGTAACAAGTAATCCCGGACCGATATGCCTGAATACGTCCAAGCCTCCCAGATGCCGTTTATGATCTTTCCGTCGTAAGTCCTTTAGAAAATTTCGCATATTGATTTGTCTGTCATTTCGAATATGTGTACAAAGATAACTATTAAAACAAATGCATCTCTTGTTAAGTTCATTATTATCGGCTATCTTTGCGTATTCACCATAAAAAGGAGGAACCATGAAGAGAGCTGTTTTTATTACATTCGCAGTCGTTTTTGCCCTGACTTCCTGTCAACAAGCCAAAAATAAAGTTTTTGAACTTGCATCTAAAGAGGCGAACAAAAAGTGCCCTATGATAATCGACGAATCAACAAGAATGGACAGTACCGCATTTATCGGCAAGAAGAATACATTCTGTTATTTCTATACATTGATTGGTATGGAAGAGGATTCAACCTCCATAGCTACCTTAAAAGCCGAAATGGCAGAAAGGATTCCTAAATACCTCAAAAAAACAGTGGAGATGAAACCTTACAAGGAGGCCAAGGTCACACTGCAATACACCTATTTTTCCGATAATACAAAAGAAAAGTTATTCCAACTGGAAATTCCTGCTGACAAGTATTAAGCAGCCTTTATTCATACCGCATGGAAGTAGCGGGATTGATACGGGTGATCAAGTAAGACGGCCCCAATAACATCAATACGGAAATGAGCAGAGTACCTATGTTGATCAATAGGATAATCCACACATTGATTGACACAGGTACTGCATCTACATAATAGGTTTCAGGATTGAGTTTGAATATCCCGTAATAAGATTGCGCAATACAGAACAGCAACCCGATCGCATTTCCCCAAAGCATTCCTTTACCAATCAGAAACACTGAGAACCATAAAAACACTTTTCGTATAGTATCATTATTGGCACCCAATGCTTTGAGTATACCGATCATATTCGTGCGTTCAATGATGATAATAAGCAAACCGGATATCATGGTGAAACCCGCAACACCAATCATAAGTATCAGAATGACCCACACATTGAGATCAAGTAGTGAAAGCCACGCAAAGATTTGGGGATTCAGTTGTTCAATATTCCGCACATAATAGGTTCCGCCATATTCATCTGCGCAATTATCGGTATCAAGAGCTATTTCATAAGTGGTCGCCTCCAATCGGTCGAAGTGGCGGACCTGCACTTCTGCCCCACTCACCTGCCCCGGCTTCCAGTTATTAAGTTTGTTTACCGTATACAGGTCGGTTAGCAGAAACAGATTGTCGTATTCTGAAATATTGGTACGATAAATCCCTTTGATCGTTAATGGGCGGACGCGTATATTGTCCTGAATATAATAGGTAAGTATTTTATCGCCCAGCTTCAAGCCCAGCTTGTCGGCAATGGCTTTAGATACCACTACCTCAGCCGAAGCAATCGTATCACTGAACACGGGTATTTCCCCTTCCAGCAAATGTGCACGAAAGAACTCCGGGTCGAATTCGGGTCCCACTCCTTTGAGCACCATCCCCTGAAATGCATGATCAGTCTTAACAATCCCCGGCTTAGTGGAATATCGCTGTACATGTTTCACTTCCGGATAGTTCGCCAGTGCCGCCATCACACTGTCATTGATTACTACCGGATGCGTCTCATAAGAACGTATTGCGTCCAGATTACTAATCTGAATATGCGAATCAAAGCCAATGACCTTGTTGCGAACCTCTTTCTTAAAGCCAATCACCACAGCCACAGCTATGATCATCACAGCCAAGCCGATAGCTATACCGGCCATGGCTATTAATACGGCAGGACGAGACATCTGCTTTCCCCCGTCCGTATCACTATAGATACGTCGGGCAATATAAAAAGAAAACCGATCCCCTCCTCCCATTGTAAATAAGATCAGTGATTACTCCGTTCTTCCCGGATAAACCTCCAACGCCTTCTGAAGTACAAACAAGGCACGCGTCAGGTCCTCTTTTTTCAATACATAAGCGATACGTACTTCATTACGTCCGGCTCCCGGTGTAGTATAGAATCCCGAAGCCGGAGCCATAAATACGGTCTGCCCTTCGTATTCAAAGTCGGAAAGACACCAGGCACAGAACTTATCCGAGTCATCGACCGGTAATTTCGCTACTGTATAGAATGCTCCCATTGGTATGGGCGAATAAACTCCAGGTATGCGGTTCAGTCCGTCAATCAGGCACTTACGGCGTTCTACATATTCATCGTATGTATCACGGAAATAATCTTCTCCGGCATCGAGCGAAGCTTCGGCAGCAATCTGTCCGATCAAAGGAGGACTCAGGCGGGCCTGACAGAACTTCATCACGGCATTCCGTACTTGCTTATTTTTGGTAATCAAAGCACCGATACGAATTCCACATTCTGAATAACGTTTGGAAACGGAGTCGATCAGCACTACATTGTCTTCAATGTCTTCCAGATGAAAAGCAGATATATAGGGAGAGCCGGTATAAATAAACTCACGATAAACTTCGTCCGAAAAAAGGAAAAGATCATACTTCTTCACCAGGTCACGGATCTGATTCATTTCCCTGCGGGTGTACAAGTATCCGGTCGGATTATTCGGATTACAGATCAAGATTCCTTTGGTACGCTCGTTGATCAACTCCTCGAATTTCTCTACTTTCGGTAGTGAGAATCCTTCCTCAATGGTAGTAGCAATGGTACGGATTACCGCACCTGCCGAGATAGCAAAAGCCATGTAGTTGGCGTATGCCGGTTCGGGCACAATAATCTCATCTCCCGGATTGAGGCACGACATAAAGGCGAATAACACAGCCTCTGAACCTCCGGTAGTAATGATAATATCTTGGGGAGTAAGATTAATATTGTATTTACCATAATATCCCACTAATTTTTGGCGATAGCTCAAATAGCCGTCGCTCGGGCTATATTCCAGCACCGTACGGTCTATGTTGCGTATCGCATCAATCGCGGCCTGAGGTGTGGGCAGATCAGGCTGTCCGATATTCAGGTGAAACACATGGGTCCCTTTTTGCTTGGCGGCATCGGCCAAAGGAGCCAGCTTTCTGATAGGAGATGCGGGCATCTCGTTTCCGCGAATGGAAATTGTTGGCATGATTTTAAAAATAAATGAATTGATTATTTAACTAATTATTTGGGGACAAATGTACACAATTAATCGAACACAGAAGCATAAAAACTTTAAAAAGCTTATCAACATTAAAAATGTTATTGCTATTCAAAAAGAAAACGATACATTTGTCAAATACATTTTATAAATAAATAGCAACATGATAATTAATCTCATTACATTTGCTTCTCACCTGCACAAACCAAGCAATGTATACAGTTCGCACGAAGCAGTATTAAGTGAATTAGAGAAATACTTCACAGTCAGGTTCATTGATTATCAAGAAATTGATAAGCTTAAAAACGACGATTTCAAGATTATTTTCATATCCACAGGAGGAGTAGAAAGATTGGTGATCCAGCACTTCGAACAACTACCCCGACCGGCGATTATTCTGGCCGATGGCTTGCAAAACTCTCTGGCAGCCGCACTAGAAGTTTCTTCATGGCTCCGCGGACGAGGCATGAAAAGCGAGATTCTACACGGCGACCTGACTGCTGTCGCCCTGCGCATACGCACCCTATATACTAATTTTCAAGCACAACGATCGCTTTTCGGTTCGCGAATCGGAGTCATCGGAACACCGTCGGCCTGGTTGATATCCAGCAATGTAGATTATCTGTTGGCCAAACGGCGCTGGGGGGTAGAGTACATTGATATTCCATTGGACCGGGTGTACAGTTACTACGATCAGGTAAGCGATAGTCAGGTGAGCGCCTTAAGCTCTGCCTTCTCTTCACAGGCTTTGGGATGCCGTGAAGCGCAACCGGAAGATATCCTGAAAGCCATGCGCCTTTATCTGGCTATACGTAGAATTAGTGAAGAGGAGAAACTGGATGCGCTAACCCTCAGTTGTTTCAAGTTACTCGACCGAACCACAACTACTGGTTGTCTGGCACTCTCGCTTCTGAACGACGAAGGTATTGTGGCCGGATGTGAAGGTGACTTACAGTCGGTATTCACGCTATTGGCCGCCAAGTCACTGACAGAAAAAGTAGGTTTCATGGCCAACCCCTCGATGGTGATACCCCGCACCAATGAAATAGTACTGGCACACTGCACCATCGGACTTAACCAGACAGAAAGATACATTATACGAAACCATTTCGAAACGGAATCCGGAGTGGGCATCCAAGGGTTGTTACCCACAGGTGATGTCACCATTTTAAGATGTGGCGGAGAATGTCTGGACGAATATTATCTGACCACTGGCATATTGACAGAAAACACCAATTATGTCAACCTATGCCGCACACAGGTAAGAGTTAAGCTCAATTCTTCTCCGGAATACTTCCTGAAGAATCCGTTAGGCAACCACCATATTCTTATTCATGGGAATTATGAAAATGCCTTGCACGAATTTTTCCACGCTAATTCTTGCAAACGGGTAGAATAAAAGTTATACCAAAAGAATGGGCATGGCTTCCCACTTCCCGCCGTACATCTCCATTACAGTAATATAACCGGCTTGCTTCAAAGCAACCAGCGCTTCGCGACGTCCGCTATTGATTTTCTCGGGATAGTGGGCGTCGCTATTTACTTGTATCCGTATGCCCAACTCTTTTAAGAATGGGAAATAACGTTCATTAGGAAAGAAAGTACCCAATTGCAACAGGGCTTTGGTATTAACTTCCACCATATAACCACACCGGGCTATTTCGGCAAAATAATCGCACACCAACATATCGTACCACGGTTCATCAAGCAATCCCGGACGATACTTAGAAGCATTGTAGTGCATTTTATCGGCATGACCGACGATATCGATTCCACCCAACTCTACCATCCGGCACAAACGAGCATAGTACATACGGATTACCCGATCGAGATCGCCTTCAAAATGCGTATCGACAATTGTGCGGAATGTATCGGCGGAGACATCAATATCTACCACTTCTCCTTGATCATTGTGGAGCAAATGTACGGAGCCAATGCGGTAGTCGAGCGGCAAGTAACGGAAACGTTCCTCTGCCGGATTGCTCTCTTCGTCCAGGTAGTCGATTTCCAAACCGGTATAGAGTTCTATCTGTCCGGCATATTTTTGTTTCAGTGCAGCAGTCTCTTCCAGATAAGCAGGCATCTGCTCCCACTCCATCGTCCACCGGGTAGGAAAAGGCAACGGAGCATGTGAGGAAACACCGTAAGAGGTAAATCCTTGCGTGATGGCTGCCTGAATAAAATCTTCGAGGGGGGCGCGTCCGTCGCAAAACGAACAATGGCTATGATAATTGGTCAGATTCATAAAGGTGGAGTTAGAAGGTTATTGTTATCACTGCACACACATTCGTTGCAGCAGACTGGCATGTTGTGGATATTGGCTCTGCATGGTTTGCAGATCGGCCAATTCAAAATCTTCAAAACTAAAAGCCGGTGCTACAGCGCAACTAACCAATGCATATCCGTCATGCGAAGGCAATTCGGCGGCAAACCAGTTGCCAGGTTCAATGGCTAGTTGCTGAATACCCGACGGTTCGGACGAAAGCAAATGGGTGGAAAGTTCGCCTTCCAGAGTAATGACATACAACATCAAAGGTACTCCGCTGTGGAAGTACCATATTTCGGGAGACTTCAACCGATGGAAGGCTGAGAAATGATGGTTTTCCAACAAATAGTAAATGGAAGTCATAGCCGAACGGCCATCTTCCAATCGCTTTTCCGAACGGAATACTTCCTTATAATAACCGCCTTCCGGATGCGGAAGCAGTTGCAGACTTTCTATCCAATCGTTTGCTTTCATATTCTTTTATCCTTCTATTTCGCTGAGCTCCAGCCAACGCAAAGTTTTTTCATCAATCAAATCGTTCAACTCGGGTAGTCGTTTCGATTTTAGTGTCAGTTCGTCAACCGAAAGTGTACCGCTGCAAAGCTGCTCTTCGATCGTAGCTTTCTCGGTTTCCAATTCGGCGATTTCATTTTCCAACTGCTCGAACTCCCGTTTTTCCTTGAAACTCATCTTTCGTTTCTCATTCAACCGCACCCGAGCCGTTTTCTCCTCCTGAGGTTTCTCGGCTTCTTTTTCCTTCTGAACCCTGGCTTCTTTCCAATCACGGTAGTCACTGTAATTACCGGGGAAGTCGCGGATATCTCCCTGCCCGTTGAACACCAGCAGGTGATCGACCACCTTGTCCATGAAGTAGCGGTCGTGCGATACCACAATGACACAACCCTTGAAGTTGGTCAGGTAATCTTCGAGCACATTGAGCGTCACGATATCGAGATCGTTCGTCGGCTCGTCGAGTACCAGGAAGTTAGGATTACGCATCAACACCGTGCAAAGATACAACCGCCGACGTTCGCCGCCGCTCAACTTGTACACATAACTATGTTGTGTTTCGGGAGTAAACAGGAAATGTTGCAGAAATTGCGAAGCGGTTAGTTTCTTTCCATTACCCAGTTCGATTACCTCGGCAATCTCCTGAATCACATCGATTACCTTCATCTGCTCGTCGAACTGCAATCCATCTTGCGAATAGTAGCCGAAGTGTACCGTCTCTCCGATATCCAGCGTACCGCTATCAAGCTGTACTTGCTTCATGAGTATCTTGATGAAGGTCGATTTGCCGGTTCCGTTATTGCCCACAATACCCATTTTCTCGTATCGGGAAAAGATGTAAGAGAAATCGTCCAATATTTTCAGGTCGCCATAACTCTTATACAGGTGGTCAGCTTCGAATATCTTGCTACCGATATAAGAGGCTTTCACTTCCAACTTCACATTGTCGTCATTGAAACGACGCTTGGCTACCTTCTCGATTTCGTAGAAAGCATCCTGACGATATTTGGCTTTGTGTGCACGAGCCTGAGGCATACGTCGCATCCATTCGAGCTCCGTACGGTACAGATTATTGGCACGCTCTACCTCTACCATGACGCTGTCAATACGTTCCTGACGTTTTTCGAGGTAGTAACTGTAATTGCCCTTATAAGTATATATCTGGCGGTTGTCTATTTCGATTATTTCGTTGCACACACGATCGAGGAAATATCGGTCATGCGTCACCATGAGCAGGCTAAGATTGGTACGTCGCAGATACTCTTCCAGCCACTCGGTCATTTCGAGGTCCAGGTGATTGGTCGGTTCGTCGAGAATCAGCAGGTCGGGTTCCGTAATCAAGGCGTTGGCCAGCGCTACACGCTTCAGCTGGCCACCCGAAAGTTGCTTCACCTGTTGGTCGAAGTTACGAATTTTCAGTTGTGATAAAATTTGCTTCGCCTTCTGTTCGTACTCCCACGCCTTCTCCTGATCCATGCGAACGAGCAGGTTTTCCAATCCCGGATGACCATCGGTAGCCATGCAGAGTTCGTACTCTTTAATCAGGTCCACCGTGCTGTTTCCATGATGGAAGCAAGCTTCAAGCACCGTCAGTTCAGCCGGATATTGAGGATCTTGTTCCAGATAACCCAAACGTAGGTCGCGACGAAAGACCACCTTTCCACTGTCGTACCCTTCTTTTCCCGAAAGAATATTCAGCAAGGTGGTTTTTCCGCTACCGTTCTTGGCAATCAATCCGATGCGTTCTCCCTCATTGATACCGAATGAACTGTTTTCGAGCAATACCAAGTCGCCAAACGATTTAGTCAGATTTTCTATTTGAAGATATACCGCCATCGTCGTCAACAGTTTTTCAGTGCTTCACTATACGCCTCAGCCACCTGGCAAGGTTCACCCGCTTTTATTTTGCTCCAGGAAAGTTTCATCGGATCGATGATGGCACCAGTCTTGGTATATTGCAGCACCGGTGCTTCCCGGTTGCCGTCAACGAGTGTCCTCCATTCCATACCCTCCACTTCGTTAGCCAGGATGGAACAAAGGGTGATGCCTACTGCAAGCCATTCATCCTTTTTCTTCGGACCGATCACTCCACTGTCAATCACCGTTTGCAGGTTCGGCAGATCTTCTTCTACTCCCTGGAAATCTTTCTTGAGTTGCTTTTTTACCAAAGCTGATACCCACTCATAGCTTTCATTGATCAGGAAGATTTCGGACAGACGGACCGGAATCAGTTCGGCAGGATATTTGTGATCGTCATACCGGATTTCGAGCGTGCGGATCACCTCCTCGGCCTCCCTCACTTCGCTTCCTTTGGGTACGGTAAACGAGCATTGGAATGCTACATTGTCTATTCCTGCGATCCACCAATGGGTGGTATAGTACACATCCCCTTCTTCGAACATTTCTTTGCTGTAGGCACATTCCAACGCACCAACTTTCACCAACGTAGCTGATGAGTTCTCAGCCAACTCCTGCTTCACAGTGTTTTTGCCGTAGTTCATCCCCCCCTTGCGGGTAGCATCTTCTTTATTGGCAGAAATACGGAAATTACCCGACCATTTCTCTGGATTATAGAATAGAAACGACCCTTCGCCGTCCTCGAACTCGCTCCACGCTGACGGGTAAACCATGGTAAACCAAGCTCCCGGGGCTATAAACTTCTTACCTTGTACCATATATAATAGGTATATAATGCTTATTGATTTTCGTAATATGGGTACAAAAATAGCACTCCCGAGGCGGATAAACAAACAAAGGTTACAAAAAGTCTTTCAAAAAAATGAGATATAGATTTTGTATTTTCAAATAATACTGTAATTTTGCACGCCGTAAACGATACGCCGCTATAGCTCAGTTGGTAGAGCAACGCATTCGTAACGCGTAGGTCGCCAGTTCAAGTCTGGCTAGCGGCTCAAAGAAGAAAGAGCTTAAAACACTGTAATTTAGCTGATTTAAGTTCTTTCTTTTCTCTTTTCCTCACAGATTCATAGATTAAAAAAAAGGATGATTTGTCCACTTTTGGACATAAGCACTTATCCAAAACTTATCCTTGCAATTTTAATCTATTATGGCAACTCTAAAACCCACAATTTTCAAAGCGAAGGTTCTAAAGGATGGCAGGCATAAAATCAGAATAGCCGTTTGCCACAAACAAGAAACTTGCTATATCGTGACAAGATTCATCATTGATGATCTTTCCCAATTTAAGAATGGTCAGGTAGTTAAGAAGTCAGATGCAGCATTGATAAATACAAAACTACGCACCTTACTCAATGATTACCAAAACAAACTTGATTCCATAAAAGTCCAGGAGGCTTATAGCTGCAAACAAATAAAGGATATCCTCGTATCAGGACTAACCGAACAGGAAAGGAATAGCATTTCCTATCAAGGTGTTTGTGCAGACTTCATTGCGACCCTCAAGGAAGAGGGACGAACAAGCTATGCCGTTCTACTTGAAAGAAGCTGCCGGTACTTCACTGAGTTCAAAAAAGGTGATATACTACTGGCCGATATTACTCCCGAAATCATTACAAACTTTTCTAAGTTCCTCCGAACTACCAAAAAACTCGGCAACACCACGATCGGGATGATGATGTCGCAACTAAAAGCTGTAATTAATCGAAGTATTTCCCAAGGAATTGTCAGTTATGACAAACACCCCTTCAGAACGACCAAAATAGCAAAGTCACCGGTCCGGGAAGTAGATATCAGCCTGGACAGTCTAAATAAAATCAGGTGTTCACAGCCGACCATGAGGAAATACATCGTTGCACGAGACGTGTTCATGTTATCTTTCTACCTAGGTGGTATAAACCTAATTGATTTGCTCGATATAGATTTCAAGTCTAATCCAATCAGCTATGTTAGAACCAAGACCAGGTTTAAAACAGAGGAAACAACAAACATTGTCATTCCGGTGCCAGAAGCAGCAAAGGAGATTATTAGTAGGTGGATTAACAAACGAACCGGGAAACTAGATTTCGGATATAAATTTTCATACCACAATTTCTCTAGGTACGTATGTCGTAGCATTGCAACGTTAGCTTCAGACATTGGAATAAAAGAAAAGGTTATCTATTATTCAGCCCGAAAGACTTTTGCTCAATTGGCATCGGAACTCGGAATACCTGACAGTATAATTGATTATTGCCTGGGGCACTCCAACAATACAAAAGGAGTTATTCGTTATTATACCAAGGTGAAACAAAAACAAGCAGAAATAGCCATTAATAGGGTTATTGACTACATGAATAACCCAGAGAAGTACAAAGATTATATCGAGATGCGTTCAGACATCATGCTACTGAAAGCTTAATTACCCTATAATTGAAATAATTCGTAATTCCATGAAAAAAAATGGCTGTTTATTTGCGAAATAAGCTAAAGATTATTATATTTGTATTGTCAAAAAACAAAGTGATATTTATGAGTAATGAACAATTCAAAAAAGACCTCCTGGTTATGAGGATGATGATTAAGAAAAAGCTCGACGAGCTGGTCTACATCGGAAAGGAAACAGGAGTAATGAACCAGAAAGCGATTGACAAGCTACTCGACAGGCTGAATAACATCGACAAGGTTCTGAAAGAGTTAGAAGAAAAAGAGTAAAAACAAGCCCCCGAAAGGGGGCACAACCACTACCAATATGGGAATTAGAGAAGAACTTGCAAAACTGAAAGCTGTAATGGGCAATGGTGCCGACGACGAACAGTTCAAGGCACAAGTAGCCGTTATCAGCAAGAACTACACCAGCGACGAGGATAAGAAGATACTGGACGAGTTCATGAATGAGAATCTGCAGGAGATTGACGAAATGATGACAGAGCTGGAACAGATACTCAGTATCAAACAGCAGATGAGTGAAGTATCAGAAATTGTTTCACTGTCCTGGATCGCCAAACACTACTTTGGTAAAACAAAGAACTGGCTGTACCAACGCATCAATGGCAACATCGTAAACGGGAAGCCATCTAAATTTACACCGGCAGAGATAGAAACTCTCAACTTCGCCCTGAAAGACATTTCAAAGAAAATAGGCTCACTTAGTATTCATTACTGATACTTTATTTTTTGACACCGACCCCGCATTGAGCCGTGCGGGGTTTTTTATTTGCCATTTTTCAGTACGTAGTTGATAGCTTCTCCCCTCGCCTTCTCCCGTTCATCATCAAGCAAGGAGTTCAGATTCGAGATAAGTTCTGTATCACCGGTGATGGCTGATAGTATTCGGCCGTCCTTCATGGTAACATTCAGCTGGTAGTGTCCATAGCTGACGAAGTCCTTGGTCAGTGACTCCACATCTTTTTTGAGATTCTTCCGCATATTAGTAAGTCTTAGTTCAGCGGAAATAAAAAGACGGTTCCGCTTTCCCGTTGCGTTTCATATCTCGTTGTAGTAAGAGCTACAGTGCAGCCATTAAGCATACATCACGGGGGTCGGAACCGAATATGGAGAAGCTACGGGCAAATAATCTTGTCCGTAGCTCAACTGTAAGAGCTACGCTCTCACTACAACTAAAAAAATTGAAACGCAATGCAAATATGGGGAATTTATTCGGAATGGGCAAATAGTTCCACACAAAGAAAAACAAGACAATCACCAAACAAAACACAACAAAATGTATCTTTCATTTCAGGAAACGTACATCAATTATTATTTTTGGAGCTCTATGCGATCAATTCGAGGGTACTCTGGATCTGTAATAGATTTATGTTCGTCATACATAGAAAGAAATACAATTCTGTAACCGTTTTTAATACTGTTCATCATAGCTTCACCTCTATATTCTTTAGCTTGTTTTCGAACACTATCAATTAACAAATAAGTTCCCCCCATTGGAGATTCCTCATCAACTACGAACATTTTATCCATAAGTGGATTGTTAGTGGATATTATTTGCGCCAAAAAATTTTCAAAATTGAATGTTACGCTATCCACTAATGATTCATTGTAATTATCAGCATATCCTTTCATATAAAGTTTACATGTTTCCTTCAAATATAAAGTATCAGAACAGCTAATCTCATTACTAATAGCATCCCAGTTATCAACAGCATTACCTCTATTCCTTGTATCAACATAGTACTTTATGGTTTTAAAAAAATTCTCCTTAAAATATATCTTTCCCTCTGAATCAAGGAACTCTTTCCTAACATTAATAGAGCGAATACTTTCTTGACTGCTTATAATTTGAGAATCACCCGCTGAAGGTTCTATAACAGCATCCTTACATTCCTTATAAATACTAAGAGTTACCCCTACAATAGTAAATAATGCTGCCATCCATTGGATGTTAAATTTATTAAAGTATTTAGTTATTCCTCCCATAACTTTCTAATTATCTTAATTATTATTCACGATAAATCCAAGAACATAATATCCGTAAATACTATTAACCAAATCCAGGCTTAATAGCACACTGTAGTTCAGCGTTTTAAAATACTTTTATAAACATCTCCTAGAAGAACTATAGATGACTTACCATCAGTTACATAATAAACATACAAATGCTTCCAATCAATATTTTTCTCAGAAATAGTATTTTCCTTATAGATGCTTTCTTTACCTATCCCATAACTGTTAATAAGTATATATTCTTGCTCTATAACAACCTTTGACCTATATATCTCACAACCATCTTTTAATCTTTTATAGAAATCCCAATTTTCAGGATCCAATAATTTCCCATTAATAAATCCACCAGCTAAACGTAAACGATATATTGGCAATTCTCTCTCACCCAAAGATTGTTCATACAATCGATTAAAGTAACTTCTCATATTCCTACGTCTTCCTTGAGGATTTGTAAAAGATGTAACAGTCATAAAACGAGGGTCTTCATCATAATTCAAGAACAGTGTTGGTACATAATCATTCTTAATCTTTCTTTTTTCTACAAGCGATGTACCATCTGTGACTTTATAACTGGTACCTACTTTTTCAATATAATTGCAAAGAGTCTGCAATTGATTTTTTAGCTCTTTTTGTACAACTCTCAAATCAGAAACATCCAACCGATGAGACTGAGCAACAATGTCAACCACTACTGTCCCCGTTTTTATTTACAACGCCCCAAAAAGTGGTTAACAGAGCAGTTGCTGGTGGTTAACACGATATTTGACGATTCTCTCTCAAATTATCCGCTCTGAAACAAACCAAACATTATCCTTGACAACAGTTAAGTATGCCATTATTACATTCATGCAAGACATTGTCACAGCTTATTTTTTTGCGATTACATAACATCGTTCGTTAAGAAATGAAAGTTTAAAACCAAAGCAGCGAAAGATTAAACTATCTCCCCACTCCCCAAACAAATCTTCGACTCGGCGTCATACACCACTCCGAACTGTCCGGGAGCAATACCCTGCAACTTCTCCGAAGAAACCACCCGGAAACCACCCTCTTCGCGATACAACTTACCTTGAATAAAATCAGGCGTATGGCGAATCTTGAATGTAACATCCTTCGCTCCAGTCTCCTTTCTCCAAGGGTCAGCAGTGATGAAATGAAAATCGGTCATGACAAACTCATATCCATATTGAGTCTCCACATCGTACCCGCGGGAAACATAAACTATATTCTCCAGAATATCCTTACGAACCACAAACCAAGGACCACCACTCAACCCAAGCCCTTTCCGCTGACCGATGGTATGAAACCAATAACCGCGATGGACACCGACTTTCTTGCCTGTCTCCCACTCCACAATAGCACCCTCCTTTTCGCCCAGAAACCGACGGACAAAGTCATTGTAATTGATCTTTCCCAGAAAACAAATACCCTGACTATCCTTTCGCTTCGCCGAAGGTAAACCTACCCGCAAAGCTATCTCGCGCACCTCACTCTTCATTAGACCGCCGATCGGGAACAATAATTTAGACACTTGCAATTGGTCTATCTGCGCCAGAAAGTCGGTCTGATCTTTCACCGGATCTTTGGCAGTACCCAACCACACCTTCCCATCGCATGAAACGGTGGTGGCATAATGTCCGGTTGCCGTGAAGTCGAAATCCTTTCCCACCCGCTGTTCAAAACAGCCGAATTTGATCAATTTATTACACATCACATCCGGATTGGGTGTTTGTCCACGCCGTATCTTCTCGATGGCATACGTTGCCACACTGTCCCAATACTCCCGATGAAGGTCGATAACGTCCAGGGCCAGCCCGTACTTACGGGCAATGACGGTAGATAGCTCGATGTCTTCCTCAGCCGAACAATGCATGTAATCTGCCCCCTCCATCCCTATCTTGATATAGAATAACGAGGGCTTATGCCCTTGCTCGCAAAGCCGATGCACGACAACCGAACTATCTACTCCGCCCGACAGTAAAGCAGCTATATTCATCAGACACGGGCAAGCGCCTGTTCCAGATCAGCCAACAAATCGTCGATATGTTCCGTGCCAATCGAAAGTCGTACCGTACCCGGATAGATCTCCTGATCGGCCAGTTCTTCGGCATTCAACTGCGAATGGGTGGTAGTAGCCGGATGAATCACTAACGATTTCACATCGGCTACATTGGCCAACAAAGAGAATATTTCCAAACTATCAATGAATCGATGTGCTTCTTCTTGCCCGCCGCGCACTTCGAACGTAAAAATCGAGCTACCACCATTCGGGAAATAACGCTGATACAAAGCATGATCAGCATGTTCGGGCAACGACGGGTGATTTACGTTCTTCACCTTCGGATGCGCTTTCAAGAACTGTACTACCTTCAAAGCATTTGCCACATGACGTTCTACGCGCAATGAAAGAGTTTCCAGACCTTGCAACAATATAAAGGCATTGAACGGGCTAAGGGTTGCCCCTGTATCGCGCAACAGAATGGCACGCACCCGTATGGCATATGCCGCCGGACCGGCCGCATCAACGAAACGTACGCCATGATAACTCGGATCGGGCTCGGTAAGTTGCGGAAACTTACCCGAGGCCACCCAATCGAACTTCCCTGAATCGACAATCACGCCCCCTAATGATGTACCATGACCGCCGATGAACTTCGTGGCCGAATGCACCACAATATCGGCTCCATATTCAATGGGACGAATCAGGTAGGGCGTACCAAAGGTATTGTCAATGATGAGCGGAATCCGGTGACGATGAGCAATACCTGCCACCACCTCTATGTCGATGATGTTCGAATTCGGATTTCCCAGCGTCTCAATAAACACCGCTTTCGTATTCTCCTGAATGGCTTTCTCAAAATTCGACAAGTCGCTCGGGTCGACAAACGTGGTGGTCACGCCGTACGCAGGCAAGGTATGTGCCAGCAGGTTGTATGTCCCGCCATAGATGGTTTTGGCCGCCACAATATGATCGCCTGCCCGGGTGATATTCTGAATGGCGTATGTGATAGCCGCTGCTCCCGAGGCTACTGCCAGTCCGGCTACACCACCTTCGAGGGCAGCCACCCGTTGTTCAAAAACTCCTTGGGTGGTATTGGTCAGACGACCATAGATATTTCCGGGATCTTGCAGGCCGAAGCGTGCTGCCGCATGTGCCGAATCACGGAACACATAAGAAGTAGTCTGATAGATGGGCACTGCACGGGCATCGGTTGCCGGATCGGGTTGTTCCTGTCCCACGTGGAGTTGCAAAGTCTCAAAATGTAATTTCTTTGTTGCCATAATTGTATATTCTTCAATAATTATTCAATTTGTTATTTTCCTGCAAAGTTATCAGGCATAGACATTTCAAACAATATATAATGAAAATACAGAAAATAACACTATTTTTGCAGCCATATAAAGAACAAATAAACCAAGCGACTTATTAAACAGGCGCCCAAAAAGAATTATATTCTATGGATACATTAGATAAAACAGACTTGCAGATTCTCCGCACCCTGCAACAAAATGCCCGGCTGACCACCAAAGAGTTGGCCGCCAGAGTTAGTTTGTCATCAACCCCGGTATTCGAACGCCTGAAACGGTTGGAAAATGGAGGGTATATCAAGAAATACATCGCCGTGCTCGATGCCGAGAAACTAAACCAGGGTTTTGTCGTATTTTGCAGCGTGAAACTACGAAGGCTCAACCGGGATATCGCTGCCGAATTCACCAGTATCATTCAGGAAATACCCGAAGTAACGGAATGTTACAACATATCCGGCAGTTACGACTATCTGCTGAAGATCCATGCGCCCAATATGAAATACTATCAAGAATTTATCCTCAACGTATTGGGAACAATTGAAAGTCTCGGATCGCTCGAAAGTACCTTCGTTATGGACGAAGTGAAGCATCAATACGGCATACATATATAATATGCCGTATGATTCTTCATGTTTCACTCTATTCCGGCACCCAATGCACGGTATAATTCTACGCTATATTGCAGTTGCTCCAACTTATCGTTTACCCGGTTGAGACGTGCCTGCAACAAATTTTGCTCTGCCGAGAGTACTTCCGTATAGTTGGCTTCACCGGCTACCAGCAACTCCTGAGTATAATACACTGCGGTATCCAACGATTCTACTTCTTTCAGCCTGATCTCGTTTTTGCTTAACGACGAACGATAAGCGAAAAGTATATCCGAGATCTCTTTCCCTGCAACCAATACTGTTCGTTCAAAATTCAACAAGGCTTCTTCCTGTTGTGCTTTGGCTATTTTCAGGTTGCCTTTCAATTGGTTGCGAGCAAAAAGGGGTTGCGTAAATCCCCCGATGATACTGGCAAAGATATTCTCAGGTTGAAAAAACGAGGATAATGAAGCCGATTCATAGCCAATCATACCAGTACCCAACGTAAGCGACGGATAGAAACTGGCCCGAGCCACATTCGCTAATTCAAAAGCCGAACGGAACAGCAATTCCGCTTGCCGTACATCCGGACGCCTGGCAAGCATTTGTGCCGGAACACCTACAGACATCGTTCCCGGAAGCTGTTGCTGATTCAGATGAGTACGAACGATTGTTTCAGAACGACGCCCCAGCAGCAGCGAAATGGAGTTTTCCATTGTCCTGATTTGACTTTCCAATGCCGGTATGGTGACCTGTGTACGATACAACAAGGCTTTACTTTGTTCCACGGCAGCACCGTTTTGTCGTCCTGACTCCTTCAGGGCCTCTATGGTTACAAGACTTTCTTCCAACAACGATACAGTTTGCCGGGTAATAGCCAGCTGTTCGTCCAGAGCCAGCAGGGAGTAATAAGAGGTGGCGATATTGGCAATCAACGAAGTCTGTATCAAATCGCGATAAGTCTGACTACCCAGGAATTGGGCATACCTGGCTTTCGACTGACTGCGTAACTTTCCCCAGACATCCAGCTCCCAATTGGTGCTGATACCCAGTGAGTATTGAGTTGCGCTATAATTCAGTACCTTCGTACCGTTTGGTCCGGTGCTGGTTTGCCGGTCGGTTACCTGCCCCACTAAGGACACGTTGGGAAAATAAGCGGCCTTTGCCATACACAGGTTGGCTTCTGCCTGTGCAATGCGTGTGTAGGCAATCCGCATATCAAAGTTGTTTTGCAAACCCTCCCGAATCAATGCTTGTAAGGCTGCATCCTGAAAATATTCCTCCCAGGGAATAGAGGCAATGCTTGTTGTATCTACCTGATTTCCATCCCGGAACAAATGAGCAGAATCCACTTTGGGCGATTGATAAGCTTTGTTGACCACCTGGCAGGAAGAAAAGCCCAGCAGAAGTACTAAAACCAATACTATATTATATGTATGTTTCATGATGGATATTTATTTTTTACGACTTATTTTCTCTTGCAAATTCTGGAACACAATGTAAAGAGAAGGGATTACCAATACTCCGATAATTGTTCCGATCGTCATCCCTCCGATAGCGCTGATGCCGATAGACCGGTTGCCCACAGCCCCTGCTCCTGTAGCAAAGAATAGCGGAGACAGCCCTGCGATAAAAGCAAATGAAGTCATCAGAATAGGACGCAAACGGGCTACAGCTCCTTCAATGGCGGCATCAACCACGCTCATTCCCTGCTTGCGGCGTTGCACAGCATATTCTACAATCAGGATGGCATTCTTTGCCAGGATACCGATTAGCATAACCATGGAAATCTGCACATAAATATTATTGGCAATTCCCTGGGGAACCCCGAAGATTTGTAGGAAGATAAACACTCCCGACAGCCCTACCGGCAGGGAGAACAGAACGGCCAGCGGCAGAATATAACTTTCGTACAAGGCAGCCAGCAAGAGGTAAACAAAGACAAGGCAGAGTCCGAAAATAATCAGCAATTGACTGTCACCTTTCGCTTCTTCCCGCGTCATACCCGAATACTCGTAACTGTACCCGTCGGGGAATATGGACGTATCACTCTTCATCTCTTCAATCACACGCAATACATCTCCGGAACTGTAACCCTCGGCTGTATTCGGCATGATGGTTACGTTCATGGACGAGAACATATTGAAACGTTCCAGGGAACGAGGTTGCGTTACATCGGTAATAGTCAGGAATTCGGTGATGGGAGCCATTTGTCCGCTCTCTGTTTTGACAAATATCTTTTTCAGGTCGTCCAGGTTCTTCCGGTAATCGGGCGAAGCTTGCACCATGACCCGGAATTGCTTGCCGTACATGTTGAAATTTGAAATATACGAACTGCCTATGTTAACCTGCAAGGTATTCATGACCTCGGTCAGCGTAAGCCCCGCATCCTTGATTTTGGCAACATCGGCTTCAATCATTTTCTGGGGAAAGCTGGGATTGAAGGTAGTCATGGCCCTCATCACTTCTTTCCGTTGATTGAGCTGGCCTACAAAGTTCTGAGTTACCTCAAAAAAGCGGTTAACATCCCCGCCCATGCGGTCTTGCATCACGATATCTACTCCGGCTCCCAATCCGAAACCTTGCAAGGTGGGACGGGCCATGAAGAAGAAGGTGGCGTTATTTATCTTGGATGTACGTTCGGTTAGAATCCTTACCACATCGTTGGTGGTGGTTTTCCGTTCGTTCCAATTCTCCATAAGGATAATAATGGTGGAGTAAGAACCGTCGGCTCCACTCAGAAAACTGTTTCCGTTGATGCTGGTAATGTTGCGTACTCCTTCGATGTCTTTGGTCATTTCAACCACTTGTTGAGCGACCTCGCTGGTACGCTCCAATGAAGAGCCCGGAGGCAGTGTAACGAATCCTACCACGCCCCCACTGTCTTCCAACGGAACAAATCCGGTAGGAATGGTTCTCATCAGTCCCAGAAAGAGAGCAGTAGAGACCCCAATAATAGCCACGGTTATCCAACGGTTCTTTTTCTTGCCCATGAAGCGTAAAGCGGAACGGTATTTATCGATCACCACATCAAACGCTTTATTAAACAGTTCATAAAAACGATTGAGTATATTCTTCTTTTTGCCGGCTTCTTCTTCCTCATGCGGTTTCAGAAAGAGGGCGCTCAGGGCGGGACTTAATGTCAATGCATTCACGGCCGAAATCAAAATGGCTACTGCCAGCGTCAATCCGAATTGTTGGAAGAAAATGCCTGTTGTTCCACCGATAAAGCTTACCGGAATAAATACGGCAGCCATTACCAATGACATGGAAATGATGGCGGGAGCAATTTCACCCATAGCCGATAAGGTAGCCGCCATCACATTCTTCTCACCGGCATCGAGCTTCACATGTACGGCTTCTACCACGATAATAGCATCGTCCACCACGATACCAATGGCAAGAATCAAAGCAAACAGGGTCAGCAAATTGATAGAGAAGCCAAACAATAGCAGGAAGAAGAAAGCGCCGACAATAGACACGGGAACAGCAATAGCCGGTATAATGGTAGAGCGAAAGTTTTGAAGGAACACTAATACCACCAACACTACCAGGAAGAAAGCTTCAATCATAGTATGGGTTACTTTATCGATGGAAGCATCCAGAAATTCGCTGGCGTCCATCGTGTAGCGAATAGAGAGCCCCGGAGGGAAAGAAGCTTCAGCTTCGGCCAACGCTGCTTTCACATCGTCGATTACCTGTTTGGCGTTGGAGCCTGCCGTCTGACTGATACCAATATACAGGGCATCGTACTCACCGTTCAGCAACGAAAAAGAGGTATAACCACGGGCACCCAGTTCTACATCGGCCACGTCTTTTACCCGCAGAATCTGCCCATTGCGCGAGTAGATAATTACGTCTTCAAATTGCTGCACGGTGTTGAGGCGTCCGGTAAACTTCAACGTGTATTGAAACGATTGATCGCTGTTCTGCCCAATCATACCGGGGGCGGCATCGATGTTCTGATCCCTCAGGGCAGCTACTACCTCTTGCGGAGAGATACCGTATGATGCCATGACATCCGATTTCAACCATACACGCATCGAATAATCGTTCTCACCGTACGCATCGGCACCCCCTACTCCATACACTCGTTTTATCTGCGGAAGGATATTGATATTGGCATAGTTATGGAGAAAGATGGCGTCGTAGTCGGGATTGGTGGAAACAAACGAGAGTCCCAGGATGGTACTGTTTTGCTGCTTCTGTACCGTTACGCCAATCTGAACCACTTCCTGTGGCAAAAGCGGAGTAGCACGGGCTACAAGGTTCTGGATATTTACGGCGGCAATATCGGGATCGATCCCCTGGCGGAAGAATACCCGCACAGTGGCCGCACCGTTATTCGAGGCCGACGACTGTATGTACGTCATACCTTCTACGCCATTGATTTGTTCTTCCAGCGGAACAATCACATTGTTCATCACCACATCTGCATTGGCTCCCGGATAGGAGGCGGATACTAATACGGTGGGAGGTGCAATGTCGGGGTATTGCTCGATGGGCAGGGTGGCAAGCCCAACAATACCCAACACCACTACGAGGATGGAGATAACTGTCGAAAGAACGGGTCTTTCAATAAATATTTTTAGCATAATCTGATTTTTATTATTGAAGAAGAGTTGAATTACTTCATGGCTATTTTCTTACCGTCGCGCAGGGTGATAACACCATCTGTCACGATGCGATCGCCACTGGTGAGTCCGCTTGTTACTACGTAACTTTTTCCGTCGATGGTGGGGATAACCGTAATTAATGTTTGCACAACGGAGTCGCCTTGCACTTTGTACGTCAATCGTTTATCCTGTTGGGCAAAGGTTGCTTTCTGTGGAATAAGAATGGCCTGTTCTATCACTCTCGGGATGGAGATGGTGCCTGTGGTACCGCTTCTCAGCATACCTTGTTTGTTGGGGAATGCTATGCGGAAGTTGGTAGAGCCTGTATGGGTATTGGCTATTCCGGCGATGGTTTCTACTTTTCCTTTTTCGGGATACACGCTTTTATCCTTCAAGGTTAAGGTAACCTCAGGAAGATTACTGAGCTTTTCCGATAAACTTTCACCTTTTGCATTTTCCAGAAATTGCATCAGCGCCACTTCGTCCATGGAGAAATACGCATACACATTGCTGGTATTCGAAACGGTTGTCAGTACATGATTGCTGTTTACCAAACTACCCTGACGAAATGAGATTTCACCGACAAGTCCATCCACCGGACTTGCCACGTTGGTCCACCCGATAGTGGCCCGTGCATTTTTCAACGCTGCTTCGGCCTGAGCCAGTCCCGCCAATGCAGTTTGATAAGCATCTTCGGCAGTCAGGAGTTGTACGTTGCTCACAATATTCTTTTCGGCCAGTGGACGCACCCGGTCCACATTCGTCTTAGCTGTATTTACCTGAGCCTGTGCAGCGGTTACGGCAGCCTGTGCACTCGTCAAGGCCTGCTCGGCTAGCGGAGAATTAATCTTGAATAAGGTCTGTCCTTTTTTTACAACAGAACCTTCGTCCACATAGATGGCATCGATGAATCCATCCACACGCGGACGGATCTCAATATCTTCCTGCCCTTTGATGGTAGCAGGATAAACCGACTCTAATGTTTCTGTTTGTTCTGTTACTACAACTACAGGATATTCCTGCAAGGCTTGTGCATAACCGGAGCTTTGCTTGCTTCCGCAGGAGGTCAACACACAAATGGAAATGATTCCGAATCCTAAAAATTTTGCATTCATATTTTTCTTTGTTTGATTTATCTGAATGCAAAGGTACGGCAGACCGGAGAGATGAACCCGTACTATTCGAACTTAGAACCTGACAAATCCTGAAGAGCGCTCCGGTACTCGGAAATGCTTTGTCCGGTGTGTTTCTTGAACAGACGCGAAAAGCACTCCGGATCGTTGTAATTCAGGTCGTAAGCCAGTTCTTTAATGGAAATATTTTCAAGGTATCATTTATAGAAGCGCTTTGCTATTCTTACTCCTTACCAATGGTGCCGATTCCACCGTTACGTTGGATGGATCCAAATCCAGGATCTGCGTATCCGAAGTCGTAAATTTCTTGATTGTTGAATAAATGGTAAGGATAACCTTCCGCACAAACGGAAGATTCAGGCTATTCCGCATGACACGTTCTACCACCACATACCGGAAATCGCCCCGGATATGGTTATCCCGCAACGATGGATACCGGCTCAACAAATCGACTTTGCCCTCTTTCTCCATCTCCTCGCTGATTCTCCGGAGGTAGTCGTCAATATGGATGCCCAACTTAAAACCGGCAGTGATATCAACCCGAAAAATCTTCTGCTCAACAAAGGTAGTCACTTCGTACGTGAATTCGTAGGGATCGTCGCCACGATTCAGATACACGAACCAGTAGGTATCGGCTCGTTTAGGTTGACGGTGAAACAGGGAATAAGAGATTTTGCTCTCTATCTCCGTCTTGTATTTGGCCCGGGTAACATACACTACATGGGTGGCATATTTGGGAACCTCCGTATCTTCACTCAGTTGCTTGACCATGGGAATGACCGGAGCAATCTTCTCAAACGTTATGCAACGGTTCTTGATTCGGTGTCCATTGTACCAGATGTACATGATGAAAAACAGCACGCCGGCCATGAGCAGGGTGATGAATCCTCCGTGCAGGAATTTCACACTGTTGGCTACCAGGAAACCGGATTCGATTAACAGGAAGCAGCATGTGATGGGAATCGTCCGCCACAACGAGAACTTTTTCACCCGCATATAAAGGAAAAGCAGAAGTGTAGTCATCAGCATCGTAATGGAGATGGAGAGTCCGTAAGCCGCCTCCATGTTGGTAGACGATTGGAAAATAAGCACCATCAGGATACAAAGCACCATCAGGATATAATTTACCTGAGGGATGAACATTTGCCCTTTTACCTCGCTCGGGTACTTTATTTTGATATTGGGCCAGAGGGTCAATGAAATGGCTTCGGTAATAACCGTAAAGGAGCCGCTGATCAATGCCTGGCTGGCTATGATAGCAGCCAGTGTAGCCATGATGATTCCGGTGATAAAGAACCAGGGGGGCATAATCTCAAAGAATGGATTGACATCGTTCGTAATCAGTTGCGGATGGGTAATGGCCCAGGCGCCTTGTCCCAGGTAATTGAGTATCAACGCTGTTTTGACGAATATCCAGGAAACGCGGATATTGTGCAATCCGCAATGTCCCAAATCGGAATAGAGGGCTTCGGCCCCGGTAGTACAAAGGAAAATAGCTCCCAGAATGACTAATATGTGAGGCGAATCGACCAGAAAACGAATGGCATGCATCGGATTGAATGCCTGGACAATGGCCGGATAGTCCATGAAATGACTGATTCCCAATGCGCCAAGCATAAGGAACCACCCTAGCATGATAATCCCGAAGAAACGCCCCAGCGAGGCTGTACCAAAGGGCTGCAGCATGAAAAGCAAAAAGATAATCCCGATGGTAACCGGAATGACTGGAACCGACTGATAGGTGTTGTGTAATCCTTCGATGGCCGAGGTAACAGTGATGGAGGGAGTAATGACGCCATCAGCCAACAGTGTTGCCGCTCCGATGGCAGCAATGATATAAGCCCATCGGTATTTTTTGCGGATCAGGGCGAAAAGGGAAAGAATACCACCTTCCCCTTTATTATCGGCTCTCAGGGTAATGAGTACGTATTTGACGGTGGTTTGCAGAGTTAGCGTCCAAATGACGCAGGACACAGCCCCGATGATTCCTTCGGTATTACCAACCGGTAGGGCGTTGAGCACTGCTTTCATCACATAAAGAGGTGAGGTACCGATGTCACCATACACAATACCGATGGCAATGATGATTCCCATAACTCCCAATTTGGAGGTATGTGAGTGTTTATTGGATTGAGCTGTCTGCATAATTAATACAGGTATTGAAATTGGGGACAAAAGTAAGGAAAAAACACGGTCGTTGCTTATTTCCAGATAAAAGAAACTGATGTTACTTTTGCCGGTTTACAGTGATGCATTTATTGATAAGCCTTTCACCCATTTTTCTACAACCTTGTCTTCTTTATAAAGAAACAGAATAGAAAGGACTTTGTTTGATTGCTGAAACATTCTTCCATCCGGAACAACTGTAGAACGCCCACCGAAACATTTCCTCCCAATAAATTGTTATATTCTTTAACACCATACTATAACATAGCAAAATGAAGCGAATACTCCGGCTTTCACCCTTACTGATACTCCTATTCACGTTCACCTTTTGCTCACAAAAGGAGCATACACCCGTGCCGGTAGCAACCAACGCACCCGATTCCGACTCCATAGCCACTCCCCCGCCGCCGGCACCCATTGTAATCATCATCGAAAAAGACCTGCTTTACAACGAGCACACACTAGCCGATGAATACCCCTACAAAGACACCACCCGTACATTCCAATGGGACAAAATCCGCGACCGGTTGCACCTCCTGGACTCCATCCAGCAGAAAAAAAACAACTGGGCCATCCTGCAAAACTACAAAAACCTGAATGGCGAAGCACCGCTGGTGAAAGAATTCCAGCGCAACACCTACAAGCGCGTGGCCGACATGCAGGGAGTAGAACGTTATCAATCTGTCCCCCTGTTTCTCCCCACCGACACAGTCACCGGAGAACGCTATGGGCGCGACGGATCACCCGTGCGGTACCTCGGAGAAGAAGGTAGTTTCGCCCGTATACGTTCCTTTTCCCAGGACGAAGAATGGCTGGTGCCGAAAAAATACGTCAAAGTGATTGGCGACACCATCACTTTCAGTCATGCTGTCTTTGTCGACCGCCTCAACCAGAATATCGCCACCCTGGAAAAGGCAGGCAAAAAGTGGCTGGTACGCAGCATGAATCCCATAACCTCCGGTTTGCACCGCCCACCCTACCAACAGGAAACGCCGTTGGGGATTTTCCTCATTCAGGAGAAGAAGCAAAAGATGGTATTCTATAAAGACGGGTCGACCGAAACGGGGGGCTTTGCTCCCTGGGCCAGCCGGTTTACCAACGGTGCTTACCTGCATGGAATACCCGTGAATGCACCTCGTACGGCGCTGATCGAGTATAGTCCGAGCCTGGGCACAACACCTCGTTCGCACATGTGCGTGCGCAACGCTACATCGCACGCCAAATTCATATACCAATGGGCACCGAAAGTTAAAACGGTTGTTTTTGTGCTCGAATAAGTTGTTGCACCGGATTAAAAATATACCTTTGCCTGCGTAATATCTCTATTTATGCATAGGCTTGTTTTGTTTTTTCTATTTTTTCTGACTCCTGCTCATTTCTCCATGACTACTTCCCGGGTAGAAGCGGCCGACATCGAATTGTCCGGATGCATGCAGTTGTATATGGATTTGGAATTGACCGGACGGGTGAGTTTTCCGGCTTTTGAGCAGGCGCTCTCCGGCTACGAAAAGATCACGCACCGGAGAAATATCATAACACTAATCGACTTTTCCAAACCGTCTACGGAGGAGCGTCTTTTCGTATTGGATATGGACCGGCGCTGTTTGCTGTATTCCTCTGTTGTTTCGCACGGCCGGAACAGCGGTGCCAATTATGCCGTTTCTTTCTCCAATGAGACGGGTTCGTATAAAAGCTCCCTCGGGTTTTATGTCACCGAAAATACCTATACCGGGAAAAACGGTTACTCCCTTATTCTCGACGGACTGGAAAAAGGGATCAACGACCGGGCCAAGGAACGTGCCATTGTGATGCACGGAGCCCCCTACTCCAACCCTTCGGTCATTGCCGGTTCGGGAAGACTGGGTCGCAGCCAGGGTTGTCCGGCACTGCCCCAGGCCATCAGTGCCCAGATTATTGATGCCATTAAAGGCGGCAGTGTGCTGTATATTTATGCCGATGATCCGGAGTATACGCAGAAAAGTACCTTCCTGCATACCAATAGCTGACAAAAACGAACAATAACCGTATGAAGAAAATTGTGATCATCAACGGACATCCCGACAGGGAAAGTTTCAATCACGCTTTGCAGAAAGCGTATAAAACAGGTGCTTTGGCTGCGGGCAACGAGGTCGAAGAAATCACTCTTTCGGATATGGAGTTTTCTCCCAACCTGCGGTTTGGCTACCGGAAACGTACCGATTGGGAACCCGATTTATCCGTTGCATGGAATAAAATCGTGCAAGCCGACCATTTGGTTTGGATTTTCCCGACATGGTGGGGCTCCATGCCTGCCATCATGAAAGGTTTTATCGAGCGGGTATTTCTGCCCGAATTTGCGTTCGAATATCAGCAGGAGTCTCCATTCCCCAAAAAGTTACTGACAGGTAGGACATCGGAAATTATCCTTACGATGGATACTCCTGTGTGGTATTATAAATGGTTTTTCGGGAATGCGGGTGTTAAGCTGTTGAATAGCACATGCTGTTTTTTGTCTTCTGCACACATAGCCAGCGGTAAGGTTTACATGGGTTTCTATCCCATATTACTGAAACAGTGGACAACAACAATAAACAGGAAAAAGAGCACATAGATGGCTGTTGCAATGATCAACCCCCGGTTTATTTTCTTATTTTTTCTGAAAGGAATAATGGCATGGCACAAAGTGAATAGTGGCAGTAAAAGAAACGCAAAAGTGTGTTTACTGCTTTGCATGCCCCATCTGGGAATAAACGACAAGAGGTAACAAAACAAGAAATAGCAGGACAGAAAGATCAGGACAAACTTTACATAACCATCCGTGCGTATCTTCTTTGTGAAAGAATACGCCAGATATATTACTGTCAATAGAATGACAAATAATACGTCATACTCAGCAAATAGACTAAATTTTCCCATAAATCCTTATTTCCGGGCCAGTAACTCTTCAATCTTAAAACTTAAGAATTCGTTGATAAAGTCTTTTTCGACTATAAGGCCGTTTTTATCAATCAATATTGTATGGGGTATAAAGCTTACTCCATACGCCCGCTCAGCTTCATTATGCTTTTCATCCTGGAAAGTGCAGATTTGGGGCCATGTGACCTGGTATTTCTTACTGGCATCTTCCCATTGCTGTTTATCGGTATCTAATGACACCCCGATTATTTCGAAATCCTTGTTACTGAATTTCTTACGCAGCTCGGACAATGACGGTAACGACGCGATACAAGGGTTGCACCACGATGCCCAGAAGTCGACAAGCACAATTTTACCTTTTCCAGCATAATCGGAAAGGGAGATTTCTTTGCCGTTCAGGTCTTTTCCCTTGAAATCGACAAACGGTTTGCCTTCGTCCGTATTTTCAAGGGCGGCTATCCGTTTTTCCATTCTTTGTGCTACTTCTGTTTCGCGGAATTGCGGGGTTGTAACCGATAGCAGTTCTTTCAACTGTCCCAACTTGAACATATTGGTATATTCCAATAAAAAATATTCGCCCACAGGATTCTTGATAGTAGATTTTATAAACTCGAACATGTCACTTGTAAATGCATCCGGGCGCGATAGTTTTGACAAATATTCCGCATATAGTTCTTTGCTGACTTTACCGTCTTTAGCTGCCTGGTTAATCCGCATGCGAAAATTTCTTCCTTCGCTCACCGAAGATTGAAAAGTATTCATTAACGCTTGATATTCGTCATTCAATGGCGTGCCGTTTACGAATGGCATCCCGATTGAGTCGACGGTTATGCTGATTTTCCCCGGCTCGGCAATAAACAAGGCTTGCAGGAAGGGTTGTTCCATCCGTAGTATGTGGACGGTGGGGGTATCCGATGCAATTCCATTAAACTCAAACTGTTGATTCTCCACTTTGCATGAATCAATGGACTGGTATTTTCGCAAACCATTATCGAACTTTTGCAGATAGACCGTTTGGCCGTCAAAGGAGTTATCCTGTAGAGTTGTTGAAACGCTATAAGCGTGTTTGTCACTACAGGAAATGGCTACAATAGCCAGCAATAAGATAGGTACTATTAACTTTTTCATGGCTGTTATTTGAATGGTACACAATAGTATACACTATTTTTTGTTGAGTCATTGCAAAAATAGAGGTAAATACGATTCGTTGGTTCTGTATCCATCATTAATTGATGTGTGCGTGATAAAAAATAAACCCAGGTTCATTTTTTAGCTAACGATGATAGTCAACTAAGTTATAAACTCTGTGAAAATCAGTGTTAAACACTATTATGTGTGGCAATGAATGTGTTAGAAATCGTAATTTTACAAAGCCCCCACCCTCTCTCGATCAATGAAAATTAGATACTATAAAACCTTCGATTATGTGTTATACAATAGCAGATCTCATCGAGAAATCAGTTAATATAGAAGATAATCTGAATCATGGATTACACCTTACAACTGAAGAGAAGCAGTTCTTCAATGAGCACTTCGAAAGAACTGAAATGAAGAAAAAAGACTTTCTGATAAAAGAAGGAGAAAAAGAAAGATATCTCTATTTTATCGAAAATGGGATTATGCGTTACTGGACCGCCAATATGAGGCTGAGGGAGATAACTTTCTGGTTTTCTTTCAGCAATGAGTTTGTCAATTCATACCTTTCGCTCATGCACAGTAAACCCTCCGCTTTCAATATACAAGCTTTATGCAATTCCGTAGTGTGGCGAATCAAAACAAGTGATTTATCAATCATTTATGCCGAGTCAATGAATACAAATAAAATTGCCCGGATCGTATTGGAAGATGTGTTTACGCGTAAAATCAACCGAGAAATAAGTTTGCTAAAGTTATCTCCGGAGGATCGGTACAAGGAACTGGTCAAGTCCTATAAAGAATTAATTTTCACTATTCCATTGAAATATCTGGCATCCTATATTGGGATAACATCCCAGGCTTTGAGCCGTATCCGGGGGAGAATTTATTGACTGAAGGTTATTAGCTGAAATTGCAACTATCATTTTGCTTTAGTAACGCCTTTTATTTCATCAAAATAAACCCAGTCTGTACCCTTGTATTCAACACCTTCAAATCTATATATCGTCCATCTTTTTCTAATTTATATTATTAACGGTTGTTTCCATACTGATTTCTGGTTTAACTCTTGGTTTAACTTTGTAGGCGAAAACGTAGTGTTAGACATAAAAAAAGCAGCCATCAATTAAGACAACTGCTTGATTCTTAGTGTTTTAAAAGTGATCCGCCTGGGGCTCGAACCCAGGACCCCAACATTAAAAGTGTTGTGCTCTACCTGCTGAGCTAGCGAATCAATCCTTCTTGTTTTGCGGTTAAGCGGGTGCAAAGATAGACACTTTTTAATAGAATCCAAAGA
>JAVBVD010000039.1:0-109273 GCA_031554635.1 Bacteroides sp.
TATGGATAAAAGTGCTTACTTTGCGCTCTGTTTGAAATAAGTATGGATAAAAACAATAAAAAATAAGATAGAAATGTCGAAGATTTGTCAAATTACCGGAAAGAAAGCCATGATTGGCAACAATGTTTCACACTCAAAGCGGAGAACAAAAAGAACCTTTGATTTGAACTTGTTCAACAAGAAGTTCTACTATGTAGAGAAGGACTGCTGGATTAGCTTGAGCCTTTGTGCTGCTGGTCTGCGTACTATTAATAAAGTGGGATTGGATGCTGCTCTGAACGAAGCAGTTATCAAAGGCTACTGTGATTGGAAAAGCATTAAAGTAATCGGCTAACGCGCGGAGGATAATAGTTATGGCTAAGAAAGCAAAAGGTAATAGAGTGCAAGTGATTCTCGAATGTACAGAACACAAAGCAAGCGGTGTACCGGGTACATCTCGTTATATCACTACCAAGAACAGAAAAAACACTACTGAAAGACTTGAGTTGAAGAAATACAACCCGATCCTGAAGAGAGTGACAGTACATAAAGAAATTAAATAAGGAGTATAACCCATGGCAAAGAAAGTAGTTGCAACATTGCGCGACGGAGCGACAAAAGAAGGTCGTTCTTATACAAAGGTTATCAAAATGGTGAAGTCTCCGAAGACTGGAGCTTACATGTTTGATGAACAAATGGTTCCTAACGAAAAAGTTCAAGACTTTTTTAAGAAGTAATTTTATATTACCGCATATAACAAAATCCCCTTATAATCGTTATAAGGGGATTTTTTTTTGTTTCAACTTTTCTTTTCCAGTACTTTATTATATCTTTGTAGCATAATGTGTTACACAAAGAAATATAAATATGGGATTATTTAGTTTTTTTTCAAAGGAAAAGAAGGAAACATTGGATAAAGGATTGTCGAAAACAAAAGAAAGCGTTTTTGGCAAAATAGCACGGGTTGTAGCAGGGAAATCAAAAGTCGACGATGAGGTTCTGGATAATCTGGAGGAAGTGCTGATTACATCTGATGTGGGGGTAGAAACCACCCTGAATATTATCAAGCGAATTGAAAAGCGTGCTGCGAATGATAAATATGTGAATGCACAAGAACTGAAAACGATTCTCAGGGAAGAAATAGCTGCGTTGCTGACGGAAAACTTCTCGGACGATGCGAATGACTTTGAGGCTCCCCTGGCAAAGAAACCATACGTGATCATGGTAGTAGGTGTGAATGGGGTTGGTAAAACAACTACCATCGGCAAACTTGCTTTCCAGTTCAAGAAAGCGGGCAAATCGGTTTATCTGGGCGCTGCGGATACATTTCGTGCAGCTGCGGTAGAGCAGTTGGTGATTTGGGGAGAACGGGTAGGAGTGCCTGTGGTGAAACAGAAAATGGGAGCCGATCCGGCTTCGGTAGCTTTTGATACACTGAACTCAGCGGTGGCCAATGGGGCCGATGTAGTGATCATTGATACGGCTGGCAGGTTGCACAATAAGGTGGGCTTGATGAATGAGCTGACCAAAATTAAGAATGTAATGAAAAAAGTGGTACCGGATGCACCCAATGAGGTGTTGTTGGTACTGGATGGATCGACCGGTCAAAATGCATTTGAACAGGCCAAACAATTTACACTGGCTACCGAAGTGTCTGCCATGGCAATCACCAAATTGGATGGTACCGCCAAAGGAGGAGTGGTCATTGGTATTTCCGATCAATTCAAAATACCCGTGAAATATATCGGATTGGGCGAAGGAATGGAAGACTTGCAGGTGTTCCGCAGGAAGGAATTTGTCGATTCATTGTTTGGGGAGAACGCATGAAAAAAGGAGTCATCGATCTCATAACACTGGGGTGTTCTAAGAACCTGGTGGACTCGGAACAATTGATCCGCCAGTTGGAAGAAGTCGGATATAACGTGGTGCACGATGCGGAAAAGCCTTCCGGAGAGATTGCCGTTATCAATACCTGCGGATTCATTGGCGATGCCAAAGAGGAGTCTATCAATATGATTCTGGAATTTGCCCAGCAAAAGGAGGAAGGGAACCTCAGGCGGTTGTATGTAATGGGGTGTTTGTCTGAACGCTACCTGCAGGAACTGGCCATCGAAATACCGGAGGTAGACAAGTTTTATGGAAAATTCAACTGGAAGGAATTGTTGCATGACTTGGGCAAGAGCTATCACGATGAACTTTATATTGAGCGTACGCTGACCACCCCTAAGCATTATGCTTATCTGAAAATATCGGAGGGATGTGACCGGAAGTGTTCGTATTGTGCCATTCCGATTATTACCGGAAAGCATGTATCACGCCCGATGGACGAAATCCTGGAGGAGGTTCGTTTTCTGGTAGCCCAGGGGGTGAAAGAGTTTCAGGTCATTGCTCAGGAGCTTACTTATTACGGTATCGACCTGTATAAGAAGCAGTGTCTGCCTGAATTGGTGGAACGAATTTCAGAGATTCCCGGAGTGGAGTGGATTCGGCTTCATTATGCGTATCCTGCTCATTTTCCGGAGGACCTGTTCCGTGTGATGCGCGAGCGTGATAATGTGTGTAAGTACATGGATATTGCTTTGCAACATATTTGCGATCCTGTATTGAGTCGCATGAGGCGCCAGGTGACTAAAGAAGAAACATACCAACTGATTGAGCGTTTTCGCAAAGAGGTACCCGGCATTCATCTTCGTACTACATTGATGGTGGGATATCCGGGAGAAACTGAGGAGAACTTCGAGGAGTTGAAAGAATTTGTTCGTACGGTACGGTTTGATAGGATGGGGGCCTTCGCTTATTCGGAGGAAGAAGGTACCTATGCTGCCGCCCAACATTCTGATGATATACCTCAAGAGGTGAAGCAGGCCCGGCTGGACGAACTGATGGATATTCAACAAGGAATATCTGCCGAATTGAGCGCTTCCAAAATCGGAACCTGTCTGAAGGTTATGATTGATCGTACGGAAGGTGATTATTATATCGGACGTACTGAATTCGACTCTCCGGAAGTCGATCCTGAGGTGTTGATAGCCAAAGGCGATGACAACCTGGCGAATGGTGAGTTCTATCGGGTAGAGGTCATTGGATCGGATGATTTTGATTTATATGCGAAAGTTGTACATTAAATAGTAGTAACATTGAATAACAAAGAATTTACGTTGGAATTATCGCGCAGATTGGATTGTCCAAACAAGAAAGCATCCGATCTGATTGCTACTCTGGTGTCAGAAATGAGCCAGTCTCTGGAAGACGGCAATGTAATATCTATACAGGGTTTTGGTACTTTTGAAGTAAAGAAAAAGGCCGAACGGATCTCGGTGAATCCTACTACTAAATTGCGGATGTTGGTACCTCCCAAATTAGTCTTGACATTCAAACCCGGTACTTCATTGAAAGAGAAATTTAAAACCCGGCTTCTATGAGCGAAAAAATAAATTTGCAGAACCTTGTTGACTCCTTAGTAGAGAAGCATGGCTTGGGCAGGAAAGAAGCTGAAACCTTTGTCAAGGAGTTCTTCCTCCTGATCGAGAAAGGTCTTGAAGATGAGAACTACGTGAAGGTGAAGTCTTTAGGAACTTTCAAACTCATTGAGGTGGAAAGCCGGGAGAGCATGAATGTGAATACCGGAGAACGCTTCGAGATTCAGGGACATGTGAAGGTGTCGTTCACGCCTGATACTGCCTTGAAGGATCTTGTCAACAAACCTTTTGCGCATTTTGACACAGTGGTGTTGAACGATGAGACGGTGTTAGAAGATGTGACTGTTAGCGGAGAGAAGGAGGCTGATCAGGAAGAATCGACTGCTGCAGTGGAGAAAATCGCATTTGTGGCGGATACTGATGAACCGACAATGACAACTGAGGATCAGCAGGAAACCGGGGATCAACCGGTCGTTGAAATCCAACAAATAGTTGAACAAATCACTGCTCCCCAGCAAGTTACCCCCCAAGATCAAAGTGAACCAGTTCCGGTTCAGATAAAAATTCTGTCGGCTGAGGAAATCATAGCCAAAGAATTGGCGAATGTGGCTAAAGGTCCTGTTCGGCGCGAAGTGCTGGAAGAGGTGAAGCCGCAAGAGACTTCTTCTATGAGTGATCCAGAAACTCCATCGAATAAAATGCCCTTGAAGTATCTCATTACAATGATCGTAATTGTTTTATTGATTTGCGGAGGAGCGATATTCTATATTTATTATCCGGATTTATTCGCCCCAAGTACAAATGAAGCAGAAAAGACGCAGACAGTAGCGGTTCCTCAGGAGACTCCGCAGACTGTGGATACCTTGTTGGTTACGAAAGAAGTGACAGCTGACACAACGACGGTGCAACCGGTTCCGGTTCCTGCTTCGGTAGTAACCCAAGCGCCTGTAGCGCCTGTTCAGAATTCTTCTCAGAAATTTAAGATAACAGGTACAAAGACAACTCACGTCATTGCGGCGGGCGAATCGATGAGGACCATATCTTTGCAATATTATGGAACCAAAGAGAGATGGTCTTACATTCTTCAATATAACAGCGATGTTATTAAGAATCCGGATGTTATTTCAGCAGGTATTAAACTGAAAATTCCGGAATTGGAAGCTAACCAGTAAGTCTTATAAAGTTTATCCGGATGTGTTCATAAGACACGTCCGGTTCTTATTTTAGATGTTTTCAAAATGTTATAAAATTATTAACCCTTATGAAAGTAACTTAATCTAAAGGTTTTGTATCGTTTTTTAATAAAGATTAATTGCTGTGGTTAATTATATGACGTATTTTTGAAATCATTTTTGAGAGATCGAACACGTAAAAGATGTAAATCATTATTTGACAATTAAATAATAAAAATAGTAAGTATTTTATGGCTGAATCAATTGATATCCGCGAGTTGAATGAGCGGATTGAAAGACAGAGTGCTTTCGTTACCAACCTCGTGAAGGGGATGGACCAGATTATTGTGGGGCAGAAACATTTGGTGGAGTCACTGCTTATCGGACTTCTTTCCGATGGTCACGTTTTGCTGGAAGGTGTTCCCGGATTGGCAAAGACATTGGCTATCAAAACATTGGCATCGTTGATCGATGCGAAATACAGTCGCGTGCAATTTACTCCCGACTTGCTTCCTGCCGACGTTATCGGTACCATGGTTTATAGCCAGAAGGATGAAACGTTTCTGGTAAAGAAAGGTCCGGTTTTTGCAAACTTTGTGCTTGCAGATGAAATCAACCGTGCTCCGGCTAAAGTACAAAGTGCTTTGCTCGAGGCCATGCAGGAACGCCAGGTCACTATCGGTAAGGAAACATTCCTGTTGCCGGAACCTTTCCTTGTGTTGGCTACACAGAATCCCATCGAGCAAGAAGGTACTTATCCGCTTCCGGAAGCTCAGGTAGACCGTTTTATGCTGAAAGTGGTGATAGACTATCCTAAGATGGAAGAGGAAAAGCTGATTATCCGCCAAAATATCAGTGGAGAGAAGTTCAATGTAAAACCCATTCTGACGGCCGAAGAAATTATGGAGGCTCGCAAGGTGGTACGTCAGGTATATCTGGATGAAAAGATCGAGCGCTATATCGTAGATATCGTGTTTGCTACCCGTTACCCTGAGAAATATGATCTGAAAGAGCTTAAGGATATGATCGGTTTTGGTGGTTCTCCGCGTGCTTCCATTAACCTGGCATTGGCTGCCCGTACGTATGCTTTCATCAAACGTCGTGGATATGTGATTCCGGAAGATGTGCGCGCTGTGGCACATGATGTGCTTCGCCATCGTATCGGATTGACGTATGAGGCAGAAGCCAGCAACATGACTTCGGATGAGATCATCAGCAAAATATTGAATAAGGTTGAGGTGCCTTAGTGAAAAACTCCCTAAGGATTTAAGCGTTTAAATCAACATGGAAACAAGTGAAATTTTAAAAAAGGTTCGCCAGATTGAAATAAAGACCCGCGGACTATCCAACAATATCTTTGCAGGCCAGTATCATTCGGCTTTCAAGGGTAGGGGGATGGCTTTCTCGGAAGTTCGGGAATATCAGTTTGGCGACGATATCCGCGACATAGATTGGAATGTGACAGCTCGCTTCAATAAGCCTTATGTGAAGGTTTTCGAGGAAGAGCGTGAACTGACAGTGATGTTGATGGTCGATGTTTCCGGTAGTCTGGAGTTTGGAACCGTCAAACAACTGAAGAAGGACATGGTGACGGAAATTGCCGCTACGATTGCCTTCTCGGCTATTCAAAACAACGATAAGATCGGGGTGATCTTTTTCTCCGATCGGATTGAGAAGTTCATTCCTCCCAAGAAGGGGCGGAAACACATCTTGTATATCATTCGGGAATTGATCGATTTTCGACCTGAAAGCAGGCGGACCAATATCCGTTTGGCATTGGAATACCTGACTAATGTGATGAAGAGAAGGTGTACAGCTTTTATTCTTTCGGATTTTATTGATCAGGAGAATTACAAGAATGCGTTGACTATAGCCAACCGGAAACACGATGTGGTAGCCGTGCAGGTATACGACAAGCGTGTGGCTGAACTTCCTGCCATTGGTTTGATGCGGATTAAGGATGCGGAGACGGGGCATGAACAATGGATTGATACATCGTCTAAAGCAGTGCGACGGTCACATCGCAATTGGTGGGTAAACAAGCAAGCCGAACTTTCTGAAACATTTACCAAAAGCAATGTCGATTCGGTATCGGTACGTACTGACCAGGATTATGTGAAAGCATTGCTCAATCTGTTTGCGAAACGAAATTAAGGATGAAAATGAGAAATACATTTCTGGTAGCATTATTGTTTTTACTATCGGGTAAAGTCATAGCACAGTCGGTGACGGTTGATGCAAAAATAGACTCTTTACAGATATTGATCGGTGAACAGGCTAAAATCCAGTTGCAAGTGTCTATGGATGCCAAGCAACGGGCTGTTTTCCCTGCATATGCCGATACGCTGATACGTGGTATTGAAATTATTGATGTGGCCAAACCCGATACGCAGTACTTGAACGATAAGCAACGGTTGCTGATCACGCAGGAATATACGGTGACTTCTTTTGACTCGGCGCTGTATTATCTGCCTCCCATGAAAGTGGTGGTTGATAATCAGGACTACTATTCAAAAGCATTGGCATTGAAGGTCTATTCCGTGCAGGTTCCCATTGATGAGAACAACCCCGACTTCTTTTTCGGTCCGAAGCCGGTGATGAAGGCTCCTTTTGCCTGGGAAGACTGGTATGGACTCATCGGATGTTCGTTCCTGGCACTTCCGTTGCTTGGATTACTGATTTATCTGATCATCCGTATTCGTGATAATAAGCCTATCATCCGTAAGATTAAGGTGGAAGCCAAACTTCCTCCTCATCAATTGGCGATGAAAGAAATTGAACGTATCAAGGGGGAGAAGGTATGGCAGAAAGGACAACCCAAAGAGTATTATACAGAACTTACAGATGCCATTCGTACCTATATCAGGGAGCGTTTCGGCTTTAACGCTTTGGAAATGACTTCTTCCGAAATCATCGAAAAGTTGTTGGAGATGAATGACAAAGACGGGCTTACCGATTTGAAGGCTCTCTTCCTGACATCTGACCTGGTGAAGTTTGCCAAACATGCGCCGATGATGAATGAGAATGACGCCAACCTGTTGAGTGCTATCGATTTCATCAACGAAACGAAGGTGGTGGACGATGACCAAAAGGCGCAACCTACGGAGATTACCATCATAGAAAAACGTTCTTTGCGTACGAAGATTTTGCTGACTTGCGGTATTATCGCCTTGTCGGCAGCTATGTTGGGTGTCTTTATTTACATAGGTATGGAACTATATAACCTGTTCATGTAGTAAGTGCGGGCTGTTTAGTTATAATAGTAATGTTTTAATTGTGAATCATATGGTTTTCGCCAATATTGAATATTTGTTTTTACTGCTGTTGCTTATACCTTATATTGTATGGTATATCTTGAAGCAAAGAAGATCCGAGGCTTCGCTACAGATCTCCGATGCGCGGGTATATGCTCATACGCCGAAGAGTTATAAGAATTACCTGATACATGCTCCTTTTGTCTTGCGTATACTGGCTTTGGTATTTATCATTGTGGTGTTGGCTCGTCCTCAAACCACGGATAGTACACGAAGCAGCGAGATCGAGGGTATTGATATCATGTTGGCTGTCGACGTTTCGACCAGTATGTTGGCTGAAGACTTGAAGCCCAATCGTCTGGAAGCTGCTAAGGAGGTGGCCGCTGAGTTTATCAATGGTCGCCCGAATGACAATATCGGTCTGACGCTTTTTGAGGGAGAGAGCTTCACACAATGTCCGCTGACGGTGGATCATGCCGTGTTACTGAATCTCTTTCAGAGTATTAGGTGTGGTATGATAGAGAATGGGACTGCCATCGGTATGGGTATTGCCAATGCCGTGACTCGCTTGAAAGACAGTAAGGCAAAGTCAAAGGTGGTTATTATGCTGACCGATGGATCGAACAACAGAGGAGATATTTCACCGCTGACGGCTGCCGAGATAGCGAAAAGCTTTGGTATCCGTGTCTATACCATCGGCGTAGGTACCAATGGAGTGGCTCCGTATCCGGTTCCGGTAGGAGGTACGGTGCAGTACATCAATACTCCCGTGGAAATTGATGAAAAGACGTTGACACAGATTGCCGGGATTACGGGAGGTAACTATTACCGGGCTACAAGTAACTCCAAACTGAAAGAGGTTTACGGGGAAATTGACAAGTTAGAAAAAACAAAGTTAAATGTAAAGGAATACAGCAAACGGCAGGAAGAATACCGGCGGTTTGCGCTGGCTGCCTTGTTGTGCGTGTTGCTCGAAATACTGTTGCGGCACTCTATACTAAAGAAGATTCCTTAGATTGTAACTCAAATACCAACGAATATGTTTCGATTTGAAGAACCTGCATATTTATATTTATTGTTGCTGCTACCTTTTTTAGCCGCATTCTACCTCTTTTCCAATTACAGGAGAAGAAAAGCTATCCGAAAATTCGGCGATCCGGAATTAATGGCGCAATTGATGCCTGCTGTTTCTAAATATCGTCCGGATGTGAAGTTTTGGATTGTGTTTTCTGCCATTGCGCTGTTTTCTGCCTTGTTGGCCCGTCCGCAATTTGGAGCCAAGTTCGAGACTGTCAAACGGAAGGGGGTTGAGGTAATGATCGCATTGGATATCTCCAATTCGATGATGGCTCAGGATGTACAGCCCAGTCGTCTGGCTAAATCCAAAATGCTGATATCCAGGTTAGTCGATGAAATGGATAATGACAAAGTGGGGTTGATCGTTTTTGCCGGGGATGCTTTTACTCAGTTGCCCATCACGAGTGATTATATTTCTGCAAAGATGTTTCTGGAATCTATCAATCCGGCGTTGCTTTCAAAACAAGGAACCAATATCGGAGCTGCTATCAACCTGGCTTCGCGTAGTTTTACACCGCAGGAAGGAGTGGGACGGGCCATCATCGTTATCACGGATGGTGAAAATCATGAGGGTGGAATAGAAGATGCCATCAAAGCAGCTACTGAAAAAGGAATTCAGGTGAGTGTACTAGGAATGGGAAGTCCGGATGGTTCGCCTATTCCTATTGAAGGAACGAATGATTTCAGACGGGACAGGGACGGAAATGTGATTGTGACCCGTTTGAATGAGGGGATGTGCCAGGAAATGGCTAAGTTAGGGAAAGGCATCTATGTACGTGTGGACAATACGAATTCTGCCCAGAAAATTATCAATCAGGAGATTACCAAGATGTCGAAATCGGATGTGGAATCTAAGGTCTATACGGATTTTAATGAGCAATTTCAAGTAATTGCCTGGATCATCCTGTTGCTTTTGCTTGTAGAGTTGCTGATATTGGATCGCAAGAATCCTTTGTTCAGAAATATTCACCTGTTTTCTAATAAAAAGTAAGTTGAGTATGTTGAGAAGAATATATATACTGTTACCTTTGTTGTGCTGCGTGCTTGCCGTATCGGCTCAGAAAGCAGAGCGAGACTATATCAGAAAGGGAAACCGGTCGTATAAGGATAGTGTCTTTGTAACTGCGGAGGTCGACTATCGTAAGGCATTGGATGTAAATCCCAAGTCAACGGTGGCCATGTATAACCTGGGTAATACATTGCTTAATCAGCAAAAAGGGAAAGAAGCGCTGGAACAGTATGTGGCTGCCAGTAAGATAGAAAAGGATAAAATGAAGCTGGCCCAGATATATCACAATATGGGAGTACTGTTTCATGCCGGAAAAGATTTCGGACAGGCGATAGAGGCCTATAAAATGTCGTTACGCAATAATCCTGCTGACGATGAAACGCGTTATAACCTGGCATTGGCTCAGAAACAACAACAAGATCAACAACAGGATCAGCAAGACCAGGATAAAAACAAGGAACAGAATAAGGATGATCAGAAGCAACAGGATCAGCAGCAAAACAAGCAAGATCAGAATAAGGATCAGCAACAGCAACCTCCGAAACCTGAGAAGAATGACAACGAAATGTCAAAAGAGAACGCTGAACAGTTGTTGAACTCCGTGATGCAGGATGAAAAGAATGTGCAGGAGAAGGTAAAGAAGCAACAAGTTATCCAAGGAGGAAAACTAGAGAAGGATTGGTAATTGTTATAGATAAAAAATAGAAAAAATGAGAAAACAGGTTTTCTTATTCGTTATATTAACATGTATAGGCATTCGTGCTTTTGCTGATAGTAAGGTGACTTTTACAGCATCGGCTCCGGATGTGGTGGTTATGGGCGATCAGTTTAGGTTGACTTATGTGGTTACATCGCAGAAGGTGAGCGATTTTCGCGCACCCTCTATTAAAGGATTTGATGTACTGATGGGGCCTACCCGTTCTACTCAGTTTAGCCAGCAAATCATTAACGGACATGAAACTTCGACAAGTAGCACCACGTTTACTTATATTCTGTTGGCTACTACAGAAGGGAGCTATTCTGTTCCGGGGGCTACCATTACGGCTGATGGCGATCAAATAGTTTCCAATTCGGTGAAGATCAAAGTACTTCCTCAGGATCAGGCTTCCAATGCGGGTAGCTCGTCGTCCTCGGGGGGAGGACCGAATGGTGGAGCGAAAACATCTTCATCTTCTACCATTTCCGATCAGGATTTATTTGTGATTCCTACAGTCAGCAAAACAAAGGTTTACGAACAGGAAGCGTTCCTCTTGACCTATAAAATATATACCAGGGAGTCACAGCTCCGGTTTGAAAACATCAAACTGCCCGACTTCAAAGGGTTTCATTCTCAGGAAGTTGAAATGCCTTCAAATGCCAAATGGACGCAAGAACATTACCGTGGAAGGAACTTCTTTACGACCGTCTATCGTCAGTTTGTATTGTTTCCGCAGCAGGCTGGCCAGTTGACCATAGAACCGGCAAGTTTTGAGGCAGCCATTGCCAAGCCAATTCAGTCTGCCGATCCGTTTGATGCATTTTTCAATGGAGGAACTAATTATGTGGAAATAAAGAAAACGCTTACTACTCCCAAGATAGCTATTGATGTAGCAGCACTTCCGACAAGCAAACCGGCTGGTTTCTCGGGTGGGGTGGGTGAGTTTAACATCACTTCTACTATTAATAGCAAGGAAGTTAAAACCAATGATGCCATCACACTGAAAATAGTGATTTCCGGAACTGGTAACTTGAAACTTATATCCAATCCGGAAATTAAATTCCCCAATGATTTCGATGTGTACGATCCTAAGGTGGATAATCAGACTCGTGTTACGAAAGAGGGACTTTCGGGGAATAAAGTGGTTGAATATCTGGCTATTCCGCGTTTACCGGGGAAATATAAAATTCCTGGTGTTACATTCAGCTACTTTGATATCAAATCGCAGTCGTATAAGACTTTGAAGACAGAAGATTACGAGATCAATGTGGAAAAGGGAGCCGGAAATGCCGATCAGGTGATTGCTAACTTTACAAACAAAGAAGACTTGAAGGTATTGGGAGAGGATATTCGGTACATCAAAATGAATGAGGTGACTCTTCAGAATAAGAATAGTTTCTTCTTTGGTACATGGGGCTATTGGCTGTTCTATATCATTCCGGGAGTCGGCTTTATAATCTTCTTTATTGTTTATCGCAAACAAGCAGCTGAAAATGCGAATGTGGCCAAGATGCGTACCAAAAAGGCGAATAAGGTAGCCACTAAACGTATGAAATTAGCGGGTAAATTGTTGTCAGAGAACAAGAAGGAAGCTTTCTATGACGAAGTATTGAAGGCCCTTTGGGGATATATCAGCGATAAGTTGAATATACCGGTTTCTATGTTGGCCAAAGATAATATTGAAGAGAAACTGAGAAACCGGGGAGTCAATGACAAGCTTATTCAAGAGTTCCTGAATGTTCTGAACGAGTGTGAGTTTGCCCGTTTCGCGCCTGGCGATGAAAACCAGACTATGGACAAGGTTTATACAGCTTCTCTTTCGGTGGTAAGTAAGATGGAAAATTCAATAAAGCGTTAATTTTGAAAAGAAGATTGTTATGAAGAAAATATTGTTTTTTACATTAAGTCTATTGATCTCTGTTGCAGGCATGGGGCAAGATTCATTATCTACCGATTCAGTATCGGTAAACGATGCTTCTTTGTTTAGAATGGAAGATGCAGGAACAGGAACCAAAGCAGAGGCAGACAGTGCTTACATGAAGAACGACTACACAGCGGCCATTCAAATCTATGAATCGCTGTTGAGTAAAGGCGAATCGGCAGAGGTCTACTATAATTTAGGAAATTCTTACTACAAAACTGATAATATAGCAAAAGCGATCCTTAATTATGAGCGGGCTTTATTGCTTGAACCAGGAAATAGCGATATCCGTGCCAATCTGGAAGTGGCTCGTTCCAAAACCATTGATAAGATGGAAGCTGCTCCGGAGATCTTTTTTGTGAGTTGGATCAATGACTTGATCAATTGCATGAGTGAACGTGCATGGTCTATTTTTGCCATTGTTTTCTTCCTTTTGTTTATTGTGACTCTTTATTTCTTTATCTTCTCCAAACAGGTTCTTATCAAGAAAATAGGTTTCTTTTCCAGTTTGGCTTGTCTGATTCTGGTTGTATTGGCCAATATTTTTGCTGCTCAGCAGAAAAGTAAACTGACTCAAAGAAATAACGCCATTGTTATGAATCCCAGCGTGGTGGTTCATAGCACTCCCAGCGAAAGTGGAACAAATTTGTTCGTACTTCATGAAGGTAGTAAAGTTCTTATCAAAGACAACTCCATGAAGGAGTGGAAAGAGATTCAGCTGGAAGACGGTAAAGTGGGTTGGATACCAACAGAAGCTTTAGAAGTTATTTGAAAAATCTCATTTAGGGATTCTTCTTTCTCGTAATTAAGCATAAAATAAAAATATAAATGATGTGCCCCTCAGGTAAGTTTCAGGCTTATTTGAGGGGTTTTCTTATACCTATGCCGGTTGTTATTTAGAATTTGTCTAATAAAGGAAAAAAGTATCTAATAAGCTTGCTTTATTTTCTTTTTTTCTTTAAGTTTATAGCGTGATTATAAATCATCTTAGTACAAACCATTAAATTTATCAGACATGAGAACAATAACATTCAATGAGCTTCGTAGAATTAAAGATTCATTGCCCAGCGGTAGCATGCACAGAATAGCGGACGAACTTGGTCTGAACGTAGACACGGTAAGAAACTTTTTCGGAGGCCGCAATTTTAAAGAGGGAAAAAGCGTCGGAATTCATCTTGAGCCCGGTCCGGATGGCGGGTTAGTAATGATAGACGACACTACAGTACTGGAACGGGCTCTAAAAATATTAGATGAACTCAACATTAGTATGCAAAAAGAACAAGCTACCGAAGAAGTCATACAAGAAGCATAAAAAATATATATCGAAATCCCAATTGTGTACATAAACAATTGGGATTTCTTATTTGTTACAATTGCATAAACATACATATTATGGAAGACAAATTAGTAACCCTAGCCATTCTGACTTACTCAAAAGCTCAGATATTGAAAAATGTCCTGGAAAGTGAGGGCATTGAAACATATATTCATAATGTGAATCAGATACAACCCGTTGTGTCTTCGGGCGTACGTGTGCGTATTAAAGAAAGCGATTTGCCCAGAGCGCTTAAAATCACAGAAAGTTCTGCTTGGCTGTCTGAAAGTGTAGTAGGAGGGAAGCCCGTCAAGGACAAGGAAAAAGATGAGACTAAGCGGATATTGATTCCCGTAGATTTTTCCACTTATTCAATGCGTGCCTGCGAGTTCGGATTCAATTATGCAAAGGCATATGATGCCGAGGTTGTGTTGTTGCATGTTTATTTCACCCCAATTTATGCTTCTTCATTGCCTTATGGTGATGTGTTCAATTATCAGATTAATGATGAAGAAATGGTAAAGAACATATTGCAGAAAGTGCATGCCGAGTTGAATACTTTGTCAAATAAGGTGAAAGAAAAAGTCGCTTCGGGAGAATTCCCTGATGTGAAATTTACGTGTGTACTTCGTGAAGGAATTCCCGAAGACGAGATTCTAAGATATGCTAAGGAGCAACGCCCGGAGATTATCATCATGGGTACAAGAGGAAAAAATCAGAAGGATATCGATTTGATTGGAAGTGTTACCGCAGAGGTTATTGACCGTAGTCGCATCTCGGTGATGGCAATTCCGGAGGATACTCACTTGAAGCAAATTAGCGAGGTCAAGAAAGTTGCTTTCCTAACTAACTTTGATCAACGTGATTTAATCGCCTTTGAATCCTTCATCAATACTTGGAAACCTTATAAGTTTTCAGTATCTTTGATTCACTTGACGGATGGTAAAGAACCCAAAGACAATTGGGACGAAATCAAGCTGGCTGGTATTAAGGAGTATTTCCATAAGCAATACCCAGGACTTGAGATTCATTATGATATTGTGATGAATGATGATTTCCTGAAAACACTCGAGCACTATATCAAAGCTAACCACATAGATGTCATCACTTTAACTTCATACAAACGCAATATGTTTGCGCGATTGTTTAATCCAGGCATTGCTAGAAAGATGATTTTCCATTCAGACACTCCAATTCTAGTAATCAAGTGATCGTCCTCTTTGTTTTATCTTAGTTAGAATAATGGAATAATCGATATTATGTTTAATAATAAAAGGCGGGTTGCGACAAAGCTTCTCGCCTTCTTTGTTTATATAAGTCCTTCTTTCTTTTATATAAGTTTATATTGTAATCTTTGTTGAGCTCTTTTTTTTCATGTACTTTCTGTTCCAAATGTGTATTCAATAAAAAAGGATGCAATGTCATAGCAACATTGCATCCTTTTTCTGTTTAAGAATAATTCCGGATTACTTTGGATCAATAATCTTTTCCATTTCTTCGAATTCTTTACTCATGCCCAAGTTCCAATAAATTCTATAGAGACCTTGCGCCCACAAATCTTTACGATCAGGTGCAAGTACTCTTGCCTTTTCGTAATATGGTTTGGCCTCCTCGTAGTATTTCTTGAGCGCACTTTGGTCCTTTGCATAATTAGGATTGTTTATATCCGTAGTTGCCTTATCTGAAAAATCTTGTGCCTGCATCAGGAGAACAAGTGCTAAGTTGGAGTATGCTTCAACATAATCCGGATCAGCGGCAATCGTCTTTTTGTAGTACTCAATAGCCGGATCGTAATCTTTCATGTTATGATACAAGTATCCTTTTACATACAAATACAATTTGTTGTTAGGATCCTTAGCCAACATGTCATCGGCAAACTGCATCGCTTTATTGGGCTCGTTGATACTGCTATAGTAGTCAACCAGGTTTGCGAAAAAGTACTGATTATCAGGGAATTTCACGATACCTTCTTTCAATACTTCTACCCATTTGAGGGTATCACCTTTGGCTTTGATTGCATCGGCCATTAACTGCATGGCGTATTTTCCACCGTCTTTATCGGCCAGTGCAATCGGAGCATACTTTATAATAGCATCTTTATCACCGATTCTGTCGGCAGCCAACGTAGTGTAATATGCGATTTGAGATAATAATGTATCTTTTACCGCCAGGTTTTCGCTTTCCAACATCGGATAAGAAGCTGCATCTACGTAGGTAGAGAAGAAGCCAAATGCCTCTTTATCTTTATTTGCGTTAAAGAAGTGGACTCCCCCATTGATAAGGTTCTGACGTTCCATCAACATGATAGCTGCATTGGGCTTTCTGTATTTGTTCTTAACCTTACCTTTTGCATCTGGAATCTCGGCCAGTTCATCGCATTTCACGAAATACTTGAACATTTCCAGAATGCTGTTATAAGTCTTAACAGTATCATAGGGCTTTTTCAGATAAGCGTTTTCCATTTGCTTTTCGTTCACCTTCTTCTGAATAAATCCAGCTACGTTCCATGTTTCAGGATCATCCTTTGTCTCAGGATTAGTCAGTGCTCCTTTTATCAGCTGTTCAGCCTTACCGAAGTCGGGTTTTACTTCACTGGCGATGTTCTTTGCTTCTTTCACACTCTTTACCTGAGCGAATGTGAAGCTGGCAGCCAATAATAAAACCATTGAAAATAATACTCTTTTCATGATTGTTGTTTGATTAATTATTAATACTATGTCTATTCTTCTGAGTTATTTTCCGATTCATTTACTTCCGCAGAATCATTGTCTACTACATCCACTTCGGAAGGGTCGCTGAGGATTTTTCCTTCTTCCTCTTCCAATGGGATTTCATCTTCGAGACTCTCTGTAGTTACTTTGCATACCGAACCGATATGGTCGTTGCGTTTTTCCAGATTAATCAGACGGACACCCTGCGTAGCACGTCCCATGATACGGAAATCTGCTACTTTCAGGCGGATGGTAATTCCTGATTTGTTGATAATCATCAGGTCGTTATCATCGGTTACCGACTTGATTGTGACCAGTTTACCTGTTTTGTCGGTGATGTTCATAGTCTTCACACCCTTACCACCACGGTTGGTCTTGCGGTAATCTTCGATTTCGGAACGTTTGCCGTATCCTTGTTCGGAAACTACCATAACTGATTCTGTTTCAAGGTTTTTGATACAAATCATACCTACTACCTCGTCCTGACCATCGTTGTCGAGCGTGATGCCGCGAACGCCGGTGGCTGTACGTCCCATGACGCGAACAGCTGCTTCGTGGAAGCGGATGGCACGACCGTTGCGGTTGGCAATGATGATTTCGTTGTTACCGTTGGTCATACGTACTTCAATCACCTGATCATCCTCACGGATGGTGATGGCGTTCACACCGTTTTGTCGTGGACGTGAGTATTGTTCGAGCAATGTTTTCTTGATTACGCCTTTCTTGGTACAGAACAGTACGTAATGACTGTTGATATAATCGGCATCCGACAGGGTCTTAACGCGCAGGTATGCGTTGACGGCGTCGTCTGAGTCGATATTCAACAGGTTTTGAATGGCACGGCCCTTGGAATTCTTCGTTCCTTCGGGGATTTCGTACACTTTCAGCCAGTAGCACTTTCCTTTTTGGGTGAAGAACATCATTGTGTTGTGCATTGTTGCCGGATAGATGTGCTCTACGAAGTCCTCGTCGCGGGTTTCGGAACCTTTGGAGCCTACCCCACCCCGGTTTTGGGCACGGAATTCGGACAACGGAGTACGCTTGATATATCCCATGTGCGAGATGGTAATAATCATCTGGTCATCGGCGTAGAAGTCTTCGGGGTTGAATTCTTCCGAAGAATACACGATTTCCGAACGACGCTTGTCACCGTATTTTTCTCTGACTTCGATGAGTTCATTCTTGATTACCTGACGACAGAGTTCATCGTTTGACAGGATCTCTTCGAAGTACTTGATCTGCTTCATAATCTCCTCGTATTCAGCGTGTAGCTGGTCTTGCAACAGACCGGTGAGTTGACGCAGACGCATTTCTACGATGGCGCGTGCCTGGATCTCGCTCAGTTCGAAACGTTCGATCAAACCTGCGATGGCTTCATTCGGCGTTTTGGCGGCACGGATGATGCGGATTACTTCGTCGATGTTGTCGGAAGCGATGATAAGTCCTTCGAGGATGTGTGCACGTTCTTTGGCTTTGCGCAGGTCGTATTGGGTACGACGGATTACTACATCGTGTCTGTGTTCTACGAAATACAGGATTAAGTCGCGCAGATTCAGCGTTTTAGGTCTTCCTTTAACGAGTGCGACGTTGTTTACGCCGAACGACGTTTGCAGGGCGGTCATCTTGTAGAGCTTGTTCAGCACTACGCTGGCATTGGCGTCGCGTTTGATATCGATGACGATGCGCATACCTTCACGGTCGGATTCGTCATTGGCGTTGGAGATGCCTTCGATCTTCTTGTCATTCACCAGGTCGGCGATGTATTTGATGAGCTCGGCTTTGTTTACGCCGTACGGGATCTCCGAAATAACGATTTTGTCGTGGTGCTGACCGCTTTCGATTTCTGCCCGCGCACGCATGATGACGCGCCCACGGCCTGTCAGGAAAGCTTCGCGCACACCGCTTATACCATATATATATCCTCCGGTGGGGAAATCGGGCGCTTTGACGTAGTTCATCAGCTCTTCAATGGTCACATCTTTGTTGTCGATGTAGGCTATGCAGGCGTCTACCACTTCAGAAAGGTTGTGAGGGGGCATATTCGTTGCCATACCTACAGCGATACCCGATGCACCGTTGACCAACAGGTTGGGGATGCGTGTGGGCATTACTTTGGGCTCTTGCAACGTGTTGTCAAAGTTAGGCTCGAAGTCCACAGTCTCTTTGTAGAGGTCCTGCATCATTTCTTCGCCCATCTTGTTCAATCTTGCTTCGGTGTAACGCATAGCTGCGGGACTGTCACCGTCGACGGAGCCGTAGTTACCTTGTCCGTCCACTAATGTGTAGCGCATTGCCCATTCCTGGGCCATACGTACCATGGCAAAATACACGGAGGAGTCTCCATGCGGGTGATACTTACCAAGTACCTCACCCACTATTCTGGCTGATTTCTTGTAGGGTTTGTCTGAAGTATTACCCAGTTCCATCATTCCGTAAAGAATACGGCGGTGTACTGGCTTAAATCCATCTCTAACATCCGGAAGGGCACGAGATACAATGACTGACATGGAGTAGTCAATGTACGATGATTTCATTTCCTCCTCGATGTTAATCTTTATAATTCTGTCTTGTTCAAGCATTTAAAATGATTATTAATGATACATTTTGCGGTTCATGAAAAACCATGCTAAATTACTACTTTTTCAGGATATACAAAAGTTTTCTTTGAGAAAGTTTCATCAGGAGGCTTTCAGTGTGGTTTTATAAGGGGTGTTGTGCGTACACCTTATATATATTAAGGTGATATTCCGGGGTGTTGTGTCGATAACAAGGGACCAAAGCGGTTTATCTCGTAGTGGAAACTTGTATTACTCGCCGACATCCGATGTATGAGATGTACATCTCATGCAGTACCAGATGCACATCTCGTACTGTATAAGATGTGCATCTCGTACACTACCAGATGTACATCTCGTACATTGGATGTCGGCGAGTAAAGCAAACTCCCTCGTAGGGTAATGTCTCTTTACTCTACGAAAGATACATATTAGCCTGGTTTCTTGCCTGCGAACTGGTATTTTCACTCTTCGTTCGTATTCTGTTTATGTAAATAAAACGGTGTTAAACGAAACTATGGCATGGCTTTTGTTGTTATAATATTAAGACCGATATACTACGTTTTTTTCAACTAAATGCGTATATTTGTCCTATAAACCCCTAATGAAGCAAGGAGGAATAATATGAATAATCAATTCTCACAGAGAGTTTCCGACGTCATAATATATAGCAAGGAAGAAGCTAACCGTCTGAAGAACAGAAGTATCAGCCCAGAACACATACTTTTGGGAATGTTTCGTGATGGAGAGGGAAAGGCTATTGAGATATTGAACAGTCTGAACGTGAATTTGCCCGACATTAAAACGCAGATAGAAGCTTATTTGAAGGTCGATGCTGATGATTTTCTGTTACCGGATGCCAATATCCCATTGTCTGAATCTACCGCTAAAATATTAAAAATGTGTTTTTTAGAAGCTCGCGCAATGAAAAGTAATATAGCCGATACAGAACATGTGCTTCTGGCTATCCTGAGGGATCGGAGCAATATGGCCGCTTCCATACTGGAAAAAAATGACGTGGATTACAAGAAAGTATATGATCAGCTGACTCTCCAGCCTGATATAACGTCGGGGATGGGATTTGGCGAGGACGACGAAGAGGACGAAGAGATGAATTCGCCTCACTCTTCCGGTCAGGAAGGTTACCGGGGACAAACGCAAACTACCCCTAAAAAGCCTGCCAATGATACCCCGGTGCTCGATAATTTCGGGACGGATATCACCAAGGCAGCCGAAGAAGGCAGGTTGGACCCCGTTGTAGGCCGCGAGAAAGAGATAGAGCGGTTGGCGCAGATCCTGAGCCGGCGCAAGAAGAACAACCCGATACTGATCGGTGAGCCCGGTGTGGGCAAGTCGGCCATTGTCGAGGGCTTGGCGCTACGCATCATCCAACGGAAGGTATCACGTGTGTTGTTTGACAAACGTGTGGTATCACTCGATATGACTTCCGTTGTAGCCGGAACCAAGTACCGCGGGCAGTTCGAAGAGCGTATTCGCTCCATTCTCAATGAGTTACAGAAGAACCCGAACGTCATCCTCTTCATCGATGAGATACATACCATCGTCGGTGCGGGATCGGCTGCAGGTTCCATGGATGCTGCAAATATGTTGAAACCGGCATTGGCGCGCGGAGAGATACAATGCATCGGCGCCACTACGCTCGACGAGTACCGCAAGAACATCGAGAAAGATGGTGCGTTGGAACGTCGTTTCCAGAAAGTAATCGTAGAACCGACTACCGCCGAGGAGACGTTGCAGATTTTGCGCAACATCAAGGACCGTTACGAGGATCATCACAATGTATATTATACAGATACTGCCCTGGAAGCCTGTGTGAAGCTTACCGACCGGTACATCACCGATCGTTTCTTCCCCGACAAGGCCATCGATGCTCTCGATGAATCGGGCTCGCGCGTACATCTTACGAATATAACCGCTCCCAAGGAACTGGAAGATCAGGAGCTGATGATTGCGGATATCATTACGAAGAAAAACAATGCTGTCAAAGCGCAGAATTACGAGTTGGCTGCTACGTATCGCGACCGGGCTGTAGCCGAAACGAACGTGCTTGAGGTGATGAAACAGGAATGGGAAGATCAACTGAAACAAAACCGTCAAACGGTTGATGCAGAGGAAATTGCCAATGTGGTTTCCATGATGTCAGGTGTTCCGGTACAACGTATGGCACAAGCGGAAGGCGTGAAACTGGTGGGTATGAAAGAAGATCTGCAGTCGAAAGTCATTGCCCAGGACGCCGCTATCGAGAAGTTGGTACGTGCCATCCTGCGTAGCCGTGTGGGACTGAAAGATCCGAACAAACCCATCGGAACCTTTATGTTTATGGGACCGACAGGGGTTGGTAAAACACATCTGTCCAAGGAGTTGGCTAAGTTTATGTTTGGCTCATCCGAAGCGTTGATCCGAATCGACATGAGTGAATATATGGAGAAATTCACTGTTTCACGTCTCGTGGGGGCTCCTCCGGGGTATGTGGGATATGAAGAAGGTGGCCAGCTTACAGAGAAAGTGCGCCGTAAACCATACTCTATCGTGCTGCTCGACGAGATCGAGAAAGCGCACCCGGATGTGTTCAATATCCTGTTGCAAGTAATGGACGAAGGTCGTCTGACTGACAGTTATGGCAGATCCGTCGACTTCAAGAATACGGTTGTCATCATGACATCGAACATCGGTACCCGTCAGTTGAAAGAATTCGGACGTGGTGTGGGTTTTGCTACACAAAGTCGTCTGGACGATAAGGAATACTCGCGAAGTGTGATAAACAAGGCTTTAAATAAGTCGTTCGCGCCCGAATTTATCAATCGTGTTGATGAAATTATCACTTTTGATCAATTGAACCTCGAAGCCATCCGGAAAATTCTGGAAATCGAACTCAAAGGACTTTATGATCGGGTTAAGACTATCGGCTATCAACTGGTGGTCGATGATAAGGCCAAAGCGTTCATTGCCGACAAGGGATACGATGTGCAGTTTGGTGCCCGTCCGTTGAAGCGTGCCATACAGACATACCTGGAAGATACGCTGTCCGAACTCATCATCGGATCGTCTGTACCGGAGGGTGCGACCATTGTAGCCACTGTCAACGAAGAGACAAATGAGCTTGAAGTGAAGTTTGCTACCGCATAATCGTCACTATAATACGTCAAAATGTCAGACCAAATGGTCTGGCATTTTTTTTGTCCATATCTTTCACGAAAAAATGCATGATATAAACTAATAATACATTCATTCATTATGCAAAAAGGAAATATTGGGGTTACTACCGAGAACATCTTCCCTATTATCAAAAAGTTCTTGTACAGCGATCATGAGATTTTTCTCAGAGAATTAGTTTCGAACGCAGTCGATGCTACGCAGAAGCTCAAAACCCTCTCGTCTATGGGCGAGTTCAAGGGCGAACTGGGCGATTTGACTGTTCACGTGTCCTTAGATAAGGATACCATTACCATTTCCGACCGTGGTATCGGTCTGACGGCCGAAGAAATCGAGAAGTATATCAACCAGATTGCTTTCTCGGGTGCTAATGACTTCCTCGATAAGTACAAAGACGACGCCAATGCCATCATCGGTCACTTCGGACTTGGGTTCTACTCATCGTTTATGGTAGCCAAAAAGGTGGAAATCATTACCCGATCGTATCAAGAGGGTGCTCAGGCTATGAAATGGTCGTGCGACGGAAGCCCGGAATTCACGCTTGAGGAAACAGAAAAAGCCGATCGTGGAACCGATATCATCCTCTATATCGACGATGATTGCAGAGAATTCCTCGAAGAAAGCCGTATTTCGTCTTTGCTGAAGAAATATTGCAGCTTCCTGCCCGTACCGGTGGCTTTCGGAAAGAAGAAAGATTGGAAAGACGGCAAGCAAGTGGAAACTGATGAGGACAACGTAATCAACGAAACTGCTCCGCTGTGGACACGTAAACCAAGCGAGTTGAAGGATGAAGATTACAAGGAATTCTACCGCAGCCTCTACCCGATGTCAGACGAACCCTTGTTCTGGATACACCTGAACGTGGATTATCCGTTTAATCTTACCGGTATCCTCTACTTCCCGAAGGTAAAGAGCAACATTGACCTGAACAAGAACAAAATTCAGTTGTATTGCAACCAGGTATATGTGACGGATTCCGTAGAAGGTATTGTACCCGATTTCCTGACATTGCTTCATGGTGTGATCGACTCTCCGGATATTCCGTTGAATGTTTCGCGCTCGTATTTGCAGAGCGATTCCAATGTGAAAAAGATATCGGCTCACATCTCCAAGAAGGTTTCCGACCGTCTGCAATCTATCTTTAAAAATGATCGGAAACAGTTCGAAGAAAAGTGGAACGACCTGAAAATATTTATCAATTATGGTATGCTTACACAGGACGATTTCTATGAAAAAGCATCAAAATTCGCCCTTTTCATCGATACAGATGGCAAATCTTATACCTATGAAGAGTACCAGACTTTGATTAAAGAAAACCAGACAGACAAGGAGGGAAATCTGGTGTATCTGTATGCTAATAACAGGGACGAACAGTTCAGTTATATTGAAGCTGCAGTCAATAAAGGCTACAGTGTTCTGTTGATGGATGGTCAGCTGGATGTTCCGATGGTAAGCATGCTGGAGCAGAAATTCGAGAAATCGCGTTTCACCCGTGTAGATGGCGATGTGATCGATAATCTGATCGTCAAAGAAGATAAAAAGAACAAGGAGTTGGATGCCGATAAGCAAGAGGCTCTGTCATCGGTATTTAAGAGTCAATTGCCGAAGGTTGAAAAGACTGAATTTCACGTGTCTGCACAAGCGTTGGGTGAGAATAGCGCACCGGTAGTTATTACGCAGAGCGAATACATGCGCCGAATGAAGGAAATGGCTACTATTCAGGCAGGTATGAGCTTCTATGGCGAGATGCCCGACATGTTTAGCCTCATTCTGAACTCTGACCACAAGTTGGTAAAACAAGTGCTGACCGATGAAGAAACAGCCTGTGCTGCGGATCTTACTCCGCTTAAGCTGTCGTTAGACGAAGCTACCAAGCAACGTGATAAGTTGCAAAAGAAGCAAGATGGAAAGAAATCAGAAGACATTCCTGCCGACGAAAAAGAAGAACTGGACGGCTTGAACAAGAAAGTAGATGATCTGAAAGCGAAAAGAGAAGCTGTTTTTGCCGGCTATGCGGCCAATAACAAGATTGTTCGTCAGTTGATCGATCTGGCATTGTTGCAAAACAATATGTTGAAAGGCGAAGCGCTGAATAAGTTCGTGAAACGTAGCATTGACTTGATCTGAATAGATTAAGAATTAAGAATTCCAAAGAGCATTATGTCACCATTTGTTGGGATATAATGCTCTTTTTTAATTTATAGTTATTCATATATTCGAAATTTGGAAACAATTCCATATATTTGAAGGATAATTTAAGAAAACATAGGTTGTACAAACGCTAAGTATGAAGAAGTTTCTCGCCATATTATTTCTGATACTGATTTTTCCTTTCACCCTGCAGGCCCAGAAAGTGGGACTTGTCTTAAGCGGTGGCGGCGCTAAAGGTCTGACACACATAGGAATCATTCGCGCGTTGGAGGAAAATAATATACCGATAGATTACATCACCGGCACTTCTATGGGGGCTATCATCGGCTCCTTATATTCTTTGGGCTATTCCCCCGATGAGATGGAAGAAATAATCAAGTCGGAAGACTTTAAACGGTGGTCGACGGGAGAAATGGAAGAGAAATACATGTATTATTTCAAGAAGAACATTCCAACTCCGGAGTTTTTCAATATCCGTTTTTCATTTAAGGATTCCTTGAGCATCAAGCCGCAGATCCTTCCCACCAGCGTGATCAATCCCATCCAGATGAATCTTGTCTTTATTGACCTCTATGCCCGTGGAACAGCTGTGTGCGATGGCGATTTCGATAAGTTGTTTGTTCCATTCCGTTGTGTGGCTTCGGATGTGTACAACAAAAAGCAGATTGTATTGGGCAAAGGCGATCTGGGTGATGCTGTTCGTTCTTCCATGAGCTTCCCTTTTATGTTCAAGCCTATTGAGATCGATGGTGTATTGGCTTATGACGGAGGTATTTACAATAATTTTCCTACCGATGTGATGCGCGATGATTTCCATCCGGATATCATCATCGGAAGTGTTGTTGCAAAGAACCCGATACAGCCGAAGGAAAATGACCTGATGAGCCAGATAGAGAACATGGTGATGCAGAAAACAGACTACTCGATGTCCGATTCGATGGGGATCCTGATGACATTTAAGTACGACGATGTCAATCTGATGGATTTCCAGCGTATTGATGAGCTGCAAAAGATTGGTTATGACAAGGCGATAAGCATGATGGACTCAATCAAAAGCCGTATTAGCCGTCGGGTGAACCTGGATAATATCCGGTTGCGCCGTTTGTTGTTCCGAAGTAATTTTCCGGAGCTTCGTTTCCGTAATATCATCATCGATGGAGCCAATTCGCAACAGCAGGTGTACATCAAAAAAGAGTTTCATGCTACTAATAATAAGGAGTTTACGTATGAGGACGTGAAGCGTGGCTATTTTCGCTTGTTGTCCGGGAATATGATTTCCGAGATCATTCCTCATGCTGTATACAACAAGGACGATGAAACGTACGATCTCTATCTGAAGGTCAAGATGGAGGATAATATGTCGCTTCGGGTGGGTGGAAATGTATCTACGACAAGTTCCAATCAGATTTACCTGGGATTGACGTACCAGAACTTGAACTATTATGCCAAGGAGTTCACCCTTGATGGGCAGGTTGGCAAGATTTACAACAATGCACAGTTTATGGCGAAGGTCGATTTTTCCACTATAATTCCCACTTCCTATCGTTTTATCGCTTCTTACAGTACATTTGACTACTTTAAGAAAGATAAATTGTTCTCCAAGAATGACAAGCCGGCGTTTAATCAGAAAGACGAACGTTTTCTCAAGGTGCTGCTGGCAGTTCCTTTCCGTTCCAACAAGCGGGCTGAATTCGGTGTAGGTATTGCCGATCTGGAAGATCGCTACTTTCAGACCTCTGCGATCGATTTTGTTAAAGATAAGTACGATAGGAATACCTACAGTCTGTTTGGAGGATCAATCAGTTTTAACGGAAGTACCTTGAATACCCGTCAATATGCCACACAAGGGGCTAGAGAGGCCTTGGTAGCGCAGATCTTTACCGGGACGGAGTACTTCTATCCGGGAGGCGATCCTTCGATTAGGAAGGAGGATAACCAGTCATGGCTTCAACTGTCGTACATGAAGGAGAAATACCACAAAATGACCAATCGATATACGTTCGGCTGGTACCTGAAAGCATTGTATGCCTCCCGTAATTTTTCGGAAAACTATACAGCCACGATGATGCAGGCTGGGGAGTTTGCTCCTACAGCGCACAGTACATTGATGTACAATGAGGCTTTCCGGGCCAATCAGTTTGTTGGTGCGGGAATTCGCCCTATCTTTCATTTGAATCAATTGTTCCATGTTCGTGGGGAGTTTTATGGCTTTTTGCCTATTTTCCCTATTGAAAGGAACTCGATAAATAAAGCATATTACGGAAAAGCATTTTCTAACTTCGAATACCTGGGTGAATTGTCAGTAGTGTGCCAACTTCCATTCGGAGCTATCTCGGCATATCTAAATCATTATAGCTCACCGGCTAAGGAGTGGAATGTGGGTATTACCATCGGTTGGCAATTGTTTAACTACCGTTTCATCGAGTAATTTTATTGATAAAAAGTTACTGGGAAGCTTGTTAATTCGGAAAAAGTCCATATCTTTGCACCCGTTAAAACGAAAAACAATGGCCGCGTAGCTCAACTGAATAGAGTAGCTGACTACGGATCAGCCGGTTACAGGTTTGAATCCTGTCGCGGTCACCATTCAAGATTTCTTTTTAACAACAAGGCCGCGTAGCTCAACTGAATAGAGTAGCTGACTACGGATCAGCCGGTTACAGGTTTGAATCCTGTCGCGGTCACAGAAGCTTCTGCATTTGCAGGAGCTTTTTTTTTTTTTTGTCCAGTATATCGGTTTCGTTCATAAAAAAAGCCCGCAAGAGTCATTGTTATCCTCTGCGTGCCTTTATATCAGTTTATAATTTTTAAATTCTAATACTAATCGTTGTTAGCATTTGATGTTTAGCTCGTTCAGTACCTTTCGGATGGCTTCAAAAGTAGTGATACGAGTAGGGACCAGCGGTAAACGAAGCTTGTTATCGATCATGCCCATGGCATTAAGCATTGATTTTACACCGGCGGGGTTTCCATCTACAAACAACAACTTGAAAAGTTCCGTGAATTTGTGATGAATGGTCAAAGCATTCGTGAAGTCGCCTTGCAATGCCAGACGTGTCATTCGGCTGAATTCGCGTGGGAAAGCATTACCGATAACAGAAATCACGCCTACAGCTCCCAAGGTAATCAGCGGGAAGGTGATTCCGTCATCGCCCGAGATTACATCGAAATTAGCAGGTTTATTTTTGATGATGTCATCCATCTGGGTAATATCGCCTGAAGCTTCCTTGATGGCAATCACATTCTTGAATTCGCGGGCTATACGCAAAGTTGTTTCTGCTGTCATATTCACGCCTGTACGTCCCGGGACGTTATACAACACGATCGGAAGCTCAGTAGCTCTGGAAATAGCCTTGTAGTGCTGGTAAATACCTTCCTGAGAGGGCTTGTTGTAGTAAGGAACAACAGATAAAATGGCATCAACGCCTGTAAAGTCGTCCGTTTTGAGTTGTTCAACGATAGCACGGGTATTATTTCCACCAACACCCAGCAAGATAGGTATACGTCCGTTGACGCGTTCGATTACCATTCGGGTTATTATCTTTTTTTCGTCTTCTGTAAGTGTCGGGGTTTCGGCTGTGGTTCCCAGCACACACAGAAAATCAGCATTATTTTGCAGCAGGTAGTCCACCATTCGCATTAATGCATCGTAATCTATACTGTCATCTTCCTTGAAGGGAGTAATCAGCGCTACCCCCATTCCTCTGAGTTTTGTTTGTATCATGGAATTTTAATAATAGTCTCTTACTTAAAACTTCGCAAAAGTACGAATATTTTCTATTTTCCGCCAATAATAACATATAAAAACGGAATCTTGCAGTAAAATGTTACTGAATTAACGCTAGAAATTCCTCTTCGCTCATTATTTTTACGCCGAGCTTACCGGCTTTTTCCAGTTTGGCAGGACCCATGTTGTCGCCTGCCAGAATGAAGCTGGTTTTGGCAGAGATACTTCCCGAGTTTTTGCCTCCGTTTTTTTCAATGATCTCTTTGTATTCGTCGCGTGAGTACTGGGTGAATACCCCACTGATTACTATCGACATTCCAGCCAGTTTGTCAGTGTACCCGCTTAGGTCTTCTTCGCTTTTCTGAAATTGCAGTCCGGCATCTTTTAGTCGGCTGACAAGCTCCCGATTGGCAGGATTTTCAAAGTACAAAAGAATACTTTTTGCTATTTTTTCGCCGATTTCATCGACATTTACTAACATTTCTAGGGTAGCGTTTTCGAGCTCTTCAATGTTCCTGAAAGCTTTGGATATTTTCTTCGCCACGGTCTCTCCGACGAAGCGAATACCAAGGGCAAAGATGACACGTTCGAACGGTACTTCTTTGCTTTGCTCAATCCCTTTAATGATGTTTTCAGCCGATTTCTCTCCCATGCGATCGAGCCCCTTGATGGCGTTGGCGGAGAGTTCGTACAGATCGGCCGTATTTTTGATGAGCCCCAGTCGGTAGAACATATCAACCGTTTCGGGACCGAGTCCGTCGATGTTCATGGCTTTGCGACTGATAAAGTGCTCGATTTTCCCTTTGATTTGTGGCGGACAGGCCGTTTCATTGGGACAGTAATGGGCAGCTTCGCCTTCATAACGTACCAACGGACTACCGCACTCAGGGCATTTGGTGATGAAGTTCACTTTCTCGTTAATCATGAAACTTCGTGCATCCTTGTCTACTCCGGTGATTTTGGGGATGATTTCTCCGCCTTTTTCCACATAAACCATGTCACCGATGTGAAGGTCGAGTCCTTCGATGATATCGGCATTGTGGAGGGAGGCGCGCCGCACGACGGTTCCTGACAGCTGGACAGGGTCTAAGTTGGCTACCGGGGTTATGGCTCCGGTTCTTCCTACCTGGTAGCTCACTGTGTTCAGGCGAGTCAATGCTTTCTCGGCCTGAAACTTGTAAGCGATGGCCCAGCGAGGAGATTTGGCCGTAAAACCAAGGTTTTTTTGTTGATTCAGACTGTTGACTTTCAGAACGATTCCGTCGGTAGCCACCGGTAGATTTTTTCGTTCTTCATCCCAGTACTGGATAAAGTCGAATACTTCTTGCAGGGTGCTGCATTTTCGTGTCAGGTCTGAAATCTTAAATCCCCATTTAGCTGCTTCCTGTAAGTTTTCATAGTGCCCGTCGCAGGGTAAACCCTCGCCAAGCAGGTAATACAGATAAGCATCCAGCTTGCGGGAAGCCACTATGGTTGAGTTTTGTAACTTCAATGTGCCTGATGCGGCGTTGCGCGGGTTGGCAAAGAGCGGTTCCTCGCGAGCCTCTTTCTCACGATTCAGTTCCTCAAATACCTCCCAAGGCATCAGGATTTCGCCTCGGATTTCAAAAGAAGAGGGAATATTGTTGCCATGTAATACCAGTGGAATGCTTCGGATAGTCTTCACATTGGCTGTTACGTCGTCGCCTTTTTCGCCGTCGCCACGTGTTACGGCACGCGCCAGCTTCCCATTATCGTAAGTAAGGGAGATCGAAGTGCCATCATACTTCATTTCGCAGCAGATCTCGAAATCTTCATTGAGCGCTTTGCGGGTACGTTCATAGAAGTCGCTAACTTCTGCTTCTGAATATGTGTTGGCCAACGAAAGCATCGGATATTTGTGGGTAACCTGAATGAAATTCTTGTTAATGTCGCTTCCCACACGCATGGTGGGTGAATTTTCATCGGAGTATTCCGGATATTTTTCTTCCAGTTCCTGTAATTCGCGCAGTTTATCATCAAACTCTTTGTCTGAGATTACCGGAGTATTCAACACATAATAGTTATAATTGTGCTGGTGAAGTTCGGCGCGAAGCTCTTCTATTCTTTCTTTCGGAGTCATATTTTCGGGATTGTTTCGGACAAAAATACAGGTTTATCTTTTAATATTCGTAATTTTGCCGAAAATTAAAAATTATGCGTATTGATATCATCACTGTTTTACCCGAAATGATTGAAGGATTCTTTAATTGTTCCATCATGAAGCGTGCCCAAAACAAGGGGCTTGCTGAAATTCATATCCACAATCTTCGCGATTATACGGAAGATAAATACCGTCGGGTGGACGACTATCCTTTTGGTGGTTTTGCCGGCATGGTGATGAAGATCGAACCGATTGAGCGGTGCATTAATACGTTGAAGGCTGAACGGGACTATGATGAAATTATATTTACAACTCCGGATGGAGAACAGTTTGATCAGAAGATGGCGAATGGGCTTTCTTTGTTAGGAAATGTTATTGTTCTCTGTGGGCATTTCAAGGGAATCGACTACCGGATCCGGGAACACCTGATCACTAAGGAAATCAGTATTGGAGATTATGTATTAACTGGTGGAGAGCTAGCTGCTGCGGTGATTGCGGATGCTATTGTGCGAATTATACCGGGGGTTATTTCGGACGAGCAATCGGCGCTTTCGGACTCTTTTCAGGATAATTTACTGGCTGCCCCGGTGTATACGCGTCCGGCCGAATATAACGGTTGGAAAGTTCCTGACGTTTTATTGTCGGGACATGAAGCGAAGATCAAGGAATGGGAACTTCAGCAGTCGTTGGAACGTACGCGACGGCTACGTCCGGATTTGCTTGGTGAATAGTTTTGATTCGCCCGGACTCGCGCAAAATTTCGTAGAGTTTTCTTTGCAAAGTTCCACAAAGTTTTCTTTTTCACCATAGAGATGTGCAAATGAAAAAGATAATTTCTAGTGTTTGGTTTCTTTTTCCTAGATGTCTCTATCTGTCTAACATGGTTAAAATAAAAAAGTGATTAGCGCATGTGCTAATCACTTTTTTATTTTAACCATGTGGGATATAAAGAGAATTTTTGCTTGTTTTCTTTGTGTTGAAGAAATTCAAGTTATACTTCCAGTGCCCCGATGATCTCTTTGACCGATTTATATCCATGGCGATCCAGGTAATCATTGATACCATCGGCTATTTTGATGGTAGCTGCCGGATCAATAAAGTTGGCTGTACCCACCTGAATAGCCGAAGCACCTGCCAGCAAGAATTCTACGGCATCTTTCCAGTCCATAATACCTCCAAGACCAATTACGGGAATCTTCACATGATTCGCTACTTGCCAAACCATGCGCAGGGCGACGGGTTTAACAGCCGGTCCCGACAGTCCTCCGGTAACGGTAGAGAGTACCGGTCGGCGACGTTCCGCATCTACGGCCATCCCCAATAATGTATTAATTAATGACACACTGTCGGCGCCGTTGTCTTCGGCGGCCCGAGCCATTTCGACGATGTTTGTCACGTTGGGCGAGAGTTTCACGATAAGTGTCTTTTTGTAAGCAGAACGTACTGCACTCACTACTTCGGCTACCCCTTCTTTGGTTACTCCGAAAGCCATTCCACCCTGCTTTACATTGGGGCAGGATATATTCAACTCTATAGCAGGAATATTTACAAGTTCGTTGACAATCTCAGCTGTTTCCACGTAATCTTCAATGGCCGAACCCGAAACATTCACAATCATATTGGTCTGAATGTCTTTGATACGTGGATATATCTCATTGGCGAAGTGTTTTACCCCCTTATTTTGTAGTCCAACAGCGTTTAACATACCTGCAGGCGTTTCCGCCATGCGCGGATAAGGGTTGCCTTCACGTTTGTGAAGGGTAGTGCCCTTTACAATTATACCGCCTATTCGCGCTATGTCGATGAAATCTGTAAACTCTTCGCCGTAGCCGAATGTTCCCGAAGCCGTCATCACCGGATTTTTCATCCGCAATTCACCAATGTTTACATTTAAATCTGCCATAATAATTTATTAATGTTGAAAATAGGACCTTCCGTACATACACACAAGTGGCCTTCGGTAGTGTTTTCCACGCAGCATAGGCAAGCACCTATTCCGCAGGCCATGGTATTTTCCAGTGAAACTTCGCAAGCTATATTTTTACTTTTGGCATATTTGGCTACCGCCATCATCATGGGCTTCGGTCCACAGGTATAAATCTGCTCGAATTGCACCTTATTCAATATCGAATGTTGGGTGACATATCCTTTTTCGCCCTGGCTGCCGTCTTCGGTTGTGGTATATACCTCACCATATGCGGCGAAATCGTCCAACTGCAATAAGTCTTTATCACTACGGGCCCCCAGAAGGAACGTCGGTTTGCTGCCCGCTTTGACTAATTGCTCGCCCAAATAGAGCATCGGAGCCGTTCCGACACCTCCGCCTACCAACAAAAGCTTATCCGACGGATTTTGAGGCATTGTAAAGCTGTTTCCCAGCGGCAGCACCACATTGATCACTTCGCCCGGTTTGGCTTGCGCCAGACGCTTTGTACCGTCGCCTACGAGCTGAATCAGGAACCACACCTCATTGCGTAGTTTGTCTACAAAATTAACGGAAATAGGGCGGCGTAAGAAAGTGGTGGGCGAACCGTCCACGCGGATTTCGGCAAATTGCCCCGGAAGCATTTCGGGCAACGGGAGTTGAGACGTCAATTTCAACAACACATAGTTAGCGTGCAGTCTCGCGTTCTCGACAACCGTTAAATCTAAAATAAACTTTTTCATGTATATATTGAAGCATAAATTTGTTTCCGGTGGCAAAGATACTGGAAAATGTGCAAAGAGGCATTTTTAGTATCTATTTTTCACCTTTAAATGTCTCGTAGGTGTTGTCATCGAAAAATATTCTTATTTCGGTGATTTTCCTGTGAGGCTTTTCTATATACCTAATCTCCTGTTTTACAATCTCTTTAGGTGCTTTTTCGACGTTGTGAAAGCCGATTTCCTTGCGATTTTCCGGGCCAACTGTGCCAATGGTCGGAATTTCTGGATTCTCGTCGAATAAAGAAGGGATGTAGCCCGGTTGAATGCCCACTTGTTGGGAGGAAGTTGCCGGTGTTGTTATTTCCCCCAGACCATAGAGTAACCATTCCAACCGGATGTAGTTGAAACGTTGGTGCACCTTCATGACGACATCCAGGCTTGGATTGTTTCGTCCGTTCAAAATGTGCGAAAGAGTAGATTGCTGAACACCTATACTATCAGCGAAGGCTTTGGAGCCCATATTTTCTCTTTCCATGATAAAATTAATTCTGTCTTTTATATCCATATGCTTACAGTGTTTACAAATGTACGTTTCTTTAAGCTATTCACAAAAATATAATCCAAAGGGAGTGGTTTGCAAATGTAAAAAATAAAATTCACAAAAACAAATCACAAAAGTAAATTACCAAGTTTACAGATGTGTCCCATGAAGTAAACAAGCAAAGCGATGTGTTCTAATACATATGTAAAATGCCTTGTTTTACAACTGAATAAATCATTTAGATAAACATATTATATATATGGTTTATAGTATATTATATGTCTGAAATATTCGCTTTTTTCTGAATATTATTTTTGTAAACACATATTGTTTAATATAATAAACTACTAGTACATCTTATTTTATTTATTTTGCTGATATTGGTTGTTTTATTATTAGAAAATGAAATGTTAAATCCTTCCATATTACATGTATGATTGTATTATTACTTCTGTGAATATTCTCTTTACAGAAGAACACCCCCACTCTATTATCTTTTTGTGAATTATTTTATGTAGTAAAATTAAAGCCTCACATTTGTAAAATATTACAAATGTGCATTTATGTCGTTATATAGGCAACGATTCATGCGTATAGAAATACTAATTCACCGATCTAAATTGTTTATATATAAAATGTATGGAATGAAAAATATTACCAATATCCTTTTTTCAAAAAAAAATCCTCATAAAGAGGAATCCTTGCCTTTTTTTCGGATAACGGAGCGGTAGATTGATAAAAAACGATTCTACGAGGGCTTTTTTATATGTAAATCGTTTATATTCAGTTTGTTATATTCATTTTTATAGGTTGTGTAAAATGTTGTTCTGGAAAAATGACTCTTTTGAAGTAATTCTGACGTTTTGTTGGCTAAAGTGAGGAGTTCTCGTCTTAATGATAAAATTATACCGATACGTCTGGGGCAATAATGAGATGTCTTTACTGAAAATCACCACTAATATACATCTGTTTTTCTAAAGTGGATTTGCATAGATTTTTCGCTAAATAGGTATTCTATATCCTCCTAGGATAATTTCATAACCTCTTATGATAATCTCATATCCTCTTGGGATAATTTGATATCCTCCTAGGATATCGAATTAAGTTCTCATGTAATAGAAAGAGAGATTGGTGACAGGTGTAAGATGGGGTGACAGATGAAAATAGCATCTATCACCAGTTTAATATTCTGATAACTAGAATAATAAAAGCTTTTGGTGATAGATGCTAGATCGAAAGTGTTTTTTTGAAAAATGTGGCTTAATAAACCTCTACTAAGGAAGCAATACGTTTAGCTTTATCACGTAGAGCGTCGAGAGCCGAACCATTGGGTGCATAACACAGCACTACACCCATGCGGCGATTTACACGTGTGAATGGTTTCCCGAAAAGACGAATATATGTGTCTTCCTCTTTTACAACCTCTTCTACACCTTTGAATTGCGGACGTTCCTGACTGGCTATGCTTGACAGGATTACAGCACTGGCTCCTATATGCTCTTGTTTGATGTTCGGAATAGTCAATCCCAGGACTGCACGCAAATGAAGTTCGAATTCATTCAGGTTTTGTGTACCTGCCAGTGTTACCATGCCTGTGTCATGCGGACGTGGTGAAAGTTCGGAGAAGTACACTCCATTCTTGTGACTCAGGAAGAACTCCACTCCCCACAGCCCGGCCCCTGTCAATGCATGGGTTACCTTGTCGGCCATTTCCTGGGCTTCCTTCAGATGAGCAGGATCTATTGCCGCCGGTTGGAAACTTTCTCGGTAGTCGCCTCCCTTTTGTACATGTCCGATCGGTGGGCAAAACAGTGTCGGTCCATTCTGTTGAGTGACTGTCAGAAGGGTGATTTCACTGTCGAAATCAATAAACTCCTCAATAATCAGTTCACGGATATCGCCACGGCTACCACTGCAACCATATTCCCAGGCATGCTCCAGTTCGTCGGCACTTTTTACAAGTGACTGTCCTTTGCCGGAAGATGACATGAGTGGTTTTACTACGCATGGGAAGCCCACCTTGGCAGCTCCATCTTTCAGTTCCTCAAAAGTTTTGGCGTAGAAGTATTTGGCAGTTTTGAGTCCGAGTTCCTTTGCTGCCAGATCGCGGATGGCTTTGCGATTCATCGTAAAGTTTACGGCGCGGGCACTGGGTGTTACTTGTATTCCCTCTTTTTCGAAGTCGTACAAACGTTCGGTACGGATGGCTTCGATTTCGGGAACGATGATGTCCGGTTGGTGTTTGCGTACGACGCGTGCCAGTTCGTCACCGTTTAGCATGTCGATAACTTCGAATTCGTCGGCTACCTGCATGGCGGGTGCTCCGGTATAGGAGTCGCAAGCGATGACGTGTTGCCCTTTACGTTGGGCAGAGATAACAAATTCTTTCCCTAATTCTCCGGAACCTAGCAGGAGTATTTTCTTCATGATTGTAAATATTTATTTTATGGTTATTAATCTTCTGTTTTTGTCCGGTAGTGATTGAATGGAGGTAAAAATAATATACTTATTTATTCTGTTATTCATCCACTACGAATGCTATTTTATTCAATGCGCAAAGGTAGCACTTCTTTCCACAATACTCTTGGGGAAGTGCATACTTTTTGCATACTTACTGATAAACTAAGTGGAAAGAATCTTGTGCCTATATATACTCCCCCTATTGTGGATTGTTTTGATGTTCGATGATATTCTATGAATATTTGAGCGCTATTTGATCAGTGAATATATTCAGGTGGACAATTCGGAAGTGCCTGTTGAGCGAGTTGGTCTATGATATATTTCAAATCCGGTTTATGCGCGGCAATCAGTGCTGCTTCTCTATTAGTTTTATCTTTCTCAGGTCTTTTTCCCGCCCGAAGAGATTGAAGATACGCTTCTGCTCTTCCAGAGTTGGAACTTTTATCTGCATGCCATCTAAATCAAGTATAAAGTGATCTTGTACATGAAGTGGTATCCATACTCCGTTCTTATTTACTTTCAGTTCCGGCATTATTTCGATGGCTAATTCACCGAAGTTAAACCGGGAAAGATCTGAACGGAATAAGTGATCGTTTTGAGTTACATGATCCTTGATATGTTTGTCTGCCCAAATGTTTTGAAGGTAGGCAGAATCTTTTTGCGACAGGAGAATATCGATATCGGATGTTTCGATTTCTATGCTACACAGGTTCAGTGCCGATGAACCGATGATGAAATAATCATCCTGTAATTGTGACAGAGCGGGATATGCCTTTCGAAGGACGGTGGTGATTTTGGCGCTGATACTCATCATTTTTAACTGTGTTGACCATTTTATACAGTGATTATTTTGTCGAGCCGTTTCTCGTCGACAATCGTGCTGAGGTCGGTAGTAACGAACTTTCCGTTATAAAACAGGCTGAATATAGTAGCAGGGGTCGGAGCCGATTGCGCTTGTTCCCGCGTTTCCAATTTGATGATTTTCAGCGGGATATTCTTAGCCTTGGCTACTGCCGGCAGTGAATTCTGAATATGGTATTCCGTGAATGGACAACGATTGGTGTAGTAGACTACCAATCCGTCGGTATCAGGGCATTGCCCGCTTGCGACTGTTTTGCTGAACGCTGGATTTTTCGCATCGGGCTTTAACTTCAAAGCTAAAAGGCTGAATCCGTAAGGAAGAGTTTCGACTGTCACGAATCCTTGACGCAACAGCCATTTCGTATCACTCATGAAGTGGAATTTCTTGGTTCCTGCCACCGTCACCAATCCGTCTTTGCCTTGCTGAACCGCATCGTCAATGGCCGATTGCAAGAGTGCTTTGCCATAACCGCTTTGTTTGTAATGTCCCGATACCCAAAAACAATTTATCATCAGGTAGTTAGGTGCATCAACAGGTAGCCAGGCATTCTCGGTAGGGCCATATTCTATAAATACCTTTGCACGCTCGTCGAGACGACGGAACACGTAACCGTTATCAAACTCCTTTTTCAGCCATTCTTTTTTCAGGTTATAGCTTTCGGCACATTTCTTATCCGAGAAGGCACAGCAGATATGTTCTTGTGCAATGTTTTCTTTGTTAAGAGTGATGAATTTAGATTCCATATATCTCAAATTTTATGATGAATGCTATTTATTCTTTATAAAATAGGTTACACCTTGTTCTTGGACTTTAAAAACCGGTTCGTTAAGTATCTCCGTACCGGTATATCATAGAGCTTCAAGCAGATATAAGCCATAGCGATGCTCCCTATGACAACTCCTGCTGCACCAGGCAATGATTCCTGAAAGGTGAGATTGTTGTTCTTGACCCAGGCGTAATACAGATAAATAAAGGGATAATGCACCATATACAAAGGATAAGATATGTCTCCAAAGAACTTGCATATCTGGGTAGTATACTTATCGGTGCTCTTTCCTGAAGCACCAAGATAAACAAGTAACGGGAAAAACACAATACAGCACACCGCATCATAAATACCATTCATCCATAAATGTTCAGCCCCACCGATGCGAGGCATGGCCAGAAGGACAACAACAGACAGGCTGCATATCCAAAAAGCCCCCCTTATGTTACCAGGTTTGAATACACGGGAAAGGAGCAATCCGGCAGAAAAAGAAAACAGCAACCGGAAAGATCCTCCGGTAAATTCTGTCCCGGTCAGTGAAAACCCAACACAGATATCGCCTAATGGGCCCGCAATGGCAAATGTAGCCAAGCCGCATCCGGCCATAAATACCAGCACTCCGAGCGCTTTGGTAGATAGTTTACGAATGAACAAAGCATAGAGAATATTACCGATATACTCAAAGAATAGCGACCAACTCGGTCCATTCAAAGGAAACATTTCTCCCACACCCCGAATTTCAGTTCCGGGAGTTGCGGGGATCAAGAGTGCATTAATAAGCGTGGCGACAAGCAAAGCCCAGACAGTCACTTGCGACACATCCCACACGGAACAGCCTTGAGTATAGAACATGATGGCTCCTATCAAAGCTCCCATTATCACCATCGGATGCAGGCGTATGATGCGGCGTTTGATGAAGTCCTTCGTTTTCATTGCTCCCCAGCGGTTGTCATAAGCATAACCGACCACGAAGCCCGACAGAATAAAGAAAAAATCGACAGCTAAATAACCATGATTGATGTTTTGATCTAAATGACTGGTTGCATACGCTTCGAATATGTGGAAACATACCACTGTGATAGCCGCTACTCCACGTAATCCGTCAAGTATGTCATAATGCGGTTTTGTATCTGCAAATGCAGACATAGATGTTTGATTTTTCAGCATCAGATTGAATTCACTCCAAAAATATATCCGACAAAAGCAGTTATACACATAGCCACTGTTCCCCAAAAACAAATCCGGACAATAGATTTATAGATATTAGCTCCTCCCATTTTGGCTGCCACTGCTCCGGATACGGCCAGAAACAGGATGGCGAATCCATACTGGTAGAAAACCATATTTTCCAGCGGGGCCAGAAAAGCCACCAGAAAAGGCAATATTCCTCCGAATATGAAAGCCGCTGCCGAAGCTGCTGCTGCCTGCAGAGGGTTGGGACTGGTCATGTCATTGATACCCAATTCTTCCCGTGCATGAGCTTCCAAGGCATTGTGTTGCATGAGCTGTTTGGCAACTTCCAGAGCAGTAGGCTTGTTCACTCCCCTTCCTTCATAAATAGCAGCCAGTTCGGCCAGCTCTTCTTCGGGAATCGTTTCCAATTCCATCCGCTCCCTGGCAAGGTCCGATTTTTCCACATCGGCCTGCGAACTCACAGACACATATTCACCCGCAGCCATGGAACAGGCTCCTGCAACCAATCCGGCCAAGGCCGCCAGGATTACGGATTGCCGGGAGGTATTGGCGGCAGCAACTCCTATCACTAAGCTGGTGGTCGATAATATGCCGTCATTAGCTCCCAGAACAGCTGCACGCAACCAGTTGGTGCGGGTTGTATAATGATTCTCTCTGGTTCTCATTTCTGATTTGTATTAAATGAATTTGCTAACCATTTCCAGAAATCGCTCCTGCGTTTTTGTATGCTTCTTCTCTTTCTCAGGAAAACTTTTCTCAAATTCCAGTAATTCTTCCGGGTCTATTGCATAAATACCTCCCTCGTCATAGATTCCTTCTATTCCTTTCAGGGCATCAGGGTATAACTCCCAAACCTGCATGGCTGCCGGATATTTTCCATCTTGATTCGTTATTCCATATTCTTTCGATAGCTTGAAGCCAAATCGTTTGTAATATTCGGGTTCGCCGTATATCAATATGGCAGGATAACCCATTTCTTTGGCTAGTTGTGCCGTGTGAGTTATCAATGCACTTCCAATGCCTTTGTGCTGATATTCGGGCAATACGCTTACCGGGCCGAAAGTTGCTACTTTATGCTCTTTACCGTTGTTAGTGATTATTTTCCCTTCTACATAGATGATGTTTCCTACGATTTTATCATGATGAGTCGCTACGAAATCGAGCGCTTTGATAAATTGCTTTTCCTCTCTTAAGCGATGAACAAGCAGATGTTCGTCGCAACCAAGGGCATAGACATTCCAGAATGCTTCGCGGGTTACTTCTTCCACTTGCCTATAATCTTTTTCTTCTTCTAATCTTAATTTGATTTCCATATCATTCTACACGGATGCATAAAGGAGTTTTTTCTTTTCTTAAGGATGCAAATATATGTATTTTATGGAAGCATGCCAATGATGTTCAAAAATATCTTGTTCTGCGAAAGTATTTAAATGCTAACTGATTGCCTTCCATATGACACAAAACAAAAAAGATATCTATTTGATTATTAGATATCTTTTTTGTTGTACATTATGCTTAATAACCTACAAAAATTAATGCGTATTTCAATATATTTATTACTTTTGTGCTCGAATTATTTGACTAGAGCAGGTTTTTGTTTGTTCTATTACAAGTAATATTAATCTCTATAACCAAGTTTACAACACGTACTAGAATATGAAACCTTCTTGCCCCGAACACAAAACAGTCGATATGGAGTTGGAACAATATCGCACACAACTCGAGCTGATGGTCGAAGAGAAATCCAGAGATCTCATAGCCAGTCAAAAAGAGTTGGAAGCAATCAACCTGCGTCAGGCATTGTTTATTAAAGTGCTACAAATTCTACAACTGGAAGAAGATATAGCTGCGGCTATGAACATGGCGCTTGCCGAGATTGGTCGTTATACCGGTGTCGACCGTCTGGCGATATGGGAAAATCACCCTAACGGAGTTACCTATGGTTGTACCTACGAATGGTGCAACGAGGGTATTGACCCTGCCATAGATTACCTGCGGAGCCTGACCATCGAGATGGGGAAACCTTGGTTTGATATGCTCGAAAAGAACGGCATCATCTGTACGTCCGACATCTACTCACTCGACCCCTTTATTTCGGGAATGCTGGAAGTGCAAGGAGTAAAGGCCATCGCCGTCTTTCCACTGTCGCAGCGTGGCATTCATTTTGGCTTCCTATCGTTTAATTTTTGCTGGCGTAAAGAGTGGAACGAAAAAGATGTGGAACTGATGAGCCAGATATCGCAAATCGTATCCACCACTACAAAGCGTCGGCAGGTAGAAGAAACCTTGCAACAGTCGCAGCAAACCATGCAGATGGTACTGGACAACATCAACGCCAATGTTTTTGTTACCGATTACGATTCGCTGAAGATTCTCTTTGCCAACAAACCTTTCAGGGAAGAGGCCGGACTGTGCGAAAACGTAGAATGCTGGAAAATGCTGAACGCTGGACTGGATGGCTTATGCAAGCACTGTCCAAAGCATCTTCTGCTCGATAAAGATCATCGTCCCACAGGCGTTCGTGTCTGGGAAGATTACAATCCGCTTACCCAACGTTGGTACACGATACAGAGTACAGCTCTTCAATGGATCGACGGAAAATGGGCCATCATGGAGCTGGCTACCGACATCACCAACCGCAAACGGGTGGAACTGGAACTGATACATGCCAAGGAAAAAGCCGAAGAAGCGGATAGACTCAAGTCGGCCTTCCTTGCCAATATGAGCCACGAGATACGTACGCCGCTCAATGCCATCGTGGGATTCTCGTCACTGCTGGCCGTGACTGAGTCTGCGGAAGAGCGTCAGGAATATATACCTGTGATAGAGGAGAATAACGAGCTGTTGTTGCAGTTGATTTCGGACATCCTCGATATATCGAAGATCGAGGCGGGAACCATGGAATATACCCCCGGAGCGGTGGATGTCCGACGTCTTTGCCATGAGCTGATTCAGGGCTTTTCGCTAAAGGTACCAAAAGATATCGATCTGGTGTTCGATGAAAACCTTCCTCAGATTGTGGTCGAGGGAGATAAAAATCGTATCACTCAAGTGCTTGCCAACTTCATGACCAATGCCCTGAAGTTTACCCATAACGGTACGATCACATTGGGCTATGAAATGATAGCCGGAGGGATGCTTAAGTTTACTGTAAAAGATACAGGCATTGGTATTTCCCCGGAAAAGCAGGCGGATATTTTCAGCCGTTTTGTTAAGCTGGATGCTTTTGCCAAGGGAACAGGTTTGGGACTTTCGATTAGTCAGAGCCTTGTTGAACGTATGGGTGGACAGATCGGCGTCGATTCTGAAGTAGGGAAAGGATCTAGCTTCTGGTTTACGCTTCCATGCGCTGAATGATTATTTGGGTGCTCAAACAAATGGGAGGGCTTTAAAATCGAATGTCCTGATTGTTGTATTCATGCTGTGCAAAAGGTAGTGAAAAAGCCAGACAAAGAGTACTTTGAAATACCCTTTGTCTGGCTTTGTGATTTTATACAAATCAGTGCTTATACTAAACACTAATCGCTATTTACTGATGTTGCTCACGAAGCAAGTCGTTTACCGTCTTCACCGGATTGAATGTAGCTAGCGAAACTTCCACAAACACCGTGCTCCAGTCGCTCATCGCACCATTCCACAAACCGGGAAGTTCCAGCGCTTTCAGCTCCTTGCCGCTCTTCGACTTGTATGAAATAAAGCCCGTAGCCTTATCCACATACTTCGTCAGGTCGAACTTATTACCTTTATAATCGCGTACGGCGCAAACCAGATCCACCGGATTGAAGTGTGTACCCTTCTCGAACATCTCTTTCTTCGACGGGTCGGCCATATCGATCTGCGAGCTTTCGAGAATCTGCAACGAGATGGTACCATCACTGTTGTAAGCCAGGAACGGTCCCCCACCCGGCTCGCCAACGTTCTTCACCATACCGCAGACACGCATGGGGCGGTTCAATTTATTTTTCAGGTAGATCACTAATTCGGCATCTTCCAGCACCTTTGTTTCCGGATTCTTGCAGAAGAGCTTCTTCTGAACGAATTGCAAAATTTCCAAGACCTGTTCTTGTGTATAAACTCCGCTATCGAGCAGTTCCAGGTATTCGAAAGCCTGTTTCTGCAATGCCACGAGTACACCGGCAATCAGCTTTTTATATAATACGGTATCCGCTTTCAACTTGTCGGGAACTACATTGTCGATGTTCTTGATGAAGATAACGTCTGCATCCAGATCGTTCAGGTTGGCGATCAATGCACCGTGACCACCCGGACGGAAGAGTAACTTGTCGTTGTCGCGGAACGGCTGGTTGTCCATATCGGCGGCGATGGTGTCTGTGCTGGGTTTCTGCTCCGAGAAACTGATATTGTAAGACACCCCATAACGCTTGGCAAATGCTTCGGCTTTCTCGGCTACCAACGCTTTGAACAGTTCGCGATGTTCGGTCGACACGGTGAAATGCACGTTCACCACCCCACTCTTTCCGGCAGCATACATGGCGCCTTCGGCCAGATGCTCTTCGAGCGGCGTACGCGAACCTTCGGTATAAGCATGAAATTTCAACAACCCTTTGGGCAAAGAACCGTAGTTCAGTCCGGCTTCTTCGAGCAGAGCAGCCACAACAGCCTTGTAGTTTCCTTCGGCTATCAATGCGGGAATATCTTTCCCTGTCATATGCTGGCAAGCCGCATTCAGGTCATCGTAAAAAGCGAAATTATCGATACCGTTGAAGAAAGCCAGTTCGAACTTGCTTTGCGGCGCATCGTATGCAGCTCCCAGGAACTCGAATAAATCTTTGAACATACGGCTGGCGGCGCCCGATGCCGGGACAAACTTCAGGATGGTTTTATCGGTAGCTGTGTAGGCATCCCAAGCATCCAGATAAGCTTTCTGTTCGTCAGCGGCGGGAGCAAGAATCCCTTTCTCAACCGATGCGGCAGCATCCAGTTTCAGAAATGGAAAGCCTTTGGCGAAGCAAGCGAGCTGTTCGGCTATTTGTTCCTCCGTGATACCTTTGGAGGCAAGCAATTCTTTGTCTTGTGGTGTCATCATGATCATACTATTTTAATTATTGATGCCCAAAAATACAAAAATGTTATTTACTTTCGCCATTTGTCAAAACAAAAAACTTACTTTTACAACGAAATAATTCACGCACAGCATAAACCTGCTAAAGATTATGGAACATTTATCATTTTTTACCGAAACAGAGAGGGCCGAGTTGTTTGCCTTGTACAGGCAACTGATGACTTCGGCCGGGGATACGATCAGCCGGCATGACACCCGGAAGTTGAAGAAATTCCTGAACGAGGCCGTTGAGTGCAGAAACCTGCAACGCAACAGTTTCGGCATGAATCCCATTATCAGAGACATGCAGACGGCCGTGATTGTGGCCGAAGAGATAGGAATGAAAGGTTCGTGCCTGCTGAGCATCATGCTGCATGAGATCGTGAAGGTGAATCTGCTCACCATCGAATCCGTGCGGCTGGAGTTCGGCGACGACGTGGCAGCCATCATCAACGGATTGGTGAAGACAAACATGCTCTATGCCAAGAGCCCGGCCATCGGTTCGGAAAACTTCCGCAACCTGCTCCTCTCCTTTGCCGAAGACATGCGGGTGATACTCATCATGATTGCCGACCGGGTGAACATGATGCGGCAGATCAAGGGAGTGGACAACGATGAAGACCGCCGCAAGGTGGCCAACGAAGCGGCGTACCTGTATGCTCCGTTGGCGCACAAGCTGGGACTCTATAAACTGAAGTCCGAGCTGGAAGACCTGTCGCTGAAATACACCAATCGCGATGTGTACTATTTCATAAAAGATAAGTTGAACGAGACGAAAGCCTCGCGCGACCAGTACATTGCCGACTTCATCGCTCCGATTCAGAAGAAGCTGGAAGCCAGCGGGTTGAAGTTCGACATCAAAGGACGCACCAAGTCGATACATTCCATCTGTAACAAGATACAAAAGCAGAAAACGTCGTTCGAAGGCATTTACGACCTATTTGCCATCCGCATCATCCTCGAGTCGGAACTGGATAAGGAGAAAGCCGAGTGCTGGAACGCCTACTCCATCGTCACGGATATGTACCAGCCCAACCCGAAACGTTTGCGCGACTGGCTGTCTATCCCGAAGAGCAACGGCTACGAATCGCTGCATATCACCGTGATGGGGCCCGGCGGCAAATGGGTGGAAGTACAGATCCGCACACGCCGTATGGACGACATTGCCGAACGCGGACTAGCTGCTCACTGGCGTTATAAGGGTGTGAAGGGCGAAAGCGGGCTCGACGATTGGTTGACTTCCGTACGCGAAGCATTGGAGCATTCCGACGGCGATTCGCTCGAGGTGATGGACCAGTTCAAGATGGACTTGTACGAGGACGAAGTGTTTGTCTTCACGCCCAAAGGCGACCTGTACAAGCTGGGACGGGGCGCTACCGTGCTCGATTTTGCTTTCCATATTCATACGAAGTTGGGCTGTAAGTGTATCGGTGCCAAGGTGAACGACAAGAATGTGCCGTTAAAGTACAAGCTGGCCAGTGGCGATCAGGTGGAGATCATGACCTCGAACACGCAAACGCCGAAGCAGGACTGGCTCAACATCGTCACCACCTCGAAAGCACGTACCAAGATACGCCAGACGTTGAAGGAGATGGCTGCCCGTCAGCACGAATTTGCCAAAGAAACGTTGGAACGGAAGTTCAAGAACCGCAAGATAGACTACAACGAGCCGACGATGATGAGGCTTATCAAGCGATTGGGCTTCAAGACGGTGACGGATTTCTACCAGAAGGTGGCCGACGAGGTGCTCGATGTAAACGATATCATCGACAAGTATCTGGAGCAGGTGAAGCGCGATAACGACGAGCACCAGGAATTGACGTACCGTAGCGCCGAGGGATATAACTTACAGAATCTTATTCCCGAGACCACCGGTAAGGAAGATGTGCTCGTTATCGACCAGAACCTGAAGGGGATAGATTTTAAGTTGGCCAAGTGCTGTAATCCTATCTATGGCGACGATGTCTTCGGATTCGTGACCGTATCGGGAGGTATCAAGATTCACCGTACCGACTGTCCGAATGCGCATCAGATGATGGATCGCTTCGGATATCGTATTCAGAAGGCTCGCTGGGCGGGTAAAGCCGAAGGTACTCAGTATCCCATCACCTTGCGTGTGGTGGGAAACGACGATATCGGTATCGTGACGAACATCACTTCCATTATCTCCAAGGAGAACAATATTGCCTTGCGAAGTATCAGTATTGATTCTAATGATGGGCTGTTCTCGGGTATTCTAACGGTAATGCTCAGCGATACATCCCGTCTGGAAGCGTTGCTCAAGAAGCTGAAAACGGTTAAAGGTGTGAAGCACGTCAGCCGCAACTGATGGTACTATTTCAACGAATATATGGAACGATTCAGTATTAAGAAACGATTGAAAAGCTTTGTGTATGCCTGGAAAGGCATACGCAGCTTTATCGGGCGGGAACATAATGCCTGGATTCATTGCGGGGTGATGCTTCTGGTACTTGCTGCCGGTTTCTATTTCCGGATTACGCGGGGCGAATGGATAGCTGTGGTGCTTTGTATCGGGTTGGTGTTGGCTGCCGAGGGGTTTAACACTGCCATCGAGCGGTTGGTGAATCTGGTTTCTCCGCAAAAGCATCCGTTGGCGGGCGATGTGAAGGATATTGCTGCCGGAGCTGTACTGATTTGTGCGGTTGCCGCTGTGGTGGTAGGATTGATTATCTTTGTTCCTTATCTTTTATTGCTTTTCTAATCCGTTTACTCATTCTGTTTCACGCCATGGCACTGAGTGTTTCACGGTGTGGCACAAGGTGTTTCACGGTGTGGCACAAGGTGTTTCACAGTGTGGCACAGGGTGTTTCACAGTGTGGCACAAGGCGTTTCGCAGTGTGGCACAGGGCGTTTCACAGTGTGGCACAGGGCGTTTCGCAGTGAGAAACAATGTGTGCCACACCGTGAAGCAACTTGTTCCTGGCTTTGAAACTGACTTGAAAGAATAAAGGCTGCCTCCTTTCTCCGGGAGACAGCCTTCTTCATTGTGCAGCTTCTTTCGCTATGCACGGATTACCGTTTCTTCATCGTCGGTATTCGTGTTAGAACTTCGGGTGCATTCCCAGGTTGTACATGATGAATGCATACGTATCGGCTTGCTCTTCCAAAACTTTGGCTAACGGCTTACCCGCTCCGTGTCCTGCTTTGGCATCGATACGAATCAAAGCCGGATTGGTTCCGTCGTTGCATGCTTGCAGGGTAGCGGCAAACTTGAAGGAGTGCGCAGGAACCACCCGGTCGTCGTGATCGGCAGTGGTGATCATTGTAGCCGGGTACTTCGTTCCGGGTTTCAGATTATGCAAAGGCGAATAACCTTTAAGGTATTCGAACATCTCCTGGCTCTCCTCGCTTGTGCCGTAATCGCTGGCCCAGTTCCACCCGATGGTGAACTTGTGGTAACGCAGCATGTCCATCACTCCGACTTGCGGAATAGCTACCTGAAACAGTTCCGGACGTTGTGTCATGCATGCTCCTACCAGCAATCCGCCGTTCGATCCGCCTACAATGGCAATCTTTCTCGGCTCGGTGTATTGATTAGCAATCAGATATTCGGCCGAGGCGATAAAGTCGTCGAATACATTCTGCTTGTTCATCTTCGTACCTGCCACATGCCACTCTTCGCCATACTCGCCACCTCCGCGCAGGTTTACTTGTACGTAGATTCCTCCATTTTCCAGGAAAGGGATGCGCGATGTTGAGAATCCCGGATTCAGACTGACGTTGAAACCTCCGTAACCATAGAGATATACCGGATTCTTGCCATTCTTTTGGAGACCTTTCTTATAGGTAAGGAACATCGGCACCTTCGTACCATCCTTGCTGGTGAAGAATACTTGTTCGGTTTCGAAGTCTTCGGGTTTGAAGTCAACCTTCGGAGCACGGAAAAGCTCGTAGGTATTGCTATCCATATCGTACTTGAAGGTAGATCCCGGGAAAGTGAACGAGGTGAAGCTGAAGAAGCATTCTTTATCGTCTTTTTCGCCGCTAAAGCCTACGGAGCCAAGAGTCGGGAGTTTAATTTCTTGTATCTGCTTGCCGTCGACTCCATACACGTAAGCGTGGTTCGAAGCATCCTTGTCGTACGTCAGGAACAGCTTTCCGCCGATAACTTGCGATCCGGAGAGTACGGCTTCCGACTCGGGTACCAATTCTTTCCAGCTTTCCAGCTTCGGTTGGTTGATGTCAGCCACCATGATGCGTCCTTTGGGAGCCTGGTAGTTGGTTTGCAGATAAATCTGATCGCCTATTACTTCGATAGGAGAATATTCATAGTCCATGTTCGTAGTCAGTTGCACGAAAGGTGCGTTCGGTTTGCTCAGGTTCTGTACGAAGAGGTTGTTCCCCCGCCCTGCACCCGATTCGAAAAGGAAAAGTACACGCTCATCTTCGCTGGTATCGACGGTATAGAAACGTTTGGGTTGAGCCGGATTCTGATACACCAACTTATCGGCCGATTGTGGCTGGCCCAATTGATGGTAGTATATCTTATGATTTTCGTTGACATTCGAGAATTCTTTTCCACTGGTCGGGGCATCGTAGGCGCTGTAATAGAATCCGTCGCCTTTCCACGAGGCACCGGTGAACTTGGCCCAAAGCAGATGATCGTCGAGCAGCTTACCGGTATTCAGGTCCATGACGTATATCTCGCGCCAGTCGGAACCACTGCGGGAAATGGTATAGGCGGCATACTTCCCATTGTTGGAGAAAGAAAGTCCGGTGAGGGCTACTGTTCCGTCGTCCGATAGCTTGTTGGGATCGAGAAACACGCGTGGAGTGCCTGTAAGTGAATCTTGTACATAGTACACACTTTGGTTCTGTAGACCGTCGTTCTTACTGAAGTAATATTTCCCGTGTTTCTTGAACGGGGTGCCAATTTTCTCATAGTCGGCCAGCTTGGTGAGCCGTTCCAGCAGTTGGCTACGGTAAGGGATGTGCGACAGGTATTCGTTGGTCACCTTGTTTTCTGCTTCCACCCAGGCAGCCGTAGCGGCACTGGTATCGTTTTCCAGCCAACGATAAGGGTCTGCAACTTGTGTACCGAAGTACACATCTACCGTGTCAACCTGAGCTGTTTCAGGGTACGTCAGCTTCGGCTGTTGAGGCGCACAGGATACTACCATGATTCCACTGAGTAATAGGGTTACTTTTTTCATGATTGATTTGAGTTTTAAACTCACAAACTTACATAAAATATCTGATTAATAAGTGTATTAATATGAAAACCAAATGTATTTAGGGCAGGAATGCAGTTCTTTATGTTGAAATATACAAAAAAACATCGGGTAGGTTCAGGCTGAATGCCCGTACCTACCCGATGTTGGTGTAATATATAAAGGAAGAAGTCTGTAAAACGACTTACTTACAATGCTTACTTATCAGTTCGTCCACATTCGGATCGCCCAGCTCTTTCGCTTTGGCGAAACTGGTGCAAGCTTCTGCATTCATCTTCAACTGAATCTGGGAAATACCCATCAAACGATACCCCTCAGCATATTTCGGATCTTTGGTCACAATCTCTTTGGTGATTTTCAATGCTTCGTCGTAACGACCTATGCGGAGGTTCACGGCAGCCTGCTCGGCTCTGTAAAGAATCTCATTCGGATTGAGTTCGATGGCTTTGGCTATATCGTCCAGGGCGCGTTGGTATTGCTTGCTTTTGAGAGCCGCCTGTTCGCGCAGTTGGTAGAATACATCATTCACCTTACCGTTTGCCAGATCGTAATAGGTATCATAGTCGGCCAGTGCCGGGCGGAACTGCTCTGCATTCATGTTGGCCTGGGCGCGCTCCAATACAAAAGCGGCGGCTTCGGTGGGCAGAGGTTGCGGGTAACGGGCAAGGCAACTGTCCAGCAACACCACGACCTCCTTCGGATCTCCCCCGGCAAATTCCTTGGTTTTGGCAGCGCTGAAGAAAGTCACGGGTGATGCCAGATTACTTTGGTTCACCTTTTCGTAAGCCACCAATGCTTCGGCAAACTTCTGTTGCGCAAAGAGAATATCGCCTTCCAACTGTGTGTACACAGGTAGCGGGTCGATGGTCAGGGCTTTCTGCGCGTATTCGAGTGCTTTGTCGAGCGTCCAATCCTTGTATGTCTTTTCCGGCTTGCTCAACTGGTAACTGTAGATAAGTTTCGATATGTTGTAATAGGCATCGTCTTTCTTTGTAGCCACAGATATAGCTTGTTGCATGTCGGCATTGGCCTTATCCAAGTCACTGTCGCTAGTTCCATAGATGTATGCCGTAGCCCGGCGGATGTAACCGTCGGAACTGTTGGGGTATTGTTTTACAAAGTTGTCGAGCAATTTCCTGTACTCGTCCGGGGTAGCTTGCGTGGAAGCCATGTAGAGCGTCACCAACGCTTGTTCTTCGGTATCAGGCAACGCTTTGGGGATGCCGATTTTTTTCAGCGTGATGTCGTTGAATGAGAATGGTCCGATCTTCTGAGACATGGCAAAATCGGCGCTGGCTGCATAGCAGATCGTAGTTGTGTCACGTCCCGACGATTTTTGAGCCAAACCAAATACCTGCCCTTCGGCATTCATCACCGGACAGCTTACCATCTTGTCTTTCAGCGACATACTGAGGGTGTAGTAGAAATACCCCTCTCCTGCTTTGGCTGCTTCCTTGATTTTCCCTTGCGCGAAAGTACGGTCCTTCTGCGTGGAGTAAGGCAGCAGATAAACTTCCGAATCTATGGCCGGCGAGGTAGTAGCAATCTGTAAAGCAGATACTTTCTTCTCGGTGATTGCCACATGGAACTTGATCACGTCGTACATGCTATTAGCACCCAGGATCACGTCAATAGGCATTTGCTTGCCATCGGATGTGACAATTACCGCACGTGTGGCGTTATTGAACAAGGAGCAGTCCGACAAGGCGATACCGTCTTCGGTTACAAAGAACCCATTGCCTGTATTGAGTATCTTGTCATTCTGGTCATACGTCACGATGGAGAAGATGGAACGTTTGGCTTTCTCCATCCATTTAGGGGCCTGGGCGATGCTCCATTGTGCCGCCAGCACACCTACTAAAACAAGAAGCAATCTTCTATTCATGCTTTATCGATTATTGGTTATTTCTTTGTCTTACAGATTCATATATCAATATACCAGCTGCTACCGATACATTGAGCGATTCGATAGTTCCCAGCATGGGTATCTTCACCCACTCGTCGCAAAGAGCCAGGTTTTCATAGGATACTCCGGTGTCTTCGGCTCCCATGATAATGCAGGTAGGTCCGGTATAATCGGCTTTCGTATAGTCGTAATCGCCTTTCTCCGTAGCGGCCACAATGTGGAAACCGCTGTTTTTGAGGAACTGTAACGTGGTACGAAGGTTTTGTTCACGGCATACCGGCAGGGTGTGCAGGGCACCTGCGGAAGTCTTCATGGCATCGGCATTAACCGATACGCTGTTGCGGGCCGGGATGATGATGGCGTCGACCGCCGCGCATTCGCAGGTACGGGCAATGGCGCCGAAGTTGCGTACATCCGTCACTCCGTCGAGCATTACGAATACTGGGTTTTTACCTTCTTCGAACAAGAAAGGTACCAGGTCTTCAGTCTTTTGGTAGGTAACGGACGAGATAAAGGCTATCACTCCCTGATGGTTTTTCATGGTGATACGGTTGATCCGTTCCACTGGAACACGCTGTACAGGTATCAGGGTGCCTTTTAATGCGGCAAACAGCTCTTTTGACAAGTCGCTCTGGATATCTTTCTTTACCAGAATCTTATCGATTTCTTTTCCCGCCTGTATGGCTTCTATAACGGCGCGTACGCCGAAAATCATTTCGCTTTTGTCTATCATTTCTTTGTTTGTTTACTGTTCAGTAACGACCGGGCATTGTTGAGTGCGGCTTCGGTCAGTGTGGCTCCGCTCAACATCTGGGCTATTTCTTCAACGCGCTCTTCGCCGTTGAGCAGGCGGATGTGACTGTTGGTCTCCACATCGTTGTCTTCTTTGTATACCTTATAATGATTACGCCCGCGCGCGGCAATTTGCGGCAAGTGGGTGATGCTGAGTACCTGACGGTTCCTGTCGCCCATTTCTTGCATGATGTCGGCCATGCGGTCGGCTATTTCGCCTGATACCCCGGTATCTATTTCGTCGAATACGATGGTGGGTAGTTTCACGGCTCCGGCTATCATGGCTTTGATAGTGAGCATGACGCGGGCTATTTCTCCTCCCGATGCTACCGTAGAAACGGGTTGCATGCTGCCATTCTTATTGGCCGAGAACAAGAAGCTGACGGTGTCCTCTCCTTGGATGGCGGGTGCTTTCCGGGGTTCTATCTCTACCCGGAAGCGGGCGTTGGGCATGCCCAGGGATACCAGCTTTTCGGCCATTTGTTTCTCTACCGCAGGAGTTACGGAAGTACGGGTTTTCGTCAACCGGACGGCTTGTTCCTTGAGTTGCGTCCATACTTTATCCCGCTGGGCAGTAAGTTCGGCGATGCGATCGTCATAGGACGTAATGGCCGAAAGTTTTTCGCGATACATCCGCGTTAGCGCAATCAACTCGTCAACCGTTTGTACGCGGTGTTTTTGTTGGAGCGAATAAATCACATTCAATCGCTCGTTGACCTGTTCCAGACGAGTGGGATTGAACTCCACGTTTTCACTGTGCATGGATATTTCACGAATCACCTCTTTCAGTTCGATGTACGTATTCCCTACCCGTTCGGCTAGTTCTCCTGCCACCGGATAGACACGTTGGAGGGCTTGCAGGGTACTCAGACTCTCTTTTAAGGCAGGCAGTACCCCATTCTCGTCCGAATCGAGTATTTGTTCCACCCGGTAAAGACCGCTCTTGATCTCCTCGGCGTGTGTCAATGTTTCCGATTCCTGCTCCAGCTCTTCCTGTTCGCCTTCGACCAGATTCATCGCTTCGAGTTGTTCCAGTTGGTAACGGATGTATTCCTCGTCGGTACGGCTTTGCCCGGCTTCTTCCTGAAGGTTGGCCAGTTCCTTGTCCAACTGTTTCCATTGTTGGTATACAGTCCGGTAGCCGGTCAGCACCTCTTCGTTGTGTGCCAGTATATCGAGAACATTGAGTTGAAAATCTTCCTTGTTGAGCAACAGGTTCTGGTGTTGGGAATGAACGTCGATAAGTTGTTCGCCCAGTTCCTTCATCTGAGCCAGCGAAGCCGGAGTATCGTTGATGAATGCCCGGCTCTTGCCCGAAGCATGTATCTCCCGGCGGAAGATGCATTCGTCTTCGTACTCAATCTCATTTTCTTCGAAGAAAGCCTGCATCCGGTAACCCGATACCAGGAAACGAGCTTCGATGACGCATTTGGAGGCTCCCTGGCGGATGGCCTTCACATCGGCCCGTTGCCCGAGCAATAACCCGATAGCTCCGAGGATGATCGACTTACCCGATCCTGTCTCCCCTGTTATGACGGAAAACCCCGAATCGAAGCTGATATCCAGTTCCTCGATCAGGGCATAATTCTGAATGTATAATGATTGCAACATCAGTACATGATTTTTACTAACTTGTCGACTATATCAGCGGCCGCCTCCGTTTTGGCTTTCAAGGGGAAGTCGGTCTTTCCCTGCCGGTCGATGATGCTGATTTTGTTGGTGTTATGTCTGAATCCGGCACCTTCATCGTTCAGCGAGTTGAGCACGATGAAATCAAAGTTCTTTCTTTCCAGTTTACGTTCCGCGTTGTGCTGCTCGTCGTTGGTTTCGAGTGCGAAACCGACCAGCTTTTGTTCCGGTCGCTTCACCCGTCCCAGACAGGCGGCAATGTCCTGAGTGGGTTTGAGGTGCAACACAAGGTCGTCTCCCTCCCGTTTGATCTTCTTGTCGGCTACATTATCGGGAGTGAAATCGGCTACGGCGGCGCAGAGGATGGCAGCATCCGATGTTTCGAATTGCTTCATGGCTTCGGCATACATCTCCCCGGCTGATTCAACATCGATCCGGCAGATGCCGGAATGCTGAGTCTCTACCTGTACCGGACCGGCAATGAGGCAAACATCTGCTCCCCGGCGTGCGCATTCTTCGGCCAGGGCGAATCCCATCTTTCCCGAAGAATAATTACCAATGAAACGTACCGGATCAATTTTTTCGTAGGTAGGTCCGGCTGTGATCAACACTTTCTTTCCTGCCAGTTCCGGGGAAACGGCTTCCCCGGTCGAAGCGAAGAAGTCTTCTATTACCCCGATGATTACCTCCGGTTCTTCCATCCGTCCCTTGCCCACCAAGTGGCTGGCAAGTTCTCCCGAAGCCGGTTCGATAATATGATTTCCGTACGAACGGAGTGTATCCAGATTTTTTTGAGTGGAAGCATGGGCATACATATCCAGGTCCATGGCCGGAGCCACAAATACCGGAGCTTTGGCAGACAGGTACGTCGTAATCAGCATGTTATCGGCGATACCGTTGGCCATCTTTCCGATGGTGGAAGCGGTAGCCGGAGCGATGATCATGGCATCGGCCCAGAGTCCCAAATCCACATGGCTGTTCCATGTCCCGTCACGTTGTGCGAAGAATTCGCTGATAACCGGTTTGCTGGTCAGCGCCGACAGTGTGATGGGCGTGATGAATTCCTTGCCCGCCGGCGTGATCACCACCTGTACTTCGGCCCCTTTCTTAATGAGTCCGCGAATGAGGTAACAAGCCTTGTAAGCGGCAATGCTGCCGGTGATGCCCAGTATTATTTTCTTTCCTTTCAACATCTTATTTTCCTGTAAGTTCGCGCAGACGGATTTTGGTGAGCATGGCCTTGGTATTCAAGGTAAAGTCATTGCCCATGATCCATCCGTAATAGCCCATGTCCTTTTTAAGCACTTCGGCTACCGACATACCTTTGTATTTACCGAAGTTGAATACTTCCACTCCCTTGTCGTCGTATACCATGCGTCCGGCAAAGTCCACATTGCGGTTGAAGCTCGAAATTTCGGAAAGATGAGCCACATCGTTCTTTAAGTCCGGATAGCGGTCGAGTTGCGCTTTCAGCACCTCGTAGGTAGCCCGCGTATCGGCTTCGGCAGAGTGGGCATCTTCCAGATCCTTCTCGCAATAGAACTTGTAGGCAGCCGAGAGGGTGCGTTGTTCCATCTTGTGGAAGATCACCTGCACGTCGACAAACTTCCGTTTGCTCAGGTCGATATCGACATCCGCCCGCAGAAATTCTTCGGCCAGCACCGGAATGTCGAAACGGTTGGAGTTGAATCCTGCCAGATCGCATCCTTCAATGTCTCTGGCCAGGGTCTTTGCCACCTCTTTGAAAGTGGGGCAACTGGTCACATCCTCGTCGTATATGCCGTGTACAGCCGAAGCTGCTTCGGGAATAGGCATTTCAGGATTGATGCGCATGGTTTTCGACTCTTCGTTTCCGTTCGGGTGTACTTTCAGATAACAAATTTCCACAATCCGGTCGGTATTTATGTTAATCCCGGTCGTCTCCAAATCAAAGAAGACGATCGGGTTTTTCAGGTTCAATTTCATGTTGTTTTGTTTATTCCGTATTAATCGTTCAGCATCATAGGCATGAGCAACATCAGCAAATCCTCGTTTTCGGCTTGTTCCATCGGGATGATGACACCTGCACGTGACGGGTCGGCCAGTTCGATGATCACTTCGCCGGAGGCGATATTGTTCAGAATATCGATCAGGAAAGTCGATTTGAAACCAATGCTCATCTGGTTACCGGTATATTGGCATACCTGGGTTTCCTCGGCCGAGGTAGAGAAGTCGATATCCTGTCCCGAAATGACCATTTCGTTTTCCTGCATGCGGAGTTTTATCAAGCTACTGGCTTGCGACGAGAAGATAGATACGCGTTTCAAGGCGCCCATCATCTGTTGTCTGTCCACGATTACTTTATGAGGGTTGTTCTTCGGAATCACAGAGTTGTAGTTGGGATATCGTCCTTCGATCAGGCGGCACACCATGCGGTAGTTGTCGAGTGTGAAGATAGCGTTGCGGTCGTCGAATTCGATTGCTGCCGTTCCTTGTTCTTTCGGAAGCAAGTTTTTCAACAGCACGGATGGTTTCTTGGGCAGGATGAAAGCGGCACGTTCGCTACCACGGGCAGCCAGTGTTTTGCAACGTACCAGTTTGTGACCATCGGAAGCTACCATTGTGATGTCTTCGGTGGTGATGTCGAAGTAGATACCGTTCATCACCGGACGCAGCTCGTCGTCGGCTGTGGCAAACAGAGCACGGTTGATGCCGCTGAGCAGGATGGCGGATTCAATGTCCAGACGAACGGCATTCTCGCTTAGCGAGGCCGATTGCGGGAACTCGTCGGCATTCTGTCCCATCAGGCTGTATTTACCATTCTGGTATCGCACAGTGATTTCGTACGTTTCGGAATTCACCTCAAAAACGAGCGGCTGTTCGGGGATTTCTTTCAATGCATCGAGCAGCGTCTTCGCTGATACGGCAAAACGTCCGTTTGCACTACTTTCGTTTACTTCGATCGATGTGACCATCGTGGTTTCGCTGTCGGAAACGGTAATCGACAATTTTCCATCTTCCAACTGGAAAAGGAAGCAATCTAAAATAGGCAATGCATTTTTAGAATTGATCACGCGGCTGATGGCCTGCAAGCGACTGAAAAGCGCAGTACTTGAAACGATAAATCTCATATATTCTGGTATTAAAAATATTATTTTTATTAAAGTACAAAAGTATGAAAAAGATTGGGGCATGCCAACAAAACAGAAGAAAAAAGAGATATTAGTTCATGGGATGTTCTTAAAATATTGTATCTTCGCCGCCAAATTAAACTTTATTACAATGGATTTTACAGGAAAAATTATTGCCGTACTTGCTCCCAAAGGCGGAACAACGAAAACAGGTAACGAATGGAAAGCGCAAGAGTTTGTTATCGAGAACCACGATCAATATCCCCGCAAGATGTGTTTTGAGGTGTTCGGGACAGATAAAATCGAACAATTCAATATCCAGATGGGTGAAGAATTGACCGTTTCTTTTGATATCGATGCCCGCCAATGGCAAGACCGTTGGTTTAACAGTATTCGTGCATGGAAAGTAGACCGTGTTGCGGCAACTGCCGGTGCGCCTTTTGCCGGTTCGCCCGTACCTCCTCCTGCTATGGCTCCGGAATTTATCCCGGGTGATGCAAAGGATGATCTGCCGTTCTAAAGGTTAGTTCTCCATCAATAAAAACCGTCAAACCGGATTCACTCTTTCTTTATCGGAGGAAGAATGGATCCGGTTTGACGGTTTTTATTTTTTTTGCGAGCCCGAATTACAAAAAACTATTCGCTCTTGTATGAGAGAACCACATTCGGATAGATGATCCCTTCGCTGCAAACAAACTGGGCGGAAAGAATAAAATGACGGAAGAACTCCGGATTGCGGAAGAACAGCGTCGGTATAAGCTGCGTGTAGCTGTTGGGTTGAGCAATCATCGCTTCCAGGTTGGCCACAAGCATGAAATGGTAGGTGTCCGACAGGCCCGATATTCCTTCTTTGTAAGCCGGGGTCTCATCGATTATTTCGGCATTTTCCATGTGCCGGATGTATTGTGCCAGGCTGGCATTGTCTGGCGCCAACAGTAAATGTTGGTTATAAAAACAGGCATACCCGCTTAAGGCAGGATTGGTGATGCCCGTCAGCTGTGCAAAAAGAGTATTCGGAGGCAAAGCGTAAAATTTATACACTTTGCTGGCTATCCGATGAATCGTTCTGAGAGCCGGATGAGGAGCCTCGAGCGTAGCCGGAGTCGCTTCGAGCAATGTTTGAAGCAAGCGTTCGGCCTGAACGACATCCTGCAATGGAATACTTGCCACGGATGCCGGACCGGGAATTTCTTCCGTTCGATGGAACAAGCACGTGTTTATATACTCTCCACAATTGTTCTTAAGGTAGTTCGACAGCTCTTCGTCACGTTGTTTGGTGTACTCGGAGTAGTGTTCCTGATTGTATTTCTGCTCGGTGGTAAAACTAAGCATTGCCTCCAGATCGCTCACGGAACGTCGGCTGAAGAAGAAAGTAGAAGTCGGTAAAATTCCATCGGGGAATCCCTTGACCGGTTGCTGCCTGCGCAACATATTCATAAACGTCTGGCAGGTGTCCTGCGCCTGGCTGATTCCCGAAAAATAAATGGAAGTTTCGTTCATCTTGACTTCGAATTCCATCCAATTGCCCACATTGGTCTGCGTTTGCCCTTCTTTGTTTCCTTTGCCCATATCGACCGAGTACATGCGGGTATACACGGTGGCGTTGCCGGCGTTTATTTTCTTATTGTCGCGAATGGCTACAAAGAAAGGATCTTTCATCAGTGAATTCCCCGAGAGATAGGTGTCGATAACCTGTTCCACCAACCGCTTCTGGTAACTCAGTACCAGAAATTTGGAAGTGATATAGCACGATATGAAATTTCCGTCGGATACGGGGTAGATGCGTATTTTTTCTCCTTTGTATTCCACGGAGCGCGACGGGTATGCGCCGGTGCTCAGCTTATTCACGAATTTCTCCAACAATTGATAGTCGCCCGATCCCAAACTGCAATATAATACTTGATTAAAAGCATTGTCCGGTTCGTGAAAACTGAACAACATTTTATTCATTTGTTTACTCAGTCCATGCGGAGTCTCTTCCAGCAATGAATTCAGGTAGGATTTAAAAGTGGAGAATAATTGGGATATATGGAGGTAACGGTTGTCTTTGCTACAATCCAGATCATCGATATTCTGCACCAGCCGAACGATGTCGTTGGTCTCGAATATGGCGGAAGCATCGGAAGGGATGAGTGAATAGAGGTTAAAACTTGTCTTCTCTTCCGCGGTTGATATTTTGAAAAAAGAGAACATGACAAACCCTGTACATAAAAGCACAATCGATGATGTTATGGCGATCCTGGCTATTGTACGGAGTTTCATAATGCTGCTATTTATCAGACACGGCAAATATAATTAATTAAATAAATAAAACAAAACTTTTGCTAAAAAATCTTCAATCCGTCGTATGCGAGGTGAATATTAGGGGGTAAAGTCTTTTCTATTTCCGCATGTAAACCGATGTGATGACTCATATGTATAAAGTATGTTTCCTTTGCGCCGACGCGAAGGGCTACATCCAATGCTTGTTGTAAGGTTTGGTGTGTGGGATGCGGAGCCATGCGCAATGCGTTCATCAGCAAAACATCCAGACCGTTCAATTGTTCATATGATTCCTCGGGCATGGTAAGCATGTCCGTGATGTATGCCATGCGGCCGATGCGGTAGCCCAGTATCGGTAGTTTACCATGCATCACCCGGATGGGAACGATCTCAGTTTGGTTGATGTGGAAAGGTATTCCGGAGATGATTTCTTTCAAAGGAATGGTAGGGATTCCCGGGTACACGTGGTCTACGAAGCAGTAGGGCATCCGGCTGCGTAGCTTGTCGGCCACCCACTGTTCGGCATAGATGGGTATTTCACCGAAGCGGCAGAACGGACGGAGGTCGTCGAGACCACCCACATGGTCGTAGTGTTCATGGGTAACCAATACGCCGTCTATTTTCTCAAAAGGTACGCGAAGCATTTGTTCGCGGAAATCGGGGCCGCAGTCGATCAGGATGCGGGCATCGGAAGTTTCCAGGAGCGCCGAGGCACGCAGGCGACGATCGTATGTGTCGGTCGACGTACACACCTTGCAAGTGCATCCCACTTCGGGCACTCCGGTAGAGGTTCCACTTCCCAGTATGGTTATCTTCATAATGTCTGCTTAAATAAAATTGACTTCCGGACGGATATCGATGCCGAATTTTTCACGAACGGAGGCACGAATGGAATCGGACAGGTGGATGATGTCGCTTCCGCGGGCGCCTCCCCGGTTGACCAGTACCAACGCTTGTTTCTCGTACACACCGGCCGGACCGAGGTTCTTTCCTTTCCAGCCGCATTGTTCGATCATCCAGCCGGCGGGAACTTTCACACGGTCGGCACCCACCTCGTAATGCGGCATACGGGGATAGACGGCCAGCAACTCTTCGAATTGCGTACGGGGAATGATGGGATTCATGAAAAAGCTACCGGCATTGCCGATCACAACCGGGTCTGGAAGTTTATTGTCACGGATGGAGATGATGGCCTGCCGTACCGTACTGAGGTTCAGAGCCGGATGGTTCTCCAGTTCCTGACGGATGGTGCCATAGTCCAACGTATAATGTTCTGTTTTGCTCAATCGGAACCACACATAGGTAACGAATACTTCTTTCATCTCCGGGTGTTTGAAAATACTTTCCCGGTATGCGTATCCGCACTCCGATGCAGGATAAACAATCTCTTCACCCCGAATGTTGATGGTTTCTACCTGTGTGATGAAGTCTTTTACTTCCACTCCGTAGGCTCCGATGTTCTGCACGGCGCTGGCACCTACTTCGCCCGGTATCAGTGATAAATTCTCTGCGCCGTACCAACCCTGTGCCACGCAATGCGCCACAAAATCGTCCCACACCATACCACCACCTACGCGTACCGAGATCCATTCGTCGGTTTCTTCCATGATCTCCATGCTCCGGATGGACGAGTGCAGCACCGTTCCCGGATAATTTCCGGTGAAGAGCAGGTTGCTTCCGCTGCCGATGTGCAGGTGCGGAGAGCCGATTTCGCCGTTGACGATTAACTGTCTGAGTTCTTCCACTGAGGCATATTCAATGAATACAGCTGCTTGTGCGTCGATGCCGAAAGTATTGTGTGGCAGTAAAGAGTAATTTTCTTGTTTCATCATTTTATGTCTAAACTGTTGTGTGGAGTTCTACATGCTGATATCCTCAAATTTATACAGTTCCCATTCGCCATTCCTCCGTTGAAAATAGAGAATGTTGGAGAAGCTGTTCCCGATGCCTTTCAGCGCCAGAATTTTTGTCGGGGAATTGTCCCGGTTTTCCTGTCCGTAGTTGATGTTCGTTAACTTGTTGGATGGCAGTTCGGGTTTGAAAGCCAACCACTGGTTGAGGTCCAGTGTGGTTTCGAGCACCGAGAAATCATCGTCGGGGTCGGCAGTGAAAAATTTGAGCGGAGTACGTACCCGCTGGCATTGGAACAGGCTATCGGAAGCAAAACGTCCGTAGAAGTCCAGGAAGTTCTCCCCCTCTCCTTTCTCTGCTGGGCGCAGGTTGATGGCTTCCAGCATCCAGCTGCCTTTGACCCGTTCGAAATAGTATTTTTTTATTTTTCGGCTGCGAATGAAAATCCACTCCAACTGTATGGATGTCAACTCGTTAATACCCAACTTTTCCAGGTCTTCCTCTTTGTCGAGAAGCAACGTGTAATAGTCCTGCGTGATGAAAAGGCTGTCATGCTTCCAGTCTTTCCTCTCAATTCTCGACGGGGCGTCTCCGTTGTAATAAGGCAATGGGAATACGATTCGTTGCCGCTGAAGTGCGTCATCGGATGCAAAGCTATAGATAAAATCGTAGAAAGACTCGTCGGCTTCTATAGGCTTTGGTTCTTCTTCTGTGGCTGTTTCGCGATTCAACGTGTCGACAGCTTTTTTCCGGTGGAGCATAGAATCCACCTCACGGGTTATTGCAGCAAAGGGATTGATTTTCGCTTTTTTGTTTTCACACGAAACAAGTATAAGTAGCAATGCTATCCCTGCAAAAATTCTTCTCATTTCTAAGTTAAGCTTTTAACTTCTAAGGCGTACTTGATACCTCGTTAAAAGGTGGTACAAAGTAAACACTTTTTTTTCACTTTTAGATCAAAAAGAGATGGATTATTCGGGGAAAATGATGTCCTTTGCACTTAAACATAATTCTAATTTGCTATGTACGGTAAAATGAAAGAACATCTCAGCACTATTCTTGCTGAAATCAAAGAAGCCGGGCTCTATAAAGAAGAACGACTCCTTGAAAGTGCGCAACAAGCTGCTATCACAGTGAAAGGAAAAGAAGTGCTCAACTTCTGCGCGAACAATTATCTGGGACTATCCAATCACCCCCGTCTGATTGCGGCGGCATCGAAAGCGATGGAAAACCGTGGTTACGGCATGTCGTCCGTGCGGTTCATCTGCGGCACGCAAGATATGCATAAGGAACTGGAAGCTGCCATCTCCGATTATTTCCAAACCGAAGATACGATTTTGTATGCTGCTTGCTTCGATGCGAACGGAGGGGTATTCGAACCGTTGTTTACTGAGGAAGATGCCATCATCTCCGACTCGCTGAACCACGCTTCCATTATCGATGGCGTGCGTCTTTGCAAGGCGAAACGCTACCGCTACGCCAATGCCAATATGGAGGACTTGGAGAAATGCCTGCAAGAGGCGCAAGCACAACGCTTTCGCATTGTGGTGACTGATGGTGTATTCTCTATGGATGGCAATGTGGCACCGATGGACAAGATCTGTGCGTTGGCCGAGAAGTACGACGCCATGGTGATGGTGGACGAATCGCATTCGGCCGGTGTGGTAGGTGCTACCGGACATGGGGTGAGCGAGCTTTATCAGACACACGGACGGGTAGATATTTATACAGGCACATTGGGTAAAGCGTTCGGCGGTGCATTAGGTGGATTTACTACCGGCCGTAAGGAGATCATCGATCTGCTTCGCCAGCGGAGTCGTCCGTATCTGTTCTCCAACTCCCTGGCTCCTTCCATTGTCGGTGCGGGAATCGAAACTTTCCGGATGCTGAAAGAGAGCAACGCGTTGCATGATAAGCTGGTGGAAAATGTAGAATATTTCCGGGAGCGTATGCTGGCCGCAGGATTCGACATCAAACCGACGCAAAGTGCTATTTGTGCGGTGATGTTATACGATGCCAAGCTGTCGCAGGAGTACGCTGCCCGTTTGTTGGATGAAGGTATTTATGTGACCGGGTTCTACTATCCGGTAGTGCCGAAAGGGGAAGCCCGCATCCGCGTGCAGATTTCGGCCGGACATGAGCGGGAGCACCTGGACAAGAGCATTGCCGCTTTCACTAAGGTAGGGAAAGAATTGGGTGTATTGAAATAATCCTTTTCTGAATATAAAAAATAACCACCGATGCGATTGTGCACCGGTGGTTATTTTTTATAGTATATAATTACTCACTATCGGATTAATCCCGTTTGCCAAGTTGCGCATCCATGAACAGCAATCCTGCCGATCCGCCGATTTTCAACTTGTCAACGATGCCCTGAGCAGTTTCTTCTTCTTCGATCTGTTCGTTTACAAATCCCCACAAGAAATTCTGGCTGGCATTATCTTTTTCTTCGATAGCTATTGCCATCAGGTTGTCGATCAGTTTGGAAACGTGGCATTCGTGCTTATAAGCATGCTCGAATATTTCTACCGGAGTTCCGAAACCAGTGGGAACTACATCCAGTTTGTCGACAATAGCAGTACCACCGCGTTTAATGATATGACTGGCAAAAGCATATGCATGTCCCAATTCTTCTTTTGATTGTTTCTTCATCCAGGCAGCAAAGCCATTAAGACCTTCTTTCTCAAAGTGGAAAGCCATAGACAAATAAAGATTGGCGGACCACATTTCAGCTATGATCTGCTCATTCATTGCTTTTTCTAATTTCTTTGTCAACATAATTTTCTATTGTTTTGTGATTGTTTAAATGATTAATTACCTATTGGAACAAACAAAAGCCTATGTTTGTTCTGACTCTGATTAAAAAAACTTTGAAATCAGCGGAAATTTAAACCAGTTCGTCGGACAAATAGCCCTTCGGAAGCTCGCGGCAGTTGTACCCCGAAGCCATGATTTCGCCATATGCACCGGCGGAGCGAAGCGCCAGCAGGTCGCCCCGTCTGACTTTATTCAGGTCGGTAGCTTTACCGAATACGTCGGACGACTCGCAGATGGGACCTACCACATCATAAGCCTGTATTTCCTCTTCCGAAGTGATATTCTCTATTTTGTGATACGCCTGGTAAAGTGCCGGACGGATCAAATCGGTCATACCCGCATCAAGGATGGCAAACTGCTTGTTGGCGCCTTGCTTCACATACAACACCTGCGAGATGAGCGAACCGCATTGTCCCACCACGGCACGGCCCAACTCGAAGTGCAGGGTCTGGTGCGGACGAAGTTTCAATTGCCCCGCATAGGTAGCAAAGTACGGCTTGAAATCAGGAATCGCCTGACGGTTGGGATGGCTGTAGTCGATGCCCAATCCCCCTCCTACGTTGATGTGCTCCACCAGGATGCGACGGGCTTCCAGTTTGTCCTGTAGCTCGTTCACCCGGTTGCACAGGGCGATGAAGTCGCCCATGTCCGTTATCTGCGAACCGATGTGGAAGTGCAGTCCGATGAACTTCACGTTCTTCATCTCCAGTGCAACGTCGATCACCTTGTCCATATCCTCCATGCTGATGCCGAATTTGTTTTCGGCCAGTCCGGTGGTAATGTTGGCGTGCGTGTGCGCTCCTACATTGGGGTTGATGCGGAAAGCCACCTGAGCTACCTTTCCTTTGGCGGCGGCCAGTTCATTGATGATCTCCAGCTCGGGGATAGACTCCACGTTGAAGCAGAAAATATTGTAGTCCAGTGCGAGATTGATTTCCCAATCTGCCTTGCCCACTCCGGCAAACACCACCTTCTGAGCGGGGAATCCGGCTTTGATGGCAGCTCTCACTTCGCCACCGCTTACACAGTCGGCTCCCATTCCGCTCTCGCGGATGATGGTCAGCACTTTCGGGTTGGCATTGGCTTTCATGGCATAGTGCACATCGAAACGTGCGTACCGCGACGCTTCTTTCTTGATGCTGTCCAGCGTATCGCGCAGTACCTTCGTATCGTAATAATAGAAGGGCGTCTGCAACTCGCGGAATTTCTCTATCGGAAATGTTCCTTTCATATATCTAATAACTTTACCAGGTTAAAAAAGAGCGCTTTTATCAGTGTATGGTAAAAGCGCTCGGTAACTCTATCTAAACGATTTGTGCGATTAGTCGTTAAACAGTGCGCTACTCAGCGATTGCAACGCTGCTTTCTTATCGCATGCGCGAATCAGGAAAGAGATGTTGTAATTGCTACCGCCGAACGAGATCATACGTACGGGGATGTCGCGCATGGCGTCGAGGGCCTTGGCTTCGAATCCTACGTTCTCCCAGTCGAGGTCGCCCACCACACAAACGATGCACATATCCTTGTCTACCATCACCGTACCGTATTTTTTCAGGTCGTCGATGATTTCGTTCAGATGCTTGGAATTATCTATCGATACCGATACCCCTACTTCCGATGTACAAATCATGTCGATGGAAGTCTGGTAGCTTTCGAATATCTCGAATACCTTGCGCAAGAAACCGTGAGCCAGCAACATGCGGCTTGATTTGATCTTGATGGCAGTAATGTTTTCCTTGGCGGCTACGGCTTTGATTTTGCTCTTTTCCGTATCGTTGGAGATCATCGTGCCGGGAGCGTTCGGCTCCATGGTGTTAAGCAGGCGAACGGGTATGTTGGCATATTTAGCCGGCTGTATACAGGTGGGGTGCAGAATCTTGGCGCCGAAGTAAGCCAACTCGGCTGCTTCTTCGAAGTGCAACTGGCGAACCGGAGCCGTTTTGTCCACAATACGCGGGTCGTTGTTGTGCATACCGTCGATGTCGGTCCAGATCTGTATTTCCGATGCATTGACAGCTGCGCCGATCAGTGAAGCGGTGTAGTCGCTGCCACCCCGTTGCAGGTTGTCGATTTCGCCATACGCGTTGCGGCAGATGAAGCCCTGCGTGATGTAGATTTCGGCATCCGGATAAAGTTCCAGTTGGGCAGCCAGTTTATCCTTAATATATATAGGATCGGGTTCTGCATTTTTGTCAGTACGCATGAAGTCCAAAGCCGGGAGCAATACCGACTTCACGCCGCACTCCTGCAAGTAGTAGTTAACCATCGCCGTAGAGATGAGCTCACCCTGAGCCAACACCACTTTTTCTTCGAACAGTGTGAAGAGGTCTTTGGTATACGAGCGTATGTAGTCGAAATGAGAACGGACTACTTCCAGCCCTTTCTTCTTGTACTCGGCCGTAGCATAAAACTCATCTACATGCTGTTTGTATTTGCTTTCCAGCTTGTTGATGATCTCGTTTGCTCCTTCCGGGTTTTTCTTGTACAGATAGTCGGAGATCTCCACCAATGAATTGGTTGTTCCCGACATGGCCGAAAGGACAACAATCTTTTTCTCACCATCGGTAATCAATTTGGCTACATCCTTCATCCGCTGTGCGGAGCCAACGGAGGTTCCTCCAAACTTTAAAACTTTCATTTTTCGTTACTGTATTAAAATTAATATCTGTTTTTAATTATTTCTGTTTTGCTGTTGCTGATCCGTGATGTCGGTAATCCGATGTTCCGAGCAGCGGTACACCCGTCCGGGAAATTCCTTGAGGAATCCCATGTTGTGGGTGGTCATGATAACCAGCGAACCCGATCGGCAGATGCTGTGCAGCAGCTCCAGGATGGCTTTCCCGGTTTCCACATCGAGGTTTCCCGTCGGCTCGTCGGCCAAGATGATGGCTGGCGAGTTGAGCACGGCGCGGGCGATTACGATGCGTTGCTGTTCGCCTCCCGAAAGCTCATTGGGCAACTTATACCCTTTGTTCTCCATGCCCACCTGTTTCAACACCTCGTCGATGCGATCCTGTATTTCCGGTTTGCTTTTCCATCCGGTGGCGCGCAACACGAACTCCAGGTTGCTGTACACCGTGCGGTCGGTCATCAGTTGGAAATCCTGAAACACGATGCCCAGTTTGCGTCGCAACTGCGGAATGTGTTTCCGCTTGATGGTGCGCAGGTTATAACCCAGCACTTCAGCTTCTCCTCCGGCGATGTTGAGCTCGCCGTAAAGCGTTTTGAGCAGGGTCGTTTTACCCGAACCTACTTTTCCTGTCAGGTAAACGAACTCTCCTTTGTGCAGTTGCAAGTCTACCTCGCTCAGCACGCAGAGTTCTTCCTGGTGTATCTCTACTCCTTTATATCTGATCAGTGCTTCGTCCATGATCCACTGTGCCTTACTTCCAGTTCGCGGGCCAGGTCTTCGATGCCATACCCTTTCGAGGTGAGCATCACGATGAGATGGTACAGCATGTCCGAACCTTCGTAAATCATCCGTTCGTCGGTGCCGTTGGTAGCTTCGATAATCATTTCCACTGCTTCTTCACCTACTTTCTGGGCCATCTTGTTGATACCCGACTGGAACAGGCTGGTGGTGTATGATTTCTCCGGCATTTCTTCGTGGCGCTTGTCGATGAAGTCCTGCAACGCTTTGAAAAACATCACCGGTTCTTCGTTCTTCTCGCCCCAGCACGTATCCGTACCTGTGTGGCACACCGGACCTACCGGATTTACCAGAATCAGGAGCGTATCTTTGTCGCAATCTTCCTTGATGGAAACCACGTTCAAGAAGTTACCACTCTCCTCACCTTTCGTCCACAAACGATTCTTGGTGCGGCTGAAGAAAGTTACTTTACCCGTTTCCACTGTTTTGTCGAATGCTTCACGGTTCATGAAACCCAGCATCAGTACTTTGCGGGTAAAATTATCTTGTATGATGGCCGGTACCAGTCCGTCCATTTTATCGAAATCTATTTCCATCTTTATTTTATTTTTTATTCACCGCGAAGGTTGCCTCCAGGGTGGAATTAACACCATATTCAGCCGGTTATTTCCGGATGGAAATTCCCTGGGCGCAAAGATACGATTTTAAATCGGGAATTTTTATTTCACCGAAGTGAAAAACGCTGGCAGCCAGCGCGGCATCTGCTTTACCTATTGTAAATGCATCGCGGAAATGTTCCATGGTACCTGCTCCGCCCGATGCGATGATGGGAATAGAAAGCTGGTCGGCCATGGCGGCAAGTGTTTCGTTGGGATATCCCGTTTTTACGCCGTCGTGGTCCATGCTGGTGAAGAGAATTTCTCCGGCTCCGCGGTCTTGCGCCTCGCGTGTCCATGCCAGCAGCTCGCGGTCGGTTTCAATGCGTCCGCCGTTCAGGTAGCACTTCCATCCGTTTTCGGTTTGCTTGGCGTCCACAGCCAGTACGCATACCTGCGATCCGAAATGCTTGGCGATTTCGTCGATCAGTTGCGGATTGCGGATGGCGGCCGAGTTGATGGAGATCTTATCGGCTCCGGAGCTCAACAGGCGTTCCACATCGCTCAGTTCGTTGATTCCTCCCCCTACGGTGAACGGTATGCTGATGTTGGCGGCGATGCGTTTCACAAGTTCGGCAAATGTTTTACGTCCTTCGTGGGTGGCAGTGATGTCGAGGAATGTCAATTCGTCGGCTCCCTGTTCGCTGTAGGCATGTGCCATTTCTACCGGGTCGCCTGCGTGACGAAGATTCACAAAATTGGTACCTTTCACGGTTTGTCCGTCTTTGATGTCCAGACAAGGGATGATTCTTTTTGCTAACATGGCTATTTCTGTGTTTATAAGTATGCTTGGAGTTCTTTCAGGGTGATGCGCCCTTCGTATATCGCTTTGCCGAAGATCACGGCAGGTACGCCAGCCTCATCAAGGCGGCGGATATCGTCGATGTTACTCACCCCACCGCTGGCGATGAGGTAGAGCGACGAATGGTGCGCCAGTATCTCTTGGTAGAGTTCGAGCGAGGGGCCCGAGAGCATTCCGTCGCAACTGATGTCGGTGCAGATCACTTTGGAGATACCTTTATTAATATAGTCGGCCAGGAAAGGGAACAGCTCACAGTCGCTTCCGTCTTTCCAACCGTTAACGGCTATCAGGCGGTCTTTCACGTCGGCTCCGAGAATGATCTTTTCGCTGCCGTATTTCATTATCCAGCTACTGAAGAGCTCGGGGTTCTTCACGGCGATGCTTCCGCCGGTAACCATCTGAGCGCCGTTTTCGAAAGCGATGGCCAGGTCTTCGTCACTTTTCACCCCACCGCCGAAGTCGATCACCAGGGAGGTTTCCGTAGCGATGCGGTTCAGTACCTTGTAGTTTACCACGTGGTTGGAGGCCGCTCCGTCCAGGTCGACCACGTGCAGGCGGCGGATGCCGTTGGCTTCGAACTCCCGGGCTACTTCCACCGGATTTTCGTTGTACACCTTCTTACTGTCGTAATCGCCCTGAGAAAGACGTACGCATTTCCCATCGATAATGTCTATGGCTGGAATTAATTCTATCATTGAATTGTATCTTTCTAAATTGTTATAAATCAAGGAAATTCTGAATGATCTGTTCGCCCGTTCGTCCGCTCTTTTCGGGGTGGAACTGGGTAGCGTAGAAATTGTCTTTGTGCAACGCTGCGCTGAACGGATGGATGTACTCGGTGGTAGCGGCTGTGAAGTCGCATACGGGTACATAGAAGCTATGTACAAAGTAAACGAACGCATCGGCTTCCCGGCTCTGGGTTTCGCTTCCCGGCATGCCTTCGAAAAGATCGCTTTTCAAATGGCCGATGCTGTTCCAGCCCATGTGTGGCACCTTGTCCTCGTGGCATTGGGGGATGAAGCGTTTCACATCGACATCGAAAATGCCCAGTCCGCTTGCCGCTCCCTCTTCCGAGTGGCGGCACAGGAGCTGCATGCCCAGGCAGATGCCCAGTACCGGTTGGCGAAGCCCCTTGATCAGCTCGTCCATATGGTGGGCCTGCAGGTGAGCCATGGTGGTGGCCGCTTCGCCCACACCAGGGAAGATCACCTTGTCGGCAGCGAGTAACGTTTCCTTATCGGCCGTTATCTCCGCTTCCACTCCGAGGCGCTTCAAGGCGTAGTCTACGGAGCAGATGTTTCCTGCGTTGTATTTGATAATAGCTACTTTCATTGTATTATATTGAATCGCTCTTAAGAGCGGAACTCACTAATCACTAACTGAATATCACTGTTTTGTTCTTATAAGCCAGCACCTTGCGGTCTATATGCTTCTGCACGGCACGCGAGAGGACGATCTTCTCCAGGTCTTTGCCCTTATTCACCAGGTCGTCGATGGAATCCTTGTGGGTGATACGAACCACATCCTGCTCGATGATCGGTCCGGCATCCAGCTCAGTAGTCACGTAGTGGCTGGTGGCGCCGATGATCTTCACCCCGCGTTCGAAAGCGGCATGATACGGCCTGGCTCCCACGAAAGCCGGGAGAAACGAATGGTGAATGTTGATGATGCGGTTGGGATAGGCGTTGATCATCTGCTCGGAGATGACCTGCATGTAACGGGCCAGTACGATGAACGTGATTTTATGCTCGGCCAGCAGTTCCATTTCCAGGCGCTCTTGCTCCTCCTTGTTATCCTTCGTGATGGGGAAGATGTGGTAAGGAATGCCGAAACGCTCGGCTACATGCTGCATGTCCGGGTGATTGCTCACGATCAGGGGAATCTCCACATGCCATTCGCCGGCGGTGTAACGTGCCAGGATATCGTACAGGCAGTGCGACATTTTGGAAACGAACAGTGCCATGCGGGGTTTCTTATCCGAGAAATAAAGCCGGAAATTCATGTCGTATTTCTGAGCGTAGAGCGTGCGGAAATAGTCTTCAATCTTCTCTTGTGGTACCAGAAAGCTGGTCAGCTCCCACTCTATACGCATGAAGAAGATGTCTTCCACGTGGTCTACAAATTGGTCCAGATATACGATGTTGCCTTTGTTTTCCGTTATGAAGTCTGTTACCTCTGCCAAAATACCGGGTTTATCGGGGCAGTGCAACAACAATTTGGCTGTAGTAGTCATTTTATTTACCATATTTTTCCTTTCGGGAATGCTATGGATATAACACTCCGTTATTTTTAGCGTGCAAAAATAACGAATTATTGTAGAAATACGAATTGTAAAAGCAAAAAGTTTGCGTAAAACGTACTATTGCAGACAGATGGAAAGACCGGGTAAGTGATTTTACGGATGGTCGCTATCTTTACAGCGCCATATCCTCTTACGATAATTTCATATCCTCTTGGGATAATTTCATAACCTCTTAGGATAATTTATTATCCTCTTACGATAATTCTATATCCTCTTAGGATCTGAAACAAAAAGGGCATCCCATCCGTTACTATCATAGTATAAACCAGTTAATAAGATGTTCTCTGTATGAGGACATTACAACTTTACAACTATGAGAAAGATCGTATGTATTCTATTTTGTTTTGCATCGGTGGGCAGTATATCCGGAGAGGAGAAAGACTCTATCCGGACAGCCATCAAGCAGAAAGCAAGACTCACCGGCATTCCCACCCTTTCGTACAACAACTCGCGTGGAATGGGGTTCGGAGCTATGGGAATGTTGTTCTTCCCCATCGGAAACAATCCTGCCACACCTCCTTCGCGGATATCACTGCATGGGCAGGTATCGACCAACAAGAGCTGGTATGGGAGCGCCTTTGCCCAGCTTTTCTTGTTTGACGACCGCCTGCGTCTTGTTCCCGGCGGAGGGTATCTCGACTCCCGTTTCCAGACTTACGTCGATATGGGTGATATTGGCCCGCTTGAAATTCCTTTCAACAGCCGCGGACCTTTCGCCTTTTTTGCTCCTATGTTCAAGATCCATAAAGGTTTTTATCTGGGGCCTGTGGTGCAGTACATGCAACTGAAGGTCTCGTTCGATCTCCCCGATGGGTCGACAAAGGATGAGACGGACTATGCCAATTCGTTGGGTATTGCTACCATGTTCGACAGCAAGGACAATCAGTACACTCCCTCGAAGGGGGTGATGGCTGCTGCTCGTCTCACCAGTAACCCGGACTGGATGGGCAACGACAGTACGTTTACCAAACTGATGTTGTTTGCCAATTATTACCATCCTTTTCAGCCGGGGATGATACTGGCATCGCGCGTTACTGCCAATATCGGTATCGGTGGCGTACCGTTCGTATCACAGAGTTATGTGGGAAACAAGGACTTACGTGGATATACGAAAGGCGAATATCGGGGCAATCAGACTTATGCTGCACAGACGGAATTCCGGTGGAATTTTTACCGACGACTGGGGGCTGTAGGCTTTTTCGGGCTGGCTATGACGATTGATCCGAAGAGTCAGCTGCTTCCGGCAGGCGGAGTGGGTATACGATACAAGATCTTACCACAGTATAATATCAATGCCGGTGTGGACGTAGCTGTAGGTAAGGACGATTGGGGGCTTTATTTCCGGATTACAGAGGCATTCTGAACGCTGCTAAACAGAATAATGTGTGTAGGTATTTTAGGACATAAGAACAAAAGTACATAAGAGTCTGAATATTCCTTTGTTCTTATGTCTGAAAACTACCAGTACATCGCAGTTCTAACTTTTTTGTGTAGCGTAATCGATGAACCATTTGACCGTTTCCGGATCGTTGTGCGCGAAGAACTGAGTTTCGCCTAGATCCAGTTTCCCGATGACAGTCATTTCTTCCGGCGTTAGTGCGAAGTCGAATACTTGGAAGTTCTCTTCCATACGTTCCTTGTGAGTGGACTTGGGAATAACTACTACCCCACGCTGAATCAGGAAACGCAAAGCAACTTGCGCCACTGACTTGCCGTGCTTGACCCCAATAGCTTTCATCGTTTCGTTGGCAAAGAAGTTATTCTTTCCTTCGGCAAACGGGCCCCACGATTCGATCTGTGTTCCGTACTGCTTCATGATTTCCTGAGCCTTCACCTGTTGGTTGAACACATGCGTTTCCACCTGATTGACGGCAGGTTTGATTTCGACAAACTCCGCCAAGTCTACCAGCCGGTCGGGATAGAAGTTGCTCACGCCGATGGCGCGGACTTTCCCGGCTTTATAGGCTTCCTCCATGGCGCGGTATGTGCCGTAGTAATCGTTGAACGGCTGGTGGATAAGTAGCAGGTCGATGTAATCGGTCTGTAACTTACGCAGCGACTCTTCGATGGATGCTTTGGCTTTCTGCTCACCGCCGTTCGAGATCCATACTTTGGTGGTGATGAAGAGTTCCTGGCGCGGTATTCCGCATCGTTGGATGGCGTTTCCTACACCTTCCTCGTTATGATAAGCTTGTGCGGTGTCGATGGAGCGATAGCCTACGCTGATGGCGTCCAACACGCAACGTTCGCATTCGGCCGGGGTAACCTGATACACTCCGTAGCCGAGAATGGGCATTTCAATGCCGTTGTTCAATTTTACGTATTCCATAATCTATTTTATTTTTTTTGACAGAAGCACAAAAGATCATAAGACGTTAAAATCTCCTTTGTTCTTCTGTCTGACAACTACTCAGTGCGGTGGAGAAGCCTGGAAGAGAAGTTGCGGATATTTATTTTTTTAGCGAAGCCATGTCTATCACGAAACGGTAGTGCACATCCCCTTTCTCGAGACGGACGAAAGCTTCGTTGGCTTGTTCGATGTTAATCAGTTCGATGTCTGCTGTAATGTTGTGTTTGGCGCAGAAGTCGAGCATTTCCTGTGTCTCGGCAATGCCGCCGATGTTGGAGCCTGCGAAACTTTTTCGCCCTTTCACCAGATTGAATGCTGCCACCGGAAGCGGTTCTACGGGTAGGCCAACCAGTACCAATGCACCATCCACCCGTAGCAGATTCAGAAACGTGTTGGCGTCGTGTTTGGCCGAAGCGGTATCGAGGATCATGTCGAGTTTCGACTGCTTCTTCATCTGCTCCGGATCGGTGGAGAGTGTCACTTCATCGGCACCCAACCGCCGGGCATCTGCCGCTTTCGAAGCCGATGTGGTGAATACGGTGACGTGCGCTTCCATCGCCTTGGCAATTTTGATAGCCAGATGCCCCAAACCGCCGATACCGATGATGCCGACTCGCTTGCCCGGCCCTGCCTGCCAATGTTTGAGCGGGGAGTAAACGGTGATTCCGGCACAGAGCAACGGGGCAGCCGATGGCAGGTCGAGCGTGGCAGGAACATGCAACACATAGTTCTCATTGGCAACGATGCTTTCCGAGAAGCCGCCATAAGTTTGTCCGCCCGATATGCGGTCGGGAGAGTTGAATACCATCGTGGTTTCCACTTCGCAGAACTGCTCCTCTCCTTCTTCGCAATATTCGCACTTGCCGCAGGAATCGACGATACAGCCGATTGCGGCCAGGTCGCCGATGCGGAATTTATGTACATGGTCGCCTGTTTTTGTGATCCGACCTACGATTTCGTGTCCGGGGACAAGCGGGTAGACGGCGTTGTGCCATTCGTTCCGCACGGAATGCAGGTCGGAGTGGCAGATGCCGCAGTAAAGGATCTCTATTTCCACATCGTGCGACAGCAGGGCACGGCGTTGGATGCTGAATGGTTTCATGGGTGCATCGGAAGCAACGGCCCCGAATGCTTTGGTGTTTTTGGTTTCCATCTTTTTTTGTTTAATGTAATGTTAGGTCAATATAATAGAATCATTTAATCATTTTCAGATTGCGCAGCCACTCCCGGATGTCGTCCTGTGCATCTTTCACGTAACTGCCGCGTACGGGAAGTCCTTCCAGAATAGTAGAATTAGGGCAAAGCTTCCTGATGTCCGTCACACTACGCCCCATGCGGGAACCTTCGTGGGTGATGAACGGTACGACGGTTTTGCCCGACAAGTTGTAAGTCGACAGAAAGGTAGCTACCGGAGGCGCTATGGTGCTCCACCAATTAGGCGACCCGACGAAAACGACATCGTACTTGCTGATATCAGCGGGTTTCGACTTCAACGGCGGACGGAAGTTGGCGTTGATCTCTTTCTTGGCTTGGTCTACACAAGCGTTGTAGTCCTTCGGGTAAGCCTGTTCGGGCACGATTTCGAAGATGTCGGCCCCGGTGGCTTCTTTGATTTGTGTGGCCATGTTGCGGGTGTTGCCACCCCACGAGTAGTAGACTACCAGTATTTTCCGGTTGGCGGAAGTGGATTGTGCATGCATGTTTTGTGACAGTAATAAGGTGAATAATGTAATGATAAGTGTTAAATTGAATTTCATGATGTCTCCTTTTTATTTATAGATTAGTGTACTCCTCGTCGGTCACAGGGCCGTACCAAGTGGGTGCACCCGCATTGACCTGTGTGGTGATGCCGATGTGGGTAAACTCACTGCTCGACGTAGCGCCGTGCCAGTGTATCACGCCGGGTGGTATTTCCACTACATCGCCTTTCTTCAGTAAGCGTGCAGGCTGGCCTTTCTCCTGATAATAGCCTTCTCCGGCGGTGACGAGCAGGAGCTGCCCACCGGGGTGACTGTGCCAGTAATTCCGCGTTCCCGGCGCGAAAGTCACGTCATACACCTGTGTGTTGAATGTGCTGCCGGTATCTGCAACCAACATTTGCACCCATGCGTCGCCGGTAAAGTTGGCGGCGGCTTTTTCTCCTTTGGGGAAGATTCTTGAACTTTCCATATCCGATAAGTTTGAATGACAACATGAAAATAAAACACTGATCAGCAGAGTAACAAATGCCAGATGCGTTTTTATTCTCATGTGGCTGAATATTTACAAATTTATAGTGCAAAGATACAGAAAGAGCCACAGGGAATGGTTTTCCCTGCAGCTCAAATGAGTTTGCTGAAAAGATCAAAAATTGATTATACTAAAAACTAACTCTGTTTTGGCATACAGCTATTTCCTGATTTACCTTTTTTTATTATTTGCGTAGAATAAATTTATACTAATCGGGATTTACTATTCTTCATACAGCCGTTTCACCCCATTTATACAGGCAAGAGAGAGCTTCTTCATTGTCCGCTATCAACTGTCAATGGGGTGGTTGGCGAATAACCGAATTGCTTCTTGAAGGCGGACGAGAAGTGCGACAGGTTCTTGAAACCGACTTCGAGATAGACGTCGGACACTTTCCGGTTTTCGTAGCGTATTTTCTCATGCGCTACATCCAGGCGTTTGTTGATCAGCCATTTTTCGGGCGAGAGGGCGCTTACTTTCTTGAAGTCGCGTTTGAAGGTGGCGAGGCTTCTTCCTGTGAAACCGGCTATTTCTTCTATCGAAAGGTTGTGCATGTAGTTCTTGTCCAGGAAGTCGAGGATATCGATCTTCCATGGTTCGGTGAAGTCGAACAGCGTGGGGGCGAATCGGTTGTCGATGTTGAGCAAGGAGAAAACCCCTTCGTGCTGTTTCAGTTGCATCATTCCTTCCGACGGCTGGATGGACGAGTCGAAGTAAGGAAGCATCGACTGGAATAATCCCTCGATGTCCGGTGTTTGCGGCAGTTTAACAACGCTCGACGGGTGCTTCTCTGCCGTTTCCGGTAAAGATTGTTTGTCGAACTTCTGATAGAATTCGCGCAGGAAGTTGCGCTTGAACAACATGAAGATGGCTTGAAATTGCTCTTCGCCATGGGGTTGCTTGGTCATGCTCACGTGGCAGTCTTTCCGGAGGAAAACGCATTCTCCCCGGTGTATTTTCGTTTCCCGATCCTTTTCGTGGAGCAGCAGCTCGCCGGAGTAGACGTATATGAGTTCGTGCTCTTTGATCATTTGGCTGCATCTTCGGTCGTCGTTAAAGTAGTAGCTGAAAAAAATATCGGAATAGCTGAATACCAGCGTCTCTTTGCAAGAATTTTCCATGTCTTCCTATTGTTTGAGTGATGGGGCAAAGATAGTGAAAAAGGATTTCATTAGGTAAGTATCTTTCACATAAAACAGGGACTGGTTCATCCAGGTTTTCCGGGATTTATTATCTTTGCGGGAGGTTAAACGGTGCCGGTTTCGTGCACAAAGAATATAAATGATGAAACAATTGATAGCCTGTTGCGGATTGGATTGCGAAAGTTGCGATGCCCGCATAGCCACTGTCAGCAATGACGATGGGTTACGAGAAGAAACTGCCCGGAAGTGGAGTGTGATGAACAATGCACCGGAGATTACTGCGGCAACCATCAACTGTATGGGCTGCCGGGGCGACGGGGCGAAGTTTGCGTATTGCAGCGATTATTGCGAAATCCGCAAATGTGTATATGGAAAAGGGTTCAGCACCTGCGGTGACTGTAAGGAATTGGACAGTTGTCAGGTTGTCGGTGCTGTGCTTCAGCATGCTCCCGGCGCCAAAGAAAATCTTCTCGCCGGAGATAGCTGATTCATTTTATAGTCATGAATCAGCTATGTCGTAAGTGTTTAACATGCTGATAGAGAGTATTATTACTTATAATATTTACCTGTAACTTCAATGGGTGTTATTTCGATAATACCCGTCGCCTTCATCATATTCTCAGGAAAAGTTAAGTGAGAGAGTTGCGGGGTATATTTGTCTACAACAGCATGTAGCACCTTTTCTTTCATTGTTTTGTCTTCCACCATTGTGGCGTTGCCCAGGATTATCACACTGCGGAACGCTGTATTAGTATCGCACGGGTTCTCATTGTCGGGAATGATCGCTCCCATCTCGTCCACTTCGAAACCTACTTTACTGTTTCTGATCAAATTCAATATCTTTTGTCCTTTGATAAGGCCATGTATGTATATTTTCTCATCCAGAATGATGTAATGTACCGGGACAATATAAGGAAATCCGTTCTCATTGTGCGTGGCTATGCGTCCTACCTGCGCGTTGTTCAATACCTCATTGATTTCTTCTTTCGTCAACTGATGTTGTTTCATTCTTCCTTGCATAATATACGTTGTATTTTAGTTATAATTTTCTTAGTAAATAGATCATATCGATACACTGGATTCCACTATCTATAATTGGTTCCGGGTAATTGTCTGTGAAGAAGTTCTTTACCCTATGAGATACTTCAAAACCGAATTTCTGATAGAACGCAATACCTGAATCTGCCGTGCCTACATATAGATTCTTGAACTGATCGGCATAATGGCGGGCAACGAACTCGATCATGCATCGCCCCAGCCCCTGCCCTTGTTTTTCCGGCAAGACGGCGATGTTCTTGATTTCGATATCGGTGGCCGATAAGGGAAGGACTACGACCTCTCCTACTACCCGGTCTTCTTCGGCGAAAGTAAACATCTTCCCCTTCTTAAGGTACTTTTCGACCATCTCTAGGGAAGGGTCTGCATCGAGTAACAACGGGTAATAACTCCGCTTTTCAGTGATCTTTTCTATTTGGGCGATGGTGTATCTCATGGCGTCAGCATCTACTTTTGAATTGTATTGTTTTAGGAAATCCTCCGGTCCTATTTGTTTCAACAGTTTTTGGTTTTCTATCAGATCCTGTCCGTACTTCAGCCAGGTCTTGGCAAACCGTCTGAACTTGTAACAGGGAAAGAGGTTGCATTGATGGCAGTTGGTGATATTCCGCTCTTTGCAACACTGGTGGAATGTTTTGCAGTTCTCGCACCGTTGGGTGTTTATTCCGGCGCCCGGACAAGGGTTCTTCACCTTGGTGTACATCGGGCAACCGCCGCAGAATACTCCACAGGCTGGTACCCGTCCTTGATAATATCTTAAGTTCTTATCCATTCTTGCTGATCGTTTTTTTAATAGAACGTTTGAGCATGCTTTTCACTACAAGCCCATGAAAAGGGCGGATGAAGAAGAAATACAGCCGTCCCAGCGTATTATGAAAATGCACCAATGTAATGGCGAAAACCTTGTTATGTGCACCGTTCCTTTCTACCCGGACAGACAAATAAGCATTCAGATGCTTGTCGGTCAGCAGCAGAACGGTTTCCTGTTCGTCTTTGGCCGGGATGGAAGCTAGTTTATGACTCTCTCCTTTCCTGATACACGTCTCGAATGCTTCCGGGTTATTGTCCTCTGCTCCTTTCAGGCCGACAAACTTCACCAGAAAGTTGCGCAAGCCGAAGAGCATCTTCACCCATGCCGGATAGTCTGTCCAGAAACGAACCATGACATCATCTGGAACGATCTGCCCGGCAGTATCTACCTCGCAAACGTATGTATCGGTATAATCGGCCGGCAGGTATTGTGCAACCAGGCTATCCGGCGGAAGGAGATTTTTTTTGATTGTCATTGTTCAAAAGGTTTTCACTCACAAGATGTCTTTATTTCTTGCAAAATTACTAAAAAATGTGGAATAGAGCGTCCCCTTGAATATCTTAAAGTCCAAATATCTCTGATAAACAACTGCTTTCAGAGAATATTACTACATTTGTTACCACATTCGGAGGACAGTGAAATCAAAAACAGTTGTGTTATTGGACAAAGAGTGTAAAAACGTAAAAATGAATACAATGAAGAAGATAACGATACTAATAATATGGATTTCTTTTGTCTTGTTGACTGCTTGTAGACAACCTGAAAAACAGTTGGTATTCCCACAAACATTAAATAATAAGAAGACATCTGCACATACCGAAATGCAAGGAACAAGAATGAGTATGGTACTTCCTTATTATTTGGACAATCCGATGGAGAATGCATTTGCGGGAGGTATTGGCGATGATATAATGGGAATCGTATTCTACGAAAACCACAGTAAGAATTACTATGAAATGGAGAGCAATTTCAGAACAGAATTTGAGACGGCTTATCAATCTGTTGTAGAAGAAACGCATTTGACAATTAACGGCTTTCCTGCTATGGTAGTTTATGTACACCACGATGAAAAGGAGGATGGTTATCATTTATTATTCGGAGATTCTACATTTGTTGCCTATATTATGACTGTGCACCCGAATAATTCACAAACCATAAAAAAGGAGATGTTTGAATCATTAGCAAGCATTTGCTATGATAGAGAAGCAGAAGTGAATGTTGAATAACATCGATGATTATGCTTTCCTCTATGGCCTTTCTGGCTTACCCTGGTATTCTCTAATTATGCCATCCTGCCGGGGGTGGGTTGGAGTAATTAAGAGTATTTACATTAAATGATTATCCGGATTCTTCCCCTCAGGAGCTGAACTCCCTTGCCGTCGGTTAAACCCGACGGCAAGGGAGTTCAGCTCCTGAGGGGGAAACAACAGTCAGCGAAGCTAAAGAAGCGGATAATCATATTACATGATAACGAACCATTCAAAAACAGACTGCATGATGGGGGCATTGTTTTCATCAAATAGCGAAATTTCCACATTCAGCAACGCTCTCCCCTTTTGGTTTAATGCCAGGATCACTTCTTCTTTCTCTATACCTTGCAACTTGGCTTTGGAAAATACTTTTCCGGTAGCCGGTTTTCTGTATTTCAGTTCTACCTTCCTGACTACGGGTGTAATCTGTGTCAGTTCGGCAAATTCTCCGAGGAGAAAATGCCCGCTGGTTGCCTCTGCCAATGCAAATAGAGCGCTGGCATGAACGGTGTCCAGGTGATTCCTGAATTCCGGTTTATTGTCCAGCATCAGGAGGTAGGCCGGATTGTCGGAGAACTTCAATCCGATAAATTTGTTGAAAGGTAATTGGGTGACATCCATAATTCATTAATCATTTCAACCATTTCTTTTTCTTGAAATAGAGATACGGGCAAATAACACTCAGAATCATTGCTAGGATAGCTGCGGGATAACCATACGCCCATTTCAATTCAGGCATCACTTCGAAGTTCATCCCGTAAATTCCTGCAACGAGGGTTGGCAAGGCGATACACATGGTTATCACGGTGAGTATCTTGAAGATATGATTCTGTTCCAGGTCGATCTTGTTATTCATATTATCCTTCAGGTCGTCCAGACGATCGAAGTTGAACTGGATATAATCGGATACAACGGTCAGGTCGGCCAGTTCGGTGTTAATGCTCTCCTGAATGACTGCCTCCTTGCCGAAATTACTTCTCCTCAACAGGCTGTAAATTCGTACCGTTTCGTTCAGGGATTCTTTGATCAGCAGATTGTTGAAGTTGTATTGGGTGACAATGTCCAGATACTCGGCCGTGAAGCTCTTTTCAAGCAATACTTTGCCTGCCAAGGCTTTGATTTTCTTCGCCAGATTCTCCGTTATATCGGCATAGTAATCGGATATAAACTCGATGTAGAGCCTGAAAATAGTGTTCAGATCCGTTTGCTGTTGCGGAGCCAGCAGTTTGTGAGAGTATGTTTCGTTGACAAACTCGTCGAAACCGGAGCTTTGGAAGAAGAACAGACGGCCTGCGGATAGGATAATAAAAACGGGTTCTTCGACAAACTGCTTCTCCTTATTATAATAAGGCACTGAGAAATGGAAAGAAACCTGTTCGTTGTTTTCCAGAAAATGAGAACTGATTTCGATATCTTCATAGTGCGACATAATGGTAAAGTCGAGCCCGAAGTTCGTCTTCGCCCAGTCGATATCAGCTTGGGAGTAGCTGTTGAACTGGATGATCAGAATGTCCAACGACTGGTCGGTTATCTCGTTTACGCTTTGGAATCTGCGTATTCCGTTATTCTTCAGTAGCAAATCTATCATGGCGCGGTTGATTTATGGGGTAGAGTTTTGTGCAAAAGTACAAATTAGTTTATCATTGAACGTTATTTCTATTGTCAATCTTGCATGCATGGTACTTTCTCAGTAAATTGCGGCAGCTTTTTACTCGACAGAAAACAATCTATGACACATCAGTTTGATTAAAGCGGTTCACATATTTTACTTCTCGGGAACAGGCAATGCGCGACAAGTGGCAAAATGGTTTTCCGAACAGGCGTTATCCTGTAAGATGGATTGCCGGATGAACGATATTGCCCATGCAGATGTAGTTAAGTCTATGGAAGCTATCGCTCCGGATACCTTGATCCTGATTATTTCACCTGTGCATGGTTTCAACTATCCTAAAATTACGTTGGATTTTATTCGTTCTTTTCCCAAAGGGAAGAATCAAGTTGTTTTGATGAATACGCGGGCAGGCATGTGTATCGATCGCTGGGTTACCCCCGGATTGACAGGTATCGCCTTTTTATTGTCTTCACTCCTGCTGATCAGAAAGGGATACAGAATCGTCGGGCAGATACCTTTTGATATGCCTTCCAACTGGATTTCCATCCACCCCGCTTTGAGAGAGAAATCGGTGAAACGTATCTGCGAAACCATTCATAAACGGGTGGAAAAGCATGCAGCGATCTTGTTCGAAGGTAGAAAGGACTTTCATGCTTGCAGGGACTTGTTACAGGATATTTTGATATCGCCTGTTGCATTGGCATATTATCTGGCAGGCAGATTCGTCCTTGCCAAATCATTCTATGCCACTTCGGCCTGCAATCAGTGTGGACTGTGCGAGAAGCAATGTCCCGTACACGCCATCAAGCACAGTGACGATCATCCATTCTGGACGTTCCGGTGCGAGAGTTGCATGAAATGCATGAACAACTGTCCTCAAAGAGCCATTGAGACTACACATGGGCTTTGGGTGACGTTGGGGATTTGCTCATCCATGCTTTCGGGTTTCCTCTGTGCGCTTCTGGCTCCTTTTATCCAATCGGCATTCATCAAATTCATTGTTTTCAATATCGTTCTGTTGTTGCTGTTGTGGGTGTGTTACCGGATACAGCATCTTCTTCTCAAAAACAGGCTCATCGGGAAGTGCATCGCATTCACTTCGTTGACATATTACAAGTTCTGGGGAAGATACCGCCTGAAAAATTAAACACGTTCCCTGAAAAAACTCTTTATGCTTTTTGTTAAAGCCATTCGAATTTGTAATTTTGGAAGAAATTCTAAATTGGTATCATTTAAATTATTAAAGTTCAAGCCTATGAGAATCCTGATCGTATTATGTACATTGTACGCTTTGGCCATGGGATGCACCGGTAAGCCCAAAGCAGCCGACGCGAAGAAGCAGGAAGTGGACACTACCCTATCTGTCCAGGTAAAACCGGAAGATAAAGAGTCAGAGAGCGGAAAACCGAAAGAAAGTATGCTGGAAGAAGACAAACTGGCAGCAGGCAAACTGGGCCCCCTACTCTATACTTCCAGGCAACTATCTGACCTCCAGTCTCAAATCTGGAAAAAGTTGGAAATACTGAAAGGCACTCCCATTGCCAACAATGTGTACGCCAGCGCTGTGATGGTAAACTCCATCGAAGTAAGATTGAGAGTCAACACCGCAAAAAAACAGGAAGAGTTCCGCGAAAAAGTACTGGACTCTCCCGCACTTATCTTTAGCGGGCCGGACACTCCGAAAGTCAACAACACTATAGGCGTGAATGATACCCTTGGAGTCTATTTGTATCCCGAATATCCCGTTTACTCCACAAAGAAAGCAGAGGTCAAGCTCGTGCTTTACAACCGCAGTGGCGTTACTGTTGAGTATGGCACTCCTTATTTGGTGACGTATCAGGACGAACGCGGAATATGGAGAGATCTTGCCAGCGAGATGTTTTTCAATTCGATAGGACTGGGAACCAAACACAATGAAGAAGCCGAATTCCACCCTGCACTCTTCCCTGATATCAATCATAACCGCCCGGGCCGCTACCGTTATTTCCATGAGATACAAGTCGGCAGTAAGAGGTTACTCATGATGGCAGAATTCCGTCTGTCGAGTCATGAAAAAGAGTGGAAAGATATCGACAAGACCCATGTTCCCGAGGAAGCAATAAAACACATTGTCGTTAATTCTCCTTTAGATTCGGCAGCACAGGAGATGGTTTTTGACATGGTGGAGCAAATACCGCAATTTCCTGGCGGAGTGGATGAAATGAATCGGTTTATAAGCAAAAACCAGCCAACCGATATAACCACGCAAGGGCGCGTCGTACTACAATTTATAGTAGAAAAGGACGGCAAGCTGAGTGATATTTATGTACTTCGTTCCTTGGGCGAAACCATGGACAAAGAAGCCATACGCATCATGGAGAAGATGCCCAAGTGGATTTCCGGCAAACAAAACGGGCATCCCGTTCGAGTGCAATACCGTGTTCCCATCGCATTCAGGATGGATCCGGCCTTTGAGAAAGTTCTCAGGTAATGGTCAACAGTAGGGAGTGGCTTGTAGTATAAAATAACTCTTTAATTCACATAAAACAAAAACCATGTATGCATATAGCAAGTATTCTGTGTGCTAACAGCAAGTCGGTTCCTTGCAAGGATCCGATAAGAACCTTATAAGGAACCCATAAGAACCTTGCAAGGAACCAATGGGATCTTTGCAAGGAACCGACTTGCTGTTAGTACATAAGGCACTTGCTATATGTATACCGGGAAGTTGATTTTAGTACACATACCAGTTCGTTTATGCTATGAAGAAAAAAGGTGTTTACCAGCGAGGGGTTAGCATGTCAATACCATTAATTTAAGGAGGGGCGTGTCCCGTGGACCTCCTTTCGATCAAAAATATATTTTATAGGAAAGATTAGGGATGAGTCCTGTGCCGTTTTCTTTTTTAATCTCGCGGATATTCTCCTGGTATTCATAGAAGAACATGCCTGTCCGCATGCCCACATTCAGTATCTTCAGTGAAAACTCGTGAGAGACCTTCTTCTTATTGATCCGGAAATTGATGGACAAATCCCCATTCATGACAGGCTTGAATTGCTGGCTGTACGCTTTGCTCTCATCAAGTATGATCTCATGCATCTCCTGACTCTTTGTTTCATCTATCGGTGTATAGCGATCTCCGCCGTGAGCAAAAATACGCCCATTGATCCCGAACGTATTTTGCTTCCGTTTCCCAACCATCCATTCCTTACCCGCAACGAGATTCAACAGAAAACCCCTGTCATACCGGGTATTGCGCCACACGTCGTCGCCGCCCTTGTATTGCGATTTGAAAAGGGAACCGCTAACCATATAGTAAAATCCATCTTTCATGTAACGCTCCAACGTTACATCTACTCCGTAATTCCTTCCGGCTCCTTGGTTGGTCAGGATTCTATCTAAGTAATAATCCTGGTGATTGATGATGGAGAAGGTGCTTCCCGCTTCGACAGGTACCTGAAAAAGGTACTGGAAATAGGGCTCGATCTTCAGATTAAGATTGGGCGACAAACGCCAGTTGTAACTCAGACTCACGTGGTGGGCTTTGGTAAATTCCAGGTCTCTGTTCGTAGAAGTCCTCCCATCCGCGGTTTTCTGTACGTAGTAATAATTCAGTTTTTCCCGCTGACTGTGCAGCCCGTAGGCCAAAGCCAATGAGTGTGTATCGTCCGGTGACCATTTCAATGCGGCACGTGGCTCGAACGACCATTCGTTGGTTAAGGAAAATTGATTCAGGTTCAGCCCTACCGTTCCGGTGAGATACTGGTTGAAGGAGTACAAAGACGTCGTATAGGCCGACCATGCGGTGCTGTTATCGTTGCCTTTGGATACGGGTATGGCAGGCTCGTCCAATCCGATGGCAGGGCTGACCTGATAGTTCAGGTCATAACTCAGATGCGTAAACCGGATTCCTGTGCGGTTGGTGTGTCGGGGACTGAATTTGCGGGTGATGGCAGTAGAAGCTATAACGCCCAGGTCCCGGTTCTTGATATCGGCCACACAAACCGGTAGACCGCCCGGTTTTATCTGATCTATCCATAGATGGTCGGCGGAATAGGTCGATACCAAAGAAGACTGGATGCTGGTCCGGTTGTCGATGATGTATTTGTGCGTGAGACCACCCATGAATTTCTCCAGGTTGTCCTTGCCGTTTCTTCTGTCGCCCATGGTTTCCCATTGGGACGGGTCTTTTTCGGCAGTCGATTTATTGCGGTCGAGCAGTCCGAGTCCCCAAACAGAAAAAGTACCTGCACGTTTCGTGGGGAAATTCAGTTTGAAGGACATGTCTTCATACGACAGGTTGGCATCGCCGTTCGTGACCAGGCTCGTATTGGATGCCCGGAGATTGAACAGGTAGGAACTGCCGCGGGATTTGCTGATAGGGCCTTCGGATGCGAATTCCATTCCCATAAGGCCGATCAGGAAGGAATGCTCGTAGCGTTGGTTGTTTCCTGCGCGCATCCGCATGTCGAAAACACCTGCTAGGGCATTGTTGTACTCGGCAGGGAAAGCGCCGTTGTAGAAATCTGAGTTGGTAATGACATTGGCGTTCAGTGCCGAAAGAAATCCGCCGCCCAGTCCTGTGTAATCGGCAAAATGGCTGGGAATGGGGACTTCTGTGCCTTCCAGTTGCCATTTGGTATATTGGGGAGAGTTGCCACGGACGATCAGGGCATTGGAACCGATCTCTCCTGCCACCCCTGCAAATGCGGCGACTAAACGTGCCGGATCATCGAACCCATTGGCAAAACGGCCCGCTTCTTCCATATTGATCATCCGGCCGCCGGCAATGGCCATCGGGTTGATCAGTTCTTCTTTATTGATCGTCGGTGTTACCACTACTTCGTCCAACCGGAAGGCATTCTCGCTCAGGAGTATCTCCAGGTTGACTTCTTTGGAGGAGGTTACCACTATCTCGTTTGTGATCTGCGGTTGATACCCGAACAGGGAGGTTTGTATGTTGTATCTTCCTACCGGAACCCTTTTTATCGTGAATCGTCCGAGACTGTCGGTCGCTGCACTCAATGACGGGTTTTCCTGCAGACCGACAGTGGCAAACTCGACCGGTATATTCGTTTTGGAATCCATGACTACCCCCCGTATGGTTTGTGTCAGGTTGGGCGTTTCGGTTTTCGACGGGCTTTTTTCTTCTTTGGACCGGAGGATAATGATGTGATAGCCGTTGATTTTATAGGTATGCTGGGTGTTGGTCAGTATCTGCCTGAGGGCCTTATCCACGCTTGCATCCTTCAGTGATAAGGAGATGCTTTTGTTCAGATCCAGTGTGGAGTGCTCGTAGGCTATGCTGTATCCGGTTTGTTGCTCTATCAGGGCGAAAGCCTCTTTCAGTGAGATGCTTTTGTTCTGTATGGTGATCTTTTTGTCGGTAGTTTGAGCAGTGACACCCGAAAGCAGAAAGAGTGAAAATATAAAAAAGATAATTCTAAGTGATTGATTCTTTATTTTTATTGAGTTCATTTGATTACATTTGTAGTGTTAATACTTCATTTACTTCACTGTTTTTGAGGTTTTAATGTTTTTCAGAGCCGGAGAGAGGGTCTCAAATCTGCTTTCCGGCTCCTTTTTTATTCATAAGCATCTGTTTTTGTTGATTACTTCCATAGTATCTTTGTTCCCTCCCGCTGATAGCTGAAGCCAACTACATCTTCCAGTACATCAAGGATTTCATCCAATGTTTCGTTCCTCACAAACTTGACCGTATAGAGTTTGGATGCAGGAATTTTGGTCTGATTGGTGATGGATACCCCAAAGCGCCTTTCTAAGGTCTGTATGATCTCTGCCAATGAACTGTTGTGGAACAGTAATTGACCGGATAGCCAACTGTCTGTTTCTTCGGCAGGAACCTGTACCACCTCGATAGCAGATGTACTACAGTCGTACGTTAACTGTTCATTGGGTTGGAGTACCCGGGAATGGTTATGGGTGTTTACCTCTACTTTTCCGCTTGTCAACGTGGTGGTTATCTTCTCATCGCCGGCATAAGCTTTGACGTTGAATTTGGTCCCGAGAACTTTGACGGACAGTTCCTGGGTTTGTACGATAAAGGGTTTTGACTGGTCTTTCTTTACTGAAAAATAGGCTTCCCCATCCAGTTGTACGACTCTTTCACTGCTTGCGAAGTTTCTCGGGTACCGGATGTTTGTTCCTGCATGGATCCATATTTCGGAACTGTCGGGCAGCAGCACATGACGGGGATCTCCGTAGGCCACTGATATTTCGATCATTTTATTCTGCTGCTGAATATAAAACAGGTATCCCCCACCGATCAATAACAAAGGAATGAGTACGGCTGCCACACGGAATAATTTAGTGTACAAGGACTTTTTAGTGTACAAGGGTGTTTTAGTGTACAAGGTTTTTTGAGTACGTAAGGGTATTTGAGTATGCAAGGGTATTTCTACAGCCTGTTCGGCCGGATATCCGATTCTTCGGTTCACCCGTTCGAGGGCGGCATAAGTACCGGCGTCTTCTGCAACAGGCAATTCATCCCAATACTCCAACGAAGCCTTTTCTTTTTCGGGCGAATGAGCTTCGTTTATGATCCAGTGTTGAACTTTCTCTTCCGTCTCCGAAGAAAACCTGTTTCTCAGGTATAGACGGAGAATCTTGAATATGCGTGTATCTTTTTCGTTTTCCATAAACTTAATTGGCTGATTTTTAAAAACCTATTTTCACCTTACCACTGTATTCCGACTTCCATGTATTGGATTTTTTATCAAATTGGTACTCTACGCCCATGCCGACTTCCGCTTTTTCCGTTGCCTTATATTGCAGATCTGCTCCGACATTGGTTTGGGGGAATAGATTCATCATATCCAGGAATGGATCTGTATGGCCGGGGGTAACGTATTGTCCCCGAAGACGAAACCTTAGTTTATCTGTGATATCATAATTCAGCATCAGTCCGGCTCCGGTCGAGACCTGCCGGGAGGAAAGCATATAACCGAACTGTTTGCTGATAAATATCTTTGTTTCAAGAGATAACTTACCGGTTGGTGACCAAAGGATTGAAGCGCCGATATCGTGATTCATCCCCAAACCTATGTAAGTTCTACGTTGACCGAAAGGCATGTACGAAAAATGTTTTAAGAACATGGTTGTGTCGCTCACATTATAATTCCATAACATCGGATTGAATTTCAGCGTATTCTCATAGGGGGACAAGGGCATACCGGTAGTTGACGGAGACAAGGCCGGAAAAGGAGTTGTTGACTCCGGCATTAACCTGGGTTTCACCGCTTCGTCTGTTTGTTCCGGCTTTTCCGGTAATAAGAGTAGTTCTCTATGCTCATTACTTTGTGCCGTTACAGAGGTAGCCGGTATGACTGTACCGATTAAGAAAACAATCCATCTAAAAATCTTCTTCTTCATTTTTCTATTCTTTGCTATATATAATACAGCTATACTTGTCATTTCTCAATGGAGAAACGGCACTTTATTTGAATAAATTCAGGGAAGAAGAAAAAGAAGAACAGAAATGGCTTTGCGAATGTCTTTCAGGGCGAGGCTTAACTGGCTCTCCACGTTTCGTTTGGTGGTATTCAACCGCCGGGCTATTTCTTCATTTTTCAGACCCTCTTCTTTGCTCAGTTTATAGACTTGTCGGCGTTGCTCCGGCATTCTCTCCACAGCCATTTCGATGAGCAAAGCGGTTTCATGGGCTATCAGTTCGTCTTCCGAAGTGAATCCGGCATCCGGTTCGGAATAATTATTCTGATAAGATTCCCGGGCGAGTGTATGGCTGATAAAGTTGAGCGCAGCATTCCGGGCGATGGTATGCAGGTAGGAATTGAACGATTTTGACGTATCGATCGATGCCCGGTTGTGCCATAAGTTGAGAAAGATTTCTTCCGCAAGGTCCTCTGCATCCGCATCCGACTTGATATAGGCCGAGATGAATGTTTTTATCTTAAGAAAGTAGAGTACAAAGATTTCCTCGAAAGCTTTGTGATCGCCTTCTCGTAGAGCATGGAGAGTATCTTCGCCAATATTTTTCATGATCGGCAAAGATAGTGTAGAAAGTAGATAACCGTAAAGTAATTCTTATAAAAAGGGTTATATTTGTGAAAGAGTTATTTAAAGTGACGGAAGTCGGGTTGACAACAGGGAATTGATAACATCGTAATAGACATCGAGATCCGGGAAATAGTAATTTTCCACATAATCGTATCCGGTAGGCCCCCAGGAAGGCTACTTGTCGGAGGTACATAGAATCCCAAAAACATAATCTACGAACAACCCGATATTGTAGACGAAAAGCAAAAAATGGGGTGCTATTGAGAGACCTTCCCGGTACAATCTCCTTATTGATAACTATTTTTCGTATATTGCAGGATTTTAAAGAAAAGACAAAATAGATATGGAATATCGCAAAATAGGAAATACCGGCATGTCGGCCAGTATTATAGGATTGGGAGCAGAACATCTGGATGGAAAGCCGTACAGTGTGGTAGAAGAAACCATTCATGCAGCTTTGGAGCATGATATTAACATTATCGATGTATTCATGCCGGGTCAGGAAGTACGCAGGAATATAGGCAAAGCTTTGGGCGACAGGCGAAAAGATGTTATCATACAGGGACATATCGGCTCTGTGGATTTAAGTCAGCAATACGACATCAGTCGGGACTTAACCGTATGTAAAAAGTATTTTGAAGGACTGCTGGACAATCTCGGCACCGACTATATAGATGTTGGTATGTTATTCTTCATGGATTCGGACGAAGCATTGGAACAAATCCACTCCAATGGAATCGTTGATTATGTGCTGGGATTGAAAGAGAAAGGCATCATACGAGCCATAGGGATGAGTTCGCACAATCCCAAAGTGGCGCGTAAGGTACTGGAAACGGGAATTGTAGACCTGATGATGTTCAGCATCAATCCGGCATTCGACATGACTCCTCCCGATAAAGACGTGCTGGACACAATGGAAGAACTGGAAAAGCAACAATACATAACCATCGACCCCGTACGCAACGAACTTTACAAATACTGTGAGCAGCAGAACATCGCCATCACGGTAATGAAAACCTTTGGAGGTGGCAGACTCTTGTCGGCAGAACATTCGCCGTTCCAAAAAGCCATGACGCCCACACAGTGCATCCATTACGCCCTCACACGTCCGGGAGTAGTGAGCGCGTTAATCGGCTGTCAGTCGGCCAAACAAATTGAAGAAGCTGTAAACTATCTGAATACCACAGACGAAGCGCGCGACTATATGCATATTATCAGTGGGTATCAGGGAGAACTTAGTGGGAAGTGTGTCTATTGTAACCACTGCCAACCCTGTCCTGCCAATATAGACATTGCCATGGTAAACAAATACCTCGATATCGCGCTGTTGGATATTGCCCGGATTCCACCAAGTATTATCCAGCATTACAGGGCGTTATTTGCCAATGGTGCCGACTGCATTGCCTGCGGAAGTTGTGAGGAGAAATGTCCATTCTCTGTCCCGGTGATCAGAAATATGGAGCGTGCAGCCGAATTGTTGTCCCTCTGAGATTTTCGTGTCACTTCGCCAGTGGCGCCCATTTAGGCAATGAGGAAACTATCTGATATTTCCATGCCCGTTGACTAAAATGCCAGGGAAATGCTTGTAAACCTCAGGGATTTTAACGAATATTGCATGATGAAATGCGCATAAATTGCGCTTTTTTGATGAGCATGTATAAATAAATTAATCCCCCAGAAAAGTTCCTACAAGCATGAAAACAATGAAATCAATCAAAAAGAAACAGTCGCGAATCTTATTCTTTGTACTATTATTTGGATGTACAACTCTGTATGCCCAAAACAACAAACCGTTTGTCATTCCCGAACTGAAAGAGTGGAAAGGTGGTAAGGGAGTATTCTCCCTTAGCCAAAACTCCCGGATTGTCTGTGCTTCCAGCAATCCCGAACTGATCGACGTGGCCAAAGCATTTGCCTCCGATTATCAGGTTATGTTTGGTGAAAGCATCGCCGTATCCACAGAGAAACCTCATGCAGGAGATATTGTGTTCCGCATTCACAAAGAGAAAGGAATGCCCGATGAGGGGTATCGCATCGAAATCGGGAAGCAGGTGGTTATCTCTGCCCCGCAACCCATAGGTGTTTATTGGGCTACCCGTTCCTTGCTTCAGATGGCCGAACAAGACAATACTCAGGCATGGCCTTGCGGAAATATTAAAGACTACCCCGATTACCCTGTACGTGGATTTATGTTGGACTGCGCCCGGAAATTTATACCGATGGACTTCCTGCACGACTACGTCAAAATGATGTCTTATTATAAAATGAATACGTTCCAGATTCACTTGAACGACAATGCGTTCCCGCAATATTTCAGGCGCGACTGGGGGCAAACTTACTCGGCTTTTCGACTTCAATGCGATACGTACCCCGGACTGACAGCACAAGACGGATCGTACACCAAGCAAGAGTTTATCGACTTACAGAAGCTGGCCGAGAACCTTTATGTAAACATCATTCCCGAGATAGATGTACCGGCACACTCTTTGGCATTTGCGCAATACCGTAACGAGCTAGGGAGCGATACATACGGCATGGATCATCTGGATCTATTTAAGTCGGGAACATATACCTTCTTAGAAGGTTTATTTAAAGAGTACCTTGAAGGAGAGAGCCCTGTGTTTCGTGGTAAAAGAGTACATATAGGCACAGACGAATACTCGAATAAAGACCCAAAAGTAGTGGAAAAGTTCCGTTACTTCACGGATCATTTTATTAAGTATGTAGAGGGATTCGGCAAACAAGCCTGCATCTGGGGAGCACTGACACATGCCAAGGGAGATACTCCTGTAAAGTCGGAGGACGTGGTGATGTATGCCTGGTACAATGGCTATGCCGATCCCGCGGAGATGATCAAGCAAGGATATCAACTGGTCAGCATACCGGATAGATACCTCTACATTGTACCTGCGGCCGGGTATTATTATAATTACCTCAATACAAAGTTCCTGTACGAAAAATGGACGCCTGCCCATATCGGAAAGGAAGTGTTCGAGGAAAAGCATCCTTCTATATTAGGCGGCATGTTTGCCGTATGGAACGATCATGCAGGAAACGGGATTTCAACCAAAGACATTCACGACCGGGTATTCCCTGCCCTGCAAACATTGGCAGTCAAAATGTGGACAGGCAAAAGCCCGACTCTTCCCTATGAAACCTTCAACCGGCAACGTAAGCTCATCAGTGAAGCTTCCGGAGTAAATCAGGCCGGGCGACTGAACAAGCAGAAAGAAGCACTCTTTGAGCAGGCGCTTGTACATCCCAATGGTAGGTTACCTTATCGGGAGGTTGGTTATAAATATCAGGTGATGTTCGATCTGGATGGAACCATCGAGCAGAGAGGCACAGAGTTATTCCGCTCGCCCAGTGCTGTATTCTATCTATCCGATCCGGTAAGAGGATTGATGGGATTTTCCAGAGATGGCTATCTGAACACGTTCCGTTACAGTGTGAAAGACGAGAAAGTACAGGTTAAAATAGAAGGCGACTCTGTATCTACCCGTTTTTACGTCAACGATAAAATGATTGATAACATGAACATCGGCAAGCAGTACTTCAATGCAGGCAAAGATTCGATGAGTTACGTACGCACTTTGGTCTTCCCTCTGGAACGATCGGGGAATTTTAAAAGTAAAATTACTAACCTGAAGGTTCGGCAGCAACCGATGTAGGGCATAAAGCAACTATTATATAAATATGAAAGGAAAACACCTATCTACCGCTCTATGCGGAATCTTCATCGCCTGCTGCACAAACATCCGTGCGCAACAAGCCGGTAATCAACTCTTTAGCTTCACCGCACCTGCCACACAATGGGAAGAAACCCTTCCGCTGGGCAACGGGCGCCTGGGTATGATGCCCGACGGTGGAATCGAAAAAGAACGCATCGTACTGAATGAAATCAGTATGTGGAGCGGTTCGGAGGCGGACTACAGTAATCCAGAAGCGGCAAACTGTTTGCCTGGTATCTGCCAACTGCTTTTCGAGGGGAAGAACAAAGAGGCACAGCAACTGATGTACAAGAGTTTTGTGCCCAGAAAGCCTGAGAGTGGCGGAACGTATGGCAACTTCCAACTGTTGGGCAACCTGAATATCGACTACTGCCACGAGACTTCCGCCGACTGGAAAGGCCCGTTACTGCAACGCCATTCGCCTTGGGGAGGCGATTACAGCCGTGGGCTCGACCTGCAAAGGGGACAGGCATTCACCACCTACTACGCCGGAGGAAAACAATATACCCGAACCTATTTCGTGTCGCGCGATAAAGACGTGATGCTCATCCGCCTGCAGGCATCCGAGCCGGGCAGTATCACCTTTCGCCTCCATCTGGACCGCAAGGAACGGGGCACGGTCCGCTCCATGTACGTAGAGAAATCCGTTGATTTTTCCACGTACAGAGAGAAACCTGCCGATCCTTGTTGCGTACCCAAGCGGGAACAGGTACGGCTGAAACTCTCCGGTACGCTGGACAATGGCCGTGCCGATGGGCAGGGAGTGAAATACGCTGCCTACGTGGCAATTAAAGCGTTTGGAAAAGACGCACTTCGAGGGTTCGGCATAGAATCTCAAGAGGGTGGCAAAGAGAATATATCCGTGCAACGGGCCGATGAGGCTTGGATCATCATTTCCTCGGCCACTTCTTTTGGGGAAAACGATGATAACGGGAAGAAAGCCACCATTGGAGAACCCAGCAACTACGAAAAGAAAACCGCCGTTGAAGAATCCGGCAACTACGAGAAGAAAGCTGCCGCACTGCTGGATAAAGTGATGGAAGCTTCATTCGACGGTTTGGAAGACGAAGCCGTGCGGAGTTATCAGGATTTGTACAACCGCGTGAGCCTGAATATAAAAGGTGATCCGGAGGCCGAAAGACTACCGATTAACGAACGAATCCTGCGTTTTCAAAACAAAGAAGATTCTTCGCTGGCTGCTTTGTATTATAATTACGGTCGGTACCTGCTTATCAGCACTACACGGGAAGGCTCTCTCCCACCCAACCTGCAAGGGCTTTGGGCGAATGACCTGCAAACTCCCTGGAATGGCGATTATCACCTGAATATCAATGTGCAGATGAACCACTGGCCGGTAGAACCGGGTAACCTTTCGGAGCTTCACCTGCCGTTGGTGGAGTTTACCAAAGGGCTGGTAAAGAGTGGCGAACAAACTGCCAAGGCATTTTACGGCGCACATGCTCAGGGATGGGTGGCGCACATGATGACCAACGTTTGGCAGTTTACCGCCCCCGGCGAACATCCGTCCTGGGGAGCGACAAATACCGGCGGTGCCTGGCTGTGCGCGCATCTGTGGGAGCATTACCTCTACACCGGCGACCCGGCTTATCTGAAAGATATTTATCCGGTGCTGAAAGGCGCTTCGGAGTTCTTCCTCTCGACCATGGTGGTGGAGCCTACCCACGGTTGGCTGGTCACTGCTCCTACCTCCTCACCCGAGAATGAGTTTTATATAGGCAACGATCGTACTCCCATCAGCATCTGCATGGGGCCGACGATGGACAATCAGTTGGTACGCGAGCTCTTTGGCAACGTCATCGAGGCGGCGAAAATCCTGCGTACGGACAAGGCATATGGCAAACAGTTGGCGGCTGCCATAGAGAAGCTTCCCCCGCACCAAATCAGCCAGGAAGGGTACCTGATGGAGTGGCTCGAAGATTACAAGGAAGTGGATGTTCATCATCGGCACGTATCGCATCTGTATGGCTTGCATCCGGGCAATCAGATTTCATTGGTGAATACTCCCGAACTGGCTGAGGCTTGCCGCAAGACGCTGGACCGTCGGGGCGATGGCGGTACGGGTTGGAGCCGGGCATGGAAGATCAACTTCTGGGCACGTCTGGGCGATGGCAACCGGGCGTACAAACTGTTCAAGAGTTTGTTGCAACCGGCTTATACACCGGCGAACCCGAAGAAACACGGTAGCGGTACGTTCCCCAACCTGTTCTGCTCGCATCCTCCTTTCCAGATTGATGGCAACTGGGGCGGTACAGCCGGTATTGGCGAGATGCTGGTGCAAAGCCAGGACAGATTCATCAACCTGCTCCCTGCCCTGCCCGATGCCTGGAACGAAGGCGAAGTGAGAGGGCTTAAGGTACGCGGAGGAGCTACGGTAGATGTTGGTTGGTCGGATGGCAGGGCGATGCATGCAACGATCACAGGTGGATTCAGCAAGAATATCCGTGTGAAGATGCCTGCAGGTTGTTCAAAGGTAAACATTACGCAAGGCAAACGACTGTCTTCCTCGAGCAAAGAATATATAGACCTGACATTGCAAAAAGGCGAAAAGATCTCTTTGTCCTTTCAATAAGATGATCTCTTTAGAGAGTGATCTCTTTATAAGGCGATCTATTTTTCCAATAAGCCGTCTATTTGTTATGTCCCGGTGCATAAGGAGCTGCTGATTGGCTTCCTGTCACTTTCTTTACTTGCCCGGGAGGCACCTTACCGGAATTATTGGTTTTGACATATGTTGCACAGGAAGACATTCCCACGCACAATATCAATGCGGAGATGAAGAGTAAAAGTTTTATTTTCATAAGAGAAACAGGTTAGAGTGTTATTGAAAATAAACAATCCTGACTCCATGAATGTTTATTGGCGCCTTCTATATAAAAAGATTCCCCTTTTGATGTACAATCCACATCAAAAGGGGAATCCAATTAAGGATCGATCACTTTAGGACCGCTTATTTTAAGAGCGATCATTTCAAGATCAATTGTCCGGAGTTATTTTTTATCAGTTGTTTGTCCGTTCTTCTCCGCAGCTGCTTTCTCCGCTGCTTTCTCCTCATTCCGTTTATTCACATAATCTTTGAACATCTGCCGCCAGTTGCGACCGTTCTGATTGAGGTACTCCTCGCACTTCGTCTTGTAAATCTCGAATACACCCGAAATAGCCTTCATGTTCTTATAGTCGATGGCTTGTTCGCGAGCTAGTTTCAGTTGCCCGAGGATGAATTCCCGTTCTGTGTCCGTCAGGTTGGGGACGATGGCTTCATAGCCTTTCAGCGTGAAGGCCACCTTACCCACGGTGTACTTGTCGAGAATAAGTTCCACCTGCTCTTCGGTAAGTACCTTGCGCAGACCTGCCATCAGCTTCTCGTGGTATGTTTTCGGCTGACTCGAATCGGCTATCATTTCCCGGTCGAGGTTGGAGAACGGTTTCCCGGTGGTGGGGTTCGTGCTGGCAGGAATGGACGTGTACGGATGATCGTTGTGCCAGTCGCGTACCTGACGCAGATGGTTGTACACCAGCGTGATGGCGTACGATGCATCTTTCTCGTTAGGCAGGTTGAGCGAAGCGATCCATTCGGTAGCTTTGGCTTCGAGCGATGCATCTGCCTTGATCTGGTTGAAGAGTTTCTTATCGAAGTAAACAGTCACTTTATCGAACGAACGGATGGCAGTAGCCGGAAGCAACGCGCCTTTCTCGCCGAAGCTCAGCATGGCACTTTCCGGTTCGATGGTCACTTTGGATTCGTCCTGCATTTTCCGGTCGAGGCCGAAAGCCGATGCGAAGAAGTCGTACACGGCATTGCGCTTGTTGGGGCCGAAGTCGTGCTTTTCTTGTGGCAGATGCACATTCGTTACCTTATCCGTTGCCCCGTAGAAGCCATACACGCGTTGCAGGTAAGGGAATTCCAGGGTGGGTACGCTCGCTGTCCAGTCGCCGCCATCGGAAACGATGAGTTGCGGACGGGGAGCAAAGGTGGCTGCCAATTCGGCATTGCATGTGCCGCCGCCTGCCAGTTGGATGGGCATACCGCTTTCGCACGGGCAACCGCCATCGAAGTGCGAAGCCAGGCTCACTACCGGAGCGGCGGCCGTGAAACGGTCGTCGAGCACGGTGAGTAATACCGTTTGGGTACCGCCGCCCGAACCGCCGTTGGCGCCGATGCGCGTGGCATCCACGTCTTTACGGTTGGCCAGCATATAGTCGAGTAAGGCCAGTCCGTTCATGGCCTGAATGACGTGTGCCGCACTGCTGCGATGTGCCGCGCTGCCTACCTGCAAAGCCGATTCGCCCCAACCGAAGAGGTCGAAATCCACACAGATAGCTCCCATGCGTGCCAGTGTACCCATACGTTCCTGTTGGTCCTTGCGGTAGCGTCCGTCGCCGAAGTGTCCGTTGGGGCAGATGATCAGGGCGTGCTTTCCTTTACTCAGCGGGGTGTAGATGGAACCGCATACGTAGAGCCCCGGCAGTGTTTCGAGGGCGATGTTCTGCACGGTATAGCCGTCGAACTTACGTATTTTCGAGAGGATGGGCTTGGCGCTTTGTACGCACTCTTTCTGCAAGGCATCCAGACCAAGATGTTCGCGTACTTCTTTTCTCAAGAGCGTGGCGCGGGTTTCCCAATCCTGCTTGTTGGAGTATAACGTATTGAGATATGCGAGCATCTTTTTCCCGTCTTCATCGGTGCGGCGTGGGTATTCATAAGCCTTTATCTTATAGAGGTTTCCGCTTTGTTTTACGAACTTGTAGTCGAAGGGTGCCAGCACGTTCGTAAGCGACTCTTCGGCAGAGTATGGGCGGATGCGGAAATCAGCATATGGAAGCACTTTGCCTATGGTGTCGATGTCGTATTGCAGGCGAATGTTGAAGCGAGTTTGAATATCGCTCAACACCTGGTTCAGCGGACGGGCGAACTGGTTCTCGACCGTCAATGTTTGTGCTCCGGCGGGTAGTGCGCCTGCCAGGAGCAGGAAAAATAAAAGTTTCTTCATATTTATCTATATAAAATGGTATATACACAGCACCACTACCTGGCGCATGAATGGGATTGGTTTAAAACCTTCGGGTACAATTTTTCAAGGTGCGACAACATTTACCCCATCCACCGTAACATCTTTCAGAACGATATTTTCGCAGTTCTCAAATACACTGGGCAATTTACCGCCTTCTACGTAGATGTCGCGCAGAATAATACCACTGATCGGAGCTTCTTCCAGACCGATGATCTTGACAGGCGTCTTCACGTTGCGTACCGTCATCCCGTTGATGTGAATGTTACGGAACACCGGTGTGCGATCGCTTTTTGCTTCCAGGGGCATCTTGCTGTATTGCAGGTTCAGCACCACGGCTTCTTCCTTGATATTATTCATCACAATGTTGCTCACACGGATATCTTCCACTACCCCGCCCCGTCCTCGGGTCGATTTCAGGCGGATGCCCCGGTCGGTACCTTCGAACACACAGTTGCTGATGGTAACTTTGCGTACGCTGCCGCTCATCTCACTACCGATAACTACCCCGCCGTGACCGGACAGCATGGTACAATTAGTGATGGTGATATTCTCGCAAGGCACATTCAACTTACGAGCCTGCAAGTCGCGTCCGCTCTTGATGGTGATGCAGTCATCGCCTACCGAGATGTGGCAGTCGCTGATGTGCACGTTGCTGCACGATTCCGGGTTTATACCGTCTGTATTGGGCGAAGGTACATTGTGTATAGTTACCCCTCTCACCGTTACATTGTCGCAAAACTCTGGGTTTACCGTCCAGAAAGGCGAGTTAACGATCTTCACTCCTTCGATACGCACATTCTTGCAACGCACCGGCTGGATAAACGGCGGACGGAAGAAACGGCGTTGCAGTGTGCTGTGCCAGTCCTCATTGGTCTCGGCATAGAGCGATTTCACGTCGTTGGCTTTTTCCCACAACGCCTGGTATTTGTTCACCTCGCGCATACCGTTGTCGCGCAGGTCGATCATCACTTTGAAGAACTCCATCCACCAGGATTTTCCTTGTCCGTCGAGGGTTCCTTCGCCTTTGATGGTGATGTTCTCGGCATCCACGGCGTAGATCAGCGGGTGGAAACTGTTCATCATCACTCCCTCGTGACGTACTTCCACGAAAGGCATGTATAGGTCGAAGTTGTCGGAGAAGAGCAACGTGGCACCCGCTTCTAGTTCCAGGGTGATGTTGCTGCGCAGTTGGATGGGACCGGTGAGGTACGTGCCCGCCGGAAAGAAGAGGGTTCCCCCGCCTCCCGCATTCAGCCGTTTGATGGTGTTGTTGATCAGTTGCGTGTTCAACGTTTTACCGTCGGTTTTGGCGCCGGCCGATTTCATGTCGACACGTTCGGCGTGGAGCAATGCGGTGGTGCAGAAGCACGCGATGGTTACTAAGAGGATTCGTATATTCATGATTATTGGGTTATGGGTGATAGTCTTATTGAGCCTGAGATACAGCGTTGGGGAACCGGCAGGTAAACGTATGCTTTCCGCTGACCACTTCTTTCGGTTGTTTCTCTCCAGGCATATACACCAATGCGGTGCTGTTTACCGGCACTGTGAGATGAAGGGTAAATTCACCGTTCACATGGGTCCAATGCACCTCGATAGTGCCATACAGCGTACGGGTCGAAGCCTTCACGTAGCTCAAATCGCCCACAGGCTGCGGACACACTTTAAATTTCTTATAACCAGCACGCTGGCCTTTGCCTACATTGATCATTATCCCATTGAAACTCTTCCATTCTTCCTGATCAGGCACGGATTGTAGTCCGGCCAGCGAATTGAAGAACCATTCGTCGATCTGTCCCATCATGAAGTGATTCCATGACGATCCTTGACGAGGGTCCCATTGTTCCGTTAGCGTAGTAGCTCCATACTTCAACTGGAAGCCGTATCCGGGAGCCTCTTCGTGGTTGAACATTTTATATACCAGGTCGTTCCGGCCAAACTGTGCCAATGTCTGAATCAGATACCGGTTGCCCACATCTCCCGTAGTGAGGCGATACCCATGAGCTTCCACATCCTTCACCAGATTTTTAAACACCCAGCTACGGATGCCGTCGTACCGTTCGTTGTTGTGGTCAAGTACGTATTGTCGTCCTGCCATATTCTGGAACAGAGGCAGGGCATTGCTGCATTGACTACCCGTGCCAAACTGACCGGTTTTAGGATCGTAAAATTTATAATGAAAACTTTTAATTACCTTTTGCGACAAATCGTAGTAGTAGTTATCGTCATATATGTTTCCCACTATTTTAGCTGCTTTGCGAAGGTAGTCAATTGCCATATAATAATGAGCGGTTGCCACCAAGGGCACCGGTGTATTGCGTGAGAATCCTGCCCGGAAGTCGCCATAATCGTACCAGTCGCCCAAGCCGAACGACACAATGTGGTTATCGGCCCGGGTACACAGGTATTCCACATAGCGCTGCATGTTACGGTAGTATTTATGAATCAGTGAAGCGTCGCCATACCGTTCGTAATACATGTAAGGCAGTACCACCAGTGTTACTCCCCATTCCGGCGACTCGGCAAATACGTCCATGCCCGGCCCTTCGAAGATAACATATTGCGGAGCCGTGGTAGGCATGGCGCCGTTAGGCATTTGTGCGTCGGCCATGTCCTGCATAATCTTGGGGATATACGTAGTGAGGTCGTAGTTGTAGAGCAGGCCCGGACCGTTCAGGTGATCCTGTTCCAGCCAACCCAGCTTTTCGCGGTGCGGACAGTCGGTGAATACCGATTGCATGTTACTGCGTACCGCTTTTTCAATCAATCGGTGAGCCGCGTTGAATATCGGATTGGAGCATTCGAACGTAGAACCTTTCTCAGCCGAGTTATAGATAAAGCAAGATTGAATATTTTTCAGTACCGGAAGGTTCCGGGGGTTCCTCTCCCCTTTCATCACTGCTCCTTCTACCTGGATATATCGGAAACCGTAGTACGAAAAGCGCGGATGCCAGGTTTCGTCGCCGTCGCCCTTCAAGGTATATTCGTAGTAGTGCTGCCTACCTGTCTGCCGTTGGTTTACAGCTCCTTCATCGGTCAGGGCTTCGGCCATCAGCAGTGTCACTTTCTGTCCTTTCTTTCCGCGAACGGTAATCTCCGGGAAACCGGCCAGGTTTTGTCCCATATCCAGCACTACTGCCGATGGGTCGATGGTACGTTTGGTTGCCAGCGTGGCCGATGCCAGCTGCTCCGTAGTAAAGCGGGTGACCTTTTGCACCTTGTAGCGTTCCATGATCTTTACCGGAGGTGCCATTTGCGGACGAAGTTGTCCTTTAGGGCCTTCCTGAATCACTACCGGACGCCAGGCAGCGTCGTTGAAGCCGGGTTTGTCCCATCCCTTTTGTTCCAGACGGGCATCGTAACTTTCGCCGCCGTAGATGGTGTTGAAGGTAATGGGGCTGAACGTGTACTTCCAGCTGTCGTCCGAGAAAATCTCTTCCTTTGTTCCGTCCGTATATTTTACTGTCAGCTTCATGCGTAAGGTGGGAGCACCGAATGCTATCTGCAATTTGGTATACCGACCACCACCGAATACGTTGTAGAAGCCGTTGCCCAGTAGTACGCCGGCTACGTTCTCGCCTGTCTGTAACAGGGAGGTGACGTCGTAGATATTGTAATACACCGTTTTGTCGTAATCGCTCCACAACGGGGTGAATTCGCCATCGCCCACCTTTACGCCATTGAGCGAGAATTCGTAATGACCTAATCCGCATACATAAGCCGTAGCATCGGCAATGGTTTTATCTGCCCGGAACGATTTGCGTAGGATAATGCTTTTGGTGGCCAATGTATCCATCTGCTCCCATGCTTTTTTTACCTCAGGATTTTTAAGCTCTGAGCCGTGGAATTTGCGTCCTTCGGGTAAACAGGCATCTTTGTTGGTGATGGCTCCTATCCATTTTCCCTCCCAAAAGGTGGGGCTATAGATAAAAACAGCTTCGGGACTCCATTCGGAAGGCGTATCGGTTTCGTCCCATACACGTACCCGCCAGGCATATTTTCCGCTATAGTTTCCTATATTTCTTATGAACTGGCTATCCGATGAAAGAGACTTTTTACTATCGTACTTCCAATTACTTTCCAACGAACGCATTTCTATTTGATACGCTGTTTGGTAGGTTCCGTTTTCGTTGGATTTCAACGTCCAACCCAGGCTTGAATTGTCTTTATCGACAATGGCTAAGCCTTCTTGCAAGCCCACGGTAAGCTTGTCTATAAAAAGACCTTTTGCCTGCGCGCAAAGCGGCAGGCAAAGGATCAATAACAGTAATGATATTGTTTTTCTCATATCCTATTTTTTTGATATCCTAGGAGGATAAAATATTATCGTAAGAGGATAAATAATTATCCCAAGGTGATATGAAATTATCCTAAGAGGATATTTGGCTATCTCCTTAGGATAATCGTCCGGCTCTATTTCAGTGCGTCCTTACAAACGATCCGGGTCAACGAATCGGCATGACCTACTTCTGTTCCGTCCACAAATATACGTAAACCTTTTCCTGCATGGTAACGATCGCCGTTTTTATCCCACAGAATGGTCAGATTACGACCGTGGTACAAGATATTGTCCAGGCAGAACCAATCCCACTTATCGGCAGGGATCAACGGATTCACCTCGATGGTGTTGTCCATGCGTGGACGAAGACCGACGAGTCCCGTAATCATCAGGTCGTTGAAGGTAGAGTGGTTGTAGTAACGGCTCCGTTCCTGGTCGCCTTTGAGCCAGTAACCGGTCACTTCGTCCTGATACTCGCCGATGTACGGACGTCCGCGGTGGTATTGCGATTCCACGTACAGTTCCATCTGGCGGAAGTACACGCTGTCGGTCAAAGCCGATTGCGGATAGTTGTTCATAAAGTTGGCCATGGCGGTGAGCGTCTGTGCCGAGGCAAACGGCCAGATGGCACCGTCCCACTCGCACTTGCCTACGCCGTGCGTACGGAATTCCGGGTGACGACGTTCGGCGGTAGTCAGGCCATAAGGAGCTGAGAAACCTTTCTCGTCCATCACTTCCTTCCAGGCATTGTCGTATGTGCCGGCAGCGGGCAGGTTGAAGTACCAGGGAATGTAACCGATAGCCTCACGTACATTGGCCGACGAGTCGGTACGCTGTGTTTCGAAGAAACCGTGACGGGTGTTCCACAACTTATCCTGTACCAACTGTTTCAGTGTGTCGGCTCTCAGGGCGTATTTCATGGCGATGTTCTCGTCACCAGCCAGGATGCCCATCATCGAGAGCGCCTTGGCATTGCCGTACATGTAACTGTTGATGGTGGGGCGGGCGTATTGCTTCTTGCGTCCGCCACTGATCGACTCTTCCATACCGTCCTGCACATCGCCTTGCCAGTACAGACCGTTCTTCAGGCGGTTGGTGCGTTCCCAACGCTTGTATTCCGTGTCGAGGTCTTTCAGCATATCGAGCATGAAGGCCTTGTCGCCGTCAACCAGATAGCGGCCCATCATGGCATCGGCATTCCACGAGCTGAACTTGTCCATCTTCGCCATGGCGCCGCCGTCATTGCCACGGTACCAGGTGTGAATAATCTGGTCGAGGTACTTCGGATCGCGCAGCCAGCGGCTTTCGTAAATGTGATGACCGATGGCGCAGGCAATGAGGTTGTACTTATCGGCATACGAGCGTTCGACGAGGAATTCCGTCATGCCATAGCCCACGGGTGTCTGCTTGATGTGCTTGCGCAGGTTCCACCAGCGGAAGTAGTACATCTCTTCAAAGTTCTTCTGCGGACACTCGAACAGTGGGATATTCTCTTCCATCCAAGCCGAAGCCTGGGCGTTGGGAATGGCCTGGGCGATGTTCTCGTCCTCCATGTGGTTGAAGTAATCGGCGTAACGGCTGAAATTGTTGTAATTCAGGAAGGCAGCCGAAGCGGTTTTATCGGTAGAGGAAGTCTGCACATTGGCAATCTTGAATACGGCCAACGGTTCTTGCGCACCGGCGTTGGGTACATCCCAGTCGCGGTCGGGTTCCGTATCGGGTGTGGGGAAATTGCGTACGGCGCCCGTGCGGAATACCACCCGTTCGATGGATGCCACCGGAGCATAGAGCATACGTGTTCCGGCTTTCTTGCCATCGATGGTAATCTGTATGTTGCGATCTTCCACCGTGAGAACAGCCTCCACGTGGTAGGTTTTACCGGCTTCGTAATTTATCAGGTTGCCGGAACGGGCACCGCCTTTGGCACGGAACACCCCGTCGGCACTCAGCTCGAGACGTGAGCAGGCAATGCCGTTCGCATTCATGAATTCGATTTGCAGGTTGCCTTTGTCGTTCTGTCCGGCCTGGAGGTCGAACGATATTTTGAGGTTCTTCGATGCGGGTATCTTGCGTTCCACCTTGGCATAGTCGAACGGATCTTTGTCTTGCAGTGTGAGCCACTTTCCGTCCAGTGACACCGGTGCCCATACGGGCGAGTAGATATTCCAGTTGGTGAGCTGGCTCAACGACTTGTAGTTGGCGAAGTTATCGTTGGCATGGGCATGCGCATCGGTTTCCACCGGAACGGGGATGCGTGCCACCCACATGTCTTCCTTGTTTATACTGTACGATACCCACATATCGCCGTCTTCGGGAGTGCCGTTGCCTTCCTGAATACCGCGAACGTATTGCGGTCCGTACGATTTGTAGTTACCGCCGTAGCGCATCATCGGCACCTCGCCGTTTACCAGGTTCAGCGTGGTGTATTCCAGTCCGTCCTTGCTCAGGGAGATGGCGAGCGGCCAACGGTATTCCGAAGGGTTGTACACGGTAGCGTACGTGCCGTCGCTCAGGCGTTGCCCCCATATCTTGGCGTTGCTGTTCACGAAACCTTTGGCGCGGAGTACCGGCTCGGCCCAGGTACGGCCACCGTCTTCAGTGATCGAGGTCAGTGCGTGTTTCCACAGGGAAACGATGCGTCCGTCGGGCAGCGTATAGCAGCAGAAAGCTTTGTATCCTTTCTTCAATGGGATGAGCGGATCTTCGCGGTCGGCCTCTTCCACCCACTGCATCATGTACAGCGGATTATCGAGTATCTCCTGGCAAGCCTTGACGAATTCCTTGTCCTTGCTTTTTTTGAAGTGCGGATAGTCCGTGTTCTTTTCGCTGAAACCGTGGTTGTAATAGATGAAGTAGATCGGTCCGTAGGAGCCGTCCTTGTTGATCTCGCGCACCACACGGCCAATGCCGTTTCCATCGTTCGGATCGTCCTTCTTATCGAAAGCCACCCCGTAGTTGCCCATGGTGATGAGTCGGCCCGATTTCGACACATAGAAACCTACCCGCTGGTGCATGATGGCAATCAGGTCCTTGGCCACATCGCTACGCTCCGGTTTGGTATAACCGTCGGGCACTTTGTAGGGCGGGAACACGATTCCGGGATTTGTCCAGGTGTATCCGTCTTTCGAGCTCATGAGATACGTTTGCGAGGGCGGTACGTGCTCGTCCACCGGGTCGGCCAGGTATTGCAGGTAGAAGCGTCCGTTCCAGTATGCCAGCATCGGCTGGTGGTTATACGTCCATCCGCCTCCATTCGACACGTCGGGGAATTCGCGGTTGGCCCGCATCACCTGAATATTGTGTACACCCACGACGGGGCTCAACTGTCCGTCGTGATACGTAGGGTTCGATAACTCGGTACCGGTGTAGTGAATCCTGTCCTGTGCCAGCGCAGGTACGGAGAGGACGGCGAGTACCGCAGGGATAATCAAGAGTTTTCTGTTCGTCATAAGGAAGCTTTTAGGGTTTCAGAAGCTTTTAACAAGGATTGCACCGTCGATTGGGATGCTTTGAATATGGTTCCGTGCTTATGTCCTTCGGGGACCGACACGTTGGAAGTCTCGTCAGTAAAGTGGATGAAGTCTTTGGTACGCATGGCACCGTATATTTTCCTCCGGTACACGTCGAAGTAGATGTAGTAGTCCTCTCCTATTTTCTCCACCGAGGGGCCTTCGACAAAGCCTTCGGTAAACGGTGCCGAAGCTTCGCAGTACGGGCCTTCGGCATCTTTGGCGAAAGCGATCTTCAGGTTGCGTTCCGGACGGGTGTTGTCCTTCACCACCATGACGTAATCCTGCGGTGCCCGCTTCACAATCACGGCGTCGATGCAGCTGAATCCCGGGTCGTAGAACAGCTTGCGCTCGGAAATGGTCTGGAAGTCTTTTGTAGTGATATAATACAAACGGTGGTTGTTGTCATCGTCCTCGATGCCCCGTTCGAAGCGTCCCGGGATGCACGATGCCCATACTACCATGAATTGCTCTTTCTCGTCGTCGTAGAAGAGTTCGGGCGCCCATACGTTGACCGTGGTAGGCTCGTCTTCCATGACGGGAATAAACTTCTGCTCGCTCCAGTTCACCAGGTCCTTCGAGCAGGCATAGCCGAAGCCGTAATCGCCCTTCCAACTGCTGGTCCATACCAGGTGGAACATGCCGTCCGGCGTGCGAACCATCGACGGGTCGCGCATCAATTGCTGTTTTCCCACTCCCGGTTTCAACCATACTCCGGGTATACTGTCCCAATGGATGCCATCTTCGCTGTACAGATAGCGCAAACCTTCGTTAGCCGGTTCGTGGAAGGAGGTAAACACGTAATATTCCTTTTCTTCTCCCTTACCGCACGATGCCAGTATGAGCAGGCAAAGCACGGCCCATACACATTTCAGTTTATTCATTGCTGTAGATTTGTATTTTGTTTTATTTATAGACGGTAAATATAGTCAAATGTACTCAAAAACCCAATAAAAAAGGGACATTCCGGCGAACCGGAACATCCCTCTCTTCTAACGAACAACTATTATCTGTCAATCAAATCTTTCCACCACGGGCTCTGATGCGTTCGTACCATCCTTCACGCTCCTTCACGAGGTCGTAACCACGCTTCGAAAGGTAGTTGTTGATACGTCCTTTGTATTTGCCGAATACCTCGTGTTTCTTGTTCGAGTTCTCGGCATCTATCGCCAGTTCACGGGCTTCGACCAGCCAGGCGTAGATCTGCGCTTTTTCTTCGGCAGTCAGCGTGGGAATCATGTCGGTGGTGGCTACGTAGGTCACGTTTACCACTCCGTAGGTCATTCCATCCTTCACGGCTTCGATCTGCTTTTCGTCGAGGAAGAGCGACAGTGTGGCCGGGAATGCGAAGTGCGAACGGTACAACGCCGCATCCTTTTCGTTGTCGGCCGCTTTCAGCGCGTTGTCTTTATCGGCTCCGGTGATTTTGGAATCTTTCACGGCTTTCACCTTCGCGTCGCGTGTTTCGTAGATGTCGTTCAACTCGAAATAACGGTTGGCTATCACTTTGCACACTTCTTCCGCTACCTTCGTATCGGCGATGTCCAGTGAGTCGACGATCTTCTGCGAACGTTTTACGATGGATTCCACGTACTTCGGATCGCGGTTGGCCGAGTTCAAGTCGATGGCTTGGGCAGCCATGGCTGCCACAAGCATCGTTAGTATAAAAAAAACTTTCTTCATGCTGAATCTTATTCGGATTACATCAATTTACCCTTCTTGGCCAACGTGTCGTAGTTGTTCTTCGGGTTGGTCCAGTCGGTTTTCTTCTTGGTGCTGATACCGTTGATGTACTTCTCGATGTTGGTGTATCCGTCGCCGGTGCAGTCCTTGATAGCATCCGACGGGTCGTTCGGGTTCAGGCCGTTGGCTTTCTCCCATGCGTCGGGCATTCCGTCGCCATCGGTATCTACATACGGTTCGCCTTTGTATTCGGGATAACCGCCTACCTGGCTGATATCGGTGATGATACCTTTCTTATACGAATCGTTCGGTAAACGACGGTATTTGAACTGGTAGAACGATTCCGGGTCCAGGCCTTCGATGAAGTAAGGCTTACCTGTGATAACTTCATTAATCACACGTTCGTCCACGATGTCGCGTTTGGGGAAGGTAGCTCCGGCATTTTTCAATACGAAGTCATACGATTCCTTGGCAGTCATGATGGGGAATTCGGGCATCGGGAACGGTTCGTTCCAACGCATATTCTCGGTATAACCGTCGGTGTTGGGTTGTTCCTGAACCTGTACGCCACCTGCCCAGTTGTCTTTCGTCACCGTTTCGTTGCCTTCTACTACGTTACCGTTGCAATACACACGGCCGAATACGAAGTAACCCAGTTTGCTACGTCCGGATTCCGGTTTCACCAGACGGTGTCCTACATTGGAGTTTACGGGCGTAAGCGGACCTGGTTTGTAGTAGTTATTGATGATGTTGTACAGAGCGGTGTAGTCGCCGCCGTCTACCGAGCGGTGTACCCAGTTGTACAATACATTGTTTACAAAGTTGAACACCCCGTTCCAACCGATCGACGGGTTACGTCCGCCGTTGCTGGCCCACAGGTTGCGCATGAACGAGCAGTTCTCGCCGCCGAGCGTACTACCGAATGCATGGTTGTACGTATCGAGCGCCTGTGAAGAAATGGTATTCTGAATGGTTACGTTCACGGTGGGGAGTTTCAGTTCCTTGCTTCCGTCTTCCGGATCGAACATGTGGCGATAGAACGAGATGTTTTCGTCCAATCCCCAGCTGCACGAACAGTGGTCGATCATGATGTTACCCACCGGATTGCCACCGAACGAGTCGTCACGACGTCCTACGCCGGTTTCACCGCGGCGGAAACGCATGTGGCGTACCACTACGTCGTGTGTATTTACCCAGAACGATTCACCTGCGATACAAACACCGTCGCCCGGAGCTGTTTGCCCGGCAATGGTCAGGTAAGGAGCGCGTACGATGATCGGGGTTTTCAGTCTGATGATACCTGCCACGTTGAACACGATGATACGGGCACCACCCTCTTCGCAGGCTGCGCGGAACGAACCCGGTCCACGGTCGTTCAGGTTGGTTACGGTGATAACCTTACCACCACGGCCACCGAAGCTGTATCCGCCACCACCTTCCGCACCCGGGAAAGAAGGAATCTTAGCCACCGGCAAATCTGTCGGGCGGGCTGCCCATGGAATATACGGACGACCTTCCTTGGCCTCCTGTTTAATAATAGGCAACGCTTTGGCCCATGCTTCATCGGACAGGCGATATTCTTCGTCCATCATTCTTTTCACTTCGGCTTTCACCTCGGGGGGTTCTTGCGGGTATTGTGCCTTTACAACCGAAACCGGCGCCAGCAATGCAGCAGCGCAAACGGCTAACATGACTTTTTTCTTCATCTTATAATGATAGTTTTAAGTATTTTACACTCTTTAGACTCTTTTCGGAGCGTTTTGTAATCATTGGGAATGAAAAAAAACTATAAAATGATTTTATGATTCCGTTTCCTTCCCTCCTTGCCCCAACGGGGCGTTAGCAATAGCATCGGGCAACGCCCGATGGGAATGGGTTACTACCTTTGCGCCCTGTAAGGGCATAAGCCGAACTCATACTCACGCCCTTACAGGTAGGGTGTCCAGTATTTGACGTTCAAAGCTGAATCACCATTTATTTAATCTCTTTGCCTATTATTTCTGTGATTTGTTTGATATTTCGTATATCTTTTCTTCTTTTGTATTCAAAAACTCACATATGGAAAAGAAAGA
>JAVBVD010000037.1:0-58898 GCA_031554635.1 Bacteroides sp.
CAGAGAAGTTAAGCCTTGTCACGCCGATGGTACTGCGTAATAGTGGGAGAGTAGGTAGCCGCCATCTTTTGAAAAGCCTTTTCGTAGAAATACGGAAAGGCTTTTTTGCGTTTAGATAGCTTTGGGGCATGTTTTGGAAAAGCGGAATAAATGTCTTATCTTTGCCACGCACTAATTATGTAACAATTTAAAGCAATTATTTGAATTATGAAGACAAAGGTATTTTTGGCAGCTGTAGCAGTTGCATTCGCTTTCGGCGTAACTTCTTGTGGTAACAAAAAAGCTGCTGACTCTGCATCGGCTGCTGACTCTACAACTGTATGTTGCGATTCTACTAAAACTTGCGACAAAGACTCAACAACTTGCTGCATGAAAGATTCTACCGCTTGCTGTAAGAAAGACTCCACAGCTTGCTGCCAGGAAAAGAAGTAAGACATGCTGAAAGCTGTTAGAAGCTGATTTGGGAAATTAAATCCATTAATAGGAGAGGAATAAAGCGGACGAGAACTTTATTCCTCTCTTGTTGTATACACCCTATTCTTAGATAGTCAGGTAATATTTTCTCTTTTAAATATTCTTTATTCTTATAAAATGAAATGTTTTTCAGTAAAAAAGTAACGTTTCGTTTGGTGGTAAGGAAAAAATCCCTACCTTTGCAGGGTCAAATTAAAAAAGAGACGAAGATGAATCAATCATTTATACATATTCTACTGTGTGGTATTATTATTCTGCTGGCAAAGGTTAGTGGGAGTGGGTGCTGTGCGTAGATGTGTATAGTGTAAATATACGAGAGCCTTTCCACTTCCAAGTGCGAAAGGCTTTTTTTATGGAGGAAATTACTAATATCTTATAACTTTAAGAAAATGGACAATAGGTTATTTATTTTTGATACCACCCTTCGTGATGGTGAACAGGTGCCGGGATGCCAGTTGAATACAGTCGAAAAAATTCAGGTGGCCAAAGCATTGGAAGCATTGGGAGTGGATGTGATCGAAGCGGGATTCCCGGTATCGAGCCCGGGAGACTTCAAATCGGTGATTGAGATTTCGAAAGCGGTGACATGGCCCACCATTTGCGCACTGACGCGTGCCGTAGAGAAAGACATCGAGGTGGCTGCCGAAGCACTGAAATATGCTAAACACAAACGTATTCACACGGGTATTGGTACTTCTGATTCGCATATCAAATATAAATTCAATTCCAACCGGGAAGAGATTATTGAACGCGCAGTGGCAGCCGTGAAGTATGCCCGCCGTTTTGTAGACGAGGTGGAGTTTTATGCCGAAGATGCCGGTCGTACGGATAATGCTTATCTGGCGCGGGTTATCGAGGCAGTGATCAAGGCGGGAGCAACTGTGGTGAACATTCCCGATACAACGGGCTATTGTTTGCCTGATGAGTATGGAGCCAAGATCAAGTATCTGGTAGAGCATGTGAGCAACATCGACCAGGCGATTATCTCTACACACTGTCACAATGACCTCGGTATGGCTACTGCCAATACCATGAGCGGTATCCTGAACGGTGCCCGCCAGGTAGAGGTTACCATCAACGGTATCGGCGAACGCGCCGGAAACACGGCATTGGAAGAGGTAGCTATGATTCTGAAAAGTCACAAGGAAATCAGCATCGAAACCAACATCAATACACAGAAAATTTACCCAACGAGCCGCATGGTATCGAGCCTGATGAACATGCCGGTACAGCCTAACAAGGCGATCGTGGGACGGAATGCGTTTGCACACTCGTCGGGTATTCACCAGGATGGCGTGTTGAAAAATATGGAAACCTACGAAATCATCAATCCGCGCGATGTGGGAATCGATGACAGCTCCATCGTATTGACAGCCCGTAGCGGACGTGCCGCATTGAAGCATCGTTTCTCGGTACTTGGCGTAGACATGGAGCAGGATAAGTTGGACGAAGTGTACGAAAAGTTCCTTAAGTTGGCCGACAAGAAGAAAGACATTCAGGACGACGACATCCTCTTGCTTGCCGGAGCGGAAAGAAGCCGCAACCATCGCATCAAGATGGAATACTTGCAGGTAACGAGTGGAGTAGGTGTCCGTTCGGTAGCCAGTTTGGGGTTGAATATCTCCGGTGAGAAGTTCGAAGCGGCTGCCAGTGGAAATGGTCCGGTAGACGCAGCTATCAAGGCTCTGAAGAAGATCATTGATCGCCATATGACCTTGAAAGAATTTACCATTCAGGCCATCAGCAAGGGAAGCGACGATGTGGGTAAGGTACACATGCAGGTAGAACACGACAACCAGGTATACTACGGTTTCGGTGCCAATACCGATATCATTGCCGCTTCGGTCGAGGCATATATCGACTGTATTAATAAATTTGCACAATAACCAGTCTCATTCATATTAAACCAAAAAGATGAATACATTATTTGACAAGATTTGGGATGCACATGTAGTGACCACAGTAGAAGATGGTCCTACGCAACTCTACATCGACAGACTTTTCTGTCACGAAGTTACCAGTCCGCAGGCGTTCGCAGGAATGCGCGCCAGAGGCATCAAGTGCCTGCGCCCGGAGAAGATTATTTGTATGCCCGACCATAATACGCCGACGCGTAACCAGGATAAACCGATTGAAGACGTGATCTCCCGCACACAAGTGGATACGCTTGCTAAGAATGCCGAAGAATTCGGATTGACACACTTCGGTATGATGAATTCGAGAAACGGTATCATCCATGTAGTAGGTCCGGAACGCGGTTACACCCTGCCGGGTATGACCATCGTTTGCGGCGACTCGCACACATCGACTCACGGTGCCATGGGCGCTATCGCTTTCGGTATCGGAACCAGCGAGGTGGAAATGGTGCTGGCTTCGCAATGCATCCTTCAATCCAGACCGAAGACCATGCGCATCACCGTGAACGGTACGTTGGACAAAGGGGTAACGGCCAAGGATATGGCGCTCTATATCATTGCCAAAGTGAGCACCAGCGGTGCGACCGGTTACTTTGTGGAATATGCCGGTGAAGCGGTACGCAACCTGAGTATGGAAGGCCGGTTGACCTTGTGCAACCTCTCTATCGAGATGGGTGCCCGTGGCGGTATGATTGCTCCGGACGAAACAACGTTCGCTTACATCAATGGACGTGAGAATGCTCCAAAGGGTGAAGAATGGGAACAGTCGCTGGCTTACTGGAAGACATTGAAGAGCGATGACGATGCAGTGTTCGACAAAGAAATCACGTACGAAGCTGCCGATATTGAACCGATGATCACCTACGGAACCAACCCGGGAATGGGTATGGGCATCACGCAGCATGTGCCGGTGGCCGATGCAATGAATGAAGCGGCCAAAGTGTCGTATGCCAAGTCGCTGGAATACATGGGACTGAATGCCGGTGAGTCGTTGATCGGAAAAACGATCGACTATGTATTTATCGGTTCGTGTACCAATGGCCGTATCGAAGACTTCCGTGCTTTCGCATCTATCGTGGCCGGAAAGAAGAAAGCCGACAACGTGATTGTGTGGATTGTTCCCGGATCGTGGGAAGTAGACAAGCAGATCCGTGCGGAAGGACTGGACAAGGTGTTTACCGAAGCCGGTTTCGCCATCCGTCAACCGGGATGTTCGGCTTGTCTGGCCATGAACGAAGACAAGATACCGGCCGGTAAGTATTCGGTTTCTACGAGCAACCGTAACTTCGAAGGTCGCCAGGGGCCCGGAGCCCGCACGTTGCTGGCCAGTCCGCTGGTAGCCGCTGCCGCCGCCGTAACCGGTAAGATAACTGACCCCAGAGTATTCCTTTAATTAAATCCGCATTCAGATGAAAGCAAAATTCAATATACTGACAAGTACCTGTGTGCCCCTTCCGTTGGAGAATGTGGACACCGACCAGATTGTTCCTGCCCGTTTTCTTAAAGCAACTACTAAAGAAGGTTTTGGCGAATACCTGTTCCGCGACTGGCGGTTCGACAAGCAGGACAACAAGATTGAGTCATTCGTACTGAACAACCCCACTTACGGAGGAAAAGTATTGGTGGCCGGAAAGAACTTCGGCTCTGGTTCGAGTCGTGAACACGCTGCCTGGGCTATTGCCGACTATGGTTTCCGCGTGGTGGTATCGAGCTTCTTCGCCGATATTCACAAAAATAACGAGCTGAACAATTTCGTGTTGCCGGTGGTGGTGAGCGAAGCGTTCCTGGCTGAACTTTTCGAGTCGATCTATGCCGACCCGACCATGGAAGTGGAAGTCGACCTGCCTGCACAAACCATCACCAACAAGGCAACGGGCAAGAGTGAAACGTTCGAGATCAATTCCTACAAGAAACACTGCCTGGAACATGGATTGGACGATATCGACTTCCTGCTATCGAATAAGGATAAGATTGAAGCGTTTGAAAAGGCAAAACAATGAACAGTAATGCTCCGAGAATAGAGATCATGGATACGACGCTCCGCGATGGTGAACAGACCAGCGGAGTATCGTTCGTACCTCATGAGAAACTGATGATCGCCCGTCTGCTGCTCGAAGAACTAAAGGTAGACCGTGTGGAGGTGGCCTCTGCGCGTGTCTCCGACGGGGAATTCGATGCGGTGAAGATGATCTGCGACTGGGCGGCACGGCGCAACCTGTTGCACAAGGTGGAAGTACTGGGATTCGTCGACGGGCACAACTCGCTCGACTGGATTCACTCCACCGGATGCAGGGTAATCAACCTGCTATGCAAGGGATCGTTGCGGCACTGCACCTGCCAGTTGAAGAAAACACCGGAAGAGCATATCGAGGATATCCTTGGTGTGGTGGATTATGCCAATGAGCTCGACATCGAAGTCAATGTGTACCTCGAAGACTGGAGCAATGGCATGAAAGATGCTCCCGAGTATGTATTCCAGATGATGGAAGCGTTGAAGAAAACGAACATCAAACGTTTCATGTTGCCCGATACGCTCGGCATCCTAAATCCGTTGCAGGCGTTGGAGTACATCCGCAAGATGGTGAGAAAATATCCCAATACTCATTTCGATTTCCACGGACACAATGATTACGACCTGGCGGTGAGCAATGTGCTGGCTGCTGTACTGGGTGGGGTAAAAGGGCTTCATACGACGATCAATGGCTTGGGCGAGCGTGCCGGTAATGCACCGTTGGCCAGTGTGCAGGCTATCCTGAAAGACCATTTCAATGCAAGTACCAATATCGACGAGAGTCGTCTGAACGATGTGAGCCGGGTGGTGGAATCGTATTCCGGCATCATTATTCCTGCCAACAAACCCATCGTGGGTGAGAATGTGTTCACGCAAGTAGCCGGTGTGCATGCCGATGGCGATAACAAAAGCAACCTGTATTGCAACGACCTGCTTCCCGAACGCTTCGGACGGGTACGGGAGTATGCGCTCGGCAAGACATCGGGCAAGGCCAATATCCGCAAGAATCTCGAATCGCTCGGTCTGGAACTAGACGAGAAATCGATGAAGAAAGTGACGGAACGTATCATCGAACTGGGTGATAGAAAAGAGTTGGTGACGCAGGAAGACTTACCATACATCATTTCGGATGTATTGAAGCAGGAAGGCATCGGCAACAAGGTGCAGCTGAAGAGCTACTTTGTGACGCTGGCCAATGGTCTGAAGCCGATGGCTACGCTGAGCATCGATATCGACGGAAAACGCTACGAGGAGAGCTCGTCGGGCGACGGTCAGTACGATGCGTTTGTGCGTGCCTTGCGTAAAATATATAAGGTGACACTGGGGCGGAAATTCCCGATGCTGATCAACTATGCCGTAACCATTCCTCCCGGTGGGCGTACCGATGCTTTTGTGCAAACGGTCATCACATGGAACTATAACGACAAGGTGTTCCGCACCCGTGGGCTCGATGCCGACCAGACGGAAGCTGCCATCAAAGCTACCATCAAAATGCTAAATATAATCGAACAATAAAATAACGAATAACGTGAAATTGAATATTGCTGTCCTACCGGGCGACGGAATTGGTCCCGAGATTATCAGTGTGGCGCTCGAAGCCACCAAGGCTGTTTGTGAGAAATTCGGACATGAGTTAACTTATGAGTATGGAATTTGCGGAGCTACCGCCATCGACCAGGTAGGCAATCCGTATCCCGACGAAACGCATGAACTCTGTATGAAGAGTGATGCGGTGTTGTTTGGCGCCGTAGGCGATCCGAAGTTCGACAACAACCCCTCCGCCAAGGTTCGTCCCGAGCAAGGTTTGCTTGCCATGCGCAAGAAACTCGGTTTGTATGCCAACATCCGTCCGGTGGCAACTTTCGAAAGTCTGATCCATAAATCGCCGTTGCGCGCGGAACTGGTACGTGGTGCCGATTTTATGTGCATCCGCGAGTTGACCGGAGGTATGTACTTCGGTCGCCCGCAAGGTCGTAGTGAAGATGGAAATACGGCTTATGATACGTGTGTGTACAGCCGCGAAGAAGTGGAACGCATCGTCACGCTGGCTTATGAATATGCTATGAAGCGTCGCAAGAAACTTACCATTGTAGACAAAGCCAACGTACTGGCTACTTCTCGTTTGTGGCGTGAAGTCTCTAAAGAAATCGCTCCGAAATATCCGGAAGTAGAAACCGAGTTCATGTTTGTAGACAATGCTGCCATGCGCATTATTCAATGGCCTACTTCGTTCGACGTGATGGTGACTGAAAATATGTTCGGCGATATCCTGACCGACGAAGCATCGGTGATCACCGGCTCCATGGGATTGCTTCCTTCGGCTTCCATCGGTACGTACACTTCGGTATTCGAACCCATTCACGGTTCCTGGCCGCAAGCTGCCGGACAGGATATTGCTAACCCGTTGGCTACCATCCTTTCGGCTGCTATGATGTTCGACTATGCTTTCGGACTGAAGGCAGAAGCAGCATTGATCCGCGAAGCGGTTGATGCATCGATGGCGAAAAATATCCGTACACAGGATATTCAGGTGGAAGGTGAGAAATCTTACAAATGTTCGGAAGTGGGTCAATGGATCGCTGACTACATTCGTACGGTATAACCCAAGAATACAGAGGTTTTTTCGGAAACCTGGAGGTCCGGTGCGCACGGTTGCGTTACCGGACTTTTTTTATTGGTCTCCGGAGAAAGTAAAGAATATCATAAAACCTTTACAGTAGTTAAGTTGTTGCTATGAAGTGATAAACCTACCCTTCATGGCCTATTGGTCGTCGGGTTACAATACAACAACCTAATTATGAAAAGTAAGCATTATTTAGTGATTCTCGTAGCTTTGCTGCCGGTATTAATCTTGCGCGATTATACCCCTGTCGATGAATTGCGCTATCTGAGCATTGCCAATGAAGCGTTGGCGAATGGTCATTTCTTCACCTTTACCAATCAAGGCATTCCCTATGCCGATAAGCCACCGCTCTACTTCTGGATATTGATGTTGTGCAAATGGCTGTTCGGAGGGTACTATATGGGGATTCTTTCCCTGTTTTCCGTTCTTCCGGCACTGGGCATAGTGGCGGTAATGGACAAATGGGTGAGGCGCGAAAATCCGGATGCCGACCGGGTGATGGCCGGCTTGATGTTGATGAGTTGCGGATTATTCCTTGGCGGAGCCATTATACTTCGCATGGATATGCTGATGACGTTCTTCATCATACTCTCCTTGTATACCTTCTATACCTTATTGAAAGAGGAGGGAAATATTCGTCGGGATAGATGGTTGTTTCCTGTTTACCTCTTTCTGGCGCTGTTTACCAAAGGACCGTTGGGACTGCTGATTCCTTTGGTCTCGACCCTGCTCTTTCTGTTGCTGACAAAGCATATTCGTACCATTGGTCGCTATTGGGGATGGAGAACGTGGCTGGTGCTGCTGGTGGGGTGCGGAATCTGGTTTACGGCTGTGTACCGGGAAGCGGGTGGGGAGTATCTGCACAACTTGTTGGTTCATCAGACGGTGGATCGGGCCATCAACTCATTCCATCATGAAGGCCCCTTCTATTATTACCTGATAACGATGTGGTATGCACTGGCTCCCTGGTCGTTGCTGCTTGTCGGTCTGCTTGTGGTGGGCTGGATTCGTGGCTATATCCGTTCGGATATGGAGCGTTTCTTTCTGACGGTGACGCTTAGTACATTCGTGCTGCTTTCGTGCATCAGTTCCAAACTGTCTATCTACCTGTTGCCGGTGTACCCGTTTATGGTGTATCTGTCGGTGCTGATACTCGCTCGTTTGCAGTGGAACCGCTGGTTGGCTTTGGCGGTGGCTGTGCCGACGGTGGTGTGCTGTCTGACTATTTTCGGGATGATGCTGTTGCCTACCTTCGAACCACGTCTCATCTATCTGCACCATGCGCTTATCTATGTGGCAGCCGCACTGCTTACCCTGGGTGGCGGTATTACGTTGTACTTCCTGTATTTTCGTAAAGAACTATACAAGGCAATGAAAGTGTTGGCGCTTTCGCTGTTGGTCACTGTTTTCGTGGGTGGATGGGCGCTTCTGTACATCAACGACCGGGTGGGGTATGCCGGGTTGTGCCGCAAAGCTATGCAGATATCGAAACTGGAAGAATTGACAGGTTATTCCACAGTGTATATCCGGCATTCGGAGAATATGGATGTATTCCTGAATGAGGATGTACGGGTGCTTACTACGGAAGAAGTGTTGCAAGGAAAGGCAGCGGGTACTGTACTGATGTTGGGCATGTACAGGGCAGAGAACGATAAGGTGCTGATGGATTATCTGGAACATAAACCGAAGTTTAAGTTTGGCATCTATTTGATCGTTCCTTTGTAGTGACATTACAATTACACATAATAGCTATGCCACTTTCAGATCTAAAGTGTCATGATAGTGGCATAGCACAGAATACCTGCAACAGTCAGCAAGCCGGTATATATGACATATTCCGGATGTTTAAGCGTTACTTTCTGCTTTTTGGCGATAATCCGGAAGAGGCAGTAAGCCAGCGTAGCTCCCAGAAATCCTACCAAAACACCCGCCAGCAGGTCGCCGGGGTAGTGTACGCCCAGGTAGATGCGCGAATATGAATTAACGGTAGCCCAAAGGAGGATAAATACGGTCAGCCATCGATGGCGGAAGAGGTAGATGACAATGAAAGCAAGTCCGAATGAGTTGCTGGAATGGCAGGAGGGAAATCCATACCGCCCGCCTCTTTTTCCGTTGACTATATGTACCAGGTCGGAAATGGGATTGTCCGGATTCGATGGTCGCATGCGGGCTACCACCGGGCGGATGACACTGGCGCATATCTGGTCGGCAAAGACAATGGTCAGTGCGATAACCACAACGCAAGCCAAAGCGATTTTCCATTCTACGCTTTTCAGCAGAACGAAAAGCAGACTGGCATACATCAGCACCCAAATGAACTTCCCGGTAAAAGTGAACATGAAATGATCTCCGAACGTGTTGTGAAAACCGTTCAGGAAAAGTAATAACTGTTCATCGGCTTTCGCCAACGTGTGTAATTGATCCATGGTCGTTTCTTTTTATCTTTTGGCAATATCGTCATATAATTTCTGTAAGAACGCTTTCCCTTTCAAAAGGTTTTCTTCCTTGTTGGGATTTGTGTGACTGACGACTTTGTTCGATTCGCAATCGAATACCACTTCGTCGTCTACTGTTTTCATTCCGAATAAGTTGGGGAAGGTGAAGTAGGCGAAATGGGGAGAATCGGGGTTCAGCAAGTTTTTGCTGAACGTGAATTTGTCGTGCGGTAATCCCAGTTGCGCCAGCAGGGTAGCGGCGATATCTATCTGTGAACCGTATGCGTCTACCTGCAGGGTATCTTTGATAGCCCCTCCCGCGAAAATCAATGGTATCTGGTAACGGTCGAACGATTCGTTTTTCAGGTTCTCCGGGTAGGCTCCCTGGTGATCGGGAACCAGAATCATAACAGTGTTTTTCCATTCGGGAAGTTGGCGGTATTGGCGTACGAAGTCGCCCAGACAACTGTCGGCATAGGCGAATGCATTGGGACGGTCTTCGGATAAGCGGCGGAACGGTACCTCGAATGGTTCGTGGCTGCTCGATGTTTGTAATATCTTGAAGAAAGGAGTCTGAGACGAACGCTCGCGCAGATCGGTCAGCAGGCGGTTGAATACCACATGGTCGTGTGCTCCCCATTTACTCAGCCGTTCCGAGAGGGGGAAATCTTTGTCGCATACGATCTTTTCGATTCCTGCCGAGATCAGGAACGAACGCATGTTGGTAAAGTCGGCATCGCCCCCGTAGTAATATTCGGTCTGGTAGCCCGCCTTCTGCAAGCTGTTGGGGATGGATGGCAAACTTTGTGTCTTATGCGGGAATTTCATAATGCTGGTGGTGGGCTGTGCCGGATATCCGCTGAGTATAGACATCAGTCCGCGATCAGTACGGAAACTGTTGGCGTAGAAATGAGTGAAGAGCACCCCTTCCTGTCCCAACTTATCCATGTTGACAGCGATATCGGGTTCGCCACCCAATGTGGTCATCAGGTGGGAAGAGAAACCTTCCAGAATGACGAGGATGATGTTGGGGCGTTTCGTTGTGAATAATTCCGGTATGGAATCAGAGGTAACCGGCTGGTCCGTCATTGTGGCAAACAGCCGATCGGCTTCTTCGGGCGGAAGGAAACGGTATTGCTTACTGAAATCCGTTTGTTTGGATAACGACTCCATCAAACTGAAGCAAGGATTGATGGCGGCATGGTTCAGCCGTTGCTCGGAACTGAAATAAACTTTTCCTATGTTCATGGTCGATACCGTAAAGCCTCCCCGTATGGGAATGAACAACAAACCGGTAAGCAACAATATCACAGCAGATACATACATGCGGTTGAATGGAATCTTAAGCGGCATCTTCGAACGAAGCAAGACGATATAAAACAGACCGTAGAGCAGGGCGGCATACGCAATCCAGGCAATCACTCCTGCCAATACTGTCCAGAGGCTGACACTCGCCAATGCGTCTTTGGGCGACGAGAAGAAGTAAAACAACGGGGTGGAGTCGAGCCTGAATCCCCAATATGCATACAACCCGAGATCGCTGATAAATATACACGAAAGCAGAATGGCGATAAACAGGAAGTAGAACCGGCGTAACTTATAAAGAATGTTATTGTTGGTCCATGCCGAAACGATCAAAAAGAACCCCGGAAGGATGGTAAGGTAACCTGCCAGAGAGAGGTCGAGGGGAAGTCCGTTCCCCATGACTCTAAGCCAGTCGACGGCACTGTCAGGGGCATATAATGTGTGGTAGTAAGCCATGAAAAGAGGCTTCTGTAAAAGGAAAATGACAACGAAAAGTACGTATGTGGATAGGAATTCAACGATTCTTTTTTTCATATTTGTAAACTTAAAAAAGATTGTACCTCCGCAAAGGTACAATTCTTTTCTATATCTTTGCGCGTTCACTGCCATAAAACAGAGATAGTTATGTCAAAGATTGCTAAGAATTTAATCGAATTAATTGGTCGCACTCCCCTGATGGAGTTATCCGGTTACTGTGCGAAATATGGAATAGATCGTGCGGTGATCGGTAAGTTGGAGTCGTTCAACCCTTGTGGTAGTGTGAAAGACAGGGTGGCTCACTCCATGATCAAAGATGCCGAGGAAAAGGGATGGCTGACGAGAGGAGCTACGATTATCGAACCCACAAGTGGCAACACCGGAGTGGGACTGGCGATGGTATCGGCTATCAAAGGGTACCGCCTGATACTGACCATGCCGGAAACGATGAGCCTGGAACGACGCAACCTGCTGAAAGCATTAGGCGCACAGATTGTGCTGACGGATGGACAAGCGGGAATGGCCGGTTCCATAGCGAAAGCGCAGGAACTGAAAGCTTCGATCCCCGGTTCCGTCATCTTGCAGCAGTTCGAGAATCCCGCTAACGCAGCCGCACACGAGCATACTACCGGAGAGGAGATCTGGGAAGATACATGCGGTGAAATTGATGTATTGGTCGCATGTGTGGGTACGGCAGGTACGATCTGCGGAACAGCGCGTGCCTTGAAAAAACACAATCCTCACGTCTATGTGGTGGGTGTGGAGCCGTCGGCCTCGCCGGTACTTCAGGGCGGGCTTGCCACACCTCATCGCATACAGGGAATTGGTGCCAACTTTGTGCCTGCTATTTACGACCCGTCTTTAGTCGATGAAATTATAGGTGTTCCCGATGACGAAGCCATCCGTGCCGGTCGCGAACTGGCACAGACCGAAGGCTTGCTGGCGGGGATTTCTTCCGGAGCAGCCGTATATGCCGCACGTCAGTTGGCCATGCGCCCTGAATTTGCCGGAAAAATGATTGTGACATTACTACCCGATACAGGCGAACGTTACCTTTCAACCGAACTTTTTGCTTTTGATGCATATCCTTTAGATTAATTCAGTATGAGAAAAACATTTTTTACCTGTCTGTTGCTGTTGGGCTTATTGCCGCTGCATGCACAAACCTATCAGGAACTGGCCGACTATTCGGCAGAATTGATACAAGCCGACAGTTTGTTGCGCGCCGAAGCGATCATCAAGCAAGCATTGAAACTGGACCCAGCGAATAAGGGCAATGTGGTGTTGTTCTCTAATCTGGGGTTGGTACAGAGCCGGCTGGGCCGTAACGAAGCTGCCATTGAGTCGTATTCTCTGGCATTGAATGCTGTTCCTGAATCGGTGCCTATCTTGTTGGAGCGTGCTGCGCTCTACCTGCAACAAAATGAGAAGAACCGGGCTTTGGCCGATTACAACGAGATATTGGAGCTGAACCCGAAACAGCCTGAGTCTTTGTTGATGCGTGCGTTCATCCACATGTCGAAACATGATTATACATCGGCACGTGTAGACTATGAACAACTGCTGGTTGTCTCTCCCGAAAATTACAGCGGCCGGCTGGGATTGGCTACGCTGGAGATGAAGGAAGGAAAGCATCGTGAATCGCTTGATATTCTGAATAAACTGTTGGTCGATTACCCGGAGGATGCCACGCTATACACAGCCCGTGCCGGAGTGGAGCAAGAGATGTCGCACATCGATCTGGCATTGATCGATGTGGATAAAGCCATCAGTCTCAATGCCTCGTCGGCCGAAGCTTACCTGGTGCGTGGAGATATTTATCTGGGGCAGAAGAAAAAGGTGATGGCAAAGCAGGATTATGAGAAAGCCATTTCGCTGGGTATTCCACAAGCCGATCTGCGCGACCGTCTGCAACAATGCAAGAAATAGGAGAGTAGCTTATATATACCTCCGGATGATCTCAATGAACACTTTTCCGTATTTACTCTTCTTGTACTCGCCGATACCACTTATGTTACCGAACTCTTCCAGCGTAGCCGGCCGGCTGATGCAGAGTTGATGCAATACCTTATCGGTTAAAACGATGTACGGAGGCAGGCTTTCTTCGGCCGCCAGTTGCTTGCGTAGTGCGCGCAGTTCTTCGAACAGGTTCTTGTCCTCGGTGGGTGGCTGCCCCATGGGCAGTTCCTTGGCAACGGCAACCGCTTTCTTTTTCCGCCCTTTCTCTTTGGGAGCAGGCGGCTCTTTACGAACGATTTCCACCAGCATGGCAGGCTTGCGGCCATACAGTACATTGAATCCGCTTTCTGTAATTTTCAGGTGGTTATTGTCATTGTAGGCTATTTCGAAATAACCCATTTGCAGCATTTGCAGCAAGTAGTCCTGCCAATCGCGTCCCGGGATTTCGCGCGCCACCCCGAATGTTTTCAGTTTATCGTACCCTTTTTCTTTTACAGTTAGTGAGTACGTTCCACGCAGAATGTCGATAAGCACGGTGACTCCGATTTCCTGTTCGGTCCGTATCAGGGCGCTCAGGGCTTTTTGCACAATAATAGTTCCGTCGAATCGTTTGGGAGGGTTCTTGCAGACGTCGCAATTGCCACAATCCTGCTCGGTAATTTCGCCGAAATAACTTAACAAAATGCGTCTTCTGCAAATGTCTGCTTCTGCATATTGTTGCATTCTTTGAAGCTTCTCAATATTGATGCTTTGCTGGCCGCTGTCCACTGCAAATTTGGTCAGTAGAATCAAGTCGCTGAGCGAGTAAAAAAGCACTGTGTCGCTGGGCAGACCATCGCGTCCCGAGCGACCGATTTCCTGGTAATAGCTCTCGATGTTCTTGGGTAGGTTATAATGGATAATCCACCGCACGTTCGATTTATCGATTCCCATTCCGAAAGCAATGGTAGCACATACCACTTGTATGCGGTCGTTGATAAAATCCTCTTGCGCCCGGTCCCTGTCACGGTTCGACAATCCGGCATGATACACGGCCGCCCGTATGCCGTGCTTCTGGAGCATTTGCGCCACAGACTCCGTTTTACTCCGGCTCATGCAATAAATGATGCCGCTTTCTCCCCAATGTTTACCGATAAACTCAAGTATTGCCTTCCCTTTTTCCCGTTGCTCGAATTCCCGTTTTACCGTCAGGCTCAAGTTAGGGCGATCGAACGAAGAAATGAAAACTTTCGGTTCGATAAGCCCCAGCTGATTGATGATGTCTCTCCGGGTAATCTTGTCCGCAGTAGCGGTAAGAGATATTATAGGTACGCGCGCGAACTTTTGGTGCAGAAAACTGAGCTGTGAATATTCCGGCCGGAAGTCATGTCCCCATTGCGAAATACAGTGTGCTTCGTCGATGGCGAAAAATGAAATATGCATATCTTTGAGCAAGTAGTCGGCCTCGGCAATCAGTCTTTCGGGCGAGATGTAGAGCAGTTTCAGCTTTCCTTCCATGCAAGCCTTCCGCAATGCCCAATTGTCCGATTCATTGTTGCTGCTGTTGAGTGCGGCCGCTGGAATGCCGTTGGCGCGGAGCGATTCCACCTGATCCTTCATCAGTGAAATGAGTGGCGAAACCACGATGGCTGTTCCATCGCAGATAATGGCGGGGAGTTGGTAGCAAATGGACTTTCCACCTCCTGTAGGCATGAGTACCAATGAATCTTTGCCATCCAGCAAGTGGTGGATGATTTCCTCCTGATGTGGGCGGAAACTGTCATAACCGAAGTATTTCTTGAGGGTCTGAATCATACGAATATGTTAGGTCTGATAAAGAGTTTGTTCGAAACCGGAGCAAATATACAATTAAAATTCCGCAAAACTCATCTTTCTCTTTTTAAGCTTTTTTTTCTGCGTGAAATATCTCTTGTTTTGTATATTTTTATTCATTTTAAGATTGTTTTTATTCGCATATGGCTAGGATAAAAATGCACGTTTAGGACATTGAACAACTCTCTTCATTAGTTAAAAATTATTATACAGAGGCTCTCAAAAAGTATTTTTCATAAAATTGAATATCTTCTCGCAAATTTTAAAAGAAAAAAAGTTGTGTATTAAAAAATAATGTAGGAAATTTGTAACATCTAAGCTTGCCTGTGAAAGCGAGCTTAATTTGAAAACCCTAACCAGTTAATTCAATGAGTGATTTAGAAAACAAAAAGAAAGAAAATCCCGCAAAGCGTCCATACAATTTGAGGGAAAAGAAGGAAAAGAAAGCTGCCTACAGATCTTTGATTAGACCAGAATTGGCAGATGAGTTGTACGACAAGATTCTGAACATAGTCGTCGTTCAGAAAAAGTACAGGGATGCTGAATATTCAGCGAAGGACTTGGCAAAAGAATTAAAAACCAACACTCGTTATCTTTCGGCAGTTGTGAATTCCCGTTTTGGGCAGAATTACTCCTGCTTATTGAACGAGTACCGGGTAAAAGATGCTTTGCACATGCTTACTGACAAGCGTTATGCCGATAAGAATGTGGAAGAAATCAGCTCCATGGTTGGATTTGCCAATCGTCAGTCTTTTTATGCTGCATTTTACAAGTATGTAGGGGAAACCCCCAACGGTTATCGTAAGAAACACGCAGAAAAAAAGAAATAGTTGCGCGTAAAGTCGTGATACAAAAGGAACTATTCCAAGTGCGAAATTTGGAATAGTTTCTTTTCGTCTTTTATAACCTTTTATATTGGATGTGCATGAAAAAACATTTGATAACAATGACAGTGGCAGCAATGACACTTCCTCTTTCCGCGCAACGTCCGGTTGAGGCAAAACAATTAGAAAACTTTCATTATACAGTGGAACAATTTGCAGATTTACAGATACTTCGCTATCAGGTTCCGGGATTCGAGGAACTGTCGCTCTCACAGAAAGAGCTGGTGTATTACCTTACGCAGGCGGCGTTGGAAGGAAGGGATATCCTGTTCGACCAGAACGGAAGATGCAACCTGGCCATTCGCCGCACGCTCGAAGCAGTTTATACGAACTACAAAGGGGATAAGTCTTTGCCCGATTTTAAGGGGATGGAGATTTACCTGAAACGGGTGTGGTTCTCGAACGGCATTCACCATCATTACGGAACCGAGAAGTTTATACCCGGATTCGCGCAGGAATTCCTGCGCAAGGAAGTGCTTGCGTTGGCTCCCGGAAAGCTACCTTTGCAAAAAGGAGAGACTGCCGCGCAGTTGTGCGACCGTTTGTTCCCCGTGATGTTTGATCCGGCTTTGTATCCCAAACGGGTGAACCAGGCCGATGGAGAGGACTTACTGCTTACTTCCGCCTGCAACTACTACCGTGGGGTGACACAAACCGAAGCGGAGAAGTTCTATAGCGACCTGAAAGATCCGGCAGATGAAACGCCGGTTTCGTATGGGCTCAACAGTCGTCTGGTAAAAGAAGACGGACGGGTCTTTGAAAAGGTATGGAAGGTGAACGGACTGTACTCACCGGCTATCGAGAAGATTGTATCTTGGTTGGAAAAAGCGGAACAAGTGGCTGAGAACAAAGAACAAAAGGCAGTCATCCACACGCTGATCGAATACTACAATACCGGCGACCTGAAAACATTCGACGAGCATTGCATCCTTTGGTTGAAAGACCTCAACTCGCGCATCGATTTCGTGAATGGGTTTACCGAATCCTACGGCGATCCGCTTGGAATGAAAGCCAGTTGGGAATCGCTTGTTAACTTCAAAGACCTGGAGGCTACCCGGCGTGCTGAGTTGATCAGCTCGAACGCGCAATGGTTCGAAGATCATTCGCCGGTGGATGCTGCCTATAAGAAAGAGGAGGTGAAAGGGGTATCGGCAAAGGTAATCACAGCAGCTATCCTTGCCGGTGATTTATATCCGGCCACGGCGATCGGGATCAACTTGCCTAACTCCAACTGGATACGCAGCCGCCATGGTTCCAAATCGGTGACTATCAGTAATATTACAGATGCCTATAATAAAGCTGCCCATGGTAACGGTTTTGTCGACGAGTTTGCTTACAGCGACATGGAGAAGCAATCGCTGGAGAAATATGGCGATCTTACGGGCAACCTGCATACCGACCTGCATGAATGCTTGGGGCATGGTTCGGGTAAACTGCTTCCCGGCGTGGATCCCGACGCTCTGCGGGCATACGGTTCGACCATCGAAGAGGCGCGTGCCGACTTATTCGGTCTGTACTATGTAGCCGATGCCAAGTTGGTAGAGCTCGGTTTGACTCCCGATGCCGAAGCATACAAATCCGAATATTACACTTTCCTGATGAACGGATTGATGACGCAACTTGTACGCATCGAACCGGGTAACAACATCGAAGAAGCGCACATGCGCAACCGCCAGCTCATCGCCCGTTGGGTATTCGAAAAAGGAGCTGCCGACCGTGTGGTGGAATTGAAGAAAAAGGAAAACAAAACATACGTAGTGATCAACGACTATGGTAAGTTGCGTACGCTCTTCGGCTCATTGCTGAAAGAGATACAACGCATTAAGTCGACTGGTGATTTCGAGGCTGCCCGCTCCTTGGTAGAGGCGTATGCCGTGAAGGTCGATCCTGTATTGCATGCTGAGGTGCTGGAACGTTATAAGAAGCTGAATTTATCGCCCTATAAAGGATTTGTGAATCCTGTCTATACGTTGGTAAAGAACCAGGGTAAGGTGGTAGATGTGGCAGTCAGTTACGAGGAAGGGTATGCCGACCAGATGCTGCGTTACAGCAAGGATTATTCCGTATTGCCTACCGTAAACGATTGATCCGATGGACATCAACGAACAAATCAGAAATATCAAGACACAGCTTCGTTTGGGAATGAACGGAGTTGTGTCGCAAAGCATGCGCGAGAAAGGGGTGGAGTACAAACTGAATTTCGGTGTGGAACTTCCCCGTATCAGGCAGATAGCCGCCGCTTTCGAGAAAGACCACAAATTGGCGCAAGCCTTGTGGCATGAAAATATCCGCGAATGCAAAATTCTGGCAGCCATGCTTCAACCCATCGACAGTTTCTTTCCGGAGATAGCCGATATTTGGGTGGAAGAGATCAGTCATATGGAGATAGCTGAACTTACCTGCATGAATCTTTTTCAACATTTGCCCTATGCGCCTGCCAAGTCATTTCACTGGATAGCCGATGAGCGGGAGTATGTGCAGACCTGTGGTTTCCTGACCATCGCCCGTTTGCTCGCCAGGAAAGGTGATATGACCGACCGGGTTGCCGAAGAATTCCTGGATCAGGCCATTTGTGCTTCTCTCTCAGGAAGTTATCATGTACGAAGTGCTGCTTTGCTTGCCATTCGTAAATACATGCAGCACAGCCAGGAACATGCTTTCCGGGTATGCCGCCTGGTCGAGAACCTCTCGACATCGACTGTCGAAGCAGAGCAAATCCTTTACAACATGGTTAGTGAAGAAACACAGGCCGATTTCTCTGACTAAGCGGTTCCTGCATAAAAAACTTTGCGTTATTCTTTGCTTTCCATAAAAAAGGGTTAACTTTGTTGGCGCTAATTTTTTGCCGAAATATGGAGATTCAGAATGTGAAAGATACGGTGAGGCAGATATTTACAGAATATCTTACTGCGAACGGGCATCGGAAGACCCCCGAACGGTACGCAATACTCGATACCATATACTCCATCGACGGCCATTTCGACATCGATATGCTCTATTTGCGCATGATGGAGCAGGAGAATTTCCGGGTGAGCCGGGCGACACTCTACAATACCATCATTCTGCTTATCAATGCCCGGTTGGTCATCAAGCATCAGTTCGGCACCTCCTCCCAATACGAAAAATCATACAATCGCGATACCCATCATCATCAGATATGCACACAATGCGGCAAGGTGACCGAGTTTCAGAACGAAAGTTTGCAGAATGCGATTGAAAGCACCAAGTTAAGCCGGTTTCAACTTTCACATTATTCCTTATATATATATGGAACATGTGCAAAGTGTGCCCGTGCCATCAAACGGAAAAAAATAAATAATAACAATAGTAAGGAAAAATGAAAGTAGATGTTCTTTTAGGGTTGCAATGGGGCGACGAAGGAAAAGGAAAAGTCGTCGACGTATTGACGCCCAGATATGATGTGGTAGCACGTTTTCAAGGTGGTCCGAATGCCGGACATACGCTTGAGTTCGAAGGACAGAAGTATGTGCTTCGTTCCATCCCTTCGGGAATCTTCCAGGGTGATAAAGTCAATATTATCGGTAATGGCGTGGTACTCGATCCGGCTTTGTTCAAAGCCGAAGCCGAAGCGCTGGAAGCTTCAGGACATAGTCTGAAGGATCGGTTGCATCTTTCGAAAAAGGCCCACCTTATCCTGCCCACCCATCGTTTGCTCGACGCTGCTTACGAAGCGGCCAAAGGCGATGCCAAAGTAGGTACCACCGGAAAAGGTATCGGCCCCACGTATACAGACAAGGTTAGCCGCACCGGACTCCGGGTAGGGGATATCCTGAATGGATTCGATGAAAAATATGCGCAGGCCAAAGCCCGCCACGAACTTACGCTGAAAAGCCTGAATTTCACCTACGAACTCGAAGAACTGGAAAAACAATGGCTCGAAGGTATTGAATACCTGAAACAGTTTACACTGGTCGACAGCGAGCACGAAATCAATAACCTGCTCCGGGATGGGAAGAGTATCCTGTGCGAAGGTGCACAAGGTACGATGCTCGACATCGACTTTGGATCGTATCCGTTTGTCACTTCCTCGAATACCGTTTGTGCCGGTGCATGTACCGGTCTGGGAGTAGCTCCGAACAGAATCGGCGAAGTATATGGTATCTTTAAGGCTTATTGCACCCGTGTTGGTTCGGGCCCGTTCCCTACGGAACTGTTCGACGAAACCGGTGATGAGATTTGTACCTTGGGACATGAATTCGGTTCGGTAACCGGACGTAAGCGTCGTTGCGGTTGGATCGACCTCGTAGCGTTGAAGTACTCCATCATGATTAACGGAGTGACCAAGCTGATCATGATGAAGAGTGACGTGCTCGACGGCTTTGAAAGCATCAAGGCATGTGTGGCTTACCGGATGAACGGCGAAGAGATCGATTATTTCCCGTATGACATCAACGATGCGGTGGAACCCATCTATGTGGAACTTCCCGGATGGCAGACCGATATGACAAAGATGCAGAGCGAAGACGAGTTCCCGGAAGAATTCAACGCTTACCTCGATTTCCTCGAAGAACAGCTGGGTGTAGAGATCAAAATCGTTTCTGTAGGCCCAGACAGGGCGCAGACCATCGAACGATATACGGAAGAGTAGTTTTAAATCTTCCTAAAAGCAGGAGCGTTTCAACCGTTTCCTGCTTTTTTTCTGTATATTTGTACCATATGGGCTTATATTGGCAAAGTATTTGTTTGTCAGTTGATATAAATTTTTAAAACAGAAAAAGATGGGAATAGGAATAGGAACATGGGTTATCTTTATAGGTGTAGCCGTGGTAAGTTGGCTGGTTCAGCTGAACTTGCAAAATAAATTCAAAAAATACTCGAAACTTCCGACAAGCAATGGAATGACGGGACACGATGTGGCCATGAAAATGTTGCATGATAACGGTATATTCGACGTAACCGTAACACATACTCCCGGAAGACTTACCGATCATTACAACCCTACCAATAAAACGGTGAATCTCAGTGAGGGAGTGTACGAGAGCAATAGCGTTATGGCTGCTGCGGTAGCTGCCCATGAGTGCGGTCATGCCGTGCAACATGCCAAAGCCTATGCGCCGCTTACCCTGCGTAGCAAACTGGTACCGGCGGTATCTTTCGCTTCTCAGTGGATGTCGTGGTTGCTGCTGGCTGGTATCTTGTTGCTGAACTCTTTTCCGCAACTGTTGCTGGCGGGTATCATCCTCTTTGCCCTTACAACTGTGTTCAGCTTCGTCACCCTTCCGGTGGAAATCGATGCCAGTAAACGTGCGTTGGTGTGGCTGAGCCGTTCAGGCGTTACCAACTCTTACAACCATAAACAAGCGGAAGACGCCCTTCGTTCGGCTGCCTATACTTACGTGGTTGCCGCTTTAGGATCACTGGCTACTTTGATTTACTACGTGATGATTTTCATGGGTAGACGCGATTAGTACGAAATAAGAAATTTTGCTATATTTACTAAACTCCCATACTTCCTCTCCTGGAGGAAATGGGAGTTTTTTATTTAATTTATAATGATAAAGACGTATAACTATGAAGAATGTTTTTTTTATTGTGCTCCTGCTGGTATCCTGTGGGAAGTCGCCTAAAGCACAGCAAGTTGAAAATAAAGAGTTCAGGTTGCCGGAAATTCCGTTAACGCTTGTTGAACCGATAGACAGAGCCAAATATCTGGTCGCTCACTATTGGGATCGGTATAACTTTGCCGATACGACCCAGAAAGGCCGTCCGGAGATTACCGAACAGGCATTTGTCGACTTCCTGCAAGTGTTGAAAGAAACCCCGCTCAAGGAAGCGGAGGCGGGTATCGATACCCTGCTCAATAAGGCAATGGCAGGCGATAGTGTAATGTATGCGCACTTTGTAGAGCTGGCAGATAAATACCTTTACGATCCGAATTCGCCCATGTACTGCGAGGACTATTACATGGAGGTGCTGCGCAACATCATTGCTTCAAATCGTGTGGACGAAATCAGCAAGGTTCGTCCCCGGTTCCGGTTGGAACTGGCTGAGAAGAACCGGGTGGGAAGTGTAGCTACTGATTTTGAATACACACTTGTCAACGGAAAGAAAGGACGCCTGAGTGGTGTCAAGAAAGATTTTGTGTTGCTTTTCTTCAATGACCCCGATTGCCACGACTGTCAGCGGGTAAAAGAATATATTATGAATTCCAGCGTGTTGAATAATAATCCGAAATTGGCTGTGCTGTCTGTTTTCCCGAACGAAGACATCGACCTGTGGAAGAAAACATTCTATCCTGCCCGTTGGATTAGCGGAAGCAGCGTTGGTTTGCGCAATGAGAAGGTGTACGACTTGCGCGCCATCCCCAATTTGTATCTGCTCGACAAAGAAAAACGGGTGTTGATCAAAGACGGGCAGGTTGAAGCCATTGAGCAGTATCTCGAAACCAACAAGTAGCATTACCCTGGTGGGATTTATGCGGAAAGATGTTTTGATACTCAATAATTTCCCGTAAATTTGCAACTCGAAATAAAATAACAGATAAAGATTATGGCTTCAAAACCCGGCATTCCGAAAGGAACGCGTGACTTCTCGCCGGTCGAAATGGCGAAACGCAACTACATATTCAATACCATTCGTGATGTATACCACCTGTACGGTTTCCAACAAATAGAAACTCCGTCGATGGAGATGCTCTCCACCCTGATGGGTAAGTATGGTGAAGAAGGCGATAAACTGCTGTTCAAGATACAGAATTCGGGCGATTACTTCTCGGGCATTACCGACGAAGAACTCCTGAGCCGCAACGCCACCAGATTGGCCTCCAAGTTTTGCGAGAAAGGTTTACGCTACGATCTTACTGTGCCGTTTGCCCGTTACGTGGTGATGCACCGCGACGAGATCACTTTCCCGTTCAAGCGTTACCAGATTCAGCCCGTATGGCGTGCCGACCGCCCGCAGAAAGGCCGTTACCGTGAATTTTATCAGTGCGATGCCGACGTAGTGGGCAGTGATTCGTTACTCAACGAAGTGGAACTGATGCAGATTGTCGACTTGGTGTTTCAACGTTTCGGCATCCGGGTGTGTATCAAAATCAACAACCGCAAGATCCTGTCGGGTATTGCCGAAATTATTGGTGAAGCCGATAAGATTGTGGACATCACCGTGGCTATCGATAAGCTGGATAAGATTGGATTGGAGAATGTGAATACGGAGCTGCGCGAGAAAGGCATCGGCGATGAGGCAATTGCCAAGTTGCAACCTATCATCCTGCTGAGTGGTACCAACGCTGAGAAACTGGCTACCCTGAAAGAGGTATTGGCCGGTAGCGAGATCGGAATCAAAGGCGTGGAGGAGAGTGAATTCATTCTGACGACGTTGGATGCGATGGATCTGAAAAACGAGATCGAACTCGACCTGACGCTGGCGCGTGGGTTGAACTACTATACAGGAGCTATCTTTGAGGTGAAAGCGCTCGATGTGCAAATCGGAAGCATCACCGGTGGCGGACGGTATGACAATTTGACGGGTGTATTCGGTATGGCAGGCGTTTCAGGCGTAGGTATCTCGTTCGGTGCCGACCGTATCTTCGATGTGCTCAATCAGTTGGAACTTTACCCGAAGGAGGCTGTCAACGCTACGCAATTGCTTTTTATCAACTTCGGCGAGAAAGAAGCCGCTTACTCCATGAAGGCATTGATGAAGGTTCGTTCTGCCGGGATCCGTGCGGAGATTTTCCCCGATGCTGCGAAGATGAAAAAGCAGATGAGCTATGCCAATGCGAAGAACATTCCGTTTGTGGCACTGGTAGGTGAGAATGAAATGAACGAAGGCAAAGTAACGCTTAAGAATATGGAAACCGGCGAGCAGTCGTTGCTCGATGTCGAAGAGTTGATTCGGCTGGTGTAATACATATGTGGGGTTCACTTTAAAAGTAATAACAAAGGCAAAGCTATTTGCCAGGTGTCATTAGAGTTTTATTTTCGGTATTCACTGTTTTCAGCCTTGCTCAAACTCTTTGTTTATCGGTGTTTTGGGGTGGAGGAGGGGTGCTTCACCGGCGTTCGACTTCTTCACCTTGTCTCGTCCTGAAATTGGTTGATAATAAAAAGGAGATAAATACCAAGAAATAAAACGATTATTTTTAAACCTTTGATCAAAGGTTTAAAAACAGCTACCCGCTTCACGTTTTCAGCAACTACTCAAAATTACCCGGTTGCAAATTTACGTTCCACAGCCGTGGAACAGCTATTCCACAATAATGGAACGGCCATTCCACGGCTGTGGAACGCAAGTTTGAAGGCAAAATGACCCGGAAACGTGCTCAAAGATGCTGGAATTAGTGTGTCTTTAGTGAGCGTTAGAGCCAAGCAGTTAATTTTAAACCATTCGGGAAAGGTTTAAAATTAACTGCTTGGCTTTTTGGGAATCTATTGGATTTTTAGTATGAGATTCAGAACGGACTTATGGTTTCAATTTCAGGACGAGTCAAGGTGAAGAGGGTGGACGCTGGTGAAACAGCCCTCCTCCACCCCAAAACACCGATAAACAAAGGGTTTTAGCAAGGCTGAAAACAGTGAAGCCCGAAAATATATCCTAATGGTTAGGAGGCAAATGCATATACCTACTTATAGCTTTTGATTTTAGTCTATCTGATCCAATATCCCAGCCAGGTAAGCAATCGCTACTCCGTAGTTCGTCATGGATACGCGTTGTAACTTCGCTTTCTCGATGCGGCTGAGCACGTGCTTCCGATTGAACATACAGGCGCCGCAATGAATCACCAGATCATATGGAGTAAGATTGGCAGGAAAGTCCGAACCGGCTACGATGTCTATCTGCAATTCCTCACCGAAACGTTGACGGAGCATGCGCGGAATTTTTACCCGGCCGATGTCCTCAGATAGCGGGGCGTGGGTGCACGCTTCGGCAATCAGTACGCGGGAGGATGGTTGCAAACGGGAAATGGCGATAGCGCCTTCCCGGAAATATTGGATATCACCCTTATATTCAGCGAATAACACAGAGAAAGAAGTCAGCCGGCTTTCGGCGGGCTTTTGCTCGTACACCGTTTTGAATACTTGCGAGTCGGTGATGATCAGTTTGGGCGGATAGGCAAGGGCTTGCAACGTGGCAGAGAGTTGATCCGTGGTGCAACTCATCACCAGACATTTCTTATCGAGCAGTTCGCGCAGGGTTTGTACCTGCGGGAGGATGAGCCGTCCTTTCGGTGCTTGGATATCTTGTGGCATCACCAGCAGAACAAGATCACCAGCCTCTACCCGGTTGCCCGTGATGGTGAGTTGGTCGTACGCCTCAGGCAGATGTTCACGGATGGCTTGCCGAATGGTATTCATTCCTTGTTTTTTGAAGGCGCTGACCATCAGCGGGCGTTGTCCGCATTGCTGCTCAATACTGTCGGCAAGGGTGTTGACCTCGGGTAATAGATCCGCTTTGTTCAGCAAAAGGATAAAAGGAATGTTCTTCTCTTCCAACAGTTGCATCCAGCGGCGTTCCAACTGCATGTCGGGTTGACAAAGCAGCAGGGCAACGTCGGTCTTCTCTACCGCTTTCATGGTTTGGGCGATGCGCTTTTCTCCCAACTCGCCTTCATCGTCGAATCCCGGAGTATCGATAAACACACAAGGGCCGATGCCGTGTATCTCCATGGTTTTGTACACCGGGTCGGTAGTGGTTCCGGCTACTTCCGAAACGAGGGCGGCTTCTTGTCCCGTGAGGGAATTTATCAGCGTTGACTTGCCGCTGTTTCGCCGGCCAAACAAAGCAATGTGCAGTCTGTTGGATTGGGGAGAGTTGTACATGTAAATAGTATATTGTAAATGCAATTAGAATCTAAAGTCCCGCTTTCCCTCTTCAATTTCTTTCAGGTTGCGGAGTGCGATTTCCTTGATTTTGGCATTCGGTACCCGTTCGATTTCCCGCTCGATCAGTTCTTTGGCGAGAATACGGGTTTCTTCCGAAGCATAATCTTCCATATACTCTTTGAGTGTGACAAGCGCATTCGGTGCGCAGATATTAGCTATCTGTCCCGACTTAACCAGCGACATGAAACGGTCGCCCGTTCGTCCGGCCCGGTAACAGGCGGTGCAGAAACTGGGAATATACCCCTGGCGGAGCAACCAACCTACGATCTCGTCGAGTGTACGGGTGTCGCTTACATCGAACTGGGCAGAGTTCTCTGCATCGTTTTCGGAAGCGGAGTAGCCCCCTACGCTGGTACGCGATCCACCACTGATTTGCGACACGCCGATGTCGAGTACCTCCTCGCGCGAGGCTTGCGACTCGCGGGTGGACACAATCATGCCCGTATATGGTACGGAAATGCGGATCACTGCTACGATGCGTTGGAACATCTCGTCGGAAATGGCGTCGGGGTAGTCGTTCGTATCGATGTCGTCGGCCGGACAGATGCGTGGCACGCTGATGGTGTGCGGACCTACCCCGAAACTGGCTTCCAGGTGTTCGGCATGCATCAGCAAACCAATGAAATCATAACGGAACGTATTCAGGCCGAACAGTACGCCCAATCCTACATCGTCGATACCGCCCTGCATGGCCCGGTCCATGGCTTCCGTATGATAAGCATAGTCGCTCTTGGGGCCGGTAGGGTGGAGGCGTTGGTAGTTTTCCTTGTGATAGGTTTCCTGAAACAGAATGTACGTACCGATGCCTGCTTCTTTCAGTCGCCGGTAGTTTTCTACCGTTGTAGCGGCGATATTCACATTCACCCGGCGTATGGCGCCATTCTTGTGGTGGATGCTGTAAATTGTTTCAATGGATTCGAGAATGTATTCGATGGGGTTGCGGAGCGGGTCCTCGCCGGCTTCCAGCGCCAGACGTTTGTGTCCCATGTCCTGCAAAGCCATCACTTCGCGGCGTATTTCTTCCTGGGTGAGTTTCTTACGGGCGATGTGTTTGTTCTTTAAGTGATAGGGGCAGTACAGGCAGCCGTTAACGCAATAATTAGACAAGTAAAGCGGAGCGAACATCACGATGCGGTTGCCGTAGAAACGTTGTTTGATGTCTCGCGCCAGGTGAAAGATCCGTTCAACCAGGTCGGGCATGTCGCACTCTAACAGAACAGCAGCTTCGCGGTGATTTAATCCTTTGCACGCTGTCGCCTTTTCCAGCAGACGTTCTATCAGGGTGCGGTCGTTCTTGTGCGCGCGTGCATATTCCAGTGTGTCCATCACCTCCTGGTGATCGATAAATTCTTCTGCACGGGCTGAACTTACTTGGTACATGTTGACAACGATTAGGGTTTAGCGAGAAATATAAAATAAATAATGAATCATTCGGCAATAAGTGATTGATCTCTATGAAGCCAACCAATCACTTATACCCAATGTTAGTCGTTAACATAGTCGCCGCGTTCTCCGGAAACTGCATATCCGATGGCTTCCATCCGGCGCATGATCATATCGTAACTATCGAACGGGTTGACACCCTCGAAAGGTTTGTTATTATAGATTTTGTACTTTTTCTGATGCTTGCAGGGAGTAAGGCTGGGCATTGCTACGTTTGCTCCGGCCAGTACGGCACGTTCGCGTCCACCCGGCGATACGGTAGCCATCGCAGTGGTGGCAGGGATCAATGCGGTGGGCGACATCAGACGGAGGATGGAGACCAGCTTCAGGGTCAGATCGAAATCACCCGCCGGACAACATGCGAACGGAGTTTCCTTGTGAGGAATAAACGGACCGATACCGATCATTTCGGGCTTTAGTTGTTCGAAGAATTGGAGGTCTTCCACCAAGTGGTCCAATGTTTGAAGCGGACTACCTACCATGATGCCTGTGCCTGTCTGGAAACCGATCTCTTTCAGGTCGTTGAGGCAACGCAGACGGTTTTCACGCGACATCACCCGTGGGTGCAGGTATTGGTAGTGCTTGGGGTTGAACGTCTCATGACGTAGCAGGTAGCGGTTGGCACCTTCCTGAAACAACTTCTCGTAGGTCTCACGTGAACGTTCGCCCAATGAAAGCGTGATGGCGCAGTCCGGAAATTCCTTCCGCATGGCATTGACCACATCGATAAGCTTTTCATCGGACATGCCGGGGTCTTCGCCCCCTTGCAGTACGAAGGTGCGGTAGCCCAACTCGTAGCCCTCTCGGCAGCATTCCAGAATATTATCTCTGTTCAGTCTGTACCTTTTCAGGCGTACATTACTCTTACGGATGCCGCAATAGAAACAGTTGTTCTTGCATACATTACCGATTTCAATCAGTCCACGGAGGTACACTTTATTGCCAAATCGTGATAAGGCGACCATCTGAGCTTGAAGTCGGAGGTATTCCAGTGTTTCTGTGTCTGTACAGGCCAATAGGTCTCTGTATTCTTCAGCTGTTAGGCTGTGTTCTTCTCTAAGTTTATCAACGAGCGTCTTCATATCCTTGACGTTTAATGAGTTCTTGTGTTAATTGTCTTTTTCCTGAAACAATATCATTTCGGGTACTCGGACCGGTGATGCAACCTCCTTCACAAGCCATGACTTCGATAAACTGTCCGTTGGCTTTTCCTGTTTTGGCGCATGCACGCAGCAGAGCGATATTCTTTTTATTGATATCCGATACCTGGATGGCATTGATCGCATCGGCTTCCTCCTTGAGGTAGGCCTTGACAGCCCCGATGACGCCGCCGCTTTGGGCAAAACCGTGCGCTTCGCGAACGGAGGTTTGCACAATGGAGAACGATTCTACCTGATCCAGCTGGATATCCAATCCGTCGAGCATGGACCCGATCTCTTCGAAAGTGAGTACGTAATCTACACATTCGTCGTTACGGGCTTCTTTTCGTTTAGCAACGCATGGGCCTACGAATACTACTTTGGCGTCGGGATGCTTTTCTTTGGCGATCCGTGCCGTGTAATACATGGGCGATTTGGTGCCCGATACGTAAGGCTTCATTTCCGGGAGATGTTTCTCCACGAGTTCTATGTATGACGGACAGCAGGAGGTGGTCATAAAGGCCTGTCCTTCGTCCAGCTTTTCTTTTAATTCTTCGGCTTCATTGTGGGTGGTCATCATGGCGCCCTGTGCCACCTCTATTACCTCAGTGAATCCTATCTTATGGAAAGCTCCATATACCTTTTCAACGGGCGCTTTGAATTGTCCGAGGATAGCAGGAGCGATAATGGCTACCATTTTCTCACCCCGGCGCAGGCCTTGCAATATGTCGAACGATTGCGAGATTTCGAAGATGGCACCGAACGGACAGGCATTCAGGCATTTGCCGCAATAGATACACTTGCTCTCGTCAATGTATTCGATTCCGTATTTGTCTTTGCTGATGGCTTTGACCGGGCATACCTCTTCACAGGGAATGGGCATGTATACGATGGCATGATAGGGGCAACTTTTGTGGCAGATGCCACAGCTGATACAAGCTTCGTGGTCGATAGTAGCCTGACCATTCTTTTTGAAACGAACCGCACCTTTAGGACAATTGATATAGCAACTACGTGCCACGCAACCACGACAGAGGTTGGTGATCTCATAGTTAATTTGTACGCACGACGAACAAGCTTCGTCGATAACACATAGTATATTTTCTTTCACAATCTCCGAACGTCCCAATGCCTGCCGGGCATAAGCCGAGAGAGGAGTCAGTTCATCGTGTTCGTCTGTCATATCCAATCCCATCAGCGGAAGCGATTTGTACTTCCACACGGCGCGCTCTTTGTGTACACAGCATCGGCCCAGGGGCTTGGTTCTTCGTGGACTCAACTCGATAGGGAGTCGATCGATGTGTTCTGTTAATTGGTCGTTCTTCCAAAGCCTTATCAAATCGGCCAGTAATTTGTGGCGAACGATCATAACGTTATTTGTAAATGCCATAAAGTTATTTAGGGTTATTAGGGGCTACAAAGATAATGATATGTTTGCTTAAAAGCCAATGGTTTATGAAAAAAGAAGCAGATATACATGTTTTTTTTACAGATTAAGATGAAAATATACTAGTTTTGCAGAACAAAAGTGGGTCTCTTCTTGTTTTAGGGGGATGACGACACGAAACTCAAACAGTCTGCTATGTCACAACCCGTAAAATCTCTCAAACTATCTTATGTACTTGTCCCGGTACTGATCGGCCTTTCCGTCGTTGGCTGGTTGTTCTTTCAGGAGTTCGATCCTGCCTTGTTTTCAGACCTTCGTTTTTCTTGGCAAATGTGCGTAGGAGTGGCTTTGGCTTTCCTTTTCATGTTAGGACGCGATGGCGGACTGATGTGGCGTTTCCGGTGGATAACCGACAATGCAATCACTTGGCGGCAGGCGCTCCGGGTGTGTATGTTGTGCGAGTTTACGGCAGCTGCCGCCCCGGCCGCCCTGGGTGGAAGCGGACTGGCTGTCTGGTTTCTCAACCGCGAAGGGATCAGTGTGGCAAAGGGTACGGCGCTTACCATTTCGTGCCTGTTCCTGGATGAAGTTTTCTTGATGATCGCCTGTATGTTACCGTTCTTGATTTTCTCTTTCGACGAACTTTTTGGCAATATGGCTGTTTTATCTCTGGGGGTAAAACTCTTGTTCTTTGGCGTATACGCAGTTGTGGTGGGTTGGGGCTTATTGCTCTTTGTCGCCTTATTCTACCGGCCCGAATGGGTGAAGCATATGCTGATGGCGATATTCCGGCTACCGGGCCTCCGGCGTTGGAGCAAAGGTATCGAGGTGTTGTCCGACAATCTGGTGCTGAGTTCGCGGGAGATGAGCAACAAGTCGTTCTCATTCTGGCTGAAAGCTTTCGGAATGACATGTCTGTCATGGATGTCGCGCTATCTGGTGGTGAACGCGTTGCTTTTTGCGTTCTCTGCACAAGGTAGCCAACTGTTGGCTTTTGCCCGTCAACTAGTGTTGTGGCTGGTGCTGAAAGTGAGTCCCACGCCCGGCGCGAGTGGTGTGAGCGAATATATGTTTCAGGTGTATTATGCCGATTATTTTGTAGTAGGTGGCATGGCCCTGGTGGTGGCGTTCATATGGCGCATCATTACATACTACATGTACCTTGTTATTGGTGTGTGCGTGGTTCCCGGCTGGCTGGGAAAACGGCGGCGTAAAGAAGTTGTCACGGCGGCGTAAGCACATTGTAACAACCCCCGGCTACTTTTGCGTCAACATATTTAAACAATAGGAGGAAGAAGTATGATCAGGGATGGTTTGAATAACAGGAATTACGTCGCTATCGGTTTGTTGATGGCACTTATCGGCCTGATGCTGATGGTGTACATGTGTGCGTCGCAGGTGAATCTCACCAAGCAATACCGTCAATCCAGTTTCCAGGTGGAGGTACTCCGGTAGTCTTCTATCAGAAACTGATCTCAACAATGGCTCTGCCGGAACTCTGTTTCCAGTCGGGCCCTTTTTTTAGTAACCGGATGGCTTCCCGGTCGACATTGGGGCAGAGACTTTGGTCTACTTTGATGTCTTTTGGCCGACCGTTTTGGTTGACAAGGAAGCTAAGTACTACCTTGCCGGTTTTGTCCTTGCACTCGCCCTGGGCAGGATGTTTCAGGTTTTCCTTCAGGTATTCGCGGAAAGAGGCCCAGCCGTTGACCGGTTCGGGATTGGGGTTTTCTGCTTGCGCGGTTGCAACACTTCCGGTAGTGCCTTTTCCTCTTTGCCGGCCATATCCTACCACTACTGTTTCGCTCAATGCTTTAGTGTCCGGCATCAAGGCAATCAGCATGTTTTTCGAACTATCGACCTTTAAAAACATGGGTTCGTAACCAATGTATCTTACTACTACCATCTCGTTTTCCTGCGCATTGAAGGCGAAGCGTCCGTCTGTATCGCTGACTGTTGCAGTCAGGCCTTTCCCTAACGTTTGGATGGTGGCTCCGGCAAGAGGGTCGCCGCTTTCTTTGTCGGTTATGACGCCATGTATTTTCCCATCAGAAACGGATGCGTTTGTGAGAGTAGCTTGTTTCTCGTTCCTCTTTCCTGAGGAAGTGCCTCTGATCATAACCGCCCGACCGCTTAGCGAAGGTTGAAGAACGGTAGCTACCTCGGCCACTTTTGTTGGGGAAACCGAGTCTTGCTGTGTGAATTTAATCCCGGATAACGGGGTGGCAACCAGACTGCTGACTTCTCTGTGCACTTCGACGGCTGCTATCTGCTCTTGCTCGTCTGCTTTTGCGTGCTCTTCCTTTACATGCAAAACCTTGTACTGTTGTTGGGCTTTTGAAGCCTCGGTTGTCGAGGGAGTTTTTACTGCCAGGTCGGCCGAATGGCTTGTCTTTCCCGCCGGGGCGGTTACACCGGGAACTTTATCTGTAGCTCCTGTCGAATCCTTTTTGTCTTTCAAGGCGAACGGTTGTTCGGTGGTTAAAGCAGATTCTTGCCGCATCTTCTCTTCGACGATGCTCAGTTCTTTGTGGGGAATCGTTTCAGGGGCTTTCATCCAAAGCAGGTAACTGCCTCCGAGGACGGCTACAAGCAGAGAAGCGGCAATGCTCCAACGACGCAGTGAGCGATGGCGGGACGGAGCAGAAGGAGTAGGCAGATGGCGATGACGCGGCATATGGGTAGCTGCGAACCGCTCCTGGAGTTCTTCAACGCGGCGGGCATGATCCCCCTTCACGCTGTCGAATCCTTCGAGCGCGTCGGACAAGAAAGGATCGTTCATCGCTTCCCGTTCGATGCGATGCGCTTCTTTTCCTTTCCGGAGTCCCCGTATGTAGTCCATCCATTTCATCCGATTCGCTTTTTAATGCAAATACTCAAATTTCGTTTCCCGTTCTGTATAAAGCTTTTCACCCCTTTGAGCGAATAGCCTGTTTGCTCCACGATGTCGGCATACGACATTTCGTCCATGAAGAAGTGCGTGACGCTTATCCGTTGCGGTTCGGGCAGCTTTTCCATACAATGCCTGAGCGCTTCCATTTGTTCTTCATCGCCTTCCTCTTCTAATAGATGCGAAACTTCGTCCGATTCCATAACGTTGACTCCAAAATCGATTGAAATTTCTTTGCTTTCCTTCCGGAGGATTTGCAGGCAGTGGTTGCGCGATACGCTGTAAAGCCAGGTGCGGAAGTTTTGTATTTCGTAGCTTGTTATTTTAGGAAGCAACTCTTCGAACAACTGCATTACCGCGTCCTGCGCTTTGTCGGCATCTTGCAGGTATTTCAGGCAAAGACCATACACCAGCGGGATGTATCGGTGGTACAGCTCACCAAAATATTCCGATTTACCGGACTTGGCAAAGTGCCGTAGCAGCTCATCGTCCTTCAACTTGGATATGTCTTTCCGTAGAAACAAAAACTTTTTTCTGCAAAAATAGAAAAAATGTGGTTGGGTTTATGGAATCCTTCCCGAATTTGCATCTATAGGGTAAAATAACATTTTTCAATCATTATAAAACAATAGATGTATGAAGACAACTTGTGTAAGAATCGGAATGATGACGCTGATGCTGGTCATCGTATCTTTGGGAGTAGCCAATGCGCAACTGATGAAAGTAAAAGGGCGGGTGACGGACGAAACCAAGAGGCCTTTGCCGGGCTGCTCGGTGTTCGTGAAAGGAGCTTTGAACGGGACAACAACTGATATGGGTGGGCTTTACTCCATAGAAGTACAGAAGGGTGATACGTTGGTTTTTTCGTTCATCGGTTATGAGAAGAGCGAATTGAAGATCGTGAAACCGGAAATCAATGTGAAGCTGGAGCCCAGTAAGGTGATGTTAGAAGAGATGGTGATCGTTGGGTACGGTGCTCAGAAACTGAGTGAGGTACCTGCTTCTGCTACCCATAGTAATGTAGCCCAAATGCTCGTTGGGGCACAGTCTGGAATACGCATAAGGGGCACGGGGAGGTCGAACCCTAACACGGAAGAGTACAAGCCGGTTACCGAAAACCGTTTTTTCTCGGCATTGGAAGATCCGCTTTCTACCTTCTCTATCGATGTGGATGCGGCTTCGTACAGTAACATGCGCCGTTTTGTGAATCAGGGCCAGATGCCACCTGCCGAGTCTATCCGTACGGAAGAACTGATCAATTACTTCACTTACAATTACGCGAAGCCCACCGGGAATGATCCGGTGAAGATTACCACCGAGGTGTCTGCCTGCCCCTGGAATAAACAGCACCGGTTGGTACGCATCGGCTTGAAGGCGAAAGAGGTAGCCGGTGATGAGTTGCCTGCCTCCAATCTGGTCTTTCTGATTGACGTGTCGGGTTCGATGTGGGGGCCGACCCGCCTGGAATTGGTAAAATCGTCCCTGAAGCTATTGGTCAATAATCTTCGGGAGAAAGACCGTGTAGCGATTGTGGTGTATGCCGGGTCGGCAGGTGAAGTGCTTTCTTCTACCTCCGGTAACGACAAGCAGAAGATACGTGAAGCGCTCGACAAACTGACAGCCGGCGGATCGACGGCCGGTGGAGCGGGTATTCAACTGGCGTACAGCATTGCTAAGAAGAATTTCATGACCGGCGGGAACAACCGGATCATTCTTTGTACGGATGGCGACTTCAATGTAGGGGTTTCTTCACCCGAAGGTTTGGAGGGCCTGATCGAACGTGAACGTAAGTCGGGCGTGTTTCTCACGGTGCTGGGATATGGTATGGGCAACTATAAGGATAACAAGATGCAGGTATTGGCAGAGAAAGGAAACGGGAATCATGCCTATATCGATAATTTGCAGGAAGCCAATAAAGTGTTGGTGAACGAATTCGGCGGTACACTCTTTACGGTGGCCAAGGATGTGAAGTTGCAGGTGGAATTCAATCCTGCCAAGGTGCAGTCGTACCGCTTGGTGGGTTATGAGAGCCGCTTGTTGAACAAAGAAGATTTCAATGACGACACCAAGGATGCCGGTGAAATGGGTGCCGGGCATATGGTTACTGCTTTCTATGAAGTGATTCCGGTAGGTGTAAAAAGTCAGTATGGAAGTGTCGATGCTTTGAAGTATCAAAAGGGAAAAACGGTGCAGCCTACAGGCAATGCTTCGGGTGAACTGCTTACTGTAAAACTGCGTTACAAACGCCCCGATGGTGATACCAGCAAGAAACTTGAAGTGCCTGTTGTGGATAAAGGTACGGGCGAAGGCTCTTCCGACTTCCGTTTTGCTGCCGCCGTGGCTATGTACGGGCAGCTGCTCCGCGACTCTGATTTCAAGGGGGATGCTACGTATAAGAAGGTGACTGAGCTGGCTAAGACCGCACTTGATAACGATGAACAAGGTTATCGGAGGGAGTTTGTTCGTATGGTGCAAGCAGTGGAGTCGATGGCTGAAAAGTAGTTGGTTGTCTCAGAAAACATCTACCTGAAAATAACGCTTGCTGGTTTCACAACCGGCAAGCGTTTTGTCGTTAAATTCAATAATAATTCATTACTTTTTTATATATAGATTTGGAAAACTACTTCTACTCTATATCGGCGTAAGCCAATGTGTTTACAGGGGTGTTATATTCTATTTTGTTAGTAAAATTCCATGTTTTACTTTCATTTCTCCATTTGTATTTCGAGCAAGAAACAGGGGCTTTGCTACCGTTTTTCTGATATACATTTCGTTCTTTTAGCTGACTGTAAGTTTTTTCATCAGGATGCCATAATGCCAACTCGATTGCGTCCTCATTTTCGCTGTACGTGTATGCAATGAGGTAGTACGGTTCCCAGTTCTGACCGGACTCATTCCATCTAAATGCTTCTTTGTTAGCTATTAAACCGTCGGTTCCGTAGTTGTAGTTGTACTTCACGTGGTTGTGGAGGGTTCCGTTGTATGTGTATACCGTTTTAGAAGTGATCCGACTGTTTTCGGTCTCATAGTTTACCACATACTTGGTTTTTGCAGACAGGTTGGCGTTCATTGTACTTGTAAGAAATACGACTGCCAAAGCGATGGTTTTAACGAATAATGCTTTCATGATTGTAAAATTTTTTATTGCTACTCTTTCTTGTTGAACTCTTATGTCTGTTAGACGTTATCATTCGGAGAAAGGTTGCAGTAGGTTTGATTTTTGTTGAATTATTCTTTCAAATCATCGAAGTCTTTTCTTGGTACTGTGTATGGGAGTCTATTTTACGGGTTCAGATGCGCATGCCAGTAAGCATCTACACGGTCTTGTGCATTCTTTCTAAGGTTGAAGTAGTAGAACGAATAATCTTGGCCATGTAGCACTCCTTTAGGTACGGGAGCCTCTGGATTGTAGTAATCGATCGGGTCTATAGTGGAGCAGATCAGCGTACCACGAGTCAGGTTCACTTGTGCATCTGCAAAACCTGGGAGAGTCTGTGGCTTCCCATCTTTTCCTCTTATATATACTCCCAGATTGTGCGATGCATCGGCGCGTGTTTCTGTCCGGGTCCAAGTCAGCGGATTAATGCAAAGTCCTATTCCGTCGGTCATCAACGGATTGGGCCCATCTAGTACGGGCGCTTCGGTATTATACGAGATGATAACTTTTGTGTCGGTAGCCGATTCTGCAAATTTGAGGTGCGGATTCTGGCTCATGTATGTAGGGGTGATATCATAACCGATAAGGTAAGATGCCACCATGCGGCTGTATACGTCGGGATTCTTCGCCATGTATTCACTCATCAGGTACATACCTATGTTGGAGCCTTGTGAGTGCGATGCAATGATGTATGGGCGTCCCTTGTTGTAATGTTTGATGAAATAGTCGAATGCGGCAATCACGTCTGTTACCGGCTCTGCTTTCAATATTTTCAGCTTCTCTTCGGCAGGCATTGTTATGATGTCCAACGGGCTTTGACGGTAGTATGGCACATACAGGTTACCCACAGTTTCGAAAACTGAGGCTTCGTCTTCGATAAGAAACTCCACTGTAGCCAACATTTGAGGAAAGTTAATGGCACAGAAATTTGGATCACTTTGGTTTGTTTTTCTCCATGTCGTGGGGTAGATAAAGAATACATCTACCGGTTTGGTACCCGCATTCGAAATTCTAGCCCAATGGCTGGTTACAGAATAGTCGGTAGCGGCAATTTTAGGCTCGTCTTCGTCACTACATCCGGCGAAGAACAGCACTAATAATAAAATAGTGCTGATGAAAAAGTAATCTTTGTGTCTCATAAAAGTAATTTGTTGAATTCTATACAAATGTATATTCTTATTTGTGCTAAAATATAAATCGATGTGTCGAATCATAAAAAAAGTATGCTGGAATGTAAAAGAGTCGTGCAAAAGCGTAAAAGAGCGCTTATAAGATTGACGTTTTTATGAAAAGTAGCTATATTTGTCTGTGCAAACATGCATTACTTACTAAGTTACCAATATGGAAGAATTGATCTATATTCAGAACATAATCTCATTCAGTCTACTATTTGTTGGCACCTTATTTCTTTTACTCAGAGCGAACAAAAACCTCTCGCGCTATATTCTTGCCACTGTCTTCGGTGTGTGGTGCATGGATTACTTTTTGCGGTTGCTGCAAACGGTTGCTTTTGGGGCGCCCATTCTGGTGCATGAATTCTTTTCACCGATTTTCCTGATTATGGGAACCTTCCTGGTCATTACCCTATTGCCTTATGTGATTCAGATTGTACGTCCCGGTTGGATTACCTGGAAACGTTGTTTTCTGTTATTCCTACCTTGGATGGGCTTGTCGGCTGTATATTTCATCATCCTTCATGGGCTGGACCAACAGATGGTGCATTTGCGAAATATGTCCGACCTGATGCAACACCTTTCGTCGTTTAATGTATGGTATCGTTTCCTGCTGTTGGCTATGCTGTTGGTCTATTTGTTTTTATTACACTGGACAACTGTGCGTTACAAGTACTACTATGACAAATGGTGTGAGGAAAATTATTCGAATACCTGGCAAATGGATATTTCGTGGTTGCGGTTTATAGCCATCGGACTGTGGGGAATTACTCTGGCATTTCTTTTCATGTTGTGTAATACCGGCTATATACCTTACATCGTTCATCAAATGGTAGTGCAGGCTGTTTTTATATTGGCATTCTACAAAGGCCTGTTTCAGGAGAATCCATATACCGATCGTTTTTTCAAAGAAACATTGGATGAAGAAAAAGCCCTTTTGAGCCATAACCTTATTGAACCGGTAAAACCCAAAGATGAAGAACTCCTGGAAGCGCACCTGGTCGAGTACATGCAATGCATTGATTTGTGGATGAAGACCCATAAACCTTACCTGCGTAAAGAGCTCAAGTTAATGGATATGAGCGAAGTGTTGCCATTGAACCGTACCTACTTATCGCATGTGTTCAATAATGGGTTTAAAAAGTCGTTCAGCCAGTACATACAAGATTTGCGACTTGAAGAAGCCAAAGGTCTGCTGGCCGGGAATCCGAGAATTACAGTCAAGGAAGTAGTTCATAATTGTGGCTTTTCTTCGAATTCTTCTTTTCATCATCTTTTCATAGACAAAGTTGGTGTGACTCCCCGGGCTTACAGGGATGGATTTTCAAAGTGACTCTACTATCCCCGATTGTAGGTATTGCTCTTTGCATGAATACCTATAACATGTGATTTCGCAAAACTTTACGGTAAGTTATCTTTGCCATCCGATTTATATGTATAATAAAAATAGCGGATGGGACACAAATCACTCAGTGTATGGCTACTTATGATAGCCTTTCTTTCTTTTGGTATTTCTTCCATAAATGCCGACAATTTACTTCCTGGCAAGGGCACGGTGACAGGCCGTGTAGTCGATAAACAAAAGCAACCCTATTTCCCGGTCACCGTACACCTCGAAGGAACTTCCAACGGGGTATATACTAATACGGATGGTGTGTACAAACTCCATAACGTGACAGCGGGCGACCGGGTGCTAGTCGTTTCGGGGATGGGTGTGAAAACTAAAAAGGTGGCTATCCATGTTGTTGCCGGAGAGACATTGCAGGTTCCCGATATTGAAGTGGACGATGTGGTGGAACTGGACGAAGTTACGGTCATCGGTAAGTCGCAGGCGCGCCGGCAGCAAGAATTGGCGTATGCCATCTCGGTACTCGATATCCAGAAAGCCTATACCACCACTGCTCCCCTGAGCAAACTGCTTAATAATGTATCGAGCGTGCGCGTGCGGGAAGACGGCGGGGTAGGATCGAACTACAATTTCAGTCTGAACGGCTTCTCGGGCAATCAGGTGAAGTTCTTCCTCGACGGTGTGCCGATGGACAACTTCGGCTCGTCGTTCAACCTCTCGAATATTTCCGTGAACATGGCCGAGCGGGTAGATGTCTACAAAGGCGTGCTGCCCGTCAGTCTGGGCGCCGATGCCCTGGGCGGTGCGGTGAATATCATCAGTCGCCGGGATGCCAATTACCTGGATGCAACGTATTCCATCGGTTCGTTCAATACCCACCGGGCATCGGTCAATGGCGCTTATACCAACCGGAAGGGATTTACCGTGCGTGCCAATGCGTTCTATAATTACTCGGACAATGACTATAAGGTATATGTGCCCATTGTCGATCTGCAATCCGGGTTGGAGGTAGATACCCGTTGGGCGAAACGCTTCAACGACAATTACCAATCGGCAGGTATGAAGATCGAAACGGGAATCGTCAACAAACCGTATGCCGATTATCTGTTGCTCGGGCTGATTGCTTCGGGCAACGATAAGGATGTGCAGACGGGCGCCACGATGGAGGCCGTATATGGCGGCGTGCGGACGGAAAGCGGATCGTTCATTCCATCAATCCGTTACAAGAAAGATGATTTGTTCCTGGAAGGACTTTCGGTTTCGCTCTATGGGGCATACAGCAGTGTAAACACCAGCAACCTTGATACCCTGGCACGTCGCTACAACTGGCTGGGCGATTACAAAGAAACCACGTCCAATGGCGAGAGTTATTATACCGATTCAAAGATAAAGAACCGCGAATGGTTGAGTAATACTACTGTTAGTTACATGATCGACAATCATCAGTCGCTTACGCTGAACAACATGTTATCGGCCATGAAGCGGCGGGTGAATGATAAGGTTCGTCCCGACGATCCGGAGAATCTCTATCCGCAGGAACTTACAAAGAATGTCACCGGTCTGGGGTGGCAGATCAACTACGAACGTTGGAACGCCAATGTGTTCGGTAAGATGTACTATTCGAAAAACGAAGCATATAAATTGTTCGACGAATTCAAAGCTACCGAGCATTGGGAGAAACTGAGCAGTGATCAGACCAACTTCGGCTATGGTGCTGCCCTTACCTATTTTATATTTCCTTTCCTTCAGGCCAAACTCTCCTATGAGCAAGCCTATCGCCTGCCCGAAAGCTCGGAGATCTTTGGCGACGGCTTGAACCAGCAACGCAATCCCGACCTGAAACCGGAAAGCAGTCACAACCTGAATGCCGGATTGAGCTTCGATCATCGCTTCGGCAAGCACCGCGTGTCGGCCGAAGGAAACTTTATCTACCGCAACGCCAAAGACTTTATCCACAAATCGGTGAGTCTGACAAGCAATCCGACGACCGGATACGAGAATCTGGGCAAGGTGCTGACACGGGGATTCGAGGGAAGTGTGCGTTACGAGTACAAGGAACTACTACACGCCGGTGCCAACTTTACATTCCAGGATATCATCGATAACCAACAGTTTATTGAGAACAACGGCAGCAGCTATGTGGGCAAAGGTATCAGCGAGAATTTCTCGTATGAATCGCGCTTGCCGAACATCCCGTATATCTTCGGGCATGCCGACGCCGGAGTGCGTTTCAAGGATTTCGCACTGGACAATACGGTACTGACGCTGGACTACTCCATTAATTACGTACACGATTACTACCTGTCGTTCCCGGGATTGGGAACCAAGGCTACCAAGAAAGTTATACCCGAACAGTTGTCGCACGATATTGCTTTGGGTTATTCCCTGGCAGGTGGAAAGTACAGCATTATGGCCGAGTGCAGCAACCTGACCAATGAGAAGTTGTACGACAACTACCTCTTGCAGAAGCCCGGGCGCGCTTTCAATGTGAAATTCAGATATTTCTTCAGCAAAAAATAACGATAGACAGCATATGAAAATTCAAAAAATAACTGCCCGTCTGACGGCAGCCTGCCTTTTAGTCACACTTGCCTCTTGCGAGGAAGATTCGTTGTCCAATCCCGAGGTGCCGTTTGCTCCTTATGTGGTGAGCCTGGGGATAACCAGTGCGGCCGATGTTACCACTTATTACGTGGTGACTACCGAAGATCTGATGAACGGTACCATCAATGCCGTAGGAAAAGGAATCGAGCAAAACGGTTACCGTGATTACGACGCGGCCAATCAAACGATTTTCAGTATCGGTGGCTTGGGAGTGACCGAAGCTACGGAAGTGGTACGTGGCGGCGATGGGTATCTGAAAGAGGGCCGGCACTTCACCTTTACCAGTGCGCCCGATGCTTTTATTCAGATAGAGGGCAACAAGATGCTGGGATTGGAACTTCCTGCCAATAAAACCATCGACGCGCAGATGACATTCTACACGGTGGACATCAATAGCTTCCAGATATCTCAGCAAACACCTGCTCCGGTTTTCCCGATGAATCAGATGGAATGGCCCAGCATTACAGGCATGTGCTACGGCGAAGGGCGTTTGTATGTCACTTATCTGGGTATGAATCCGAATACGTGGGCGACACCTTACACCGATACCACCTACGTGGCGGTGTACAAGTACCCGGAGATGACGTTCGAGACGTTGATGAAAGACACCCGCACCGGTCCTGCCGGTTCGTGGAATGCATTCAACGGTATCTTCCCGGTGGAGTCGGGCGATATGTATATCATGTCCAGCTCGAGCATTGGTAACGGTTATTCGCAGAGTACCAAGACTGCCGGATTCCTGCGCATCCCGAAAGGGCAAACGGCTTTCGACGATTACTTCTTCGACTTCGGGGCAGCTACCGGAGGATTGAGGCCGGCACATATTAAATATGTAGGCGATGGCCTGGTATTTGCCGAGGTGAGCACGCTTAATCCGCAACCGGAGCTCAGCCGTTGGAACGACCCGAGTTTGAAGTGTTGCATCATCGACCTGAATAATAAGACGGTGCGTGATATTCCGGAAATTCCCGTGCACGATGGGGGAGGAGCCCGCCGCTTTGCTGTGTTGGTAGAAGATGGGTATGTTTATTGTCCGGTGAAGTCCGACGGGATGACCTATTTGTACCGCATTGATCCGAAGACTGCCACAGCCGAAAGAGGTGCGAAGGTTTCGGGCTCATTCATTGCCGGTTTCTTCCGGTTGGACTAGTCCAAGGGTTGGCATCTTGCTTCCATAACTGGCTTATCGAAGGCTGAACCAACGGTCGACGAAGTCAAGTCAAGGGATTCAGAGCCTATCTGCCTCATAAAAATACTCTTGCGGAATTCGAATGAAAGGAATATTTGTATGCGTAAATTGTTTCGGAAAGTGTGCATCAAGTTGCATCTGTGGCTTGGCCTTTTATCATCTGCCGTGGTGTTTATGGTGTGCATCACCGGTTGCCTGTATGTATTCAAAGACGAAATAACCGATGCCACCCAGCCGTGGCGGTTTGTCGATCCGGAACTACAGATGGAATCCCGTTCGGTAGCCCATTCGAAACCTCATCCGGTAGAACTTCCTTCTGTTATACTGAAAGCTGCCGGAGCTGAACTGCCCGGTAAACAACCCACTGCCATCACCTACGGCGAAGCGTTCGATGCAGTGTCGGTCGATTACTATGTACCCGGCGAAGGCATGAGTACCGTATACGTGAACCCGTACAGCGGCGAAGTGGTAAAGACGGTGACTAAGCGGCAAAATGATTTTGACTTCTTCCGGTTTGTGCTCGACGGGCATCGTACCTTGTGGCTTCCCCGTGAGATCGGTAAACCGATTGTTGGTTACGGTGTTCTGGTTTTTCTGATCACCCTTGTTACGGGCCTGGTTTTGTGGTGGCCCAGGCATTGGAACCGCAAGACGGTACGGCGCCTCTTTACGGTACAAAGGCGTGCTCCCTTTGCCCGGCTCAATTTCGATCTGCACAATGTACTGGGCGGATATGCGGCTGTGATTCTCATAACTCTTAGTTTCACGGGGTTGATCTTTGGATTGGGCTGGTTCAGCAAAGCTGTTTATTCTGTCACGTCGGGAGGGAAAGAGTTGGTACCCTATACGCTTCCCCAATCGGATACTTTGCAACTGGTTTCTCGGTTTGCGGGCATGCCCGACTCTCTCTGCCTTAGCTCTGCCAATGTAACTGACCAGCTACGCCTTCGCTCTGACAGTGCGCTCGATTCGCTTTACCTCCGTTTGCGTAGCGAAGAGCCTCGCGCCAAGACCTTTTACTTTGCCCTGCCACAATCGGCCGACGGCGTATTCCGGGTCAGTGTGGTGCATCGCCGGGGTTCTTATTACCAAACCGATAATCTGTTTTTCGATCAGTACACTTTACGTCCCCTTCAAGGTTCCGGACCCTATGCCGGCAAATACACCGAAGCATCGCCTGCCGACAAGTTCCGGCGGATGAATCTCGAGATACACGATGGGCGCATACTGGGACTTCCGGGAAAGATCCTTGCCTTTCTGGGTAGCTTGATCGGGGCTTCTTTGCCCGTTACCGGCTTTATTATCTGGTATAGGAAGAAGCGAAAAAGCGATAGCAAGGGAGCAACGTAATTTATCTCGTAGAGGGAGCTTGCTTTACTCGCCGGGATCCAATGTACGAGATGTACATCTCAGGCAGTACGAGATGCACATCTTATACAGTACGAGATGTACATCTCATACACTACCAGATGCACATCTCGTACATCGCCCCTCGGTGTGCTAAGCAAGCTTCCTCGTAGTATAAAGCTTCTTTGCTCTGCGGGGAAAATATTTTCGGCTTACGATCCTGAAGATTTTGGCGGATAAGACAAATGATTCTCCTTAAGACCGGTTGTCGCCCGACTGTAAAGTTTACCACTTCCCCGTCAATTTGACAGTCTGTACTGTCAGTTATTGCCGTTTTATTGTTTGGCACGCTTTTCGTAATCTCATCATCGGTTGGTAAAACCGACCGTACATACGGTATAAATAATGTATAACATAAAAAAGAAAGGAATTATGAACGTTAAACCATTGGCAGACAGAGTACTGATACTCCCTGCACCGGCAGAAGAAAAAACAATCGGTGGCATCATCATCCCCGATACGGCTAAAGAAAAACCTTTGAAGGGTGAAGTAGTGGCAGTAGGTTGCGGAACCAAAGATGAAGAAATGGTATTGAAACAAGGCGATTCGGTACTCTATGGCAAATATGCCGGTACGGAACTCGAAGTAGAAGGTACCAAATATCTTATCATGCGTCAAAGCGACGTTCTCGCTGTTTTGGGTTAATTCATCGTAAGTCGAATCAATAAAATAGAAACAAAATTATGTCAAAAGAAATATTGTTCAATATCGAAGCCCGCGACCAGTTGAAGAAAGGTGTGGACGCATTGGCTAATGCAGTGAAAGTAACGCTCGGCCCGAAAGGTCGTAACGTGATTATCGAGAAGAAATTCGGCGCTCCGCACATCACCAAGGACGGTGTAACGGTAGCCAAGGAAATCGACCTGGCTGATGCTTACCAGAATACAGGTGCACAGTTGGTGAAGGAAGTAGCTTCCAAAACCGGCGACGATGCCGGCGACGGTACTACTACGGCTACGGTTCTTGCACAAGCCATCATCGCTGAAGGTTTGAAGAACGTAACTGCCGGTGCCAGCCCGATGGACATCAAACGCGGTATCGACAAGGCTGTTGCCAAGGCTGTTGAGTCTATCAAGGCTCAGTCTGAGAAGGTAGGCGACAACTACGATAAGATTGAACAAGTTGCTACCGTATCGGCCAACAATGACCCTGCCATCGGTTCGCTCATCGCCGATGCCATGCGTAAGGTATCTAAGGACGGTGTTATCACCATCGAAGAAGCCAAAGGAACTGACACGACTATCGGTGTGGTAGAAGGTATGCAGTTCGACCGCGGCTATCTGTCGGCTTACTTTGTGACCAACACAGAGAAAATGGAGTGCGAGATGGAAAATCCGTTCGTTCTTGTGTACGATAAGAAGATCTCCAACCTGAAAGAATTCTTGCCTATCCTCGAGCCCGCCGTACAAACCGGACGTCCGTTGCTCGTGATTGCAGAAGATGTGGATAGCGAAGCGTTGACTACACTCGTAGTGAACCGTCTGCGCTCACAGTTGAAGATTTGTGCTGTGAAGGCTCCGGGCTTCGGCGACCGTCGCAAAGAAATGCTCGAAGACATTGCCATCCTGACAGGTGGTATCGTGATCAGCGAAGAAAAAGGCATCAAACTGGAACAAGCTACCATCGAAATGCTGGGTAAGGCTGACAAGGTGACGATCTCGAAAGACAATACTACCATCGTAAACGGTGGGGGTGTGAAAGAAAACATCAAAGAACGTTGCGAGCAGATCAAGGCTCAGATCAAGACTACCAAGTCTGACTATGACCGCGAGAAATTGCAGGAACGTCTGGCTAAGTTGAGCGGTGGAGTAGCTGTACTCTACGTAGGCGCACCTTCTGAAATCGAAATGAAGGAGAAGAAAGACCGTGTGGACGATGCGTTGCGTGCAACCCGTGCTGCCATCGAAGAAGGTATCGTACCGGGCGGTGGTGTAGCTTACATCCGTGCTATCGATGCTATCGACGGTATGCAAGGTGACAACGCCGACGAAACTACCGGTGTGGAAATCATCAAGCGTGCCATCGAAGAACCGCTTCGTCAGATTGTAGCTAATGCCGGTAAAGAAGGTGCTGTTGTGGTACAGAAGGTTCGCGAAAGCAAAGGTAACTTCGGTTACAATGCCCGTACCGATGTATACGAAGACTTGCACGCTGCCGGTGTGGTAGATCCTGCCAAAGTGGCTCGCGTAGCCTTGGAAAATGCCGCTTCTATTGCCGGTATGTTCCTTACTACCGAGTGCGTGATTGTAGAAAAGAAAGAAGACAAACCCGAAATGCCAATGGGTCCCGGAATGGGCGGCATGGGTGGAATGATGTAATTTCTGCTCACTCGACAATATCCCCAAGTCGTTCCCGTAACAGGGAACGACTTTTTTTGCTTCGCTCCTCTGTTAATCTTTGGAGCGTTTTCTTATTCAGAATGTAATCAGTAAGGCCTAAAAAGCGTTGAGATTGTTAAAAAGCGCCTTTGTTCGGTGTTTTTATTATCATTGAGCTAACAATGAATCTGTTTATTTGTTATCTTTATTAGCATAAATAATAACCTAATAAATTCATAACCTCTAAATTACAGATCAAATGGACAAGAAAGAAATCGGAGAGAACGCAGGAAGAGTTTGGCAATTACTTAGTGATAACGCCAAATGGAGTTATGGAAGCCTGAAACGGAAGTCGGGCTTGAAGGATAAAGATTTGGGAGCCGCGCTCGGATGGTTGGCCCGTGAAAACAAAATCGAATTCGAACAAGAAGAGGAGGAACTGTACCTCTATCTTTGTGTGAATGTTTTTATAGGGTAGGCCGGTCGCTGGTTCTTCGTAGAAAATAATGATCCCCGGAAGCATGAGTTTGCTTTCGGGGATCATTGTTTTATTCAACTCTTGCAGGTGAATATTTATTGCTTTGTTTCTTTCTTTCCGATTTTCAATTCAATGATGAAAGCGGTAATAAGCCCCATGCCTCCGAAGAGCAATAAACAGGCACCGTAGACAATGGCTGCAACACTTTCTGCCCGCCAATTGTTTTTTACGCCATAGTCCGGTAGCATACCGTAGCTGATCAGAAAGCCGATTAACAATCCCAAGCCGACACCTAGCATTAAGCAGCCTGCCTTTAAAGCGCTGAAACTGAAATTGGGTTTCCCATAACCGGGTAGTGTGAATTTACCGGATAAATCGACGTTCCCGATCTTTTCGCCCAGCTTTTCAATGATTGTCAGACGTTCGCGTTTGCATACAAAGAGTTCGAACAATTTGTAAATGCCTAAGGTTATAAAACCAACTACTAACGGAGCAGTAATAAAATCCATAATAATTGTATTGTTTTAAGTGATTAATTTTGTTATCTGTCCTGTTTGACGCAGGCATCTTTCGAAAGGTTACAAAGATAGAGGAAAAATGTTTGGAATTTGTTTCAACTTGAGTTTACTACTGCTTATTAGTGACTTTGCGTTGAATGAAATAAAATTATTTGTAAGTTTGTAACCAAATAAAGAACCGCGGCGTCTAACAAAGCATGATGGAACAGAGAGACGAAGCACGATATATCAAACGAATATTGGACGGGGAAACGGAACTATTTTCTGTTTTTCTCGACCGCTACGGTCGACCGCTTTATTCGTTGATTGTGCAGATCGTCGGTAATTCTGAAGATGCGGAAGAGTTGGTACAAGATACGTTCCTGAAAACTTTCCGCGGACTCTCGGGTTATAAAGGTGATTGTCGTTTTTCAACCTGGCTGTACCGTATCGCGTACAATGTGGCGTTGTCATTTACTCGCAAACGGAAACAGGACTTTCTGTATATCGAGGAGAATACAATCAACAATGTTCCTGACGAGGCTGCCGACTCTGTATTCGGCTGGAATGATAACGAAGGGCGGATCGCGGACTTGATACAAGCCATCGATCGTTTGGTACCGGAAGAGAAAGCGCTGATAACGCTTTACTATTATGAGGAAAAAACATTGGAAGAAGCTTCCGAGATACTTGGCTTATCAATATCGAATACCAAGGTGAGGTTGCATCGAACCCGAAAGAAACTCTACGTGTTAATGAATGGGAGGTAATTATGGAAACAAATCACTCTACCAATAACGCGCTGAAACAAGCGCTTCAACAACGGAAGCAGGGGGACCTGCCTTCCAATTTCTCGTTTCGGATGATGGAGCAGATTCGTCGTGAAGCGGTGAAGCAGCAGAAACGGAAAGACCGTGTGATGCTGTATTCGATTATTACGGCATCACTGTCGCTGATTGCTTTGGCAGTGTATGTGTTGTTCTTTCAGCTGGAAATCAGTTGGAAGGAAATCTTTCCGGATATCCAGTGGCAATCGTCATCGGCTTTGGTGTTTTCGTTTTATATCTATATTGGTATATTAGTGCTCGCTTTACTGGGATTTGATTATTGGATGCGGCGACGGAAATCGATTTCTTAATAATAAAATAAAGAGATATATGAAAAATGCAGGAAGAAGTTTATTGCTATTGCTGGCTATTTGTGTGACTCATGCAGTGCATGCGCAGGAAATAACAGAAGAAAATTACCTGAAAGCAGATAGTGCGTTGTGGATGCAATACGAAAAAGAACAGATGGAGCTGTTTAAGTTTAGGCAACAGTTTCCTGAGAAGAAAGATAGCATAAAAGCTGTTCAGGAGAAATCACTAGAGTCGGCACTAAACAAAAATAAGGAATTGGCCATTGAGTATGCTTCTGCTCCCAGTGGATTAAAACGTGTGTTTATGGTACGTAGAAACATTCCCAAAGATACACTCCGGGCAATCTTGTCGGGTTTATCGGGAGATATACTGAATTCTCCGTATGTGGAAAGTATCCGCCTTCATATTAACTCGGAGCAAATCAAAGAAGGCAGTAAGTATTATGATTTTCAAGCAACCGATTCGGAAGGAAAGCCGTTTACCTTGTCTTCATTGGAAGGTAAAAACATACTATTCATATATGGAGGCTTGGATTGTATGGGAGCTGAGGGTAGAAAATTCCTTGAGTTGCTTCATGAAAAAACGGATCCGGATGTTTTTAAGATTGTAGTGTATTGCATAAGTACGAATACGGAAAACTTGCGAAAGGTCCGGACGAAGTATGCGTGCAATTATACACTTGTATCTGATTTTCTGGGCGACCATACTCCGGTGAAGATATTGTATGGTACACAAGCTACGCCCACTTGTTTTTTCATCAACAAGCAAGGAATTGTGGAGATGAAGACGGAAGGCTTGGATGAGGATAGGGTTAATCAGCTTTTGGGAAGGAAGTAGTTTTCCTTTCCGGTTGGTGAGTCGGACTTGAAGCCGTACTTCTTCTTTCCGCCGGTCGGTATCTTTGTTGAGCGCGGCTACTTCCGAATATCAATCGACTATTATATCTGTATTATAGAGTAATTATTTGGCTAAGCAAAAGAAATTCAGCGGATTGTAAATTTGTAAAAATGCTTAAATTATTTTAGAGCCGGCAGCAGATACTTCCATATCAGGTTGATTTCCGTTTGCATATCCGGTATCTCTGCTGTAGTCACAATGACCGCATCCTGCTCCGGTAGAACGATAATAAACTGACCCATATAACCGTCGGCACGGAAAGCATTGTGCCTGCAGCGCCACATCAGATACCCGTACCCTTGCAACCAGTCGCTATCTTCGGCTTTGATCGTTACGTCGGCACGTTTTACGCCATACGGCAGGGAAGCAATGTGAGAAGTGGTCATTTCATTGATCCAACTTTCCGGAAGCAGTTGTTGTCCTTGCCACTTCCCTTTTTGCAGGATGAGTTGTCCTGCTTTTGCCATATCTTCTGTCTTGATATCGAGTCCCCAACCTCCGCAGTTAATACCTTCCGGGCATTCCATCCATGTGGCATCTGCTATTCCCAACGGGTGAAAGAGACGGGGGTAGAGGTAATCGATCATCTTTTCACCCGTTACCTTTTGGATGATGGCCGATATCATATACACAGCCAAATCGTTGTACTCGAACTCACTGCCGGGATGCTGAGTGATGGGGGCAGCGAGGAAGAAAGGAACCCAGTCGGTTACGGCAGACTTTTCACGTGTGTTATTGACTTCCATGGCATTGTGTCCTACCGACATGGTGAGCAGGTGACGTATTTCCAATTCGGCCAGGTAAGGCGATACCTGTGCCGGAAGTTTGTCGGGGAAGAAAGAGATTACTTTATCTGTTACTTTGAAGCGATTTTCGGCCACACAAAACCCGATAGCCAGAGCAGTGAATGTCTTACTCACGGAGTGCATCGCGTGTGGTTGTTGGGAAGAATTTTCGCCAAACCATTGCTCATACACCACTTTACCGTGACGGAGAATCATCAGGCTATGCAATTCTTGATTGTGCTGCTTCACAGCATCTAAGTAGTTGGCTATTCCTTTCGGATCTACCTTTTCGGCCTGAGGTGTGCTTCGTGGAAGCGCCTTGCTCTGACCGTGTACAGAAAGAATACTGGTGATGCATATAGCAAAGACGAGAATGGAGCGGATGAGAGAGCATTTATTCATATATATTTCAATTTGTTCTTGGCTGATATTTGTATTGATTTATTCTAAGCTCTCAAAATTAGCTTTTTAAACTCGACCGACAAAAAGAAAAAATGCTTTCCTTTGCAGAATTAATTAGAAATAACGCACGATATGAGAAGTTTTGCCTCTGACAATAATTCCGGCGTTCATCCATTGGTGATGGAAGCGCTGGTTCATGCGAATAAAGATCACGCTTTGGGCTATGGCAGCGATGCGTGGACGGAAGAAGCCATCCGGAAAATACGCGAAGCATTCACCCCCGACTGCGAACCATTGTTTGTATTCAATGGCACGGGAAGCAATGTCGTGTCTTTGCAATTGGCGACTCGTCCTTATCATTCCATCTTCTGTGCCGAAACAGCGCATGTTTATGTGGATGAGTGCGGCGCGCCGGTAAAATTAACGGGCTGTCAGATCCGTCCCATCGCCACTGCCGACGGGAAGTTGACACCAGACCTGATTCGTCCGTACTTGCACGGTTTCGGCGACCAGCACCATTCGCAGCCGGCAGTTATCTATCTGTCGCAATGTACCGAGTTGGGTACGATCTATACAGCCGGAGAGCTGAAAGCAATCACTGCATTGGCGCATGAATACGGAATGCGGGTACACATGGATGGTGCTCGTATTGCCAATGCCTGCGCGGCGTTGAATCTTTCATTGAAAGAGATGACAGTGGATTGCGGGATAGATGTGCTGAGTTTCGGCGGAACAAAGAATGGATTGATGATGGGAGAGTGTGTGGTGATTTTCGATCCTTCGCTGAAGGAAGAAGCTCGTTTCGTCCGGAAACAGTCGGCACAATTGGCTTCGAAGATGCGGTACCTGTCTTGCCAGTTCACTGCTTACCTGGCGGACGATCTTTGGTTGAAGAACGCCCGACATGCCAATGCGATGGCAGGGAAACTGTACGAAGCATTGAAAGGTTTTCCCGGTGTGCGGTTTACGCAAAAGGCGGAGAGTAACCAGTTGTTCCTTACCATGCCTCGTCCGGTGATCGATTATTTATTGAAATCGTATTTCTTCTATTTTTGGAACGAAGCGGCAGACGAGGTTCGGTTGGTTACCTCGTTTGATACCACCGAAGAAGATATAGATGATTTTATCCGTTTGCTGAATGCATACTAAGTTCAACTAAGAAACTCTGCCGTAACCTTACGAAAAACTTTTATCTTTGTACTTTCACACTAAAAATATAGGAAACCATGATAACAGATATCCGTACCGTCAACCATCAATTGGAGAAACCGAAATTCAAGAACCCGAAAGACGTTGTGACCTGGATGGGTGCCATACAAGGTCAGGACTACAACATGGCTAAATGGGCTGTTGGCATCCGGCTGAAAAACGGTCGGTTGAGCGACGTAGAAGAAGCGCTTCGCAAAGGAGAGATACTGCGCACGCATGTGATGCGGCCTACTTGGCACTTGGTGGCAGCAGAGGATATCCGTTGGATGCAGAAACTCACAGGTACTCGTGTCAAGGCAATTGTGGAATCGTACAGTGCCAATTATTTCGAGATATCGCCTGAACTGCACAAACAGTGTTACGATCTGTTGGGGAAAATCCTGGAAGGAAATAATGGCCTGACAAAACAGGAAATTCTGGAAAAGATGAACCAAGAGGGACTCACAATCGATACTCACCAATTGGGGCATCAGTTGGCATACGGCGAGGCGGATGCTTTTATCTGTAGCGGAGTGGACAAAGGGAAAAAGGCGACATATGCTTTGCTCGACGAGCGGGTGCCATTTACACCGGAACTAACCAAAGAGGAAGCCTTGGCTCGCTTGGCTCGCAACTATTTCCAGAGTCATTCTCCGGCATCACTGGCCGATTTCGTTTGGTGGTCTGGTTTGCCGATTACCGAGGCCCGGCAGGGTATCGCCCTGATGGAGGGAGAGATAATCGCTAATGGGCTGACTGCCTATAAGAGAGTCGCTGATAAACTGACCATTGAGAAACAGCCCGAACAGAATCTATACGTACATAGTTCATGTCCGGTAAAGCCTGCTAAAAGCAAATCCATCCACTTGCTTCCTTCGTTCGATGAATACCTGATTAGTTACAAAGACCGTACGGCGGCATTGCAGCTCGATCATCATCCGAAAGCGTTTACCAATAACGGTATCTTCTATCCCGTCATAGTTTCCAACGGAAAAGTGATTGGCAACTGGAAGCGAACGTTGAAAAAGAACACAGTGAAGGTAGAAACATCGGTCTTTGAGCCTTCTTATGTGTTGGATGAGGCTAATTTGCAGAAAGCTATTTCCCGGTACGAAAAGTTCCTTTTCGAATAGTGTTATCATTGATAACGAATTAGTGAACAGTAACAATGTCTTTTCTGCTTTATTTCGCGTGTAATTTAATTTATCGGTGAGAAAAAAGAAAACCCGCCCCCAAGCATTACTGCAAGCGGGCGGGCTTTTACATGATTCTAAAGGAGATTACTTGCGGTAATAAGCAAGTTCGTCCTTATCAAATTTCTGGATAAAGCTGCAATGCTTTTCTACTTCAGCTTCGGCAAAACGAACATACACATGAGCCGAGTGACCGAACAGTTCATTGTTTTTCGAAGCATCCTGAATCATCAGGTGACCCATGATCAGATGAGATGCCATTTCTACCAGACGACGGGCGCAGAAATCAAGATATTCCTGATCTTTGGCTTCCGTTACCATATCCACGCAAGCGGCATACTTCACGGCCATCTCTTTCAGGCGGTTCTGCAATGTTTCCATTTCAGGTGATACGGCTGCCTTTTCGTATTCTTTGATCTGTGCTAAGTAAGAGCCGTTCGTCACGTAACGGATGGCGGCTACTACCTGTAGCTGTGTGGTACCTTCGTAGATGGAAGTGATACGCACATCGCGGTAGATGCGCTCGCAGGCATAATCCTTCATGAAACCCGAACCACCGTGAATCTGGATACAGTCGTATGCATTCTGGTTGGCGAACTCGCTACCCATGCCTTTACCCAGTGGAGTGAGCGAATCGGCCAACTTGGCATATAATTTCTGCTCGGCACGTTCTTCCGGCGTCAGCTTACGTTCCTTGGCGATATCATCCAATGCTTTGTAGATGTCCACGAAACGGGCAGTCTCGTACAACAACGCACGGCTGGCATCCAACTTCGTTTTCATGATAGACAGCATCTCAGCCACAGCCGGGAACTCGATGATGGCCTTGCCAAACTGCTTACGATCCTTAGCATACGCCAAAGCCTCGTTGAAAGCAGCTTGCGAGATACCTACCGACTGAGCAGCGATACCCAAACGGGCGCCGTTCATCAACGCCATTACATATTTAATAAGACCCAACTTACGGTCGCCGCACAATTCAGCTTTCGCGTTCTTGTACACCAACTCGCAGGTAGGCGATCCTTTGATACCCATTTTGTTTTCGATACGACGAACGTTCACGCCGCCGTTGCGCTTGTCATAGATAAACATCGACAAACCACGACCGTCGCGTGTACCTTCTTCCGAACGGGCCAACACCAGGTGGAGGTCTGCATCACCGTTGGTGATGAAACGTTTCACACCATTCAGGTACCAGCACTGATCTTTCTCGCTGTACGAAGCTTTCAGCATCACAGCCTGCAAGTCCGAACCCGCATCCGGCTCCGTCAGGTCCATAGACATCGTTTCACCTTCGCATACACGGGTGATGTAACGTTGCTTCTGATCTTCGTTGGCAAACTCAAAAATAGTTTCGGCACAGTCCTGCAATCCCCAGAGGTTTTCGAAACCGGCATCGCTGCGGCTTACGATATCCGCTGCCATGATGTACGGAGTGATCGGGAAGTTCAGACCGCCGTAACGACGAGGCATAGCCATACCCATCAGTCCCGCCTTGCGGCAAGCATCGATGTTGGCAGATGTACCGCTGGCATACGTCACACGATTGTCGGCACATACCGGGCCTTCGTGATCTACGCCTTCGGCATTCGGGGCGATGATGTCTCCACAGATTTCACCAATGATTTCCAGCACCTTATCGTAGCTGTCCATAGCATCCTCGAAATCCACGGGAGCATAGTCGTATTCATCTTTGTCAGCATAGTTGCGCTCTTTGAGCTCAACGATTCTCTTCATCAATGGATGTTCGAGATGGTGCTTCAGTTCGGGAGTATCTATATAAAAGTTAGCCATTTCTTACTTGCTGTTTTGTTTGTAATACTTAATCATCTTCGGTACCACTTCTTCGATCGAACCGGTAATCACGTAGTCGGCGATGGCGTTGATCGGAGCTTCGGGGTCGTTGTTCACAGAGATGATGATACCACTCTCTTGCATACCGGCGATGTGCTGGATTTGTCCGGAGATACCGCAGGCGATATACAATTTGGGACGAACCGTTACACCTGTCTGACCGATCTGACGGTCGTGATCAGCGAAACCGGCATCTACTGCCGCACGGCTGGCGCCTACTTCGGCATTCAATACCTTGGCCAGGTCGAACAACAGGTCGAAGTTGGCTTTCGAACCTACACCGTAACCACCCGAGATAATGATGGGCGAGCCTTTCAGGTTGTTCTTCGCCTTCTCTACAGCGCGTTCGATGACTTTCACCACGAAGTCGGCATCGGTTACGAAGTTTTTCACCTCGTGACGGATCACTTCGCCTTTGTAGTCGTTTGATACGATGGCTTTCTTCATCACACCTTCGCGAACGGTAGCCATTTGCGGACGGTGTTCGGGGTTGACGATCGTAGCTACGATGTTACCACCGAATGCCGGACGGATCTGGTACAGCAGGTTCTTGAATACTTTGCCTTCCTTCTTCTCTTCGTGGTCACCGATTTCGAGCGATGTACAGTCGGCCGTCAAGCCGCTGGTCAACGCCGAAGATACACGCGGGCCCAGGTCACGACCGATAACGGTAGCACCCATGAGGCAGATCTGCGGTTGTTCTTCTTTGATCAGGTTCACCAGGATAGAGGTGTGGGGGAGGGAAGTGTAGGGGTATAAATCTTTGCCGTCGAATACGTGGAGTTTGTCTACTCCGTAAGGCAGGATTTGTTTTTCGATATTCTTCAGGCCGGTGCCGATGACGATGGCTTCGAGCTGGCAGCCCAACTGGTTGGACAACGAACGACCTTTGGTGAGAAGTTCGAGGCTCACATCGGCCACGGTTCCTTCTTCTAATTCGCAATATACAAATAAGTTATTCATGATTATCCGATGGTGTGGTTAGCTAACAGTTCAACAATCAGGTCTTCAATCTCACGGTCGCTACTGCCGAGCGTTTTGTTTTCCTTTGCCTGGAACACGATGTTCTGGATGGCTTTCACCTTCGTGGGCGATCCGCTGAGTCCGCACTGCGATACATCGCCGTTTACATCGGCTACGCTCCACTCGATGAGGTTCAGGTAGTCACGTGTATCATACAAGTCGGTATAATCCAGGTTACCTTGCTGTTTCTCAGTAATGGTCTTGGCATGCTTGTACTTCTGGATGAGGCGAGCGTTGCGCGGACGGCAGGGAGCTGCCGAACCGTTCACGGTGATCACAATAGGCAGCGGACCTTCTACGGTTTCCACGCCACCGTCGATGTGACGTTTCACGGTAATGCGTCCTTTACCCACTTTCAGTATCTCTTCGGCATACGTAATCTGTGTCAGACCCAGCTTCTCGGCCACCTGCGGGCCTACCTGAGCCGTGTCACCGTCGATAGCCTGGCGGCCGCCGATGATAACGTCGTACTCGCCAATTTTACGGATGGCTGTTGCCAAAGCGTATGAAGTAGCCAGCGTGTCTGCTCCGGCAAAAGCGCGGTCAGTAAGCAGATAGCCGTTATCGGCGCCACGGAAAAGTCCTTCACGAATAATGTCGGCTGCGCGGCCCGGTCCCATGGTGAGCATGGTAACGGTGGAGCCTGGATGTGCATCTTTCAATCTCAGAGCTTGCTCAAGAGCATTGAGGTCTTCGGGGTTGAAGATGGCGGGGAGTGCTGCACGGTTGATAGTACCGTCGGCTTTCATGGCATCTTTCCCAACGTTACGTGTGTCGGGAACTTGTTTGGCCAATACAATAATTTTCAAACTCATGATATTAGTTTTAGTATTTAGTACTCTTACAAAAGTTATCAGCGTGCAAAATTACACAAACACTTGGGTTTCACAAGTAATCTTTATGAAAAATGCACATATTTGAACTATCTGCGCAGTAGTGATAACTTTCCGGTAAAGCTTGGAAGGGCTTTCACTGCCCTTTACCCTCTTCATTCGTTTCTGTGTTTGTCAATTATTATTTCTTCCTAACAGTTGAGGTCTTTTTACTGTTCCACGATTGCGGAACAGTAAAAAGACCTCAACGAATCATTTGATAGTGTGTACCTTTCCCGTTTTCAAGGAAGCTGAGACATTTATTTGCTATAAGAAGCCTTCACAAAAGGAGCATCCAACAAATAATCCAGGCTCTTCTTTACACTTTCTTCTACCGGATAATTGTAACTTTCTATTTCAGCGACGATGTGTTTCACGCCGGCTATATCCGCATTCTTGAAGATAGCGTCGAATCCGACCATTCCACTTTGACCGATCTCCTTGTGATCTTTGATATGAAGTACGGTAAAACGTCCCGGATATTTCTGAAAGTAATCGACAGGAGAGTTTTGGCCCCTGACTACCCAATACACATCCATCTCAAAAAATACTTTTTCCGGCTGAGTGTTCTCCAGCATATAGTCCAGCATAACTACTTTGCCTTCTATCTTCTGAAACTCATAAGCATGGTTGTGATATCCATATTTCATACCATTCTGGCGGCACCTTTCACCTATCCGATTGTAATAGTCGCAATAAGTTTTCAGGTCTTTCACGGTTTTAGGAGTACCCAACGAGGGTGTTACAATATATGTCATGCCCGCAGCTTTGTGTGCAGCGATGCATTGATCCCACCACTTCATAGATTCGGAAAAATCTCCGGAAGCTAGTTCTTGGTCCGATAATCCTTTGGTGCAATGTGAAGACAGTACTTTCATTCCTGTTTTTTCGACTGCTGCTTTGAATTCTTCCGGAGTTTTACCATAAAACTTTCCATCATTATAATTGGCAGCTTCCACACCTGTGTACCCCATTTGGGCTAATTTCTCCAAAACAATGCTGAGATCAGTACCACTCTTTATTATGTCCCGAACAGAGTAGAGTTGTACGGAAATATCTTTTTTCTTCTTTGCCTCTACAGTATGCAGATTTGCTATCAAGAAGGCAAATAATATCCATAAATATCTGACTTTCATTCTGGAATACTGTTAATCAAGTATTTTTATGCGGATACTGCGGTACCAAACATCGTCGCCGTGATCCTGCAGACCGATGAACCCTTCTCTGTTTTCACCGCCGCAGTTGTTCAGCAACTGGAAAGCCAACGGCCATTTTTTCTCACTGAATTTACTTACCTGAAGCATGTCTGTCCATTGTTTGGTCCACAGGTGATATTCAAGTACATTTTCACCGTTTTGTCCGTGAACCACTGTTCCTTTGTACACCATGATCTTAGCAGTGTTCCATTCGCCAAACGGTTTTGAGTTCTGCGGAACGGCAGGAATCATGTCATACAAAGAGGCCGATTGCCTGTTACCATCTTTCCCCATTTTGGCATCCGGATGATTGGCATTATCCAGGATCTGATATTCAGGTGCAGAAATATAGATCGGTTCCAACACCTCTTTCCCGTCTTTATCGGTTGAGGTAACCTCTTGAGCCAGATAGAAAATACCTGAGTTAGCTCCCTTGGCTACCTTCCATTCCAATTCCAGCTCGAAATTCTTCAATTTATGGGCGAAGATAATATCACCGCCGTCTCCGTCCTGTGCTTCTCCTCCGCCGGTACCGTTGAACTTGATGCATCCGTCTTCAATGGTCCACTTGGAAGGCATTCTGTCTTTGCCGTATCCACGCCATCCGTTGAATGTTGTTCCATCAAAAATAGTGATATAACCATCTTTGTCTACAGGAAGTTGCAAACTGTCACTCTCTGTTGCCTTAAGTGATTTTGAATAGCTCCATGTTACCATATCTGCTGCTTTATTTTCTTCTGAATTGTCTGATTTCTTGGCTGTTCCTCCGCAGGCCGTTAATGAGCCGGCCATCATACTGCAAACTAAAAAGTAAGATAATTTTTTCATGATAGTAATTATTAATTCGTTTATAAATTCTGTTATTCAATTACATAGGCATATCAGGCAATTTCCAACCATCGCGATAGGTATGCTTGATCAGTTCCTGGGCGTATGCCAGTGCATTGACCGGTTCGGTCAACTTCTTGTCGAAGGTGGGGTGACCGTCTTTGATGGTGAATCCATCCTCAATCACTGTGCGGATCGTAGCCGACGGATCGATGTTGGTGAATTTCATATTCGGACCGTCCCACAACAATTCCTGGTTCAGCGCTTGCAACCTGATACCCAGCACGCCCATAACTACCATTTCATTGAACGGGCCTGCTTCGCTGAACGGGGAAGCTGTTTCGATACGGTTGGATGAATGCTCCTTGGCTGCACGTACAAAGTCCATTTCGTGAGACTCTTTGATTTCGCGCAATACTTTCGGCGCTTCCGGATTTCTTCCGGACAAGAGCCATGGGTTAGCGCCATAGCAACCACAGATTAGCGTGTCCTTCGTTCCGTGGAAAATAACACCTCCTCCTTGATCATTCATGCTTTTGCCGGCAGGAAAGCCTTTCGGACGCATGGGTTGCATGCCACCATCATACCAATACACTTCTACTTCCGGCATGGCCACCTTCGGCATATTGTCGCGTGCGGGGAAAGTAAATCGAACCATCTGTGCATTGGGGGCACAGTCTGTCATCAACAAGGTAGAGCTGCCTTGAACTTTGGTGGGATAACCCAGTTTTAACCCTTTGAACACAGGATG
>JAVBVD010000016.1:0-103533 GCA_031554635.1 Bacteroides sp.
TACACTGATTACCAGAGAGCCATTAAAGCCAAAGTGGAATTCTGCAAAGCCAAAATCAGAGAAGAAAAAATGGACGGGCAAAACAACGTCGTTAAGTGCATGATGCTCTTCAGCGCCCTTACCGATACCCTGAAACTAAAGACCAATGGAAGAACTCTCACCAGCTTCCCCCTCAAATACAACTTGGACGATTACCAATCCAGAATAAGCTACGACAGCCATTTTGTTACCAAACTGATGAAAACCGGCATGGGGCAATGCCAATCCATGCCCCTGTATTACCTGATATTGGCAGAAGAAATGGGTGCGGATGCATACTGGTCGTTCTCTCCCAAACATAGCTTTGTGAAGATCAAAGACGAAAACGGTGCCTGGTACAACCTGGAGCTTACCTGCGGCGCCATTCTTTCCGACGCTCATTATATGAACAACAGCTACATCAAAGCAGAAGCGCTTCAAAAACGGACCTATCTTGAACCCCTGGATAAAACGAACATAGTAGCCGAAATGCTGGTACAGTTAGCCAGGGAATATCGCACAAAGTACGGAATGGACGATTTCTATTTGAAATGTGTCGATACTGCCGCTCAACACCTCTCGAATGATTTAGATGCGCTGAGGTGCAAAGCTGACTATCAAACCCAATTGACCTTGGTTCTGGCTAATTTGTTGAACGCTCCTAACCCGGAGAAGCTGAAGGAGATCTCTCCCCAGGCATATACGCATTACGAGAAGATGATTGGGCTGTATAAGCAAATCGATGATTTGGGTTATGAAGATTTGCCGGAAGGCCTCTACGCCAGATGGCTGGCCCATATCGCCAGGTTGAAAGAGCAACAAGATAAAAAGGAAAAAGAAAAGCCTACGTTTATGCTCCGGAAGTTGGATTAATGGATGGTTGTTTAATGACTGAAAGTAGTAAAATCCGCAAAGTTCCTTCAGAGCTTTTTTCGGTTCGTACGGAAGATGAACCTAAATTCAATTCTTCATGTAGCCAATATAATACCATCTGCGGCAGTACTATTACTTTTATTTTGCAATTTCTTAAAACTGAGCCATCACTTCCCCATAGATAAACGCAAAAAGCTCCGAAATTCTTTCGAACTTCAGAGCTTTTCGCGGTGCGTACGGGACTCGAACCCGTGACCCCCTGCGTGACAGGCAGGTATTCTAACCAACTGAACTAACGCACCTTAAAACCTTATCTTCGGAGTTAACAATCTCCCGATTGCGGATGCAAAGATATACGTTTTTTTTATATCCGCAACAGACAGTTAGAAAAAATTGCACTTTTAAAAAGAAACTTCTATCTTTGGGGTGTAAAATAACGCGTAAACAATTACTATAATACAACAAAAAGAAATGAAAGATACACCAATCAAGCGACATTTGATCGACGACACGATCAACGAATTTCACATCGTCGACTTCTCCAAAGCTACTATCCGCGAGGTGAAAGCCATTGCTGCCAAGGCAGAAGAAGCTTCAGGAGTAGAATTTATCAAGATGGAAATGGGAGTACCCGGTCTGCCACCTTCCGAAGTAGGCGTGAAAGCCGAGATCGAAGCCCTGGAAAAAGGTATCGCAGCCATCTATCCCGATATCAACGGATTGCCCGAACTGAAACAAGAGGCGTCCAACTTTATCAAAGCATTTATCAATGTCGACCTCAAAGCCGAAGGATGCGTACCCGTAACGGGTTCCATGCAGGGAACATTCGCCTCTTTCCTTACCTGTAGCCAGTGCGACGAGCAAAAAGACACCATCCTGTTCATCGACCCCGGTTTCCCGGTACAGAAACAGCAACTGCTCGTGATGGGACAAAAGTATGAAACGTTCGACGTGTACGACTTCCGGGGCGATAAGCTGCGCGACAAGCTGGAGTCGTATCTGAGCAAAGGAAATATTTCCGCCATCATCTACTCCAACCCGAACAATCCCAGCTGGATTTGCCTGAACGATGCCGAACTGCGCATCATCGGCGAACTGGCTACCCGGTACGATGTGATCGTGCTCGAAGACCTGGCTTACTTCGCCATGGATTTCCGCCAGAACCTGAGCACTCCTTACCAGGCTCCTTTCCAGCCTACGGTGGCACACTATACGGATAATTACATCTTGCTTATTTCGGGCTCGAAGGCATTCAGCTATGCCGGACAGCGCATCGGCGTAAGCTGCATCTCGGACAAGCTCTATCACCGTGCCTATCCCGGACTGACGAAGCGTTACGGCGGAGGTACGTTCGGCACCGTGTTCATCCACCGCGTGCTCTATGCCCTGTCGTCAGGAACCAGCCACTCGGCGCAGTTTGCCATGGCCGCTATGCTGAAAGCCGCCAACGAAGGGCGTTACAACTTCCTCGACGAGGTGAAGATATACGGCGAACGCGCCCGGAAGCTCAAAGAGATCTTCCTGAAATACAGTTTCCACCTGGTATACGACCAGGATCTGGGCGACCCCATTGCCGACGGATTCTACTTTACCATCGGCTATCCCGGCATGACCAGCGGTGAACTGGCCCAGGAATTGATGTATTACGGTGTGAGCGCCATCTCACTGGTCACCACCGGAAGCCACCAGGAAGGGTTGCGCGCCTGTACTTCTTTCATAAAGGATCATCAGTATGCACAACTGGACGAACGCATGCAGATCTTTGCCGAAAACCATCCGGTAGCGTAAACAAAGATGTATAAAACATCAAAAAAAACAGGAAAAGTATTTGTACTTCAGATTAATTTCTTATATTAGAGGCATGAACAATAATGCTGACATATTTAAGATTCAATCGAACAATAGCTTACCATCCAGGGGGAAGGTTCTTATATCGGAACCTTTTCTCTGCGATGCTACGTTCGGGCGTTCGGTAGTACTGTTGGTCGATCACTCGGGAGAAGGCGCTATGGGGCTGGTTCTCAACAAGGAACTTCCGCTGTATGTGAACGATATTATCAAAGAATTCAAGTATCTCGACGAGATACCTTTATATAAAGGCGGGCCGGTAGGAACCGACACGCTGTTTTATCTTCATACCCTGGACGAAGTCACGGGGGCATTGCCCATCAGCCAGGGCCTGTATCTCAACGGCGACTTCGACATTGTCAAAAAGTACATACTGCAAGGAAACCCGATAGAGGGGAACATTCGTTTCTTCCTGGGATATTCGGGCTGGAACAGCGAGCAGTTGGAAGAGGAGATAAAAGAGAATACATGGATCATAGGCAAGGAAGAAACATCCTACCTCCTGGGAGAAGAAGCCAAAGAAATGTGGCGGAAATCTATGGAGAAACTCGGCAGCAAGTACGAAACCTGGTCGCGTTTCCCGCAGGTACCGTCGCTGAACTGAAGCTATAAGTTATAGGCCTGATACCAACGGCCTATTTCTTCGGATTGATACGTTGTACCAAAACCACATCTTTGAAAGAATCTTCCGTTAATATCCACTCTTTCAACTGCCCGCACTTTACGAATCCGCAGTAGGCAAACAGTTTCAGGCTGGCTTCATTGTCAACCGGGATATGGGCATATAACTGTTTCAGCGAAAGGAAATCAAACGCGTACTGGCATAATAGCGTCAATGCATCGGTGGCATATCCATGCTTCCGGTAGTCTTTGTGTATGGCTACCCCCACCGCTGCCCGGCCATGCAGGGGAATAAAGTCGGTCATATCGATGGTGCCGATCACCTTACGGTCTTCAAGGCGAACGATCATCAGGCGGAGCTGCTTGTCGGCAAACACATCGCATTGCGACTGCTCGATGTACTGCCGGAGTACATAGTATGAATAAGGAACGGTGAAACTGCTCACTTCCCACATCGTGGGATCGTTTTCCAGATCGTACATGACGTCCAGGTCGGACGGTTCTACAGCCCGGAGCTGAATGCGGTCGTTTATCAGGAAAGTTTGCTTCATGGTCAGTCGTTATCGTTAGAAATGTGTAATTCGTCGCGTAGCCGTTTCTCGCTCGGCATGCAAAACAACGAGGCTGTCAGCCCGATCAGGGCGCAGAGTGCTCCGGTGCTGTGCAACGTGGTGTAGTATGCCGTCAGGTTGAGGAGTATGGCCACCTCCAGTATCAGCAGTCTTAACATGCTGCATTGGGCATAGCGCTTCAATGCCACGGGGAAGGTCATCGTATCGATCTTCTTCACCAGCATCCAGCTGAAAAGTTTCAGAGAGAGGGGTACGCAGGCTGCCACCGTCACGATTCCCAAGGTCTCGAGGAAATACCCTGCCCGTCCGTAGTCTACCAGGGCGCCTACCGGAAACAACTCGAACTCACCCGCTGCGATGATCAGCACGGGGATGGCCCAGAAGAGCCGGTATTGGATTTTCAGGTTGCGTATTACTTTCTGTATTTGTTCTTCCATATCTTATATATACTTGCTATGTTGTTCCGGTAAACAGGGTGCGGTTTACCAGACTTCGTCCCAATGTCACCTCGTCGGTGTACTCCAGCTCGTCGCCAATGGAAACTCCGCGTGCCAGCACACTTAGCTTCACGCCGGTCTTTTCCAGTTTCCGGTAAATGTAGAAGTTCGTGGTGTCGCCTTCCATGGTGGTGCTCAGCGCCAGGATTACCTCCTTCACTCCCCCTTCGGTTACCCGTTGTACGAGACTTTCAATCTGCAGGTCGCTCGGTCCTACCCCATCCATGGGCGAGATAATTCCTCCCAGCACATGATACAGTCCCCGGAACTGCTGCGTGGCTTCGACGGCCATTACATCGCGGATATTCTCCACCACGCAAACCGTGGAGGCATCCCGTTGCGGGTTGGCACAAATCAGGCAGGTTTCCGTGTCGGATATGTTGTGGCATACTTTACAGTACTTCACTTCCCTTTTCAGGGTAACGATGGCATGTCCGAACGCTTCGACCGTGGCGGGGTCCTGTCGTAACAGATGCAGTACCAGGCGCATAGCGGTTTTACGCCCGATACCCGGCAGTTTGGCAAACTCGCCCACCGCTTTCTCGAGAAGCGTAGATGGATATTGTTGACTCATATAGTACTTCGATAACGGTGCAAATATGGTAATAATTATCGTTACTGACAAAAGCTGATAAAAACATTTCAAAAATAATACGTATATTTGCACCCGTTATGTGGGTCGTCGTCACCATCGTTTGTTATTTTGTGGTACTGTTACTCATCGCCCGGATTACCGGACGGCGGGGAGGTTCCAATGCCGTTTTCTTCAAAGGAGAAAACCGATCGCCCTGGTACATTGTATCGTTCGGGATGATAGGCGCTAGTATTTCGGGGGTGACGTTTGTCTCCGTACCCGGTATGGTACGCAGCATGGATATGACGTACATGCAGACGGTGTTCGGCTTCTTTCTGGGTTATATGGTGGTGGCGCACCTGCTGCTTCCTCTTTATTACCGGTTGAACCTCACCAGCATATACACGTATCTCGGTACCCGTATCGGGGTGCGAACCTACCGGACCGGTGCTTTCTTTTTCCTGCTTTCGCGTATGTTGGGTACAGCCGCCAAACTTTATTTGGTTTGCCTCATACTCCATACGTACGTGTTCCGGGAGATGCATGTGCCTTTTCAGGCGATAGCCATCGGATCGGTGGCGCTGGTTTGGCTGTACACGCACAAGAGTGGCATACGGACCATTGTCTGGACAGATTCCTTGCAGACGTTTTGCCTGATTGCCGCCCTGATATGCATTGTGGTGTTTACCGTGCGCGAGTTGGGACTCGACTGGCTGGGAGTGGTACGGACGATTCGTGAAAGCGAATACAGCCGTATCTTTGTGTTCGACGATTGGGTGTCGCGACAGAATTTCTTCAAGCAATTCCTGAGCGGTATCTTCATCGTGATCGTGATGACGGGGCTGGACCAGGACATGATGCAAAAGAACCTGTCGTGCCGTAACCTGCGCGAGGCACAGAAAAACATGTATTGCTACGGTTTCTCGTTTATTCCGCTCAACTTCCTGTTTCTGTGCCTGGGCGTCCTGCTGCTGGCGCTGGCCGGAAAGATGAGTCTGGCACTCCCGGAAATGAACGACGATATCCTGCCCATGTTTGCCACACAAGGCTACCTGGGGCAAGCCGTATTGGTACTGTTTACCATCGGTATCATAGCTGCTTCGTTCAGCAATTCGGATTCGGCGCTCACCGCCATGACCACCAGCGTGTGTGTGGATTGGCTTGGGACTGAGAAAGACAGCGAGGAGGTAGCCCGGCGGAAGCGGGAAAGAACGCACATCGCCTTGTCGGTGTTGCTGGCTTTCTTTATCTGCCTGGTCGAAGCATTGAACAATAAAAGCGTGATCGATGCCATCTACATCATCGCTTCGTACACGTACGGCCCGTTGTTGGGGATGTTCGCCTTCGGACTGTTTACCCGGCGGCAGACCAACGATCGCTGGGTGCCGTGGATAGCAGTGGCTTCGCCCGTATGCTGTTATCTGCTCAATGGATGGACATACCGGGAAACCGGATATAGTTTTGGTTATGAACTGCTGATGCTGAATGGATTGCTTACTTTTATGGGCATGTGGGTACTCTCACACTCCGCAGCAAAACGTTAATATATAGAAAGATTTATGGATATAACAAGTGCCGAATTTATTATCAGTAACACGAACGTGCAGAAGTGTCCTGCCGGGACGTTTCCCGAATACGCCTTCATCGGACGTTCCAACGTGGGCAAATCCAGCCTGATCAATATGCTGACCAACCATAAGAAGTTGGCCATGACATCGGCCACTCCGGGTAAAACGATGCTTATCAACCATTTTCTTATCAATAAGAGCTGGTACCTGGTGGATCTTCCCGGCTACGGTTATGCCAAGCGGGGACAAAAAGGACAGGAGCAGATACGCACCATCATTGAAGATTACATCCTGGAACGCGAACAGATGACCAATCTGTTCGTGCTGATCGACTGCCGGTTGGAACCTCAGAAAATAGATCTCGAGTTTATGGAGTGGTTGGGCGAGAACGGAGTGCCGTTTTCCATCATCTTCACCAAAGCCGACAAACTCACGGGAGGGCGACTGAATACGAACATCAGCGCCTATCTGCGCGAGCTGAAAAAACAATGGGAAGAACTCCCACCCTACTTCGTTACTTCATCGGAAAACCGTGCGGGACGAAACGATGTATTAGACTATATTGAATCCATTAATAGAGAAATTAATTCAAAGTAAAAAACGTATGATTAAAAGAATTTCCATGCTCGCTATGGCGGCATTTATGATGGTTGCAAGCAGCCAGGCACAATCACTGTCGGATTTGTTGAATCTGGGCAATCTCTCTAAAGTAGTAAGCACAATCACAGGCACGAACACCGTACAGAACATTACAGGAACATGGGTGTACCAATCGCCCGCGGTAGAGTTCAAGTCGGACGACCTATTGAAGAAGGCCGGTGGCATGGTGGCTGCTTCGACCGTAGAATCGAAGATGAGCACCCAGTTGTCCAAGGTAGGTATCACGGCAGGCAAAATGAGCTTCACGTTCAATGCCGACAGTACTTTCACCAGCACGGTAGGATCGCGCAACATGAACGGAACGTACACGTATGACAAGAATACTCAGAAGGTACAACTTACCTACCTCTATCTGCTGAACGTTTCTGCCAATGTGAACTGCACATCGACTTCGATGGAACTTCTGTTCGAGTCGGACAAGCTGTTAAAGATCATCGCTTTCCTGGGTTCAAAAAGCAGCAGTACAACTACCAAGACTATCGGTACGCTGGCAGGAAGCTACGACGGTATGCTGATGGGATTTGAAATGAATAAGAAATAGGTTATTCTTAATAAAGAACTTGATGGGGCTGTCCGGGAAACCAGGCAGCCCTATTTGTTTGCAAACTTATAGATGCAGCGGCTTACGTATTTCTCACCCGGACGAAGCACGGTGGAAGGGAATTGCGGCTTGTTCGGACTATCGGAGAAGTGCTGTGTTTCCAGGCAAACAGACGAACGGCTTTGATACGACACTCCCCGTTTTCCTTTTAAGTTACCCTTTAATCCGTTAGCGGTATATACTTGTACTCCAGGTTCATTGGTGTATACTTCCAACACGCGACCACTCTTTGGATCGATCAACCGCACAGACACTTTGGTAACATCACCCTGGGTATTCAGCGCCCAGCAATGATCGTATCCTCCGGTGACTTTCAATTGCGGATCGTCCTCATTGATACGGTCGCCTATCCGGCGGGGTTCCGTAAAGTCGAAAGCCGTTCCCCGGACGGGCATAAAGTCTCCCGTCACACATTTCAACGAATCGTATGGAGTGATGGCATCGGCATCGATGTATAGAATCTGATCTTCGACCGTTGTGTGGAAATCTCCCGAGATATTAAAGAAAGAATGATGCGACAGGTTGAGCACCGTAGGTTTGTCTGTCTCCGCTTCGTAACTGATGTCGAGGGCATTATCCTCCGTTAACCGGTACACCAGACGCACAGTCAGGTTACCCGGAAAGCCGTTTTCACCATCTACCGAAAGCAGACTCAGCTTTACGGCTGCTTCCGTCAGTTGTTCCGCCTGCCATATCAGGTTGGAAAATCCGGGATCTCCGCCATGCGAACAATGTTTGCCCCCATTCGTCTGTAAGTGGTACGTAACGGAATCGAGCATGAATGTGCCGTTCAGAATGCGGCCGATGTAACGACCGACGGTTGCCCCGAAGTTCTGTCTGTAAGTGAGATAATCTGAAATACTATCGAATCCGCACACCACATCTTCCATCTTCCCGTTGCGGTCGGGAACCATGAGCGACACCAGTCGGGCGCCATAGTTTGTTACACACGCCTCCATACCGTTTTTATTGCGCAGCACGTATAAGTTGGTCAGCTGTTCGTCGACTTCTGTCTGGAAGTTCCTGACATTCAACCCCGACAACGTAATTTCTTTCTCTTTCTGGCAAGCCCCTATACACAACAAAAGACACCCAGCCCACACTATGTTCCTACCCCACATCCGACGGAAATTTACTAGAAATGAATACAATTTGGCAAAGGAAATCATTATTCCGACAAAAATCACTATATTTGTCCCGAAATATTAAATGAGAATGTATATGAAAAAGATATTCTTCACCCTTGTAATGCTTGTTATAGCAGGTTATGTCTCCGCACAAGGTACGGCAGACATCAAATTTGACAAGAACTCACATGATTTCGGCTCTTTCTCGGAAAGCAAACCGGTGGTGGAATGTGTATTTACATTTACCAATATCGGTGATGCCCCGTTGGTGATTCATCAGGCAACAGGTTCTTGCGGATGCACGAGCCCCGAGTACCCTAAAGAACCCATCATGCCCGGAAAGAAAGGAACGATCAAAGTTACCTATAACGGAAACGGCAGATTGCCCGGACATTTCCGCAAATCGATCACCATTCGTACCAATGCCAAAACCGAAATGATACGTCTTTACATCGAAGGCGATATGACGGAAAAAGAAGCGAAATAATAAAAAAATACACATTAGTATAGGGAGAGCCTTTTGGTTCTCCTTTTTTTTTGTTTACTTTGGACATTTTAATATAATATTTATACAGCTCAACGTACTTATGGAACAAGAAAAAGAAGACAAATTTACCGGACTACATGAAAATGCGTTCCGGAAATTGAAGCCGGGGGAGATCTACAACCCGTTGATGGATCCACACAAGAAGTATCCCGAAGTGAATCTTTGGTCGGTGTCGTGGGGTATTGCCATGGCTATTCTCTTCTCGGCTGCCGCAGCCTACCTGGGATTGAAAGTAGGGCAGGTTTTCGAAGCGGCCATTCCCATCGCTATCATCGCCGTCGGCGTATCAGGAGCGAGCAAACGCAAAAACGCGTTAGGCGAGAACGTCATCATTCAGTCCATCGGCGCCTGCTCGGGCGTAATCGTGGCAGGAGCTATCTTTACCCTCCCCGCCTTGTATATTCTTCAGGCTAAATATCCCGAAATGACCGTCACTTTCATGCAGGTATTCATCAGCTCCCTGCTGGGTGGTGTGCTGGGTATCTTGTTCCTTATCCCCTTCCGTAAATACTTTGTCAGCGATATGCACGGCGAATATCCGTTCCCCGAAGCGACAGCTACCACACAGGTACTTGTATCGGGCGAGAAAGGCGGAAGCCAGGCCAAGCCGCTGTTGATAGCCGGTTTGATCGGTGGTATGTACGACTTCATTGTGGCTACCTTCGGCTGGTGGAACGAGAATTTTACCACCCGTGTATGTGCTGCCGGTGAAATGGTGGCCGAGAAAGCCAAGCTGGTGTTCAAGGTAAACACCGGAGCGGCAGTGCTGGGGTTGGGTTATATCGTCGGGTTGAAGTATGCGTCGATCATCTGCGCCGGTTCACTGGCGGTATGGTGGATCATCGTTCCGGGCATGTCCCTGTTTTGGGGCGATAGCGTATTGAATGCCTGGAATCCGGATATATCGACGGCTGTAGGAGCCATGTCGCCCGAAGAGATCTTCCGTCATTATGCCAAGAGTATCGGTATCGGCGGTATTGCCATGGCCGGTGTTATCGGTATCGTTCGTTCGTGGGGCATCATCAAGAGCGCTGTCGGGCTGGCAGCCAAAGAGATGGGCAACAAAGGCACTGCCGAAAAAGCAACGCTGCGTACCCAACGCGACCTCTCGATGAAATTCATCGCCATCGGTTCTATTCTGACGCTGATTCTCATTTTCTTGTTCTTCTATTTCGATGTAATGCAAGGAAACCTGATACATACCATCGTAGCTATCGTTCTGGTGGCCGGTGTGGCATTCCTTTTCACTACGGTGGCTGCCAATGCTATTGCCATTGTAGGAACGAACCCGGTATCGGGAATGACGCTGATGACGCTGATTCTGGCATCGGTGGTCATGGTAGCTGTGGGACTGAAAGGTCCGTCGGGTATGGTGGCTTCTCTGGTGATGGGTGGAGTGGTTTGTACTGCCTTGTCTACCGCCGGAGGCTTTATCACCGACCTGAAAATCGGGTATTGGTTGGGAAGCTCGCCCTACAAGCAGCAGACCTGGAAATTCCTCGGTACGCTGGTTTCGGCCGCTACGGTAGGTGGTGTAATGATTATCCTGAACAAGACATACGGTTTCACGAGCGGCGCTCTTTCCGCACCGCAAGCCAATGCCATGGCAGCGGTTATCGAACCGTTGATGAGTGGTGTGGGCGCTCCCTGGCTGCTGTACGGCATCGGTGCCGTGCTTGCCATCGTGCTCACTGCTTGTAAGATTCCTGCGCTGGCTTTCGCGCTGGGTATGTTCATCCCGCTGGAACTGAACGTTCCGTTGGTAGTGGGTGGTGCCATCAACTGGTACGTCACCAGCCGTTCGAAAGATACTGCCCTGAACGCCGAACGTGGCGAGAAAGGTACTTTGCTGGCATCGGGATTCATTGCCGGTGGCGCCCTGATGGGTGTGGTAAGTGCCGCCATGCGTTTCGGAGGCATCGACCTGACCAACCCAGCCAAGCTGTCGGAAGCTTTCCCGCACGCTCCGCAAGGATTGATCGACTATACCACTTCCATCAGTTTCTGGATGGAGAATTCATGGTCGCAGGTGATAGCCTTGATTGCCTATGTGCTGCTTATCCTTTATTTTGTAAAAGCATCCATGAAAGTAAAATAATGAATCGGAATGAAAAGAATATACTTTATTGCAGCTATGTTCCTATGTAGTATCGGGGCTTTTGCCCAAAAGCCCGTCGTGCTTACTCTGTGGCCCAACGGCGCTCCCAATACCAACGGGTTGACGGGTGAAGAAAAGGAACCGGAGCGCAACCGTATTGCCAATGTCACCCAGCCTACCCTGACCATTTATCCGGCTGCCAGGCCCAACGGGTTGGCTATCATTATGTGTCCGGGTGGTGGTTATTCCCGCCTGGCCATGGATCACGAGGGGCACGATATGGCTTCCTGGTTCAATGCGCAAGGCATCACGTATGCCGTCCTGAAATATCGTATGCCGAATGGGCATTGTGAGGTTCCCTTGTCGGATGCCGAACGGGCCATCACCCTGTTGCGTGAACGGGCTTCCGAATGGAAAGTCAATCCGGAACGGGTAGGTATCATGGGAGCTTCGGCAGGCGGACACCTGGCATCTACGTTGGCTACGCATTATAGCAGCCGGGCTACACGTCCCGATTTTCAGGTGTTGCTCTATCCGGTTGTCACGATGGCTGAATCGACACATGGCGGTTCACGTCGCAACCTGATCGGTGAGAATCCTTCTGCGGAGCTTATCGCCCGTTACTCCAACGAGTTGCAGGTCACGGCCGATACTCCCCAGGCTTTTATCACCCTCTCCTCGGATGATGGGGCTGTTCCTGCGCCCAACAGCATCAATTACTACCTGGCTTTGGTGAAGAATAAGGTATCGGTTACTTTGCATGCCTACCCTACCGGCGGGCATGGCTGGGGATTCCGTGATAATTTCCTTTACAAACGCCAATGGACCGAAGAATTGGAGAAATGGCTGCGCGACGGATTGAATTTCAATGCGAAGCCATAAACAGAAAGCGCCGGCAAGTTGTTGCAATATCCTCCCAGGATAATTTCATATCCTCTTGGGATAATTCAGGATCCTCCTGGGATAGTTTATTATCCTCTTAGGATATTCTAACACGGATTATCTAAAACTGATTCAATGAACGGGCGTTCAGTATGCCCTATATATAATAATGAAGAAAATGAAAACAACAAATTTACTTTTACTTGGGATGTTCCTGTTGGCTACTCCCGCTGCCGCTCAGGAAGCCAATCTGATGTTGGGCAATGCAGAATCGTTTATCGGCACCCCGTACGCTGCTCATACCCTTGACCAGGAAGATACGGAAGAACTGAACTATATGTGCGACGAGGTCGACTGCACCACATTGGTGGAATGCGTGCTGGCCATGTCCCTCTGTCCGCAACAGGGCGATGCCATGCTCGAGAGCGATTACGCGCAGAACCTGCAACGCATTCGCTACCGCAATGGAGTGATCGACGGTTATACATCGCGTTTGCACTACGTATCCGACTGGATCAACAATGGTGTACGCAATGGATTCCTCGAAGATGTAACGGCCAAGAACAGCACCCATACCTATAAACTGGATGTGTCGTACATGTCCACTCACCCCAGCCAGTACCGGCAGTTGGCTAACTCCAAAGAAAACGTAGCCAAGATGAAGCAGTACGAAAAAGCATTGACCGGACAAACCGTTTATTGGTTGCCCAAGACATCGTTATTGGCCGAAGGACTTCCCTGGATCAAGAATGGCGACATCATAACCATCACTTCGGCTACTCCGGGATTGGACATCAGCCACATGGGTATTGCCATCTACATCAAAGATACGTTGTGCCTGCTACACGCCTCTTCCAAAGCCGGAAAAGTACTGGTCGATCCCGTGCCGTTGGTACGCCTGCTCGACAATAATAAAGATTGGACCGGCATCCGTGTGGTCCGAATGAAAAAATAGTTCTCAGCGCTACTGAGACACAGGTAACCGGCGAACATTCTTCGCCGGTTGTTCGTTTTTATAAAGATGAACTCATTGTAAAATAGCACTTCCATGAATCCTGTTACCAAAAAAACATTTCCGGTACTAAACATGCATTGCGCTGTTTGTGCCAACAATATCGAAAAGATAGTCGGCAAGTTGCCGGGGGTGGTCGAAGCTTCTGTCAACCTTGCCTCCAATACCCTGGCCGTTGCGTACGAGACCGGTAAAATCACGCCCGAACAAATCAAATCGTCGATACAAACAAGTGGTTACGATCTGGTAGTCGAAGAGAAACTGGCCGACGAGGGTAAACAGGAAGAGATGCGGCAAAAGAGATACCGAGCCCTGAAACGACAAGTGATCGGAGCCTGGGTGTTCTCTGTTCCCATGATACTGCTTTCCATGGTCTTTCACGATGTCAAATACTCCGGCGAAGCCCAACTCCTGATTGCTCTGGCTGTGCTTATCCTGTTTGGTAAATCGTTCTATAGAGGTGCCTGGCAACAACTCAAGCAGGGACGCAGCAGCATGGACACGCTGGTAGCCCTGAGTACATCCATCGCTTTCCTTTTCAGTGCTTTCAACACATTCTTTCCGGCTTTCTGGTACAACCGCGGACTCGAGCCGCATGTGTATTACGAAGCGGCCGTCGTTATCATCGCCTTCGTGCTCACCGGCAAATTGCTCGAGGAACGCGCCAAAGGGAATACCTCGTCGGCCATTCGGAAACTGATGCGCATGCAGCCCAAAACAGCGCGGGTGATACGCAATGAGGTGGAGCAGGAAGTACTTATCTCCCTGTTGCAGGTAGGCGATCTGGTTTCCGTACGTCCGGGCGAACAAATACCGGTGGACGGATACCTGGTAGGCGGGCAATCGTTTGTCGACGAGAGTATGATCAGCGGCGAACCCCTTCCGGTGGAAAAGAACAAAGGCGACAAAGTCTTTTCGGGTACCATCAACCAGCGGGGAAGTTTCGTTATAAAAGCTTCGCAGGTAGGTTCCGAAACCGTATTGGCGCGCATCATTCAGATGGTGCAGGAAGCTCAGGGTAGCAAAGCACCCGTTCAACGCATTGTGGACAAGGTAACCAATATCTTCGTGCCCACAGTGTTGTGTATCGCACTGCTCACGCTCGTCTTATGGCTTACCATTGGCGGTCCGGATTATCTGTCGCACGCCATCCTTTCGGCTGTTTCCGTACTGGTCATCGCCTGCCCTTGTGCATTGGGGCTTGCCACTCCTACCGCCCTGATGGTGGGTATCGGAAAAGCGGCTTCTCAACACATCCTGATCAAAGACGCCGTTGCACTGGAACAGATGCGCAAAGTGAATGCTGTGGTGCTCGACAAAACCGGTACGCTGACCGAGGGACGCCCCTCTGTAACCGGCTGGGCATGGGCTAAGGAAGAGTTACCTCAGTACAAGGAAATACTGCTGTCGGCCGAATTGAAATCAGAACATCCCACGGCAACAGCTATTATCGAAGCGTTGCAACAAGACAGCAAAGTGATTCCGGCACGTTTGGATACATTCGAAAGTATCACCGGCAAAGGCATACGGGTGGTCTGCCAGGGACATTCTTACTGGGTGGGAAGCCACAAACTATTGAAAGACTTCAACGCCACACTGCCCGATGCTTTGACAAGCATGGTGGTGGAATACGAATCGAACGGAAGCAGCATCATCTACTTTGGTGGCGGAAACGAAGTACTGGGTGTGATTGCCATAGCCGATAAGGTGAAACCTACTTCGGAACTGGCTGTGAAGAAACTCCAACGTCAGGGCATTGAAGTGTACATGCTTACAGGCGACGGGCAGCGTACGGCTTCCAGTCTGGCCCGCCGGCTGGGAATCGACCACTACACAGCCGATGCATTGCCCGATGACAAGGAGGATTTTGTCCGCGAGTTGCAGTTGCAAGGCAAAACCGTGGCGATGGTTGGCGATGGTATCAACGATTCGCAAGCCCTGGCTCTGGCAGACGTCAGCGTGGCGATGGGCAAAGGCACCGACATTGCCATGGATGTAGCCATGGTGACGCTGATGACCTCCGACCTCCTACTCCTTCCGCAAGCCATCGATCTCTCCCGGGAAACCACCAAACTGATCCGTGAGAATCTGTTCTGGGCATTCATCTATAACCTGATAGGAATCCCCATTGCAGCGGGAATACTTTATCCGTACAATGGGGTATTACTAAACCCGATGATCGCCAGTGCCGCTATGGCATTTTCCAGCGTATCGGTGGTACTTAATAGTTTGAGACTGGGTAGATTACGATTTTCGATATTCCAACGGCGTTAGGCCGACGTATCGCCTGAAATACTTCCCGAAGAACGAAGCACTCGGGAAATTCAGTGAATAGGCAACCTCCTGGATGGTCATGTTCGTCGACTTCAGTTTGCCTTTGGCATCCATAATCACCACGTAAGCGATGATGTCGAGTACATTCTTACCCGTCACCGTTTTTACGGTGGTGCTCAGGTGTTGCAACGAAATACCCAGCTTGTCGGCATAGAACTGCGCCCTTCGGTCGGATATGTAATTCTTGGATATCAGCTCGATCAGTTCGCTGCATATCTCCTCTTTGCGCGTCGTTTGTTTGCTTTTGGTAGTGTGTGACTTGTACACCAATTGGGTGGCCACAAGAATAGAATTGTAAAAGGAAACAGCCAGGTCCATACACGACTCTACTGCTCCATCGTATTCCACCCGTTCTATCAGGGAGAAATAATCCTTGAAATAGGCCATTGACTCTTTCTTCAAAGGCAGTACGGGTTTATCTATTATAATGTGGAATAAATCGCCGGAAACCTTTAGTGGATTTACCCGGTTAACTACTTCGGGCGAAAAGCATACAGATGAGAATCGCGCATCGTTGCTTACCTCCTTTATTTCGATAAGAGCTCCTGTAAAAAGAGTGATCATATCGCTAGGACATAGCTCATATTCTGTCGTATTTACTATAACTGTAGCTTTCCCTTCCAGGCAAACCGCAGTGACACTGAAATTAAAACGATAAGTTTGAATGTGTTTTTTCAGTGTTTCATAAGTTAATTGTGTATTTACCACTCCGTCTTGTGGTAAGTCAAGATCAGTAATTTTGGAATTCATGTTCGTCTATTAATTGGTTATTACAAAATTACGCCTTTTTTTGAATACTGACACAAATCCTACCAGAAAACTAACTACCATATTAAAAATCGTCCACCTTTTTTATAATTTAGGTCTTGTGAGCAGACTTTTTAATGCGCAACTTTGTTATACATATATTAAGAACCCAAAAACCATAAGCATGAGAACTAAAAACCTTTTCCATTTGCTATGCTTTTCGCTTCTGGCAGAGATAGTTGCAAGTGGATGTAGCAGTGATGGGGCCGAGTATCCCGGTCCTGCTCCCCAAGCGGTGAATGCCGCTTACTTCAGTGGCGGAAGCGCCTCTGGAAACAATTTGAATTTATTGTACAGCGGGACCGAGTGGGCAGGGAAAGAAGCGCGTTTCCAAACTTCTGACGGTGAGAAGGCGACACTGACATTGAAAAATATTGTCCCCGGTGAGACGCTGACTTCTTTTGAGGTGTCTTTACTCCCATCTACCGACGCTTACGCTTTCAGTGGTACAACATCTACCGCTACCGGTTGTTCCTTAACGTATGACGGAACGGTCCGCTCTTCTTTGATGTCTTTGAATATTCAGTTAGCACAACCTTCCCATCCGTTGGACGGAACCTGGAATCCGGTCCCTTTCGACAGAGACCCTTCTACCGAAGCCATAAACTCTGCACCTTTACGGGTTACCTGGGAAGCATCCGGAGAATCGGCAACTGCGGCGGCACAATTGAGCGTATCATTATCTACTGAAGGCAGCTTGTATGTACAGCAATTCCTCCAGTCCATCAGTTTTCTGAGCGATGGCAATATCACTGCCTCTTACCGAAAGAATCTACCTGATGCCGGTTGGGTTCAATCTCCCCTGAACCTCTGTCCTTTTTATGTGAAAGGCGGTAAATTATACCTGTCGCCCGATATACGTATGATTACCGCGCTGGTGCAACAGAACAAAGCGGAACAAGCTGCCGCCCTGCAAACTTCTACCGTACAGGCCGGCTCATTGGCGGTTTCCACTCAAAGTACTACCCGCAGCCTGAGCAACCTCGAAATTATATCTTTGCTGGCGCAGGTATTACAATGGGGGCAGGAAGGTATTCCTTTCCAAATCCGTCAGAATGAGAACGGCACCGTGTCTGTCTTCCTCGAGCAGTCCACCATCGCTCCTATCCTCCCCTTACTACCGCTATTGGCCGATTACTTGTCTCTCGACGAAGCGACTGCGGCAAAGGTTCATATGATGATAGAACTCATCACAACGGTTCTCCCACAAACTACCCGTCTGGAAATAGGGATCGATCTCAGTAAATAACCAAACAAAAGAAGAATGAAGAAACTATTTTTGCTATCATTATGCCTGTTGTTGGCGAGTACCGCATTCGCACAGCAAAAAATAAAAGGATATGTATACGACGCTACCGATCAGAGTACCCCTCTCATCGGTGCCAGTGTATATTATGGTGACAAAACGGGAAACCGCGGTGTCATATCGGATGTAAACGGATATTACGAACTGGAAGTGTCCGACGGTGGTCTGGTATTGATATGCAGTTACCTGGGATATGAAACACAGAACCTACCGCTGGTGATCCTGAATAAAAGAGACCTCAACCTGAACATCTACCTGAAACCGGCTGTAAATGCACTGGACGAGGTGGTGGTGAGTGTGGGGCGCTTCGAGCAGAAGCTAAGCGATATCACCGTATCGATGAATGTACTCAAAGCTTCCGATATTGCCCGGCAAGATCCTTCGGATATCCGTTCCACGCTGGCTACCATTCCGGGGGTGGAAATCAATGACAAACAACCCTCGATCCGTGGCGGAAGCGGTTGGACGTACGGTGTGGGTAGCCGAAGCCTGATTATGGTCGATGGTATGTCGGTACTCACTCCGGGAGTGGGTGAAATCAACTGGAATACCATCCCGATGGAGAACATCGAACAAGTGGAGGTCATCAAGGGAGCATCGTCTGTCCTGTACGGATCGTCGGCTTTGAATGGTATCATCAATGTACGTACCACCCGTCCGGGATTGGAGCCTACCACGCGTGTCAATATGTACCTGGGCATTTATGGCGATCCAGCCCAGGATAGCTACAAATGGTGGAAACCCGACTTCTGGGACAAAGGGAAATTCCAAGTGGAACCCTTCTTACGCCGCAACGTCCTCTCGGGTGTGCGCAATCCTATTTATGAGGGGTTCGATCTCTCACACGCCCGTCGCATCGGTAATTTTGATGTGTCGGGAGCACTGGACTTGTTTACGGATGAAGGTTACCGTGAGCGCGATTACAACCGGCGCCTACGCATCGGCGGCAATGTGACGTATCACGATCCTCATGTTCAGGGTTTGAACTATGGAGCCAACTTCAACTTCCTGTCGAACAAGTACGGCGACTTCTTCTTGTGGCGTTCGCCCGATGAACCTTACCGTCCGTCGCCTATGAGCAGCATGGGACGCGAAGGGAATACATTCTATATCGATCCGTTCCTGAATTTCTTCAATGAAAAGAACAATACCACCCACCGCATCAAAGGACGATTCTTCCACCGGGGTGATAAACTGATAACGCAGCCCACTGACTTGCAACTGGGCGAAATCACTTCCAACATGGGCCTTGACATCAATCAATTGATGGGCATGTCGCAGGCCGACCTGGTGCGATACGGTTCCATGTTGATACAACCGTTATGGAAGCAAGACCTTAGTGGCTTCATGAACGCCTTGGGTGGTGTGGGTAAAGAGCTGTTCCCAACAGCCACCTCGGCCGACTACATGGACCTGATTTCCTGGGCCATGGCCCGCCAACCGTTCCCGTTCTCAGATGGCACACTCGATACGCAGAAACTGATTCAATGGCTGGGGTCCGATCCTACTGCCAAAGCACAACAGAAACCTGATAATACAATGCAGTACTACCTCGACTATCAGTTTTCCAAAAAGTACGACCGGGCACAGATTACAGCCGGAGCTACCTACGAACATCTCTACACCCGATCCGCCAATATGCAGGAAAGCCATGCAAGTGACAATGCGGCGTTCTTCTTTCAGTACGATGATAAGTTCTTCGATAAGCTGAATCTCTCTCTGGGGGTGCGTTTTGAATATTACCGGGTGGACGAACATTACCGCGAAGCAGAAACCAACATCCTGGGCGTGAGCATTCCTTTCAAACCGGTATTCCGGGGAGGTTTGAACTACCAGCTTGCCGAATACAGCTTCCTGCGGGCTTCGTTCGGCCAGGGGTATCGGTACCCGTCTCTCACGGAGAAGTACATCCGTCGTGATATCGGCGGCATCGGCGGATATCCCAATACCAACCTGAAACCCGAAAGCGGATTCAATGCCGAGATCGGATTCAAACAAGGCTACAAGGTGGGACCGTTCAAAGGATTTATCGATATAGCGGGATTCTACACGCAGTACAAGGACATGATCGAGTTCAACATCGGCTTGTTCAATAACGATACATACGAGTATGTGGACAACCTGCTGCAAGTGGTGACCATGCTGACGAAAGGTCAGACACCGGGTATCGGAGCGCAGTTTGCCAACGTAAGCGATGCTCGTATTTACGGGATAGACCTGTCGGTGATGGGACTTTGCGAAATCAATCCCACTACCAAACTGACTTACAACTTCGGTTACGTCTATACAGAACCGGAAGATATGAATTACAAGGACGTTAATGCCAAGGAAGCGGCTTATACCGATCCGTTGCAGTTCAAGTCGAAATCGAACAATTCGAAATACCTCAAATACCGTCAGCAACACTCTTTGAAAGGCGTATTCGACCTCGATTGGAAGCGCATCAGCATCGGTACTAACCTGGTGTGGCGAAGCAAAACCCTGGCAGTTGACTATTTCATGGTCGACGAACGGCCGAAAACCGAACCCGACATCATGGATTATGTACGTAATCTGCTCTTTGGCGACTTGCACGACTACTGGCAGGATCATAATAAAGGTGCGTTCATCATGGATCTACGTGCCGGTGTCAAGGTAACGGACAAGCTCCGGTTCCAGTTCAACATCAACAACCTGCTGAATACGGAATATACATTCCGCCCGATGGATGTTTCGGCTCCACGCAGCTTTGTGATGCAGATCACCGCTAAGTTTTAGCGGACGGCCTTGTCGTATCTGAAAGATTTTGTGTAAGTTTGCCGCTTATGGAAACAACGACAATAGATTGGGGACTGATCCCCTATTCTGAGGCCTGGCAGCAACAGACGGAATGGTTTGATGCATTGATACAGGCCAAACAAGATGCCGTACCCTATGTGAACCGCATCATTCTCTGTGAGCATCCGCACGTGTACACCTTGGGGCGAAGCGGAAAAGACATGAACATGTTGCTGGGCGAGGAACAGCTCAAAGCCATCGATGCCACCTTGTATCACATAGACCGGGGAGGCGATGTTACTTATCACGGACCGGGACAGTTGGTGTGTTATCCCATTCTGAACCTGGGAGAGTTTAATCTGGGGTTGAAGGAGTATGTCCATCTGCTGGAAGATGCGGCCATCGCTGTATGTGCATCTTATGGAATAGCGGCCGGACGGTTGGACAAGGCTACAGGAGTATGGCTCGATGGAGATACTGCCCGCGCCCGCAAGATCTGTGCCATTGGAGTACGTTGCAGCCGGTTCGTTACCATGCACGGACTGGCATTGAACGTCAATACCGACCTTCGTTACTTTAGTTATATCAACCCATGCGGGTTTATCGACAAAGGGGTGACGTCATTGCAGAAAGAACTGGGACGCGAAGTTCCGATGAGCGAAGTAAAAGAACGTCTGCAATGCGAGATAGAGACCTATCTCACCCGTTTACGTTTGAAGTAAGGGATTGTTACCCAGCGAAAGAACACCAGAGACACCACGCCTGCAAGCAATCCTACTTGCAGGATTACTTCGTGCGGGTAACTCATATTCAGCCAGCAAGCCGTAGCAATACCCAAGGAAATTCCTAACTCCCAGGCCAGCAGATGCGTGGTATTCGCCGTACCCCGTTGGCAGTGTTGCGATAATTTCACGAACATCATCAGGAACTCCGGAGTTACGAATCCGATTCCAAAGCCCAACAATACCGCCGCTATCCCCTCGCACCAGGAATTGGATATCAACAGTAATCCAAGAGAAGCGATCATGCACATCAGCCCGGCCATGATCTTATTCCCCGACTTGTTTTCTTCCCGAAAAAGCATCTTCCCGGCAAAAATAGATAAGATAAACCCTACCAGAACAACTGCGAAGAATGGGAAAGTGTATTCGAAGCCGGCGGTTTGCATCACCACCGTATCAAACGAACGCGTAAGGATGGGTAGCAGAATACCCGGAATAAAACCTATGAATATCAGGTTCAGCGCCGGAAGCCAACCCAGTGGCAGGAAGAAACGGTCGCACGAGCACAACTGTGTACCTATCGGCGCCCGGAACGGTATATGGATCATGGAAAGAATCAATATGCCTCCTAACCCGATGCCAACCGATATATTTAGTATAGTAGGAAGATGATACTGAGAGATAGTGAGCCACACCCCCAAGGCAAGTCCCGTCATCATCCCCATGCGTGCTACCCAGGCGAAAGCAATATTCCCCTGGCTGCGATGCGTGGAGTTGGTAATGTCGATGGCCAGGGTGATTCCGGCAGTGGTAGCCATACCGAAGCAGGCTCCTTGTACCAACGCCAACAGGCAAAGCTGCGGCATACTCGTTACATAGTTGAATCCGATGGTGGCTGCCATCATTGTCAGGAAAGAGAGTACGCATACCTGCTTGCGCTTGTAAGCATCGACCAGGTAGGCATAAAATGGTCCTACCAGTACCATGCCCAGCGTAAAGAGCAGGAAGAGTGTCCCGGTTTGTTGGATGGGCACATCCAGGCGTGCAGCCATCAGGGCGGGAATGACGGGCAATAACATATACAAGGATACGAACAGCAGGAAATTAGCTGCGCATATCCTTGTAAAATGCAATGTCCACAATTTGTTTGACATATGGATGTACTGTGGTTAGTACTGTTCTTTTTCGTTCGGAAAGTCACAATTCTTCACGTCGGACACGTAGCGACTGATCGCGTCGGACATTATCGTAAAGAGATCGGCATACCGGCGGAGGAAACGAGGACGGAATCCGTTGTTCATACCGAGCATATCCTGAATTACCAGCACTTGCCCATCGGCACCACCCCCTGCACCGATACCGATGATGGGAATGGTCAATTCGCTTGCCACGCGGGTAGCCAGTTGTGCAGGGATCTTTTCGAGCACGATGGCAAAGCATCCGGCCTCTTCGAGCAGGTGTGCGTCGCGTATCAGTTTATCGGCTTCGGCATCATCTTTCGCGCGAACCGTGTACGTACCGTACTTATTGATCGATTGCGGCATCAGTCCCAGGTGCCCCATTACAGGGATTCCGGCAGAAATAATGCGCTGTACCGAGTCAAGTATCTCTTCACCGCCTTCGAGCTTCAATGCATCGGCATGGCTCTCCTTCATGATGCGGATGGCCGATGCCAATCCTTCGATGGAGTTGCCCTGGTATGAGCCGAAAGGCATGTCGACTACCACCATAGCGCGTTTTACGGCGCGAACCACCGACTTACCATGATAAATCATCTGGTCGAGGGTGATGGGAAGTGTCGTCACGTTTCCTGCCATTACATTCGAGGCCGAATCGCCTACAAGAATCACATCGATACCGGCTCCATCGACAATAGTAGCCATGGTATAGTCATACGATGTTAACATGGAAATCTTTTCACCCCGTTGTTTCATCTCTACGAGACGGTGGGTGGTCACCTTGCGGTTGTCATCTGATATATAACCAGCCATAATTTTCTTGTTTTATATGTTAGTTGCGGCTGCAAAGGTATAACTTTTCCTTTAATAATCCGTATTTGCCAATAAAAGTAGCTTGTCATAAGTCATCTCCGTAAAGTCGTCGATGATGCAATGCGCCTTGCCTTCGATAGCCTCCCTGGAGTTCGTTGTAGCCAGGCCGATGACCGTTGCTCCGGAACTCATGCCTGCCTGCAACCCGTGGAAAGAATCTTCGAATACGAACGTATGCGAGGCGCTAGTACCGAATACTTCCATGCCCAGCAGGAAGCAGTCGGGTGCCGGTTTGGAGCGGGTAAACATATCGGCAGTGAGGATGCGGTCGAAGTCGTCCTTCAGCTCCGGATGGATCCGGTATACATTGCCCATCTTCACCTCATTGGAACTGGTAACGATGGCCAGTTTCACACCCTGACAACGCAGATCGGCTATAAACGTCTGTGCACCGGGAATGTAGTCGTATGCCATTTGGGTTTCGAAACGGTTCAGATCCTCTATGATCTGCGACTGTACTTCCGTGAGATTGATTCCGTTCTTTACACCGCTGAAATGTCCGTCGAATATCTGTGCCAGCGTCTGCCCTTTGATACGTCGTCCGAAATTGGTTTCACCTAAATATTTACGTCCCTGTTCATCCCAGAACACGGTATACTGTGTTTCTGTGTCGAGTACCACGCCATCGAGATCAAACAGAGCGGCTATTTGTGTAGTCGATTCTTTTTCCATTCTTTTACCTTATAAACGTTAAACCTGTTTTATATTCGGCGGCAAAGTTCCGAATAATCGTTGGATAAGGCAAATAATTTATACCTTTGTGCACCAAAATTAGAAAGAATAAACAATCATGTCGCAAAATAACCCACACCTTCTGGGAACGGAGAAAATCGGTAAACTACTGTTGCAATACTCCATTCCGGCCATTATAGGAATGACCATCACTTCACTTTACAACATCATCGATAGTATATTTATTGGGCACGGTGTCGGGGCTATGGCTATTGCCGGGCTTGCCATCACGTTTCCGCTGATGAACCTTGTGGCGGCTTTCGGTACGCTGGTTTCGGCAGGAACCTCTACCCTCGCCTCCATCCGGTTGGGACAGAAAGATATGGATGGAGCTACCGACATGCTTTCGCACGCATTGATGCTATGCCTGATCATATCGGTTTTATTCGGTTCGTTGTCGTTCATCTTTCTGGATCATTTATTGGTGTTCTTCGGCGCCAGCGAACATACCTTGCCCTATGCACGCGATTTCATGCAGGTGATTCTGCTGGGCACACCTATTACATATGTTATGATCGGGCTGAACAATGTGATGCGTGCCACGGGTTATCCGAAGAAGGCCATGCTTACGTCGATGGTAACGGTGGTAGCCAACATCGCTTTGGCGCCTATCTTTATATTTCACTTCGGATGGGGAATCCGTGGAGCGGCATTGGCCACATTGCTGTCGCAGTTAATCGGTATGGTGTGGGTGGTGAGCCACTTCATGAAGGAAGACAGCTTCATACACTTCAAGCGTGGATTCTGGACACTGAAACGGCGTATCGTAGGAAATATCTTCTCCATCGGCATGTCGCCGTTCTTGATGAACGCCTGCGCGTGTGCCATTGTGATTATCGTGAACAATGCCTTGCAGCGCAACGGAGGCGATATGGCTATCGGCGCCTATGGCATCATCAACCGGTTGCTGACACTTTATGTAATGATCGTACTGGGGTTGACAATGGGTATGCAGCCCATCGTGGGATACAACTACGGCGCCATGAAGATGGACCGTGTGAAAAGCACGTTGAAACTGAGCATACTGGTTGGAATGGCCATTACAGGAACCGGTTTCCTTACCTGCGAGTTGTTTCCGCATGCCATATCAGCCATGTTTACCGATAGCGACGAATTGATCGATATTGCTGCTTCGGGCATCCGCATTTGCATCCTGATGTTCCCGTTTGTGGGTGCACAGATCGTAATATCAAACTTCTTTCAGAGTATTGGTAAAGCGAAGGTCAGTATCTTCCTTTCTCTTTCGCGCCAGTTATTGTTCCTGCTTCCGGGACTGATTATCTTTCCCATGCATTTCGGGATGAAAGGGATATGGATCAGCATGCCGGTATCGGATGCCCTGGCTTGTATCACGGCGTCGGCCAGCCTGATGATTTACCTTAAATCGGAAGCTAAGAAGTAATGTAATTGACCATTAGAAGTAATGATATGCAGCATTACATTACTTCTAATTTCTTAGATGATTCCATCGGCTTATCCCCCAGGTAACATTGGGCGAAAAGAAAGTTTTATTCGTCAATATCTCCGAAAACCTTTTTATGCTTTGCGGTTTTGTTTTAAAACTTTATCTTTGCGCCCAGTTTTCAATAGAAAGAATTAGAGTATGAAGAAAAAGATGACCATTCTCCTCTCCTGTTTGTGGCTATTGTCGGGATGCGACCTAATTGACTATCACCCTTACGACGTACGCATATCGGGCAAAACGGATATCAATGCCCAGAACATTCAGCGGATAGAGAACAATTGTAAAGGTAAAACCACTTTACGATTCATTGCCATGGGCGACTCCCAACGTTGGTACGACGAGACCCGTGATTTTGTAAACGCAGCCAATGCGCGGGGCGATATCGACTTCGTGATTCATGGTGGTGATACAAGTGATTTCGGTGTAACAAATGAATTCCTGTGGCAACGAGACATCCTCGAAAAGCTCCACGTACCTTATGTAGTACTGATAGGCAATCACGACTGCCTGGGAACAGGTCAGGAAACCTACAGCAAGCTGTTCGGGAAAACTAACTTTTCCTTTATTGCCGGCGATGTAAAGTTCGTCTGCCTCAATACCAATGCATTGGAGTATGACTATTCGGAACCTGTGCCCGATTTCAATTTTATTGAAAGTGAGGCAACTTCCCGCCAGGAAGAGTTCAGTAAAACGGTAGTTTCCATGCATGCCCGTCCGTATTGCGACGTGTTCAACAACAACGTAGCCAAACCATTTCAGTATTATGTCACACAGTTCCCCGGTCTGCAATTCTGTATCGCGGCACACGATCACGGTATCAGCAGTGAAGACATTTTTGAAGACGGTGTCATGTACTACGGAAGCGATTGCATGAAGCATCGCAGTTACCTATTATTCACAATAACCCCCGACGACTATACTTATGAAGTGGTTTACTTTTAAATATATCCTTTCTCCTTTGTGCCTTGCCTGGATGCTTTGCCCCACCCTGAATGCCCAGTCGGCCCCTCCCGAAGTTATCCCGAGCAAATACGACAAGCGTGTACATCACTACCGCGAGAAATGGAACAATCTGATCCCTACCCATTTCAAACTTCAATACGCCGGTAACATGGGATTGATGTCTCTCGGAACCGGATGGGATTACGGCAAGCGCAACCAGTGGGAAACGGACCTGATGTTTGGTTTCCTTCCCAAGTATTCGTCCGACCGGAATAAGCTGACGTTTACCCTGAAACAGAACTACATGCCGTGGAGCCTGGATTTGAAGAATAATTTCTCGATGGAACCTTTGGCTTGCGGGCTATACTTCAACACCGTATTCGGCGATGAGTTCTGGACGGAAGAGCCCGACCGATATCCTAAAGGATACTATGGTTTCTCCAGCAAAGTGCGGATACACGTTTTCCTCGGACAACGATTCACGTATGAGTTCAAGAACCGAAATCGCTTCCGGTATCGTTCGCTCACGTTCTTTTACGAGCTCAGTACCTGCGACCTTTACCTGGTTAGTGCCGTAGGCAACAGTTACCTGCGTCCGCGCGATTATCTCAGCCTTTCGTTCGGACTTAAGATGCAAGTCTTCTAGGAATTCTGATAAATTGGCACTTCTTCTGATAAATTGGCATACATTCCGGTAATTTTCCGCTCGTTTTTTGCGATTATGTTAAATCGATGCTTTTATTTTTAATCGATTATGCGTAACTTCGCAGAATGAAACCTTAGTGTATCTATTATTAATTTCAAAACACGCTATCGTATGTTATTTACCGCAGAAAATATCCTATTCGTAGGTTCTATTTTAGTTTTTATCAGTATTTGTGTCGGAAAAACCGGTTATCGCTTCGGGGTACCTGCCCTGTTATTGTTCCTGGGAGTAGGAATGTTCTTTGGTAGCGATGGCCTGGGTTTCCAGTTCAATAATTCCCACGAAGCACAGTTTATCGGTATGCTGGCCCTGAGTATCATCCTGTTTTCGGGTGGTATGGACACCAAGTTCACCGAGATACGTCCCATCGTATGGCCGGGCGTGGTGCTTTCCACGCTGGGCGTATTGCTGACGGCCTTGTTTACAGGACTGTTCATCTGGTATGTTTCCGGACTGAGCTGGACCAACATTCACTTCGCCCTCATTCCTTCCTTGTTGCTTGCCTCCACCATGTCGTCCACCGACTCGGCATCCGTGTTCGCCATTCTGCGATCGCAGAAGATGAACCTGAAGTACAATCTCCGTCCCATGCTGGAGCTCGAAAGCGGTAGCAACGACCCGATGGCCTACATGCTCACCATCGTGCTGATACAGTTTATACAGACATCGGGCATGGGAGCGATGGAGATATTCACCTCGTTCATGGTGCAGTTTATCGTGGGTGGCGCCGGAGGGTATGTGCTGGGCAAGCTGGCCATCAGATTTCTCAACAAGATCAACATTGACAATCAGTCGCTCTACCCCATCCTCTTGCTGTCGTTCGTGTTCTTCACCTTCTCCATTACCGACCACCTGAATGGCAACGGTTATCTGGCGGTGTACATAGCCGGTATCATGGTGGGCAACTACAAGATTCCGCATCGCAAGGACATCGCCACCTTTATGGACGGATTGAGCTGGTTGTTCCAGATCATCATGTTCCTCATGCTCGGTTTGCTCGTCAATCCGCACGAGATGCTCGAAGTGGCGCTCGTCGCCCTGCTTATCGGTGTGTTTATGATTGTCGTCGGACGTCCGCTCAGTGTATTCATCTGCCTGCTTCCGTTCCGCAAGATCAAGATTCGTTCGCAACTCTTTATATCCTGGGTGGGACTGCGCGGCGCTGTTCCCATCATTTTTGCCACCTATCCGGTAGTGGCCAATGTGCCGGGCTCGAACGTTATTTTTAATATTGTGTTCTTTATTACCATTCTCTCATTAGTGGTACAGGGAACTACCGTGTCGTTCATGGCGCGTCTGTTGGGACTTTCCCTCCCGTTGGAACGGAAGGGAAATGAGTTTGGCGTGGAGCTCCCTGAGGAGATCGATTCCGACCTGCACGACATGACCATTACCGATGAAATGCTCGAGGAAGCCGATACATTGAAAGACATGAATCTGCCCCAGGGAACCTTGGTGATGATCGTAAAACGAGGCGATGAGTTCCTTATTCCGAATGGTACGTTGAAGCTGCATGCCGGCGATAAACTGCTTCTGATTTCGGAGAAAGGCAAGAGAGAAACACAAATTAATAATAAATAATGGCCATAAACTTGATTAATATGATTTAATATTGTACATTTGTCGCAAGAATTTGTATCAATAAGTTCGATTGAATAGACAGACAGATAGAGAGGACTTTTGAACAAATGACTACTAACTACTTTCCTGATACTTTGTGAAGAGGCGACTGTCCGTGATGGATAGGTCGCCTCTTCCATTTTTTTTACCAGTATTCACAAACCTTTCATTCTTTTTGCAGAAATTAAATACCTCTGGTTGTTCTATAAATGTATAGGTATATTATACACTTATGTGTACTTACCTTGATTTCAACCTAAAGAAACAATACTGCAATGAAGATAGTGATTATAGCAAACCGGTTGCCACTGAAAATAGTCCGGGAAAACGATACTTACCAGGTAGTTCCCAGTGCAGGCGGACTCACCACAGGGCTCGACTCTCTCGAAACGGAGGCCGAGAAGTACTGGGTGGGATGGCCGGGCATGTACCTGGACGAGGGACCCGAGAAGAAGGAAATCGACCGTTTAATGAAGGCCCAGCACTACCGGCCCGTCTACCTCACAGCCGACCAGATAGAGAAATACTACGAAGGCTACAGCAATACGATTCTGTGGCCCATGTGCCATTACTTTTCATCGTACGTGCAGTACGAAAACAAGTTCTGGGAGATGTACCGGGAGGTGAACGAACTTTTCTGCCGGGCGGCGCTCGAGATCATCGAACCCGATGATGTGGTATGGGTGCAGGACTATCACCTGATGCTTCTCCCGCAGATGATCCGTGAACAGGTACCCGATGTGAGCATCGGTTACTTTCACCACATTCCTTTTCCGTCGTACGAACTCTTCCGCAACCTGCCCGAACGGGCCGAACTGCTACGCGGATTGCTCGGCGCCGATCTCGTGGGATTCCACACCCATAGTTACATGAGACATTTCATCAGCGCTGTATTCCGGGTACTGAAGCTCGACTGTGTGCTCGACGAGATTCATCTCGGGCGACGGGTGGTGTACGTCAACGCCTTTCCAATGGGTATTCACTACGAGAAGTATCACAACGCTTTGCTCGACGGCAAGATAAAGAAACAGGCGCGGGCGCTGAAAAAGAGTTTCGGCGATTGCCGCCTGGTGTTGTCTGTCGACCGGCTGGACTATAGCAAAGGCATCCTGCAACGCCTGAAGGCATTCGAGGAGTTTCTGGAGCATCATCCGAAGTACCGCAAGCAGGTGTCGCTCGTGATGGTGGTATCTCCCTCGCGCGACCATGTGGCAGCCTATGCGGGACTGAAGGAAGACATCGACCGCACGGTGGGGCATCTCAACGGACGTTTCTCTACAGCCGATTGGCGACCGGTGTACTACTTCTACCGCTCGTTCGGATTCGACGAACTGGTGCAGCTATACCACATTGCCGACATTGCAATGGTCACTCCCCTGCGCGACGGGATGAACCTGGTGGCCAAGGAGTACATTGCCACCAAGCGCAAGAAACCTGGCGTATTGATACTCAGCGAGATGGCCGGAGCATCGGTGGAACTGTCGGACGCACTGATCGTGAACCCTACCAACGCGCAGGACATCGAACAAGCCTTGGTCACCGCCCTTGAAATGCCCACGTCCGAGCAGATGCGAACATTGCAGAACATGCAGGCGGTGGTGGCTACGCAGACTGTGAAACAGTGGGCGGTAGATTTTGTAGACGACCTGATGCGGGTGCGGAAGAAAAACGAAGCGTTGCAACACAAGATCGTCGACCGGCAGAACTTCGAGTTCATCAAACAACAATACAGCGAAGCGAAGAATCGGCTCATCATACTCGATTATGACGGTACGCTGGTGCCGTTTCATGCAGATCCGAAGGGAGCCGTACCTAGCCGGGAACTGTTGAAGTTACTCATGCTTCTGAGCATGCAACCGGGCAACCGGGTGGTAATCAGCAGCGGACGCGACCGCCATACGCTGGAGGCATGGCTGGGCCGCCTGCCCATCGACCTGGCAGCCGAGCACGGAGCATCGTACAAGGAACAGGGCATGTGGCACCATAAGATTCGCCGGACGAAATGGGACAAAGAGATCATGGATGTGGTGAAGCGTACCATGCGCCGCACGCCGGGATCGAAGATTGAAGAGAAAGATACGGCGCTGGTGTGGCACTACCGTAATGTAGATACCTGGCTGGCCGACTTGCGGGTGACTCAGCTCGTCAACGCATTGATCGCTCCGTGTTACCGCCACAACCTTCAAGTGATGAAGGGTAACAAGATCGTGGAGATAAAACCGGCGGATATCAGCAAGGGCGCCGAGGCGAAACGGCTCATCGATCAGGCTTCCTATGATTGTGTGATAGCCATCGGCGACGATACCACGGACGAGGAAATGTTTCTCGCCCTGCCTCCGGATGCCATTACAATAAAGGTGGGACAGAATTCCGCCGCTTCGAAGTTCAATATACCTTCGCAGCAGCAAACCATTCTGTTTCTGAACAGGCTGATTAAATAAATACTTAACTCAAAGTTATGGAAAATCTGGATTACGGTGTTATCGGCAATTGCAAAACCGCCGCATTGGTTTCCCGCGATGGAAGCATCGACTGGTTATGCCTCCCGGCATTCGACTCCCCTTCCGTATTCTCGCGGATACTCGACAAAGAGAAGGGCGGTAGTTTCGCCATCATAGCCGACGGTTACACCACCACACAACGCTACTTTCAAGGTACCAATATACTGTGTACAACCTTTACTTCGGATGCAGCAGCTTTCGAAGTACTAGACTTTATGCCCCGTTACCGCACGCACAAAGACGAACACTACATGCCTGCCGAAGTGTACCGCTATCTGCGTCCGTTGCGAGGCCGACCGTGTTTCCGTGTGAAGTACGATCCGGTATTGAACTATGGACGCGAGGCGGTACTCAACCGGCAGTTTCCCGATTTCATACGCACCTTCTCGCTCATCGACAGCAACGAGAGCTTGTACCTCTACACCAGTCTGGACTTCGATGCCGTGCTGCATAGCGACAACATCACGCTCGACAAGGATGAATTCCTGCTCCTGTCGTACAGTCAGAAGTTGATCCCGATCGATACCAAGCGCATTTACCTGGAATACCAGCGCACGAAGGTGTATTGGCTCAACTGGGACAACCGCTCGCGCAAGCTTACGGCTTACAACGACATCGTTTCCCGCAGTTTGCTGATGCTCAAACTCATGTCGTACCACAGTTCCGGAGCCGTCATTGCCGCCATAACCACGAGCATTCCCGAAACCATCGGCGAAGTGCGCAACTGGGACTACCGCTTCTGCTGGATTCGCGATGCCTCGATGTCCATCGAGACGTTGCTCAACATGGGGCATCAATCCACCGCCCGGCGATTCATGCTCTTTATTAAGAACATGCTGAAATCGAAGTCGGACTCGTTCCAAATCATGTATAGCATCGATGGCGGACGGATGTTACACGAAGAGACCTTGCCTCACCTGGCAGGGTACGGCGGGTCGCGTCCGGTACGCATCGGGAATGCGGCTTACGAACAACGGCAGAACGATTCGCTGGGCTACCTCATGGATGTGATTTATAACTACTATTTCCACTTCCCCGGCACGCTCGACGAGATAGAGGAGATGTGGGAAATCGTGAAAACCATCGTAAAGACGGTGTATCGCGAATGGCGGAATACGGATTGCAGCATATGGGAGTTCCGCAACAAACGGGAACACTACGTGCTGTCCAAGGTGATGTGCTGGGTGGCGATAGACCGCGCCATCTCTATTGCCCGTTTCCTGGGACAGAGAACGTACGAACTGGCCTGGGAGAAGGAAGCGAACATCATCCGCGAGGATATCCTGACGAACGGTTGGAACGGGGAGTTGCAGAGTTTCACACAGGCATATGGAAGTATGCATGCCGATTCATCGTTGCTGCTGATGGAACGATACGGCTTTATCGATGCCACGGACGAGCGATACGTTCGCACGGTGAAACACCTTCAACAGGAATTGCTCCACAACGGATTGATGTACCGGTACAAGAACGGCGACGACTTCGGGTTGCCCTCATCGGCTTTTACCATTTGTACATTCTGGCTGGTGCGGGCATTGTTCGTTATCGGTGAACAGGAGGAAGCGTTGCAGATTTTCAACCAGCTACTCTCCTACTCCAATCACCTGGGACTGTTCAGTGAAGATCTCAACTTTGAGACCAAACAACAGTTGGGCAACTTTCCGCAGGCATACTCGCATCTGGCGCTGATCAATACAGCCTTGCTCTTCGCCGATGAGCAGGGAGGATCGACTTTCATAAAGCCGTAGCGGGTTAACAATCGTTTACACTTTCGGTTCAATCGGGAAGGGAAGCGATCATAAAACTAAAACACACGGTACACGGTTACTCCCGGTACGTTTGTTTTTGATAATCAATTTTTTATTTCCCACACTCCAAGAAACTTTCGCTCTTTTGCCTGCCAGTAAGGGAGGCAGAAGGGCGAAAGCGTTATCTCTTATCCCGTTAATTTACCGTAAAACAAGCAATACACGCATTATAATAGTTAAAGAACCATTAAATTTGCACATTTTAAAACCAAATGTGCAAAAATAAGATGGAGCAAGAGCAACGATTTATTGGATGTATCGAACGAAGCATCATTCAAAATTGGGACCTGAATGCATTGACTGATTACAAAGGAGCTACCCTTCAATACAAAGACGTGGCGCGTAAAATAGCCAAGTTTCACATCGTTTTCGAGAATGCCGGCATACATCCGGGCGACAAGATAGCCGTCTGCGGACGTAACAGTGCCCATTGGGCGGTTTCTTATCTGGCCGCTGCTACGTACGGGGCGGTGGTGGTACCTATCCTGCACGAATTCAAGGCGGACAACATTCATCACATTGTGAATCACTCGGAAGCCCGTCTGCTGATGGTAGGCGACCAGGCCTGGGAGAATCTGAACGAAGAGGCCATGCCGCTGCTGGAAGGAATCATGTCGTTGGTAGACTTCTCTATTCTTGTGTCGCGCAACGAGCAGTTTACCTTTGCCGTGGAGAACCGCAATGCCATTTATGGACAACGTTATCCGAAGAATTTCCGTCCGGAGCACATCAATTACTACAAGGAAGATCCCGAGGAGCTGGTTATCATCAATTATACATCGGGTACTACGGGTTACTCGAAAGGCGTGATGCTTCCCAGCCGGAGCATTTGGTCGAACATTATCTATTGTGCCGAAATGCTTCCGGTAAAGCCCGGCGACCATATGGTGTCGATGCTTCCGTTGGGACATGTGTTTGGTATGACGTACGATTTCCTGTATGGTTTCTCGGCCGGTGCGCACTTGTTCTTCCTTACACGTATGCCGTCGCCCAAGATTATTCAGGAGTCGTTCTCCGAGATCCGTCCGCGGGTCATCTCATGCGTACCGCTCATCGTGGAGAAGATTATCAAGAAGAGCATTCTGCCGAAGCTGGACAACAAGATCGGCAAACTGCTTCTGCATGTTCCCATTATTAATGAAAAGCTGAAGGCTACGGCCCGTCAGGAGGCGATGGCGATATTCGGGGGCTGCTTCGATGAGATCATCATCGGCGGGGCTCCGTTCAATGCCGAGGTGGAGGCGTTCCTGAAGAAGATAGGATTTCCTTACACGATTGCTTACGGCATGACGGAGTGCGGACCGATCATTTGTTCTTCGCGCTGGGAAACCATCAAGCAGACATCGTGCGGAAAAGCGGCCAACCGCATGGAGGTGAAGGTCGATTCACCCGATCCGCTGAACCAGGCCGGTGAATTGCTTTGCCGGGGCACGAACAAGATGTTGGGTTACTACAAGAATCCGGAGGCTACACAGGATATTATCGATGTCGACGGATGGTTGCACACGGGCGATATGGCTACGATAGACGAGAATGGTTTTGTTACTATCCGCGGGCGTTGCAAGAATATGTTGCTCAACTCCAGCGGGCAGAATATCTATCCGGAGGAGATTGAGAGCAAGTTGAATAACATGCTGTATGTATCTGAGTCGCTCATTGTGATGCAGAATGACAAGCTGGTGGCATTGGTGTATCCTGATTTCGACGAGGCGTTTGCCAATGGTATGCAGCAGGCGGATATCGAGAAGGCAATGGAAAACAACCGGGCGGAACTGAACCAACTGTTGCCTGCGTTTAGCCAGATTGCGAAGGTGAAGATTCACTTCGAGGAGTTCGAGAAAACGGCGAAGAAGAGTATTAAGCGATTTATGTATCAGGACTAACAGGTTCTGTATAGCTAGGTGAGACAGGGCGTCTCACCTAGGCCAATAACAGATTAATATACGCCTGTACGCTTATCCCACCACAACTGTTTCCCCCAGCAATAGTCCTTAATCCCCTCCAAGGCAGGAGTCAGGTTCTCTGTGTTATAATCATATTGATTCTGCGGATATGGAAGGCGGAAAGGCTGATCGTTATGCGCACTTCCATAGATGGATTTGATAGCCGGATAATTCGTAGAAGGAATACCCGTTCGGCGATACAAGCTCCAGGCTTCCCAACCTTCTTTGAAAAGGGCGATCCAGCTCTCCCACCAGATACGTTCCGTGGTGTTGTTCCATTTTCCTTTACCGTTCAAATACGTTTCTATTTCATCTGCACCGATACCATTATCTTTCATGGAAAGGATAACGGCTGTTTCGTATGCCTCCCCGGCCGACATCCCGACATTCCATCCTTTCATGGCAGCCTCGGCAATAATGAAGTAGTTTTCGCAGGATTTCAGGAAAGGAGTGAAACCGGCCGGATCTTCACGATACATAGTACCCATACGCGAGATGGTGTTCAACACCGGCATGGATGCCGGACAATTCTGGAAGCCACGGTATTGACCGTCGCTTTTGGCCGGGTTAGCGAGGGTCTTCAAGCGGGGATCCTGCATCTCGCTTAGGTGATTGATCAAGATATCGAACATTCCAAAATCATCGCGTCCACGCATGTCATTATACCAACATTCATAGTTCGGAGAGGTTCCGGGCCACCACAGGTAACAATTGTCGTCATAGTTTTCGCCAATCGGGTACCGGGATGGATGGGTACAGATCTCTTCGATGGTTTGCCGGGCTAACTCCGGGGCTACGGCAGAGATACGCATGGCAATACGCAAGCGGAGTGAATTACAGAACTTCTGCCATTTTTCCATGTCGCCGTTATAGATAAAGTCGCCTGCACCGACATCTGCCGGACCGAAACCTTCGTCCAACTCATCGGCAATCGCTTTCAAATCTTTCAGTATGGCAGGATAAATGTCTTCCTGCTTATCGTACTTCACACTCAGGATACCTTCTTCTGCTTTCAGCGCTTCCGAATAAGGGATATCTCCCCAGGAGTCCAACAGCAATTGCCACATATGGTTTTTCCATATCCGGGCAACGCAACGGATGTTTTTGTGGTAAGCCGCTTCTGCCTGGGTATTGGCCAATAAGTTGTTGAGCTGCGCATTGTTCGTATAGCAGATTTCCCAAACGTATTCGTTTTTAGAAGGGATCAGGTCGCCCATATATTCAAAATATTGTATGGGCACAATATACCCGCCAAAGGTATCATAGCTACTCCGGATTTCGCCAAACGTTTGGGCCGAACCTTGCAGTACAAAGGCCAGGAGATTGGTTGGGGGTACTTTTTCGAATGCATCCGGGTACGTATTGACATCTTCAAACGAACCGGTACAGTTAGTCATTAACAGAACGGCCATAAGCGCCATCCATGGTTTACATATATTTCTCATGCGATTATTCTCCTAATGTTTAAAAAGTAAGACCTAACTTAATACCTATACTACGGGAAGCAGGAACAGAAGCCTGTTCAAATCCGACTCCTCGGGTATCACTCGACACCCCTCCCGCTTCGGGGTCCAAACGCAATGTATTCGATTTGTGTACCCACAACAGAGCCAGGTTCGATCCGATCAATGATACGGTGGCTTTGCTGAAACATTTTGTTTTTGCCAGGAATGATGGAGGTATGTTATAGGTTACGTATGCCTCACGCAATTTCAGGAACGATCCGTCGAATACAAACATTTCTGCCACATCACCGGCATTGAACCATGTTTGTGCATCTGTTTCAATCGTATTGGGAACCCAGTCGCCATTGGCATCCTGCATCACAAACTTTTCGTTCTCCATGATATCTTTTCCTGCTACGATGGCACGTTCGCGGATACCATTCTTTATGGTGTACTCTGCGGTACCTGAAACATACGAATGATTCATGGACTGCGACCAGATATCGCCACCGATACGTAGATCCAACAAGAAACCGAACATTAAATTTTTATACCTGAAGTCATTTCTCCAACCGGCAAGAAAATCAGGAGCCACATGCCCGATGACCTTGTTGGCAGCCGGAGCAACCAAACCTTCTTCCGTCACCTTGATAGCTCCCTTGTAAGGACCCTCATATCCGTCCCCATCGCCCAAACGGGCATAGCCGACACCTACAAGCGTACCCCATTCTTCACCCACCTTTGCCAGGTTATTAACCTCCCAGGTATATCCTAATGAATAGGTATTAATATAAGGTGGCTGCAGGGACACGACTTTGCTTCTGTCCTTTGCGTAATTAAGTGTGCTCGTCCAGTTCAGCCCGCGATTGTTCTGAAGAATTTCACCCCGCAACTGTACTTCAATACCCTTATTGGATATTTCACCGGCATTGATCAGCATGGATGTGTAGCCAATCACATTGGATGTCGTGACAGACATGATCTGATCGGTTGTTCTCTTCTGATAGTATGCGATGTCTGCATGCAGACGGTCGTTAAAGAATCCGGCATCGACACCTACTTCCCAGGTTCGTATGCTTTCAGGACGTAAATCCGTTTTAGGCAGGGTGGTAGTCTTATACAGAAGCGCAACCCCTTTGAATGAAGCAGGATTGGTATTTGCATAATAATAAACGCGGTTGTTATAGGCTGTTGTCGCCGCACCAATCTCAGCCCCAACTCCACGCAGTTTCAGGAATGACAGCACACTACCCCTCAACCAGTCAAACGATTCGGTAGGAATCCAGCTAACACTGACCGAAGGGTAGAAGAAATCGTCCTTGATGGTCGAACTCCAGTCGTTACGTGCACTGATGTCCATATACAATTGGCTTTTCCATCCGACAGAGCCGGAAGCATATACCGAGTTGGAACGAATGTGACTGTGGTCTATAGTGGCTATGCCGTCGCCCATTTTATTGGCCATGGTATAAATCCCTTTGACTGTCAAATCTTTCGCACCCATCTCCCTTTGTTGCCATTGTACATCACGGTAGTTGGCTCCCACAAGGGCGCTGACGTTGAAGTCGCCGAATGTTTTGTTGAAAGAAGCGATGAAATCGGCATTGAAATCCGTGTTTTTCATCATAGTTTCCAGAAACGAGCCGTTAGGTGTCTCTGGGTCATAATAGATGCGCTCCATGGAATCAGTGTTGTAATAATCGACTCCCATACGTCCTTCGAACTTCAGGAATTCAAAGGGTTGGTAGTATAAAGAAGATTTGGCAAAGATACGATCTCGTTGATAACTGTTTGTGTTTTCATTCACAATGAAGTATGGGTTCATGTTATAATTCGAATTCCAATTGTAATAGGTATATTCGCCTGTGCCCGGATCTCTTTGATCCCAATTATCTTTCAGCGTTTGCATGTTGATTTGCCGTCCGGACCAGGTTGTCAAGCTATTGATGGGATTGTTTAAGCCATAGCCTTGCCCCAGCAGATTATCGCTTTCGGTACGTGTATAATTGGCGCTTAAGTCAAACTTTACGTATTTGCTTAATGCAATGTCGGTATTGATCTGACCGCTGTAGCGCTTCTGATCCGTATTGGGAATGGTACCTGCCTGGTCGCGGAAAGATAAAGATGCGCGCGTGCTCGATTTATCAGACTGTGCCAATACAGATACGGTGTGGTTCATAGAATAGCCAGTCTGGAAGAAATCCTTTACGTTGTTCGGATGTGACACCCAGGGAGTGGCCTTGCGTGTACCATCACTATTGAGCGGACTGTCATATTGCGGTATCATCAAGCCGATATCCAATCGCGGTCCCCAGGACTCATCGTAAAAGTCATTGACTCCATTATTACTATCCAGATAAGAAAAAGAATTATTCACGGCATAGTCCTGGTAGTTTTCTCCGTTATTATAGATGTTGTAGTGATATTCGTCACCATCATGACCCTGACCATATTTGTTTTGTAACTTGGGTATTCCCATAACCCGGTCGATAGTGAAATTGCCGTCATAAGAAATGGTTACGCCTTTCGCCTTTTTGCCCGATTTGGTAGTGATCAAAATGACACCATTACCGGCGCGCATGCCATAGAGTGCGGCAGAACCTCCTTTCAATACAGTGATGGATTCAATATCCTCCGGGTTGATATCGTTCAGTCCCGAGCCGAAGTCGGTACCATGGCGGTCGTGATCCCCTGTACGTTGCGTATCGTTGGAGATAGGGATACCATCGACAACAATCATGGGTTGCTGATCGGCAGTCAAAGATGAGTTACCACGTACGGAAATACGAGAAGAGGCTCCTACGGTACCCCCGAATTGGTTTACCTGAACCCCGGCCATTTTACCGGACAATGAACCCGTCAGACTGACTTGTCCGGCTTTGGTTAATTCTTCCGATTTTACTTCGGAGACAGCATATCCCAAGGATTTCTTTTCGCGGGTAAGTCCCAAGGCGGTTACCACTACTTCTTCCAGTTCCTGCGCATCGGTTTGCATCACAACTTTGATAACAGGAGCCACGGCTACTGCTTGTGTACGCATGCCAACACACGTTATTTCCAGTGTTTTACTACCCTGAGGCACATCTAATGAGAATGTTCCGTTTATGGAAGTAATTGTTCCCAAGGTGGTTCCTTTCACCATGACGGTTGCTCCGATTACCGGTTCGCCATCTTCTTCGAAAATAACAGTACCTGTCACTTTGGTTGTTTGAGCGGTCGCAAATCCGACGCTTACAAATAGGCACAATAAGATACTGGTCAAACTTTTCATAGACACTCTTTCTAACATTGCAAAATAGCTTTTCGTTTTTATTCTTACCGAGTTGTATTAGCCGGCAAAGGTACGAAAATAAACAACAAGGAGCTAAAATAAGGGAGGAATCGCTTGACTTTGGCAAATAAATATATTATCTTTGTCAGGTAATGATAAAGTGTATTCAATTTAAACTACCGATGATATAGGGAGGCTTCTGCTTCCCTTTTTTTATGCCTACTGCTGAGCATCTGTTGTTTGCCGGGTGCCTACCTTCTGTTTGCCGGTTGCATGTGTATGGTTTGCTGGTTGCAAACTGTCGGTTTGCCAGTACCAAATGGGGCATTTGATACTGACAAACGGGTGGTTTCCTCTTAGGATAATTTATTTTCACCGGAGGATAATTTCATATCACCTTAGGTTATGGAATTATCCTCCGATGCTATGGGAAGACTCTCCGTGCCTGTTAATAATATGTAAATCTGCTCTTGACAAGAATTCGCTACTTGTCGGGATATTTCCTGGGCAAAAAAATGCTACCTTTGCCTGTATAAAATCAGCATTTCATGAAGAAACATTTCATTTGGGGCAAAGGAGTAGCTGTGGCGCTTCTTTGTATGCTCTTGGGCACAACGGTATCGGCTCAGACAAACGATGTCAGCAAAAGCAAAGCATCCCGCTGGACCAAGCAGCGCGAATGGGCGAATGGGTTTACCGCCATGCCGCACAAAACGACAGACTGCCGCGAATTCTATACTCAGTATCACAAGAATAAGGAGCTGTGGGACAAGGCGTTCACCTGGCTGGCTACGAACGATCTCACGGGTATTCCTGCCGGAAAGTACGAGATCGAGGGCAAGCGTTTGTACGTCAGCGTGGAAGATAAGATGACGCAGGATGCTTCGAAACGAAACATCGAGGCGCATCGTCAGGGTATCGACCTGCAATATGTGGTCAAGGGTACCGAGCGTTTCGGACTGATCAACCCGAAGGATGCTACTCCCATCAACGAATACAAGCCCGATGTGCAGCATTTTACCTCGAACAAGGTGAAGTACCTGGATTCTACCCCGGGCGTTTTCTTTTTGTTCTTCCCGCGGGATTACCACCAGGCATTGGTGAAGGCAGGCGAAGAGGGCGAAATGGTGCGGGTAATTGTAGTGAAGATCGAATATTTGCCCTAGGTACATGGAATTATTAGTCTATAAAGCATCTGCCGGATCGGGCAAGACGTTCACGTTGGCTGTGGAGTACATCAAGCATTTGGTGAAGAATCCACGTGCCTACCGCCGTATATTGGCCGTGACCTTCACCAACAAAGCGACGGCGGAGATGAAGGAGCGTATCCTCAGTCAGCTTTATGGCATACATACCGTCGATGCGGGCGCCCAGCCTTACTTGCAACGAGTGATGGAAGATACGGGGATGGCCGAGGAAGAGATCCGCCAATCGGCCGGGGTGGCGCTCAATTACATGATGCACGACTACAGCCGTTTCCGGGTGGAGACTATCGACTCCTTCTTTCAATCGGTGATGCGCAACCTGGCGCGTGAGCTGGAACTTAGTCCCAATCTGAATATCGAGCTGAACAATGCCGAGGTGCTGAGCGATGCCGTGGATAGCATGATCGAACGGCTAGGCCCCACCTCCCCTGTCCTGGCCTGGCTGCTCGACTATATCAACGAACACATTGCTGAAGACAAACGCTGGAATGTGTCGGGAGAGATCAAGAGCTTCGGACGCAATATATTCGACGAAGGGTATATCGAGAAGGGCGAAGGGTTGCGACAGAAACTGCGCGATCCGAACGCCATTCGTACTTACCGGAAGGAGCTGCAAGCCCTCGAAGACGAGGCGCTGGAACAGATGAAGGGCTTCTGCGATCACTTCGAGGAGGAGCTCGAAGGGCGTGGACTGTTGCCCGAGGACCTGAAAGGCGGTGAGCGGGGAATCGGCAGTTACTTCCGTAAACTGAAACGGGGGGAGCTGGGTGATAGCATCCGCAACAAGACGGTGGAGGGTTGCCTGGACGATAAGAAGAATTGGGCGGCGAAAACATCGGCCCGTTACGATGATATACTGGAGCTGGCGGCTTCCAGCTTGATGACGTTGCTCGATACGGCTGAACAGTTTCGCACGAAGAACAACCGGATTGTGAACAGTTGTCGTCTGTCGATGCAGCATCTCAATAAGCTGCAACTGTTGGCCAGCATTGACGATGAGGTGCGCCGGCTCAACCGGGAGAACAATCGTTTTCTGCTTTCGGATACGAACGCTTTGCTGCATAGTCTGGTGAAGGACGGCGATTCGTCGTTCGTCTTCGAGAAGATCGGTGCCAACATCCGCAATGTAATGATCGACGAGTTTCAGGACACGAGCCGGATGCAGTGGGATAATTTTCGCCTGCTGCTTATCGAAGGTCTCTCGCAAGGGGCCGACAGTCTGATTGTGGGCGATGTGAAGCAGTCCATCTACCGGTGGAGAAACGGCGATTGGGGCATTCTGAATGCGTTGAACGATCGCCTGGACAGCTTTGATGTACGGGTGGAAACGCTCAAGACCAACCGCCGGAGCGAGACGAACATCATCACTTTCAATAACCGTTTGTTCCGCTCGGCAGTGGAATATCTCAATGGCATCTACCGCGAGCGTCAGGAAAAGGATTGCGAGGATTTGCAGCGGGCGTACAACGATGTGGCGCAGGAATCGCCCCGAACGGAACAGCGAGGGTATGTCAAGGTGGAGTTCCTCGAACCGGATGACGAATACGATTATACGGACATCACGCTGCTTGCCATGGGGCAGGAAGTGGAACGCCTGCTTACATCGGGGGTGAAGATGAACGACATCGCTATTCTGGTACGTAAAAACAAGAACATCCCTCCCATTGCCGATTATTTCGACAAAGAATTACATTATAAAGTGGTGTCGGACGAAGCTTTCCGGCTCGATGCCTCACTGGCTATCTGTATGCTGGTCGACGCGTTGCGTTATCTGTTGGATGCGGAGAATAAGATTGCTGTGGCGCAGTTGGCGGTGGCTTATCAGAATGAGGTGTTGCAGCGTGGTATTGAATTGCATACGTTGTTATCAGTGCCTTATACTGAAAGCGATAGTTTGCCCGCTATGGTTGCTTCTGCGTCGCTGATTAACTCAAAATCATTTCCGGCGGAGACGTATTTGCCGGAGGCATTCCTCCATAATCTGCCAACCCTGCGCCTGATGCCGCTCTACGAACTACTCGAAGAACTGTTCATTCTCTTCGAACTAAAGCGAATAGAAAAGCAGGACGCGTACCTCTTCTCTTTCTTCGACCAGGTGACGGACTACCTGCAAAGCAATTCGTCGGACATGGGCGGTTTCATCCGCTACTGGGAAGAGACGATGTGCAACAAAACCATTCCCAGCGGCGAGGTGGAAGGTATTCGCATCTTCTCCATCCATAAATCGAAAGGACTGGAATTCCACACGGTGCTCCTCCCCTTCTGCGACTGGAAGATGGAGAACGAAACATTCACGCAGCTGCTATGGTGTACTCCGCAGGAAGCGCCTTTCGACCGTCTCGATATCGTTCCGATGTACTATTCTTCGCGCATGGCCGAGTCGATTTACTGCAAAGACTACCTGCACGAGCAATTACAGCTGTGGGTAGACAATCTGAATCTGCTTTACGTGGCTTTCACCCGGGCAGAGAAAAACCTCATTGTATGGAGCAAGAAAGGCCAGAAAGGAACCATGTCGGAACTGCTCAGCCAATCGCTTCCGGGAGTGGTTGCGGAAGAAAGAAAAGCGGCGGCAGTGATTGGTGCCGAGAAAACGCTTTTTGGTTTGAACGGAGATTCGAACTCAAATAAGGCTCTAAGTGAAAATAGCTCTCAAAACTCGAACGAGGCTCGAAATGAAAACTGGAGCGAGGACGAAGCCTATGAATTCGGCGCCCTCTGCCCCTCGTCCGAAAGCAAGCAAACGGGCACAACCAACAAGTTAATACAAAAGCCTCAGAAGCTACCCATCAAGATGGAATCGATGCGCCACGAAATAGAGTTCCGGCAGTCGAACCGATCGGCGGACTTTATTCAAGGCGTCGAAGAAGAAGAATCTGCCGACCGCTTTATCCATCGCGGACGAATGTTGCACACCCTTTTCTCGGCCATCGATACGGAAACGGATATTGATCCGGCCATCGAGCGGTTGGTATTCGAAGGGGTTATCGGCAGCCGGGAAGCCGAAGCTGAAATACGCTCACTGACGCACAAAGCATTTGCTATGCCGGAGGTGCGCGACTGGTATTCGGGCACGTGGGAGTTGTTCAACGAGTGCGACATTATATATAAGGTAAACGGCGAGTTCGCCACCCGTCGCCCCGACCGGGTGATGATGCGTGACGGACAAGTGGTCGTGGTCGACTTTAAATTCGGAAAACGCTATAAGAAGTACAACAAACAGGTACGCGAGTACATGACGCTCCTCAGGCGGATGGGATATGATAACATCACGGGCTACCTGTGGTATGTGGATGAAGAAGCAATCGAACAAGTATGAAAACATTCCTGCAATTAGTCGCACATGACCTCTATACGAAGGTTGGCAACGATCTGTCACGCGTAGCCATCGTCTTCCCCAATAAACGCGCCGGACTCTTCTTCAGCGAGCACCTGGCCGAGGAATCGGACTTACCGTTGTGGTCGCCGGCCTATGTGAGCATCAGCGATCTGTTTCGCCAGTTGTCTGCATTGAAAACAGGTGATCCTATCCGTCTGGTGTGCGAACTTTACAAGATATTCCGTGAAGAAACCAAAAGCGAGGAGTCGCTCGACGATTTCTACTTCTGGGGCGAACTCCTGATCAGCGACTTCGACGATGCCGACAAGAATCTGGTAGATGCCGACCGTCTGTTCGTCAATCTGAAAGACTTGAAGAACATCATGGACGACTTCGACTTTCTGGACAAGGAGCAGGAAGCGGCCATTCAGCAGTTCTTTCAGAACTTCTCCATCGAACGTCGTACGGAGCTTAAGGAACGGTTCACCTCTGTGTGGGATAAGTTGGGCGATATTTACCGGCGGTATCGGGAGAACCTTTCGGCATTGGGCATTGCTTACGAAGGCATGCTCTATCGGGAGGTGATGGAGCGTCTGGATACTGATCACCTGAAATACGATACATACGTATTCGTTGGCTTTAATGTGCTGAACCGGGTGGAGACGGAGTTCTTCCTCAAAATGCGCGATGCCGGTAAAGCAATGTTTTATTGGGATTATGACGAGTATTATACCTCGCTGCATCCCAAACATGAGGCGGGCGAGTTCATTCTGCGCAATCTGAAGCTCTTTCCCAATGAATTGTCGGCGGAAATAGCAGAGAATGTGTACGAGGATGCTCCCCAAGATTCCGCATGCGATGTGACTTTAACGGAGAAGAATGCGTTCGCAGGGGACTTATTCGATGCACTGGAAAACGAACAACCGGCAAGTTGCTCTGACTGTAGCCATAGCAGGAAGATCTTTGACAACCTGCGCCATCCGAAAAAGATACGTTTCATCTCCGCCCCGACGGAAAACGCCCAAGCCCGCTTCCTACCCCAATGGGTTCGAGATCATCTCACCGGGAAAGAAAAAGAAAATGCGGTAGTGCTGTGCAACGAAGCCTTGCTCCTCCCTGTGCTGCACTCCATCCCCGAAGAGGTAAAGAACGTCAATATCACCATGGGCTTCCCACTGGCTCAGACTCCAGTGTACAGCTTTGTCAGCGCCGCTCTGGAGTTGCAAACCAACGGGTATCGCACGGACTCCGGTCAGTATATCCACGAGTACGTGCAGACGTTGCTGAAACATCCTTATACCCGCCAACTCTCCTCCGCTGCCGAAGCCCTGGAACGGGAACTGACGCGTGACAACCGCTTCTATCCCCATCCGTCGGCATTGAAACGAGACGAGTTTCTGACGCGGCTCTTCACTCCGTGCAACGGCATACGGGAACTCTGCCTGTACATCACCGAACTGCTGAAAGAAGTTTCCGTCATCTACCGCGAAGCATCGGACAAAGATATCTTCAACCAACTCTATCAGGAGGCATTGTTCAAGACCTACACGGTTGTCAATCGTCTGCTCAGCCTGGTCGAGAATGGCGAACTCACAGTACGCGTCGAAACCATCAAGCGGCTAATGATCAAGATACTGAGCGCTTCGAACATTCCTTTCCACGGCGAACCGGCTGTGGGTATGCAGGTGATGGGCGTGCTCGAAACACGTAACCTCGACTTCCGCAACGTGGTATTGCTATCCCTCAACGAAGGGCAACTACCCAAAGCGGGGGGCGATTCGTCGTTCATCCCGTATAATCTGCGCAAGGCATTTGGTATGACTACCATCGAACACAAGAATGCCGTATATGCTTATTACTTCTATCGCCTGATACAACGGGCAGAGAATGTCACCTTATTATATAATACGGCATCCGACGGACTGAATCGGGGCGAATGGTCGCGCTTCATGCTACAATTGCTGGTAGAATGGCCGCACTCCATCGAACGCGAATACCTCGAAGCCGGACAGTCACCGCAAAATGTTCCGGAAATCCGCATCGAGAAGAGCCGTGAAATGGTGCAACGCCTGGCCGATGCCTACGATATCACCCGGAATCCGAAAGTGGCACTCTCTCCTTCTGCGCTCAACTGCTACCTCGACTGCCGCTTGCGCTTTTACTTCCGCTACATTGCCCGGGTCACAGCTCCCGATGAAGTCAGTTCGGAGATCGACTCGGCTTTGTTTGGTACCATCTTCCACCGTTCGGCGGAACTGGCCTACAACGACCTGACGGCTCATAGCAAAGAAATACACAAAGAAGACCTGGAACGGTTGATGAATAACGATGTACAGTTGCAAAGCTACGTGGATACTGCCTTTAAGGAGTGTTTCTTCCACGTACCACTCGACACGAAGCCGGAGTATAACGGTGTGCAGCTTATCAACTCGAAAGTCATCGTGTCTTACCTTCGCCAATTGCTGCGCAACGACCTGCAATATGCTCCTTTCGAAATGAAGGGAATGGAGCAAAGGGTCAGGGAACCGATGGACATCACCCTTTCCGACGGACAAACCGTAAGGATACAGATCGGTGGTATCATCGACCGGATGGACAGCAAGGACGACACACTCCGCATCGTGGATTACAAAACAGGAGGTGATCCGAAGATCCCGGCCAACATCGAACAGCTTTTCACCCCTGCCGAAGGGCGTCCGGGGTATATCTTCCAAACATTCCTGTACGCCGCCATCATGTGTCGGAAACAACCGCTAAAGGTGGCTCCTTCCCTGCTCTACATTCATCGGGCAGCATCGGAAACCTATTCGCCGGTAATCGAAATGGGTGAGCCTCGCAAGCCGAAAATACCGGTCAACAACTTTGCTTTCTGGGAAGATGATTTTCGTCAACGGCTATCGCTCTTGCTGAATGAGATTTTCGCTACCGATGAACCGTTTACACAAACAGAAGTGGAGAAGAATTGCACGTACTGCGACTTCAAAGAAATCTGTAAGCGTTAGGATAGGTCGTTGCCCGATGCTATTGCTTAGGCCCCCGTTGGGGCTCCTCTCTATTATAACGAAACAAAGGGCGCAGAAGTAAACCTCTGCGCCCTTTGTTTCGTTATAATAGAATTAAATTCCTGTGCAACTCTGTGGTGAAATCCTCCAGTTGTCTTATTTATTCTTCATCGGAATAGAGAAGAAGAATGTAGAACCTTCGCCCTTCTTCGATTCGAACCACAACTTACCACCGTTCTTAATTACAAAATCCTGGCAAAGCAACAATCCCAAGCCCGAACCTTCTTCGTTGTTCGTACCGAATGTACTGAAGTGTGTATCCGTGTGGAGAAGCTTCTTCTGGTTTTCATCGTCGATACCACAACCGTGGTCTCTCACGCTGGCAATAGCCATACCGTCTTTCTCTTCCAGTTTCACAATGATTTCAGAATCCTCGTTGCTGAACTTGATGGCATTGCTCAGGAAGTTACGGAACACCGTCTTAATCATGTCGATATCGGCATAAACCTCCATCTTCTCAGGAGCTTCCATCTTAATCTGGATTTTCTTCAATCCGGCTACCATGGAGAATATTTCGATAACCCCTTCTGTTACCTCTACCATATCAATATCCTGATATACCACTTTCAGTTTGCCGATCTGGCTCTTCGTCCACTTCAGCAGGTTATCGAGCAGTGCAAATACATCCTCGGTAGTCTGATTGGCCATCGTCAGAAGTTCGTACATCTCATCCCCTATTGTCTTGCTGGGCAAACTCAGGATAAGCATGTTGAGCACCATCTTGATAGATCCCATTGGCGAACGAAGGTCGTGTGCAATAACCGAGTACAGCTTATCGCGTCCCATGATTGTCTTTCTCAGCTCTTCCGTTTGTGCCAGAATGATTCTCTTGGCAGCCACCAGAGACACCTGGTGAGTGACGCGGATAATCAGTTCTTCCTTGTTGAACGGTTTGGAGATAAAGTCGTTGCCACCTACCTGGAAACCCTTCACGATATCTGCCGTACTGTTGAGTGCAGTCAGGAAGATAATGGGGATTTCGTCTGTAATATAGTTGGCTTTTAAGTGTTGAGCCACTTCAAAGCCACTCATATCCGGCATCATGACGTCAAGTAGAATCAAATCAGGTTTTTCCTTATCTACCTGTTCCAAGGCCTGTGTTCCGTTGCTGGCTGTTACAATATTGAACTTCTCGTTAGTCAAAAGAACTTTCAACAACAAAACGTTCGACATTACATCGTCAACGATGAGTATCTTGTACTCTGAAGGGTTAATTTCCATGTTCATCGCTGTATGGGCATTATCTGTTATATTTAATCTTAAAAGATTCGATCATTTTTGTCAGACCTTCCTCCAACTCTACGGTTGGTTTCCAGCTAAGCTTTTCTTTTGCCAGGGTGATATCCGGCTGACGCTGTTTCGGATCATCATGTGGCAATGGCTTGAATACGATTTGCGATTTCGATCCTGTCAACTGAATCACTTTCTCAGCTAACTCGAGAATCGTAAACTCGTTAGGGTTACCTATATTTACAGGTCCGATGAAATCGTCTCCTGTATTCATCATACGAATCATACCTTCAATCAAGTCGTCCACGTACTGGAAGCTGCGTGTTTGTTCACCGCTTCCATAGATGGTGATGTCTTTATTTTGCAGGGCTTGCATTACAAAATTAGACACGACACGACCGTCGTTCGGATGCATCCGGGGGCCATATGTATTAAAAATACGGATGATCTTTATCTTCACGTTGTTTTGGCGGTGATAGTCCATGAACAATGTTTCGGAACAACGTTTTCCTTCATCGTAGCACGAACGGTATCCTACGGGATTCACATTTCCCCAATAACTCTCCACCTGCGGATGAACCGTCGGGTCGCCATATACTTCGCTGGTCGACGCTTGCAGAATTTTAGCTTTCAAACGCAGAGCCAGTCCCAGCATGTTAATAGCACCCATAACGGACGTCTTCACCGTTTGGATGGCATCGTGTTGATAATGAATAGGCGATGCGGGGCAAGCCAGATTATAAATTTCATCAACTTCGGCGCTGTAAGGATATGTTACATCATGACGGATAAACTCAAAATGATGGTTGTCCATCAGGTGCATAATGTTTTCCTTAGATCCTGTAAATAAATTGTCCAGACATAACACGTCGTGTCCGTCGTTTATTAATCTTGTGCACAGGTGCGAACCGATAAATCCAGCTCCTCCACTTACCAATATTCTTTTCATCTCGTAATTAATAGATAACTCTTTTTCATAAATTATCGCAAATATAGACCATTCAACCAAATCCTGCAAATAATATGAAAATATAATTTGAAAACAGAGTTATAAAAATTTATCTCGTAACCGAAAACATGTACAAACAATCTCAAAAGTCCCAATCCTCTGACAACTCTACATCCGGAACCTCTATTTCACGCTCTTTCGGAATGCTGAATTCTCGGTTGGCAAAGAGTTCCGCCAAACCGGATATTTGCTTCAATCTCAGCAATTCGTCGCGATCCATACCAATATGTTTCATGATCCATTGGTCGGTCATGCCCGCCTTGTCGAGCTCCCCCACGATGTGGCTCATCAGTTCTATATTGTGCGTGCCGCGTGCCCGGTTGTGGCGGATGGTGGAACTGATACGATGCGACAAATCTTTATTGATCACCACTACCGGTAGTAAACCTTTTTCACGCTCATAAATACGTTTGGATGTTTTCAGTACCGTGTACCGGTGGAAGCCGTCGACAAGGATGTACCGGTCGTCTTCCGGGGTATAATAGCACACACAAGGCATAGTAAAGCCATCTTCCCAGATAGACAACTCAAGCAACCTCATTTCGGTGGGTGCCACTACGTTGGGGTTGTAGTTGTTTGCATGTACTTTGTCGACTGAGATGGCTTGTACGTTGTAAACGGGGCTATGAAATTCATTCATGAGTGATGATTTTAAATTGGTCCATAATTCTGTTTCTTTTACTGATTTCTTCTTTGGTCAGCGAGAAGCCCATGTACTTACAGGCATGGTCGTTCTTCAGGATGCATATACACATACGTTTATAGGTAGGTATCTCACGGAATTCGGGAATATCGATGTCGTCCTGGTATTCCATACGGACAGGTTTTTTTGTTGTTTTGTAACTACTCCCTTCCATTACTATAATAGGTACGCGCGCTTTACGTAGTTTTTCGATGGTATCTTCCGCCAGGCAGCCGCCTTTGTCCCGCCAGAACTTCATGCTGACACTAAGTTTCCGCAAATAATTATCGCGTGCCTGTGGTGGCAATGTGGACAACAGAAAATGCATGAAATCCTTCCAGCTATATCCATCCGGTACTTTAACGTTTTGCCATCCCATGGCATGGGTTCCTCCATATATACTTGTAAAGTTTATTCCATTCACCCGGCCAACCATTCGCCCCCAGGTATTGGGGTCGATGGCACGGTATAATGCCAAACTTTCCACTGCTTCGCTGATAAACGGACTGGCTACCCGTTGCCGTTCGATATTGACTCCTGCCATGTGATACAAATCGTACAGGTGGTTGTAATCCCACTTGAATTTGCCATTGGCGGTCCACACATCGGTGGTTTTCCAATCGAAAAGAGGGTATACATTGTACACGTCATTGCTCACCTTATACGTCCAGCGGTACTTGTGGTACATTTGTAGTTTCCGGTTCAGGTAGATGCTACGCCAACGGTTGAAGCTTTCCTGCGTGCGAACCCCGATCAGGCAGCAAGTGCGTGTGGCGTCTTTCTTCTCGTGCAGCCAACGACCAAAGCGTATCTGGAATTCATAGTCCCACATTTCCTCATTATAAAAGCCGAAGTCATCTTTGGTAAGGCAACCTTTCGGACGAGGACGCACCCAGGCTTCTTTCATGCTTTCGTCCCACGGACGCCAGTAAGACTGAAACATGGAGGTAGAGGTCGACACCTTTAAAGGAACACATGCACGGTACACATCGATAATATCTTTGTTGGCCTCGAGTATGCGGTCTATAAAATCGACCGTCGTTTGATACTGTACTTCGTAATCGATATGGAAAACCCCCAACCGAACGTTGAGATTGTTGCGCCGTATGTAATCGATGCACAAGTTTAGCAGTACCCCACTATCCTTTCCTCCGGAGAACGAAACGTAAATATTATCAAATTCGTTAAAGATAATCCGTAACCGATCCTGGATCAGTTCGTACACATCTTTAGGTAGGGTCTTTACAGTCATTCTATCTTCATTTTAACGTACAGTTTCCACTCTCTTTCCAACGTGAAGCCGCACTTGGCAAAAACATCACGGTGCTCCACCAGGACCACAGCCTGGAGTTGCTTGCTCTCCGCAAAACAGGCAATGGCCTGTTCTACCAACTGCTTTAGCGTTTCCTCCTCCTGTTCCTTTATATAATAATTATTGATAATGGCCAGCTCGTTCCGGACTTCTACCGGTACAAAACCTATTACCTTTCTGCCTTTCCTGGCGATAAACCAGGTGAAACTTTCCGTGGTTTTAAAAGGGTAATTGTTGTTCATACGCAGAATTTCCGGATTCATAACAAGCGGTGCAACAAGCTCATAGAGCCGTTTATCGAGTCCTGGTAGTTGAATGTAGTTGATCATAAATAGTAGCATTAGTTTTTTTACAATGGCAAAATTAACAAAAATATGAGAATATTCTGCTGAAAAAGAATAAGTTCGGAGAGTGATATGTTAACAAAATTCAAAATCGCATGATTAGGTTTAACTTTCCTCTTTCCGCAGGTTCTAAGAATTAAAAGGCAATAGAACATGATTGATGAAGCTGAATTCCGAAAAATATTCTCCCGCGACAGAGACAAAGGATTCCGGATGTTGATGAGCAACTTTCAGGAACCGATATACTGGCATATTCGTCGCATAGTAGTATCGCATGACGATTCCGAGGATATCCTGCAGGAAACCTTCATTAAGATCTACCGCGGATTGGACGATTTCCGCTACGAGTCGCAGTTGTCTACGTGGATCTATCGCATTGCCACCAACGAATGCTTGCGTTTCATGGAAAAGCAGCGTGATGAGTTGGTCAGCGGTGAAGAGATTCAGGAAGTATTGCTCAATAAGCTGATGACTTCGGAATACATTGACTACGACAATGAGATGGCGGTCAAGTTCCAACAAGCGCTCCTGATGCTCCCTGAGAAACAGCGCATCGTATTCAACCTCCGTTACTACGATGACTTGAGTTACGAGGAGATCAGCAAGATTACAGGTACAAAGGTAGAGGCCGCAAAAACCAACTACCATTATGCGAAAGAAAAAATTAAAGAATACATTGTAAACAATTAAAGGATATGATGACGAAAGAATTTGATTGGGAAGAAATGGGAAAAACGATGCCTTACCGGGTACCTCCCACGTTCTTCGCAGGTTCGGAAGAAAAGATTATGGCGAAGATTCAGGCAGAACAACAGCCGAAGAAAGCCAGACTGATGCGCTTCATGATGCCGGCCCTGGCAGTAGCTGCCACACTGGCCATCGTACTGACGATTTCTTTACTGCGTCAGGGCAGTGTCTCGGAAACGATCTCCGGTCCGGGTATATTCGCTTCGGCTTCCCTGCAAATGGAGATGTTGAGCATGGATCCGGATACGCCCAGCGAGATGGATGCCATTATCGAGAGTCTCTCGGACGATGATCTGGCCGAACTGGTAGCTCAGGTCAATGGAGATGTGTTTTTGTTTTAAAATTCAAATCATTACTAATAAATAAATTATCGAACATGAAAACAAAGTATTTTTTTATCGCAGTAGCAAGCGTAATGCTAAGTATGCCTAACGTAATGGCTCAGGACAATCAGCAACCGGAAGGAAAGGCAAGAGTAGAAACAAGAACTGTTCGTGTAAGAAACGGACAAATGGTAGAGAATTCACATATCGTCAGACAAGGCATGCCGATGAACCGCGAGAAGATGAAAGAGATGCAGGTAAACCAGGTGATCAATACATTGATGCTGGACGATGCCACAGCTGCCAAATTCAAAACGGTTTACGAAAACTACCTGAAAGAACTTGCCGATGCACGTACGATTGGTATGAAAAAGAAGGCTGACCAGCCCAAAGAAAAAGCGAAAGAAGGAGAAAGCAAAGACAAGACAGTAGTTGGCAAACCTCGTGAACCAATGACCGATGCACAGATCGAAGAAGGTATCAAGAACCGTTTCGCTCAAAGCCGCAAGATGCTCGACGTTCGTGAAAAGTACTACACTGAATTCAAGAAGTACCTGACTCCGAAACAAATCCTGAAGGTGTACCAACTGGAGAAGAACAACGGTCAGAAGATCCAGAAAGAATTCAGAAAGAGAATGCGCAATGACAAGAACATGGGTGGTCGTCCGGCCTGGGGTAATTACGATGCGAAAAAGAATGCCGACAAAAACAAAGACAATAAGAACAATAAGAATAAATAATTGAGTAGTATCCAGGATTCTTTTGAATAGAAAAGGAACTTAAAGAATAAAGGGACTGTGTTCACCGATGGAGTGGCACAGTCCCTTTTTCGATATCATTTGGAGGATAATTCATTATCATAGGATGTTATCGAATTATCTCGGCATGTAAATAAATTATCTCGGTGTGTAATTGACATTTACTCGGTGTGTCCTTATAGACTTCCGTTCACATCGAAATGCCGGCGGAAAAACAGCAATTGGTACACCACCGCATTGCGCCAATATTTCCAGTTGTGCGCACCGGGACGAACGGTGTAATCGTGATCGATTTTCTTGGCAAGCAATGCATCGTGAAGGCTGTTGTTCACCTGAAAGAAGAAATCGTCGTAACCACAGTCGATAAGCAATGCCAGTTGACCGTTCTTTAGCTTATCCACCTGATTGACAACCGTATAGTTGTCCCAATTGGCCGGTTGGTCTTTCTTGGTACCGAGCCATCTTTTCATGTCCCAATTCTCCGGGAAAGGACGGATGTCCACTCCCCCACTCATGCTACCTGCCGCACCAAACACATCCGGATGGCGGAACGCATTCCACAACGCACCGTGTCCTCCCATGCTGAGCCCGGTGATGGCACGCCCCTGTGGCGAAGCGATGGTTTTGTAATTCTTGTCCACATATGCCGGAAGTTCCGAAGAGATAAATGTTTCATACCGCGAAGATTTATCTACCGGACTGTCCCAATACCAACTGGTACGTCCGTCGGGGCATACGATGATCAGTTGGTACATATCGGCCAGTCGTCCCAGCTCGGTATTCCGTACCCAATCCTTTTCATTGCCCCCATAACCGTGCAGCAAGTACACCACCGGTAAGCGGGAAACGGTTGTCGATGCTTCGGGAACCACTATGACGGCTTTCACTTCACGTTGCATGCCGGTGCTGAACACCTTCACGCTGTCTACCGTTGCCGCCTGTGTGTATACGGCCAACAGGCAGAAACATAGAATAAGCAGATTTCTTTTCATAATCGAATCGATTTGTTTATTGTTTTATAACTTCGTAAACAGTTTTAGCCATCACCCGGGCTCCCTGTTCGTTGGGATGGATCTTATCGGGGAACATCTCGGGAATATTATCGGTGGCTGTGTGCAGGTCGATAACGGTGAGCTTGTTCTTCTTGGCCAGCTTCTGAATCATCGGAATCACTTCGTTGGCAATAATCCCTTCGGTAATACCCCATGAGTCGGTATACGCCTTTGCCGGATAGCAAAGGTAAATTTTCGGTTTCGACGGCAGGCTGTTGAATGTGTCGATCATCGTCTGTGCGTCCTTCATGTATTCGTCCTTGAACTTCCAGTTCTGCGGTTTCGTATCATTGGTACCCAGTTTGATGATAACAATATCCGGATTGAACGATTGCGCATCCTTGAAATACTGTTCGTTCATGTACGGATGGTCTCCCTTGTTTAACAGGGTACGTCCACCGATGCCGTAGTTCTTCACGTAGTATCCATCGCCCAGCATTTTACCAAGCACGGCCGGGTAACTATCGTTCCGGCGATCCTTGATACCCGAACCGTACGTGATGCTGTTGCCGATGCATGCCACACGTATGGCATCCTTGCGGGGAGCTTTGAGACTTTGCATCCATTCGGTAAGCTCATCGAGCATGCGGTTCTTATACAGGAAGTTTTCGTTGATGCCCCACCCGTGGTTACCCGAGGGATAGATGTGCAATACGGCCGGAACGGCTTTCTTTTTCATCGACAGGTAATAATTAACGCCATTAGCCGGAGGTACTACTGTGTCATCGTCACTGTAAACGATGAAAGCGGGAGGTGTGTCCTGCGTTACTCTCCGTTCATTGGAGTATTGCTCTTCGAGTTCTTTGGATATATCCTTGCCCAGCAGATTCTCCCGCGAGCCCATGTGCGTGATGGACTTATCCATCGAGATCACCGGATAGAGCAAGATCTGGAAGTTGGGACGTATATCGCCCTGTGAGTGGGTGGCGATGGTCGAAGCCAGGTGTCCTCCTGCCGACGATCCCATGATACCTACATCGTACGGGTTGATGTTCCACACATCGGCACTGTCGCGTACCATTTTCATGGCTTCGGCTGCATCCGAGTAAGGCACTTCCCTGTTGCCTCTCGGCATCCGGTATTTCAGAACCACGAGTGCGATGCCTTGTTTGTTGAAGTAAGGCGCCCAGTCGTACCCTTCGTGATGATAAGCCAGGAAGGTATAACCACCGCCGGGACAAGACACCACAACGCGACCCGTAGCCAACTCAGGGGCCGGAAGGAACACACGGACGGAAGGCTTGTAATTCCCTTTCGACTCATCGAAGGGAGTCTTGTCCACTCCGTTTGTATTGGGCATTCCCTGTTTCCAGAGATCGACGTCGAATGGATTACGGGCATTTTGTGCCGACACATAACTTCCTGTTGCCACAAGCAGGAAGAGTACAAGTAAAGAGGTGAAAATTCTTTTCATGGTCTATTTATTTAGTTTGAAATTCGTAGTTGCGTCTGCAAAAATATAAAAACATATCCAAATCGGCGTAAACGAACCGCGGAATATAATAAAAAAGACAGACAGGGCTGATGAGGTTTACTTCACCAACCCTGTCTGTCTATCGAATAATGCCGCCAATGCCCGGCGGATTTATTTGTACCCGGCGGATTTACATTCTTCTCTGTTGTTCCATCAGCTCATCGGTCATGTCGATTGTTTTCGGACGTAACACGGTAAGTTGCAGGAAGATGGAGATGCAGATAGCAACGATCATCACAGCAAACACAATACCCATATATCCGGCATCGAGCGCTTTGCCCAGTTCTTTTGTAATCACTGCTCCCGCCGAGATTCCGGCCAGGTTCAACAGTCCATAGCCCGTAGCCCGATAACGCGAAGGAACGAACTGGCAAAGGATCGGCATGTTGTTCACATCGAACACTCCGAAACCAAAACCGAACATCAATGCTCCGGCCATGATCATCACCAGTCCGTCGCCATAACCAATGCAAAACAATGCCGGTATGGTCATTGCCAGTCCGATAACGCCGGTATAGATACGGCCCTTCAACTGCTTCTGTACCCAACGGTCGGACACGTACCCTCCGATCAGTACTCCCACGAGCGAGGCAAGCGCCATCGTCATGGTCGACAGCGGACCGGCTTGTTCCATCTCCATGTGCAGGTTTTCCGAAAAGAGCGTAGGCAACCAGTTCTTCGTAGCCCAACCGGGCAGACTGGGCGCCGAGAAGTAATACAGGATAACCCAGAAGGAGATGTTACCGAGCAACATGCCCACCCCTTTCCAGGCCATCGACAGTTCGTGCTTCATCGAACGTTTCTCCGTATTTTCCACTTTATAGGTCTTCTTCTCCTTCAACAGGAAGATCAGCACGAGGCTATACACCATTCCGATAATACCGAACGTATGGAAAGTGAATTGCCACGAAGTACCGCCCGCCAGGGTAGCACCGAATCCGCCCAATGCCTGGCCGAGGTAGATACCCGAAGTGTGGAAGCCGATGGCAAGCGAACGTGTTTTCCCCCGGTGGTAGTCGGCGATGAGCGACAATCCCGCAGGTACGTAGAACGCTTCGCTGATACCCATCAGAGCACGCAGCACGTAGAGTTGCTCCATATTTTCGGCATACCCCATCATCAGGGTAACTCCCGACCAAACGAACAAGCTGATAACGATCAGTCGCTTGCGGTTCAGACGGTCGGCTATCATGCCCGACAGCGGACTCATGAAGGCATATATCCAAAGGAAGATAGCCATCAGCCGGCCGAAGTTGGTAGCAGAAACAAGCTCCTGGATGTCCTCCATCATGAAAGGACGCATCGTGGAAAGCATCTGGCGGTCGAGGTAGTTGAGCAATGCCACCACCCACAGGATGCCGACGACAATCCACGGATATGATTTCTTTTCTTGCAATGTCATGGTACTAGAAATTAAGAATCGGGAGTTGAGAGTTGGGAATTAAAATCGGTAATTGTTGTAAGATAATCTGCTCAGAGACATCCATACTACAATCATTAATTCCTAATTCTTAATTTTCAATTTCTCTTAACGCCTTTTCTATCTTGGCACGATGTTCGTCGCCAAACTTATTGAACGGCGCGGCCATGAAGTCGCTGCAAATACCTTTGAGCGACAGGGCGCATTTCACTCCTTTCAGGTAGCTAGAACCAAAGCTTCCTTGTGTATAGATGTTGCACGAAATCTGCATCACCTTGGCTTGCAGTTCACGAACCTTGGCTACGTCGCAAGCTACAGCAGCGTTGTACAGATCTACGTAGAGTTTCGGGAAGATATTGGCTCCGCCGTTTACCCCACCGCTGGCACCGAGCATCACCACTTCGGCTGTCATCTCTTCCGGACCAACGAAGATGGAGAAATCTTTCCGGTGACGCATCTCATGCATCACTGCCTGGAAGTAAGCGCCATTGGCCGAACTGTCTTTGAAGCCAATCACTTTTTCGTTCCGGGCAATCTTCTTGATGGTAGACGGGGCGAAGTTAACCTTCGTATGCACCGGCATGTTGTACAGGAAGATAGGCAACGGCAACTGAGGAATCAGGCTCTCGTAGAATTCTACCAGCTCCGGTTGTCCGGTAGCGAAGTAATAAGGAGGAGCCGATACAAGGGCATCAGCGCCACATTCGTGAGCTACATTCGACAGACGAAGACTGTCTACCAGCGATGTATCGGAAATACCTACCAGCAACGGCAAACGTCCCTTCAGGATGCGTGCCGACTGACGGATCATCTCCACACGCAGTTCGAAGCTCAAGCTCTGTGCCTCGCCGGTGGTTCCAAGGATGAATATACCATGAACACCGCCTGCAACGACGTGTTCGATCAAGCGTTCCAAACCTTCTACATCCAATGTCTCGTTGTCCAGTAACGGGGTTACCAGGGGTGGTATAATACCATGATAAGTTGTTTTCATATTCTTTTACGATATAATATTAATGAAAGAGCAGTGTGCTCATACTAAGTTTAATTACAATGAATCTTTAAAAGGAACGGGGCGTTGGTTTTAAACCTTCGGGGCGTTGGTTTAAAAGATTCGCCCGGTTGGTTTTAAACCTTCGGAGAATTCACCACAGATCGAGTTTTAATTCTTCTCTCCAAATTCCGTTTGCTGACGCTCTACCTCGATCAGTAGCTTCTGTCGTTCTTCCTCGGTGAGGGTTGCTTTCTTACTGTCGGCATCTGTCGATACTACATTCTTCTTCGCCTTCACCACCTGCTCCGTGAAGCAGAACGGAAAATCGGAAGGAATGCTGGCAAACTCCAATTCGGCAGCTACCGGCGCCTGGGTACCTTCGAACTGCACGCGGGCTTTTACTTTAATGGTGCCTGCCTTACGGGTAGAACGCACCAGGATGGGAGCCGAACCGAACTCCACCGCACGGGGATTGGCTCCGATAGAAGCATCGCCGATAATCTCACCTTCGCCTTCTACGGTAAAGACGATATTGTCTTTCGCCAACCGGCGTACGTTTCCATTGTCATCGGTTACTTCGGCCACTACCACGATAAAGTCCGAACCGTCGGCCACCAATTGCTTGCCTTGGGTATCTACCGACAGGCGAAGTTTGGTAGAACGGCGCGAAGGCATCTTCTTCTCGGTGCAGACCACCTCTCCGTTGATGATTCCTTCGGCTACGATGTTCACCTTCTGCCAGTTCTTCTGCAAGTAACTGTAGCTGCGTGCTTCCCAGAAATCCCACACATTCTCGAACACTACCGGAGCGTTCGGCATATGGCCTTTGGCATGCACCACCGGTTTAGTCCAGCTCTTCGTTCCGTCGTAAATAGACAGGCGTACCGAGTCGCAGTTGCTGAACACCACTACATCGGCATCCGAGAAGGCCGACATCTCATGGGCGATAAACACCATCGGACCGCTTTCGGCGATAGGATGTTTCAACTCAGCAGGAGATTGGCTACGGAACATGTAGTAGGCATATTTCGGTTGGCGGAACGCATCGAAGTCGCCTCCCCAATACGGATCGGGGTGATATCCACGCTGGTGATCGAACGGATGCCATTGCGCTCCGCCGATGAACTGTCCGGTGGTGCGGTACATCTCGTCGCAACTCTTAGCCAGTGACAGGGCTTGTACCAGCAACGGGCGCTCGCCCCAACTGCGGCTGGCACGGTTGTTATTGTTGTGCGCATACCAGTCGTCCACATTCTCACCGAACTCGCGGGTGAAGATGCATTGCGTCGGTTTGTCGGCTTTCTCGTCATCGCCCGGCCAACCATATACCACATCGTAGTTATCGCGTACGCCGTCCGAGTGAACATCGGCAGCCGCCACGGGACGACCGGGGTATGGGAACTCATCTTTCGTGATCTTCAAGGCTTCCAAAGCAAAGTCGAGCGGATAGCGGGTTTCGTTCAGGATCGGCTCCCACATCAACACCGACGGATGGTTGCGGTCGCGACGGATAATTTCGCGGGTATTCTGATGCACCAACTCGCCGAACTTAGGATCTTTGTTCCAGAACTGCCAGCCGGGTGTAGCTACAATGACAAATAGACCCAGCTCGTCGCACGCATCCATAAACGACGGGTCTTGCGGATAGTGTGCTACACGGATGATGGTGAAACCGGCATCGCGCAGCCGTTTGGCATCGCGCCATTGCTGGGAATTGGGAAGGGCATTGCCCACATAAGCAAAATCTTGATGGCGGTTGGCTCCTACCAATTGCCCGAATGGCTTGCCGTTCAACCAGAAGCCGTCTTTGCCACGAAACTCCGCCTGACGAATGCCGATGCGGGTTACGCCGCCGTCTAAGCATTCCTTGCCTTGCTTGATGCGTGATTCTACTCTATATAAATAAGGGGTATCCGGCGACCAGAGTTTGGGCGATTGCACGGTCATCTGCTGTTTGCTTGTCTTCTTTTCGCCAGGTTTCAGAGTCAGTTTGCCGGTAGTTACTTTCAGTATTCTACCTTCTGCATCGGTCAAAGTCGTTTCTACGGTAACAGTTTCAGTACCTATACCCGTATTTTGTACTTCGGTATCTACATATACCCGGGCGCTTTTCTCGCTGATGTTATCGTAGTGTACAAAGACGCCTCCGCCGGCAACGGTATTCGATTCGATGGCATCGGTAATGGCTATGCGCGATTTGTTGATCATCCATACATCCCGATAGATGCCTCCGTGATAAGTAAAGTCAAGCGTGTATTGGGTTTTGCCGGGAGGATAGGTTTTATCGTCGCTGTTGTCTACTTTGACGGCTATTAACCAAGCTTCACCCGGCCGTACTCCTGCCTCTGTCAGGTTGACGGTAAAAGGGAGGTAACCGCCAATGTGTTCGGCCACTTGCTTGCCGTTGAGATAGATGGTTTGCTTACCCATAGCGCCTTCAAAGTGTAAGAGCAGTTGGTCGCTGTACGCATTACCTTCGGCTACAAAATGCTTGCGGTACCAGGCGATACCCTGGTAGTTGCGGCATCCGCTTCCCTCGGCGGGCATCAGTTGCACGGTGTGCGGGGTAGATACTACTTCCCAGGCACTATCGTCAAAGTTATCGGCTTCGGCACCTTTAATGTCTCCGCGTTGGAATCGCCAACCGGGGTTGAAGTTATATACTTGCCTTCCGCTACCTTGCAGGGGGATAAACCCGGCTACGGAAGTTTCTGTTTGTGCCTGTCCCAGTAACGGGAACAAGCATAAAAGTAGAATGAGAAGTTTCTTCATGATCTATATATTATTCTTTATTTATAGGAGCAAACAATGTCTTTCTTCCGGCTTTCCGGGAATACATTCAGTTTAACGATTTTGCCGTTCTTCAACTCTGCTTCAACGGTTGTCTGTCCGGTAGCATGAAGCTTGAAGTGTACATCCCACTCTTTCGGCCAGGCCGGGAAGAGAAGTATCTCGCGACCGTTGGTTTGCAAAAGCATTTCCTGCAAACCGATCATTCCACTACCTCCCCAGTTATGATCGGGCGTCCAGTCATAACCCGGTCCCCAGAATGCCGGGAAGCGGTGCGGACCATCGCCCAGTTTCAATAAGGCAAGGCGACGGGCTTCATCTGTCAAGCCTAAGCAAGCTGCCCATATATTGTCTTGTTTCCAGCCGATGTGACTTCGGAACTTCTGTGCATCGGTATCATACAGATATGTATTACGAGCGATCTCCAGCTGTCGGTTGATTGCTGATTGACGGTCAATCTCCGATTGTTGGTTGATCCCTAACTGCCGGTTGGCTTCCGCCCCTCCTGCTCCCCGATAAGTTCCCAAGCCATAGATTCGCCAAGGGAATACCGGATAGAGTTGCGGTGTCTCCACATTATTAACACGTTCCCACGTCTTCGCAGGTGCAATCATCTCTTTTCCATCCACCGTTCGCAACGGAATAGGCGGAATACGTTTCAGCATTTCGGGTGCCCCGCTGTCTATCTTTAAGATACCGGCGGTCTGCATGGGGGTATCTCCTCCCAATACCATTTGCTGAAAGGTTTCCAGCACCGTACGCAAAGCAGCGATGGTGCTCGATGCATTGTTCGTCATCTTGTACGTTTCGCAAGCCGAACCGGGGAAGAGCACCAGGTGCCCGTTCTCGTCCAGGTCTTTCCGTCCGCGACGGGAAGACAGGTAGCGATAATGCTCATCGAAGAAAGTCAATGAGTTTTCTATCAGCGGCAGGTAAGGGGTAATATCGGCTCCTGCATAGAGATTCGTTTCGAGTATCATCTGGCAGAACTCCAGCACCGTATCCCATTCGTATTCCAGCCAGGCGTTATACTCCAATCCTTTGTCGAACCATTCGGGACGCTTGAATCCGTATTCGGCCGGATTGGGCAATCCGAAGTTTTCTATCTGTTCGGCGAAGCAAGCGCCTTTGTGTTGCCAGTAGGTTTCGCTACGCAACTCCGCATTGCGAAGCATCCGGTTGTAGAAGTCGAACTGCGCCGACATCATATCCGCGTCTCCGCTCTTTAGCATGGGCCAGTACACAAGACGCTGGTTTTGCGCAGTCATCGTACCCCCGCCCCATTTGCGGTAATCGGGCGTGAAAGCTTGTTTTTCGTCTACGAAGCAGGGGTCGAAAGTGAAGAGCCCGCCGTTGAACTTGGTTGGCACACTGCTGTAGGCATTACAACCCAACATGTAGCGGAAGAGGGTGTAGTTGCGGGTGATATCGGCAGCTTCGCCCTGACCATGTATAAAGCTGCGTTGCCAGAAGGCATTCCACCAGGCACGGGTTTTCGCTTTATCTTTAGCAGAAACGGTGTTCAGCGTTTGTTGGAGATGCTGTTTCCAGGAATTCAGTCCGGCTGACTCTCCGGAAGGCTGATTATTGGTTTGTCCTGAGGCAGAATTACTTATTTGTTCGGAATGTAGCGTGATAGCAACCTGATGGGTACGACTCGTTTTATGTGAACGAAAGCGCCAGGCACGGTAATCGGTTCCGGCATACACGCCGTCTTCCGTTCCCTGAAACACCCATCCGCCTGTACTCAGGCAACCGCCAAAAGTAAGATTACCAAGCGGATTCATCAGTTGCGCTTTCACTCCGTCCAACCCTTGCTGGCTCACTACCCTGTCGAAAACAGTCTGCTGCGGATTGCGATGAACAAAATAAAGCTTCCCGTTTTCCTGGAAGACGGAGTCGGCAGAGGTCACTGTTCCTTCGGGCGGCGCCCATTTGTACGAACATTGTTGCCCCTCTCCTTTCCGTATCAATCGATCCTGATACCGCCAGTTCTCGTAAAACAATTCCGCACTGACCGCCTGGCGACTGTCGACTTCCACATATACCACCGGACGAAACACATCCGCCCAGAGTTGGATGGTTGTTCCTCCGGCACGTACTTCTACGTAACCATCGTTGAGTTTCAACTCCTGCCGGAAATCGGTTATATTCTTTAGCGGATTCGTATTATCTTTGGAACGAGTGCCATCCTTTAATTGGCTGTTGTTCGCTTTTTGAGGATCAGAAGACAAGCGAAGACGGAAACGCCCTTGTTTCAGTTGGCAGTTATTCTCGTCGAACGTACCGCTACGACTTACGTAGAACAGCAGATCGCCCTCTTCCACCCATACATTCATGCCGATATCGCCTCCCCCGCAAGGCATCGATTCCGATGAATTACGACTAGGCTGATTCCATACGACATTGGCTGGTTGCTTCCGGGAGTCGGAAGAGGATTGTTCAGAAAGGGGAATAGCGTGCTGGCCCCAAAGAACCTGCACGCTTCCCATCATTATTAATCCAAGAATAAAAAGTTTCTTTTTCATTATATATTGGGTGTTTTCACCGCAAAGTCAAACAGAGTTCTACCAGTTGTCCGAACGGAAAGAGCTGACAGGTAATCCGTCGCAAAACACATCTCCTTCCACATAATTCTCAAAACCATAACGTACAGCTACCGGATTCGGCACAGCATCGCTCTTCACGTACATCTTGCTACGAGCAATCCAGGCTTTGGCCGGATGAAATACCTTGTCGGCTCCTGCCACTTTGAACAGTTTCGATTCCTTGCCATTGGTAGTGATCCACATCTCAGCCCGTTCGAAGCTGACAATCACCGTATCGTTCTTTATTTCTATTTCTTTGAAGTAAGGGCTCTGGCTGGTGATACCTTCCACTCCGTAGGTCTTGTTCAGGGCCAACAGTGCCAGGCGTTCGCCCGCTGTTTTTTTCTTAGCAGGGTGAATGCCCGTTTCCATACCGGCGTCGAGCAACACAACCATTCCGGTATTCGGTACGCGGAGTTCTACTTTCGACTGTTGTTCGCGCAAGTAAGCCGAGTTGAGCGGTTCTTTGCCTTTCTCGGTAATGAGAGCCCAATCGTATGGAGCAATCTGGCAGTAGTAAAACGGGAAATCGCCTTGTTTCCACTCAGCACGCCATCCGTTGATCAGTGCGGTAAACATATCGGCATACGTTTGGTACCGGTTGCAATTATCTTCGCCCTGGTACCAGATGACACCTTTCATCGTCATGCCGATAAGCGGATGAAGCATTCCGTTGTACAGTGCAGTCGGCGTACGGTTCTTCGAAGTGATATCGGCTTCGGATTGGGGAATCTTCGCATCGGGAAATGCTTTCAGCCAGTCGGCCTTCATCCAGGCTTCACAGGCCGAACCTCCCCAGGCAGCTACTACCAATCCTACGGGAACATCGGTAATCTCGTTCACCAGTTTCCCGAAATAATAAGCGGTAGCGCTGAAGTCTTTCGTATTGGCCGGACAAGCTTCTTTCCACGCTCCTACTACATCGGTTTGCGGAGCGAAAGTAGACGTGAGCTTTAAAGTGAACATGCGGATATGTGGGTTCTTGCTCCGGAGAATATCCATGTTGGCATTCTCGATGGGCTGATTCTTGAAACCTTTCATCGGCATCTCCATATTGCTTTGACCGGAGCAGAGCCATACTTCACCTATTAATATATTGCTGAGGGTGGTCACCTTTCCGTCGTTGAAGGTAAGGGTGTACGGACCGCCTGCTTTGGGTGTAGACACACTCAGCTTCCATTGCCCGTTGGCATCGGCATTGACACTGTATTGCTTCTTGTCCCAACCGGTGGTGACAAGTACTTTGGCTTTCGGAGTAGCGCTCCCCCATAGGTTGGCTTGGGTTTGTTGTTGCATCACCATGCCGTCGGAGAATATCGCCGGGAGTTTTACTTCGGCATTTGCTCCTGTCATAGCTGTTAGCAGTATGGCGGCTGATAAAATGATTCTCTTTATATTCATACTCTTGTATTTTTGTTTCACCACAACATCACACAGACTCTGTGGTGAAACATCATTATTCGTTTGTTTCTTCTGCTAATTCCAACGGACCCAGCAAACCGGCAGGAAGCAATACACTCTCCTGCATACGGTAATTACCATTGGTCCAGATTCCTTCAAAAGGTGCTTTCCCTTCGTCCGAACCTTTCAGGGCATTGGCCCAGGTATTGGTCACCTCTATTTCGAGCTGATTGCTTCCTTTCTTCACAACTCCGGTGATTTCCACCTGATACGGAGCCGTCCATACCGTGCCGCAGTCTTGCCCGTTGACGCGTACCGTGGCTACATTATTCACTTCGCCCAGGGTTAAGAATACGCGCTTCGCCTGACTCTCTTTCCAGGTGAAGGTAGTCTTGTACACGGCTGTTCCGGAATAGTATTTAATGGCATCGTCCGTCTCTTTGCTCCAATCGAAGAGCGTATTTCGTTTCAGAAGTTTACCATTCGCAGCAAATGTAATGTTGAAGTCCGATGTTTGCAACGGAGTCTTGAATACGTTTGCCGTCCGGACTTCGTAAACAACATCTTGTTTGGCTTCTTCCTGCGGAGTAACAGGTGCGTCTTCTTTAAGAACAATAAATACCGATTCGTTGGGAGCCAGTGAAAGGGTGATGTCCGTGCGTCCGTTACTACGTTGCGTAAACGACACATCGCTGTTGATTTCGCCTGTCATCGGATTCCACAACTCGGGCTTCTTACCGCTGATGCGCATGCTGGCAATAATGCGACGAGCCTTATCCTGCTGATTCGATACAAAGTAGATATCTGCTTCTTCGCCCCGTCGATGTGTCCAGGCAATACCGGCAGGTACATTCAGGTCGCGCTCCAAACCGAACTCCGAGAAATCTTCGTTCACGTAAGGAAGACGTGGAATCACCACTCCGGCAGCTTCCAGTTCGGCTATTTTTGTGAGTACCTCTTTCGATAACGGCAAACTATCCGGCGTCATGGGGTGTGGCAATGGAAGCACCACTACCTTGTAGCTGGCTCCACCGGGCAACGTCATGCAACCGTTCTCGGCTTTGGCCAGGCGGAGCAGTGCGTCGCGGTTGAAACTATCGTAGGCATATCCGCGCATGGGGTTCACCCAATCTTCCGGATCGGCCATGTTGGCTGAGTGGGTTACTCCTACCGGACGTACACGCATCGGCTGATTCTCGTTGGCCAGGCGTACGCGCTCGCTCTCTACCCGTTCGGCACCATAGATACCGGGCAGCGAAGGCACCAGACGATCGGGAAGAATAGCCCGGCGGGGTATCTCTTCGCCTGTGAATACAGCCACATCGGTCACCGGATGTCCGTATTGCAACAGCGCCTGGCAGCGGGTCATGTATTCGGTCATGGAACGGGCACCGTCTTTCCACCACGTTTGGTCGCGCTGGAAGAAAAGGCCGATACCATCGAGCGTCATGCCCGGACGGCGGTCCATCCACGGATTATGTACATAGACGTGGTAAAAGAGTTTGTTGATGCCCAACGCATAGTTGCGGTCGAGCAGGGTTTTGAGCATCGCGGGATGTTCGTCCCATGTGCCGCGCACTTCGGTAAAGCCTTCGGCCTGAATAATGTTCTTGCCATAGATATGTGCACCGCTGATGGCATCGAGCATATCGTTGAGTTTATCGTGTGTGGGACTGTTGAGCCAGAATTCGCCCATCGGGAGATCTACTTTCTGGTAGTGCAGCATACCGTCGCTTACCATGGTAGGCGATACGCATTCGGCGGAGATACGGCAATCGTATTTGTGCGCGCAATCGGACATGACGGTGTAGAATACGTCGACCACCAATTCGGAGATAGTAGTACGCACATCGCGGAGCACTTCTTCACTGCGGGCAGCACTCTCTACCGGAATTCCTGCCATAACGGGCAGATAAGGCATCAGGTCGTACCCACGGCGTTGCTTGAACTCGGCGGCGAAGTTATCGCTCCAGTTCTGGCTACCACACTCCCAACTGTCGATGTGCATATACTTCAATACACGTCGCGGAAGTGATACGTCGCTTTGGGCAAAGGCCATGGCAAACCAGTTGTTGAACTGTTTGCGAACGGCGTCGGCACTGAACTTGTCACATTCCAAACCACGTCCGCCACCACCCGTAGCATTGTCATGTCCGGTCGATGTATGTCCCATACGGAGTAGTTTCCAATTTCCGGCAGGCAATGTGGTGGTTATCACCCCATTCTTCATCGAAGCGGTGAGGTTGACGATGCGTTTGAGGGGAGCACATTCGTGTACGCCTATTTCAGTGGGTTGTGTTTGCTGAGCCACACGCCAGACAAATCCGGCCTTGCCTTCCCATTGGTTCAGGCGGGGCTGGCTATGCAATTGCAGTTTGCCGATTTTCAGGTTGGGTTTCCATTTGGCATCATTCATGTCCTCGCTGCCCGGTTCGGTACCCTCGGGTGTCCAGTAAAAGCGGAAGTAACGGGCCGTGGTGGGCGGGATAGCGTGGGTAGAGTTCTCGTCCCAGTTTTGCCAACCCTGACGGGCGGGAATGAGTTGCTTCACGTAGCGGTAGTTCTCGCCATCGTCACTGGCCATCACCTTGAGGCGGTTGGCCTGGTAACTGCTATTTACTCCTGCCGAGATTTCGATGTTGCGGCAGGTAAACGGTTGATCGTACTCCACCTGTATGTAGCAAGGATAGTTGGAGCGGATCACCCCTTTCTCGTCTATGTTGACTCCTTTTGTAGGATCGCCAACGCTTCCCGGATCAATATTGGCGCACGTCATCCGGAACGCTTGTTCGTCGGGAGTACCATCCGAAGGAATAGCCAGCAGGGCAATGTCTTTGTAGTAACCGCGAAATGTTTCCGGTTGTTGCAGGCGTAGGTTGATGTGTCCGCCCTGTACGATGGTATCTGTCCAAACTACTTTCTGCATCGACTCTTGAGGGCTGATCCATGGACCACCCGCCAGTGCGAAACCGTCGCAGATGTGCATACCGAGCTTCAAGCCCAGGCGGTCGGCTTCCTTCATGCTGAAGTGTACCATCTCCCACCATTCGGGCGATAGCTGTTCGGCTTTTCCTTTGTATTGCCATGCCTGTGCGGCGCTCTTGATGGGCATCAGGTAAGTACCTCCCAGTCCGGCTTGCTTCATGGCTTCGAGGTCGGCGGTGATGCCTTCCTTGGATACGGCACCATACATCCAGTACCAGAAAGTCCAGGGCTTGGCTTCTTCGGATGGTTGAGTGAATTGGTCACGAAGAGAACGTTGTGCACGGGAGGGGCACAATACAGAGATTAGCAACAGCAATAGCAGTATGCGTAGTTTGTTGTTTATCATTACTTATATAACGTTTTATAAAATGACGGAACTGAAAGGTATTTGTACTCACTTACCGTGTTTAAGGAGTGTGTAGCTATATTGACAAAGATAGATGTTATTTCTTACCACACAACGATGAGTGACCCTTTGTATGTTGTAAAAAGCTTATTTAATGCAAAAGACGAGGAACCTTTATCAGAATTTCCTCGCCCTTTCATGTTATTTATCTCTTTTATCCGTTATTCGAATTCCAGCAACAAACCGCCGATATATTTCCCGTTCGCCCACTTAGGTTGTGACGTCGGACCGACAAGATCGGTAGTATTCACCTTATTGCGTACCGGGGGAATCACATCGAGCACGGAGATTCCACTTTCGGGCAATGTATAAAGCAGACGGTCGCGGCCATCGCGAGGTTGGTATACGCCTATGTATGATTGCGGTTGGCCATTCGACAATTTGATAACACCTTCCTGCGTACGAATCTCCATCCAGCAAACATTGGCGAAGTATCCCTTGAATTCCGGGTAAGTAAATGTTTCGCCTGGGATGGGATCATTATAATCGTTCTCCCAAACATCGAACTGTGTGCCATGCAAACGATTTTGCCATACACGGTACGGACCATCGCCCAACCAACGCTTGCTCAACACTTTTGCTTCGGGATAGTCGAAGCAAACACCCATCAAGTCGACAACGCCCTGGAAGTTATATGCATAGTTCAGCATCAACTTGCCGTCGGCGCCGATGAACCATTCAGCCTTATCAAAGCTACCGAGTTTGTAATTGGCAGTTACCTTCAGTACACCATTTTCTTCTTTCGCTTCCAAGCCGGTAAAGACACCCGCATCGGGGAATTCACTGTATGTACGGTTCTTGGCTTGTGCATTCTCGTCGTCGTGGTTGTAGAACTGGTCGAGACTGCGGTCGGAACGGCGGGCAGCGATGAAGCGCGGGCCGTTATTAAAACTCATCGTACGGTTGCCGATGGTAACACCTTTCAGTTGTCCGTCTTTCTTGGAGAAAGTAAAGGTGCGGTCGTTAGCTTTCACGATCAGTGCATCGGCTGTCTCGGAGTAAGCGGGTTTGGCAGATGCGTTGGCTTGTGCAGGAGCGCTATTTGCTTTGGATACCGCCATTGTCCAGCGCCATATCTCGTGTCCGTACTTATCGATGGCTGTCAGATAAAGCGCATCGGCTTCAGGAAGCATGGAAAGTTGCAGATCCAATATACCCTTGTTGTGTGCAGGCAGATTGAAACCTTTCACTTCGCCTTCTTTCAGCACTTTGGTAGCTGCTTTGTCGAATGGAGCGGGGAACTTCACCTGCTTCCAAACGAAGCGGCAAGTGTTCAGGTTGAGGAAGTCATAACGGTTTTCAATACCGAGCTTGCCGTCGAAGTTTGCCGGGAGGGTTTTGTTGTTCCCGGAGTTATTGCTGATACCCGGCATGTTGATGCGTACGGGGCTCCATATTTCCTGGATGGTGAAGAAGCTTCCCTCCTTCTCGTGGTGCGGACCTACGATGCCATCAGCACCATAATTGCCTACATTGTCGATGAATCCGTCTAAGTCTACACGCTTCACACCTTCATCGGCCAGTACCCAAAGGAAACCGCCGATGCAACGCGGGTGGTTGTACATCATTTCCCAGTAATCCCACAGTCCGGCACCGTGACCGCCGTCGTACAACCCGTGAAGGAATTCTGTCGGCATAAAGATTTCCGGTAGGCGCAGGTAGTTCTGACTCTCGCCGTACGAACGGTAGTGCATGGTTTCAAACCCGCCGTAGTTACCTTGCGGGTGCAGTACCGGACGCTTCTGCGGATCGTACTTGTGGAATTCACCGTCGAGCTCTGTGTTCCATCCTTTTTCATTTCCGTTGCTCCACCAGATGATGCTCGGGTGATTCACGTCACGTTCCATCATCTCCTTCACCAGGCGAATACCGGTGGGAGTATCGTACTTGCCATGCCAGCCGCCGAGTTCGTTCATCACATACAACCCGAGCGAGTCGCACGCATGCAGGAATTCCGGATCGGGCGGGTAATGACTCATACGAATGGAGTTCATGTTCATACTCTTGACAAGCAACACATCTTCGATGTTTTTCGCCTTGCTCAGCGTACGACCTGTTTCGGGACGGAAGCTGTGACGGTTCACACCACGCACGTTGATGCGTACGCCGTTCACGTACAGCCCGTCGCTCTCGCGTACTTCAATGGTACGGAAACCGAACGACTTGGTTTCTTTGTGCAACACTTTCCCATCTTTGCCCAACAGTGCAAATTCAGCTTTGTAGAGGTTGGGCGTTTCGGCCGTCCACAGATTAGGGTTGGCTACGTTGAGCGAAACCTCTGTCCAGTCGCCTCCCGCTTTGACGGGAGTGGTTGTTTCGGACAGCTTCTTGCCTGCGGCATCGAGAATCGTTGTACGAATTGTTCCTTCGGTAGCCAGATTGAGGTGACAGTTGGCACGGAACGCTCCGCTAGCCCGTGCATCGACAGCAATGTGGCGGAAGTTGAATGCCGGCTTGATCTCAAAGAATACCGGACGGAAGATACCACCGAAGTTCCAGTAATCGGCACGACGCTCGGCCAGGTTAACGCTGGCGTTCTCGCTCTCTTTCGACACGGTGGCTTCGAGCAGATTCTTCTTGCCGTATTTCAGCATGTCGGTCACGTTGTACGTAAAGCGGTAGAAAGCTCCCTGATGTTTGCTTCCGGCTTTGCGACCGTTGATCTTCACTTCCGTGTCGGTCATTGAGGCCTCAAATACCAGCTCTACTTGCTGACCGCGCCATGCTTCGGGCACGTCGAATTCATATTTGTACATACCTTTTTCATCGGCAACGCCTTCCGGGAAAGGTTTACCATAGAAGGTGATGCCATACTGATAGGTTCCGAAACCTTGGAGTTCCCAGCACGAAGGAACGCCGATCTTGGTCCATTTGCCGGCATTACGTCCGTCGGTACAATAGAAGTCCCATTGCACCATGTCGTCGCAACCCGTGCCCGACAAGTAATGTCGTTGGGTTTGCGTAGCCGGTTGGGCGAGCAGGTTGGCTGCTACTGCCAGGGCTGATAAAAAAGTAATTGCTTGCTTCATTATTGAATCTATTAAATTGTATTTTTTGCTTCACTTTATTAAAAGAAATGCGGGAAACTTATTTCACCGGGCTTATTCGCACATGCAATGTATGCGGTTTCTTCTCGATGGCATATTTCTTCAGTACACCCGGACCGCAACTGCTGTTACCTAATCCAAGAACAGCAGCATCCATGCTGAGGATGATCTCAGCCCGGGGTTTCAAATCACAATCGTGCGCACAGACATATAAATCCTGCGGTGTGAAGTGCAGGGCGGAAGCGGAGAATGTCTCTCCCACTGCCTCTACTTGCAGACCGTTTCCTTTGGCATCCGTAAGCGACAAACGACGTACCTCTTCCTTGTTTCCACTGTCCTGCGGACGAGGATAGTGTACGTATTGTCCGGCTACGTTGCCTTTCCACAGCCCGATGGGCGATGACGTCTTCCGGTCGGGATAGTTGTCGTGCGGACCACGGCCATACCATGTAAAGGTATCGAAAGCCCGATCCATGCATAATGCCACTCCCAGGCGGGGAAGTTCGGGCAGTTCACCCTCCGGAATGAAATCGGCTTTCAGGTCGATGGCTCCGTCGGCAAGTACCGTATATGTATATTGCGTAGCCACCGATCCGCTCTTGTACTGATTGCGTGTACGAACCTGAATGACCAATGCGCCATCCGGACGTTGCTCGTAGCTGACATTCTCTGTTTTCACATCGGGTGTATCCATGCCGTGCAACTGCCAGTCTTTCGCTATCCAGTTGCCGAAACTCTTATCATTGTCAGTCGGCGCACGGAATACCTGCGTGATAGCCTGGCGGGTAAAGTCAGCCGGATTGTCCAACATTTCCTTACCTTTATATATAAGCGATGTCAAACTACCCGTTTGCAGGTTCCAGGCAGTAGAGAAGCCTTTCCCGCTAACCAGCAAGGATTCGTTCGCATCTCCCTGTCCGTTGGATTCAACAACCTGTAGTTTCCCTTCGTTCGACACTCCGGCAGTAGCCAGCGGACCTTCCTGCAGGCAGAACTGCTCCCACCCTACTTCGTACCCGGCTTTCTCCCAAAGTGTATTCTCTTTCAGGACCATCGTCACCTTCATGCGGGCGTCCGTCCCTTCTTTGAGTTTAAGCATCGGGAGTGCCACTTCAACCGTTTCTCCAGGAGCAGCATCGGGCAACGGGATCTCTCCCTTCATACCTTCATTGCCATTCACCGAGAGCGTCCACAGGCAGCGGTATTGTGCCAGCCCTGTATGGTGATTGCGGTTGGTTATGATCAGCTTTCCACCTTCTTTTTGGAGCAGAAAAGGGGCATATACCTTCTTCACCTCCATGTATTTCGGGGTGATTTCCCTTTCGGACATCACAACACCGTTGAAGCAGAATGCTTTCAGGTTCGGTTGGTCGCCGAAGTCGCCTCCGTAAGCCACCATGGTACGTCCATCGGGAAGAGTCTTGTACACTCCCTGATCCACCCAGTCCCAGATGAATCCGCCCAACATGCGCGGATTACTATAGATCTCGTCCCAATACTCTTTGAAGTTACCCAACGCATTCCCCATGGCATGCGCATATTCGCTGGTCATCACGGGACGATCGTCATTGGTGCGTTGCGCAATACTGAGCAATCGCTCCCAGCGGGCATTCTCCGCCCGCTCTTCATCAACTCCGTCGGCAATGCCGGGATTCAAGTATTCCTGTTGCACACGGGTATAGAAGCGGCTGATCACATCGACCGTTTTCGGATCGGGTTCACCATTCACGCCCTGCGCTCCTTCGTAGTGCACGGGACGCGTAGGATCAAAGTCGTGCAACCATCCCGAGATAGCGGCGAAGTTAGGGCCATATCCGCTTTCATTTCCCATGCTCCACATCACGATGGAAGGATAATTCTTGTCGCGCTCCGCCATACGAACGGCCCGGTCGAGGAAAGCCGCATGCCAGTCGGGCATACTGGCCAAGGTACCGCGCAAACCATGTTCTTCGATGTCCGCTTCGTCCATCACATAGAGACCGATGGAGTCGCAAAGCTCATACCAACGACTCACGTTGGGGTAGTGACTGGTACGTACAGCGTTGATATTGGCTTGTTTCATCAGGAGCACATCCTGTAGCATCCGTTCTTCGGACATCACACGGGCCGTACGCGGATCGTGTTCGTGACGGTTTACACCCCGGAACCGAACCGGTTTGCCGTTGATAAGCACTTGTCCTTTGACAATCTCCACGCTACGGAAGCCGATGCGTTGTTGAACACGTTCCACCACCCGTCCGCTATTATCTTCCAGCGTCAATGTGAGCAGATACAGATTCGGCGTCTCGGCTGTCCATTGCTTCGGTGACGAAACAACAGCCGACATCCGCCCGAGTTTACGGGTACCGCGTTGCGGGTACCACTCGTTCATCACCGCCGCTTTGTGATCCAAGTCGAGAATCGGTTCGGCAGCTGTTTCCAGAGAAAGAATGGATAAAGTGTTCAGTTCGGTCAGCTCGGCCTTCACTTTATACCCCTCCCCTTTCTCAGTACGATAAACACTCAGCTGCGGGTCTATCTGCAAAGTAAAGTCACGGTATTCCTTATCAGGCAACGTGCGTATCGCAAAGTCGCGGATACGAACATCGGGTGTATGTATCAGATTGATACTCCGGTGTATACCACTAAAGCGCCAGAAGTCCTGATCTTCCAGATAAGAGCCGTCACTATAGCGATACACCTCGATGGCCATCTGGTTCTTTCCGGCTTTCAGGTAAGAAGTAATGTTGAACTCACTAGCTTCCATGCTTCCCTGGCTATAGCCCACCCGCTCGCCGTTCACCCATACATAGAATGCACTGATCACTCCTTCAAAGCGTAGGAAAGTCTGCCCCCCGGCTTCCCACCCGGCAGGCAGTGCGAATGTACGGCGGTACTGCCCCACCGGATTACGCTCTTTGTAGGTTGTATAGGATTCTTTCGGAGTACCCATCACCCGTGGCGGATCAATCTTGAACGGATAACCGGCAGAGACATAGATCGGTGTTCCGTAACCGTTTACTTCCCAGTTAGCGGGAACAGGAAAATCGACCCATTTGCTATCGTCAAAGTTCGTCCGGTAGAAATCGGTGATACGTTCGTCGGGAGTGGCTGTCCAGCGGAAACGCCATTTTCCGTCCAAGGACATTGTACGGTCGCCGGGTTGATTACCGTAAGGGATGAATGCCGCCCTTGCCGGTTCACGGTTTATTTGCAATACATGGTGGTTCTCCCAGTCATGTGTTGCTTGCGCTTGTAGGATGCTCGTTCCAAACAAGCTGATGATTAGTGCTATGTTTTTATATGTATTCATAAATCTTCTTTTTTGGGCTGGCGCTGTGCTTCTTCTTTCTCTTTTGTCTTGAAACAAAAGAGAAAGAAGCAAAGAGAAAAAATCAAGGCTGCGTCTGTTTTCCTACTCGCTCGCTGCGTAGCGCTAACGACCCCGAACTCGCTCCACTTCGTTACGCTCAAACACAGGGTCGTCTTCACGCGCTACTACGGTCGCTCGCTTAACGGAAAACAGCCGAGGCCAAATCCTTTTCTCGCCACATCGCTTCGCTCGTGGGGTTTTGTTTTTGTCAGCAGTTGGTGGCTTTTTGCGCCGGGACTGCTATTCTTTTTTATTTTAATAATTATCTGCAACTTTATCTTCGTTGACCGTTGGTTCCACCTTGTCTCAGCTGGACTATGCGTTCGTAGTCGTTGGTTCAACCGGGGTGCCAGCAATTTAAGGCCAACGGCCTTTGAGCATCAGGATAGGGCAACGCCCTATCTTCTTCGGCACCCCACTCTCCAGCCCTGTAAGGGCGTGAGCCCAAGTACGGCTTATGCCCTTACAGGGCGTAATTACACTATCAACTTTCCATCGGGCGTTGCCCGATGCTATTGCTTAGGCCCCGTTGGGGCTTAAACAGATGATTTTACATACCCTGTTTTTGCACATTGATCAATTTAAAATAGCAGTAAAGGTAAATCTTACAACCGTTACGCCAAAGTGGAACTATATTATAAATATACCTCAATATTCACCTAGAGTTGCACCTAAATTGACGAAGAATCCTTTCTAATATATGTATAAACTCAAAGATCCCACTAATCTCCACGAGCGAAGCGATGTGGAGAAGAAAGGATTGGCCTCATTTTCGGAGCGTTAAGCGTAGCCTGCACGAAAAACGAGTAAAGGAGCGATTGTCTGAGCGCAACGCAGTGAAGCGAGTTGGAGCTCCGATCGTTTTTCGTACAGGCGGAGTAGCGGAGAAAATGCAGCCTTGAATTTTTCTCTTTGCTTCTTTCTCTTTTGTTTCAAGACAAAAGAGAAAGAAGAGACAGCGCAGCTTATTGCACTTCCAAAACATCAAACGCCAAACCATTCATATCACTGGCAGAAAGCACTACCCGGTACTGCCCCGCATTGATATACGACCCCGTCGTAGTACTCACCATCTTCCATTTATCCGGAGTATCAGGGAAACTGATCTCATCATCCTTCAACACAACACCTTTGGAATCGATGAACTGCATCCGGACTTTGATCGGTTTGCCTGTGGTATTCATATATTTGAAGCGAAGGGCATAAACCTGTGCCAGACCGGTAGATACCTTCCATTCGATGCTATTATTGGCTCCGGCAGCGAAGAATACGCCTTGCGACTTGCGGTGTTCTTTCTTGGTGAACTTACCTTTCAGCGTGGCATCTTCTGCTTCGTAGAGGGTGCTTGTACGAGCATTCTTATCTTCGGGGAGCAGTTCTTTCGGAGTCTTATCCATCACCTCTTGGTTGGCTTTTGCCCAACTCCATCCGGTGGTATATTTAGGATCGTTGCCGACAGTTTGCGTTGCCGGTACTTTGGCCGATGTGTCCGTTGTAGCGATGGCAATGCCTGAGAGGATAGCCTGTCCGGCTTTCACTTCCGGGAAGGTGATGGTGAGTTTGCCGCTATTGACAGTAGCATTGACTACCTTCTTGCAGGCAACGTCGTGCCCGGATTCTGCCCAGATATCCAGATCGTCGAGAACCAGTTGGTCGTTGATGGCAACGTCGAAGATGCGGAAACCTTCGCAATCGGTAGCGGCGCTGCCACCTGTTCCGTGCCACGGTTCGGTGAAGTAAAGTTCTACCCGATAGTTACCGTTGGCGATGGGGAACTGATACGACAGTTGGTGCCGGCCGAAGCGGAACGATTGGAACAACAACCAATCTTTCGTGCCGTGAATCGGATCGTTGGTGGTACGCTGACTGGCCAGGTAGGGATTTAACTCCATGTACTTCTCGGCCCATGAGCGTGAATAATCAATATTGTCCTGGCTCCATTTCTGACCGAAAGAGTCCGTGTAGTCATCGCCACCACAGTTGATGCGGTAGAGATAGTTATACCCGGCTTCACCTTTCAGAATAGGCTTGGCTTCGGCATAAAGCGATTCGAAGTTGGGAGCTTTTTCCAGGCCGTTGAGAACAATGAGATCCTCAGCTACCGGTTTGCCTTGGTAGTAACCTACTGCACGGAGCACGTTGTAACGGATGTCACGGTTCTCCCACATGAAGTGCGTACCTACGCCATGATTCGTTTTGCGACCCAGAAACTCGTTGTTTGTGGCATCGTTGTAGAGTAACACCGAATCGCAATTGCTGTATGCTTCGATGGTGGCACGGCGACGTCCCTTCTCGAAACGGTTTGGCCAGGTATGCGATACGAGGTACACCATCGGGTCCTTTGATGCGGGTACGTAGTTCGCGCGATACATATAGTAGATATCCGCCGGTTCTTCCCACGGGGTGGTTAAGCCTTTGTAGTTGAACGGACCTACTTTATCTATCAGACGGTATGCCTCGTCGGGCTGACGGCGACCGGGGTTGTCGTGACTGCTGTATATCCATTGGAACTGACCGCAGACACTATCCTTCACCTGTTCAGCCAAACGGACTTTCATTTCCATGAGCTGACACATACGGTCTTCACTCCATGTACCCTCCTGCTCGAAAGCGCCGGGTTCGGTGTGCAGGTCGATGCTTCTCCATGCACCGTACTCACCGTTGAGGAGTTGGTTCTTCTGGCCGAGTTCCTTGTTATATATCGTGGGATTACCGCCGTAGGTGCCGCTCCAGTTTTGCACCACGTTCCAGTCCGAGCCTTCGCCGCCGTTGCAGGTGGTAATCACACGCATGTTGCGGGCTGTCGGGTCCATCTCGCGGATAATCTCGCAGCACTCTTCGGCAAACTCGCGCGGTAGCGTACTTTCGTTCTGTAAGCCCCACATCACTACCGACGGGGAATTACGGCGTTCCTTTACCCATTGGCGGAGCAACTGCTTGAAGTTGTTGCGGAATTCCGGGGTATCATACCATACATGGGCCGAGAACTGTGTCCAGTAGAGGACACCCTCTTTATCCCACGCTGTGAGGTAATCCAGGTGATGCGGTTGGTGAGCGTCGCGGAAACCGTTGAATCCGGCAGCACGAATCTGCTTGATGCGGGAAGCGACCTGCTCCTTGCTGAACGCATGGCTCTGGCCAAACTGATGTTCGTATTCACATACACCGTTGATGAATGTCGGTTGTTCGTTCAGGTAGAAGCGACCGTCGTTATCGTTGCGAGCATTGCTATTGCCTATGTCATTGCGTTTCACCGGCCAACTGATGGTGCGGATGCCGAACGGCGTACTGATTTCGTCCGTAGTGGCAGTTTCGCGTTTGATCATCGAAGCGAGTTTGTAGAGGTACGGACGCTCGGTGCTCCAACGAATAGGGTTCTCTACCGGAGACGACTGGCGGATAACCTTCACTTCACCCGGAGCCAGCGTTACGTTTTCTACCAGGCGGAAGACCTGACGACCGTCTTCGTTGCTCAGTTTACTCACTACCTCGATGGTAGCGGTGGTCTTTCCGTAGTTCTTTACTTCGGTTTCTACGTAGACATTGGCAGCTTTATCATCGTTCCAGATGTGTACACCGAACGGTTCGATGCGTACTTCATCGGTGGCTTCGAGCATTACCGGACGGAAGATACCGAGCGGTTGCGATCCTTCGCTGAATCCCCACTCCGACGAACATCCACCGCATACCCAAGGCATGTCGGCTATCATCTCCGGATGTTCGGCTTTCACCTGAAGGGTGTTCTTGCCGTCCTTCAAGGCGTCGGTTACGTCGAGTGTGAGGGTGGTTCGACCTATCGGGTGACGACCGAAATCGGTATCATTTACCTGAATGGTGCCGTATGTGCCTACTCCGTCGAAACGGAGGAAGTAGCGTTTTCCTTCCTTCTTCTGAACGTCGAACGATTTGGCATACATGGCTGTACCGTGCAGGTTGCCGTGCGTCAGTTGACGATAACCGTAATAATCGTCCCAGTTGTGCGGGATGTCGACAGTGATGGCAGGCATGGCAAACTGTCCTTTCAGGTGGGTGGCTTCTTTGAGCCAAGTCTTCCAGCCGTCGTTCAGTTCGGTGATGTCTCGGCGGTTCTTGCTGTCCGGTTTCGGGAAACGGACGGCCGAACGTCCCATCGGTTTGCTGGTGGCTACGGCTATACCGCGTTGTTCGTCATTGTTCACGGCGCAGTAGAAGTGATACACCACACCATCGTGCTTCACCACGTAGCTTTTATGGGCGAAGAGTTCGTCGTAATTCTTGGTTGGAATAATGAGGTCGGCACCTTTCCAATCGGTCCAGTTAATAAGGTCGTAACTGGCAGCGAAGGTGTTGAACGCTTTGTACGGGCGCGACGGGTCGAAAGCCGAGAAGTAGAACATCACGTACAGGTCGCCGAACTTCTGGATATGAGCGTCGCCGGTAATGGTTCCATCGGCTTCGTGAGCAAATACCGGGTTGCCGGGGTAACGCTTCCAGGTTTTCATGTCTTTGGAGAGGGCGATGCCTACGCGTTCGCCTTTCAGATCAGTCTCCGGGTGACGGCCGCCTGCATTGTAGAACATCACGAACGGGTAGCCGAGCTTCTTCGACTTGTCCCAATACACTACGCTCTTGTATTGTGTCAGGGCTTCCCACCATTGCACGTCTTTGTCGTGTATGCTGAGGATGGGTTTATCCTGAGCTTCCCATTCATGGGAGGTGGCGATATCGCCTTTGGTCCATGCCAGGCCGATGTATAGCGGAGCTTCCACAGCTTCGTAGCCACGGCCTTCACCACCGATGTAGGTCATCCAGTGTTTACCTTGATAACTCTCGAGGGCGTAACTCCCGCCCCACTCCATGTCGGGCAGCGCGGGGAATCCGCCGCGTTGGTTGCAGTCCCATTTACCATCCCGGTAACTGAGGATGCGGCCCAGCGTACGCCATTGCAGCAGGTCGTCGCTCTCGGCTATCCATGTTTCGTAGCCGCGGCCGTCTTTGGCTCCTTTTCCATTGTAGATGACGTAGGTCATCAGCCACTTATCGCCCTGACGGAATACCGTGGGGCAGTCTATCTTATGGTTGTTGTCTGTCGGGGCAACTGCTAGTCCGTACTTATACGGGGTTTTTACTTCTTCATAAATCTCCGCCATGCGTGCTTGTGTCACTTCCTTGACCGGAAGTTGTTGGGCTGCCATGGGCAAAGTGGCTATTGCCAAACAGAAGGAGATAATTTGTTTCTTCATATTATATATAATTGTGTAGAATGCGTTCATCTTCTACCCGAAAACTACAAGTAATGTAATGAATCAATAGAACAGCCAATCCATGGTTTCCTCGGCACCTGCCAACCCGGCATTGCGGGGAGTAATGGCGCTATCCGTGAAACCCAGCACCAACAGATACCCTTTCGGTAACATCAGCTTATGCGTTCCGGCCGGGAAACGATAAGCATGCACATTGGGCAACGGCATTCCGTTGATACGGATGGCATTCGTCAGCACCGGCTCTGCCTGACCGTAATCATTAGCCGAAGCATCTGTTTCTAATGTTGGTTTCTTGGCATATTTCTTTTGGTCGTCGCGGAAGTAACCTACCAGTAATTTTACCGGGTTGGCAGCTTCGAACTCAACCACTGTTGCCTCTTCGCGTTGCTTGTCGCCATCGAAGCGATAGGCGGTCAGTCCTTGCAATTCGGGAGCCAGCTCTTCTACCTTACCCGGAACGTTGGAGAAAAGGTTTGCACCGTTTGTCAACTTCACCGGGGAGAATTTAGAAGCAAGTTTCACGTTTGCATTGGCGAACGGTAGTATCTTTACTGCTTCCGCAGTTATCGTGCCTGTTTTACCCGAAGCTTCCCCTGCACCGGAAGATGCATTACTCGCTTTTTCTTTCAGCAACACCAGATTAGTTTTGAAATTATCCAGTTCCTTTTCGTAATGAACAAGCATCTCTTTCCATGTTTTATTCTTGCCTTCATCGCCACCGATAGGGATGCGACGTTGGGACGTTTGCATACTGTTGGCGTAAAGATAATTATTTTCTGTTAGTTCCACCAATTTACGGTAGTGTTCCAGACTTTCTTCCATCAACGGGATGGCTTGTTCCAGCGAAGCGAGGTCTTTTCCCCATTGGTAGTCGAGTACCAGCTTGGCAGCTTTCACCTTGAGGTTGAAAGCATACGCAAACTCACGGTAACAATACATATCGTTTTGCAACCGGGCAAACTCATCTTTATTCTGCTTGATGCTACCGGCAGCGGCATCGATAGCAGCCACCGCCTTGTCGCCATGCTCAATGGCCTGAGCAACGATATCCAGCGGAAGTTCGCCTGTATGCGGTTCCTTTTTCCATTCTCTCTCTACGTATTCGATGAGCTTCTCGCCTTCCGGTCCGCAACTCTCATAAAAGCCCGGATAGATGGTGTATTTATACGGATTGACCAACTGGCTCATGAACATGCCGAGCAACAGCGTCTGACGATTTCCTTCTGTGATACCGAAACGACGCAGCAGCTTCGGAGCAATTTCGCCCGCTTCATCATAAGCAATACGGATATGATCAGCATTTTGGTTCGAGGTACCGTAGAAAGCGCCCAACTGTCCATCCCAATACGATGCTTCCTCGTTACGGTCGCGATGGCAGTTCCAGGCATAGCGTCCCCAGACTTTGTACCATATCCAGTCGCGCTCGAGCTGTTTCTGACGCTCGCCGTTGGGCAACTTATCCGCCGTATAAGGCCAGTCCCAGTACGATGCCTGCGGGTAGAGGTGCAGGGCATTGGCTCCGTGTACATTGTGCATAGCCTGAACGGTTTTCTGAACAAACTCGGGCGAACCCCAACGGAACGGCTCCAGATTGGCCAGGATATGTACATTGCTGATATGGATAGAACCCAGCGAACTCAAGTCTTTGTGAATCTTAGACCACGGACCGCGCGGTTCATAGGTAGTAAGCGACTCGCCGTTGTACTTGTGCATCGTGTAGAGATTCTTATAAAGCGGCAGGGCAGCATCCATCACCAACTTGCAATCGGTATCGTGTGCCCGCAGCAACAAAGGAGGCTCATCGGTACGTCCCAAAGCGGTAAGACCGTCTTTTACTCCCGGAATAATCGTCTTGGTAAACCATTCCACATCGTCTTCAATGGTAGCCATGGCTTCGCCCAGGCAAACGAGCAAGCCCACATTGGGGTATTTCTCAATGAATGCCGCCACACTCTTGCGGGTATAGTCGGCTATAAGCGGTGTGATGGGACGGTTACGGTCCTGTGTCTTCAGCCCGTGATGATCGGCAAACGGTTTGGAAAGCAGTATGTTATAAAACATCTGTATAACGAAGATGCCCCGCTTGTCGGCCTCTTCGGTAAGGAAGGAGAACATCTCTTCGTTCTTCTTAAACGTATCATCGTCTACCTCGATGGCATACGGATAATCTTTTAACTTCACCAGCGAAGCAAACGGATGCCCGTTCCACAGGTAAAGCGAGTTCATGCGGTTGGCTACCAGCATATCGAGGTATTCGATCCATTGTTCTTTATCGTAAAACCAGGGGAAGTTCTCCGGCGTATAAGGATATTCGTACACACCGCGTCCGGGCAGGTAAGCTGTCTTCTGCAAGCCCAGGCAGGCGCCGCGAAGCACCATCTCGGGTGCATCCTTCAGGTCGGCAGGAAAGTCCAGATTCTTTTTGTCGGTAATGTGGTCGATCAGTTCCCGGCAACCGTAGATCACTCCGCTCCCATCGCGTCCGGCCACTGTGGTCAGTTTACCTTGTGTTGTGATGTGAAAGCCCTCCTTTTGCATCGTTGTGTCATTGACTTCGGTAAGATATACCGTCGGTTTATCCGCAGGGGCCGACGCGACATCGCCACTGGAGTAAATAACCGAATAACCGGCCTTTGCCAGGGTAGATTGCAACTGTTCGGAAGCGAATAACACCCGCTTTGAAGCATCGGGCGATGTGATGATGGTCACTGATTGTTTACCACACGCGGTAATCACTAAAGCGCAGGCAATCATCAGGCAGATTTTGACTTTATTCATTATCGGAGGTTTTTATGAATCCTATACTACGAGGACGGGAAACACCCCTTTTTGTACTCATTTCGGCTATAACAGGCAAAAAACAAATAATTCCTTTGCATATTTTATTTCACTTTCGTAATTTTGACGATGCTAATTCAGATGGCATAATATATTATGAAAACCAGTATAGAAAAGACTTTCAAACTACGCGAGCGAGAAACAACTGTTCGTAAAGAAATCATTGCCGGACTTATAACCTTCTTCACCATGTCGTACATATTGACAGTGAATCCTAATACATTGGGAGCTATGGGGATGGATAAGGCGGCATTGTTTACAGCCACCGCTTTGGCAAGCGGTCTGGGTAGTATGCTCATGGCATTTATTGCCAATATACCTGTAGCGCAGGCGCCAGGTATGTGTTTGAACGGTATTTTCGCCTCTACCATTGTAATGTCAATGGGATATTCCTGGCAATTCGCTCTCACCGCTGTATTTCTCGAAGGTATTCTATTTGCCATCATTTCTCTCTGCCGCATCCGCGAGGTAATCATCAACAGCATTCCACTCACATTGAAGAACGCCATTCCTGTAGGACTGGGTCTTTTCATTACGCTTATCGGCTTGCGACAAGCGGGAATCGTTTTTGGCAATCCGCTTACTTCTTTTGCTATCGGAAGCATCTCGGATATAGGTGTCTGGGTAGCGCTTTTCGGACTGGTGCTCAATGCCATTCTGTTGGCGCGCAAAGTTCCCGGAGCGATTCTGATAGGTATCTTTGTGACGACTATATTTGCGTTACTGGTTGGTGTGGCCCACCTCCCCGAAGGCGCATGGATCAGTACTCCGCCAAGTATCGCACCTGTTTTCTTTCAGTTCGAATGGAATTACATCTTTTCTTTTGACATGCTATTGGTGGTGACCTCGTTCCTGATGATCGATATTTTTGATTCGATCGGTACCCTTTTCGGAGTACTGACCAAAGCAGATATGATAGAAAAAAACGGGAACATGCCCATTGCCCGGAGGGCATTGTTTGCCGATGCGTTGGGAGCTACACTGGGAGCTGTATTGGGAGTGAGCACAGTTACTGCGTATGTGGAGAGTGTTACGGGAGTGGCAGCGGGAGGTCGCACCGGTCTTACCGCCCTGACCACCGGAGTGATGTTTATACTGGCCTTGTTCCTGGCTCCGCTTTTTCTGATTATCCCTGCACAAGCTACTGCACCGGCTATGATTATTGTAGGACTTTACCTGTTGGTTTCCTTGCTGAAAATTAATCTGGAAGACCTGACCGAATCGTTTCCAGCTTTCCTTACCATCATCATTATGCCGCTGACGGGTAGCATAGCCGAAGGTATTCTGTTCGGGTTTATCGGCTATATTTTTATTAAGCTACTGACCGGAAAAGCCAGGGAACTTTCATGGCCTGTATATATTATGGGAGCCATCTTTCTGCTGGAATTTATTCTGGCGACGATCGTTAATACATCGAAATGATTTCTTGCAGACATTACAACCACTCTGAATTGCTTCTTACATGCTGTAGGTTACAGCAACTTCCTGATTGGAACCAATCCATAGACGCCATATGCCTTCGGAGACTTGTTCCGGCTGGCCCATGGTGGCTTCGGGCATGCAAAGGCTGCTAAACGTCAGGTAACCTTCACCTTCGGTAGCTTTTACCTTGATGGTGTTTCCATCCATATATACCTTAATGTCACCTTCCGGAGTAGGAATACTTCCTTCCATCCACTCCAATCCGCCCAATACAGGGTTAATAGCAAATTCTTTATAACCTTCTTTCACCGGCTTCACTCCCAGGTAATACTTACCGAGCAGGTAGATGGGACTGGCACCCCAGGCATGACAAAGGCTCTTTCCATACGGACGTCCGTACATGGCCAAATGCTGTGTGCCGCTCTCCTCCGGATTGTATTTCTCCCAGAACGAAGTGGCGCCTTCGCGTAGCATACCGCCCCAGTAGTCCTTCATCTCCTTCATCACGGCTGTCTGTTCACCCAAAGCGCAAAGAGCTTCGAGTTCATAGAAACGCATGTATGGAGTGGTAATTTTCAGAATGTCGGGATTGAGTAGTACCGATTGCTTGATTTGCTGTTGCTTCTGTGCATCCAGGTAACCGAAGAACACAGAGAACATGTTGGCATACCGGGTTACGGCATTGCTCTGCTGCCCGTCGATACAGTTGTGCACCAACGCTTGTTTGGCATCGTTCCAGAATGTCGGCTCCAGTTTGGAACGGAGTGTATCGGCAAGTGCTCCGTACTTCGCTTTATCGGCATCATCGCCTACGAGTGCGGCACAGAGCGCCATGGTTTCAAGACTCTTGCAGAAGAGTACCTGCTCGAAGGAAATCTCCCCTTTCTTGTCCAGATAACCGTCCGCCCAGTCGATGAATACCCAGTCGCCCGTCATACCTTCGACCATTCCGTTCTCATTGGTACGTCCCAGTACATACTCCATCATTGTCTGCATGCGTGGATAGAGCTGCGTCACAAAGTGGCGGTCGCCGCTATACATATAATAATCATACACACTGAGGAACCAGAAGAACGTGTAGTCCATGATGGTATTGGTGTGGCTTGTTACGGGGTCTTTGCCACGGAGCAACCAGATAGTACGTTTCACCGATTCGGAATCGAAGAAAAGGTAGTAGTTCATCAGGTAGCTCTGGATAGCGTCGCCACTCCATACCCAACGGTCGCGCTTGATACCATCGATGAAGAACTCGCGGGTGGTGAGGTGCATGGTATAAGCACCGATATCCCAGATGCGGTTCAACTCATCGTCGTTGCAGCGGAAAGTGCCGCGGTAATCTACCGGCAGGTATTCGTACTGCATGGAGACATTGGCCAATTGCACATCGGTATCTAACTTCACGAATACATAGCGGAAAGCCTTGCTGTTATGCAAAATATAAGATCCGGCGCATGGGGTGGTACTGTTCGAAGTGCATACTTCACCGCATGGGTCGGTTACATTCAAAGCAAGGTCAGTAACTTGTCCCTCCTCCACACGGATGCGGTCGAGGGTTTCACCATACTCCAGGTCGAGCGCCTCTTCGGGGCTTTCGCCGTAGAATAACTTCACCTCTCCCCAGCCGTTCAACCCTTCGAGTACCAGATAACCGAAGGTTTCCTGCCCGAAGTCATAGAGTATACCACCCTCCACCTCCTGCTGAGAGACAGCCTGCATCGGCTTACGATCCAGCGTGAATTCGGAAGGTTTGCGAGCCGGGTCACAGAAGTTCCAGCATCCGGCATCCATATAAACGGTGGCCGATGTATCGCTGGCTTTCCCGCTCTCATCGATCCACTCTTTGTCCTCGTATGTCACTTTCCAGGTAGCGTCCGATTGTACGGTTTCGCCTTTTACAAAGATGGCGGGCGGAGTGGCCTGGTTCCATACTTTGATGTTCAGGCTATGCTTTCCTGCCGGAAGGATAAACGTCTCCGGCATACCGAATTGTAGTTTTCCATCCAGTTTCACATTATAACGTCCTTCGGCTGCTATCCGTATCTCTTCGGGCTGTGCCAGATCGAGTTGTTTGCTGAACTCCACCACCACATAGTGACTGTCCGTTTTCCAGAACGGCGGGAAGAATGCCCCGCGCTCGGTACGGCGATTGTTCATCTGGTTGCCCAACCAGATTTCGTAATCACCCGGATACCATATCCATTTCATATATCTTTGTTTTTAGGTGCTAACTTGCTTAAGCCTCGTCTCCGTATCTTTCTTTGGTGATCTGTTGCAAGCTCTTGCCACGGGTCTTGGGCGCCCAGATGGTGCCTACGATCAACACAAATATCAACAGTCCGGTCATGATGTAAGCCGCCAGGGTGAATCCCTCGCCGTCACGACCGTAGATGTGTACAAATACCAATCCCCACAAAGCCGAGAATCCTCTGACAATGAAAAACATCACACCCTGTGCCGCCGCGCGATACTTGGCAGGGAAAAGCTCCGACGCCCAGAGCGCATAGAACGCCTGCACGGATATACCTCCCTGAATACCCCAAAGGATGGTGAACGTCCACAAAGCTGCATGATTCCGGATGCCCACAAAGATAAGGATCAGCCATGCCACGATACCGATACCCGTACCGAAGAAGTAGAGCCAGCGTTGGTTCACCTTATCGACCAGCATGGCAAAGCCGAAATACGTTACCGCCACAATGACCAACCATTGTATAGCCGAAAGCATATTGGCTTGTCCGTTGGACAGCCCACCTGCCGTTTCATAAATATGCTGTTGGAAGAATCCCATCACACTGGCTACCAGGTTCCACGTAAGGTAGATACCTGCCAGGAAAAGCATGGTGCGAATATTTACCCTGTTAGTAAAGAGCGAACCGAACGAAGAGAATACACTCGGCTGTTTGGATGTACCTTGTGCTTTTTGCGCATCTTCCCAATCTTTCGACTCATTGAGCCGGCGTTGCAACAGCCACGCAATAAAGGCTACGATAAACAGCGAACCGAAAATAATACGGCTACTGAATACGTTGACTGCGGCCACACTGGCATCAGCACCCAGGAAGAGCGCTGCCACCTGCTGTACCCATCCGAACAACACACCTGCCGAGTCGCCGCCTTTACCGGGAGCCAACAACATACCCAGCACCAGGATGATAGCCGGACCAACGCCCCAGGCAAACTGCGAGATACCGATGTTCCGTCCGCGGTTGCCCACTTCCGAGTTCTCGGAGATATAAGTCCACGAAGCAGGCACACCCGCCCCTACCGAAATACCTGTGATCAGGAACCCGAGCAACAGCGTGGGGAAACTAACCGAGAATATAATAATGGCAACTCCCAGCATATACACCAGCATGTTGTAGGTATAGATGGTTTTCCGACCGTATTTATCGGCAAGGAATCCGCCAATGATGGCACCGATAGCCGCACCGAAACAGTTCGCACTGATAGCATTGAGCCAGCCGAGATGTCCTTCATTCAGCCCGAGGTAATTTTGCCAAAGCGTCAGTCCACTTGCGCCGGCCACAATGGCACCTGCATCCAGGTAATTGGTAAGCGATACAGCGATGGTACTTTTTAAACTTCCTTTCTTTTGTTCCATGTTTTTCTGTTTGATATTTCAGATTTGTATTTATTTCGACTGCAAGCCTGCCCGGCGGCGGATCTCATCGCTCACCTTCGGACCGTTGTTCTCCCACAGGTTACCGGGACCGTTGGCATTCTGGAGATACTTCTCTCCTTCCGTCCAATTGTCGCGTACGATGAAGAACGACGAACCTTCGTCGGTGTAAAGATAAAACCAATGATTGGGATCGTGCACATATCCGGGCGAATAAATGCTATGAATACAATTTTCGGTCACAAAACTCTTGGGCTGCGAGCCGAGGGTGTAGATACCTGCCACGTCATACATGTGTTTTCCGTAGTGGTGTATCAGGTTGGCATGTACCCGGTTGTTGCGCGCACAGTGTACGGTTTGCGTCCATCCCCAACCCAGGCTGATACCGGTGTAGGACACTTCGCTCACTTCATTGTGTTCGATATTAATATCGTGCACATAGCCTGCTCCGATGCCTACTGTACCCCAATCTTCGTTGGTCACGTCGGTAATGAGGTTGTTGCTGATGGTGAGGTGCGAGCAGACTTCGCGACGGTCGGTCGGATCGTACGGCAAATGCGTTTCGTGCGCCGCCGGACTGAAACTACCGGTCAGTATACCATTCCCGGCAATGTCCCGGAACTCACAGCGACTGATGGTACCGCCATGCGTGCCCCATTCGTAATCCAACCCGGTAGACCCCAGATGCTCGAACCGGCAACCATCGAAGTCGATGCTATTGGCAGCAAGAATCTGCACGGCAGCAGCCGGACGTCCCAGCCAACCTTGATTATCAAGTTTATGATTGTTGTAATTACGAATCATCTGCGGATTGATGCGATACCCGTCGGTTAGGAACATGCCTGCCTGCAAAGGCACATGCCCCTTCAGCGAAGGACGCACCCAGGTAGTATATTGGAAACCGACATTCCTGAAGATCACATGCTCCACCGGACGGTCGAGTGTACCTTCTACGTGCACCAATGTTTCCACTGCCGGCACAACGATCCTGGAAGTCGCGATCTCTTCGCCTGCCTGCGGATAGTAGTAAATCTTACGGGCATCGATATCGTGGAACCATTCACCCGGAACATCGAGCAGTTCACGGGCGTTGGTCAGGTAGAAAGCGGAATTGTGACCATCGGTAGTCACCATCGGTCGCGGCCAGGGATGTTCAAACTGAATACGACTCTCCGGATTGTGAAAACGCACCGCCGCACTATCGCCCTGCACCTCGATCGACTTGATACGAAGATTGGCAATGCACCACATTTCGTGCAATACCATCTCGGCACGCGGCGCTTTCAGTATCTTCTTCACTGCTGTAGCCGGCACCCAAAGTATTTCGTTCTCCGTATCGACGCCCCGAATGCGGAACATCTGTTCAAAATCCTGCACATCGCGTGCGCGTACTGCTTTCTTTCCGTTGACGTACAACTGGCGGAAGTCCAACGAACATCCGTTGAACTCCGGTGTATCGGCTACCCAGAACTTTCCTTGTTTCTTCCAGCCGGATACTTGTTGTCCGCCACTCAGCACAGCTTTTTCGTTGGGTGCCGAGCAGATGACGGTAGGTGATTCCGCCGTACCACTATCTTCCGGACGGACGAATACGGCTTCGTACAAGTGATGTTCCCCGTTCATGAGGTAGATGTTGATCCCTCCACGAATGCTGGCGTCGTTCTGTCGACGGAGTTCGCGTGCCTGGCGTAAGGCAGCCGTCAGCGTCGCTTTCGGAGATGCTTGCGTTCCGGCATTGCGATCGCTTCCAGTGGGTGATACCCATATATCGGCGGCTTGCAGGCTGATGATTGTCATCATGCAGCCTATAGTTAATATGATTCTTTTTCTCATAACTTTTATATTTGGTTTCTTCCCGTTCGATTTTGCAAATTATCCAGCATCACGAGCGAAGCGATGTGGCGAGAAAGGATCGGCCTCATTTTCGGAGCGTTAAGCGGAGCCTGTGTGAAAAACGAGTAAAGGAGCGATTGTTTGAGCGGAACAAAGTGAAGCGAGTTGGAGCTCCGATCGTTTTTCGCACAGGCGGAGTAGCGGAGAAAATGCAGCCTTGAATTTTTCTTTTTGGTTCTTTTTCTTTTGTTTCAAGACAAAAGAAAAAGAACAAGACACAGTAGTATCTAACGGAACGGAAGCCAAACCGTCATTTCCCCCTTGCCACGATTTCCCCAAGCATAATAAGGAATCAGCTTCACCTCCACGGGACGATATGTTTTCGCTACCGGACGATACAAGGCATCTTTCCAGGAATCCGTCTGAACAGCCAAAGCCGTACCTTCAAGCGCCACAATCGGACTATTCTCGATCGTCATCTTCTTCGGATTGAGCTTGATATCCGCAGGGATAATCACATTATCGATCTTGATACCGGCAGGAAGATCCTGGCTCTCGAGGCAATATACCAGCGGACCACGCTTCACCACCACCTGGTTGCGAATCTCTTCGGCCAGCGGATTGGCTTCTAGCAACCTTGCCGGCATATCCATCACGAATTCGATGACATCACCCTTCTTCCACTGACGGTTCACATCGGCATACGTATTCGCTTTGAATGTTCCTTGTACCGCTTCACCATTCACTTTCAGAGTGGCATTGTCGCACCATTCCGGCACGCGGAAGTTCAGGGTGAAGGCCGACTTCTTTTTCGGAACCTCGTTCAGTGTGATACACACTGCACCGTCCCACGGATAATCCGTTTCCTGTGTCAGACCGATCTTACCCACTTCCTTCAGGGTAGTTTGCAACGTGTTGGCACCGTATAAGTTGCACCAGATGGCGTTATCGCTTACCGAGTAGGCATAATTCTGTGCCTGGCAGACTGTACGCAAGGTATTCGGCGGACAGCAGAAACAACTGATGTATTCCATGCGTTCCTTCGGCCAACGAAGCGTGTACGGAAGATCGGCAGAAATGCGGAGCGGGTTCGTGTAGAAATATTTCTTGCCATCGAGGCTGATGCCACTCAGTACACTGTTGTACAGAGCCATTTCCACGATGTCGGCATACTTGGCATCGCCCGTCACCTCCATCATGCGCCAGTTGAACAACATGTTGCCGATATTGGCGCAAGTTTCGTTGTGTGCGGTACTGTTGGGCAACTGGAACGGACGTCCGTAGCTCTGGTGAACCTTCTGGATACTATCCGGCACGTAGCAGGTTCCGTCGGGCGACGTACCATCGTACAATGCTCCGCACGCACCTGTCACATACATTTTACGTGTTACAATATCCTTCCAGATACTTGTCAGGTTCTTCATCAGTTGCTCCTCCCCTGTTTCAGCAAACACATCCGTGACACCGGCATAGAGATAATTAGAACGAACGGCATGACCCATGGCGTTGTACTGGTCGCGGAAAGGAACACGGTCCTGATTATCGTCCGTACCGTTCTCCACCATTCCGCGAATATTAATCAGGTTCTTCGACAGTTCAAGGTAACGAGGATTGCCAGTAGCGCGATACATCTCCACCACACCCATGTAATGCGACGGGCAGATGGCATTGCGTGCCAGCTCCGCCGAAGCCGTTTCGTAGAAGTGACAGAGGAAATCGGTAGCTTTCACCGCTACGTCGAAAAGTTCCGTTTTGCCCGTAGCGCGTTTATGAATGATACCTGCCATCATCAAGTGGCCCAGGTTGTATGTTTCGAAGTTCAGTCGGTTGGCGAATGCTCCTTTCTCATCTTCTTCGCCTACCTTCGTACCGATGACCGTTTGCTTCTGACCGCTATGCGTATCGATCCCCTTATTCTTCTCGTCGATAACCACCGGGGTATGGATGTACCCGTCGGCCCGTTGCGCTTTCACCACATGGCTGATGAAGTGATCCATCAGTTTGCCCAGCTCCGGATCCTTATTGATGGCATACACCGACGCCACCCCTTCGAGCCATTTGTACATATCGCCATCGTGGAAGGGAGGTCCCCAATGATCACCCCCACATACACCGGCGGCAATTTCGAAGTTACGAAAACCGTGCGATATCTCGGGAGTATTCCATGTATTCCACATGCTTTGCAGGGAAGTTTTGCTGAAAACGTTGAAGCGGTCGCCCCAAAAACCGTTGGTCCACTGTACGGCACCCAGCTCCGTATTTGCCATCTTGGCATAGCGGCTCTTGCTCATGTCGGTCAGTCCGTTGTTCTGAGCAAAAGAGGCGGTAGCTGTAGCTGTGGCCGCCAGAAGAATTGCTAATTTGAGTTGTCTCATTATGGTTAGATTTAATATAAATGCTGTTTAATATATAAGGTGAGACGAAAATAGGTGGTTTTTGTACTCAACAGCCTTACTGTGCGGGAGTGTGCATATTTCTGACAATCCTATCCTCTTCACTATGAGCTATTAAGCATTTTCCTTGCACTTTCTTTTATAAAAAAACATTCAAAACTCTTGCGTGTTTGCTAAGAATAACTACCTTTGCACCCGCAATCGAGAGAGATGCAATGAATAAAAAAATTGGTGCGTTAGTTCAGTTGGTTAGAATACCTGCCTGTCACGCAGGGGGTCACGGGTTCGAGTCCCGTACGCACCGCGAAAGCGAATAGTAATTTAAAGTAAAGCTCTGAAGTTCAAGTACTTCAGAGCTTTCTTGTTTTTAGTTCATTTGATCAGTGTTGTGTTTGCACAATCTACAGATGCGGATATAATGAGAAGACATGAAGTCTTTCAGTAAATTTCTTATTCAAACCGTACTTCCCAGATAGAAGGTCTATGATCTTCGCTCCATTCATCAAAAGACAATCTCACTAATTTTCCTTCCGTCTGTATAGGTATACGTACAGGCGAACCTGTCACACCCTGTTGGCTGTGGTCAGCCACAAGCGTCCATTTTTCTCCATCTGTAGACGATTCTACTTTCACATAGTAAGTTTTCCATGGATATTCAAAACGTATCTCCATGGCTGTTAAAGAAACGACCTTTCCGAAACCGATCGTTATCCAAGCCTCGTCGTCACCATCCGCCACTTCCCAACGGGTGGCATAGTCCCGGTCCACCACATTCTCCGCCATCCGGTATTCTCCTTGTTCCGAACTGGCTTGTACCGTCAGCGGTTCAATTCGTTTTTTCTGCTCCTTGGCCAACTGAGGGAACATTTGTGTACGAGAAGGAGTGATCGTCCGGATCTGCTGATTGGCATCATCAAAAGAAAATTCCTGCATGCAAATCTGTCTCAGCGCGGTACCCGATACAAATGGCAAGCTGTGCCGGTGATACAGCATGTAATTCTTTCCCTGAAGTGTAAACACGGTATGATGCCCGGGACCATATACATCCGCTTCTGCATCCGTTCTCAGAATCGGACTGTTGGCAGCCTCCTTGAAAGGCCCGAACGGGCTATCGCCTACCGCATAACGCACCTCATACGTAGCCTCAATCGTCTTTCCTTCCGAATAAGTCAGGTAGTATTTCCCCTGATGTTTCAACATCAAAGGACCTTCGAAATAATGCTCCGGAGTTACCTCTACCGGTTTGGTGCGGAAGGAAGCCATATCGTCATTCAACTCGGCAGCAAAACAATGTCCATTGATCCATTCCCAGCCGGAACCCCAATAAAGATATGCTTTCCCGTCCTCATCGATAAAGGCTTCCGCATCGATCACATGGTAATAGCGGGTTGTATCATAAGGAATCATCGGTTGGTCTGCCAACATGTTCTCCCAAGGCCCTAACGGATGGCTGGCTTTCCCGCACCACACTTCGGAACCTACTGAGATATACATATAAAAAGCATTACCTTTCTTTATGACAGAAGGCGCCCATACCTTATTTTCATTCGACAAAAGGCTGGTGCAAGCCGTTTTCGTAGGCCAGTTGAGCGCATGGTATGTCCAATTCTGAAAATCTTCAGACTCCCAGCAACTCAGGGAATCGCCACCCCATGGATCGGCGGTGACATACATATAATACTTCCCTTCATATTCCACCAGGGAAGGATCTGCAAAATACCCGGGAATAATTGGGTTTTGCAATTCAACTGATACCTCTTGTCCGCTCTTTGTTCCACAAGCAAACAACAACAAAGAAAAAGAACACAAAATGGCTACACTCCGCATTCTTCTCATACTTTTACATCTGTCATTCATATTTTTCCATTTGGGATCCGTTATTTTTCCTGTGGCAAAGATGCTGACAAAATAACAAATCGAGGTTCTGTTATCACTCAATAATGTCTGATTATACTTCAAACCCCGGCAGGAGGTTCGATATTCAATCACAATGGTTAAATAAACGGTCAATGTACATTTCACACAGCTAAACTTCACTTTTTTTTCCTATGTTTGCTACAAGAATTATATCTGATCAACAATGAAACATAGAAGACTCATCCGGTTATTAGTCGGTATAAGCGCGGCTCTATTAGGAACAATGTTGTCAATCCAGGCACAGCAGATATCCGTCAACTCATTCCCGCTTCTTCAGCAACTACCTTCCAACTCTTCCCGTTGTATCCTGGAAGATAAAGAAGGAATCATCTGGTTGGGAACCGCCGATGGTCTCTGCCGGTACGATGCTTACCGGGTGTCCGTTTTCCGTTCTAACATTGAAAACCCCAACCGGCTTTCCAACAACGATATCACTTGCCTGGCCGAAGACACCAAAGGACGAATTCTGATCGGAACCAAAAAAGGATTGAACGTATTAGATAAAAGCAATTATCAAATAACGTTGATTAATCACCCCGAATTAAGCAACGACGAGATCAAAGACATCACCGTGGATCAGGACGGAAGTATCTGGGTAGGTACCTTCAAGCATCTGGTGCGTTGCAGTACCGATCTTAGTACGTGTAAATCTTACGATAATTCACTTCCGGTTACCAGTGTCAACTCCATCTACAGAGATCAGGACGACCAGATATGGGTCATGTTTTGGTCGAAAGGATTATATAAATACGACAGGGAGAAAGACAGCTTCACAGCCATGCCAGCCGTTGGCAACTGGAACAATCCGTTCAAGATACTTCAAGACAAAGAAAAACGTTTCTGGCTGGCCACCTGGGGAGAAGGAATCTACCGGATGTATCCGGATAAAGCCCCGGAAAAAATGTTTGTCAAAGCAACCCTGGAGGAAAATTTCAACGCGAACGCCTTGAAAAGTATTTTTGGTATCGTGGAGGACGACCGATACGGATATTTGTGGATGATAGGCAACCTGGGGCTCACTGTCATCAATTACGAAGACGAGGTGCTTAAGCCGGTAGATATATCGAGTTTCTCCAAAGGGCTCAATAACATATTCAGCCAAATCATAAAAGCCTCTTCGGGCGACCTGTGGATTGCCGCCTTTAACGAAGGAGCCTACACTATCAGCCTGGACAATCCGGTGATACGTAACTACGAATTTCCTTCCATCAGACAAAAAACCGGGAAACTAACCACCAATATCCGGGCATTTTATTGCGATGCCGACAACGATGTATGGGTTTCACAAAACCGCTGGGGATTGGGAATATACTTTCAGGAAGAAAACACCCTGAAGTTCTACGATGAATTTCCTACACTAAAAAATCTGGATGGAATTACAACCATTAATAACATCAGGAGCTTCACCCCAGATGCGGAATGCGTATGGATCGGTGCAGAATTTTCTCCCCAAATACACTGCATCCGAAAGGTAAAGAACAACCTGATACACGAGAAAACGTATGATTTGAAACCATTAGGTGGAGGCAATCTTTTGTCATTCTACCAAGATACCCATGAAAACATTTGGATCATAACAACAGCTGCCTTATTGGTAAAACCTGCCGGAAAGGAGATTCAAAAAGTAAATCTGGCATTAGACGGAATTACCTCCATAACGGAAGACGGCAAAGGCCGTATTTGGTTAAGTAGTCAGAAAGAAGGAATCGTTGGGGTTACGTTTTCCTCTATCACTTTCCAGCCCGACTCCACTAGTATCATCCGCATTCAGCAAACCAACAGCATCCTGCCTACTAATAATATAGAAGTAGTTTGTACAAACAATGAAAAAGACCGCATCTGGATCGGAACGAAAGAAGGGCATCTACTGGCCTATCAAATAGACGAACAAAAATTGAAAGATTATTCGTCTGAATTCAAAAGCGCCATCAGCGAAGGAATCCAGAACATGGTGGTTGATACCACCGGACATCTCTGGATCTCCACCAACAAACGTATTATTGAGTACAATCCACAGACAAGCGGTAAATTCATATACACTTCCGAGGATGGAATCGTAGTGAACTCGTTCCTCAAAAATTCTTATTTCTATGACGGGAAAGATCAGGTTTATTTTGGCGGCAACAAAGGTATCTCCATATTCACCAACTACAAACGGCTGGCCGAAGACGCCAAAGTGATCAACGTGCTGATAACCGATGTAAAAACCGATGGCCAGTCCATGTTACAATACAATCAGGAGACCAACTGCCACCTAGATGCAGATAAAAGAATCATTTATCTGGAATCCGGAGCCAAAAACATAGAACTGGATTTCTCGGCTTGCAACTATTCCTACCCCAACAAAATAATGTATGCCTACCGAATGAAAGGTATCGATGACAACTGGATCTACACCAACGGAACCCGGCAGTTTGCCTATTACAATCGCCTACCCAAAGGGAAGCATACTTTAGAGATAAAAGCAACCGATCTGAATGGGTTATGGAGTGACAAGATTATAGTTTATACCCTCATCAAAAAGCCCGCTCTTTACGAAACATGGTATGCCTACATGCTATACACGATTCTGTTAGTAACCTGCATTTTCTCCCTGTTCCGTTGGTTCAAAGGCCGGATGGAGTTGCGCAACGAGCTTCGCATCGCCCAAATCAACAAAGAGAAATCGGAAGATCTAACCCAAACTAAGTTGCGGTATTTCACCAATATCTCCCATGACTTCCTCACGCCTATCACCATTATCTCCTGTCTTATTAACGACATGGAGATGACATACACCAACCAGATTCCCCAATTGGGCAAGATACGTTCCAACCTGAACAAGCTGCAACGACTGATTCAGCAAGTGCTGGACTTCCGCAAGATGGAAAGCGGAAACATGCAGTTAAAAGTGATGCAAGGCAACCTTGTCAGCTTCATACGTCAGGTATGCGAGCATCATTTCGCTCCCTTGATGGAGAAAAAATACATCAACTTTACGTTCAGTACCGATACGGAACATATTCCCGCTTATTTTGACGAAGACAAAATAGAAAAGATCATGTTCAACCTCCTTTCCAATGCCTATAAATACACCGACCAGGGAGGAAGCGTACAGGTGGAGCTATCGGTACAGTCGGTTTCTCCGCATCCGTACGTGACTATACGCGTGAGCGATACCGGCAAAGGAATCGCCGCCGCCGATGTCAACAAGATCTTTAACCGTTTCTTTACGCCTCCCAGCAAAAAACTATCGGAAACGAACGGTATCGGATTATCGTTGACCAAAGACTTACTGACCCTGCACCACGCCACCATCGATGTGGAAAGTGCTTTGGGTAAAGGGAGCACATTTATTATCCAACTGTACATAGACAAGGATAGTTACTCGCTCAACGAAATCATATCCACAGAACAAATGGAAATCAAAGACCTGAGTTCTTTGCCGTCCGCTCCTACCCAGCTATTAGAAGAATCCTTCCAGGTATCCGACAATTGTGTCCTGATTGTAGAAGACAATGAAGAGTTGCAGGAAGTCATGTCGCAAATATTATCACATAACTACAAGGTGTTGAAAGCAATGAACGGGCTGCAAGCGCTGGCAATTCTGGAAGAACACGAGGTGGATCTGATCATAAGCGACGTAGCCATGCCCGAAATGGATGGCATCACCCTGTGCCGCCATGTAAAAGAAAACATAAGAACCAGCCATATTCCCATCATCATGCTGACTGCCATGAACACAAGCGAAGACCGCATTGTTTGTTATGATGCCGGTGCCGACGGATACATAGCCAAACCTTTTGAATTGGAAGTACTGGAAGCGCGCATCAGAAACTTTATGACTAACAAGCGTATACGTCAGGAAAAGTTCAAGATGAACTTTGAATCGGATGCCGACGAACTGGAGGCATCCTCCATCGACCAGAAATTCATAAAACAAGTCATCTCCATCGTAGAATCGGAGATGACCAATGTAAACTGGGATATGAATAAACTGGCCGACGAACTCTGTATGTCGAAATCATCGCTTTACCGAAAGATTAAATCCATCACAGGTCTTTCGCCCATCGAGTTCGTGAAGAATATCCGGTTGAAATACGCCTGCAAGTTATTGTGTGACTCCTCCATATCTATTGGCGATGCCGCTTATGCCTCCGGTTTTTCCAATCCGAAATATTTTTCAACCTGCTTTAAAGAGGCTTTCAATATTACTCCGAAAGAGTTCCAGAAAGACCCCAGCATCATTAAAAAGATGATAGAATCGACAGATACATAAACGCTCTGTTCGCTTTATCCTTCCTCACAAAGCATTTTTGCAATGTGAGGTTTTTTTTCGTATCTGCACGATATCGACAAATTATGCTACAAACTACCAATTTGTACATCCTAACGCACAGAATGCGACATTGTCAACGCATTGTTATCTATTTTTGCACTGTCAATCGCGAACGACAATGAGTGTTTTTATATGAAGTATTAATCACAAAACTCAAAACAATGAGCGTTAAGTATTCTTTAGCCCTTATGGGAACTAAACCGGGTGACAAAACCGCACCCAAGAAGTATTACGCCAAGGCACAGTCTGCCGGAGCGTTAAGTATTGATAACATCTGTACGGCCGTAAGCCACTCGGGTACTATTGTCCGGGGCGATGTGTTGGCCGTGTCCGATGGTCTTATCCACGAGATGGTGCAGGGCCTGCGCGATGGTAAAGTGGTGGAATTGGGCGATTTCGGTCACTTCCAGATTCAGGTATCAAGTACAGGTGCCGAAACCGAGAAAGAATTTACTGTCACTAACATCAAGAGTGCCAGCATTCAGTTCCGTCCGGGACGCATGCTCACCGACATGCTAAAGGCGTTGCAATATCAACGTGTAGCGCCTCGGCTAAAGAAAGCAGCCGAAGAAGAGGAAACCATCGATCCGGGATCCTAAAATTACGTATAGGTAATGAGACAATTACCCATAAGTAATCAATTAACCACTTCGTAGTAAGTATCCAACTACTACGAAGTAATTTTCTAACTAATCAATAAACTATTTTACATGAAAGCAATCTATTTTTCTGACCTCGCTCAGCAGTATTTTCCTCAGGCTAACCCACGCGGCTGTGTAACACGACTGCACAATTGGATAGAGCTTAATAAAGAACTTGTACAAGCACTTGAGAAATTACATTATGTACCAAAACAACGGGCGCTTACACCGTTACAACATGAGGCTATTATAAAATATCTGGGCGAGCCAGGAGAGTAAATTAACTCTTTAAGACTAAGCGTAAAGGGATGTACCGATCGGTACATCCCTTTTTTTTGTTTGTTGAGGTCAATAAATAATTCAAATAAGTTCACTTTTCATTCATCGGTACTAATTGAACGAATATTAAACTCTTTTCACCTAAAAAACACTGAAATTTGCATACGTCGATTGTTTAAAAGCAACTATCGCTATAAAGGATGCCAAATACACGTTTCCTAAATATTCTTATACTGTAATTACATTAAAATGAAAAAAGTAACATTTATTCTCTTGGGGTTCCTCTGTATCCAAATGGGGTATAGCCAACAAACAAATAGAAACTCTTATATTGAAGTACCGGTGGAAGCACCTTTCCCAATGAATACGCTAAAGGAGTTTATTTATCCCGAAAAAGATTTCAATATAAGAAAATATGGAGCTGTAGAAGGTGGCAAGGTCAATAATGCAAAGGCGATAGCAAAAGCAATCCATGCCTGCCACAAGGCTGGAGGTGGACGAGTAATCATTCCGGCCGGAGAATGGTTGACTGGGCCTATTCATTTCAAAAGCAATGTAAACCTGTATTTGGAAGAGAATGCAGTCTTGTGCTTTACCGACAACCCGAAAGATTATCTGCCTGCTGTTCAGACCTCATGGGAAGGTATGGAATGTTTCAACTATTCGCCATTGCTATATGCGTTTGAATGCGAAAATATAGCTATTACCGGACAAGGAACACTGCAACCTAAAATGGACACCTGGAAAGTCTGGTTCAATCGTCCACAACCACATTTGGAAGGTTTGAAGGAACTCTATACCAAAGCTTCGACAGATGTTCCGGTGGAGCAACGTCAGATGGCAGTTGGCGAATACAATATGCGTCCACATTTGATACATTTCAACCGCTGCAAGAACGTATTGCTCGATGGTTTTAAGATTCGTGAGAGTCCGTTCTGGACGATTCACATGTTTCTCTGCGATGGAGGTATTGCCCGGAATCTCAATGTGAAAGCACATGGGCATAATAACGACGGAATTGATTTGGAAATGACCCGTAATTTTCTGGTGGAAAACTGTGTCTTCGACCAAGGGGATGATGCGGTGGTTATTAAATCAGGCCGTAATCGGGATGCATGGAGGCTGAATACTCCTACGGAGAATATCGTTATTCGCAATTGTACAATTGTACAAGGCCATGTATTATTGGGTATTGGTAGTGAAATCTCGGGTGGTGTACGCAATGTCTACATGCATGATTGTAAGTCTGAGAGTGATGTGCGTCGCCTTTTCTATGTAAAAACCAATCATCGCCGTGGAGCTTTCGTAGAGAATATCTATATGGAGAATGTGTCGGCTAAGAAAGCTTTGCGCGTGATGGAAATTGATACGGATGTATTATATCAATGGAAAGATTTGGTCCCCACATATGAGCGGCGCTTGACAAAGATCAGTGGACTTTATATGAAAAACCTGCGTTGTGAGTCGGCCGATGCTATATATGAGCTAAAAGCAGAAGCCGAGCTACCCGCCCGTAATATAGTTTTTGAAAACGTACATGTAGACAAGGTGAATAAGTTCATCAATTTGGTGACCAATGTACTGGGAGTCGAAGAGAAAAATGTAACATTCATGGAGTTTACAGGTAATACAGTGAATCATTAATTAGCAGAATAACAACTATGAAGTATAGGATTTTACTGGTAATCTTTATAGAAATGTGTATAGGATTCTGTGCAGCACAGGAAACTAGAAAAATAGTCAATAACGGCATACCTTGGTTCGATGACCAGGGAAATATCGTCAATGCACATGGCGCCTGCATAGTAGAAGAGGGTGGGCGGTATTATCTTTTCGGTGAGTACAAGTCTGACAAAAGCAATGCTTTCCCCGGTTTTAGCTGTTATTCTTCGGATGATCTTGTCAACTGGACGTTTGAAAAGATTGTGCTACCCATGCAACCGAACGGGATACTGGGTCCTAACCGGGTAGGTGAGCGGGTGAAAGTGATGAAATGTCCTTCCACCGGGGAATACGTTATGTACATGCATGCGGATGATATGGGGTATAAGGACCCTTATATCGGCTATGCTACTTGCAGTACCATTGCCGGCGAATACACACTGCATGGACCACTACTATACAAAGGAGAACCTATCAAGCGATGGGACATGGGTACTTTTCAGGATACAGATGGGAAGGGGTATTTATTGATTCATCACGGCATTATTTACCGTTTGAGTGAGGATTATCGCTCTGCAGAAGCTATGGTACTGGAGAAATTATCAGGTTCTGGAGAGTCACCTGCCATGTTCAAAAAAAACGGCATGTATTATATGCTCTATTCCAGTCTTACCAGTTGGGAGAAGAACGATAATTATTATTATACAGCTCCGAACATGAAAGGCCCTTGGACTAGGCAAGGACTATTTTGCCCGGAAGGTAAACTGACATATAACTCTCAAAGTACATTCGTTTTTCCTTTGAAACGGGGGAATGATACCATTCCGATGTTCATGGGTGACCGTTGGTCGTTCCCGCATCAAGCCTCGGCAGCAACCTATGTATGGATGCCGATGCAGGCGGAGGGTACAAAATTATCTATTCCGGAATACTGGCAGAGTTGGGATATTGACCGCATAGAGCCAGTAGATATGGCGAGCAAAGGAAAGGCAATATCCATGAAGCGAATGACACTTTCCAACGGATGGAAAAATGAAAACGGAAGACTACACTCAAATATAAAGGGGAGCGTATTGACGACTCCCTTCAAAGGTACGCAGGTCATGATAATAGGTGAATCAAACCCTCATAGCGGATATGCCAGAGTGAGTGTCTTGGACGCCAAAAAAGACACAGTCTATTCTTCTTTGGTTGATTTTTATAGTAAATATCCGGAAAAGGCTATGCGAATAACGACTCCTGAACTTCCCGAGAGTAGTTATACATTGGTAATAGAAGTAACGGGCATTAAACCTGTATGGACAGATAAGACCAAAACTATATACGGAAGCGATAATTGCTTTGTAACTATATATTCTGCTATCGTATTTAAGGACTAATGTATGTTCACACCTGGTTGAAAGAAAACTGGGCTAAAACTATACCAATTAGATCAAAAAGAGCACCTCATTTTTAAGGCAATTATACTATTTTTGCAAATAGTAAAGAATTAGAATAAAAAAAAGATAATATCATGAAGAGGTATTTCACGCTATTGTTATTTGTTGTTGTGCTTGCGAGTATCCGCACGAATGCGCAATCTCCATTCCGCCTGATAGGAAATCAGGACGGAACATTCATTCATTATTCAGGCAATGAGCAAGTGGTAAACACAGCTCTGGATATGTTGATAGCCGACTCCAAACTTGTCAACGAAAAAGCGATATCCCGAACAGGCGAGCTAAAGAACCATTCCATCATCGTCGGCATCCCGGGAAAAGACACAACGTTTGACAGCCTTGTTTCCAAATACAAATTAAATGTAGCCGATGTAACCGGCAAATGGGAAGCCTACAAAATACAAACCATACAAGACAGCCATAACACCTATCTGTTCATCCTGGGAAGCGATCCGCGCGGAGCAGCTTACGGCATCCTCGAACTCTCCCGCCAAATGGGCGTTACCCCTTGGGTATGGTGG
>JAVBVD010000023.1:0-195596 GCA_031554635.1 Bacteroides sp.
TATTTGAGTAAATAAATGAGGTGTTTTGCACATTTTTCACTAATCTGTGCATCGAAAAGGGTAGATTATGGGAAAGAACATAGCGATTTTTGCTTCCGGTTCCGGAACGAATGCCGAAAATATCATTCGGTATTTTAAAGAAAATGACTCGGTAACAGTGTCATTGGTAGTTTCTAATAAAGCAGATGCCTACGTTTTGGAACGTGCGGCACAGTTAGGCGTACCTGCCAGGGTGTTTGCCAAGGCCGACTGGGCGACCGGCGAGGCCGTGTTGGCCTGCATGCGCGAATATCAGGTAGACTTTATAGTGCTGGCAGGATTTCTGCTGCGTGTGCCGGAAGTGCTTTTGCATGCTTATCCCGAAAAAATTATAAATATACATCCGGCTTTGCTACCCAAGTTCGGCGGTAAGGGAATGTATGGCGACCGGGTACATGAATCGGTAGTGGCTGCCGGCGAAAAAGAAAGCGGTATCACCATACATTATATAGACGAACATTATGATGAAGGAAGTGTCATCTTCCAGGCGGTTTGTCCGGTGTTGCCGGAAGATGCCCCGGACGATGTGGCAAAGAAAGTGCATGCATTGGAGTACGAGCATTTCCCGAAGGTGATCGAACGTCTGTTGTGTAAGTAATGGATCGAGTATTAGTCTATTATAATATGGTAGGCTTCTTCTTCTCTTCTTAAAGGGTAGTTGCCACGAAATTGCTCGAAAAGTAGCGGGGCTTCTTTCAGCCTTTCGCTATCGATGCGTGGGTCATATATCTTTAATAATGCTTCCTGACGAGTGGCTGCCCGAATCTGAAACGACTCAGGTGGCGGAGGCGTAATTGTGAAATTGCTTTTGATTTGGAAGAACCGGCACAATGCTTCCATAGACATGCGGGTGGCGTTTGCCTTTCCGTCGGCCGAATAACCGGCAATGTGCGGGGTGGCTATCATGGCTCTTCGGAGCAGTTCGGGGTGAATATCGGGTTCGTCCTCCCATACATCGATGATGGCTTCGGAAACATTCCCGTTTTGTAGTGCTTCCAGTAGGGCGTTCGTCTCTACTACCTCCCCACGGGATGTATTGATAAGAACAGGCTTGCGTTTTAATGATTCGAAGAAGCTCCGATTGGCCAGGTGGAAAGTTTTGTGCTTTCCCTCTTTATATAAAGGTACGTGGAAAGTGATCACATCGCATCCGGCTATCTGCTCGAGGGCGACAAATACCGTGTCACCTTCCGCCTCGGCACGGGGAAGGTCATTGAGCAAAACCCGCATTCCCAGCTTTCGGGCAACGACTGCCACTTTACAGCCCACATTTCCCACGCCGACAATTCCGATCGACATCTCGTTCAGTTTTCTTCCGAGAGTGGTTTCCAGTAAAAGAAGCGAAGATTGTATGTATTGGGCCACAGACCCTGAGTTGCATCCGGGTGCATTGGTCCAGGTAATTCCGGCTTTCCGGCAATAATCCGTATCGATATGATCGTACCCGATGGTGGCGGTGGCGATAAACTTCACCCGGCTTCCTGCGAGCAAGTCCCGGTTGCAATACGTACGGGTGCGGACGATCAATGCATCGGCATCGCGTACCGTTTCCGGCGTGAAAGCTTTTCCCGGCAGATAAATGGCTTCTGCTCCTATCTTCTGAATGGCTTCCCTGATGTAAGGAATCTTGTCGTCAATGATAATTTTCATATACATATCTCCTCTTGTCCGAGCAAAGGTAAAAATAAAAAGCTGCAAACGGTTGCTTGTATGAGAATTATTGCATAGTTTTGTCATATTATTGTAATCAAACAAGCTAAGAATATGACATTTACAAACGTTTGTTATCCTATCTTCGAGAAGTCAACTCTCGATTATCACATCACGGACAGTGTAGACGCTCCGATGAATAATCCTTACGAATTGAAGTCCATAGAATACTATCTGTATCTAAAAAACTGGATCGATGCCGTGCAATGGCATTTTGAAGATATTATTCGCGATCCGAACATCGATCCGGTCGAAGCGTTGGCGCTGAAACGCCGTATTGATAAGTCCAATCAGGATCGGACCGATCTGGTGGAGTTGGTCGATAGTTATTTCCTCGATAAATACAAAGATGTGAAGCCATTGCCGGATGCTACGATCAATACGGAAAGTCCGGCTTGGGCCATCGACCGCTTGTCTATCCTGGTGCTGAAGATTTATCATATGCAGCAGGAAGTGCAACGTACGGACACGACAGCGGAACACCTCGCCCAGTGTCAAACTAAGTTGAACATCCTTCTTGAACAAAAGAAAGATCTTTCTTCGGCTATCGACCAGCTGCTGGCCGATATCGAAGCCGGAAGGAAATATATGAAAGTATATAAACAAATGAAGATGTATAATGACCCGGCATTGAATCCGGTGCTTTATGCAAAGAAATAATAAATGGCCCGTATTTTAGTTATACGCTTTTCTGCTTTAGGGGATGTCGCTATGACCATCCCCATTCTTCATTCTTTAGCCATACAGTATCCGCAGCACGAGATTACAGTGTTGAGTCGTACCGTGTGGCAACCTCTTTTTCAGGGGTTACCCGAAAACGTGCGTTTTATAGATGCCGATCTGACCGGTAGGCACAAGGATATCTTTGGTCTGACCGGATTGTTCGGTGAGCTGCGAAAGATGCATTTCGACTGTGTTGCCGATTTTCATGGGGTGTTGCGTTCCCATTACCTGACCTGGTTGCTCCGGCTATCGGGGGTGAAGGTGGCTTCCATCTGCAAGGGCCGGAAAGGGAAACGGCAATTGGTGCGTCGTCGGGATAAGATCGTGGAAAATCAGAAGAGCTCATTCCGCCGGTATGCCGATGTGCTCGAGCAATTGGGCTTCCCGGTATTGTTGAACTTTGCCTCAATTTATGGTGAGGGAAAGGGCGACTTTGCGGAGATCGAACCGTTTACCGGAATGAAAGGCGACACTAAATGGCTGGGCATCGCTCCTTTTGCACGGCATAAAGGTAAAATCTATCCGCTGGAGTTGCAAGAGAAGGTAGTGGCGCATTTTGCCGCTAACCCACAGGTAAAGGTGTTTCTCTTTGGCGGAGGAAAAGAAGAACAGGCTGTGTTCGAAGAGTGGACACAGAGATACCCGTCTGTGGTTTCAATGGTAGGCAAACTTAATTTGCGTACCGAATTAAATATGATGAGCCGTCTGGATGCGATGCTTTCCATGGACTCGGCCAATATGCACCTGGCTTCGCTGGTGAATATTCCCGTGGTGTCTGTTTGGGGCGCCACCCATCCGTACGCCGGGTTTATGGGATGGAAGCAACTGCCGGTCAATACCGTACAGACGGAATTATCCTGCCGTCCGTGTTCGGTGTATGGGCAGAAACCCTGCTTCCGGAAAGACTATGCTTGTTTGTGGGAGATTAAGCCCGAGCAGGTGATCGAGAAAATAGAAGGAATCATTGGACGGAGTGAATTATGAGTAAGGAATATGATTATCTGATAGTGGGTGCGGGCTTGTTTGGAGCCGTATTCGCCCACCAGGCTAAAGCTGCCGGGAAACGTTGTCTGGTTGTTGACAAGCGTCCGCAAACCGGTGGAAATATTTATTGTGAAGACGTGGACGGCATTCATGTACACAAGTACGGGGCGCATATTTTCCATACAAGTAAAAAGAAAGTGTGGGATTTTGTCGGCCGTTTTGTTGAGTTCAACCGGTATACAAATTCTCCTTTGGCCAATTATGGAGGCAAGCTCTATAACCTCCCGTTCAACATGAATACCTTTAATAAGTTGTGGGGAGTGAATACGCCGGCAGAAGCGCTGGCGGTCATCGAACAGCAACGGGGTGAATATGCCAATATTGCATCGCCCGCCAACCTGGAGGAGCAAGCTCTGAAATTGTGCGGACGGGATATCTATGAGAAATTCATCAAAGGTTATACCGAGAAGCAGTGGGGGCGGTCGGCTACCGAATTACCGGCATTCATCATCAAGCGGGTGCCTTTCCGCTTTACCTACGATAATAATTACTTCAACGACGAGTATCAGGGGATTCCGAAAGGCGGGTTTAATATTCTCATCGGCGGACTGCTCGATGGGGTAGAGGTGCGGTTGGATACCGATTATTTCCAGCATCGCACCGAACTGGATGCCTGTGCCGATAAAATTCTGTATACAGGATGTATCGATGAATATTTTGGCTACTGCTTCGGACATCTGGAATACCGGAGCCTTCGTTTCGAGCACGAACGGCTAGAAATGGAAAACTACCAGGGAAATGCCGTGGTTAATTACAACGATCGGGAAGTTCCCTATACCCGGGTGGTGGAACATAAACATTTTGAGTTTGGCAAGCAACCGCATACGGTCATTAGTCGCGAATATCCGGCTGCCTTTATGCCCGGAACCGATCCTTACTATCCGATAAACGATGAAAGGAATACCGCGCTTTGCAGACGGTACAAGGAGCTGGCAGCTCAACAACCGAATCTGCTTCTGGGCGGACGATTGGGACAATACGTGTATTATGATATGGATGATGCGGTAGCTTCGGCTTTGGAATTATCACACAAAGAGTTAGCGATATGATTTGTTACCTGTCAAAGAACTATAAAGGGCTGAGCAGTGCCGGCAACAAGGCGAAGACTGATATTGAGCAGATAATGGATCGGTTGCATTATCGGAATGTCGGCTTGCGCCGGACGTTCCATACCAACACGGTTCTCTCTTTCTTTCTGACACTTGCCGGTGTGCTGAAAACTCCCTTTAGCCTTCGCAAAGGCGATATACTGGTATTGCAATACCCGCTTAAAAAGTATTATGCGTTTGTTTGCAACCTGGCGCACTGGCGCGGGTGCAAAGTGGTGACGCTCATTCACGATCTGGGAAGCTTTCGAAGAGGAAAGCTGACGGAAAAGGAGGAGATCAAAAGACTGAATCATTCGGATTACATCATTGCTCATAATGAAGTCATGAAGAAATGGCTGGACGATCGTCATTGCCGCGCAGAGGTAGGTGCGTTGGAAATCTTCGACTATCTATCGTCCGTCGCTCCCAAGAAATATGTGCAAGGGCAGAAACCCTACCGGGTGTTGTACGCGGGAGCATTGAACCATCGGAAAAACGCTTTCTTGTATGAAGTAGGCGAATTCATCCATTCCTATCGGTTTGTGCTTTATGGAAGCGGTTTCGAATGCGAACAGGCTAGAGGCAGCCAGTATTTCGAGTACAAGGGGTTTGTTCCTTCCGATCAGTTGATCGGTTCTGCCGAGGGCGATTTCGGACTGGTGTGGGACGGATCGTCGGCTTCTACTTGTGCCGGTAACTGGGGCGAATATCTGCAATACAACAATCCGCACAAAACCTCGTTGTATATACGTTGTGAACTTCCCATTATCATTTGGGAGAAAGCTGCGCTGGCCGGTTTTGTACGTCAGCACCAGATTGGTATTTGTGTACGGTCGTTGGAAGAACTTGATGAGATTCTTTCAAATCTGACCAATGAACAATATCAGGACATGAAATCAAATGTAGAGAAGGTTAGTAAGCAACTGTCTGAAGGTCACTACCTGGCCGCTGCTATGGAAAAGGCATTTGCATTCTTGAAATAGATGTAAGAATCATTCCATGGGTTGCTGGTCGTTCTTGCATCCTCTTAACAAAATACTTCGGTATCCGCGTCTGTAATAACCTTCTTGGTTTATGTATGAGCAGGAGTAATTGTTTAGGAATCTAGTTATAATCTTTTTGTCATCCGGCAAATGATAAGTGCAGATAGCAAAGTTTAGATGTGTTGCATATAAGAATAACCTCTTGCATCCGTTAAGTGCCTTTCGTTCGGCGCCTTCAATATCCATCTTGAGGAATAGGTTGTGAGAGTTGTTCTCATGGAAGATGCTGTCCAAGGTTACGTGGTTTTCATCGCAACGATCGCCTACAAACTTCCGGATGATTGTCACCTTCTCTTTCCAGGGTTCGAAAGTTGCCTGCAGGGCTTCCAGCCAATCCGGATCTTTCTCGAACAAATAAATATGTGAGGCTTCCTCTATATTGTCAAGTGAAGAGAATCCTTCGGCAGATCCGATATCGACAAAAACTTTGCCTCTTATTTCTTCTTTGCTGTCCATGTAATGGTGTGCCGATCGTATGTCTTGTTCTATAAGAAGTGCGCGGTACATGCCTTTGATCTTTTTTAGGGGTAGGTTGCGTTTAAAATAAAGTCTTTTGTTACCATGTATCACATAATATAGTTCTTTTTCTTCGTCTTTTCCAACTTGGTGCGGGAAATTGTCGTACTCGTTCTCAAATCCGAATACGAATCTCCGATATCCTCTCTCATGAATACTTTGATAGTATTTCAATGTAAAAGATCTGGGATTGAAGAATAAAGTAGTATAATAGGGAATGGTCCCATAAATATATGTTTTAATCTTTTTGCTTAAACTCATCGCATGCTGTTTAAAAGAAATTTTGTTTATCAATAGTAAAATGATGTACTTATTGTTGCTTTTACCACAAAGATATTTCTCGTTCTCTTGTATTTATATACTTTTCAGGGCAAATATATGAGATAAATTTTCTATATGCAACAGATTTGTTTAACTTTGCATGAGTATTTCGAGGCAATTGTTGCTTTTTTTAGGTGAGGCGAGGTTTTTAGGGATAAATATGAAAGTATTGACTAATCCGACATACGGGTATTTGCAAGAATATATTGAAAGCGTTCCTTTTACTTTTGAAGGGAACGGGGATTTGATATATGCAGCACGAAATGTGCTGAAAAAGCAATATGTCAATGATCTGACGCTAGTCGTTAAGAGTTTCAAGAAGCCCTTCCTCCTCAATCGTATCGCCTATTCTTTTTTTCGTAAGTCAAAGGCGCTCCGTTCTTTTATGTATTCCATGGAGATTAAACGTTTAGGTTTTCTGACTCCCGATCCTGTGGCCATGATTGAAATTTATAAAAATGGTCTTATTTCCAACAGTTATTATATTTGCAGATACGATACCGGTGAAACCGTACGTCAAGTGATGGAAGGCAAGGTTGAGGGAAATGAGGCCTTGCTGACGGCCTTTGCCCGGTACACCGCTGCTTTGCATGAGAAAGGTATTTTGCATCTGGATTATTCTCCCGGGAATATATTATTCAATCGTTTGCCGGACGGGGAGTTTCAATTTTCTATTGTCGATGTAAACCGTATGAAGTTACTTTCTGAGATCGATTGCGAAACTGTTTGTCAGAATATGAGACGGCTTTGTATCTCCAGGGAGGTGTTAGCGTTTATTATGAAAGAATATGCATCTGTTCGTGGTTGGGATACAGAGCTTGTTGTAAAGAAGGCTATTGAATACAGCGATGCGTTTTTCTCACAGTATACTTTACGACGTGCAGCCAAGAAAGAGAAAGCGCCATTTATTATCCTGAACATATTTCTCTTCCGTCTGTCGCGTAAATTAAGAGGATGTATTCCTCCATCGGGAATCTCTCAGATACTTTGGAAGAAAGAAAAAACTTTTTATGATGCCCACTTGCGACCATATGATTATTGCGACCTGTTTTTGTCTGATTACTCATCCCGCTGAAACTACTTGAGCAACGAGTTGTAAATCGCCATTAGCTCATTGGCTTGTCGTTCTTCTGCGAAGCGTGTTACATATTCCTTGTTTTTCTTTATCATATTTTGCCTTATCTCCGGAGACGAGAGTAAGGTGTTGAAAGTCTTCGCCAATGCTTTTACATCATCGGGATGTACGTACATGGCATGGGGGCCGCCCGCTTCTTCCAAACACGATCCTGTGGCGGCAACTACAGGTACTCCCGAATGAATGGCTTCTATAATGGGTATTCCGAACCCTTCGAAGCGTGATGGATATACAAAGACTTCTGCCAGTTGAAAAATTGTGGGAAGGTCAGCAAAAGGAATGCCGTTCAGTATATGTACCCTGTCTTGAAGATGATTCTTCAGGATGTATTTTTCTATTTCTTCCGTATAGGAAGTGCGTCGCCCTACAATTACAAGATGTACCTCTTGTGGAACCTCTTCCAGAGCCCGGACTGCCAAAAGGGCGTTTTTGCGCTCCTCAATACTGCCAACATTAAGTATGTAACGTTTGGGCAGACTGTATCTCTGTTGTACTTCTGTTTTCTTTTCGTCGGTTACCGGAAAAGCAAAAGAGGTGTCGCAACCCTGGTAAATGATATGGATTTTATCTTCCGGTATATTGAAAAACCGGATAATATCCCGTTTGGTACATTCGCTGATAGCAATGATAGTATCGGCATTCTGACAAGCTTTTCTGAACTTGAATGCGTAAATATGTCGATCGATTACAGGATAGTATTGTGGGTAATGGAGGAATATCAGGTCATGAATGGTTACAACACTTTTTATTGTTTTATTGTGTCGGATATTCAGCGGAAGCTCGTTGCTGAGGCCATGAAATACATCTATGCTTTCTTCCTGCATCTGTTTGGTTACCCCCCAAACTCTCCATAAGGCGTTGAGCTTTTTCCAACATGATTGAAGCGGATAGGAAACGCTGAGCATCGGGTGTTTCTCAAGTAGTCTATCCAACATCTTATTGCTCTTTTTTTTAGGCGTATAGAGCACATACTGATTTTGTGGATAAAATCGGCATAAAATATCCGCTATATATCGGCTGTAATTTCCTAATCCGGTGAAATTCTGTGAAGCCCGTTTTCCATCAAACCCTATTTTCATAAGCTTTACTCTTTTTGGTGTTGTGAGATCCCATTATCGCACCAGATCAACTTCTGTTTGATTGTGTTGTTTAACACCAAATGATTATTATCCAGATTGTTTCTTGATTGGAATCGATGAAACAAGTGAAATACGATTGCTTTAAATTTTATGGTACGTTTACGTATACCTGCGTTGATGAGCCGATATACCAATTCGTGATCTTCACATCCCCAGCCGGTTATGGATTCGTTGTAACCATTTACTGTCATCAAGTCTACCTTCCAGAAAGCCATGTTACATCCCCGCGAGTAGGATGCATCCTTCCGGCGGTAATTAACCAATAAGGGGCTAAGCGGAGTGAAACGAATGGCGTTTATGGAGTGCTTTACCCCTTTGTGCCAGATTGATATGTCTGTCCTTTTTTGAGAAAGAAGCTTCTGGGTTGTTTTTTTCTTTATCAAGGCACGACTCCCGCTGCAGAAGCAGTTCTTTCGGGCAAATGCGATATGATCCTTCACGAAGTGTCGATGCAATATTAAGTCTCCGTCTATCTGGATAATATAATCTTTGGAACTTAGAGCTATGGCCTTGTTTCGGATGATACTCAATCGGAAACCAAGGTCTTCGTGCCATACATGAATAATGGGGACAGGTGATATGGTTGAGAAGTATTGTATCACCAAGCGGGTGTCTTCTTTGGACCCATCATCAGCAATTAAAATCTCGTCTGGCAACACTGATTGCTCCAGTACGCTTTTTAAGCATACATATAGAGCCTCATGCCAGTTATAGGTTGAGATTATTAATGAGGTAGTCACTCCCGCAGGATTCTCGTTTTTTCTAGCGAGACAACAAGATGGTGATATCATTGGCCAAAAATTATGTCGCAAATATAAAGAATATATATGATAGTTGTATAAATAGGCTTTTGATTTTATTCATAATGTAGCTTTGAAATTAGTTTTTTTGTTTTTTTGCAATCTTCTGCCTGAATGCTGGATTATTACCTATCTTTGTAATGCAATTAATCGCCAAAATATGGATAGGAGACCCAAAGTCAGTGTTGTTGTACCCAACTATAATTATGCCCGTTTTTTGCCTGCTCGTATTGAGTCTGTTTTGAATCAAACTTATGAGAACTATGAGTTGATTCTTTTGGACGATGCATCGCAGGATGGGAGTCTAGAGATTCTGCGGCAATATTCAGACAATGCTCATGTCTCAGTTTTGGATGTGAACTCTTCGAACTCGGGAAGTCCTTTTATTCAATGGCAAAAAGGAATAAGCTTGGCGCAAGGAGAGTATATTTGGTTGGCTGAGAGTGATGACTGGGCCGATCCTGAGTTTTTGGAAACTGCTGTTTCTTTATTGGATCAACATCCTCGCGCTATTTTTTGCTTTTTAGGCTCCTATTGTATAGATGAAGATGGGAATCGGATGAAGACTGATTTCGATCGTTGGAGTTCTCGGCAACAGTCGAATCCATCGGGGTTCTCTGTGTTTAATGGGCTTGATTATATCTTACATAACCTATATTGGCGCAATTATATCTATAATGCCAGTGGTGTGTTGTTCCGCAAAGAGGCTTTTAACAATGTGTCAGATCTATCCTGCTTCAATATGCGCTACTGCGGTGATTGGCTTTTCTGGATAGAAATGGCTCGCCAGGGAGAAGTGGTTGAAGTTTATAAAAAGATGAATTGTTTCAGGCAACATTCGTCGAGTACTACGGTAAAGTCGAATACCCAGGGTAAGGGTGTTTATGAAGATATGCAGGTTGTAGCTGCTGTCGAAAAAATGATTCCTACTATGGGGCGGTATAAACGATTTTTAAGGCATGGTGCTTTTTACAAAGATATCAAGAGGTTAAGAACGGATTCTCAGATAAAAGATGAACTTTTGTCCCATTTGAAGAAAACGTTCGCAGCAGGTTATGGTAGTTATTTGATAGAGCGGCTGAATAAAATGGTAAGCCATCTATTTCCTTGGGTGTTGACGAAAGATAGCGATCGGTTGAAATAGTGTTGTTGTGTGTCGATGGGGTTTTGTGTAATGAAATATATGGTAACCATATTTATCCCCCGCTGATTTAGGATAAATAGCGGGGGATATTGAAGTTGGCCACTTGGATTATGATGAATTTATTTATAAGCCCAAAAAGCTCGTCCATGGCAGATATAGCCAGGGCCGTGAACTTCAGTCGTATTGCTACCGTAGGCATATAGTCCACCGCTTGGACGATACCATTGATAAATCGGTATTAAGTCTGGATTGAAAGTTGTTGGGTTAGGTGTGTTGAAAGCAGCCCCATGGCATATGTATCCAGATCCATGTACTTGAGTTGTATTGGTGCCATATGCATATAGCCCTCCACTTGAACGATACCATTGATAAACAGGGATTGTTTCATTGCTTGAATATTTGGGTACCCAAAATGCAACTCCTTGGCATGTATATCCAGAACCATGTACTTGTGTTGAATTTGTTCCGTAGGCGTATGTCCCTCCACTTGAGCGATACCATTGGTATACGGGTGTCAACTCTAATGGGAGTATTTGATTTCTCTCGATGTAATTTTTTACAGCATCCTTGATGGCTTGTTTTTTGTATGAGTGTGACTGAGGTATGAAATCATAAATGGGTAACGTATTTGCCCAATTCACATTAACAAGTCCTGCATTTGATTTATTGACGGACTGTTCCCAACTATATTTGTTTATTGTAGGATAGTATTTATCAATTCTTTCATCAAATATTACGTCTACTCCTTCTCCAGATTTGTATAGGATAAATATTGTTTTTTCTATGTTTTTGTTAACTTGAGTTTCTGTTATCGTTGCGGATTCATCAATTGCCATGCCTAAGCCTATTTTGCCTAAAGAGGCGTTAAATCCCGCTTTTAGTGTATTCGTTTTGGTAGAGGTGCTCATTTCATCAATGATTGAGGACCTATACAGAACTCGCAGTACTCCCCCTAGCGTTATATCGGTTAATACATGAGTCCCATAAGCGGCAACAAACTCATCGGCAGTCAATTCTTCCAAGTCTCTTATGAATTTGTCTGTTACATACCCGGAAAGGAAAGATGGTGTTTCTTCAATTCTTAATGAATTAACGTATTTGGAAACATCAACACTAGCAAAAGAGAATTTAGTGGAATACGAATACTTTGTGGAAAGATCGCTGTTGTTGCTAATGTTTCCAGAGAAACCTTTTAAGCTTCCTGCCTTGGTGAGTTCTGATCCGGATACAGTTGCGCTAAAGCCTGATTTTGTCGTTATATCCTTCAGGTATTCACTAGAGTTGTAGCCATAATAATAGTAATTTCTACCACCTGTCTCAGGATTGGTAATTATGGAAAGCCTAGATTCTGTTGCAAGCTTTTCTACGTCAATTACCAAGCGGCGATAAGATTCTTTGTCTAGTGATTCTCTAGTGATATCGTAGCTAAATCCGAGCATCCGATATTCGCCAGAAGCTGCTCTGGTGTTTTTGGGAGTTAAGATTTCAGCACTACTATTTGTTGCTGAATCAAGTACATCGTTCTCATGTGAACATGCGAAAATAAATGGTAATACCATTAATACATAAAATTTTCTCATAAGCAGAAACTTCATTTTTGTTTTCATAATTCAATTATTTTTAGAGTTTATTTCACCTCCAAGTGGTTTAATGACAAAGACGGTATTATCTTAGATGAGATGTTTGTTGGGCGTTTTCAGCCCTCTTTTGCTGCAAATGTAAACAAAAGTGTGTAGTATTAAAATTTTTTATGTAAAATGTTTCGAAATATTGCCGGATTAGTTAAGCCTGTATTAGGGAATAAGGTTCTAACTGAGAGGGCTAATACCTGAAAAGGCCTTTTGTTGCTTTATTTTTTCTGTAATACTTTTTGGTATAGTTGAGTTACTTGTGCTACATTTCTTTCGATGGAATAAAGACTTGAGGCTACTTTAAATCCTCTAAGTTTCATTTTTTGGAGAATTTCTATATTGCTGTTTTCTACTTCCATGAGAAGCTCGGTGAGCTCTTTCTCTGAATGAAATCGCAAAGCGATCTCTTCACCGCATTCTTGAAAGCCATTGTCAAACTGTTCTTTGGTCCCTCCTGTATCTCTGCCTATTAGCAAACATTTATTAAGCATTGCTTCAGCCGTCACTAATCCGAAGGCCTCAAACTGTGAAGGTACAATGGTGGCTGAGGCTGTTTGCATTAGTCTGTAAAGCTCTTCTGTCTCTATTGGACCCACAAAGTGGATTTTATCAGTTAGCGATTGCTTGCTAATTTGTTGGTCTAATTTCTTTTTAGTTTTACTCTTATAACTACCGGCAAAATATAAGTGATAAGAGCCGCCTGCTTGCATGTATCTTACGAAACTATTAAGTAGTACATACACACCTTTCTCTTTGACAATTCTTCCTGCAAAGAGATAAAATGGTTTTCGAGATGATTCTTGTATTTGTTGGGGTAGGTTAATCCCATCATAAATAACTGTTGAGTTTTCGTCCTTTAATTGATAAAAAGTATATATACCTTTAGTGATTGCAATGTTGAAATTACCTATTCTATTCATTCGCTTTTTTATGTAATCCAAGGAATAGGCGTGTGACTTGCCAAAATCAAGAGATTGATATTCCCTGAGATGCCATATATGTGGAATTTGCAAGGCTTGCGCTGCTTCTAGGCCAAACTGAAAAGCGGAAGAATTGGTATGTATGAGTTGAATTTTATATTCATTGGCTAATTCTATGATGGCTTGAGTCATGACTTGATTTTGTTTCTTCATTTTCCGGGTCATTTGTAAGCGACTAAGATAGCGCCACGGGTACTTCTTTTGTGGATACCAGAAGAAATCAAAATCAAACAGTCGAAATGGAATTCCTTCTGCCGACAGTTGTTTTAGAGTAGTTGCTGTTGCTTGCTTTCTTAAAACCACCAACGGTGAAATACTCAGATTCTGTTTTAATTGTTTTAATAGGGTTATTAAGGCTTGGTCTGAGCCCCCTTCTCCAACGGAAATGTAAAGAATTCGAATCATACTTATATATAGAATTAGAGCACTAAGATAAATAAAAATATAATAGAAGTAGGGGTTGAACAATATATTTCAGTACTTTTGCTTCTCGCGACTTGAATAAGGTTGTTTTAAAGAAGTGAACTTATGAATGGTGCAAAAAGGAAAAAAGTAGCTTTTGTTGTTGTGCGTTATGGCCAGGATATTAATGGAGGAGCTGAATATCATTGCCGGATGCTTGCAGAACGTCTGGTTGAGGACTATGATGTAGAGGTTCTGACAACTTGCGTGAAGAATTATGTGACTGGTGGTGATGAACTTCAGGAAGGGGAGGAGGTGCTCAATGGTGTACTGATCCGTAGGTTTAGTACTGATCCTATACATAAGGAGTGGATTAATAAATACGCCAAAGCGGCCAAGCCTGCTAAGAAGGTAAGAAGATTTCTTTATCAATGTCGTCTCCTTGTACCTCTTTCTTATATTTTTCCTCTCTGGACATATAAGTGTGAGGCTGAGTTGGGAGTTCTGAATAGTCAGCTTTTTTATTCATCCAAGTTGTTTAATTTTATAAAGAACCATAAAGCCGAATATCAGGTCTTTATTGCTTTATCATTGGATTATCCTTTGATGTATTATACAGTATTGTATGCTGGTGAAAAAGCAGTATTAATTCCAACAATGCATTATTATGGGACATCCTTCCGATCAATATTGACATTTGTGTTTTCTAAGGTCGCATATATCGCTTTTAATACTGAAGCAGAACAACGATTAGCAAAAGGTATAATAGGTAAACCGATCGCTCCCCATGGAATAGTAAGTGTCGGTATCGAAGAGCCCGAGGCTGCCGGCTGGGAAGAGACTCGTGAAAAATATCAGTTGCCCAATGAATACCTGCTTTATATAGGCAGAGTTGAGTCGGGAAAATTGAATAATGTCGTAAAATATTTTTTAGAATACAAGAAGAAATATAAAGATTCCAATTTGAGATTTGTGTTAGTTGGAGGATTGTTTGGCGAGACTATTGCACATCCTGATATAATCTATACCGGATTTGTGTCTGAGGGGGAAAAAATGACTATTCTGCAACATGCAAAGGTCTTTATTAATCCTTCTAAATATGAAAGCCTGTCATTAATTTTGCTGGAAGCTATGAGTCAGCAAAAAGCAATGCTGGTAAATGGGAGATGCGCTGTCTTAAAAGAACACTGCAAAAAAAGCGGATACGCCGCTTTGTATTATAATTGGGAATGGGATTTCATTTCTAAACTCCGGCGATTGGAAACTTCTGACGCATTGAGAGCTCAAATGGGAGCTAAAGGAGTCAGGTATGTAAAGGAGAACTATTCTTGGCCGGTCATCATGGGGCGGTTGAAACACGTTATAGAGAATATTTAAGGCATTAAAATATGGAACCTACGCTTGCTATTGTAATACCTGCCTATAAGGACCAATTTCTGGATGAAACACTTGAGTCTTTAGCAAATCAGTCGTGTTTGAACTTTACAGTTTATATAGGAGATGATCACAGTCCCTGGCCATTGGAAGATATTGTAAGAAAATATACTCATCGTTTGAATATCATATATCGCCGTTTCGATGAGAATCAAGGTGGACATAATCTTATTTCTCAATGGGATCGGTGTGTGAAGATGATCAATGATGAAGACTATTTCTGTCTTTTCTCAGACGACGACAAGATGGGACCGGATAATGTGGCGCACTTCTTTGAAGCTTTGAAGAAAGAGCGGAAATATGATGTGTATCATTTCGATCTTCAGGTCATAAATATGGAAGGTAAAGTTATTCAGGAATGCAATCCTTTTCCTTCTCTTCTTTCTTCTGATGATTTCTTTCAATTACTATATACCAATCGAATTGATGCCCGTATGCCTGAATTTGTGTTTCGCACAGAAACTTTTTGGCAAAAGGGCGGATTCGTCGGATTTGATTTGGCATATAGGTCAGACAATGCTACAGTAATGGTTTGTGCTCAGGAACAAGGAATCTATACTGTACCTGAAACAAAAGTGTTATGGAGGGATAGTGGTTTAAACGTTTCTTCGAATACGGATATCTTACTGAAGCGGCGTAGGGTGTTAGCTTCTATGGATTTTTTTAACTGGATTGAAAATTACTATAGGATACTGCGGTGTAAGCCTCCTTTTACTTGGAAAAAGCGGATGAAGTTGATTGTGATAGAATTGCTCACCTTATATCCGGAGGTTTCCCGTCAGGAATTGATAAAATATCTGGGTAATGCAAAACTGCTTTCCGGATGTTTCCTTCTAAGTCTTTATGCCAAAGTCTATTTTACCTTTCGGCTGTGTAAATCGAAAAGAGAATCCTAAGTTTATGTTGAATAAGATTTGATTTTATGAGTAAGATAAGTGTAATTATACCCGTCCATAATACAGCAAATTATTTGCATAAATGCGTAGAGTCGGTTCGTAATCAAACACTGGAGGATATTGAGATTATTTTGGTCGAGAATCTTTCAGATGATGGTTCTTCGGAGATGTGTGATGAGTATGCGCGTATTGATCCTCGTATTAAGGTGCTTCATTTGCCTGTGGCCGGATTGTCATTTGCCCGTAATGCAGGAATAGATGTTGCCTCATCGCCTTATATCGGCTTTGTAGATAGTGATGACTATATTGCTCCTCAGATGTATGAAGAGATGTTTCGGGCTATGGATACATATCAGGTTGATATGGTTTATTGCAATTTCTGTTATGTGTATGAAGACGGACGTATAGAGCAACTCTATTCAAATGAAGGAGGAGTTTATTTACGCGATGGGCGGGAAGTTGCACGCGATTTGATTCAAAACAAGGTGAGTAGCGCTTCTTGGTCTAAATTATACAAGAAGGAATTATTCGCTACTTTGCGCTTTCCTGTTGGATTCTATTTTGAGGATCACGGTACCTTATGTCAATGGGCACTTATGTGTTCCGGAATTGTATGGCTGGATACTTCTTTCTACTTCTATCTACAGCGGGAGGCAAGCATTTGTCATAGCTTCACTCCGGTAAAATATTATCATTTTTTTCTGGCTGATTACAGCCGTATTGCATTTGCCCGGGAACAGAAGTTGCTTCAGGGGGAAGAGTTGAAAGAGGTTGTTTCGTCTATAACCCGGGACTCGCTCTGGAGGTTTAAAACAGTAATGTTAATGACGAAACCAAAATATCTGGCAGAGCCAATCAAAGAGATGCGGCGTAAACTGGGAGAACTGCTTTACTTGCCGTCTGATGAATTGGAACAAAAATATCGTTCTAAGATCAGGCGGATTGTTTATTCCTGGCCGATCTATTATCTGACTCATTTTGCTTTCAAAAAAAGAGAATGGCGTCCATCTAACTAATTGAGTAAAAGAATGAAGAATCAGACACCTTTGGTATCAGTTATTATTCCTGTTTATAATACGGAAGACTATGTGGGGGCTTGCATTGAGAGCGTACTCACACAAGATTATGAGCCTGTCGAAATTATCGTAGTGAACGATGGTAGTACGGATAATAGTGGTAGTGTTATTGACAGTTATGCGCAATCTGACTCCAGGATAATTCCAGTTCACAAAGATAATGAAGGACCTGCTTTAGCTCGCGAAGCCGGGATAAACAAAGCTCTGGGGAAATATATTCTTTATCTTGATAGCGATGATATCTTGCTTGAAGGGGGTATAAGTTATTTGGTGTGTAAAGCTGAGGAGAGTCAAGCAGAAGTCGTAGCGGCACCATTTTATTTCTGTTCATCGGATGAGCCCGACCGGCAATCGATGGAATTGGACTTTGAGGAATTGAGCGGAATTGACTATTTGAGAAAAATACTTCAAGGAAAGGCATATTGGAGTGTTTGGTCTCATTTTCAGCGTCGGTCACTTTCTACAGATTATCCTATCGAAACAGTTCCTGGAATTCTTTTCGGTGAAGATGCTATTTATATGGTACAGTTGCTGGCGCATACTCGAAAAGTGGTATCGGCTGACAAGCCAATATTGCACTATAACCGACGCTCTACTTCTTTGTGCCATCGGGAAGATATCGGGGAGAGTCGTTATAGAAGTCTTCGTGCCTACCCGGTATGGATAGAGAATTATGTCGTTCGGAATGGTTTGACTTCTGCTTTGGAGAAAGATTTGCCTTGGTTGCATCTTCGAATGATGTTCGAATGCCTGGAACGAGGAAGGTTCGAATGCGTATATGTTGATATGAAGAGGGCAAACAGGGACTTGAAACGTTTCCCTGAATTGGAGGATGGACTGACCCGTCGGCAACGTAAACTGATCCTTGCATACGGAATATGCAGATGGTGGGGTAACCGATATCTGCGCAAATATTATAAATAAAACATTGTAGAATGAAAGTGTTGGATAAGTTGTTATATCGACTTTATAAATCGTGGACAAAGAGAAAACTGATCTCCCAGAAAGTAATTATTCAGGTTGATGGTGGTATTTGTTCGCAAATGCATCAGTATATTCTGGGGCAGGTCTATGCTGACAAAGGATGTAAGGTTCGTTATGATCTGTCATTCTACGAAGAATGGGGAAGTGACATAAACCAGGAGTTTGTCCGCAATTTTGATTTATTGAAAGCTTTTCCGTATCTTACGTTGAAACGACCTTCCGATAGGGCTGTTAAGCTATATAGGGACCGATTCTTCTATGTTGGTAACTTCACAGACATGCGTTATGAACCGGATGATTTTTCTTTTCTCCAATGTACTCCGCCGATATATATGGGAGGCTATTATGTATTGCCTTCAGAGGTGTGGCTCCCGATTTTTCGACGTTTGTTTAGGATTACTCCTGGCGTGCTCGATGCTGCTAATGAAAAACTATATCGTGAAATAGAACAAACCCCCGAAACTGTAGCGGTTCATGTACGTAGAGGTGATCTCAAGGCGGAAGTCTTTGCTTATGGCCGGCCGGCTACGATTGAGTATTTTAGGAAATCCATTCTTTTCTTTGGTGAGAAGCTTAACTCTCCTTGTTTTTATTTCTTTTCCGATGAGCCTCACTGGGTGCTACAGGATATGATTCCGCAGTTGCCCGACTGCTACACTTACAAAGTAGTAGATCTTAACGGGTCGGATAAGGGATATATGGATTTATTCCTTATTGGCCGTTGTCAACACCAGATAACAAGTAAGGGAACTCTAGGAAAGTATGGAGCCCTTCTTATGGATAATCCCCAAAAGCAGGTGATCCTTTGTGATGACTCTACGGAATACCGGTGGAAAAGCTTTTATCATAATCCTGTATTCTTTTAGAAAGGCAGATATGGGTCTAAAGCAATCTGTAAATTGTATTCATGGTTTGTTCGGTGTCGAAGATGCGAGCGCGTTCGAGAGACTTTTGTTGGTAGTGTTTTCTTAACTGTTCGTCGTCAACCATTCGTTTGAGGGCTTTGTAAAATGAATCATCATCATGGTCGGCCAATAGTCCGTATTCGTCATCGCCAAGTAATTCCATAGCACCGGCTGTGCGGGTAGCTACAATGGGCGTTCCTAATACCAACGATTCGCAGATAACAAATGAGAGTCCCTCTGATATTGAGGTGCTTACAAAGATGTCAGAAGCTTTTAGGTAAGAAAAAGGGGACTCTTTGTAACCAAGGAAGTGAACATATTCTTGCAATCCGAGCTCTTTCTGTAAATCAAATAATGGTTGTTCGCCTCCGTTAATCCCAGATCCAAGGATTTGTATTCGTAACTGATAACCCTCATTTTTTAGTTTTTTTGCTACACGGAGCAAACGGTCGTAGCCTTTTACTTCGAAAAGACTACCAATAGAAGTGATTGTCAGAAGGGAGTGGTCGATAGCTTCCTGCTCTGCCAGCGCACATATTTTATACTTATCTATTATGTTATAAATATAATGCTTACGCGTCTGTATCGGGTATAGGTCTCCGAAAGCATCCATGGAATTACGTGAAACAAATACGATGTCGTCCATGTGTTCATAACACTCTTTTTCACATGACGCATCTTTGTATTGAGGAAGAGTCCAGTGGAAGCTCTTTAAGTCACAATGTATCCAGGAAATATTCTTTTTAGCCCGTTTACGAATCAGGTGATGGAAGATGGTAGAGTATCCCTCCATGTAGGAAATAATTGTATCGAACTTTCGGAGTTTGAGTGTACGGTAGATGACAAATCGCAAGGGCCATTCCCTGTTGTATTTTCTGTAATGTCTCAAACATTTTCTTTCAATTGAACGCTGAAAGTAAGGACGCTTTTTAGAGAAAGAAGCAATAATCTCCACCTCAACGGGGATCTCTTTAAGGTAAACTCCTTCAGGGTATATGAGATACAGGGTAACGCGGTATCTGGTATAGTCGAACCGTTTCAGTAGTTCAACCAAGGCTTTCTCAGCGCCCCCGCCACGTAGGCTTTCCATGATAAAGAGTACTTTCTTCATATATTTAAAATTGATGTAAGCAGATACAAAAGTAATACAAAGTATATGAATAGTTTTATTTAATATGCTGGTTTAGCTGAATATTTCACGAAAAATCATGGAATTGCCTTATTTACTGCAATTACAGCAACCTCTTTTTCTCAAGAAAGTTTGAAAACTAGCTACGCACTCACGCACCTGTGCTCAAACCCTTTATTCATCGATGCTAGAGGTGCGTAAGAGAGAGTTGTTCCTCTTACGCACCTCTTACGCACTCCGGATGTTCGATTTATAGTACAAGGCTGACAGTAAGCGCCTTACATTCTTTTTTATCAAACCGGCATCTGTTTTTTTAATAGTATCTTCGTTTACGTTTCATACTTAGAGAGCCATCTCTCCACCCGGATGTGCATCCCTCCTAGACCCGGATGGAGAGCGGTTGTACATCCGGGTCTAGGAGGATTGTACATCCGGGTGGAGAGATGGCTCTCCTACTACGATTTGACCCGAACAAGGCAGGATACGCGACGTTCACGCTTGGAAGTAGTACGTTTCGTCCTTTGATACAATGGAACTAATCCACAAAAACAGATTCTGCTTAAATCATTGTTTATCAGTTGTTATGCGACGTTAAGTTTGATTATCTTTGCCCATATCCCGTTAATTTGCCAATGATTTTCTGTGTATTAGGAAGATTTGCTCTATCTTTGCGGCTCATTTCACTTAAAATAAGCAATGAAGGAATTTTTTCAACTGATGCGACGCTTCCTGTCGCCTTATAAAAAGTATATGGTATGGGCGGTGATGCTCAATATCTTGTCTGCTGTATTCAATATTTTTTCATTTTCATTGATCATTCCTATTCTCCAGATACTGTTCAAAATGGATAGCGGAGTCGTATATACATTCATGGAGTGGGGGAGTGGAGACTTCAAGGATGTAGTAATTAATAATTTCTATTATTACGTTACCGGGTTGATTCAAACAAACGGAGCTTCGCTTACACTCTTGTATCTTGGGATATTTCTAGGGTTGACTACATTCTTAAAAACCGCTTGTTATTTTGCCTCCTCGGCTGTGATGATTCCGCTTCGTACCGGCGTGGTGCGCGATATACGTGTGTTGGTTTACTCCAAAGTGATGTCTTTGCCTATGGGATTCTTTACCGAAGAGCGCAAGGGTGATATCATTGCCCGTATGAGTGGTGACGTAGGAGAAGTGGAAAACTCCATCACCAGTTCACTCGACATGCTGATCAAGAACCCGATCCTGATTATTGCTTATTTTACTACATTGATCTTCATCAGTTGGCAACTAACGCTTTTCACTATTTTGGTATTGCCTTTCATGGCATGGGTGATGGGGCTTGTAGCCAAGAAACTGAAACGTCAATCGCTCGAGGCGCAAAGCAAGTGGAGTGATACGATGTCACAATTGGAAGAGACATTAGGGGGGCTGCGTATTATCAAAGCTTTCGTTGCTGAACAGAAAATGATCAGTCGTTTCGTGAAATGTAGTGAAGAGTATCGCGATTCCATCAACCGGGTGGCCATGCGTCAGGCGTTGGCACATCCCATGAGCGAGTTTTTGGGAACGATTCTGATTGTAATCGTTCTATGGTTCGGTGGCTCGTTGATTCTTTCCAATCACTCAACGATCGATGCTCCTTCCTTTATCTATTACATGGTGATTCTGTATAGTGTCATCAACCCATTGAAAGAACTTTCCAAGGCCGGCTATAACATCCCCAAAGGATTGGCTTCGATGGAACGTGTGGATAAAATCCTGAAAGCGGAAAATAAAATCAAGGAGATTGAGAATCCGGTGCCGTTGCATGGATTGAATGACAAAATAGAGTTCAAAGATATTCATTTTAGTTACGGAACGCGAGAAGTACTTAAAGGAGTTGACTTGACGGTACCGAAAGGTCAGACCATCGCGCTCGTGGGGCAGTCTGGTTCCGGAAAGTCTACCCTAGTCGACTTGGTACCCCGTTATCACGACGTACAGGGAGGTGATATCCGTATAGATGGCACTAGCATTAAAGATGTACGCATCTCTGACCTTCGCGGATTGATCGGGAATGTAAACCAGGAAGCCATTCTGTTCAATGACACGTTCTTCAATAATATTGCTTTTGGCGTAGAGAACGCTACCATGGAGGAGGTTATCGCAGCGGCGAAGATTGCCAACGCGCACGATTTCATCATGGAAAAGGAAGATGGTTACCAAAGCAACATCGGCGACCGTGGAAGCAAACTTTCCGGTGGACAGCGTCAACGCATCAGTATCGCCCGCGCTATTTTGAAAAATCCGCCGATCCTGATTCTCGATGAGGCTACCTCAGCTCTCGATACAGAGTCTGAACGTCAGGTGCAGGAGGCCTTGGAACGGTTGATGAAGACACGTACCACCATCGCTATTGCCCACCGGCTTTCTACCATCAAGAATGCCGACGAGATTTGTGTGATGTATGAGGGCGAGATTGTGGAACGTGGTAAACACGAAGATCTGTTAGCACTCGACGGATACTACAAACGCCTGAACGATATGCAGAGTTTGTCATAATAGGACTTTTGAATGATGTCATTGGAACGCATGTGATGATTTGCCATAATACTTTGGACAAGATTTACTATATATATCGTTGTCGTTTTTTGTAGAAAGTATTATCTTTGTCCAAATCTCTCAAAAAAGGTCTAATAAGAACATGCAATGATTCTACTAAGTTTTGATATTGAAGAGTTCGATGTGCCGCTAGAACATGGGGTGAATTTGTCCATGGAAGAACAAATACGGATATCGGTCGAGGGTACACACCGGATTTTGGATTGTTTGAAGTCAAACCAGGTAAAAGCTACCTTTTTTTGTACCGCCAATTTTGCGGTTCGTGCTCCGGAAGTGATTGAACGTATCTTGTCCGAAGGACATGAAGTGGCCTCTCATGGTTATTTCCATTCGACTTTTGATGTAGGCGACCTGAAAAAATCCAAAGAACGGCTGGAAGAACTAACCGGAATGAAGATCCGAGGGTATCGGCAAGCCCGTATGATGCCCGTACCCGAAAGTGAAATCTACAAGGCGGGATATGAGTACAATTCCTCCTTGAATCCGACGTTTATTCCCGGCCGTTACATGAACCTTTCGGCTCCCCGTACCTGCTTTATGAAAGAAAAAGTGCTGCAAATCCCTGCTTCGGTCACTCCTTTTTTGCGTTTTCCGCTGTTTTGGCTCTCTTGTCACAATCTGCCCACGTCTTTGTATCGCTGGTTGTGTCGCCGTACGCGGGCACACGATGGATATTTGGTTGTCTATTTTCATCCATGGGAATTTTATCCTCTCAACGAACACCCGGAACTCAAACTACCTTTTATTATTCGTAATGGTTCCGGTGAAGAGATGGTGAGGCGTTTAGATAAATTCATTCATTCGTTCAAACAAAAAGAGAGGCGCTTTCTGACGCTTGCCGAGTTTGTCGACCAATATACTCCTGAAAAGAACTGATCCTATGAAATTGGCAATTGTATCCCCCTGTTACAATGAACATGAAGTGCTGAGAGAGTCGGCTAAACGGCTTTCTGACTTGTTCGACGATTTAATTCAAAGAAAAAAGATCTCTCCCGATAGTTTTATCCTGTTTGTTAATGATGGAAGCCGAGATAATACATGGGAGATTATTACAGAATTGTACGAAACCAACAAATACATTTATGGACTGAATCTGGCCGGAAACGTGGGGCATCAATGTGCCATTATGGCCGGTATGATGAATGTTCGGGAGATGTGCGATGCGGCTATAACCATAGATGCCGATTTGCAGGACGACCTGAACGCCATTGAGGTCATGATTGACCGGTATGAAGAAGGGAACGATATTGTATATGGCGTGAAAACTTCCCGGAAAGCCGATCCTCTCATGAAAAGATATACGGCGCTAGCCTTCTACAAACTGCAACAATCGCTGGGGGTGAAGTCAGTGTACAACCATGCGGACTTCCGCTTGATGAGCCGCCGGGCTTTGATGCAGTTGTCTTTATTCAATGAACGTAACTTATACCTTCGGGGAATTATTCCTTTGATCGGGTATCAATCGACAACGGTAGATAACGCCATTAGCGAACGGATGGCCGGGAAGTCGAAGTACACCCTCAGCAAGATGCTTTCCCTGGCGTTGGATGGAATCACTTCTTTTTCCACCAAACCGATCACCCTGATACTGGGGGCGGGCGCCTTGTTCTTTCTGGTGAGTATTCTCATGGCAATCTACGTTCTTTTTGCTTACTGGAATCACGAAACGGTTCCCGGATGGACCTCTTTGATGCTGTCTCTGTGGTTTATTGGTGGTATTATCTTGCTGGCCATCGGAGTAGTTGGCCAATACATCGGTAAAATATACATCGAAATAAAGAATCGCCCGCTCTACAATGTGGAAACCTTTTTGTGCGACAAAGAAAAAGAAGGAGAATCTGTAATTAAAACTGTTTATGAAAAGACTCAAACAACTATACCTGTTTCTGCAGAAGCCCTTCTTTAGTGATTACCGCACTATTTGGGGGCTGTGGATGCTTCTGGCGGTGATCGCTACATTGATGAAGTTTCATAAGTGCAATAATTTCCTGATATTCAGGTATGTATATTGGCACACCATCGAGCAGAATCCTCTGTATACAGCCTATCCGGAGTATTTTGATACCAATCATTACGGGCCGTTCTTTAGTCTGGTGGTTGCACCTTTTGCTATTCCACCGGTTCCGCTGGGACTGTTTCTGTGGACCGTTGCGTTGACCTTTGCACTTTATTATGCCGTTCGCAAGCTGACGCTGGAGCACAAGAAGCTGATATTCATTTACTGGTTCTGTACCCATGAATTACTTACCGGCATCTTTATGTCACAGTTTAATGTGGTTATCGTGGCGATTATTCTGGCTACATTTTATTGCATTGAGAAAGAGAAGGATGTATGGGCGGCTTTTTTCATTATGCTCGGTACCTTTGTGAAACTGTATGGCATTGTGGGGCTGGCATTCTTTTTCTTCTCCAAGCATAAGACCAGGTTTATCCTTTCGCTCATCGTTTGGGCTGTGGTGATGTTTCTGGCTCCGATGCTGATCAGTAGTCCGGATTACATCCTTTCCCAGTATGCGGCCTGGTGGGAAAGCCTCAGTTCCAAGAACGACCAGAATATGTTTGCTTTGATGCAGAATGTTTCTTTGCTGGGAATGGTGCGGAAGATTTCCCAGGTGGCTACGTATTCCGACCTGTGGATCATGGTTCCCGGGCTTGTTTTGTTTGGCCTGCCTTACCTGCGCATCGGCCAGTATAAATATAAGGCGTTTCGCTATACACTTATGGCCTCAGTGCTGTTGTTTGTGGTGCTTTTCAGTACGGGAAGCGAATCGAGCTCGTATATCATTGCTTTGGTGGGAGTAGCTATCTGGTATGTAGCTGTACCCTGGAAACGGACAAAGTGGGACATCGGGCTCATGGTTTTTGCACTAATCCTGACCAGTTTTTCTCCTTCCGATCTTTTCCCGGCATTTATCCGGAAAGAGTATGTGCAACCTTATGCATTGAAAGCGTTGCCTTGTGTACTCATTTGGTTGAAGTTGACGTATGAGATCTGCTTCCGTAATTATGCAACAGTCGAAGAGAAGGTATGAGGTTGACAGGTAAAGAGCGCTGGGGGGAGTTTATACGCTTCTGTGTTGTCGGTGTCGTTGCGGCGGGGCTGCATTATGGCATCTATTACCTGCTTCAAAGGTGGATGAATGTAAACATAGCCTATACGGTAGGTTATCTGATCAGTTTGTTTTGCAATTTCTTTCTGACTTCTTATCTGACGTTCCGCACGGTACCTTCCATTAAGAAGGCGTTGGGCTTCGGCTTTAGTCATTTAATCAATTACCTGCTTCACCTTTTCTTGTTCAATGTGTTTCTGCATTGGGGAATATCCAAAGAACTGGCTCCTTTGCTCGTTTTGTCCATTGCCGTCCCGGTCAACTTCCTATTGCTTCGCTTTGTCTTTAAACGCAGGAAGCATGGCGAGGATACTACAGTGTGAAGGTTATTCGCTGTGTGATGTTATTTTCGTCCGAAGTCGGCTGGAATTTCTCCCCATTCTTTGGTTTCCCATTTCAGGATGCGGGTTTTGTACGTGTTCTCGCGTAGCCATTTCTCGGCGCGATCTATCAGCTCGAAGAGATAGTCGGTCTCCGGAGTATGAGGAAGTTTAGTTTTGCACTTCTTCTGTTTCACCCAACTGATGGCATTCACGCTGTCGCTATAGATCGGCATGTCGAAACCCCTCTGTTTCAATAAGGCCAGCCCGTGTACCAACGCCAAAAACTCTCCGATATTATTTGTCCCTTTTAGCGGACCGAAGCGGAACACCTCCTGACGGCTTAATACGTGTACCCCACGATACTCCATCGGTCCCGGATTTCCGCTGCATGCCGCATCTACCGCCAGACTGTTTTCAATCACCGCCGCAGGTAATATTCCTGCGGCACGGTCTGAGGCCGTACTTCCGGCAGTCCCCGCGGATGAACCTCCCGAAACTGCCGCTTTCTTTCCGATGTATGCATAGGGAGATGAGGCAAAAGCCCGTTCGGCCTCCTCCCGGGTATCGAACGATTTGTATTTCGCCTGTTCGTACCCTTTGATCTGGAGTTGGCAGTCGGTCCAGGAGGTGTAAATACCCGGATTCACTCCGTCCCATACCACATAAAATTTCTGTTTTGCCATAAGTTGATGTTCCGATTGAGGGCGTAAAGTTACAAATATATTCGGTTCGTCCGAACAACTTTGTCCGATGTGGTGTTGTATTAACATAACAAATACAAACAAATAAAGAAAGGAGGAACATATGGATAGATCTTTTGGCGAAGCCCTGAAACACCGCAGGACTTACTATTCGATAACGAACCAGTCTCCTATTTCCGATCAGGAAATAGAAAAAATAATAAATTTAGCGGTGACCCACGTGCCGTCTGCTTTCAATTCGCAGTCTACCCGTGTGGTTTTGTTGCTGGGCGAGAACCACAAGAAATTATGGAATATCGTAAAAGAAACACTTCGGAAAATTGTACCAGCCGAAGCGTATAAAGCATCCGAAGCCAAGATTGACGGCGCATTTGCTGCCGGATATGGTACGGTGCTGTTTTTCGAAGACCAAAGTGTGGTCAAAGGTCTTCAGGAAATGTTTGCTGCTTATCAGGATAATTTCCCCGGTTGGTCCCTGCAGACATCGGCCATGCATCAGTTTGCTGTATGGTCCATGCTTGAAGATGCGGGACTGGGAGCTTCCCTGCAACACTACAACCCGTTGATAGACGAGGAGGTACGTCGCACCTGGGGATTGCCCGAAAGCTGGAACCTCATATCTCAAATGCCGTTCGGACTGCCTATGAACGAACCCGGTACGAAAGACCATAAACCGTTGTCTGAACGCGTGAAGATATTCAAATAGATCAATGAATGTGTGGAATAAAGGAGCCATGGATGTACAAGTCTGCCAAGAATTGTCGTCCGTGGCTCTGTCATTTACGGTAGAATCATTACCTTTGCCGACAAATAGGATCGGATAGATGACACGAATTTTCCTTACCGGCTATATGGGTGCCGGCAAAACAACTTTGGGGAAGGCGCTGGCACGTGCTCTCAACCTCTCGTTTGTTGACCTCGACTGGTATATCGAAGAACGTTACCACAAAACGGTGGGCGAACTGTTTGCCGAACGTGGTGAGGCAGGCTTCCGTGAGTTGGAACGGGCTATGCTCCATGAGGTGGCTGCCATTGAAGACGTGGTGGTTTCTACCGGGGGAGGAGCTCCCTGCTTTTTCGATAACATGGAATATATGAACCGGAAAGGTAAAACAGTGTTTCTTGATGTTCATCCCGATGTGCTGTTCCGGCGCTTACGGGTTGCCAAACAACAACGTCCCATTCTACAGGGGAAAACCGACGAAGAATTACAATCTTTCATTGTTCAGGCTTTGGAAAAACGGGCTCCTTTCTATACCCGGGCGCAATACATTTTCAGCGGCGATGAGCTGGAAAACCGTTGGCAGATCGACCAGTCGGTGAAGAGCTTGCAGGAAGTACTCGGCGTGTAGCCGTGTCCGGTGCCGGTTAATATGCGCTATTATTCTTAAAAAATATACCTTTCTGATTGTAAACTATAGATTTATACGTATTTTTGCCACTTTATTTATTCACTAGAAACACAACAGAATTTGAAAAATGAGAAAGTGGCGTATTGAAGATTCTGAGGAGCTCTACAACATCAATGGTTGGGGCACTTCGTACTTTGGTATTAATGAAAAAGGTCATGTAGTGGTTACCCCGCGCAAAGATGGCGTGGCTGTCGACTTGAAAGAACTTGTCGACGAATTACAACTACGTGATGTGTCGGCTCCCATGCTGCTCCGTTTTCCGGATATTCTGGACAATCGTATCGAGAAAACGTCCTATTGCTTCAAGCAGGCGGCCGAAGAGTATGGATACAAAGCCCAGAACTTTATCATCTATCCCATCAAGGTGAATCAGATGCGCCCCGTGGTTGAAGAAATCATCAGCCACGGAAAGAAATTCAACCTCGGTCTCGAAGCGGGTTCCAAGCCCGAACTGCATGCCGTGATAGCCATCAACACTGATTCCGACTCATTGATCATCTGCAACGGTTATAAAGACGAAAGCTATATTGAACTGGCTTTGTTGGCTCAGAAGATGGGAAAGCGAATCTTTCTTGTCGTGGAGAAGATGAACGAGTTGAAACTGATTGCCAAGATGGCGAAGCAACTCAACGTGATACCCAATGTAGGTATTCGCATTAAGTTGGCTTCATCAGGAAGTGGCAAATGGGAAGAGTCGGGTGGCGACGCCAGTAAATTCGGACTTACTTCCAGTGAACTGCTCGAGGCGCTCGACTACCTGGAAAGGAAAGATATGAAGGATAGCTTGAAGCTGATTCATTTCCACATCGGCAGTCAGGTAACGAAGATACGCCGCATCAAAACGGCGTTGCGCGAGGCTTCACAGTTCTATGTGCAGCTCCATGCCATGGGCTTCAAACCCGAATTCGTGGACATCGGCGGCGGACTGGGTGTCGATTACGACGGTACCCGCTCATCGAGCAGCGAAAGTAGCGTTAACTATTCCATTCAGGAGTATGTCAACGACTCTATCTCTACCCTGGTCGATGCCAGCGACAAGAATAACATTCCACACCCCAATATCATCACCGAAAGCGGACGTGCACTCACGGCTCATCACTCCGTGTTGGTGTTCGAAGTACTCGAAACGGCCACGCCTCCCGAGTGGGACGATGAAGAAGAACTGGCCGAAGGCGCACACGAACTGGTACGCGAACTGTATGCCATCTGGGATAAGCTGAACCAGAACAAGATGCTTGAAGCCTGGCATGATGCCCAACAGATACGCGAAGAAGCGCTCGATCTGTTCAGTCACGGTATTGTCGACCTGAAAACACGGGCGCAGATTGAACGTCTGTATTGGTCTATTACCCGTGAGATCAACCAGATAGCCAATGGCCTGAAGCATGCTCCCGATGAATTCCGTAGCTTGTCCAAACTGCTGGCCGACAAATATTTCTGCAACTTCTCCCTGTTCCAGTCGCTTCCCGACTCCTGGGCGATCGACCAGATATTCCCCATCATGCCTATCCATCGCCTGGACGAACGGCCCGACCGCTCGGCTACGCTTCAGGATATCACCTGTGATTCCGATGGCAAGATAGCCAACTTCATCTCCACCAAGAACGTATCGCATTACATGCCGGTTCACAGCCTCAAGAGTAAGGACCCTTATTTCTTAGGTGTATTTCTCGTGGGGGCTTATCAGGAGATTCTGGGCGATATGCACAACTTGTTCGGTGATACGAATGCCGTGCATGTATCGGTACACGAGAAAGGATACACCATTGACCAGATCATTGACGGTGAGACGGTGGCCGAAGTGCTCGACTATGTGCAGTACAACCCCAAGAAACTGGTACGTACGCTCGAAACCTGGGTAACCAAGTCTGTGAAAGAGGGCAAAATCTCCCTCGAAGAAGGAAAAGAATTCTTAGCCAATTATCGTTCGGGACTTTACGGATATACCTATTTGGAATAAGATATAGTATGAAAGAAAAATTGACTGTAATCAAAGTGGGTGGCAAAATCGTAGAAGAGGATGCCACCCTCGGTCGTTTATTAAACGACTTCGCCGCCATCGAAGGGCATAAAGTGTTGGTACACGGAGGCGGACGCTCGGCTACCCGGATCGCTGCCCAGTTGGGTATCGAAAGCCAGATGGTAAACGGACGCCGCATCACCGATGCTGAAACGTTGAAGGTAGTCACCATGGTATACGGAGGCTTGGTGAATAAGAATATCGTGGCAGGACTGCAAGCCCGCGGTGTGAATGCCATGGGGCTGACCGGTGCCGATATGGATGTGATACGCTCCGTGAAACGTCCGGTCAAGGATGTGGATTATGGCTTTGTGGGAGATGTGGAGCAGGTAAATTCCGAACTGTTGGCCGACCTGATCCATAAAGGAGTAGTGCCCGTCATGGCTCCCCTTACGCACGATGGCCAGGGGCATATGCTCAATACCAATGCCGATACCATTGCCGGCGAAACTGCCAAGGCATTGGCCCGCCATTTCGATGTCACCCTCATCTTCTGCTTCGAGAAGAAAGGCGTACTGCGCGATGAGAACGACGACGATAGTGTAATTCCTCATATAGATCGGGCCGAATTTGAACAGTATGTAGCCGAAGGTGTTATCCAAGGCGGTATGATACCCAAGTTGGAGAACTCGTTCGATGCTATTAATGCCGGAGTTTCGCAAGTGGTAATCACCTTAGCCACAGCTATTAACGGCGAAGGCGGAACAATCATCAAAAAATAATTCAAAAAAAACGTCGATGGCCTGTAACTTTCGCTTTTCCCATCCGTCATTTAATTAGAGATGCAAGAAATCAGCTTCCGAAACGACATATTGCCTCTGAAAGACAAACTCTTCCGACTGGCGCTCCGCATAACCATGGATCGCGCCGAAGCAGAGGACGTAGTTCAGGACACCATGTTGCGGGTTTGGAACAAACGGGATGAGTGGTCCCGGTACGGGTCGATTGAAGCCTACTGCCTGGTAGTTGCCAGGAATCTGGCCATAGACCGTAGCCGACGAATAGATACCCAAACCGTGGAACTCACCCCGGAGATGGAAGAAGAAGCCGAAGCATCCACGCCCTACGACCGGCTGGCACAAAAGGAGAAACTCCGGATTATTCACCGGCTGATCAACGAGCTTCCCGAGAAACAGCGCACCATTATGCAGCTGCGGGATATCGAAGGGAAAAGTTACAAAGAGATTGCCGAAGTTCTGCACCTGACCGAAGAACAAGTCAAAGTAAACCTGTTCCGGGCACGGCAGAAAGTGAAACAACAGTATATAGAGATCGACGAATATGGATTGTAAGTTTGTAGAACAACTTTTGGAGCGCTACTGGCAGTGCGAAACTTCCCTGGAGGAAGAGGCGCAACTCCGTTCCTTCTTCACTTCCGAAGAAGTGCCCGCCCATTTGCTTCCCTACAAGGACTTGTTTGTTTACCAGCAGGTTCAGCAGGAAGAGGGGTTGGGAGCAGACTTTGATGCCCGCATACTGGCGCAGGTCGAAACCCCTGTGGTGAAAGCCTGTCGCCTGACACTCAGACATCGCTTCATGCCGTTGCTTAAAGCTGCTGCTGTGATAGCCTTGATGCTCTCGTTGGGCAATGTAGCCCAACACACTGTTTTCGGCAATGACGCTCTCGATTATAATTACGAAACATATAAAGATACGTATGATGATCCGGAAGTAGCCTACAAGCAGGTATCCTCCGCGCTCATGATGCTGTCCGAAGGAATCAATAAATCTCAAGACCAGCAGGTGGCCGACAGTACGAAAGCCATTGTTGGCGACCGGGTAACTGAATGATGAAGCGTGTTCTTTTAATGTGTTGTATGACGGTATTCGCTGTGTCGGTAATGGCGCAGGATTTTGCTTCCCGTTTTTTGGACGGACACAAGGAGGATGAGAATCTGAAATGTGTGACCATCAGTCCGAAGATGATGGAAGAGATCATGAACAACGATGCCGACAAGAACGAAGAGATGATTGATATTATCTCCAATCTGAAAAGCATGCAGATGCTCACGGCCGATGTGAAAGGGCAAGAGTACTATGACGATGCCTTGAAGATTGTCGAGAAGAACTCGAAGCGTTTTGAATCCTTTCTTTCGTTCGACGGGGAATCGGAGAACTGCCGGATCTTGGTGCGGAAGAAAAACAAGTCCATCATCGAATTAGTGATGCTGGTACGTAATAAAAACCATTTCATGGTGGTTAACTTTACCGGAAATATGAGTCCGGAGTTTATCGATAAGTTGACGGCTTCCATGAAGAAAGGTTCATAAATTAGTAATTTTCATTTGCTTTAAATATATAATATAGTTAGTGTGCTTATTAAAACAGAAACAAAGACGAAGCTGTGAAGTTTCAATTCTCTCAATTTTCAATTAAAACTAACTAAATAAAAAGGCTACCGCGAGATGCAGTAGCCTTTTTGTAATTTATGGGAGTTCCTTTCTGACTATTGGTCGGCCACACACCTCACGGGCATACCTAATGTGTTTACTCCCAGGCTGATGGTAGATAATCCATTGTAAACTCCATTCGTGCCGCTGCCCGAGCTGGTCCAGTAATTTCCCAAGGAACCTGTTGAACTAAGACTACTCGTTGCTGAGGAGGTGCGTTGCCCGGCAGACGGGAAGAACAAGGACGCCTTGGTGGTGGGGTTGAAAAATAATCGTCCTGTATAGGCTATTGTAGCGCCATCGCCTACAGTAGACAGAGGGCTGCCGTTAGCAGAACTTGTTTGTGCTCTACGGTCGAAGAATCCGTCAGCATAAAAGCCATAGATAGTGTTAGCATTCACATCTTGTGCTGCAACCGATGATGGGGTTAACCATAGCGACTGCCGGATCTCAGAAAGATCGGCAGTGGTAGTGCCCGGGTTGACTGCAGTGCTGGTGCTGCCGTCGTGCGGGCGGTGGTATCCTGCCGGGCAGGTCTCCCAACTACTGTTGTCGGCCCAGTAACCGGTAATGGCTGTGGTATTCCATCCCGTCACGGTACCCGTAGGATATCCTGCGATGGTACGTCCCCATTGGAAATAGTATCCTGCCTGCGAAGGATAGTCGGTAAATGTATACCTACGTGTTCCCCTGTCCACAACACCTGTGCCCTGCGATGGGTCGGTGAGGTTGTACGGACTGAACCGGCGGGCAAGCGGACGGGTGGAACTTGCCATTCCACCGCTGTTGATAGCATCTTCGGGCCTCATAACATAATCGGCTCCTTCGCCTTGGCGTACATATATATAGATGTACTTTGTGTTGCCGTTGAAGGCCAACGCAATCAGCCCGTAACGGGGAGCTCCTGTGGCGCCTCCTGGCAGAGTGCTGTTCAGCCCGATCCTGAACTGTAGATACTCACCGGTGGATATGGAGCCTCTGACTGACTTTTTGGTGCCTTCGACCCGGTAAGTAGCGTCATTGTCAGGATTGTTCATATCGGCCGGACTCTGGGTGGACGTAACATATGTCACTCCCGTATCGCTGGTAGGCGAGGAGTCGAGCACAATGAAATCTCCTTTGATGACCTGGGCTGTCCAGGCACCGTTCATATTTGTGTTGGGAATGCGTATCAACCGTTCGCCCGTCTGGTTCCAACGATAGAACGCGCCGACATATTGCTGGGGTACCGTATTGTTTTGCCCGATCACTGCATATCGCTGGTTGATGGTGGTCTTTATCCGTCCCTGACTGCCTGTACGAGTGATATACACTTCGCCTCCGGTACGTGCTCCGCCACTGTTTTCGACCAGGTTGTTGGTTGTCATTATGTACAGATCTCCGGGTTCCGGCAGTGCTACTTCCGTTCCTCCCGGTGTTACCCCATCAGCCGAGAGAGTGAGCCAGTTGGTTCCTCCCGTGCCTTGGCTGGTTACCTTCGCATAAAGGATTGTTCCGAAGAGTGCAGGGTAAGCTATGGGGGTATAGCTTGCAGCGCGGACAAAGCGTATGGATTTTGTCAGGTTGCCCAGGCGGATGTTGATAGTTCCTGTAGTGGAGGTGGTATACGCCGGAAGGGTGACCCGGACATCTGTTGTAGCCGTTGTTCCGGGTGTGGAAGCAAGTGTGATGGCGGAGGGGCTGACCGAGAAGGCAGTACCTATTGTAGTGGTGGCCGTAATGGAATTGCCCGAAAAATCCATACCCGCAGTAGCATTGGTGGTGATGGTCAGCGCGATGGCATTGCCCGATACGGCAGCATCGTCATACAGGTAATATTCCGAGTTGCTCAGTCCGAGATAGAACTCCCCGTTGTCGAGAATCTCGGCCGATGTCTGATCGGTTACTTCCAGTTGATAGCGGATGTTGGAGGGGGGATTGGCTTTGGCTTCGGCCACGGTGGTGTAGCCCTCGCTCGGAGGTACGGCGGAGATGATGAACTTGTAGGCTTTGTTCCGCAGGACATCTATCGATCCTTTCGAATCGTTGAAAGCGAGCTTGTAGTAAAGGAACGTGCCGAAATGGTTGCCCCGAATGATGACCGAAGCGTTTTCTTCCTTGCGCGACTCGTATATATAGATCGGGTTTAGGCTTGTCGAGTTGCTTATTGCCGGGGCAATGCCGCTCACGCCGTCGCCGGTGGTAGAGGTGAGGTAATCGGTCAGGTTGCCTGTGTTGTTCTTCAGCGTACTTTGTTCCGACTGGAAGAGCCGTCCGCTGCGCGGTGTGTTGACAACGGTGGCGCCATAGAGGGTAAAGGAGGGAATACTGGCAGACTCTACCGTAACTTTGGCTACAATGCGTTTGAGCATGAGTTTGTTGGTGACTGTGCCGATGGTGGTGCCCGCTGCGATGGTGTACAAAGTAGTCCGGCCCGTCATCGGGAGAGTGGGGGCGACGCCCGTCTGGGCAGTGTAGGGTACCGTCGTTTGGTTGGGCGTTGCAAGTTGTGCGGTAAGGAACCCATTCATGGCATCGCCCAACCGCGGATTGGCAGTGAGGTATGCTGTGAGGTTGGCTATATCGAAGGGAACTTCTGCTGTGCCGTTGTAAAAGGTTGACGGGGCATTAGCTATCACAATGACCTTGCTCTCGTGGGTGGTCTTGGTCAGGGTGACGTAGCTTCCGTTGCCGATGACGAAAGCTTGTGCGGCTTCGACGAACGTGGCGGTGTCATCGGTTCCCCGGTAAACGAGTATCCACGGGGTGCTTCCGATAAAGCCCTCATTGGCACTCCCCGCACGTGTGGCAGGAGCCTGGTATTCTTCTGCATTGGTGTATAGTTCGAGTGTCGTCATTCCTTCGGGAACGGCCGGAAACTCTTCACTATCTGCTATCAGCGTTTCATCTGTGCAGGCGTATATCAGCAGCATCAGTATGGCTGTAAGAGCTTGTAATAGTCTGTATAGATTTGTTTTTTTCATTTTCTGACTCTTTTCAAAAAATCAATTGGCTACACAACGTACAGACCTGCCATAAATTGCTGCGGCAGGCTGGACAAAATGCGTTACGGTATTATGCATGGATATAAACTGTGCGTTTACAAGTCCGCTGGTCGAACTGGTCCAGTATGTTCCGTTCTTTCCCACATATTTTGTTCCATCTAATTCATAACTCAGGGCAGACGGCATGAAGATGGATGCATACGTAGCGGGGTTGTACAGCAGTGTGCCTACAAATGCCACTTCGGTACCACTTCCGGTGTAAAAGTTGGGAAGGAAATTACCGTCCGAAGTAAGACCTGTTATCTTGTGACGTTCAAAAAATCCGTCGGCATAATAACCATACACTGAATTGTCCGTGTTATTCGTAATTCCTATCTGCGGATTGAGCCATAATGACTGCCTGGCTTCAGAGTTAGTAATGACATCCGGCAGATATTCATCCACTGGCCCGGAGGTAGAACCGTCGTCCGGGCGGTGATAGCCGGGAGGACAGGTTTCCCACTTGGGATAAGAACTCCAATACCCAGGCGCCGAACTCCCGTTCCAATTAGGGGGCGGCGACTGTAGCGGCGACCATGCCGGGGTGCCATACCACTGGAAATAATATCCACCCTGGGACGGATAGCTGGTGAATGTGTATCCCTGATTACCGCGATCTACCTTGCCGATAGCTCTTTGCGGGTCGGTCAGGTTGAAATTCGCAACCTTGGAAGCCTTCGGGCGCGGGTTGGGCGATCCCCAGCTTTCGCCGCTGCCTCCGCTGTCCTGCGGACGCATGACGTAATCGGCTGCTTCGCCCTGGCGTACATACATATAAGAGGTACCCAGCGTGGAAGATGTTACTTTGATACGTGCATAACGTGGATTCGAAGTAGCGGCGGCAAGCGTACCGCTCATCCCTACGCGGAAATAGATAGGACCTGTACCACTCACTGTGGAAGTACCATTTATTACTTTGAAGGTTTCGGCATCGCCGGGGTTGTCTGTTCCCAGGCTGGGGTCGAGGCTCTTTTGTGAACTCAATACAACGAAGTTTGTCTGTCCGGCTGGATACTCCACTGTAGCCGTCCAGTTACCGGCATCATCGGTCCCGTAAATGGGGCGTTCGCCCACCTGATTCCAACGGTGGAAGGTACCGGCAAATCGGATATTACTCCAGGTGACGCTGGTTCTGCTCCCGGTAGTCACCGTGAGTTCCCTGCGTAATCCGTTCGCATCGAGAAATATACGATAAGTCTGACCGGAAGTTATATACGGATTTTTCAGATCGATATCTATGTATCCGATACTTGTGCCCGAAGAATAGTGCAGGCTGGTTGCCGAAGTTCCCGACAGGCTCTTGAATACATCGTCCACATGGAATGTTGTGGAGCCCGTACTTCCTACATAACCGGTAGATACAACGTTGACATTCGATTCACTGGAATAAAAGTAAATGCGTGCCATGTTGATATTGGTAACGGTAGCTGTGAGGGCAGATACATTCAAGTGTCGTTTATTGTAAATAGTTCCGTTGAGATTTACCAGCCCCCAATCGGTAACCCCTACATTGACTTGTACCGGATATTCTACTTTGGCAGTGATCTGGAAGTTCTTGTTGTGAGGAAGCGTATAGTCGTTGCTCGCTTCATTCATACCGAGAAGACATTGCGGATTCAATCCTCCTCCCGTCATCTGTATTTTCAGCACAGCGGCCCTATCGGCTTGATTGGCTGGCGAGAACTGGTTGGAGGGCAGTATGACACGACTCACCTTTATGGCCCATGCAGCTCCCGATACCGTTGCCGGTTGGAAATAACTGGGGTTACCTGCCACAGTATACGTACGGGTTACTGCTTGTGTACCGTCATAGTTGCCTCCCATCAGGGGAACATAATTAGGCAGATTGGTAAACGTAAGCCCGGTAAAGTCGCTCGCCGCTCCGGTATTCGAGTAGAGAAGCAGGTCGAAACGGGTTGCCAGCCGTTGCAGGGTAATCTCCCAGGTGTGGTAATTCACACCACTAATAAGAACACCCCGGTTGTCCGTAAGTACTTCTACATTCGGGGTGCTGTTCATCATCGGAATGTCTGTATTGTCATTAAAAGCGCTGGCCGACAGCTGGATATTATCCAGGTCGGTCAGGCTGTTAACTTGGTCAAGGGACGTGTTTATGACTCCGTCTCTGGGTTCATTGGCAATGATTACGAAATCGTAAGTGCCGTTGTTTATTTGGAATAGGAGGTTTGAGTTTAATTCTGTGGTACTGTAGTACCGGTTTCTCTGGATAAGGTGCCACTTGGTATCGAAAGCCATGATCCTGAGTCCCGATATTTTGTCGTCGGGATTGTCAGGGAATAGAACTGAGCGTGTACCTATGTTGATACCTATGTCTTCGCCGGAGTCGCCGGAGCCGACCATGGTTTCATCGGAACAAGACAGTAAAATGAACTGTATGATCGATAATAGTGTCCATATCTTTATATAATATTTCATATCACGTTTTTTCATCTGATGATTTTTTCCCATTGATGCACTTCTCCCCATTGCGACATGGCCACCGATACATCAATATTCATGGGTGATGCAAAGTCGATCAGTACATTGAGTGTTTCGTTGGCTATTGCCTGCAAGGGAGTTCCGTCACTATTGACGGTGGTCTGGTATACGATGGTGTTGCCATGAAATAGTTTGATATATAATGGCTGTCCTAAAGATGGGAACAAGTTAAATGTCGGCGCAATAAACTCGTTCGATGAGTTGAGCGATGTTGCAGGGAAGTACCCGGCATTCCTGCCGGAGTACTCTCCTGTAAAATCTATCTGTGTATTGGTACTGCCCACGACAATGGAATAGTTATTGTCGGGGAAGCCTGCATAAGCTTTCAGCGATCGGACAGTGACGTTCATGGCTGCCACCTTGCGGAATGCAACCACTACCACATCTTCCTGTATCGTTTCGGACTGGGTAGCCGTAGCACCGAAGAACAGGTCGCCGGGTGAGAGATAAATATCAGCTACCTCCGGTCCATTGGCTGTGGTACCTATCAAGGATACCACCCCCTGGTTGATTTCTTTCCCGGGAGTCAAGGGTGTAACAGTTACCTTCCCGTCGTTGGTATTACACCAACCGACGAATGTATAGCTTCCGATACTTGGGAAGTTGAATACTTGCTTCTGCCCGACGGTTGTTGTCCGGCTTTCTACAAATTCTCCTTCTTCGTTGAAAACGTACAAAATAGCATTCTGTATCGCTGTTCCATCGACGGGGTCGGATGTCTTAAGGGTGACAGTCACTACTTTCTCGCAGTCGGACAGGTCTTCGTTAATGCATCCTGTCAGTGCAGGTATGAGCGCCAGGCAGCGTACCATTAACCACAGATTAATGGAACGCACAGTACCTTCTGCTCTGCCATTTCCTGTTAATCTTTTATTCATACTATGTGTCATAAGCCGATTGGTGAATTCGTTATAATCTGTGGTTGTTTTTAATTTTAGTTAGTTGATTACCTTTTCGGCTTCGATAACAACGTCCCAGTGAGCGACCTGTACGGTTACATCAATGTTGACATCGGTTACTTCACGTGTAGGATCCTCGTCGCCACCGCCACCTGTATTCGCATTTCCTTTCAGGGTAATGGTTACGATGTATTTCTTACCGGAATCCAGGCTGGAAAGTATGCCATCGGAGCCATTGAAAGCTACCGACCAGTAATAAGGTACTGCCGATGCATCGTTGGCGCCCAGCGGTGAGAAGCGTCCGTATACACTCAGGTATGTCGAGTTATTGGTGATACCCGGGAAGATGTAGAATCCCTGTTCGGCGTTGGGTACAGCCTCAAAGTTGGTGGTTTTAGCAAACTCGGAAGATGTGTAATTGTAAATGGCATTGGTTGCATAGTCCGGTTTTCCGTTATAGGCATCCGGAGCATCAGCGTAGTGCGACGGGTTGATATCCACTCCATTGTAATAGAAAGGAGTTTTAGTTGCGGTGGTCAGCTCAGCTCTTGACGGGCGGTAATCTTGGGGAGTTCCTTCTACAGTGAAACGAGTCCATGAACCACCATTCACTACAGTTGCTCCATCTAAAAGAGTGTTTCCGGTAGCGGAGTAGTAAGACATCTGATTTTTCACGATTACGTATACCTTAGCAGGAACGAAATAGAGCTGCACATTGGCCTTCTTTTGTTCCACACCGTTGGCTGAAGTGCCATTGGGGAGAAGTGAAGTAGTGCTACCCGACATCCATACATTCTGGCTGATACAGTTTGAACCAGTGTTGGGGTTCTTGTCCAACTGCATGGCTATCTGTTGCAAGTCGCTGAGTTGCTGTACATTTTTAAAGGCACCGGATGTAAATGATCCCGTGTTTGAAATCACATAAATGCTTTTTGCCAATGTTGTACCATTGATGGTAGGAATACCTGTACTGTTCAAAGTGGCGGCATCTACATATACCGGAGTAGCATCGAGTTCGCCGTTGTTGCGGAAAACGAACACGGTCAAGTCATTAATCTTGGAATCTTCATCGCTTGTGCTGGTGTCGATGGACGCTCTTGATTTCGGATTATCTACTTTCAAGGAGATGCTTACAGGCTTCTTTTCGCCGGTAGGTTCCAGGTTTTCTTCGTTAGAGCATGCGGTAAACAGGGCTATGCCCAACATAACTGATAAAATAATTTTTGCTTTCATTTTTTTACTTACTTTAAAATTGAAAAAGTGAATTGATAAGTTTTGTAATTTATATGGATATCATCTATAAATTCCGATAGTAAATCTTCACACAAGTGGTATTACGCAATTTGGGGAAGAAATTTTTACTCATGTACCTGTAAGGGTCGCCTTGGTTCAGGCGCATCAGTTGTCCCAAACGCCCGGTTTGCGCTTTCGCATCCCAGATGGGAGCCGTGTCGATGATGTGAAGTATCGTCGTTTTCTCCGGCATGTCCGAGGTGGCAACCATTTCCCGCAGACCGTTCCAGTTCTCACTGCCGTTGGTCAGTACGAAAGCACTGTCTTTCAGCGGTGTGTGGGCGAGCAGGTAATTCTTTAGGCTTACGGCCCGTTTGATGGCGAGCTGTGTATTTAATGCCAACGAGCCTTCCGGTGAGGCATAACCTGTAATGTCTATGCGCTCTATACGACTGTCCTTGGAGGTCGATACCGTATTGATAGCGTTTATTAGGTTGCTGATTGTGAGTTCATTGTTCATGTATTCAGGGTCAATGATGTTACTTTGCCCTACTATGAAGTAAATGACTGCCGAGTTTGCTGACTCCATCTGTTCAGACGATTTGTCTACATTAGCCAGGAACGGATACTTTTCGACCAGTCTGTCGCCTGTTGTGCGGCTATCCATCGGAAGGCGAGGCTCTTCCGTAACATTAATAATTGCTGGTGCCGGGTACACTTCAACCTGATTGGCCAGTAGCTCGGCCGGTAAATCGTCGATGTTGCAACATCCTTCCTCATACTTCTGCATCACAAGTTGTGCTCCTTCCATCCATTTTTCGTACTTTGTTTCATCCAGGTAGAGTACCAGTTTCCCGTTTTGGCTATAAATGGGAGCAGTGGCAGATGATTGCTTCCTGGCAGACATTCCTTGTCTTTTGGCGGCGATTTTGGCTTTTCGTCCTTGTATTACCAAGGGGCGGAGTTCTACCCGATCGTTTCCATTCACAAGGACGGGAGTTAGCGTAAGGGCATAGTTGCATTGTACGGCTTTCTTGTCGATTTCGGCTGTGAAGCTGATCTTTACGCGTTGGTCTGCCGGTAGGATGCGGACATTACCGACCGTTACCGTTTTTGAGGGTTCATCTTGTTCCGAAGCGTATAACGGGATTAGTGTAAACAATGACATTATGAATATATAAACTGATTTTAGCATGACTATTTAGGTTTATTTGATGATGTAGATAAGTGAAATTCCTGCTTTGGTAGGTCCAAGATAGGTGTTCTTGAACGTACCTATCTTGTTACCGCATTTGGGGCAATCATATTTGTCGTAAGTCATCCAGACAGCTCCCAGACCAATGTTAAATTCCATTCCCCAGTGCTTGGAGAGCATCCAATGGTAGCCGTAAGAAAGTCCACCTCCGATGGCATCACCCTGATAGCGATACTCGGCATCAAACACCCCCGGGATATCATATCCTCCTATGTTGTATCTGGAGTAGAGACCATGGATACCAAAAAAGTGCCCGTTGAAGCGTTGACAAGTCCAGTATCGGAGTTCGGGTTCGATGAGAAGGTGTACCCGTTTTTTGTTGTCCTGATAAGAACCGTTCAGATTCCAGGGATTATAACCGGCCGAAAGGTCGAGTGTCATCTTCTTTTTGAATCCCCACTCCACTCCGAGGTTGGGAGTGAGTGTGCCCGCACCATACAACAGATTTGTTTTAACAGCGATGTTCTGCCCTTGGACAGTGGGCATCATTCCGATGAGACAAAGTATGGCAATGAAATGCTTTAGTCTATGGCTTATCAGTTCGCAAGTCCTAGTACCGCTTTGCTCATTTTTATTATTATCCTTATTCATTTGGCGTTTTACCTTTTATATTGATAATTTGGTATAAGTTTTATCTGCTTTCTTTATTTAGTTTGCCTTTTAAAGAATCGGTCAAAAACAAAATGCATATTTTTATGTTTGAATTTATCAAGTTGTTTCTTGAAAACGTTGCAAAATTAGATGAAGTTTTTGTCTCAAAAATGACACATATGTGCTATTTTGCGAATTTTATTTCATTTTATTTTGCGCCTCAAATTTGTAACTATGGATTTTAAAAAATTGAAGAAAGTGCCTCTGTTCGAGGGGGTTAGTGAGATTGAATTAGAAAAAGCATTTGCCGGTCTGAATGTTTCTGAGGTTCGTTTTCATAAGGGAGAAGTTATGGCAAGGACTGATGAAACGTGTAATCGGTTGATCACTATCCTGTCAGGAGTAGCGAAAGGAGAGTTGAGCGACCCGTCCGGCAAGGTGATGAAAATAGAGGATATACCGGCACCTTATTCGGTGTCTACTCTGTTCGTTTTTTCGCGGGGAAAGAACTTTCCGGTTCAGGTAACGGCCAAGGAGGAAGTCATGGCTCTCGTGATTCCTACGAATGCATTACTCATCATGCTGACAAGGAACGAAACGTTGTTAAAGAACTTCCTATACTTGTCCACTGTATTTGCTCATCGCCTGATACACAGGCTTCATGTAATGTCATTTCTTACCATACGGAAAAAAATAGCGATGTATTTATTGGAGTTGAATCAACTTCAGAAATCGGATACGGTTAAAATAATGATGACCCATGCCGCTTTAGCAGAATATTTTGGAGTGTCGCGTCAGGCACTCGAAAGAGAAATGAAGAATCTGGAAGTTGAAGGATTGATAGTAGCTAAACGCAAAGAAATTACTCTGCTAAATAAGAGCAAGCTGGAATATATGATAAAATTTTAGCGGGAGGTATAAAAAGATTCGGATAACCGTTTTGAAGAAGCTCCGGAAGAAGATACCAACTTTGTGTGGGTCGGTACTTCTTCCGGAGCATTTCGTTTTGTCATATTATCGAGAGAGAATTTATTAGAGTTTATATATGCCTTTCTTGGAAAACTCGGTCGACTCCGGGTTACCTTTGTAGCCTATGTCGCCACTGCCGCTCACCGTTGCTTTCAGTACTTGTGTTGCATGGCATTTAATATCGCCCGATCCGCTGACCTTGGCGCTTACATTGTCTGCTTTCAAGTCTGCGGCGCTGATATCTCCCGAACCGGCTACTGAATATACAGCTGATGAACATGACCCGTTAATGTCAATATCGCCCGATCCGGCTACGGTGGCTGTCACATTCGAAGAGGTGATTCTGCTCAGCTTAATGTCTCCCGAGCCCTGAACGGAGATGGAGATATTATCACAGGAGATATTTGTTCCGTCGATATCTCCCGATCCTTGAATGCTGACTTCCAGATTGTCTTCCCCTTTGATACCATTGGCTAATGTCACGTCGCCCGATCCTTGTACATGTACTTTATTCAGGTGTGGGCTACTTGCACGTACTTCGAACTTACCCGAGTTCATGATAGAAGTGTTCGATTTGAACTTCACGGTCAATACTCCGTTATCAACGGTCGTTTCGAGCAGGTCGACAATATTGTCCGAACCATAAATCTGGATGCCAACCTTGTCGGATTGTGTGTAGACCACATCAGGACTACCCTGCACGCGGATGGCATTGAAGTTACTTGCTTTTACTTCCTTGGTGACGTAGTTTTTGCTGCTCTTAATTGTTCTCTGAGCACAGGCGTTTGTTCCGAATACTAGTACCGCAATGGCAGTAATTGACATTAAGATCTGTTTCATAAGCATACTTTTGAGTGAATATTTTGAAATGATTAATAGCTTTTAATGGACCCGAATCCCTTTTTCTCTACATTTTTTTTAGTCGGGTTTCCTTTGTATTTGATGCTTCCTACCCCTTTAACCGATGCATCCAGGGTTTCAGTGGCATGACAGGTGATATTGCCTACCCCTTTGCACGAGGCATCTACATAGTTGGATACCAGGCCGGCGGCATCAATGTTTCCCACACCTCTCGAGTCGAGGAATGCTTTCTTGGCCGTTCCGGAGAGTTCTACATTGCCTACTCCCGACGAATCGATCGTTACATCATCGCAGGTTAATGAGTGTATTTTCACATTACCTACTCCCTGGCTGTTGATCTCCAGTTTGGATGTGTTCAATCCGTCCTCAATCAGGATGTCGCCCACTCCTTTGAAGTAGATGCTGTACAGGTTCGGACTGGAAATGGTGATCTTCAGTTTCAGGTTCTTCATCTTTTCCTTATCGATTCCTAGCTTCAGCACTTTATCTTTCAGGTTTACGTTGACCTTTTCTACGAGGTCTTCCCGCCCATAGATTTTCAGAGTCGTTTCTCCGTTGGTCGATTGGGTAAAGGTGATGTTTCCTACGGTGGTTGCTTCTATCCGGTCGAACTCAGTCACCTTGTATTCCCGGGTGATGTAATTCTGGTCTGTCTCCGTGTTACCGGCTAGTATCTTGCTGTTGAACAGGGTGATGCTCAAAATAGCCAAAAGAATGGCTTTCATTGTTGTCTTCATATGCACTATTTATTTGTAATTATAGATTAGACGGCAAGAAAGGGGAGAAAGTTGCATACTCTTTTAAAATTCTTCTATTTTTGCATAAATTTTCTCATATGGATAAGATTATAGAAGACGAACAGCTCGGACGGCTGGTGATACGTGTCAACGCGCGCGCCCGCCGGTTGATATTCCGTACCAAGAGCGATGCCATTTATGTGTCGGTGCCTCCGCATACCTCTATGAAGGAGGTGGAGCGCGCCATCGAACAGCTTCGGGGGAAGTTGGCAGGTTCCCGGGAACGTTTATCATGCACGGTGATCGATCTGGATTACAAGATAGAAACGGACTTCTTTCGTTTGTCTTTAGCTACCGGCAGCCGGGATCAGTTTCTGGCGCATTCGGAATTGGGAAAGATGCAGATTGTTTGTCCCCCGTCTGCCGATTTTGCCGACGAACGTTTGCAGGAATGGTTGCGCAAGGTGGTGGAAGAGGCTTTGCGGCGGAATGCAAAGATCGTTCTCCCGCCCCGGCTTCGTCAGCTGGCAACACAGCATGGGTTTACGTGCGGCAATGTGAAGATTAATTCCAGCCGCGGGCGTTGGGGGAGTTGTTCGGCGCAGAAGAATATTAATCTTTCTTATTTTTTGCTGTTGCTTCCTGTTCATCTTATCGACTACGTGTTGCTGCACGAGCTTTGCCACACCCGGGAGATGAACCACAGCGATCGTTTCTGGGCGTTGATGGATAAAGTCTCGGACGGAAAGGCGGATGCATGGCGCGAGGAACTGAAAAAGTACCGGACAGAGCTCTGAAACCTCCGGTAGAAGACGGATCTCCTGAAGCTTTGTTTCGAAAAACCTCGGATATAAACTTGAATTTCCTCAGACATTGTACCGATAACCCGGGAGCAAAGCAGATTATCTCGTAGAGATAAGCATCTTTACTCACCGACTATCGATGTACGAGATGTGCATCTGGTACTGTATAAGATGCACATCTCGTACTGTATGACATGTACATCTGGTACTGCATGAGATGTACATCTCGTACATCGATAGTCGGTGAGTAAAACTTGCTTGCTCGGTGAGCAACGCAAGTTTGGTCGGCGAGTAAAGTATTCTTGCCCTACGAAGAAAATAAATAAGCAAGCGAACCACGCGTTGTTACCGGTATCATATGTAAAGGATTACACCTTGTTTTGTTAGCATGAGCCCGAATAGAAACTTCCTATCCATCGACGAATCTTATCTTTTTACTATCTTTGCGAAACGATGCGAAATTGATTTGAATCGTTTTCTCTTGTTAGGGAACTAGCCGGTAGAATCGTTTCTTGTATAATAGGAAAAACATCAAACCCTTTAATATATCATGAAGAAGAAATTTTTACTATCCGTGGCTCTGGCGGCGATGATGCTGTCGGCTGTAGCGCAAAAACCGGTGGCTCCGGCTATCCCTGCCGATCCGAAGATCGAGCAGAACATTGAGAAACTGCTCAAGAAAATGACGCTCGAAGAGAAGATCGGACAAATGACACAACTTACCATCGACTTGTTGCAGAAGCCGGGAAGCAACGGCAGCAACGGATTCGAGTTCAACGAAGCCAATCTGGATTCCATCATCACCAAGTATAAAATAGGTTCCATCCTGAATGTACCCTATGGATCGGCCCGTACCAATGAGGTATGGACGCAACTCATCACCCGCCTGCAAGAGAAATCGATGAAAGAGATCGGCATCCCCTGTATCTACGGAGTGGACCAAATCCATGGAGCCACGTATACGGCCGGTGCTACGTTCTTCCCGCAAGGAATCAACATGGCAGCCACGTTCAACCGGGCATTGGTGCGCCAGGGTTCGGAAATTTCTGCTTACGAAACCAAAGCAGGAAACATCCCCTGGACGTTTGCGCCGGTCATCGACCTGGGACGCGATCCCCGCTGGCCCCGCCACTGGGAAAACTACGGTGAAGATCCTTATGTGAATGCCGAAATGGGACGCGAGTCGACACTCGGCTTCCAGGGCAACGACCCCAATCACATCGGTAAGAATTACATCGCCGCTTGCTTGAAGCACTACATGGGTTACGGCGTTCCGGTGTCGGGCAAAGACCGTACTCCTTCATCCATCACCGTACAGGATATGCGCGAAAAGCATTTCGCTCCTTTCCTCGAATCAGTCAAAGCCGGAGCATTGTCGGTTATGGTGAATTCGGCCATGAACAACGGTCTGCCGTTCCATGCCAACTACGAGCTGCTCACCCAATGGCTGAAGGATGACCTGAACTGGGACGGACTGATTGTGACCGACTGGGCCGATATTAATAATCTGTACACGCGCGATAAAGTAGCCGCCTCCAAGAAAGAAGCCATCAGGATGGCTATCAATGCCGGTATCGACATGTCGATGGTGCCTTACGAATGGAGCTTCTGCACCTATCTGAAAGAGTTGGTGAAAGAAGGAGAGGTGCCGATGACTCGTATCGACGATGCCGTTCGTCGGGTGCTGCGCCTGAAATACCGCTTGGGCTTGTTCGAGAAACCTTGCTGGAAGATCAGTGATTATCCCGACTTTGCCAGTAAGAAATTTGCCGATGCTGCCTTGGTGGCTGCCGAAGAATCGATGGTGCTGCTGAAGAATACCGATAAGATCCTTCCGCTTGCTGCCGGCAAGAAGTTGCTGATTACCGGACCGAACGCCAACTCCATGCGCACGCTGAACGGTGGCTGGTCGTACTCCTGGCAGGGTGATAAAGCCGAACAGTTTACCAGTGCATACAATACCATTCTCAAAGCATTCACACAGAAGTTTGGCGGCTCTAACATCGTTTACGAAGCCGGAGTGACATACAAAGTTCCCGGTCTTTACTGGCAGGAAAACGAACCGGAGATCGAAAAGGCAGTTGCCGCCGCAGTCGGTGTGGATTATATCATTGCTTGCATCGGTGAAAACTCCTATTGCGAAACTCCGGGTAACCTCACCGACCTGTATCTCTCCAAAAACCAGCTGGCTCTTGTCAAAGCCCTGGCTAAAACCGGCAAGCCCGTCATTCTGGTATTGAACGAAGGCCGCCCGCGCATCATCAACGAAATCGAGCCGTTGGCGAAAGCCGTGGTTCACACCCTGTTGCCGGGTAACTACGGCGGCGACGCATTGGCCAACCTCCTGGCAGGCGATGCCAACTTCAGCGGTAAAATGCCTTATACTTATCCGAAGGATATCAACTCGCTGGTGACGTACGACTACAAGCCGTGCGAGAACCTGGAAAAGATGTCGGGCGCATACGATTATGATGCTGTTATGTCTGTACAGTGGGCATTTGGTTACGGACAGAGCTACACTACCTTCGCTTATAGCAACCTGGCGGTGAATAAGAACACCTTCACCGCTAACGATGAGCTCGTGTTCACGGTCGATGTAAAAAATACAGGCGCCCGTGTAGGCAAAGAGAGCATCCTGCTCTTCTCTACCGATATGATTGCTTCGCTCACTCCGGACAACCGTCGTCTGCGTGCTTTCGAGAAAGTGGAAATCCAGCCGGGTGAAACCAAGACAGTGACCCTGAAAGTGAAAGGAAGTGACCTTGCATTTGTTGGCTATGATGGCAAATGGATTCTGGAGAAAGGCGATTTCCGCATACAAACAGGCAATCAGTTGCTGAGCATTGTTTGTTCCGACACCAAGAAATGGAATACGCCCAATAAGTAAAGATACTACATACTATATACAGTCCGCGCCCCGGTTTCCTGATGCAGGAGGCCGGGGCGCAGTGCGTTCTGCATTGCTCTTATTTCGATATTCTTTCCGTATTGTTTCTTTCGATGTGTTATATAACATATCGGTTTATCTTGCTGTAATAGAATAGATTTTATTTCTTTGCAGCAGGACAGTTCAGCACAGTTGGCTGTTCGCTAATCGATACATTAATAGAAGCATGAAAGTCGTTTTCGGACAACAGACCACCAAATTGAAACAACTGGCCGACAAGCTCAGCCAGGATATTTCGATGGGCGTATACCGCCCGGGCGACTCATTACCTTCCATCAATCAGTTGAGCAAGGATTACGACGTATCGCGTGACACCGTGTTCAAAGCATTCATCGACCTGAAAGAGCGCGGATTGATCGATTCCACCCCCGGCAAAGGTTACTATGTGTTGGGCAAACTCACCAACGTATTATTGCTGCTCGATGAGTACTCTCCTTTCAAACATGCGCTGTATAATAGCTTCGCCAAACGCCTCTCTTTGCATTACAAGGTCGACCTGCTGTTCCATCAATACAACGAACGACTGTTCAATACCATCCTGCGCGAGTCGACAGGACGTTACAATAAGTACGTTGTGATGAACTTTGACAACGAGAAGCTCTCTCCTACCCTATACAAGATAGACTCTTCGCGCCTGCTTTTGCTGGATTTTGGTAAATTTGACAAGAAAGAGTATTCGTATGTATGTCAGGATTTCGATGAAGGATTTTACAATGCATTGGTTTCATTGAACGATCGGTTGAGGGCATACCAACGCCTGACGTTGTTTCTCGTCAAGGAATCGAAGCACCCGCGCAGCAGCCGGGAGCACTTCGAGCGGTTCTGTGCCGAATACGGCCTGGAAGGAACCACTTCCGACGATGTGGAAGGGCTCACTGTGCGAAAAGGCGAAGTGTACATCGTCACCCGGGAGTGGGATGTGGTAACTATTATCAAGAAAAGCCGGGAAGAAGGGTTGCAATGCGGCGTAGACTTCGGACTGATAGCCTACAACGACACCCCCGTGTACGAGGTGATCGACCGTGGTATCACCGCCATCACTGTAGACTGGGACCTGATGGGGCAGCAAGCCGCCGAGTTCGTATTACACAACACTCCTGTGAAGGCGTATCTGCCCACTTTCGTGCAGATGCGGCATTCATTATAGTCCTTTCCCCTGCAATAGTAGTATAGTATTTATCTTATATAAAGAAAAAAGTTATGAAAAAGTATCCAAAAATTGGGATTCGTCCCGTAATCGACGGTCGCCAGGGTGGCGTTCGCGAAAGTCTGGAAGAAAAGACAATGGGTTTGGCAAAAGCAGTTGCCGAGTTGATTTCATCGAACCTGAAAAACGGTGACGGAAGTCCGGTAGAATGCGTGATTGCTGACGGAACCATCGGTCGTGTAGCCGAAACAGCTGCCTGCGCCGAGAAATTCGAACGGGAAGGAGTAGGGGCTACCATCTCGGTTACTCCCTGCTGGTGCTACGGTGCCGAAACCATGGATATGAACCCGTATTACCCGAAAGCCGTATGGGGATTCAACGGAACCGAGCGTCCGGGTGCCGTGTATCTGGCAGCCGTGTTGGCTGCTCATGCGCAGAAGGGACTTCCGGCATTCGGTATCTACGGACACGATGTACAGGATATGCCCGATTCTACCATTCCGGCCGACGTAGTTGAAAAACTGCTTCGCTTTGCCCGTTCTGCTCAGGCAGTGGCTACCATGCGTGGCAAGTCTTACCTGGCTATGGGAGGTACATCCATGGGGATCGCCGGTTCCATCATCGATCCGAACTTCTTCCAGGAATACCTCGGCATCCGTAACGAATCGATCGACCTGACCGAGATTCTTCGTCGTATGCAGGAAGGCATTTATGACAAGGAAGAGTATGAAAAGGCGATGGAATGGACGAAAAAGAACTGCAAACCGAACGAAGGACAAGATTTCAACCAGCCGCAGAAGGCGAAGAGCCGCGAAGAAAAAGAAGCCGACTGGGAATTTGTGGTTAAAATGACCATCATCATGCGCGACCTGATGATCGGCAACCCGAAATTGCTCGAGATGGGATTCAAGGAAGAAGCCAATGGGCACAATGCCATCGTTGCCGGCTTCCAGGGACAACGTCAGTGGACCGATTTCTTGCCGAATGGGGACTTCTCGGAAGCTTTGCTCAACACTTCGTTCGATTGGAACGGTCTGCGTGAGGCGTATGTGGTAGCCACTGAGAACGATGCATGCAACGGTGTAGCCATGCTCTTCGGTCACTTGCTTACCAACCGTGCGCAGATCTTCTCCGACGTACGTACTTATTGGAGCCCCGAAGCCGTGAAACGCGTTACCGGCAAAGAACTCACCGGTAGAGCTGCCAACGGTATCATCCACCTTATCAACTCAGGAGCTACTACGCTCGACGGTACTGGCCAGCAAGCTGATGCCGATGGGAATCCGGTGATGAAACCCTTCTGGGAAATTTCCGACAAAGAAGTCGAAGATTGCTTGAAGGCTACCACCTGGTATCCGGCCGATCGCGGTTACTTCCGTGGCGGTGGTTTCTCGTCCAACTTCCTGTCCAAAGGCGGTATGCCGGTGACCATGTCGCGTCTGAATCTTGTCAAAGGCCTCGGTCCGGTTCTTCAGATTGCAGAAGGATGGACGGTGGAAATCGATCCCGAAATACACCACACGCTCAATATCCGTACCGACCGTACCTGGCCTACTACCTGGTTCGTGCCACGCTTGTGCGACAAGGCTGCTTTCCAGGATGTATATTCAGTGATGAACAACTGGGGAGCCAACCACGGCGCTATCAGCTTCGGACACATCGGTCAGGACCTGATCACTATGGCTTCCATGCTGCGTATACCGGTATGTATGCACAACGTAGAAGAGAACGAAATCTTCCGTCCGGCAGCATGGAATGCATTCGGTATGGACAAAGAAGGTTCCGACTACAGAGCCTGTGCGGTATACGGTCCGATTTACAAGTAAAAACTGCCATATACGATTGTAACCATGAAGAAAATAAAAGACTCCATCCTGAGTAAGGATGGAGTTAACTACCTGATACCGTTCATCCTGGTCACTTCCTGCTTTGCCTTGTGGGGGTTTGCCAACGATATCACCAATCCGATGGTGAAAGCCTTCTCCAAGATCTTCCGGATGAGTGTCACCGACGGTGCGCTGGTTCAGGTAGCTTTCTACGGCGGCTACTTCGCCATGGCTTTCCCGGCGGCTATCTTTATCCGCAAATACTCCTACAAAGCCGGTATCCTGTTGGGACTGGGTCTGTATGCTTTCGGTGCGCTGATGTTCCTGCCTGCCAAGATGTCGGGCGAATACTATCCGTTCCTGCTGGCCTATTTCATCCTTACTTGCGGTTTGTCTTTCCTCGAAACGAGTGCCAATCCCTATATTTTGTCGATGGGTTCGGAAGAAACAGCCACCCGGCGGTTGAATCTTGCCCAGTCGTTCAATCCCATGGGAGCTTTGATGGGTATGTTCGTGGCGATGCATTTCATCCAGGCACGGTTAGATCCGTTGGATACCGAAGGACGTAGCCAACTCACCCAACCGGAGTTCGAAGCGATGAGAGATTCCGATCTATCGGTGTTGATTGGTCCTTACCTGGCTATCGGCCTGGTGATTGCTGCCATGTTTGTGCTGATATGGCTGGTGAAGATGCCGAAGAACGGCGATCAGAATCATACGATCGACTTCTTCCCGACCTTGAAACGCATCTTCTCCGTGAAGCACTACCGCGAAGGGGTGATTGCCCAGTTCTTCTACGTAGGCGCCCAGATCATGTGCTGGACATTCGTTATCCAGTACGGTACGCGGGTGTTCATGGAACAAGGCATGGCCGAGAAAGCTGCCGAGGTGTTATCGCAACAGTATAACATTGTGGCAATGGTGATGTTCTGCATCAGCCGTTTCATCTGTACGTTTATCCTGCGTTACCTCAATCCCGGAAAACTGCTTAAGATCCTTGCCATTGCAGGTCTCTGCCTTACAGTAGGAGTGATCTTCCTTCAGGATATCTGGGGTTTGTATTGCCTGGTAGCCGTGTCGGCTTGTATGTCGCTGATGTTCCCAACCATTTATGGTATTGCTTTGGAAGGTATGGGCGACGATGCCAAGTTTGGTGCAGCCGGTTTGATCATGGCCATCCTCGGTGGTTCGGTGCTTCCGCCGGTACAGGCCAGCATCATCGATATGGGTACATTGTTCGGTATGCCTGCGGTGAATGTTTCGTTCATCCTGCCGCTGATCTGTTTTGTGGTGATTTCTGTATACGGACATCGGTCGAGTAAGATTCGGGCGTAACCCGGTTTTAAAAACATTCGCCCCTGGTAAGCTTCTGTTTGCCAGGGGCGAATTGTTTTTGTTTAATAGGTTCTTGTTAATATTATCTGCAATATTTTGTTTGTTATAAGTAATAAGCATATTTTTGCGACTTACTCCCCATAATCTTATATCCAATGAAGAAAAACGCAAAGAAATGGCTCCGCATATTAACCATTGTACTATTGACTGTAACCTATCATCCTGTGTCAGCACATGCCGTTTACTTTCAAAATATCGGCATAAAGGAGGGATTATCTCAATTGTCCGTGATGAGCATACATCAGGATGTGATGGGGCGCATTTGGTTTGGCACCCTTGAAGGTTTGAGCATTTATGACGGCAGGCAAATGATTACGCTGAAAGGCGGTGACGATTTGTTCGACCGTTTTATCAAGGGGAATGAGATTCGTTGCATTGTAGAAAATGCCGCCCACGATATCTTTTTTATGGCAGATAATGCCCTGATCGAATACAAATTCGCATCGAATCAGTTTAGGCGTGTTCGGGAAAGCGGCGTGACTTCTGTTTCATCCATACAAGGGAGAATATACGTATCGGCAAACGACAGTATTTTGCTTTGGGACGAAAGTACAAGTCAACTTCAGCATTTTCTGGAAACGAAAGGAAAGATAAGATACATTCATTCCATCCGTAAAGATTCGTCCGGTAGCTGGTGGATAGCCTCCGGTACCGGATTGTATAAACAGCAAGATGGGCAGTGGAACTGCATCATTCCAAATACCTCCATTTGGGGAGTTTACGAAAGCCGGTCAAAAGAACTTTGGATAGCCACCAATTCGGGTTTATATGTAATAAGCAAAGAAGGGAAAAAGAGCCATTTCGTACACGATCCTCTCAATTCTAATTCGATCAGTTCTGACAAGGTGCGCAAGGTGGTAGAAGACCGTGATGGGAATTTCTGGATCGGGACCTTCAAAGGACTGAATAAATATTCTCCCGCAGAAAATAAATTTGAGGTCTATGTAGAAGGTTACCTACCCGGTAATCTTCGGCACTCTTCCATCCACTCCATGCTATTAGATAATCAAGATAATATATGGGTGGGTACCTATTACGGAGGAGCAAGTCTGTTTACTCCCAGCAAACAGTTATACAACTACTATCCCGCCGGCATGAGCAAATTGGGGCATCTGGATTTTCATCTCGTAGGCCAAATGGTGGAAGACAACCGGCACGACCTTTGGATTTGTACGGATGGCGGAGGATTGAACTTCATGGAGAGGGAAACCGGTCAGTTCCGCTCGTTCGATATGAAGCATTCGTCTATCCGGTCTGATAACCTGAAAAGTATCTGCTATGATGCGGAAACCGAAAAGCTCTATTTCGCTCTATATTCAGAAGGTGTGTCCTCTTATGATATTCAAAGCGGAAAATTTGAGAATCTGGAAAGAAACATGGGAGAAGGTTATTCAAAAAATGCCATTAAAGTAAGTATGCACGATGGACAACTGTTTTATCTTTCCGGAAGTGGGGTGTTCAAGATGGATACCCGTAGCCGTGAGATAACCCCATTACTGCTTCAAACCGGATGCCAGGCTTTCTTCGTGGATTCTGGAGACATTCTCTGGGTATTGCATGGATTTGAGGTCATACGATTGAACCTCCGGCAGAAAGAAGACATGAAGAGGTTGGACCTGAAGAGTCTCGGCTTCGAATACGGTTCTCCGCTTTGTATCAGTGAAGCTTCCGACGGACATATATTTATAGGTACTCAAGGAGCCGGGATTATAGAATGTGACAACTTACTGCAAGAATGCCGGTACTATACAGCAAAGCAGAACGGGCTTCTGGATGATTATTGTTATGCCATGGCCAATACGAGGAGTGGAAAACTCATATTATTGAGTGACAAAGGACTCTCTTACTTCAATCCTGAAAGCAAAAAGGTGGAAAATGTCATCATGGTGAAAAATTTACCGATCGCAGGCTTCAACGACGGTAACGGGCTGCTTATTGCCGCCAATGGTGATATATTTGCAGGAAGTACGGATGGACTTATCATATTTCCCGGAGAAGCGGTACAGACTTCCAACAGAGAATTATCCTTGTATTTTTCTAATCTTTTCGTAAACAACAAACAAGTATATCCGGGAGACGAATCCGGAGTATTGGATCAGATTCTCTGCTACACGAAGAAGATATCGCTGAGTCATGATTTGAACACCATAGCTCTTACCTTCTCCAATAATAATTTCGGCAATAGGCTTTCTTCTCCTTCATACGAATATAAGCTGGAAGGATTCGATGTTAATTGGATATCCGTGACTGACATTCATCAATTAACCTATACCCAATTACCTCCCGGGAAATACACACTAAGGGTGAGAGAAGTAAACTTGTATGGCACCAAGTCTGCCAAAGAGGCAAGCTTAGCAATTACGATCCGTCAGCCTTTCTATAATACTCCTTTAGCGTGGGCAATCTATATATTATCTGCAGCCCTTATACTTTATTTCATTCTGGCGGCCAGGAGGAAACAAGTAAAGTTGAAACAATCTTTGGAGAATGAAAAACGAGAGAAGGAGCATATTGAAGAGATGGACAGCTTCAAATTCAAATTCTTTACCAACATCAGCCATGAGCTACGCACTCCATTGACATTAATCATCACTCAGGCAGAACTGTTGATGAATAGTAAGGCGATGGCATTTGTTTTCAAAAACAAGGTGAAACAGCTTTACAACAATGCCAATTATATGAGTAATTTAATTAATGAATTGCTCGATTTCCATAAGCTGGAGCAAAAACAAATGCACCTGAAAGTGTCACGGAGAAATATCGTCCCGTTTGTTAAAGATATTTTTGAATCTTTCAAGGAGAAAGCTATGGTTCAGAATATCCGGTGTAACTTTATAGCCCACGAAGAGGAGATCCTGTGTTGGTTTGATGCCGTACAATTGCGCAAGGTATTTTTTAATCTGATTTCAAATGCTCTTAAATATAATAAGGAAGGAGGATCAGTAGAAGTGATAGTCTCTAAGGAAGGAGACGAGTGTGTGATACAGGTAATCGATACGGGACTGGGCATTTCAAAAGAGGATACACAGAAAATATTCGACAATTTTTATCGGGCAACTACAGAGCGTGACATCATCGGGTCGGGTATCGGGTTGGCTTTGAGCAAGGAAATTGTAGAACTCCATCATGGCAGGATAAAGGTAACGGGCATGGTGGGGTATGGCAGCGTGTTTACAGTAAATCTGGCTATGAAGAACGACTGTTTCCTCCATGATTCCAAAGTAGAACTGACCATTGAGCAGGAAGATGGGACGGAAACAGTAGAAAAAACGAAACTGAGAAATACATCTTTGCTTCCGGATACGGAGGAGGCAGATTTGCAAGAGAGAAAGGATACAGAAGAAATCGTCAGGGAATTGCAGAAAGAACAAGATGGCAAAGCGAGCTATTCTATTTTGATAGTGGAAGACGACTCGGATTTACGGGCAGTGCTTGCCGAAATTTTTTCCGGGCTATATCACGTATTGGAGGCAACCAACGGGAAAGAGGGTTGGACGATAGCTCAGGAAGAGCTTCCCGATATTGTGCTGGGTGATGTAATGATGCCCGAAATGGACGGTTTGGAGATGTGCCGTAAAATTAAAAATACGGAGAAGACAAGGCATATTCCGGTAGTGCTGCTTACGGCAGCAGGCTCTACGGAACAGCAAATAGACGGATTACGGACGGGAGCGGACGATTACCTGACCAAACCTTTCGACATGAAACTCCTCTTACTGAAGGTCGGTGCCATTTTACGGAGTCACGTTATGCTGAAAAATATGCTGAAAAAGGGAGATCTTACTGACTTAGGGTTGTCGGTGAGAGACGAACAGGAACATCAATGGCTATTGCAGATAGAACAGATTGTGCAAACCCATATGGGCGATTATGATTTTACAGTCGATAAATTGGCTGATGAATTAAAGCAAAGCCGGAGCTATGTGTTCAAAAAAATAAAGATGCTGAAAGGTGTCACCCCGGCCGATTTTATTTTAGGAATCCGATTGAAGGCAAGCGCTTCTTTGTTACTTGATTATCCCGATCTTCAGGTGGAAGAGATTGCCATGAAAGTAGGCTTTGGATCGGGTCGTTATTTCAGTAAAGTTTTCAAAGAATACTTCAATATGACTCCCTCACACTATCGAAAAGTCTACAACACGAATTGTTAACGCTGATTTATTCTGTACTTAACTAATACACAGCAGTTTATCGAGATTGTTAAATGTGATATTGTAAACAATCAGCGCATGTCTTAATACAAAAAGGTACATTGCATTAGAGCTTGAAACAATATATTTGCAACTGTGAAGAGTTACAAAATAACTTATATTGTTCAATCTTTAATTAAGTACTATGAAAGTAAAACAGTTCCTAAAAAAGAAGAATGTCTTTTTAGTTACATTCTATCTATTCGGGGTGTCCATGTTGTTTTCTTGTAAAGATGATTCAAACGGAAGTGCTTACGATCCCGGGAAACCGGTGGAAGTTATCGGCATCAGTCCGCTTGAAGGAGCCGCAAAGACACGGCTATACATTACAGGTAAGAACTTCGGAACAGACGTATCCAAAATTTTCGTGAAAGTGGGTGGCATCAATGCCAAAGTAATCGGTTCCGATGGAAGCGTAATCTACTGTCTGGTTCCTTTTGGAATTAGTTCGGACGGTACGATACAGGTAGGCGTTGGAGAGGATGCTAATTCTGTACAGTATGTAACTGCTGACCAAATCTTCGGGTACAAAAAAACCCGTCAGGTGAGAACCTTATGCGGTTATGTAGATGAATACGGTAAATCGGAGGCAAAGGACGGAAGTTTTGAAGAATCCGGTTTTCAGGCTCCGAGATGGTTAACGGTAGATCCTCAAAACCAACACCAACTTTATTTGGTAGATGGTCCCGCCGGAGATGTAATCCGTGTATTGGACGTGGAAAAGAGATCAGTGAGTACCCTGCTTTCCAAAGGTGTGGGCGGCTGGAAACAAATCCGTCAGATTGCGTTTTCCGTTACCGGAGACACCTTATTGGTAGCCAACGAGGAGGATAACACGGAAGCGGTGGGAGTGGCCGGTCTATTGCGCAACCAAAATTACCAGCAGCCTTTTTCTATTGTAAAAGCACGGCAGAATAATGCTTGCGGCACGCATCCTATCAATGGCGAACTTTATTTCAACAGTCGCAACGATGGATCTATGTATCGTTACGATTGGAAAACCGGCGAAAGAGTCGAACTCTGGAAAGCATTGAGCGGATCCGCGGTTCAGTTCTTTGTTTTCTTCCATCCGGAAGGGAAATTTGCCTATATCTGTGCCTCCAGCCAGCGTGTCATTCTAAAGGCTGAATATAACCAGGCAGAGAAAAAACTACTGAACCCTTCTGTTTTCTGCGGACAACAAGGAACGCAGGCCTATCAGGATGGTATGGGTACGAGTGCCAAACTGGGTAACCCCATGCAGGGCGTTTTCGTGAAAAATGTGGCCTATGAGGCAGCAGGCAAGTCAGATATCTATGACTTTTATTTTTGCGACCAGTATGCCCATGCTATCCGGTATTTAACTCCCGAAGGAGACGTTCGCACTTTTGCCGGACGAGGCAGTAAGGGTTTGAACGATAATCCGAATGGCTATGTAGATGGAGAATTGCTCGACGAAGCGCGCTTCGATCAGCCGCAGGGGCTGACTTTCGATTCGGAAAATCAAATCTTTTACGTGGCGGAATATTCTAACAAACGCATACGTACCATATCATTAAATGCGGAATAATAATCAGGAAAAACATTTCTTAGCATGAAACATTATATAATAATTTGTTTGGCTCTGTTTTGCTTGAGTGTGCAGGCTCTCGCGCAAAACACGAATAAAACAGTAGAGATTACCGGTACTGTAGTGGATTCCAATAACGAACCGCTGATTGGTGTAAACATAACCATTAAAAACATGCCGGGGTTAGGGGTTATTACGAACGTTGATGGTAAATATACGATCAAGACAGAACTTTATTCTCATCTGATATTCTCATACGTCGGTTATACAACGGAAGAAGTCTTGGTGAAAGACCGGACCCCGATCAACATTAAGATGAAAGAAAGTGAGGACAATGTACTCGAAGAGGTTGTGGTTACGGGTATGGGTGTACAGAAGAAAATCAGTGTCACGGGCGCTATATCTGCTGTGGACCTGGGAGACTTGAAATCAAATTCATCTTCCAACTTTGTTAATTCGCTTGCCGGTAACGTGGCCGGAGTCATGGCGATGCAAAGGAGCGGTCAACCCGGAGAAAATGCTTCCGAGTTCTGGATTCGCGGTATCTCGACATTCGGCGCCAGTAACAGCGCTTTGATTCTGGTCGACGGCTTCGAACGTAATATGAACGACATCAGTGTAGAAGATATTGAATCGTTTCAGGTATTGAAAGATGCCTCTGAGACGGCTATTTACGGTTCGCGTGGAGCCAATGGGGTAGTGCTGATCACTACCAAACATGGAAAGGTCAGTAAGATCAGCATCAATGCCAAGGTAGAGAGTTCTTACAATACACGCACCATGACTCCCCAATACGTGGATGGATACCGTTATGCTCAGCTGTTAAATGAAGCGCGTATTACACGCAACCAGTCTCCCCAGTTCAGCACCGATGAACTGTTCGCTTTGCAGCATAATCTGGACCCTGATCTGTTACCGAATGTAAACTGGCAGGATGTCGTATTGAGAGATGGCGCTATGAGCTACCGGGCAAGCATTAATTTGAACGGTGGAGGTACGAATACACGTTATTTCGTGTCGGCAAGTTATGTGGACGAGGAAGGTATGTATAAAACAGACAACTCTCTGAAAAAGGATTATAATACCAATGCCAATGCCCGTCGTTGGAACTACCGTATGAATGCCGATATCGATATTACCAAGACTACGTTGCTGAAAGTAGGTGTTTCGGGCATGCTGAAGAAACAGAATGACGGCGGAAAAGGCTCGTATGCCATTTGGAACAGTATTTCCGGCTACAACCCGATAGCCAGTCCGGTTACTTATTCCAACGGATATGTACCTGCGGTAGTCGGATGGGTAAGCGACGTTCGCGATAATCCGTGGGTAGCTGCCACACAATCCGGTTTCCGCCAAAAGTGGAACAACCAGATGCAGACCAATGTGACTTTGGAGCAAAAACTTGATATTATAACAAAAGGTCTACGCTTTGTAGCACGTTTCGGTTTTGATACGAATAATAGCAATGAAATCAATAAATCGAGAGAACCGGCACGGTGGACAGCCGAACGTTTTCGCGATGTGAACGGAAATATTATTTTCCACCGCGCCAATGCAGAGGTGCCAATGATCCAATCCAAAGCGGGTACAGGCGACCGCCGCGAATTCTTTGAAGCCGAACTGTTTTACAAGCGTGTTTTTGGCGATCATCATTTTGACGCAGTGGCAAAATACAACCAGGATTCAAAAGTTCAGACCTACAGTGTAACCGAAGATTTGAAAACCAGTATCCCTTACCGCCATCAGGGGCTTGCCGGCAGAGTAGCCTATAACTGGAAGTATCGTTATTTCGCAAACTTCAATTGCGGGTATACAGGTTCCGAAAATTTCGCCAGCAACAACCGTTTTGGTTTCTTCCCGGCAGTTTCAGTCGCCTGGAATGTGGCCGAAGAAAAGTTCATTCAGAAGAATCTCCCTTGGATGAATATGTTTAAGATTCGTTATTCCTGGGGTAAGGTAGGGAATGATGCCACCAGTACCCGTTTTCCTTTCCTTTATGAAATAGGACCCGTTACAGGATATCAATGGGCCGACTTCAATGTCAGTCACTTGTATGCTGGTAAGACTTTTTCCAAAATGGCTACTACGTGGGTCAGTTGGGAAGTTGCAAATAAGCATGATGTGGGTGTGGACCTCTATTTGTTCAAAAGCCGTTTTATGCTGACTGTCGATTATTTCCATGAAAGACGTGACGGTATCTTTATGAAACGTAGTAATCTACCCAATACGGTAGGTATTCCCGCTAATGCTTCGGCTGTAGCCAATGTGGGCAGCGTAGTGTCAAAAGGGTTTGATGGCAACTTCGCTTTTAAACAAAAAGTGGGGCAGGTAAATCTGACGGTGAGAGGTAATGCTACTTTCAGCAAAAACGAAGTATTGGAGTATGATGAGAGTTATCAGGACTATCCTTACCGTTACAGCCGTGGATACCAGGTGAGCCAAAACCGTGGATATATCGCATTGGGGCTCTTCAAGGATTGGGACGATATTCGTAACAGTCCGAGTCAGAACGGTTTTGGTACCGTACAGCCGGGTGATATCAAGTACAGGGATGTGAATGGCGACGGTATTATCGATAGTAATGACGTGGTACCCATCGGCCAATCCAGCAGACCGGGAATAGTGTATGGTATGGGTGCTTCTCTTAAATGGAAAGGACTTGACGCGAATGTACACTTCCAGGGTTCCGGCAGGATAACCGTTATGACGAACGGCGCGAATGTACACGCATTCTCCCGTGGATCGTGGGGGAATATCTTGACAGGCATCATGGACGATGACAATCGTTGGATTTCCCGCGATATTTCGGGCACTCCGGATACGGAGAATCCGAATGCAGCTTATCCACGCTTAGAATACGGAAACGTAAGCGGCAATAATCGCCAAAATTCCACTTTCTGGTTGCGCGACATGTCATACTTACGTCTGAAAACGTTGGAAGTAGGGTATACACTTCCCAAAAAACTGACCAACAAGTTTCATTTCAATACGATCCGTGTATTCGTGCTTGGCAATAACTTACTGACATTCTCAGACTTTAAGCTTTGGGATCCGGAATTGGCCGACGGCGCTGGAACTTCTTATCCTATTTCCAAATCGGCTACATTGGGATTTGTAATTAACTTATAATAGACGAAACAATATGAAGAAGAAATACATCATACTATCCGTTGTTTTGGGTCTGTCTTTGGCTTCTTGCAGTGACTATCTGGATGCAGAGAAAGACTTGAAAGACAACATCACGATTGAGAAAATATTCTCTAATATAGATTATACAGAGGAGTGGCTGGCCAATGCCTATTCTTATATTTACAATGGGAATTCCGACATGGGGTGGAACGGAGAATGTCCGTTCGCTTTCAGCGATGATATCTACCATGCCACTTACAAAAGTATCATTGAAAAGACTTACCTGGAGGACAAGTACCAAACTTCCTGGAAAAACAGTTATATCGGTATCCGCCAGGCAACCATCTTCATTCAGAATGTAGATATGAATACATTGCTGACAGAAGCGCAACGCATAGATTATAAGGCGCAGGCCCGTTTTATCCGCGCATTCTATTATTGGAAATTGTTGCAGAAGTACGGTCCTGTTCCATTGGTTCCCGAAGAAGGACAGGATTACACGAAACCGTATAACGAACTCACCCTTCCCCGCAATACGTATGATGAATGTGTGGAGTTCATCTCTTCCGAAATGATAAAGGCTGCAACCGACCTGCCCGACAAGCGGGAAGCTTTCAATATAGCCCGCCCCGCCAAGGGTGCCGCCCTTGCAGTACGCGCCAAAGCCTTGCTTTATGCCGCCAGTCCTCTGATGAATGGCAACAAAACGGCCCGTCTCAATGCAGGCAGTTATGCGGCAGCTTTGGTCAACGATGAGAACAATCGTCTGTTATCAGCCGAGTATAACGAAGAAAAATGGGCGAAAGCCGCAGCGGCAGCCATGGATGTAATCAACCTGAATGTGTACAAACTGTACACGGCTCCACTGCGCAACAACCCCAGCGACCGTGATGATTATCCCAATACGGTAAAACCGTTTGACGATGGTGATTTCTCAACAAAAGACTGGCCGGACGGATACAAAAACATCGACCCGTTCGAGTCTTACCGTTCCGTATTCAGCGGTGAATTAACAGCCGGGAATAACCCGGAGTTGATTTTTACACGCGGAGACAATCAAAATGACACTTTAGGAGACTACAGCGTCCGCCGCATGGTGCGCGAACAGTTGCCCACCCAAAAAGCAAAGGGTACCAATAAATTGTGCATGACGCAAAAGCAATGCGATTCCTATTATATGTACGATGGTTCAGACTGTCCGGGAAAGGACGCTGAGATTGGCCGTGGAGACGGTTCGCTGCGCGTAACCGGTTATACCGACGCTCAGCAGGGATTGGTACGCGGAACTGGGGTTTCCAGGCAATATGTAAACCGTGAACCCCGTTTCTATGCTTCAGTGGCCTATAACGGAGTATATTGGGCGCTCAGCCATGCCACCAAGGCGGAGGACCGTGGCATTCAGACTTTCTACTATTTCGGAGATGGAGACGACAATCTGATAACCGGTATCGGAGTCATGAAATTTGTCCGTCCTACCGACACAAATGATACCGGAAGCGATGAACATATTACCAAAAAGGCTGATACGGCTATCCGCTATGCGGAAATATTATTGATGTACGCAGAGGCGTTGAATGAACTTGATGGTTCTTACAGCGTGAAAAGCTGGGACGGAAGTACGACTTATACCCTGGCCCGCACGACCGAAGAACTGAAGAAAGGTATCCGCCCGATACGTATCCGTGCAGGGGTTCCCGACTATTCGGATGCTGTTTATAGCACGAAAGACTTGTTCCGTCAAAAACTGAAACGCGAACGTCAGATTGAATTGATGGGCGAGGGACACCGCTATTTCGACTTGAGAAGATGGTTGGATGCCAAGGCAGAAGAATCTCTTCCATTCTATGGTTACAATACGGAAATGGCAAAAACAAATCGCGACCTGTTCCATACGCCTATTCCTGTAGAAGCCGTTCAGACCCGTTTCCTGGATAAGACATATTTCTGGCCTATACAGATTGATGAGTTGTACAGAAACAGGCGGCTGACCCAGAATCCGGGATGGCAAAATCAGAAGAAATGATTAAATTAAGACAATAGAGATGAAATACAAGAATATATATACATGCATACTTGCGGCAGCCACTCTCATGTTTGGCTCATGCACTGAGGTTGATGACAAAGAACAGTATGAACATTACGTGTCTTTCAAAGCGCCTACGACCAATTCTACGGTGACACAAATTCGTGTGAAGTACAAAGAAGAGGGCATCCGCTATCAGTTGCCTTTGTTAGTGTCGGGTACGAAGAACAACCCTTCAGATCTGGACGTACATGTGGGCTTGGACAGCGATACGCTCCAAATCTACAACATGGAGCATTTCGGTGAAGAACGTCAGGACTTGTGGTATCGTGAACTGGGCGGTTCCAGATACCTCTTTAATCCGGTCACCCGCATTCCGGCGGGAGAGAATTCTTCTCTCATTGATATCATGCTCGATTTCAAAGGTCTGGATTTCAGCGAAAACTGGGTGTTACCACTTATTGTGAAAGACGATCCTTCGTATGGATACAAGTCTCATCCCCGGTTAGGGTATAACAATGCCTTGTTGTGGTTCACTCCGTTTAATGACTATTCCGGAACCTATCAGGCTACTGCCCTGAATGTAAAAGTGGTTGGCGATGCTAACAGACTTCCGCTTCAAAACCGGAGTTCTTATGTGATTGATGAAAATTCCGTCTTTTTCTATGCCGGCTCCATTGACGAGAATCGCAGTGACCGAAAGCTCTTCAAGGTGAAGGCTACTTTCCATAACAACGATTCGTATGTTCCGGAAAGCGGATCGGAAGTGAAGAAGAAAGGCACCGTGGAACTGGCCGCTATGAGCAACATCGTTAACCTGAATTTTCTGGTGAACAGTACGCCGACCTACGAAGTCCGGGAAAGAATGGATAGCGAAACTCCGACAACCATGATACGTACCTTGGTCATCAGTGGTCTGAATTATTCGTTCAGCGACCCGAAGAAGATTCCCGGGCAACTTGTCTCTTACAATGTAAGCGGAGTCATGTCGCTCGAAAGGAGAATCAATATAACCATTCCGGATGAAGAATTTGCGATTCAGTGGTAATCAGGGAATGGTGAATCAACCGAATTTATAACATACAAATTTATAGTATTATGAATATCAAGATAAGACATGGGATGCTCTTGCTTCTCTCCTGCTGTCTGTTTTTTATATCCTGCGATAAAGAGGATTCTGTTACTGCCCGACAAATGGAGTTGAGTGATGGCGTGGTGATGCTGGTCCAGCAGGCAGCTACCAAAGAGGTGACTGTAACCAATGGTGATAATTGGACAGTAACCGTGCCCAATGATGCAAGCGCCTGGTGTACTGCTCAGCGTGAAGGTGACGCGTTTGTCATTACCGTCAAAGAGAATACCGATGTGAATTTCCGTGAAACGGTGCTGATCGTAAAAAATGAGAATGAACAGAAAACATTGCCCGTCCGTCAGACGGGAACTGCACCTTTCATCCAGTTCATGGCTTATGACTATGCTAACTCTCCTGTTTCTTTTGCAGGAGAATCGCAACCGGTGATTTTGCCCCATAATGTAACGGCTGTTGAGGTGGATGTTTTCTCCAATGTACCTTATGAAGTGACTATGGGCAAAAATAGCTGGGCTAAGGTAGAGGCCGGAACGGATACCAGGCCGAACGGACATACGACAGTCAGGTTTACGGTTGAACCCAACCCGGCAGATTCGGATAGAGGTATCGAAGCGACTTTCAAGCAGGCTGATGGCGATTATATTGTTTTGTTGCCGGTCAGACAACGCAAGAATCTTGGCTCAGCCATCGAATTAACGGTCGATATGTTTACCGTTACTCCATTGGAGGGAGCAATCAAGCTCAATTGGATACTCCCCGAAGGTACGAAGTATGAGAAAATCATATTCGAATATGACGATAAAAGCACAGCCGTCGAAGGCGATAAACTGACAAAAGAAGTGTTGTTTACCAGTGGAAATGAAGTGACCATCGATCGCCTGCTCGCTAAATACGGAGCCATTACATTCCATGTTAAGATCGTCAACCAGGATGGAGAGTCGTTGTTGTATAACGAGGGTGGATTTTCTTTCAACGCAGGACAATGCTTGCCGGCTAAACTGGTGGCTGAGGCAGTGGAAACAAAGGTGGATTTGAGTACCAAGGCTACTGATGTTAATGATGTCGACGGCTTAAAGTGGCTTTCTTTCAGTGGTAAGGATGGTGCTGCTACTTCCCAGTATGCAAACCTTGTGGATGGTGATATTGCTACCTTCTGCCAATCAGAAACCAGAGGTGCAAATCCCTATAACTACATCATCATTCAAGTACCGGATGGCATTGAGTGTACAGCGTTTACAATCAAGACCGTCAATGCGGAAAATCAAGTAAGTCAGGCGCCCGGTTTGTATTCCATCTCTATAGGCGGGTCGGCCGATCCGACTGCCGGCGATTGGGAGAAGGTATTCGAGCAAGCACAGAAAGAATGGAAATACGGAAATTACATGGGGTATAATATAGATACGGAAGAATACAATTTTGGTGGCCTGCCCAGTAATGCCGATGGGAATAAATATAGATATAAAACGCTCAGGCCAATGAAGTCTCAAACAATAGGTAAGGTTATTAAATATATTAAGTATGCGGTGACAGACCGTAATCACAGTGCCGGAAGAAATGACTATTTCAAATTATCCGAATTTGAATTTTATACTGTCGAATTTATTTATCACGATCCGGAAAAAGAGTAAACCTTTTGCCATGCGACCTACTAAGTAGGCCGCATGGCTTCACTTAAACTGAGAATGATATGAATATCTTTAAATTAATGACCGTGTGTGTTTGTTTGGCAGCAGGTTTTATCGCCTGTTCTGATGAGACGGAAGCAGAAGCTACGATACATCCGGCCAAGCATTTACTCGTGTTTTCCCAGACTGGAGGAGTGGAGGAGGTCGAGGTAACATCTACTACCGACTGGAGAGTTTCTACTCCTGCTGAAGCTACTTTATGGTGCAAGGCAACCCGCCTTGCCGGAATATTACGTGTCTCGATTGATGAGAACACCGACAGCGATGTGCGTAAGATTACGCTGGAGCTGTATAGTGATGGTATCAGAGTCCCTGTACAAGTGGAACAACTGGGTACTGATCCGGCTATCCGGCTGGACAAGAGCGCATTGAATATTGCCGCTTCCGTACTGGAAGAAACCGTGTCGATTGCCTCCAATATAGAGTATGAAGTAAGACCCGATGATTCATGGATTACCGTGAAACCAGTTCTGAAAACGAAGGGCGTTATGGCTTCCAGGGAGGTGGTTTTCCGCTTCGAAAGAAACGCAACCGGCAAAAAGAGGACGGGGACGGTGACTTTCGTACCTGTGAAGGAAGAACACAAGAAATTGGCAGTAACCTTGCAGGTGATTCAGAATTTCGCTTCCGCGGGTGCGGATGATATCAGCGACCGCCGAATCGAAATTGTGAAAGCAACGGCCAACCAACAGGAAGCGAATCAAACTTGGGGGAAACAAGATATCATGGCTTCCTGCGATGGCGATGTTTCCACTTTCTATCATTCTCCGTGGAATTCGGGAAGAACAGCTTTCCCGGTGGTCTTAACGTATAATCTGAAAGAAGAGTCCGATCTGGACTATTTGATTTATACTCCGCGCCAGGACAGTGATAATGGCGCTTGGGGAAAAACAAAAATTGCTTTTGCCTATAATGGAGGCAATGAGTTTGTGGAAGAACTTGATACGGATTTCGCACAATTGCCCAGAACTGCCCGCAGACTCGACTTGGGTAAGACTTTTTCGGGGGTTACTGCTGTACGTTTCACTATCAATAATGGGTTAGGTAATTTGGTGACTTGTGCTGAACTGGAACTTTATCAAAAAAGTACTGGCATTCATGAAGAACTGAAAAGAATCTTTGCAGACGAACTGTGTACTACACTGAATGCAGGCATTGGTGAGAAGGAAATCAAGGATATAAAGAGTCTTTTCCTGAAAGAACTTGCACAAAAAATATATACGGGTGGATATGACAAATTCAACAAAACGTATCGTATTCAGGAATACAATCCCTATCGTCCTGTCAAAGATTTGCAGACAGAGCTGAAAACCTCGTCCGGCTACAACCAGTTTGAGAACCCCACAGGTATTTTCTTCAAACCGGGTGAAGATATCGTTGTTTTTGTAGAGGATACGCACAATGAGCAGATCGGACTGAAGGTGTATGATTTTTACAACAAAAGCCTGGGCGAGAAAAGGGATACGGAAGTCTTTCCTTTGTCGAAAGGTATCAATGTGTACAAGATACAACAGGGTGGATTGGTTTATATCGATTATTTCACTCTAAATTATAAAACAGCCCGACCTGTCAAGGCGCATATCGCTTCGGGACATGTAAATGGTTATTTTGAAAAAGGAAAGACCCTGGTGAGCGATTGGAGGGCCCTGATCGACAATGCTGAATATGGACATTTCGATCTGAAAGGCGAGAAGGTTAACCTGTGTTTCCCGGTATGGGAAGAAGGAGGTTTGCGGCAGTACTGCAAGGATCCCGAGAAACTGATCGGAATCTATGACAAATACATCGGAATGGAACATGAAATGATGGGAATGAATAAACACAACCGGACCTTCACCAATCACATGTTTATTCGTACGGTGGCAGGATCTCCGGGTGCGGCAGCTTATGCCGACAGTTGGGGAGTAGGTGTCTATAATCGCGATGCGGACGGATTTAACGATGAGACGTGCGCCCTCAAAAAACTCTGGATGATTACACACGAATTCGGACACACCAATCAGATAGCCCCCGATTTACGTTGGGTAGGTCTTACTGAAGTAACTAATAACTGTTATGCTGTATGCATACGCCACGAAGAGATACCCTGGTACGAAAAGTTTGAGGATGAAACCTACAATGACGGACGTGGCAGTTCGGTAGCGGGAGGATTGATCAATTCGTTCATTAATAAACACATGCTGGATAAAGATGCGTCGTGGATTATTAGTAACACGGATCCGTTTATCAAACTGTGTCCGTTGTGGCAGTTGTTGTCCTACTATCGCTATGTGAAAGGTGATGAAACCATTCCCGGCAAGGGAGGCAAGTACAAAGACTGGTACGGTGATGTGATCGAAATCTGTCGTAAGTCTGCTTCCGGCGGTAAGTCGAATGGAGAATTGCAGGTGGCATTTATGAAGAATGCATGTGATGTGTTGCAGGCAGACTTGACTGGGTTCTTTGAAAATGCAGGTATGTTGAGGCCGTGCGATGCCCTGGTTGAAGACTATACCTCCGGTACTTTGAAGATTACCGCGGCGCAATGTACGGATGTCAGGAATACAGCTTCCAAGTACAGAAAGCCGACAGCCATGATTAATTATATGAGTGCCAATGCGATCCGGATTTTCAAAGCCGAACAATCTGTATCGGGAAGTTTTGGAGCCGGTATCAGTGGCACTGGAAACACCCGTACGATTAGCCATACTACCTGGAAGAATGTGGTTGCGTTTGAAACGTATGCCGGCAGTCAGCCTACATACGTGGCTGTTATGGGAACGGGCATTGCCAGTTCAAAATCCCTGACCGATGTGCAACCTCTTCCGTTACTGGAGAAAGCTTCTACGCAGGTATATTATCCGCAAGGTTCCACAGCCATCTATGCTGTAGCCTGGAATGGTGTCCGCACATTAGTATACGGCGCTTCTAATGGCATAGAGAAACAATAACAAGTAAACTAATTGATCATTAAATTTCTACCTATGAATAAGTTTGTTCAATCTCTTTTTATCGCTTTTGCACTCAGCTGTTTGCTGAGTGCAAAAGCTCAAACAAAGGGTGCCGGGACATTTGAGGTCGGCAAAAACACCTTTCTTGTCAATGGCAAACCCATCCTCATAAAGGCGGCGGAACTGCATTATACCCGTATTCCCAAACCCTATTGGGAGCATCGCATCAAGATGTGCAAAGCCATGGGAATGAATACGATTTGCATCTATATATTCTGGAACATCCATGAACAGAAAGAAGGGAAATTCGATTTTACCGGACAAAATAATATTGCCGAGTTTTGCCGCATAGCCCAAAAACAAGGAATGTATGTCATTGTGCGTCCCGGGCCTTATGTATGCGCCGAATGGGAAATGGGAGGGTTGCCCTGGTGGCTGTTGAAGAAGGATAAAATAGCCTTGCGCACCCTCGATCCTTATTTTATGGAACGTACGGGAATTTTCCTGAAAGAAGTTGGCAAGCAATTGGCCCCGCTGCAAATTACGCGGGGAGGAAACATTGTCATGGTACAGGTGGAAAACGAATTTGGTGCCTACGGTACGGATAAGCCGTATGTGTCTGCCATTCGCGACCAGGTAAAAGCAGCCGGATTTACCGACGTTCCTCTGTTTCAATGCGATTGGAGCAGCACGTTTGAAAGGAATGGATTGGACGACCTGTTGTGGACCATCAACTTTGGTACCGGAGCCAACATCGAACAGCAATTCAAGAACCTGAAAAGCGCCCGCCCCGATTCTCCACTGATGTGCAGCGAATACTGGAGCGGCTGGTTCGACCATTGGGGACGTAAACACGAAACCCGTCCGGCCGAGAATATGGTGCGGGGTATCAAAGAGATGGTAGACAGCAATATCTCTTTCAGTTTGTACATGGCTCATGGAGGGACTACTTTCGGACATTGGGGAGGAGCAAACTCGCCCACTTACTCTGCCATGTGTAGTTCTTACGACTACGATGCCCCTATCAGTGAAGCAGGTTGGGCTACCGAGAAGTTTCACTTGTTGCGCGATGCGTTAGCTGGTTATTTACCCGAAGGGGAGCAACTACCGGTTATACCGGAAGCGCAGCCCGTGATAGAAATTCCTACCATCAATTTTGAAGAGGCAACACCCTTGTTCAAGAATCTTCCCGCGGTTCAATATGCTGCCGATATCCATCCGATGGAATATTTCGATCAGGGTTGGGGAAGCATACTCTATCGCACCGCTGTATCCAAAGAAATACCGGCAGGAAGCATACTTAAAATTACCGAGGTACATGACTGGGCACAGGTTTTCGTTAATGGAGAGCGGCTGGCCTTCCTCGACAGGAGACAGAATGAACACACAGTCGTGCTTCCACAGATAAAAAGCGGGGCACAACTCGATATACTCGTTGAAGCCATGGGGCGTGTCAACTTCGGATATGCCATTCACGACCGTAAAGGAATCACCCAGAATGTGGAGATAATCAACAGGGGAGATCATACGGACTTGAAGAACTGGGAGATATACAGCTTCCCTGTCGAATACTCTTTTGTAAAAAAGAAGAATTTTGCCAAAAGCGGGGCACTGTCCGATCCGGCTTATTACCGCGCCTCTTTCTCTTTAAATAAAACGGGAGATACTTTTCTTGATATGAGTACGTGGGGAAAAGGAATGGTATGGATCAATGGATATGCCATCGGTCGTTTTTGGGAGATCGGGCCACAGCAAACACTTTTTGTTCCGGGATGCTGGCTCAAGAAGGGCAAAAACGAGATTATTATCCTGGATCTGAAAGGCCCGGCTAAAGCGTCGGTTAGCGGCTTGTCACGTCCTATACTGGATGTATTGCGTGTAAAAACGCCACAGACCCATCGCAAAGAAGGAGAAAACCTGAGCCTGAGAGAAGAACCGGTAGTTACTTCCGGAAGCTTTACCGCAGGAAACGGATGGCAGGAGATTGTATTCTCCCAACCTGTATCCGGACGCTATTTTTGCCTGGAAGCTCTGTCGGCACAAGACGGTAAAGAGATCACAGCCATCGCCGAACTGGATATTTTAGGAGATGACGGAAAGCCCATCCTGCGCGAAAACTGGAGGATTGGTTACGCGGACAGCGAAGAAGTAAACAGAGGCAACCGGGCGGCAGATAAGATATTCGATTTGCAGGAGTCAACCTTCTGGAGTACGGTAGAAAAAGCGCCTTATCCGCATCACCTGGTTATCGACTTGGGCAAGCTGCAAACGGTCAAAGGATTCCGATACCTGCCAAGAGCGGAAAAGGGATATCCCGGTATGATTAAAGACTATCGTATCTATGTCAAAAGGTCTCCTTTTGTCTATTAACTGGAACCGATAAGACCAATTTATAGAATTGCTTCTGCTAAACAGATTTTTCTGTGTAGCTACAGAAATTTTCGCGTTGTGCTAAACAGAAAAATCTCTGTAGCTACAGAACTAGTTGAATTTAGTTTTCAAGGTACAATAAATACTCCATGGTGAGAATACATATTACTTATTAATAAAAAATGCTGGAATGATACAAAATGCTAAAAAACGAGGGTTTATTCTTTTATTAATGATTGCATTTATTGCTTCTTCGCAAGCTCAAAATACGATCGACCTGTCCGGTACCTGGGGATTCCAACTCGACCCGATGGACTTCCGTGTGAAAGTCGGGAGCCTTGACTACCGTCATGCCGATAAACTTCAGGGTTCTATTGTGCTGCCTGCCATAACCGACGATTACGGACATGGAATCAAGTCGCCTTACCGGCACAAAGACCGTCTTACCCGGATGTATGAATACATGGGGCCTGCATGGTACCAGAAATATATAACCATACCCGAAAGTTGGACAGGAAAACGGATTGTCCTTAATATGGAACGTTGCCACTGGTTGAGTACCGTTTTAATAGGCAACAAGGAGGTCAGCAAAAGCGACTACATCAGCGTTCCCCACCGTCATGATTTAACCAATCAGTTAGTGCCGGGTAAAGAAAACAACCTGTATGTATGCGTTGACAACCGTTACCAGTATCCCACCCACAAATGGGACCATGCACATAGCGAATATACGCAGATAAACTGGAATGGGATCCTGGGCGAAATCACGTTGGAAGCCCTTGATCCTGTCTATATAGAAAACATGCAGGTTTACCCCGATGTTAAAAGCAAGTCTGTCAGGATTAAAATGGAGATAGCCAATTATACCGGGAAAGATGTCACAGGAGACGCGCGTTTCCGGATAAAAGGCAATGCTTATGAATTGAGCAAAGTGCTTCCGCTCAGTCATTCGAAAGATTCAGTTTTCACTTTCGAGGGGGTGATCGCTTTGGGTGACAAGGTGAAATTCTGGGATGAGTTCAATCCGAATATCTATGAAATAACCTGCGAACTTCAGACCCAATCGGATAATAAAAAATACACGCACGAGAAATCAACCACCTTCGGTATGAGGGAAGTGAAGCAGGGCAAGAATCAGATACTTATCAACGACCGTCCTGTGCATTTGCGCGGAACAGTAGAGAACGGGGTTTTCCCGAAAACTGGCTATGCGCCTGTAGACGACGCTTCGTGGGAACATATCCTGGGCATCCTGAAAGAGTATGGCATGAACCACATGCGCTTCCATTCATGGTGTCCGCCCAAGGCGGCATTCAGAGCAGCCGACAAACTGGGTGTGTACTTCCAAGTAGAGCTTCCGTTCTGGGGAGCAGATGCAGATGGTGATCTCGGAGGTAGGTTCGACTTTTTCCGTCGCGAACAGAAAGCGATGCTCAAAGAGTACGGAAACCATCCGTCTTTCGTTTTGTATTGCAATGGCAACGAAATATCCGGTGACTTCGAATTCATTGAAGAGATAACCCGCAAAGGAAGGGAGTCGGACAACCGCCATTTATATAGCGGAGCAACTGCCCGCAAGCGGGTTCCTTCCGACCAATACTACACATCTCATGTGACGAACAAAGGCAGTATCACTGTGTACGAAGGCAAACCATCGACCAATTGGGACCGGAACAAAGAGTCGGATATTGATGTTCCCGTCATTGCCCACGAGACAGGGCAACGTTGTATGTATCCTAATTTTAATGAAATGCCTAAATACACCGGCCCTGTGCAACCGAGGAACTTCGAGATATACCGGGAGTTGCTGGTGAAAAACGGCATGGGCGATCAGAGTGACGCTTTCTTCAAAGCATCGGGAGCATTAACCGTTATTGAATACAAGGATGTGTTCGAAGCCTTGCTCAGAACGTCCAAAGGCGGAGGGTTCCAGCTTTTGTCCATCAACGATTTTCCGGGACAAGGCTATGCTTTTGTCGGAATACTCGATCCGTTCTGGGATTCCAAAGGTCTGGTAACACCCGAAAAGTTCAGAGAGTCCTGCTCGGCTACCGTCCCTTTGCTTCGTTTCGACAAACGCGCTTTCTTCCAGAATGAAACATTTCAGGCCAAGGCCGAAATGTATAATTACAGCGAATCGGCCATACGAAAAGCGACTCCGCAATGGAGCATACGGAACGAATCGGGTAAGACATTGAAATCGGGCAAGTTGAAATCGCAACAGATACCTACGGGTGGAGTCTTTGACTTGGGAGAAATCAATTTCTCATTATCCGGAATCACCTCACCGGAGAAACTGACCATTCACCTGGTGATCAACGACCAGATAAAAAATGAATGGAACATCTGGGTGTATCCCCGCCATGCGGAGATAATGAAATCCTCTCCGGAAGTTCTGTATACGACTGTGTTTGACAATGCCGCTAAGAAACAGTTATCAGAAGGTAAGAAAGTGGTGTTCTGTCCGCAACCCGCTAAAGTGAAAGGGCGGAAATCTAATTTCCACAATCATTTCTGGAATCCCATTATGTTCCAGTGGCCTCCGATGACTTTGGGTTGCCTGATACACAGCGAGCATCCGGTATTTAACCATTTCCCGACCGAAAGCCATACCAACTGGCAATGGTGGGATATACTGACAAATGCCAAAGTCATTGAAATGACAGCAACACCCAAAGAGTTGCGCCCATTCATTCAGACAATCGATAGCCATGACAACAATCAGAAACTGGGAATCGGCTTCGAGGCCAAAGTGAATGGCGGCAAGTTGCTTGTGTTGGCGTTGGATACCCAAAAGGATATGGAGAACCGTCCGGCAACCCTACAACTCCTGGCAAGCGTAGATAAATATGTGAAAAGTGACGTGTTCGCACCGTCGGTAATCTTGAAGGAAGCATTTATCGAATCCTTTTTAGAAAAATAATAGCATGCGTATGAGAAAATGTTTTTTCACTTTCGTCCTTGCTACGTACACATTTTGTATATTGCCGGCGCAAGAGCAAACCGTTCGGTTGAGCGAAACGGCAGACCTGGAACAAGTGTACGCAGACAGTCAGCGTTCAAATCAATTATTAGCTATGAACGATTTGAATATGGAATTCGGTTATGTCCTGTATTCCTTCGTCGTCCGTAGCGAATCGGGCAGGCAGGCTTCGTTGCAACTGGAGAATATACGTGACTATGCGGCTGTTTATGTAAATAACATACTGGCAGGAACGCTGACCGACGAGCATAAATCGCTGACCCTTGATCTGCCGGAAGGAGAATCGACTGTCGGGTTATATGTGGAGAACATAGGCAGGATAACTTATGGGCCTGAGATACTGGACAATTCGAAAGGTTTGTTCGGAAAAGCGCTGCTGGATGGAACGGAAATCCAAGAATGGCAGATCACCTCCTTGAACATCCGGGATTGTGAAGTGGCAAACTTGAAATTCTCTCCGGGCAGCGCCTTGAAACTACCAGGGTTTTACCGGGGATATGTTACCATAGATAAACCCGAACAATCGTATCTGGACATCACAGGCTGGGGGATGGGCGAAGTGTGGGTGAACGGCCAGCACCTCGGATCATACTGGGAGGAAGAAGCCCAGAAATCCATACCCATGCCGGCGGCTGTGCTGAAAAAGGGGAAAAACGAGGTGGTTGTGTTCGACCTGAAGAACAATGGAGTCGATAGCATACGTGTCACCAACCAACCGGTATTTAATTGAATCTAAAGGAATAATATAAAAATGATTACATCCATGAAACACTTCTTGATTTTGTGTAGTGTCTGTTTGCTTTTCAGTATAAAAGCAACGGCGCAAAACAGTGCGACGCTTAGTACGTTGAAAAACGAATTCACTGCGAGCAAAGCGCTTTTCGGCAATGAGCTATACACGCGACCTGCCTCTAAAACTTCCAAAAAGAAAGTAGCCCAAGTGCAAAACCCTTTGATTCGGGAAACATTGTCCCAAATGCTGGAAGGTACATACGACTACACCTACAGAGTACAGAAGTACCGTAGTTATCTGCATCCGGAAGTATTGGCGCGGAAACTGAAAACAAGCGGTTATTCGCAGTTCGAGAATCCCACAGGTATCTTCTTTACCAGCCAGGAACCCATTGCTTTGTTGGTGGGCGATAATGCCAAAGGCATAGGCGTGCGCGTTACCAATTTCGGCCAAGAGGGCGGAGACTCCTCATACCCGTTGAATCCGGGGCTGAATGTAATCATTCCGTCCAACAGCGGAAACGGCTACATTCAATACTTTACAGACAATGAAGCAGAAAAAGGGGAAGCGGAAATACACATCATGGGTGGAACCGTCAACGGATATTTTGATGCGACCCGCCATACCAACTCCGACTGGGTAAAGCTCTTAGAGAATGCCGGAGAGATTCTGGACATGGTAGGCGAAAGAGTACAATTGGCTTACAGCGTAGAGTCCTTGAAAAAGTATTGTCCCAACGACGGAGTACAACTTCTGTGCCTGTACGACAGCATTATCTCCATTCAGCACGGCATCATGGGACTGAATAAATACAACCGGGTACCCGACAACCACATGTTCGGAAGAGTAATCTGGAAAGGGTTTATGCATGCCGACGGTCGGGGAGCTGCTTTCCATGACAGCACCATGAGCAATCTGGCCGACCCCACAAAAATGAACATTCGCAATTGGGGGATAGCACATGAGTTCGGGCATGTCAATCAGGTACGCCCCTGGATGAAATGGGTGGGAACTACCGAAGTGACCAATAATATTTTCTCTGTCTGGACACAATATTTATTCGATCCGCAAAACCCGAAACTGGAGCGGGAAGTATTGAAAGATTACGACGGCCGGATAGCCGGTGGAAGAATCACCTCCTACATGGAAAGTGCTTTCATACACAAGCAGGAGTGGCTGACGCAAGCCGGTCCCGACAGATGGGAACGCCAAAGACCCAGAGATTGGGGAGGCGACCATTTTGTGAAGCTCGTTCCTTTCTGGCAGTTACAACTTTACTATGCCGTAGCGGGAGAGGGTAATTCCTGGTATCATCCGGATTTTTACGCGGATATTTACATCAAAGCCATAGACCGGGAGGGAAAACCGTCGAAGAATGGAGAAGCCCAACTGGCATTTATCAAACAAGCCTGTGATGTAACCCAAACGGATTTAACCGGTTTCTTTGAGTATTCGGGTATGCTATTGCCCATCGACAAATGGGTGGATGACTACACTTGCGCGCAAATGACGATCACCGAAAAGGAAATCGCTGACATGAAAGAGTACGCCTCCCGCTATAAAAAGCCCGCAACTCCGGTTTTGCACTATATCACAGCCAACAGCATTGATTGTTATAAAAAGCAATTACCATTGAAAGGAGAATCCAACCAAGGAGTCGTATTGAAAGATGCCAGCCTGACGGTTGATCATAACCTCTGGAAAAACGCTGTGGCCTACGAAACATACGAAGGGGATGCCCTGATAAAAATCGCATTTGCCGGAGCCGGCTCGAATGATAATAAAACGACTTTGGTACGTTATCCGGAAAATGCCACGCACGTGATGGCGGTAGGATGGAACGGTGAACGTAAAATGGTTTTCAGGAACTAATGAGGCCCCCACCTCGATGCTCTGGCTAAAAAGTGAATACACCAATGTAGTAATCATGAAAAAATAAGTAGGTACATTTTATGTGAATCAGTAGCTGGCCTTATATTTAAGTCCTTGGCCCAGCGGGCCAATGTGTCCGTAGCCGTGGGTGTAAGCCCACGGGGCCAATGTATCCTACATCTGCGCCACGTAGTGGTGCCGTGTACAAGACGTAGAACTTATAACAGCACCACTCCGTGGCGCGTAATGGGGTACACAGGGTACCGTGGGCTTACACCCACGGCTACGGACACGATAGCCCGCTGGGCTATAAATTCAACTGTTGATTCACATAAAATGTACTAACTTAATTTTTCATGGTTGCGTAGCTAAGTATCATCCGGAAATTATTCAAAAAATAGAAACAGTCATCAAGGCCGAACATGCCAAGCCCGAAATAAAGATGTTCGATATGCCGTTATAATCGATTTACATATAAATAAAAAATCAAATGATATGAAAAATGTCTTTTTACCCATGCTGCTGGCAGCTTGCTTTTTGGTTGGATGTTCATCCAAAATCACACAATCGACAGTTATTCGCACACCTGCGCCCGTCCGTCAGGCAGGGCAGACCGATGTGTTGCAATTGACCGCCAAGCCGCTTCCCACCGTACGGGTAGCCTTCATCGGTCTCGGCATGCGTGGCCCTGGTGCCGTAGAACGTATGACGCACATCGACGGTGTAGAGATTATAGCGCTGTGTGACATGGAACAGAAAAACACGGAGAAAGTCAACAAGATGCTCGAAAAAAGAGGATTCCCCAAGGCACAGGAATTCTATGGCGACACTGCCGCCTGGCGCAAAGTGACCGCCCTGCCCAATGTCGACCTGATTTACATCGCCACCGACTGGCGGACACACGCCATGATGGGCGTACAGGCCATGAAAGACGGCAAGCACGTAGCCATCGAAGTTCCGGCAGCCATGACAATGGACCAAATATGGGCGTTGATAAACACCTCGGAACAGACCCGCAAGCACTGCATGCAACTGGAAAACTGTGTGTACGACTTTTTCGAATTAACCACGCTATACATGACCCAGCAAGGATTATTGGGAGAAATAGTTCACGGCGAAGGAGCCTACATCCACGCCCTCCAACCGTTCTGGGATTCGTACTGGAACAACTGGCGCATGGATTATAATCAGAAACACCGCGGAGATCTATATCCCACTCACGGCTTAGGTCCCGTATGCCAGGCCATGAACATACATCGTGGAGACAAGCTGAATTACCTTGTGTCGGTAGATGCCAAACAAATTTCCAGCATCAACTACCTGAAAGAAAAAAGAGGCCAGGACGTTAAGGAGTTCCGTAACGGCGAACATACCTCTACTCTTATATCCACAGAAAAAGGAAAGTCCATCCTCATCGAACACAATGTAAACTCACCTCGTCCTTACAGCCGCATGTATCAGTTGACCGGCACCAAAGGGTTTGCCAACAAATATCCCGTACAGGGCTATGCGTTGGATGGTGGGAGCATAGATCCCGAAGTGGCCGGAAATCATGAGAAGCTGAATGCACACAGCTTCGTTCCCGATGATGTGAAAAAAGCATTGATGCAGAAGTACAAACATCCCATCGCCCGTGACATCGAAGAGAAAGCCAAACAAGTGGGAGGACATGGAGGCATGGACTTCATCATGGACTACCGCCTGATTTACTGCCTGCAAAAAGGACTTCCGCTCGATATGGATGTGTACGACCTGGCCGAATGGTGCTGCTTAGTTCCGCTCACAGAACTATCTTTGGATAACCACTCGGCACCTGTAGAGATCCCTGATTTTACGCGTGGCGCATGGAACAGACTTGATAAGTTGAAGTTTGCAGAATAGCAATCCGTCATTTTACTACAGGATGGAAACTCCTGTAGTGAAATGGTCAATCCTCCGTTATGGTCAATCCTCCGTTGCAACAACGAACTGTTGGAAGTACTAAAATGAACTTTCCAATGTGTAAACAACAAACTTTTTTTGTGCAAATAGTAAGTCGGATCCTTGCAAGGAGCCCATGGGTTCATTGCAAGGGGACAATGGGTTCTTTATAAGGGGACAATGGGTTCTTTGCAAGGATCCGACTTACTATTTGCATATAAAATAGTTGCTATATACACATCGGACTTTTAGTTTATGCAAAAGAAATAGTTATTTTATGCGATGGAACGCTTCCTGTTTGATGAATTCCGCATGTTTTCCCTTGATCCGGAGGGCTAATGTGTTCGTAGCCGTGGCTGCAAGGCCAACGCCATCAGTTTAAGGAAGTTGAACAACTTGACCAGGGCTGGAAGCCCTAGTGTCATGTCAACAACAAAATATCGGAATGCACCCTACTCAAAAGGTTTATTTATCACTCTGTAAATGTTATAAACCTGCCTATTGATGATGGAACCTTATAAGGATGGGACATTTTGCGATTGACAAGACACTAGTTATATAAAATATGATTTCCGAATAATCAAGAAAAAATATATAAAATATGAACAAACGAATTATCAATCTCCTGCTGCTAAGTTTTGCATTCACCCTGTATATATATGGTGGCGGCAGAGTTGTGCAATCCTTTAATGACGGGTGGTCGTTTAAACAAGGTCCGTTCTCGGCCGATCCGGTGCTGTTTGCCAACAGCATGAACCAGCGGTGGAAAGAAGTCAGCATCCCCCACACCTGGAACAACGTCGACATGCAGACCGAGAAGAACAATTACTACGCCGGAGAAGCTTATTACAAAAAGTTATATACTCCGGATAAATCTCTGTCGGGCAAGCGGGTATTCCTGCGCTTCGAAGGCGTGGCAGCCGTAGCCGAGGTCTACGTAAACCAGACTTTTGCAGGGAACCATGAGGGAGGATACTCAGCCTTCGCCATCGAAATAACCAAACTCCTGAAATACGGAGAAGAGAACGAAATCCTGGTCAAGGCGAGCAATGCTTCCAGCCCCGACGTGATTCCCGTCAATCACAACCTGTTCGGGGTGTACGGAGGTATGTACCGGCCGGTGGAACTGATCGTGACTGACAAAGTCAACATCGCCGTTACGGATTATGCCTCGCCGGGCATCTACATCGCCCAGAAAAATGTTTCCGCACAATCGGCAGATGTAAACGTGAAGATAAAAGTGGAGAATAAAAACAAAGAGGCTCAACGCGTCAGCCTCATAACTACCATTTACGAAACCAACGGACAGGTAAAAGCCCGGCAGGAAACTCCCGTCGATGTACTCCCGCAGGGGAGACAAACATTCGTGCAGGACTTCACCATCAAGAAGCCACACCTGTGGCAAGGTTTGGAGGACCCTTATCTGTACCGGGTAGTCACACAGGTAGTCGCCGGTAAACAGGTCATCGACGAAGTAACCCAGCCCCTCGGTCTGCGGCATTTCGAACTGAAAGCTGCCGACGGCATGTACCTGAACGGCAAAAAAGTACCGATGTACGGCGTATGCCGCCATCAGGACTGGTGGCAGAAAGGAAGCGCCCTCACCAACCGGGAACATGAAACCGACCTGAACATCATCAAAGAGATCGGAGCCACCACCATCCGTTTTGCCCACTACCAGCAGGCAGAGTATATTTATGCCAAGTGTGACAGCATCGGCTTCATGGTTTGGGCAGAGATTCCTTTCGTGAACCGGGTAACCACCCGGGAGGGCGATAACGCCAAGCAACAACTTACCGAACTGATCAGGCAGAATTACAACCATCCGTCTGTCTATATCTGGGGGTTGCACAACGAGGTGTACAGTCCTTCCAATTATACCATTGCCCTGACCACGGAGCTGAACGATCTGGCCAAGTCCGAAGATCCCGACCGTTACACCGTTTCCGTGAGCGGATACTCCAAAGTGGATCAGGAGTGCAACCTGAATGCCGATGTGCAAGGCATCAACCACTATTTCGGTTGGTACAGCGGAAAGATAGGCGACATAGAGAAGTGGGTGAAGGGCATGGAAAATGACTTCCCCGGATATAAGGTTATCTTCTCCGAATACGGCGCTGAGGCCAACATTCACCAACAGCAGGAAGATGTGACGGATGTGGGCGACTGCTGCGGATTCTATAAGAACTACAACGAATCCTTCGCCACGAAGTTCCACGAAATCCAGTGGGGCGTAATCGCACAGCACCCTTACATCGTTGCTTCGTACATCTGGAACACGTTCGACTTTGCTACTCCTGTTTCCGCCCAAGGGGGTGTTCAAGCCCGCAACATGAAAGGCCTGGTCACGTTCGACCGGAAAACGAAAAAGGATCCTTATTATTGGTATAAAGCCAACTGGAGCAAAGAGCCGGTGCTGTACATCACCCAGCGCCGCGTAGTGGAACGCGAAAATGAATACACCCCCGTGGCGGTTTATTCCAACGTAGGTACCCCGCAGTTGTTTGTCAACGGAGAAGCCATTGGGAATCCGGTTCAGGGTAGCACCGCCGTGCATTACATTTTTGAGCGTGTCAGGCTGAAAGAGGGAGAGAATGTCGTGGAGGTTAAAGCATCCCGCAACGGAAAGGCTGTGGAGGACAAAATAGTGTGGCATTACTCGGCAGCGAATAAGAAAGAGCGTGACAGCACAAAGCCTGTTGAGAAAACACGGGAGCATATCGGGTTATAAAAATCAATCAAGCAAAAGTCACAACAGATCCAGTCTTTAAATAAATGCAAAACATTACTTAGCTGGATCTGAATTTGTTCAGTCGAAGGATGAAAAGGCATTCAGATATCTCTTCCAGCAATTTTCAATAACATAAATAAACGAATAATGAATAAACAACTTACATCAATAGCATTCTGCACACTGCTGCTCATCAACGCCTGTACCCTGTTTGCCCAGAATCCATTGGATTATGTCAACATGATGATAGGAACAACCGGGAGCAATGCTACCGAATACGGAGGAACTACTCCTGCAGTAAGCGAACCATTCGGTATGACCCAGTGGTGTGCGGTTACACGTATCAATGGCATTTCGCGTACGATGTACCATTATAACGACACGACTCTTCTCGGATTTATGGCCACCCATCAGCCGGCTGTCTGGATGGGCGACTATGGTTTCTTCACCTTGATGCCACAAGTCGGGAAACTTACCCTTTCGGCCAAAGACCGAAAAATGAGGCTCGACAGGACAACCGAGGTAGCTACTCCCTATTACTATAAAATATCGGCCGGAGACACTCGCCAGTCTTCCGTTACCACCGAATTCACTGCTACTTCCCGCTGTTCATTCTTCAAAATAGATTACCCACAGGACGAAAAAGCCTTTCTGTACCTTCAGGCTGGAAGAGAAAAGGAAGGAGGCGGAATCGAAATCTACCCGGAAAAGCAGGAAGTGAGGATATATAACAAAGAACGCCATGACAGGCACTTGGGACCTCAACTATTCAACCTGAAAGGATGTTATGTACTCCGGTTTTCCAAACCATTCCTCTCTTATGGGACCTGGAATGGAGAAGAGATCAAGGCGGGCAAAGCGAGCGATCACGGGTCATCTGTGGGTGGTTACCTCGAATTCGAGCCGGGCACTGAAATAGAAATAAAAACAGGCTCCTCATTCATCAGCTACGAACAAGCCGGAATAAATCTGGAGAATGAAATTCCGGCATCACACACCTTCGCCCGGACAAAAGAGAAAGTCGAAAAAGCCTGGGCCGACAACCTGAATAAAATAACCGTCAAAGGCGCGTCCCAAGACGATTTAACCGTATTTTATACAGCTTATTTCAGAACCATGCAATATCCCCGTGAGTTCTCGGAATATGGCAGGTATTACAGCCCGTTCGATGACAAAGTCCATCAGGGAGTATCTTATAATGCCTACTCTCTATGGGACACTTTCCGGGCGCAACATCCCTGGTTGTTGCTAACAAACCCTTCCCGCATCAACGATATGATAACTGCTTTGGTGCAGATGTACAAAGAGGGAGGCTGGATTCCCAAATGGCCCAATCCCTCTTATACCAATATAATGATAGGAACACATGCAGACGCGGTTATTGCGGATGCGTATGTGAACGGATTCCGGGGATACGACCTGGAAACAGCCTATCAGGCTATTCGTAAGGATGCTTTTACTCCTCCCAGAAATGATGAATATTACCACTGGGGTGACCGCCACTATTGGAACGGAAGTTATGAAGCCCGCGGCGGTTTGACCCATTATATCAAATCCGGTTATGTGGCTTCCGACAAAACCCGCGAATCGGTATCACGTACACTGGAATTTGCACTGGATGATTACTGCATTGCACAAATGGCCAAGGGACTGGGTAAAACCGATGATTACGAAATCCTCATGAACCGCTCTTTGAATTACCGTAACCTTTACAATCCGCAGACAGGCTTTTTTCAAGCCCGGAAGTCCGATGGAAGCTGGGATGGCGTCAATGTGGGGTTCACCGAAAGCAGGAACTGGGCATACCGTTTTTGCGTCATGCAAGATGTCCCGGGGCTGATAGCATTGATGGGCGGAGAAGAACCCTTCATGCAAGCGCTGGACGAGAATTTCGATGGTGGGCATTACCGGCATGACAACGAACCCGGGCATCACTATGCCTACCTCTATAACTATTGCAACCGCTTGGATAAAACGCAGTCCCGTATTCCGGGCATTCTGAACGAGAACTATAAAAACAAGCCCGATGGTTTGTCCGGAAATGACGATTGCGGTCAGATGTCTGCCTGGTATCTGTTCAGTTCTTTAGGGTTTTATCCTTTGACTCCGGCTTCTGGCGAATACGCCCTGGGTATCCCCCGGTTCAAAGAAGTCGTCGTAAAACTGGGAGAAAACCGACAGCTAAAGATTATGGCTTCCCACCCGGAGAAAAACAAACAGCTGACCAAAGTGAAATTTAATGGGAAACTACTGGATAAACCTTTTATTCCCGTGCGTAGTATATTGGGAGGAGGAGTTCTGGAATTTCTACCTTAAAAACATGATCGTAATAAGCTTACCCGCCGATACATAAAGGATATCATACTTGTAACCACAAATGATTTAAAAAGAACAATCACATACGTTTAACGAGATAAAAAAATTACTTTTGTATCGCTATAATTCCAACAAAATCTCTTTTTATAGTGGCTAACTATGGTTAATTACCCCCAAAGTTACTGTAGCTTAGCCACTATTTTCGTACGTACATGTCCTGGTAATCAGAACTGACAGTCAAATAGGTACACAAACCAAAAAGAAAGATGTCGGACAGCATTTGCTCCCTGTTTGAAAAGTGCTACATAATCGATTAATAAGAAACAAATCTGTGCATAAGAATGGAATTCAAACTAAGAGAATGGAAAGATACCGACCTGCCCAGCATCGGAATATTTCTCCAATCGGATATCCACTTCGAAGCCCGACTGCAAAAAGCTTTGTACAAGAATGGAGAATTGGTGGATGAAATGATTTATGCAACGTTTCGTAAGGACGTTTGAACATGATTCATTCGTTGTATCTAAACAAATTCCTGACTATTATAATGAAATCAGATCAGGATAAATAGTAGACAAAATGATGTGGTTTTGCATTATGTGCTAACGCGTAAATCAGATGAAAACCAGCAATTAGAGAATTTGCTGTATGTATATGTGTATTTATATGCGGATCGTTCTGTCTTTTGGAGATTGTTTTTGTATGTAAATACAATTTTAAAGGTGATGAAACCTGTCAAAACAAGTAATCAAACGAGGCGAAGGTTTTAAACCTACCACCCGAAGGTTTAAAACCTTCGCTTCGTACCTTTTAAACCTTCAGGATAGATGTGGGGAATTTTCATTTAGATGGCTCTTTTGATTGCAAATCCTTCGCTTCTTGATCTGTCTTTTTGATGTGAAATGATGCGAATCTTTATTTGAATAATTTGATAATTAGTTCTTATTTAGACAGAATGATCTTTGGATTGAAAAGATGGACGCTTTTTGGTTTTATTTAATTCATTATCCTTGCGTTTTTCTGAATGACTAAAATATCTTGGTGAAAACAGAGCAAGGAGCAGGTGTTAGGATAATCATTCTGTCAGAAGTGACAAAATGATTTTAATGAAAGCTCTGGCCAGGCATTATTGAAGTGGAGTCATGTCATGACCTAACTCCGGATAAACTTGTTTTCTCGATATTTTGATTAATTTTGTGTTATAGAAAAACCACGCATACCATGAAAAGAACAATTATTACCCTTCTGTCTTTATAGCTGGTATTATCTGTGAGTTGCCAGAGCAAAGGAACCCCATCGGAGTTGAATTTTGATTTCGAACGTGTTGAGAATGGAATACCCATTGGTCTGAACATATCCGCTAATTCGGATTATGCAACCTATCTGGATTCTGTAAATGTAAAAAGTGGAAATCTATGTAAATCAAAAACGAGAGGCACTGAAAAGTAGCCTCTCGTTTTGACATGTTCTTGTATTCTTGTTTTGGAAATCTAATCCAAAGAATTAATGATGAAATACAGATCCGCTGTCTTTGGGGGTTTCCCACCAATTATTGTCTTGGGTACCACCTGATTGTACCCAATTGGTGAATCCGGGATAAGCTTCTTGAATATTCAAATATTCTTTTGCCCATCTGAAAGAAGAAGGAACAACAATACCCCAAACTAAATTTTCTTTACTTACATAATACAGACTTGGAGTAGAAGCGTCATTATTGCTTCCTAAATATTTGGGATTAGCCTTCAACGTTGGTTTGTAACCACGAAGGTGAATTTCTTTTCTGCTATTGAGGTTATCGTCGCCACTCACAATAAACATATTGAAAGATGCAATGTCAAATGTCGGAGGAACAGGATTTACAAACGTCACCTCTATCGTGATTTCCGGAACATTTGTAACGTTGTCAGCGCTTCCTATTACTGTATTTATGAATACTCCCCGATTTTTTCCGAGGAAGTCATGTGCTTCACGGAACAACGGAATAACTGCAAAGTCCTGACCGGATTCAACACTGGAACTCAACGTGCTGAATCCTGTAGGAGTCTTGCTGCTGTAAGTGACAGACTTAACATTGGTAGCATTGATTCCATCGAGCATTAACGCACCGGCAGCATCTCTGGATGCTCCAACAGCCTGAAGCTTATAAGTAAAGCTCAGCTTGGTTATATGGTTATCATTATTGATAGTCTTGCTTATGTTATTAACGCTGATTACAACGTCATTCATATCATAGTCTCCATAAAGAGGCCACAAGTCTTCAAACAGGTACGAGTAAGTATACGGATCGTTTACAGGACCTACCGGAGGTTCTACCGGAGGAGTAGTTGTGCCACCATAGCCTTCGTTACATCCTGTTTTGGGAATGGTGATGGTAGCGGTTGTTGAGCTTGCCCATTCAACATTTGAGTCCATGGACCAGCGCGGCTCCTGACCTGCAGGCATTAATCGTTCAGGATGGTCATCACATGCTATCTGAAGGTTTCCTGCATAGTGAACAATATTGGGAGCATCGTCTCCCTTCACTACTTTTGTAAATTTCAGCAATGCTCTCTTTGTTCCGGTTCCATAAAAACCTTCGCTGTCTACTCTTCTGTTTTGTGCCAAAGTGGTAGTTCCTTCTACTACCATGAGCGACTCGCTACCCATTTCCATACGGGTATTGTACAGACTGGCATCTTTCGCATAAATGTAAGAGTTGTTTACGAATCTGGATTGACGCAGGTTGAGGAAGTTGTTTACATACAGTTTACAATTATTATAGTAGATAGCATTGTAAGTGATCGATTCGTAATTCTTGGTTATCCAACAACCATTGTTTATCCATGTGTCATCACTATCGGTAGTCGTCATTTCGGCAACAGTCATATCTCCGTTGTTCTGAGTCTTGGCGCTTCCGGTAGAGTGGAAGTATCCACATTTGATCGTATTATCATTAATAAGCCTGTTGGTTCCTGTCGTTTGGAAGATTTTGCCGGCTACGGTTATATCACCGGTCGAGCTGTTGTAAATAACAGCTGTATTAGTTGTTTTCCATCCACCCTTCACATCTACTACGCCATCGTTATAGAAAACAGGATCGCTGTTCAGCTGTAAAGCTTCGGCACCTGTACTGGTAACCTGGAAGGTACCTGCGTTGTAAATCTGGGTTTTTCCCTGGAACTGGGCAGTCTTCACAATGATTGTACCCCGGTTATATATTTTAGCAAAATCGCTACTTGTCTGGAAATGTCCATTGATTTCGAGCGTTGCACCTTCTCCTACTGATATGACCCATTCGTTAGTAGTGGCAATCAAGTCTCCTGTGATAGTCAGTTTCTTTCCTGGAAGAACAAAAAGCTTTCTGCCTAGATATCCTGTTAATGGCATCCCTCCGGAGAGTGAAGCATTTTCTGTAACATAGAATGCAGCATATTGACCAATACAGTTAACGCTGGTAGAAGTGCTTATTACTTTGAAGTTTTTGTAGGCTGTGGCTGCTCCCACGATCCAACCAGAGTTTGGAAGATTGACGGCATCACCCGGTGCGGCAGTTGGGAAAATGTTTGTATCAGTGCTATTTGGTACGCTGAAGCTTATACCTCCCAAGTCTGTAGTAGCACGGGTTGCGGATTTTGCAGTTTTGCTAGATTCACTACCGAAGGCGCAATTAATGCTTTCGCTTGTAACGCTTGCCATGCGTACATTCGACAATCCGTTAGGAGTCGTCTGGCGAATAAAAATTTCTTTTATTGTACTGGGAACGGTTACCTTTGTAACAAAAGGACTGTTTCCTTTTGCCAATCCCCGGCTTATAAGATTTGCACTGGGTGTAATGACTGGGTTCTGATCGAATATCTCTATCAGATAGTGGTACTGTCCGTTGAATTCGTCATTAACCGATACGGTTACATTTATCGAACTCATCGTTTTCCAATCAAAATCAGTAGGAACATCAATTCCTGCAATTGGATTTTGTGCTTGGTATTCAGAATCATAATAGTCTTTGTTTTCCACACAGGAACCAAAGAAAAGTGCTGTGATAGACAGTGCAGCAACTAACGTTTTGTTTTTAAATTTCCAGTTCAAATTCATAGATTCGTTTTTTTACATTAATACTTAAACTTGGGGCTAATTTGTAGATTTGTCAAATTGGGCATAAAGATATTTGATAATATTGTAATGGCAAAATTTTCATCCAAGATCAACGGAGTAGTATATGAAAAAAGCGTGAAGGAATATTGACTATTTGCATGTTAAAAATGGTGATTAGTATTCAAATGTCTCTGTTGCTTTCGGTAAAATGTCGCAATAATTTGCTTTTTCTCATTGTTGAATCGAAAAGTGCTTTTATTACATTTGTTGAAATATAAAGAGTTAAGCAAAGGCCTAGCTGAAAAAACGACCAGATTTGCATGCAATCATAGAGCTTTATCATTTTAGCATTCAACATTGTGAAAAACTAAGATATATCTCAACAATGGACACTTCTCTTTATCTCCACATCTGTGAGTTCTCTTACTTTGCTAGAGTATTCCTCCAGGATAGGAGAATCCTCATCGATATCCGTAATCCTTATTTCAATTGTGTCGTTGATATGTAGGTTTTGATAATACCAAGTGGTCATGAAAGACATAACTTTATCCATTGCAGAAAATTGCAATGTAACTTCTTCTCTGGTACCAATATAGGTAACTGTTATTCCCAAATATCGCTCTCCAATTTTGCCTTTGAATACACCATTTCCGGTATTCATGCAAAATCCTAAATCTTTTCTGTCGCTGTATGAAAATTGTCCTTCATAGGCGTTCTTTTGACAGCAATAATAGAATAATTCAGATTGTTGATGCCCATTGGGCATTGGAGAGGGGGTTTCAAACTCTCCTTCTATTAATTTGATTTTTATAAGATCCCCAGGCTTTACTTCTTTGAAATACCAAAAGTCCGAGTGGTAACTTTCCCCGAAGACAAGTAAATCCATTCTTCTGTCAAAACGGGAGCTTAACATAATTGATTGGAATCCTTTTAAAGGAACAATCAGTTCTTGTTCATTGTGGGAGATATAAAAAGCTTTATTCATCTTCTCCATTTTTAATGAGGTGGTTCTTTTCTTGATATGTTTATCCCTGTATTTGTCTGCTGTGCGAAGCTAGAACAATCGTATAGATGTTTGGTTGTTAGAGTTCTCTAACATAATCGCTGTCCTGCAAAACTATGTAAAAATACTAAAGTGTAACGATATGTTTGCGTCAAAAACTGTAAGATTTGCGTCGAAATGTGATTATATACTATAAGAGGTCGTTTATATTCTCTTTTACAAAAGAAAGGGGGATTCATGCCTTCCGGGCTTTTAGAAAACCTCTCTGCTATTTTAACGTAGGAGAGTTCTATCTTCTTCATGCTCTTGTCCAGGTGTCTTTTCCTGTATTCTTCCGGTGTAACCCATCTCCCGGTATAACACTTTGGATAAATGAAAAGAGTCATAATAATTCAGCTGGAAGACGATTTTTTTAATTTTCAATTCTGAGAATTGCAGGTCGCTGCATGCTCGCTGGATTTTCAATTGATTATGTTAGGTATTCCACAATTATCCTTTCTTCGACTTCCGGTACTCCCGCGGTGACACCCCCATAATCTTACTAAACAACCGCGAGAAGTAATACGTATCCTCAATCCCGATCTTATAACAAATCTGATTGATCTTCATGTCCGTAGAATCCAGCATGAGACAAGCTTCCTGTATCTTCAGCAGGTTGGTATAGGCCAGCGGGCTATGCCCCGTCTTCTTCTTGAACAACATAGAAAAATGCGACGGCGAATAACCGATATGTTCGGCTATATCCTGCAAGGTCATCTGTTTTTCCAGATTCTCCTTTATATAATGTATAGCCACTTCCACGATGTTATCATCCACCACCTCGCTGCTGCTTGCTTTACGGTATTGCTGGATGTAGCGCAGTGAACCTAAGTAATAATGAAATAAGGAAGATACATAATGCAGGTTCTCATTACTGTACCCATTCTTCAACGTATTGAATATCTCCTCAAACAGGTTGATGCGGTTGCTGATGCGTGAGTGAATCTCCGGTTTGATGTCCATGGGATGCATGGCATCCTTGGCATAATGAGGGGCGAGTGCTCCTTTGAAGTGTATCCAGTAAATAGTCCACGGGTTCGACTTATCAGAAACGTATGCATGCGGAATACCGGCGGGAAGAATAAAATACTGGTTGGCCGAAACGGAATATTCGTGCTCGCCGATGCGGTAGCTTCCTGCGCCGTCGATGCAATAAATGAATACATATTGGTTGATCGGCTCTTTCCGTTCGCGGAAGTGGTGCTTGGCTTTCGGATAATAGCCGATGTCGGTAATGTGGAGCATGGAGGTCAACGGGCTTTCTTCCATCATCCTGACGATGACGATGGGAAGTACCAAGGCCCGTTCGCCGCTGAAGCCGTCTTTCAGTTTTATCATGGTGCCGTATTTAAGGGTGACGGGGCAAATATAAGGGAATATCAGGGGAATCTGCCATGCTATAGATGAAAAAACAGGGGATAGGGGCAGGATTTGTATTCTGTTAACGTAAGATTGTCCATCTTTTCCGTGGGAGTTTCTATTTTTTACCTTCTTTATCCGCTCTATCTTTGCCGTATCATTCTAATTTTCTAATCGCATGAAAAATTACAATAAATCATTCGTCTATTTCATTTGCCTGGTATCGGCTATGGGCGGACTACTCTTCGGGTACGACTGGGTAGTCATCGGGGGAGCCAAACCCTTCTACGAACTCTACTTCGGTATTGCCGACTCGCCTACCATGCAGGGACTGGCCATGAGCGTGGCACTGCTGGGTTGCCTCATCGGTGCCATGGTGACCGGCACGATGGCCGACCGCTACGGACGCAAACCGTTGTTGCTCATCTCGGCTTTCATCTTCCTGTCGTCGGCTTATGCCACCGGAGCCTTCTCTGATTTCAACTGGTTTCTGGCCGCCCGGTTTCTGGGAGGTATCGGCATCGGTATCGCATCGGGACTTTCACCTATGTATATAGCCGAGGTAGCGCCGACGGCCATCCGTGGTAAACTGGTTTCGCTGAATCAGCTCACCATTGTACTGGGTATCCTGGGCGCGCAGATCACCAACTGGCAGATAGCCGATCCGATTCCTGCCGGCTTTACGGCTGCCGATATCTGCGCTTCGTGGAATGGGCAGATGGGATGGCGATGGATGTTTTGGGCGGCGGCTTTCCCGGCGGCAGCTTTCCTGTTGCTGGCTTGTTTTATTCCCGAAAGTCCCCGTTGGCTGGCGGTGAGAGGCAAGAGCGAGCGGGCAAAAAGTGTGCTTACTAAAATAGGTGGACTATCATACGCAAAGCAGGAGCTTCGATTGGTGGAAGAAACCGGGTCGAAGAAATCCGAAGGCGGGTTGAAGGTGCTGTTCAGTCGCCCGTTCCGTAAGGTCTTGATCTTCGGGATTGTGATAGCCGTGTTCCAGCAGTGGTGTGGTACGAATGTGATCTTCAACTATGCGCAGGAGATTTTCCAGTCGGCAGGGTATTCTTTGGGCGATGTGCTCTTTAATATTGTTGTGACGGGTGTGGCCAATGTGGTCTTTACCTTCGTGGCTATTTATACAGTCGATAAGTTAGGGCGGCGTGCTTTGATGTTGTTCGGCGCGGGCGGATTGGCTGGTATTTACCTGATACTCGGAACCTGTTACTATTTTCAGGTGAGCGGTTTCTTTATGGTGGTGCTCGTGGTGATGGCTATTGCCTGTTATGCCATGTCGTTGGGGCCGGTTACCTGGGTGTTGCTTTCCGAGATATTTCCCAACCGGGTGCGTGGGGTGGCAATGGCTACCGCTACGTTTGCCTTGTGGGTAGGAAGCTTCACACTGACATATACCTTCCCGTTGCTGAATACCTTCCTCGGTAGCAGCGGTACCTTCTGGATATATGCAGTGATTTGTGCCGCCGGATATATCTTCTTCCTGCGTGTCTTGCCGGAGACGAAGGGGAAATCACTCGAAACATTGGAGAAAGAATTAATCAATGAATAATATTTTTAGTTCACTACAGAGTCGCACTGAGAAGTTGGTTGTCGGCTAATGGTTTGAACCACAGATTACGCAGATTTTTATTTTTAGATTATTCTAGATTAGTCCTAATTTGATTAATCTGTGAAATCTGCGTAATCTGTGGTTAATTCCACCAGTAAGTAGTACCACTTTATTGAACCATTTTAAGCAAGTTATATCATGGTAAAAGCATGGAAAGAAAAGGTTGTCATTCCTACGTATGAAGTAGGCAAACCGGAGAAAAATCCCATTTTCTTAGAGAAGCGGGTCTATCAAGGCAGTAGCGGTGTGGTATATCCGTACCCCGTAATCGAGTCTATTTCCGACGAGAAGACGGACAAGGAGTACGAGGCTATATATATAGAGAATGAATACATCAAGGTGATGATTCTGCCGGAACTGGGCGGTCGCGTACAGATGGCGTACGACAAAATCAAACAACGCCACTTTATCTACTACAACCATGTTATTAAGCCCGCGCTGGTGGGACTGACTGGTCCGTGGATTTCCGGTGGCATCGAGTTCAACTGGCCGCAACATCACCGTCCCAGTACCTATATGCCCGTGGATACCACCATCGAGGAGAATGCCGACGGCAGCGTCACCGTATGGGTGAACGAGATGGAGCGTATGTTCCACCAGAAAGGTATGGCGGGCTTCACCCTTCGTCCGGGACACGCTTTCCTGGAGATTAAAGGTGTGCTGTACAACCGTACCGATGTGCCGCAAACGTTTCTCTGGTGGGCCAATCCTGCCGTGGCAGTGAACGACTACTACCAAAGCGTATTCCCGCCCGATATCAATGCAGTGTTCGATCATGGCAAGCGGGCCGTATCCAGCTTCCCCATCGCTACCGGTACCTATTATAAGATGGACTACTCGGCAGGCGTAGATATCTCGAATTACAAGAACATCAAGGTGCCTACGTCCTACATGGCTGTCAACTCGCAATACAACTTCGAAGGCGGTTACGAGAACGATACCCGCGCCGGTATGCTCCATGTAGCCAATCACCACATCTCTCCGGGCAAGAAGCAGTGGACGTGGGGCGATGGTGATTTCGGACGCGCCTGGGACCGTAATCTGACGGATGAAGACGGTCCGTATATCGAACTGATGGCCGGTGTATATACCGAAAACCAGCCGGATTTCACCTGGCTACAACCTTATGAGGAGAAGAGTTTCGTGCAATACTTCCTGCCGTACCGTGAACTGGGCATCGTGAAGAATGCCAGCCGCGACCTGCTGATGAATATCGACCCTGAAGGCACAGATAGCGTACGTCTGAAAATATTCGCCACCTCTTGCCAGAAGGTGAACGTAGTGCTTAGAGGTAAGAACACGATGCTTAAAAATGAGAGCGCGACTCTGAAACGTGCGAACGTGGCGCTTGAATACGAAAATATGGTGCCTGAAAGCAAGAATACGACTCTGAAAGATGAACCCCAAGTCTATTTCAGCAAAGAAGTAACTATCAGCCCCGAAGAACTTCTGGACGAAATCATCTACGTAGCCGGAGAAGCATTCGACCAACTAACCCTGCAAATCACCGCCAATGGCAAAGAACTGCTCTATTGGCAAGCCGAACCGGACGAAGTAAAACCGATTCCCGATGCAGCCGAAGCAGCCCTGCTGCCCGAAGAAATCAAGACTACCGAGCAATTGTACCTCACCGGTCTGCACCTGGAACAATACAGACACGCTACTTATAACCCGGTAGATTACTACGAAGAAGCCCTTCGTCGCGATCCCATTGACGTACGCAGCAACAATGCCCTCGGTTTGTGGTACATCCGCAAAGGCCGTTTTTGTAAAGCCGAGCAATACCTGCTTACAGCGGTAAAGACCTTGCAAAAGCGCAACCCGAACCCGTATGACGGCGAACCGTTGTACAACCTCGGCTTGGCATTAAAATATCAAGGCCGTTACAACGAAGCGTACGACCGTTTCTACAAAGCATGCTGGAATGCCGCCTGGCAGGATGCCGGTTACTTTGCCTGTGCACAGATTTCCACGATGCAGGGAAGAATGGAAGATGCATTGGAGGAAGTAGATCGTTCACTCATCCGCAACTGGCACAACCACAAAGCCCGCGCTTTGAAAACGACTATTCTTCGCCGGATGGATAAGAAAGAATGTGCTTTGTCATTGATAGAAGATTCACTCGCCATCGATGCATTCAACTTCGGTTGCCTATACGAGAAATATCTGTTGACAAATGCACCCGAAGACCTTGCCATACTGAAAGAACTGATGCGCGGCGAACCCCATAACTACGACGAGATAGCGCTCGACTATTGTGCAGCCGGTTGCTGGCAGGAAGCAGCTCTGTTGTGGAACATTGCCATTGCCGAAGGTACTGTAACCCCGATGACGTACTATTACCTGGGCTGGTGCCTCGTGCAAGGTGATATAAGCAGTACGGAACAAGCTACTGCCGAGGCTGAACGTCTGATTTTCACCGCCGGACAAACATGTACCAATGCCAGAGAAGTTATTGCTACAGCCGGACAAGCCTTTGCCGAAGCTGCCAAAGCCTGTCCCGATTATTGCTTCCCCAACCGCCTGGAAGCCATTCTGGCCCTACAATGCGCTATGGAACTGAATCCGGACGATGCCAAAGCACCGTACTACTTAGGTAATCTGTACTACGACAAGCGGCAGTACGACCTGGCGATGGAAGCGTGGGAAGCCTCCACCCGGAAAGACGACCAATTTCCCACTGTATGGCGCAACCTCGCTCTGGCTTATTTCAACAAAAAGAACGACGAAGCTACTACCATTGCCTATATGGAGCGTGCTTTCAGTCTCGATACCACCGACGCCCGTATCCTGATGGAACTCGACCAACTCTACAAACGCATCCGTCGTCCGCACGCCGAACGCCTGGCCTTCCTGCAACAATATCCTGCACTGATTGCCCAGCGTGACGATCTGGTACTGGAAGAGATCACCCTGCTCAATCAGACAGGTGAGTACGAGAAAGCCAAAACCCTGCTCGACGCCCACATCTTCCATCCGTGGGAGGGGGGGGAAGGAAAAGTTCCGGGACAGTATCAATATGCCCGCGTGGAACTTGCCAAGCAAGCATTGGCTGCCGGTAAGTCTGCCGAAGCCGCTAATAAGTACACCGAAGCCTTCACTTTATTGGAAGAGTGCCTGGAATACCCCCATCATCTGGGCGAAGGCAAGTTGCACGGCGCACAGGAAAACGACTTCTACTACTTCCTGGGCTGTGCCTACGAAGCACTGGAAAATACAGGATTGACCAATCAAGGGCTGGACAATAAAGCGAAAGCCACCGAATGTTGGGAACAAGCCACGTTAGGCCCCACCGAACCCGCTGCTGCCCTCTACTACAACGATGCCAAGCCCGACAAGATATTCTACCAAGGCCTGGCACTCCAAAAACTCGGTCACACGGACGAAGCCAACGGACGTTTCCACCGCCTGACTTCTTACGGCGAAAAGCACCTGTTCGACGACACAAAAATGGACTATTTCGCCGTTTCCCTGCCCGACTTACTAATTTGGGACGACGACTTGAACACACGCAACGAAATACATTGCAAATACATGATGGCATTAGGTTACCGGGGATTGAACCAGCTGGAGAAATCAAACCGGTTATTGAATGAGGTAGAAAGATTGGATAGTAATCATCAGGGAATCCAGGCATTGCGTAGCCTGATAGGGTAAAGGTTGAACTTGTGGTGGTATTCCGGATGCCACCACAGAGCGACTATTAGATATGCTTTGATGCAAAATTGCTAAATATTGACGTTTATATAACTAAATAGTATATGCTTGTAGGATAACTTTGCTATTGTTAATTCAAGAAAAGAAAATCATGAAGAAACTATTTTGTATTTTGCTTCTATTCGTTTCTGGCCACACATGTGTCAGTGCAACAGAAGCATCCGATTTTGAAAGAAGCATAGTGCAGGAGCAATCGTCTTCGTCTTATGAATTGTCCTCACCGGATAAACAATTGACGCTGGATATCCAGGCGGCCCCTATACTGCGCTATTCGCTCAAAGAGGGGAGTACTACGCTGCTCATACGCCCGTCTGCCATCGGCATGCAGTTGCAGAACGGTGAAAAGTGGGGTGAAAATGGTATTTTGATAAAGAAGGAGACTCGTTCTGTGCTGGATAAAGTTTCTCCGGTAGCCGGAAATCACCGGGAGCTAACCGATCGGTACAATGAACTGGTACTTCGATTCAAGGCGGGTTATACGGTTGTCTTCCGGATGTACAATGAAGGCATGGCGTATCGTTTCTGTGGTGAACGTTCTGTTCAGGATTCATTGGTGATCACTCATGAGGAGGCTACGTTCAATCTGGAGGATAACCCGGAGGTGATTCTGCCGCAAACGGATAATTTCATCGCCTGGGAAGTCAGCAATGTACTGTATGACGGAGTAACGGATATTCCTGAAAATATCTATGGGCTGACTCCTACTTTATTTAAAAACAGAACACAGCATCGCAGCATTGTGGTGGCCGAATCGGATGTGCACAACTACCCCGGTATGTATCTCCGTAAAACGGATGGAACCATGAAAGGATACTGGGCACCTTATCCCAAGCGGGTTGAGATGGGAAGCTGGGGTAACTTTATCACGGTGGTCAAAGAACGCGAAGAGTATTTGGCGCGTACTGCCGGTAACCACGCCTTCCCGTGGCGCATTGCCATTGTTGCCAGAGACGACAAAGAGTTGCTGGCCAATGAAATGATCTATTTGCTCGCCAAGCCGCAACAGATAACAGATACCAGCTGGATTCGTCCCGGTAAAGCGGCCTGGGAATGGTGGAACTGTGCCATGCTCGAGAAGGCCGACTTCCCGTCGGGGCCCTCCAATCTCTCTACACAGCTGTATAAATATTACATTGACTTTGCAGCGGAGAACCGGATACCTTATCTGTTGGTCGATGCCGGATGGAGCAATGTGTACAACCACGCTGAATTGAACAAAGCGATAGACATCAAAGAGGTGATCCGTTACGGCAAAGAGAAAGAAGTCGGCGTATGGCTGTGGACAGTGGCGGCGACCTTGTTCCAACACCCGCATTGCTACCTGGACTCTATCAGTAAATGGGGAGCGGCAGGAGTGAAGATCGACTTCTTCGACCGGGACGACGCGCAGATTATGCAGGAGTACGAGAACCTGGCCAAAGCTTGTGCCGACCGTCGCCTGATGGTGGACTTCCACGGTTGCAGCAAACCGACCGGACTGCATCGGGCTTATCCCAATATTCTTTCTTACGAGGCCATGCGTTGTGCCGAGTGCTTCAAATGGGACACCAGTTCGAACCCCGACTACCAGTTGCAGTGCATCTTTGCCCGCATGCTGGCAGGCGGTATCGACTATACACCCGGTTCCATGCGCAACAGTACCTTAGAGACATTCAAACCTGTTGATCCGGGTCTTCCCAGTTCGTTGGGTACCCGCTCGCATGAACTGGCATTGCTTGTTGTTATCTCTTCGCCTTTTGCGAGCTTGTGCGATTCTCCTGATGAATATCGTAAGTATCCCGATATTCTGAACTATCTGGGAGATGTACCCACCTCGTGGGACCGGACCCTTCCATTGACGGCACGTATTGGTGAACATGCCGTATTGGCCAAACAGAAAGATAATACCTGGTATGTGGGAGGACTGAATGCATGGGGAGCTCGCACCGTTACATTCGACTGTTCATTCCTCGAACCGGGGAAGAAATATACAGCAGAGATCTTCTGTGACGGGAAAGCTTCCGACACCAATCCAAATCTGTATGAGCATAAAGTTACAGAAGTAAACAGATTGAAGGAAATTAACATGAGAATGGCTTCTGGCGGCGGTTTCGTAATGATTATTAAAGAAAGAAAATAGGACATGTTAATGAGTACCTCATCATAAACTTCTCTTTTCTTTTATTCTACCTTTGACCCCTCTAATACAATGAATGAAATGATGAACAAGCAGATACTTATACTCCTGCTTTCTGTTTTTGCATCGGGTATGAATGCAAAGGAAAAGGGAATATCCAATTACTACTTTACACACATCTCCGGTGAAAACGGATTGTCGCAAAGTAATGTCAAAGCGATTATTCAGGATAGTTACGGCTTTATGTGGTTCGGTACGAAGAACGGACTCAACCGGTTCGATGGAACCTCGATCGTGCAGATGGACTGCGACGACCACGTGGCAGGGAAAGGGAATCATAATATCGCCTCCCTGTTTGAGGACAAGGAACGGAAGTTATGGGTAGGTACCGACCGGGGCGTATACCGGTACGACCCTACCTCGGATTTGTTTACGGCACTGTTGCTTCGAACCAAAGAGGGGGTGGATATGAATAATTGGGTGGGCAATATTACGGCCGACTCGTTGGGAAATATCTGGATCGTTATTCCCGACCAGGGTATATTCCGGTACAAAGACAACCAACTGTTTCTTTATAAGATGACCGCCGGAGACAGCCACAAGAACGAGGCGCCGGGGCATCTTTGTGTTCGCCGGAACGGGGAGGTATGGGTATGTACCTGGAATACAGGATTGTATCGCTACAATCCGCAAACCGATCATTTCGATCAGTATGCGAGCGACAAAGACGGCAACCGACTCACCGGAAAAAATATCAATATGATCTGTGAATACGGCGACTGGATTGCTATGGCCGTTCAGGAAGGAGAGGTGCTGAAGTACAACCCGACCACAAACCAACTTGTTAAAATAGATTTGCCGGGAGCCGTGCATCCGTTCATTCGCAATATTTACAACTTCGATGAAGAACTGTGGGTCGGTACGCAGGATGGACTATTTATCATTAACGAGGAGAAGAAGCAGACCACACATCTCCGGCAAGACCTGATGCAGCCGTTCAGCTTATCGGACAAGATAATCTATACCATGTACAAAGACCGGGAAGAGGATATTTGGATAGGTACTATGTTTGGCGGTGTGAACTACCTGCCCCATCAGAACTTATTGTTCGATAAATATGTACCGGGAAATACTCCCAATTCATTAAATACGAAACGGATACGGGAAATCGTCACGGATGAAACGGGGAAGATCTGGTTGGGTACCGAGGACAGCGGCATCAATGTCATGGATTGCTTTACCAATAACATAAAGCAGATGCAGCATATGAAAGCGGATGGCATAAATCACTCGCTGACGCTCTCCATGTATACCCACAATAACCAACTATTCTGTGGACTGTTCAAACATGGAATGGATGTGATACAATTGCCGGGCGGGACCGTCAGGCATTACAGTCCCCAAGAACTGAATATAGATGAGGGCAGTGTGTATGCCTTCTACATCGATAGCAAAGGAAACAAGTGGCTCGGTAGCGGATGGGGGTTGTATAAAGCGTCGCCCGGAAGTTTTACCTTCCACTGGGTGACTAATCTGGGGTACGACTGGATCTTCGATATTATGGAAGACAAGAGTGGTACTCTCTGGTTTGCCACCATGGGAAGTGGTTTGTGGAAGCAAACACCGGAGGATGGGATCTTTCATAAATATATATACGAGGAAGGGAAGGATAATACACTCAGCTCCAACTCTGTCAGCTCCCTGATGCAGGACAGCAAAGGACGAATCTGGATATCGACCGACCGGGGAGGGCTCTGTCGTTACAATCCCGGGCAGGATAATTTCACTACGTTCTCCACCAAAGACGGTCTGCCCGATGATGTGGTGTACAAGGTTCTGGAGGATGATCAGGAGAATCTGTGGTTCGGCACCAACCGCGGATTGGTTTGCTTCCAACCCGATACGAAAGATATACATGTGTATACCACCAAGGACGGACTCCTGGGAAATCAGTTTAACTATAAATCGGCTGTTAAAGGGAAAGACGGGAAGTTCTACTTCGGTAGCATCGAAGGGCTGATCGCTTTCGATCCCAATTCAATCATGAAGAGCGATTGCCGGGCGCCTATTTATATTTCCAAGTTCAGTATATACAATCAGGAAATCACGGTACATACACCCAACTCGCCTTTGAAGCAGGGTATTTTCCAGACAGATAAGATTGTACTCTCGCACGACCAATCGAATATCAGCTTTGACGTGGCCTTGTTGAGTTATTCTTCCGCAGCCTCCAACGAATATGAATACAGGATGGAGCCGTTGGATAAGGATTGGATCAAAACGGCCAGTAACCAGAATATTTCGTATGCCAAACTTCCTCCGGGTAATTATACGTTCCATGTACGGGCTACCAACAAGACGAACGGTTGTCCTTACTCCACCTGCTCCCTGTCCATCGTCATTATGCCTCCCTGGTGGCAGTCGGTATGGGCTTATATTCTGTATACCTTATGGGGACTTGCCCTGATTGTTTGCTGGTTCTTCTGGTACAGGAGACGCAAGGAAACCCAGATGGAAGAACGTCAGAAGCTGTTTGAAATCGAAAAAGAGAAAGAACTGTATGAATCGAAAGTGAGCTTTTTCACAGAGATAGCACATGAAGTACGCACGCCGCTGACCCTGATCAACGGACCGTTGGAGACTATCCGGAGGATGGATATCCAGGAACCGAAACTGAATAAGAATCTCTCTGTCATCGGGCAAAACACCAAACGGTTGCTCGATCTGACCGGGCAGTTGCTGGACTTCCAGAAGATAGGAGCCAGCAAATTCGATATGAGGTTTGAGATGGTGGATATTACCACGCTGCTCAACGAAACAATCGCTCGTTTCGAGCCTACCATCGTTCAGGAGAAGAAAGAATTGATACAAAACGTTCCTGAAAAGAGCATTATGGCTGCCATTGACAGGGAAGCCATTACGAAGATACTGAGCAATCTGCTGAATAATGCGATGAAGTACACCAAACGTACCATTACGGTGGAGTTGGAGGAAGACGGAATGAACTTCATTGTCCGTGTGGCAAGTGACGGCGATAAAATACCGTTGGAGAACAGCCAGCAAATATTTGAACCTTTCTATCAGATAGTCCGGAAGAAGGAGGGGCAGCAGGGGGTAGGTATCGGATTGCCGCTGGCACGTTCACTGGCCATGCTCCACGAAGGTAAACTGTATCTGGATACATCGCAATCGGAAAACTGTTTTGTGCTTTCTATTCCACTGAGTAAGGAAGGGGTACTCCTGAGTGAGGAAGGAACACTCCCGGACAAGGAAGTTGTATCTCAGCCAATGGACTACCTTGTGGAATCCAATATTGAAATCTTCGATGAAGAAATCTCTGTGGAAACGGGTAGCATGAAGGAATATACCTTGTTGCTGGTGGAAGATAATGAAGACATGCGGGCATTTATCCTGGAACGGCTGGACGAACTGTTTACCGTCGAGACAGCCCGGAACGGCAAAGAAGCGCTCCATATTCTGAATCACAATCACATCGATCTGGTGATCAGCGATATTATGATGCCGGTAATGAATGGGTACGACCTGTGCCGGGAGGTTAAATCGGATATCGATCTGTGCCATATTCCTATTATTTTCCTGACTGCCAGGAACGACCTGGACAGCAAGATAAACGGGTTGAAGATAGGAGCGGAGGCTTACGTCGAGAAGCCATTCTCGTTCAATTACCTGAAAGAACAGGTACTATCACTGCTTGATAACAGGCGTAGAGAAAGGGAGGCTTTCGTAAAACGTCCGTTCTTCTCTGTCCGCAATATGCAGATGAACAAGGCGGATGAAGAATTTATGAACAAAATAATCAAGACCATTGAAGATAATATAACCGACGATAATTTCGGGGTAGAACGAATGGCGGATATCCTGTCTATGAGCCGTTCCAGCTTGTTAAGGAAAATCAAGTCGCTGATCAATCTGTTACCAGTGGATTTCATCCGCCTCATCCGCTTGAAGAAGGCCGCGGAATTTATTCAGGAAGGGAAATACCGCATTGGTGATATCTGCTTTATGGTGGGTATCAACTCTCCTTCATATTTCAGCAAATTGTTCCTGAAGCAATTCGGAATGACGCCCAAAGAATTTGCCAAACAAAACCAGGAGGAGTCAAGAAAAGGAACAGAGCGGTCCTTGCGGACAACCGGTTAATGGAGTCAATTATCGCAAAACTATAACTTCCGTGAAGATGAAAGTAACTCATACTCAAGAAGCACATACAGCGGAAGGCGAGCCCGTTTACCGCTTCCGGATAACCAATGACAGCGGAGCCTATGTGGAGCTGACTAATTGGGGAGCCCGATGGATAGCGGCAGTTGTTCCGGATAAGAACAATCAACCGGGCAATGTAATCGTAGGATATGACGAACTCACCGGTTATCTCTCTGATACGTATTACATGGGAGCTACTGTGGGGCGCTTTGCCAACCGGATCGCTGGCGCTTCTTTCTGCATGGATGGTAAGGAATACCGTTTGGAAACCAATGACGGCGCCAACACTAACCATGGCGGTTTCTCCGGCTTTCATCAGCGATTGTGGCAATGGGAGGAACTTCCTGACGGGGTCTGCTTCACCCTCTGTTCACCTGATGGTGAGGGAGGCTATCCGGGAAATCTCCAGATTGGGGTAACCTATCGGTGGAACAACCAAAACGAACTCTCTATCGACTACCACGGAACCGCCGATCAGCCTACTTATCTCAATATGACTAACCATGCTTATTTCAATTTGAACGCTACAAAAAAGAAAATCACCGGGCACTATTTGCAAGTACCCGCTACAAAAGTACTAGATACAACAAACGAGTTTATACCTACGGGCAAGGAGAGGGAAGTAAACGGAACTCCTTTTGACTTTACCCGGAGCAAATCCATCGGGACTCATTTGTACATGGATGATCCGCAATTGATCTGGAACAAAGGCTATAACCATTGTTACATACTCAAAGAATCGCCTTCTTCCGAAATGTTACCGGCCGCACGGCTTTATGATCCTGAAACAGGACGGGTATTGACGGTCGTGACGGACCTTCCCGGTGTACTGCTTTATACAGCAGGTTATTACCCGGAGCCCGATACGGCCGTTTGTCTGGAAGTGCAATACTTTCCGGATACACCCTCACATCCGCATTTTCCTTCCTGTTTGCTGAGGCCGGGTGAGGTGTACCGGCAGCGGGCGCTCTATGGATTTAGTGTTCAAAACGACATAAACGTAAGTGCTAATCGCCCGGTAAATGTATGTACAAGCAGGTTGTAAAGGGGTTGAACCGATAACAAGGGAGGAACGTAGTTTAGCTCGTAGAGAGAAGCATCTTTACTCGGCGAGGGAGCATGTACGAGATGTGCATCTCATGCAGTACCAGATGTACATCTTAGACAGTGCGAGATGTGCATCTCATACAGTACCAGATGTACATCTCGTACATCGTTGGTCGGTGAGTAAAGGTGCCTTACTCGTAGAGTAAGGCACCTTTGCCCTATGATAAACACAAAGAAGCTTAAGGAAAATCAAAAAAGAACTGCCAGGGTTTGGTAAAACACACCCTGGCAGTTCTTCTATCAGGTAGAAACTATCTGACTACAATGGTATTCCTGAAATGAATCCGATCCGATGAGCTACCTACTTGTATCTCGAATTCTCCGGGTTCAACTTCCCGCTTCAGGTAAGCATTGTACAAAGCCAACTCGTCTATCGGCAATTCCAACGATACCGTTGTCTTTTCTCCGGGTTTAAGATTGACTTTCTTAAATGCTTTCAATTGTTGAACGGGGCTGGATACGGAGCTGATCTTATCGCGTACATACAACTGGACAACTTCTTTGCCTTCGCGCTTTCCTTTGTTTTCCACTTCCACCTTTACGGTCAGTTTTCCTTTGTCAGAGAAAATAGAGTCGCTCAACGTGCAAGTGTTGTACCCGAAATCGGTATAGCTCAGCCCATATCCGAAGTTATATAATGCGTATGGTTTCTCGAAGATGTAGTGTCCACGTGGCTCATCCAACGAACCACCCTGGTCGTACCATTGTTCGCGATCGGTGGGGTAATAGTTATAATAGCAAGGGGTGTTGCCTGTACTCCGCGGGAAAGAAACATTCAGACGTCCGGAAGGATTTACATTTCCCAGCAAGATATCGGCTGCCGAATTGCCTTGTTGTTCTCCGGCATAGAATTGAACCAATAGAGCGTCGGCGTTCTCTTTCACCCACGACATTACCAGCGGCTTTCCTGTGATCAAGACAACAATCATCGGTTTGCCTGTGGCCTTGATGGCTTTCATCAGTTCCAGTTGCTTGCCCGGCAACTCCAGGGAGGAGAGGTCGAAGCCTTCGCCCGAGGTTACTTTATGATCTTTGGCGTTGCGGCCCAGAAAATAGCTGCGCGTACCTACCGCTACAATGGCCAGATCACTCTTTTCTACCATTTTTACGGCATCGGCAATTCCATCTTCTTTCTGGCTCCACCAGTCGCAGCCATCCACGTGGTTGACAGTGACTTTCTTGCCGAAGACATTCTTGATACCTTCGTACAGCGTTACGCATTCGCGATCTTCGGGATTCAGCCAGGCATAGTCGCCTGCCACGCCGTGATTACTGTTCGGTCCTACTACGGCTATGGACTTATACTTCGATAAATTCAAAGGTAATATGTTGTTCTTGTTTTCCAACAAGACGGCGCTTTCGTCGGCTACTTTCTTAGACACTTCTACATGCGCCTTGCTGCGAACTACCTTGCTGACGCTTTTCGGATCGCCGTAAGGATCATCGAACAATCCTAATTTGAATTTGGCCGTCAGAATGCGACGAACGGCACGGTCCACATACTTCTCGTCCAACTGACCTTTCTCTACTTGTCCTTGCAGCGTTTCGTAGGCCGCGTCCCAAACGTCCATGTCGATACCGGCCGTCAAAGCCATTTTAGCGGCACCCTCGTTAGTAGCCGTAGCCAGGTGGAACGATTTCAGGCGATCGACAGACCCCCAGTCGGAGTAGGCAAAGCCTTTGAAACCTAACTCTCCGCGTAAAATATCGGTCATGAAATAAGATGAACCGGTTACGGGGATTCCGTCGTAAGCACTGTAACAACTCATGATAGCGATCGGATCGGCATCTTTGATCACACGGGCGAAAGGATACATGTACAAGCTACGCAACTCGCGTTCTCCACCGGCTACGGAAGCACTGTTCAGTCCGCCTGTGGGAGTGCCGTGTGCCACGAAATGTTTGGGCATACATCCTACTCCGTTATCCTGGTAGCCCTTGACAAAGCCGATTCCCATTTCGGCTATCAGGTAAGGATCTTCTGAGAAGCATTCTTCCACCCGACCCCAACGAAGTTCCCGCGCAATGTCGAATACAGGTGACAACACCTGGTGAATGCCCATCACGCGCGCCTCGGCTGCTGCGGCAGCAGTCATCTGATAAATTAATCCGGGATTGAATGTACTTCCCTGCGCGATGGCCTGCGGGAAGATGGTACATCCGTTTTGCAGGATTCCATGAATGCCTTCCACCGAAGTGAGTATAGGAATACCCAAACGAGTCTGAGTAGCCATGTATTCGTGTATCTTTTGATACAGATTGGCGGCATCCTGAGCCGATAGGTTCATTTCATGAGCGCTGCCATAGCTTTCTCCGTTGTAAGTGCCTTGCAGGTTATTGAGGTCCCAGGTGGTACGGTTTTGTAGCTGAAGCACCTTTTCGCGCAGCGTCATCCGTCGCAACAGATCTTCAACGCGGTTTTCTATCGGAGCGTTCTTGTCTTTGTAGAGCGGCTTGTCATCGGCCCAGGCTGTGGAAATGCCCAGGCACAAGAGTAAAACTGTCAATTTGAATATTCGCATGTTTATCATCATTTAGTATGAGTTCGACATCTGTTTATTTAGTTCCCCAGCTGGACGGTTTCTTTCCCATCTTGAATACCATCGTTCCTCCGTTGGTAATGTCTTGGTGGGTAATGAAGTATTTATCGTATTTCTTACCATTCAGGGTTACCGACTGGATATAAATGTATTCGGGCGATTTGCGTTGGGCCTGAATGCGGAATTCCTTGTTGCCTGCCAGCTTCAACGTGCATTCGTCGAGCGTCGGCGAACCGATAATGTATTGTCCGTCGGCTGGGTTGACGGGATAGAATCCCATGGCGCCGAAGATGTACCATGCCGACATTTCGCCACAGTCGTCGTTTCCGGCGTAACCGGAAGAAGTATTGTTATACAAATGATTCAGGATGTAACTAACGTATTTCTGCGTCTTCCACGGTTGTCCAGCGTAGTTGTAGAGATAAGCCACGTGATGGCTCGGCTCGTTGCCGTGGGCATACTGGCCGATAAATCCGGACGCATTGTTGTTTACCTCACCTGTCTGATGATTAGTGGTAAAGAACGTATCTAATTTCTGTACGAAAGCTTTTGAACCTCCGGTCAAATCGATCAAATCTGCTACATTGTGCGGTACATACCAGAAATATTGCCAGGCGTTTCCTTCTGTAAACGGATTGCCTCCATTGCCTCCGTATTGGTACGGGTCGAAAGGTTCTATCCATTCTCCCTTATCGTTCTTGGACTGGAAGAAACGGGTGGCAGGATTGAAAAGATTGCGATAGAATTCAGAGCGCTTGTGGAAACGTTGGTAATCGGTATCTTTCTTCAATTTCGCTGCCAGTTGAGCCACACACCAATCGTCGAATGCCTGTTCCAGTGTGATGGATACGGATTGAGTCTGAATATTCTCCGGCATATATCCATACTTCTCCCATATCTCGAAAGGAGAATTAGGATGCGAAGTGACTGAACTGTTGTACACCGCTTCGTAGGCTTTCTCTACATCGATGCCCGGAATTCCTTTCAGAATGGCATCTGCGATAACAGGGATCGAATGGTTTCCGATCATGCAGTAGTTATCTTGTCCCCATAATTGCCAGATAGGTAGATAACCATAATATTCGTATTGGCGGATCATGCTCTTCACGAAGTCGGTCACCCGTTCGGGTTCCAGCAACGTGTAAAGAGGATGGGCGGCACGGTAGGTGTCCCAAAGAGAGAATGTGGTGTAATGAGTTTCTTTGGCGCCCACTTTACGGGTTGAATAATCCGCGGCCATGTATTCTCCGTTCACGTCGGACATGGTGTTAGGCTGTATCATCGTATGGTAAAGAGCCGTATAGAAAATCTCCTTTTGAATATCGGTTCCCTTTATTTCAATCTTTCCCAGTTGCTTTTCCCAGGCAGCATCTGCGGCAGCCACATACCGTTCGAAGTCCCAATGCGGAGCTTCCTGCTGCATATTTTCACGGGCGTTGTCCATGGAAACAGAGGAGATAGCTACTTTGCAGGACAGCGGTTTGCCATTCAACTTGCCAAAACGGAAGTTGCCGTAAAGATCGCCTCCGTTGACAACGGCCGTACTTTCGTGAACGCGTCCGCCGTCTCTCAATGTGGAAGAAAGAATCGGACTGGAGAATTCCATGTGGAAATAGATCTTCCGCAGTTTCGCCCATCCGGTAATGATACGGTAGCCTTCTACCGTATGGTCGTTCAGAATGCGGATCTGGGAATTGATGATTCGGCGTCCCCAGCTTCCTTTGTCGGCCGAATGATTCAGGTCCAGAATGATCTCTGCCTCTTTATCTGTCGGATATTGATAACGATGGATACCGGTTCTGGGAGTGGTAGTCAGTTCGGCATTGATGTTCTCATCTTTCAGCATCACCTGATAGTAGCCGGGACGGGCTTTCTCTTCCGCATGAGTGAAGGAAGAGGTGGTACGCCCGCTACTTGTCGGCATCACCGAAATGTCGATCAAATCGGATGCTCCCGTACCGCTCAAACGGGTATGGGAGAACCCATAAATGGTAAGTCTGTTATAATCATACCCGGAAGCATCGCCCCAGTTCGGAGCGTCACTCGTATCGGGAGAAAGTTGTACCATGCCAAATGGCGATGTCGCTCCCGGATAGTTATTGCCCGAAAGTCCGCCATTGATAGCGCCTGTGCCAATAAACGGATTTACATATTTGGTGACTTCGCCCGCTTGTAAACCAGCGAAAACCAATGAAAATGCACATACGTTCCAAAGTTTTTTTTTCATTGTATACATTAGTTATAATTAATAGGATAAAGATATATTCACTATTAGATAGGGTTGTCTGCCCAAGCATAGCAAGCTACTGCACAAAGGTAGCCATTGGGAATCTCCTTTAGTGTATACAAACGCTGCAAAAAATGGTAAGATTTCGTCAAATCGCTTTGAAACACTGTGAGGGGGCTGTTTCGGTTGATGCAAATAAATACGATGAGAAAGGCTGAGAGAGGCGTTGACGCATTTTTTATAGAAATAGCCGCATGCGTACTTTTTAATTGTAGCCTTCACCGATACCTTTGTCGCATCATTTATCGAATAACTTTTTTGTAACAATGAGAAACATGAAGAAAATCTTAGGTCTGATGATAGGGACCACATTTATGTTGAGTAGTTGCCTGTCCGTGGGAGCAGCAGAAAATAATACAAGACTATGGTATGATAAACCTGCGGACGAGTGGATGAAATCGCTCCCCGTTGGAAACGGTCGTTTAGGCGCTATGATTTATGGAGGCGTAGAAACAGAAACCATCGCTTTGAACGAATCGACCATGTGGTCGGGGGAATATGATAAAGACCAACAACGTCCGTTTGGTAGAGAACGACTTGATCAGTTACGGAAACTGTTCTTTGAAGATAAGTTGGCTGAAGGCAATCATATTGCGGGAAACGCCATGGCCGGCACTCCTCACTCCGCCGGTACACATCTTCCTATAGGTAATCTGAAAATGAATTTCACCTATCCTCAGGGGGAAGTTTCCGGTTATCAGCATGAATTGGATTTGCAGACTGCTGTGAATACTGTTACTTATAAAATAGGTAATGTACAGTACACCCGTCAATGCATCGCTTCCAATCCGGATGGCGTATTGGCGTTGCATGTACAATCCAGTCGTTCCGGAGCCGTTACTATGGACCTGGAACTGGATCTGCTCAGAAATGCCGATATCGTGGCATCCGGCAACCAGCTTATTTATACAGGTAATGCCGAGTTTGAAAAACATGGTAGAGGTGGGGTGCTTTTTGAAGGACGTATTTCCGTACAAACCAAAGGAGGTACCATAAAAGCGGAAGGCAAGAAACTTCACATTGACAAAGCTACCGAAGTTACTTTGCTGTTTGATGTACGTACCAATTTTAAGAGTACGACATTTGCCGGATATGATTATAAGCAAAAGTGTAAGGAAACAATCGATGCCGCATCTAAAAAGGATTTCAAGGCACTGAAGAAAAAACATATAGAAGACTACTCATCTCTTTTCTCCCGGGTAGAAATATCGTTCGATGACAACGGGAAATTGAATCATTTGCCGAATGATGTTCGTTGGCAACGGATGAAAAAAGGAGAGACTGATACAGGGCTGGACGCTTTGTTTTTCCAGTATGGCCGTTATCTGTTGATTGCATCTTCACGTCCCGACTCACCACTGCCTGTGGCTTTGCAAGGTTTCTTTAATGATAACCTGGCTTGTCACATGGGCTGGACCAACGATTATCACCTGGATATCAACACGGAACAGAATTATTGGATTGCGAATGTCGGTAACCTGGCAGAATGCCACCTTCCTCTTTTCGATTATATTAAGGACTTGTCGGTACACGGTACAAAAATTGCTCAGGATTTATATGGTTGCAAAGGATGGACTGCTCATACTACCGCCAATCCATGGGGATATGCGGCTGTATCCGGCAGCGTTCTCTGGGGATTATTTCCTACCGCTTCCTCATGGCTTGCCTCTCATTTGTGGGCGCAATATGAATATACACAGGATAAGAACTTCCTGAAATCAGTTGGCTATCCTTTATTAAAAAGCAATGCCGAGTTCCTGTTGGACTATATGGTCATAGATCCACGGAATAACTACCTGGTAACAGGCCCCAGCATCTCTCCGGAGAACAGTTTCCGCTATAAGGGACAGGAATTCTGTCTTTCTATGATGCCGACATGCGATCGCGTATTCGCTCATGAAATCTTCTCTGCTTGTTTACAGGCTACGGAGATCTTACACATAGATTCTGAATTTGCCGGTAGTCTTCGTAAAGCCATCAGTCTGCTTCCCCCGTTGCGTGTGAGTGCCACCACAGGAGGAGTACAAGAGTGGTTCGAAGATTATGAAGAAGCGCACCCTAATCATCGTCATACCACCCATCTGCTTTCTCTTTATCCCTACGCTCAGATCACATTGGATAAAACACCCGAGCTGGCAAAAGCCGCCCGCGTTACGCTGGAAAGACGTTTGGCAACAAAAGACTGGGAAGATACCGAGTGGAGCCGTGCCAATATGATTTGCCTGTATGCCCGGTTGAAAGATTCGAAAGAGGCGTATAGCAGCGTAAAACAACTACTTGGAGCCTTATCCCGCGAAAACATGTTCACCGTTTCTCCGGCCGGAGTTGCCGGTGCCAATGATGATATCTTCGCTTTCGATGGAAACACAGCCGGAGCGGCTGGTATAGCGGAAATGTTGCTACAAAGTTATGATAACAACATCGAATTACTTCCCTGCTTACCCCAGGAATGGAAGAACGGAAGCTTTAAAGGTCTTTGCGCCCGTGGGGGAGTTGAGGTAGATGCAAGCTGGAAGGGCTCCCGGATAGAGAATGCTGCATTGAAGGCTACCGCATCGACAGCGTTTGTTTTCCGTGTGGCAGATGCAAAGTCTTATCGATGGAAATTGAATAAGAAAGTATTCAATCCGGAAATAAATGCGGATGGTTCCGTACGCATTTCTATGGATAAGGGAGATAATCTTATGATCATACGACTCTAAGTATATTTTTAACAAACGTACGATATGTTTGATGCAAAATCGCTAGAAGTTGCAGCATTTGTGTCTCAAATTAACGCTATATAGTTGTACGTTTGCAAGCATAGAATCCAAATAATTAATAGTTAACCTTTAAAAAAGGAGGAATTTACAATGAGTAAACACGCATGTAATTTATTAACAGTGGGTATAACACTTTTTGCTGCTATTTGCACCGCAGGATGCACCACTGAAGAAGTTGCACTCAACACCGACAACATGGTCTATGTCAATTTGACTTCATTGGATCTTTACTTTGGCGACACACAGCAACTTACTGCCAGCCCCACAGAGGGCGTATTCCAATGGACAAGTGAAGACCCCAGTATCGCGACCGTAGACAATACCGGCTTGGTAACTGCCACAGGAGTGGGAACTACACAAATTTTTGCCGCGCAAGGCGAATGGAGTAAATCGGTGGATGTGGTAGTAAGTCTGCCTACCGCTAAGACAGTATCGGCACGCGCGGGTGATAAGCGCGTTTTGCTGGAAGTAACGATCGAAAATGACAGAGTTCAGAAAATGAAAGTTGCTTGTACGGAAACCGGTTCATCCATCGAACAGGATGTGAACTATCAGAGTGGAGTGTTCCAATTCTATTACAACGATCTGGAAGAAAATCAACAGTACAATTTTTCGGTAGCCTGTGTAGATAAGTTTGGAAATGAGTCGACTCCTGTCACTGCTTCCGCCAAGGCGTATGGTGATTCGTTCCGCGCTACATTGGGTAGTCGTAATGTAGATGTGGCGACCTGTTTTGGTAATGGATTGGTAGTCAGATGGAAAAATATATCGGGGAATTGTATGCTGAGCTATACCAATAACAAGGGAGAAGCTGTGAAAAAATACATCCTTGCGAGTGAAACAAATTCCTATTTATTGGACTTTGGCTATGGCTCGGAACTATCCTATTCAACGTATGCTGTCCCTGAAATTAATGCAGCAGATACATTCTATGTAGCTCCGACTCTGGCCAATTATGAAGATCTGCATACCGTGATCAAATCTTCCGAACCTTGCGAAGTTCGTGTCTTCAATTTTGACTTAGGTGGTGAAGGTGTCGGTTATCATGATAACAGCGGTCATAATGAGGCAGGTAACAACTATCGCTCAGGAAAGGGTGACAATAACAGTGAGGGTCCGGATTTGGAACATGGCGGCAATATCGGATATACCGGAGAAGGTGAATGGCAGATGTTCACTGTTTATGTACAGGATGCGGGTACTTACGCATTCGACCTTCACCGCTCGGTGAATAATGGAAACGGCGGATATTACGCGCTGGAAGTAGATGGCGTACAAACCGCATATGTTTACATGCAAAACGATAATGACTGGAGCGCCTATAAATGGCAACATGAGGTGTATCCCGAGAATCAGCTTAAGTTGAATCTGACAGCAGGCAGACATACGGTGAAATTTATGGTCGGCTCAGGCGGTAACTTCAATTACAATCTTATACGTTTCACCTATCAATAAGAATTAACTTTTAGTAATATTATGTAATATCACAATCATGAAAAGAAACTTAATACATCAAATCCTTTTTTTCTTCTGCATAGGAGGATGTGCTTTGACTATTGTTCTGGCATCCGCTTGTGAAAATAAGAAAGAAAACCTGTCTGAGTACGATCCGAATGCTCCTATCGGGCTTACTACCTTTTATCCGGATTCGGGAGGTATTGCTACACAGGTGATTCTGAATGGTAGTAATTTTGGAACCGATCTGAGCAAAATCGAGGTTTATTTCAATAAGAAAAAAGCGGCGCTAATCGGGTCCTTGGGTGATAAACTTTATGTGATTACTCCGCGTCGTCCGGGCGACGGTATGCCGGATGATGGAGACCCGGATTACGATCAGGTAGAGATAACGGTTAAGATCGGCGATAAATCGGCCTCTTACGAGAAGAAATTCGACTATCATATTCAAACAGTGGTGACTACCATGTGTGGACGTCCCGGAACCAGTGGTGTTGTAGTGGGTTCATTGGGTGAAACTGAATTTCCTGAAGTCGGTTTTCTGGCCATCGATGCCGAAGATAACCTCTTTGTTTGTCCGCGCGAATTGTGGGGAGCCAATAAACTGTTATTGATCAATGAAAAGGAAAACACATCTTCTATTATTATCGATAACGCAGGGGTTTATCCATTGAACCAACCCTGTGTAATCGATAATGGACAAGGATTGGTGATTCCTACCGATGGAGGTAACACTTTCTGGTCGGTGAATGCAATCGACTTCTGGACACCCCGGAGAAGAGACTTTATGGCAGCCGATGGTGTAGATGCAAGTAAAGTGAATACCTCTTATAAACACTCTTTTGCCTATTGTGAGTTGGATAATCATTTCTACTGTCGTACCAAGGATGCCAACTTCTTCCTGAAGATCGACGGAAAGACAGGATATGCCTGGGTAGTAGAAGTGGGTAGCAATGACTTGTTGGCTACTTCCGATTGCTATATGACTTTCAGCAGGAAAGACCCGAAGAAGCTCTACATGGCATTTACCAACCAACATTGTATCGGTGTATTTGAAGACATCACAGACCCGACCCGTGCAGGAAATTTCAGGATATATGCCGGTGATAAAGGACGTGCAGGACATATGGATGGGCAAGGAACAGAATCACAGTTCTATAATCCCCGTCAATTGGTGTTGGATGAAGAAGACAACCTCTATATTGCCGACTCGGGTAATCATTGTATTCGTAAAGTTACTCCCGAAGGTGTAGTTAGCACTGTTATTGGTAATCCCAACAAGTCGGGATATAAGGATGGAACACCAGAAGTAGCACTCTTCACCGAACCGTGGGGACTTGCCATCGACAGCGAAGGCACCATCTATATCGGTGACAAAGACAACCGGTGTATTCGCAAACTATCTATTGAATAATGATCATTCGATAATAAAAACAAAAAACATGAAACATATATATATTGTTGTCATTTTTCTGCTTTGTGCCGTAGGTGTCAAAGCACAAAAACAAGCGGGTACGCAAAATACGTTTGCAATTTCGGGTGTTGTACTGGATGAAACAAACTATACGGTTCCCGGAGCGAGTGTGTACCTGAAAGACCGCCCCGGAGTGGGCACTATAACCGATGCGGATGGAAGATTTACACTCAAAGGCGCACGGATAGACGATGTGCTTACGATTACATTTATCGGTTATGACAAGTTGGAGGTAAGAATTACTTCGAGGACGGAAATGACCAGCGGTCAATACAAATTAGTTCCTTCCAGTACTGTGTTGGAGGAAACGGTGGTTGTCGGTATGGGAACACAACGGAAAATCAGTGTGGTAGGTGCTATAACCAATGTGGATACAAAGGATCTACAAACTCCGGCAACCTCTATACCGAATATGTTGGGAGGACGTGTAGCAGGTGTTATTTCACTGCAAAAAAGTGGTGAACCTGGAAATAACATCTCTGAGTTCTGGGTACGTGGTATCGGAACATTCGGAGCCAATCAAAGTGCATTGGTGTTGATCGACGGATTGGAAGGAAGTTTAAGCCAGATCGATCCGGCGGATATCGAATCTTTCTCCGTATTGAAGGATGCTTCGGCAACTGCCGTTTACGGTACACGTGGTGCGAACGGTGTTGTATTGGTTACTACCAAACGCGGTGCTACGGACAAACTGAAAATTACAGGACGTGCGAGCTTGACTGTCTCTCACTTACAGAACATGCCCAAATACCTGGGGGCTTATGATTACGCTTTGCTGGCCAATGAAGCCAAGCTGGCTCGGGGTGAAGAAGAACTCTATTCGCCGATGGCCCTCGATCTGATTAAATACCAATTGGACCCGGATCTTTATCCGAATGTAAACTGGCGCGACCAGATTCTGAATGAAAACTCTTTGCAACAAACTTACTACATGAGTGCCAGAGGTGGTGGTAGTGTAGCCCGTTATTTCTTTAGTTTGGGTATGTCGAACGATCAGGCAGCTTACAAACAAGAAAAGTCGTCTAAATATAGCGCTGATGTAGGTTACCGTACGTATAACTATCGTAGTAATATTGATGTAAACCTGACAAAAACTACTACAGCATACTTAGGCACAGAAGGTTATTATGCTGAAAAATCTGAGCCGGGAAACCAGTCGACCGAGCAACTTTGGGTTGCCCAACAAAAATTAACTCCGTTGACTATTCCGTTGCAATATTCCACCGGCGAATTGCCCGCATGGGGCGCCGGTAATGAATTCTCTCCTTATGTGATGTTGAATTATACCGGTACGGCTAAATGGCGTAGATTTACGAACAAGGTAACATTAGCCGTTAACCAGGAATTGCCCTTTATAACCAAAGGGTTGAAGTTAAGAGCACAGGTGGCTTATGATACGGAAAACTATATGAAAGAAATTCGCAAGGTGCTACCTGCGATGTATTATGCCAGCGGACGTACGGTAGATGGTACGTTGATTATGCGAAAAGTAGTAGATTCGAATACAGCTTCTTATTCTAAAGAAGAAAATCAATGGTATAAGTTGCATTTTGAATCAACCCTTAATTACGACCGTGTATTCGGTGACCATCGCGTAGGTGGTTTAGTCTATTATTACATGAGTAGCTACCAAAATTCCAGCTCTGCTACCTCAAGCATGAATGCAATTCCGTTGCGTTATCAAGGTTTGTCAGGACGTTTGACTTATGGTTTCCGTGATACCTATATGCTCGATTTGAATTTTGGTTACACAGGTTCCGAGAACTTCCAGAAAGGACGTCGTTTCGGTTTCTTCCCTTCCATTGCCGGTGGTTGGGTACCTACCAATTACGACTTTATGCGTGAGAAGCTGCCTTGGCTGGACTTTCTGAAGATTAGAGGATCGTGGGGTACGGTAGGTAACGACCGTATTTCATCCAGACGTTTCCCTTACCTGACTATCATGAACGAAGACTCATCCAAAGGATGGAACGGTAGCAAAGGTGTAACCGAGAGTTCGGTAGGTGCCGATAACCTGCAATGGGAAAAAGCCATCAAGGTGGATGTGGGTATTGAGGGGAAACTGTTCAATCAAAAGATAGACTTTACCGTCGACTTCTTTAAAGATACCCGTAACGATATCTTCCAGCAACGTACCATGGTGCCTGATTACGTCGGATTGGCCGAGCAGCCTTATGGAAACGTGGGTAGCATGGTGAGCTTTGGATCCGACGGAAATATCTCATTTACACAGGATATAGGTAAAGATTTCTCGTTCACCCTTCGTGGTAACTTTACATACACAGCCAATATGGTGAAAACATGGGAAGAATCTTTCCAGAAGTATCCCTATCAGGAGAGAGCCGATAAACCATACAATTACTATCGCGGTTACATCGCGTTGGGACTGTTCCGAGACGAGGACGATGTGAAGTACAGCGCCGATCAGACAGGCATTGCCGGACGCAAATTGCTCCCGGGTGATATTAAGTACAAGGATGTGAACGGCGACGGAGTGATTAATTCTGATGACCAGGTGCCTCTTTCTTATGTAACGAACTATCCGCGCCTGATGTATGGATTTGGAGGCGAAGTACGTTATAAGAAACTGACATTGGGAGTGCTGTTCAAAGGAACAGGCAATGTAGACAACTATTGTGTGGATTATTACAAAGCATTCGGATTCCTTCCGTTCTCTTCCGGCGAAACAGGCAACACACTTGCCATTACTGCCATTCAAGCCAATCGTTGGACACCGCGTGAGATCTCAGGAGATGCGTCTACCGAAAATCCGAATGCTATGTTCCCACGTCTTTCTTACGGAAACGACCACAACAGCACGCAGGCTTCTACATTCTGGAAGACCAATGCCCGCTACCTACGCTTGCAGGAAATCAATCTGAATTACAATCTGAGCGCCGGTAAGATTTTAAGGACCTTGGGCGTTTCATCGATCGACCTGCAGTTGGTGGGTTCCAATATCGCTGTATGGAGTCCGTTCAAACATTGGGATCCGGAACTGGCAAATTATAACGGAGCAGTATATCCGCTCCCGGCACGCTATACTATCCAAATGTATGTTAACTTCTAAAATTTATGAATCGTATGAAAACTAAAATATACCAGATTATACCGGCGAGCCTGCTCTTCGTATTTGTTACCCTGCTGGGTTCCTGTAATTACCTGGATGTGGATGAATATTTTGATGATACATTGAAATTTGATTCCGTATTTGCAGAGAAACGTTATTTTGAAGCTTATCTGTGGGGAGCAGCCGGACAATTGCCCGATGAGAGCAATGTTTTTGGAAACGAATATGCGCCGGGCATTACTGCCGGTGATGATATTTTCACTGTGATGAGCCCTGGTATCTTCCGTGGATTGGCTTTAACACTGGGATACGTAACTCCGGACGATCTAAGAGGTATGAACATCTGGAGCGATATGTATAAAGTGATCCGCAAGGCCAACCTGATGCTGGCCCGTATGGATGAATGTAAAGACATGACGGCGCTCGACCGCCGCAATTACACAGGTTACATCCACTTCCTGCGGGGGTATGCCTATTATCATATTCTGATGAATTGCGGTCCTGCTATCCTGGTGGGCGACGAAGTGTTCGAGAGTAACCTGGACGGTGGCGCCTACAATACTTACCGGGCTACATATGACGAAACAGTGGAGTACATCTGCTCGGAACTGGAGACAGCCGCTGGTTACTTACCATTGAAAGCTTCTATCGCACAGTTCGAGCGTCCTACCAAAGGAGCTGCTTACGGGGTGATAGCCCGTTTACGCCTGCATGCTGCTTCTCCTTTGTTCAACGGAACAGCGACTACTCGTCTTTACTTCAACACTTGGAAGCGTAAATACGATAATACTCATTATGTAAACATGACCTACAGTGAAGAGAAATGGGCATTGGCCGCTGCCGCTTGTAAGCGCGTGATCGATATGAATGTATACGAACTGTTCACGGTAAGCTCAGATAAGCAGACACCCGCATTACCGGCAGGTGTTCCTACTGATAATTTTCCTAATGGAGCAGGAGGCATCGACCCGTTCAAGTCTTATTCTTACATGTTCACAGGCGACGAACCGTTTAAGAACAACAACGAAATTATCTGGGGACGTATTTCCGATAATGTTAAAAACTATACGCGGCAATCGTTCCCGCAATACATGGGCGGATACAACGGTATGGCTCTGACACAAAAAATGATTGATGCCTACCGTATGCAAGACGGGAAAACGATCCAGGAAGCAATGGCTGCCGGAGAATATAAAGAAGGTCCTAACGAATTTACTTCTGGACCGCGTGATTTCTCTGACTACCATCTGAATGGTAGCATCTGGCAAATGTATGCCAATCGGGAAATGCGTTTTTATGCTTGCGTAGGTTTCAACGGATGTTACTGGCCTGCTTCGTCGACTACTGACGGATCATACCGCCTACAAACTGTGAAATACTGCATGGACGGTAATGCCGGTAAATACGCCGGTACAGTGGGTAGCGACAATTATAGCCCTACAGGATATGTGATCAAGAAATATGTCTCTTCGTATGATGCTTGGCGTGGTAACAGTAGCGAACTTTACGAGAAAGGGTTCCCCATCATCCGTTATGCTGAAATACTGCTTTCGTATGCAGAAGCCTTGAACCAGTTGACTACCACTCATATGGTTACTCTCTCTACAGGTGAATCATACAGCCTGTCACGTGACAAGGATGAAATGGCCAATGCATTCAATCAGGTGCGTTACCGTGCCGGATTACCGGGGCTGACAGAAGCGCAACTGAATAGCCCTACGGAAATGTTCGAACAAATCAAACGTGAACGTATGGTAGAGTTCGTGGGCGAAGGACGCCGGTTCTATGACGTACGTCGCTGGGGAATTTATGAGGATGTAGACTCAGAACCCATCGTAGGGCTAAACGTTGCAGCCAATGAGTTTGGTGGATTCTATCAACGTACGGTAGTGGATGAGAAAATGTATCGCGACCGTGTGGTACACAAAAGATCATTGTTCTTGCCTCTTAGTAAATCCGAGTTGAAGAAAGTTTCTTTACTGGACCAGAATCCGGGATATAGTAACTAATTTTGAATCATTAGAAAAACAGAAAATCAGATGAAAACAATGATAAAAAAAGCCGGTTATTTATTGGCGTTGTTGGGCCTGACAGCCGCTTGCGAACAGTTCGACTTTGACCAGGAAATGGGACAAAAGATTATTTGCATTATCAGCGATGACGATTTGGTATATACGGGTATGCACGACCTCAGTCAGTCTGAGAGTACCGGATATATCTCAGTCAACTGTGGTGGCTCGCTCCATATCGATAAGGATGTAGATGTAACAATGGAGTATGCTCCGGACGTTTTGCAGACGTACAATAAGGGGAAGTATGACATCGACGAGACGAAGTATGCCAAAGAACTTTCCTCCGATCGTTACACGATCGATCGGATGGGGGTGACTTTAACGGTCAGCAGCCCGGACACATACAGCGTGATGCCTATCAAAGTTAAACCGGAAGGTCTGTCACCCGACTCTGTATACTTGATTCCCTTGCGTATCAAGAGTGTGTCTTCTTATGTTGTCAATCCGGATAAAAGTCAGGTGCTCTATCAGGTATACATGAGAAATCTCTATGCCCGTACAGACGAATCTACCATTTACAACGCTTCCGGAAGTTTGCAGAAGGATGGAGAATCCGTACGTGATGCAGCCGCTTCGCAGACATTCCATCCCCTTACGGGAAACTCATTCCGTATTTTCGCAGGTATCAAAGGGTATGAGAAGAGTGTGGACGTAATCAATAAGAATGCGCTTATAGTAACAGTAAATGCTGATAACAGCCTGACCATGAAACCGTACAATGCAGACCATATCGAAGTGGCTTCCATCGACTCGGAACACCCCAATTACTATGGAAACTACGAATTGTCCGATGTGTACGGTGGAAAGAAACGCCAACGTTTCAATCTCAAATATAAATATCGTTTTGTAGGCGAATCGAAATGGGAAACAGTTAATTTGCGTTCTTTGCGTAGTGTTACGCTGGATTTGATTAATGAATAAAATGATTAAAAAACGAATCGTATGAAACTGAAAATGAATTCTTATCTACTTGTGTTATGCACTTTGGTTTGTTTTTCCTGCAAAACCCAAACGGCTGTTCAATGGGTGACAACTACCGAGTGTTCTCCTTGGGAAAGCCAAACGTCGATCTTGCCTGCTGATAATCCCGGAAAAGCAGAGGTTACTATTAAATCATCAAATACCCGGCAGACCATCGAAGGTTTTGGCGCTTGTTTCAGTGAATTGGGATGGACCTCACTAAATGTGCTGGATGCGCAAGTGAGAGAAGATATCATGAAAGAATTATTCAGCCCGGGCGTCGGAGCAAACTTTACAATCTGCAGGATGCCTATCGCTGCCAATGATTTTGCCTTGGATTGGTATTCGTACAATGAAACGGAGAATGACTTCGAGATGAAGAATTTCTCCATTGAGAACGACAAGAAAACATTGATTCCCTTTATAAAGAAAGCGCAACAATATTATCCGGATTTGAAAATCTGGGCATCCCCCTGGTGCCCGCCCACTTGGATGAAATACAACAGGCATTATGCCTGTAGTGGATTGCCCGCTGAACAACAAGGAGCAGAGGGAACAGATATGTTTATCCGGAAAGAACCTTATTTGAAAGCGTATACGCTGTATTTTTCTAAATTCATTGATGCGTATAGAGACCAGAATATTGATGTATTCGGGGTCATGCCACAAAATGAATTTAACTCCTGTCAGGTATTTCCCAGTTGTACCTGGACGGCTGCCGGACTGGCGGAATTTGTCGGTAAGTATCTGGGACCGGCCATGGAGGAGAAAAAGGTGGAACTGATGTTTGGAACCATGGAAAGGGCGAATGAGGCTTTGGTCGATACGATACTGACAGACCCTGCATGCAGCAAGTATGTCACCGGAGTTGGTTTTCAATGGGCTGGAAAAGGATCTCTTCCCGGTATTAACAAAAGATATCCGAATATGAAATTGTATCAGACCGAACAGGAATGTGGAGATGGGCAGAATAACTGGAAAGGTGCTATGCACTCCTGGGGGTTGATGAAGCATTATCTGAGTAACGGGGTTTCTGTATACGATTATTGGAATATCTCGCTTATGCAGGGAGGTGTCAGCCGTTGGGGATGGGCACAAAATTCGCTGGTAGTAGTCAATGAGGATAAAACCTTTCAGTATACTCCGGAATATTATGTTATGAAACATGTAAGTCATTATGTGATGCCGGGGGCGAAAAATATTGCTACCGAAGGTGCGTATGAGGATGTGCTTGCTTTCCTTAATCCGGATAAAACAATCGTCATTATAGCCGGAAATGAAAATGATACCGATAAAACACTTCATTTAGATGTGAATGGAAAGATGTATGCACCGACATTGAAAGCAAATTCTTTGAATACATTTATTGTCGAGTAATCTGCTGACTCGCATGAATAATCAACATTAAAAAAAGATAGAATGAGGAAATTATTTTTATTTGTACTTCTTATGGGGGTTGGAGTTACATCCATGGCACAGGATCTGTATCGTGACATGTCTGCTCCGATCCATGAGCGGGTATTGGATTTACTGTCGAAACTGACACTGGAAGAAAAGGTTTCTTTGCTGCGCGCTACTTCTCCGGGAATAGAACGCATGGGGATCGATAAATATTACATGGGTAACGAAGCCTTGCACGGGATTATCCGCCCGGGAAAATTTACCGTTTTCCCACAGGCTATCGGACTGGCCAGTATGTGGAATGAGGAGTTGCATCATGAAATTGCTACCGTCATATCGGACGAAGCCCGTGCCCGTTGGAATGAGCTGGATCGGGGAAAGAAGCAAACAGACCGGTTCAGTGACTTGCTGACATTCTGGTCGCCCACGGTGAATATGGCCCGCGACCCTCGTTGGGGACGTACGCCTGAGACGTATGGAGAAGATCCTTATTTGTCGGGAGTACTGGGTATAGCTTTCGTAAAAGGCTTGCAAGGAGATCATCCGCGCTACCTGAAGTCAGTAGCCACTCCCAAACACTTTGCCGCCAACAACGAAGAGCACAACCGATTTGAGTGTAATGCGGTCATCAGTGAGACAGACCTGAGAGAATATTATTTTCCTGCGTTCGAAAGATGTATTGTCGATGGAAAGGCCGAATCCATCATGACCGCCTATAATGCTATTAACGGAGTACCCTGTACGGCAAACGATTGGATGCTCAAACAGGTACTGCGCAAGGAATGGGGATTCGACGGCTATGTGGTTTCCGACTGTGGAGCTGTGGGATGCATTCAGTACGATCACCGCTTCGTGAAACTGTCGGAGACAGCTGCCATGTTGGCCCTCAAAGCCGGACTGGATGTGGAGTGTGGCGACCAGTTCTTTATGGAACCGTTGCTGAGCGCACATAGACAAAAGATGGTCAGCACTGCCGAAATAGACACTGCCGCCTACCGTGTGTTGCGTGCCCGCATGCGTTTGGGTATGTTCGATGATCCGGGAAAGAACCCGTATAATCAACTGTCGCCCGAGATTGTCGGTTGCAAGAAACACCATGATTTGGCGCTGGAAGCTTCCCGTCAAAGCATTGTGCTGCTTAAGAATGAGAAAAACATGCTTCCGCTGAATCCGAAAAAGATTAAGTCGATCGCTGTGGTAGGTATTAATGCTGCCAATTGCGAGTTTGGCGATTACAGCGGAACACCGGTGAATGCTCCGGTATCTGTACTGGATGGTATCCGCAACCGGGTAGGTAAACAGATAAAGGTGGTACATGCGCCTTGGGTTGCTTCGGAAGAGGGTTATCAATTAATTCCTGCTGCTAATTTTCCTAACGGATTACATGCTGAATATTTTGCTAACGCTACTTTATCGGGTACTCCGAAAACCCGTACGGATAAAGGCATCAACTTCGAACCGAAGAACCAGGCGCCGGATCCGTTCCTGCCGACATCTCCTCTTTCTATTCGTTGGACGGGAGAGCTGGTTCCCGGTGTATCGGGTGAGTATATCTTCGGCTTTACCAGCGATGACGGGTGCCGGTTGTATTTGGACGATAAGCTGATTCTTGATGACTGGAACGTTCACAGTATACGTACCGAGAAAGGTTCTGTGAAGTTAGAAAAAGGCAAGAAGTACCAATTGCGTGCGGAATACTTTGATAATGGCGGAGAAGCCATTGCCAGACTTCAATGGCGTGTGCCGACCAGTAGTAGCGACGATATGTTGGGCATGTTTGGCGAAGCCGGTGATGCGATCCGGAAATGCGATCTGGTTGTTGCTGTTATGGGTATCAACCAGTCTATCGAACGCGAAGGACAAGACAGATCTTCTATTGAGCTGCCCAAGGATCAACAGATCTTTATCCGCGAAGCCTACAAGGCGAACCCGAACACCATCGTTGTATTGGTGGCAGGTAGTTCCCTGGCTATCGGTTGGATGGATCAGAATATACCGGCTATCATTGATGCCTGGTATCCGGGCGAACAAGGAGGTACAGCCATTGCCGAAGTTCTGTTTGGCGATTATAACCCGGCGGGTCGTTTGCCATTGACGTTCTATAACAGCATTGCCGAACTGCCTGCATTCGATGATTACGGTGTGAAGAACAACCGTACGTACATGTATTTCGAAGGCAAGCCTTTGTATGCATTCGGGTATGGATTGAGTTATACACAGTTCAATTATAGTGGTCTTACTACTGCTCAGGATGCAGAGAATGTAACGCTGACATTCTCCATTAAGAATGGTGGTAAGTTCGATGGCGATGAAGTGGCGCAAGCCTACGTGCAATTTCCCGAAGTGGGTGCGAAAACTCCTCTCAAGCAGTTGAAAGGCTTCAAACGTATACACATCAAGAAGGGCGCCACGGAGCAGGTACGCATTATAATTCCTAAAAAGGAACTTCGACTGTGGAATGATGACAAGAAAGAATTCTATACTCCTTCGGGTTCGTACAACTTCATGATTGGTAAATCTTCAGACAATATTTGTTTGCAACGTAAAATAACATTGTGAGTCTTTTGATGTACATGATTTCCACTACTCACACCATTTGTTGTTTTTTAGGAGGGCCCGCTGTATAGCGGGCTTTCTTTTTTGCATACGTATGTTTCATACTGTGGCACTAAGTGTACCACGCCGTGGCACAGAGTGTTTCACGCCGTGGTACAGAGTGTTTCATGTCGTGGCACAGAGTGTTTCACGTTGTGGAACAGGGTGTTTCACGTCGTGGCACAGAGTGTTTCATAGTATGGCACAGAGAGCTTCATGCTTTGAAACAGTCGTTTTGTGACAGGGTGAAGAAGTAAAGAAGAAGCGTGACGGATGCCCCGAAACGTGCTGGATCCGTGCTGGATAAAATGGCAATCCAGCACGGACTATGTGATTAATTATTAGATTGTTGACTCAAAAACCGTGCTGGTGTGCTGGATGTTTTTCAAAAATCGTATATGTAGAAGTGTTTAAGCATATCAGGTTTGCGTCAAAAATTGATGTAGTAGGTGCAGGAAACCACATTATAAGATATTATTGGCGAGAATGAGGTATTCTTTGCCGCATTTGTACACATATTATTTTAGATACTTTGCGTATGTTTGCGAATCATAAAACGTAAAAAGCATAAAACCCCATGAAGCACTCTCAAACTATTTCCATGAAGTATACTTCAAGAACACTTTCGCTTTTATTTTTCGTTCTGCTGACTATGACGCTGCAAGCAGCCGGTCCTCGTGTCCTTTTCATCGGCGATTCCATAACCGATGGTAACTGGGGCGGCGGAGGTTCCCCTTCATCCGCACGCAATCACTGGGATCAAAATCATCTTTATGGACATGGATACATGTATCTCTGTGCGGCCCACTATCTGGGCAATTTCCCTGAACGGGAGTTTCAGTTCTTCAACCGGGGTATTGGCGGCAATGCTTTGGGCGACCTGGAAGCCCGATGGGAAGAGGATGTGATACAGATAAAGCCCGATGTGCTCTCCGTGTATGTGGGCATCAACGATATAGACGGGTACTTCCACAGGCGAGGGGACGAGGCCGCCAAAGGGAATAAGATAGCGCCGTTCGATTTCGAGGGCTGGGAAAAGAAATACCGCTCGCTACTCGACCGTACGCTACAAGCCTGTCCGGATGTGAAGTTCGTGCTAGGCGCTCCGTTCTTCTACCGCACCGGTGGCCGGAAAGATATCTCCCATTTTGAAGAACGCGATGCCGCCGTACGGCAATGTGCCGCCATCGTGGAACGCATGGCCAAAGAGTATGGCGCCGTGTATCTTCCTTATCATGCCATGTTCGACCGCATCTTCCAAACCACGCCGACCAGCATCGATACTTACTGGATCTGGGACGGCATCCATCCCACCGTTGCCGGACACCAGCGCATGGCAGAGCTCTGGATCAAACAAGTGGATAAATATAAACTTCTGAAGCGCAAATAGAGCATACTTCGATGCTTCTATTATAAGGTATAAGGAGGATAGGCGGCTGTTTGCCGTAATACTTCTAATTAATGCCGGATTTATATAAAGAGGATATACCGATTCCGGCTAATTTTGCCTTTGCTTTCAAGGCTGGAAACAGCGTGTAAATAAATCAATATATAAATGAAGAAATTAGTTGTTGTTTTGTGTATGGCGTGTATGGCTTCGGCTGCACTGGCCAACATTGCAATGCCCGCCTATTTTACGGATAATATGGTGTTGCAGCAGAAATCAGAGGTTACTTTCCACGGTCGTTCTTCGGTAGTCGGCCAGGAGGTGACAGTAAAGGTGAGTTGGAACAAAACTGTTTTCCGGGCGCCGGTAGGCAGTGACGGTACATGGTCGGTAAAGGTGCCTACTTTGGGTGTCGGCGGTCCTTATGCCATACGGATTGCAGACGGTGACAGTGAGAAGGTACTCAGCAATGTGATGGTAGGCGAAGTGTGGCTCTGCTCCGGACAGTCGAACATGGAAATGCCGGTTGCCGGATGGGGAAAGGTGCAGAACTACGAACAGGAAGTGGCGGAAGCCAATTATCCGTCGGTGCGTTTGTTCAAGGTGAAGCTGGCAACCGCATTGAGTCCGGCTACCGATTTTGAAACGAGGACGGGCGGATGGAAAGAATGCAGTCCGGAGGTAGTACCTGAATTCTCGTCGGTGGGCTATTTTTTTGCCCGCAGGATGTGGCAGGAACTTCGCATTCCCATCGGGATGATCGATTGCACCTGGGGAGGAACGCCTGCCGAGTCATGGACCAGTTTCGGCGCCTTGAAGCAGGTACGCGAATTTAAGGAAGAAATGGAATGTCTGCAAAGTCTGGGATTCGATCCGCAAAAGATGCAGGACCGCTATAATAAGGAAAAAATCACCTGGATATCACAGCTGGTGACGATGGATAAAGGTCTTTCGGGTAACAAAGCATCCTGGGCCGCAATGAACCTGCCCGAACAAGATTGGAAGTTGATGTCGCTTCCGCGCTATCTGGAGCACTCGGATTTAGGCAACTTTGACGGGGTGGTCTGGTTCCGCCGCCAGGTATCGGTTCCCGATGGATGGAAAGGAAAACCGTTGACATTGAGCCTGGCGATGATCGATGACGAAGATGTGGTATATTGCAATGGAACGGAGATTGGGCGTGGGTCCGGTTACAATACGCCCCGGAAATATACCGTTCCGGCCGGTCTGACCAATACGTCTGAGCTTGTTATCACGGTCCGGGTATCCGACTTTGGTGGAGAAGGGGGTATTTACGGCGCTGCCGAGTCCATGTTCCTTTCGGGAGAAGGGGGAACGCCTGTACCTCTCTCGGGCGATTGGAAATATAAGGTAGGAATTTCGTTGGCCGACTTGCCGAATGCGCCGATGGCTCCGAATGGAAATACTTCCTATCCGACTTCGCTCTACAATGCCATGGTGAATCCGCTCATTCAATTCCCGGTAAAAGGTATCTTGTGGTATCAGGGCGAACACAATACAGGTTATCCCGATGGATATGCCGATTTATTCCAGACATTGATCAATGACTGGCGTGCTAAATGGAACAATCCCGATATGCCTTTCTACTATGTGCAGTTGGCCAACTTCATGGAACGCAAGGAGGTGCAACCGAATTCAAATTGGGCTTTGATAAGAGAAGCACAGAGCAAAGCGTTTCACCTGGCGAATACCGGTATGGTAGTCAATATCGACCTGGGTGAGATGTATGATATTCACCCCAAGAATAAACAGGATGTGGCCGCTCGTTTGTCTTTACTGGCTTTGCAACATACGTATGGCAAGAAAGTCGTGTCGCAGGCGCCTGCGTATAGCGATTACAAGATAGAGAGCGACAAGGTTCGTGTTTCCTTTACGAATGTAGGAAAAGGTTTCCGCTCCGGTAGCGAGTTGAAAGGATTTGTTGTAGCAGGGGTGGATCATGTTTTCTATCCGGCTGTGGCGCGGATGGTAGGGAATGAGGTCATTGTCAGTTCTCCGTTGGTGAAGAATCCGATAGCTGTGAGGTATGGCTGGGCAGATAATCCGGAATGCACTTTGTACGGTGTAACCGGACTTCCGGTATCTCCTTTCCGAACAGATACATGGTAGCAGATATTATCTGACAGATGTCCTATAAAAGATTCTGGGGTGTATAAGACTTTCCATCTTATGCACCCCAGATTTATCTTAAAGGAGAATGATTCGATTATTTACCGGCTGCCAACGGAATAGAAAGTCCGATGTAAGCATTGGCGCATTTCGAGTTGTTACCCAGGAAGATGTAGTCGGTTCCCAGCATCAACGGACCCAGCTTAACAGCGGCTCCGATAGACTTACCTGCGCTCTGGATCATGGAGTAACTTACAGCAGCGTTGAGCCAGCTCTTCGGGCGGAAGTTAGCCGAAAGAGTGATTTCAGACATGGTGTCGTCTTTCACGTGACGGCTGGTGTAAAGGGCGCCAAGAGCTACTTTATTGTTCAGGATGCCGTATTCAGCTCCGAGAACGAGGGTAGAAGCCAATGTGGTTTTGTGTCCTTCACCTGCATCTCCTTCTTTAAGTCTCAACATGTCGAAGTCCAGTACATCACCACCCTGGGTAAGGTCATAGAATTCCTGATAATTGTTTTGGTCGTAATGGTCGTTGATGTTTGTTTCTGCTATTTTGGAAGCGCTCTTTGACCAGGAAATCTTACCCAAGTCAAGGATAGCAGCCGATACAGTCAGGTTGTCCAATACGCGATAAGAAGCACCCAAGTCGATAGCTCCACCATATCCGGCTATTCCGAAACCTCCGACTGAAAGATCGTCAACATAACCTTTGTCATTATGCTCCAATTCGATTCCCTTGAACGAGCCTTCCATGCGGGCGTTTACTCTGATGTCGGCGCTCATGTTATTGAGCTCACTGGGAGTCAGGCTGCCAAGTTCATCGAGGGAAGGCATATTACCTCTTACATAAATTTCGTTGATATTCAACTTCATATTGGCTGCTCCGCCTAGGAACTTCAGTTTGGCACCTACGGTCAAGCGGTCGGTGATGGCGCGTGAGTAACCCAAACCGATTTCGGCATATGAGTTGACATTCACGTTTTGGTTTTTTATGCTGAAAGTATTGCCTGCCCAGTTGAAGTTTTCGCTGTCCATATCGCGCATATATTCGAACATGCTCTTGGGTACGGAAGCGTTGATGTCTGTGCGCAATCCGGCACTGAACGACCAGAAGCCTTTTCCTTTATAGAAACCAAAAGAAAGAATGTCCGTGTTGATGGAAGCATTCACGGTGTTGTTGTCTTTCAACTGGTTCATAAACTTGTCATTGTTATAGAAGTCGTCGTTCGAACCGATTACATCGATGATGTCTTGTGAGCCAAGCGTGTTCGAAGAAACCGATGCGTTGAACATTCCGATTACAGGAAGATTAACATATCCCTTCGTAGGACGCAAAGCCGGGTTCAGTGAGGTACGGTGAGATGTGCCTTCCATGAAATAAGATGTGCGCAAGAACTGTGCCTGGGTAGTAACTGTTGCCGCCAATACGATCAACAGGGTACTAAGAATGCGATTGAGTAAGCTGTTTTTTTTCATTTTGATTGTATATTTAATAGTGAATGTATCTGACATCTTCTGTCTTCAAGTAAGCATACGCTTGCTGTTTGCTGTAAAATATTTGATGCAAAAATAATAGAATAAATCTAATGTTGGTTAATAATCTCCGTTTTTAATATGATTTTTGAAAAGAATTCATGAGAACAGGCCCAAAAAGTGCAGATGTGTCATTTTTTATTCTAATATTTTGTTGTTGAACATATTATTTATATCTTTGTGCCCGAAATGGATGAAGAGGTGAGGGGGCAATTGAGCTCCTTTTTTTGTTCTTATTTACAAAGTATCGATGATAGAAAAGAAGTTTATTTGTCAGATCGTTGACGAATGGTTGGAGGACAAGGACTACTTCCTGGTGGAAGTGAGCATTAGTGCCGATAACAGGATTGTGGTTGAAATAGACCATGCGGAAGGGGTGTGGATTGAAGATTGCGTAGAACTCAGCCGCCACATCGAATCGAAATTGAACCGGGAAGAGGAAGACTACGAATTGGAAGTCGGATCCGCAGGAATCGGTCAGCCGTTCAAGGTGTTGCAACAGTACTACAATCACATCGATTGCGATGTGGAGGTGTTGCTTAAAGACGGACGGAAACTTACCGGCGTATTGAAAGACGCTGATGAAGATAAATTTGTAGTAGCCGTTCAGAAGAAGGTAAAAGCGGAAGGCGCCAAACGCCCTAAATTGGTGGAAGAGGAAGACACTTTCGCTTATGATGATGTGAAATATACGAAATACTTAATTACTTTTAAATAATTTATGGCCAAGAAAGAGGAAACAATCAGCTTGATTGATACATTTTCGGAATTTAAAGAACTGAAAAATATCGATAGAACCACGATGGTAAGTGTGCTCGAAGAGTCGTTCCGGAGTGTAATTGCGAAAATGTTTGGCACTGACGAGAATTATGACGTCATCGTGAACCCGGACAAAGGAGACTTTGAAATCTGGAGAAACCGGGAAGTGGTGGCTGACGAGGATCTGACAAATCCCAATATGCAGATTTCGTTGACCGAAGCGCAGAAAATCGACGCTTCATACGAGGAAGGTGAAGAAGTAACCGACGAGGTGATCTTTGCCAAATTCGGACGCCGGGCAATATTGAACCTGCGCCAGACACTTGCCTCGAAAATTCTTGAACTCGAAAAGGACAGTATTTATAACAAATATATTGATAAAGTAGGTACCATCGTCAATGCGGAGGTATATCAGATATGGAAGAAAGAGATGCTCTTGCTCGACGACGAAGGCAATGAGTTGCTATTGCCCAAGACCGAGCAGATTCCGTCTGACTTTTACCGCAAAGGAGAAACAGCCCGTGCAGTGGTGGCACGCGTGGACAACAAGAACAATAATCCGAAGATTATTCTTTCGCGTACATCGCCTGTTTTCCTGCAACGCTTGTTCGAGATGGAAGTTCCCGAAATCAACGATGGACTCATCACCATCCGTAAGATTGCCCGCATCCCCGGCGAACGTGCCAAGATCGCGGTGGAATCATATGATGACAGAATCGATCCCGTAGGAGCTTGTGTGGGTGTGAAGGGAAGTCGTATCCACGGGATTGTACGTGAATTGCGTAACGAGAACATCGATGTGATTAATTACACATCGAATATCCCCTTGTTTATTCAGCGCGCGCTGAGTCCGGCGAAGGTGTCTTCTATCCGTCTGAACGAAGAAGAGCACAAGGCTGAGGTGTTCCTCAAACCGGAAGAAGTATCGCTGGCTATTGGTAAAGGCGGTTTGAATATCAAGCTGGCCAGTATGTTGACCGAGTACACTATCGATGTGTTCCGTGAACTGGATGAGGCTTTGCAGGATGAAGATATCTATCTGGACGAATTCAGAGATGAAATCGACGGATGGGTGATCGATGCCATCAAAGCCATTGGCGTGGATACGGCAAAAGCCGTGCTGAATGCTCCGCGCGAGATGTTGATCGAAAAAACGGACCTCGAAGAAGAAACCGTGGACGAGGTAATACGTATCTTGAAATCGGAGTTCGAAGAAAGTGAATAGTTAAATCTATCCTGAGGCAATTTTCTTTACTCCACCATTTAAATTAAAGTATGACGATAAGGTTAAACAAAGTTACAAGAGACTTGAATGTGGGGATTTCAACGGTTGTTGAGTTCCTGCAAAAGAAGGGACACACGATAGAGGCGAACCCTAATACAAAAATTTCCGAAGAACAGTATGCTATGCTTGTCAAGGAATTCAGCACGGATAAAAATCTGCGGCTGGAGTCGGAGCGTTTTATCCAGGAACGCCAGAACAAGGATCGCAACAAAGCTTCGGTGGCTATCGAAGGCTATAACAAGCGTGTCGAGAAGCCAAAAACGGAGGAGGTGTTCAAAACGGTGGTTCCCGAAGATGCACGCCCGAAGTTTAAGCCCGTCGGAAAAATAGATTTGGATAGATTGAACAACCGGAAGGTGGAGAAAGAACCGGTTGCAGAACCACAGAAACCCCAGCAGGCTGCTCCCGTAGTCGGGGAGGAAAAGAAAGAACCGGTGGTGGAAAAACCCGTTGTGGAAGAAGTGAAGCCGGTAGTGGCACCCGTGGCTCAACCTGAGCCGGAAAAGGTTATTCAGCCGGTTGCCGAGCAAACAGTGGTTGTCGAAAAACCGATTGAAGAAGTTAAGAAGGAAGAACCGAAACAGGTGGTAAAAGAGATAGTGGAAACAAAGATAGCACCGAAGGTGGAAGAACCGGCTGGTAATGAAGTTGAAGTGGAAGAAGATATATTTAAAATCCGTCCGGCGGAGAATGCTCCGGTTCAACTGAACGTTGTCGGGCATATCGACCTGAATGCGTTGAATCAGTCTACACGTCCGAAAAAGAAATCGAAAGAAGAGAAACGGAAGGAGCGTGAAGAGAAGGATAAACAGCGTCAGGATCAGAAAAAGTTGATGAAAGAGGCTATCATTAAGGAAATCCGTAAAGATGATAACAAAGCGGTGAAGCCTAAAGATGCTATTGCTGATGCCAATGCGAAGAAAAAGCGCAACCGTATTAATAAGGAAAAGGTGGATGTCAACAATGTGGCTTCCAATTTCCCAAATGACCGCAGGAATGGTCCTAACCAGGGACAAGGCGGCGGACATCAAGGACAGGCAGGACGCCCGGGTGGACAACCCGGAGGAGGACGTCCGGGACAACCGGGCAACAACCGGCCGGATGCTGCGGGTGCCAACAAGCGTAATGGCAATACGAATAACAGAGACCGGTTCAAGAAGCCGATTGTTAAACAGGAGGTAAGCGAGGAAGATGTAGCTAAGCAAGTAAAGGAAACATTGGCTCGCCTGACTAATAAGGGAAAGACAAAGACCTCGAAATACCGCAAGGAAAAACGCGGCATCGCTTCCAACCGTATGCAGGAGATGGAAGACCGCGAAATGGCAGACAGCAAGGTGCTGAAACTGACGGAATTCGTGACTGCCAATGAGTTGGCAAGCATGATGGACGTGTCGGTGAATCAGGTTATCGCTACCTGTATGAGCATCGGTATGATGGTATCTATCAACCAGCGTCTGGATGCGGAAACAATCAATCTGGTTGCCGAAGAGTTTGGCTTTAAGACGGAATACGTCAGCGCCGACGTGTCTCAGGCCATCGTAGAGGAAGAGGATGCGGAAGAAGACTTGAAACCGCGCGCTCCGATCGTTACTGTCATGGGTCACGTAGACCACGGTAAGACATCGTTGCTCGACTATATCCGTAAGGCGAATGTTATTGCCGGTGAGGCAGGTGGTATCACACAGCACATTGGTGCTTACCACGTATCGTTGGAAGATGGTCGCCAGATTACGTTCCTCGATACCCCGGGTCACGAAGCGTTTACAGCCATGCGTGCACGTGGTGCAAAGGCAACGGATATCGCCATCATCATTGTAGCGGCTGACGATAATGTGATGCCGCAAACGAAAGAGGCGATCAACCATGCCATGGCAGCCAATGTACCCATCGTGTTTGCTATTAATAAGGTAGATAAACCGACGGCCAATCCCGAGAAGATTAAAGAAGAACTGGCGAATATGAACTTCCTGGTCGAAGACTGGGGTGGTAAATATCAGTCGCAAGATATATCAGCCAAGAAAGGTAATGGCGTAAAAGAATTGATGGAGAAGGTGTTGCTCGAAGCCGAAATGCTCGATCTGAAAGCCAATCCTCATCGTCGCGCCACTGGTTCCATCATCGAATCGACCTTGGATAAGGGCCGTGGATACGTGGCGACTATGCTGGTATCTAACGGTACGTTGAAAACGGGCGATATCGTGTTGGCGGGAACCAACTACGGACGTGTGAAGGCGATGTTCAATGAACGTAACCAGCGCATCAAGCAGGCAGGTCCTTCCGAACCGGTATTGATCCTCGGCTTGAATGGTGCTCCGCAGGCAGGTGATACGTTCCACGTATTCGAAACCGACCAGGAAGCACGTGAAATCGCTACCAAGCGCGAGCAGTTGCAACGTGAGCAGGGACTCCGTACCCAGAAGTTGCTGACGCTCGACGAAGTAGGCCGTCGTATCGCATTGGGAGACTTCCAGGAGTTGAACATCATCGTGAAGGGCGACGTGGACGGTTCTATCGAAGCATTGAGCGACTCGTTGATCAAACTTTCTACCGAACGTATTCAGGTCAATGTGATCCACAAGGCTGTGGGACAGATTTCAGAGTCGGACGTTACGCTGGCTGCTGCTTCCAATGCCATCATTATCGGGTTCCAGGTACGTCCGTCGGCCTCGGCACGTAAATATGCCGAAGCAGAGGGAGTGGATGTCCGCATGTACTCGGTGATCTATGCAGCCATCGAAGAGGTGACGGCAGCTATGGAAGGCATGTTGGCGCCGGTGGTGAAGGAAGAAGTGACTGCTACCATCGAAGTGCGTGAAGTGTTCAACATCACCAAGGTGGGTACCGTTGCCGGTGCTATGGTGAAAGAGGGTAAGGTGAAACGTAGCGATAAGGCTCGCCTCATCCGCGATGGTATCGTTATTCACACCGGTGCAATCAATGCACTGAAACGCTTTAAGGACGATGTGAGAGAGGTGGCTACCAACTACGAGTGCGGTATCAGCCTGGTCAACTACCACGACATCAAGGTGGGCGACCTCATTGAATCTTACACGGAAGTGGAAGTGAAGCAAACATTATAAAACGACATGCCGTAAGGCGTTATTTATAAAATGTGCCGATATGCCAATTTTAGAAAGTGTTTGCATCGCTTTGGATAATTGACGTATGGGCACATTAGCATTTTAAAATTACTCTATATATGACAGGAATAGATTTTATTATTTTGCTGATTGTCTTAATCGGTGCGGTTATCGGGTACTTGAAGGGATTCTTCCGGCAGTTGGCTTCTTTCTTGGGACTGATCGTTGGTTTGGTTGCGGCCAAATTGTTGTATGCCTCGGTGGCAGTGAAAATTTCGCCATTGTTGGGCGATTCGATGACGGCAGCTCAGGTGATCTCTTTTATCTTAATATGGTTGGCTGTGCCACTTCTTTTTACTATCATAGCTTCGATCCTGACCCGTACGCTGGAAGCAATCTCGCTAAGATGGCTGGACCGCTTGCTGGGTTTATTGTTCGGAGCATTGAAGTACGTTCTGTTCATCAGTCTGATAATTTGTGTCGTTGAATTTTTTGACACACACAATTCCTTTATCAGCGAAACAAATAAGAAGGAATCTTTGTTCTACTATCCAATGGAGGAGGTTGCGGGAATCTTTTTCCCGGTAGCAAAAGAGGCCGCTAAACAGTTAATATCAAAACCATAATGATGCAACAAGAAGAACCCAATAAGTACGTTAAGGAATTTACGCAAGAGAAATACAAATACGGATTTACTACCGACGTCGATACAGATATCATTCCCATAGGACTCAACGAAGATGTCATCCGTCTGATCTCTGCCAAGAAGGAGGAACCGGAGTGGTTGCTCGAATTCCGACTGAAGGCATACCGCCATTGGCTTACGATGGAGATGCCTACCTGGGCGCATTTGCGCATTCCCGAAATCGACTATCAGGCCATTTCATACTATGCCGACCCGCGAAAGAAGAAAGAGGGTCCGAAGAGTATGGACGAGGTAGATCCTGAACTGATCAAGACATTCAATAAACTCGGTATTCCCCTCGAGGAGCAGATGGCGCTGAGCGGCATGGCGGTAGACGCCGTGATGGACTCCGTGTCGGTGAAGACTACCTTCAAGGAGACACTGATGGAGAAAGGGATTATTTTCTGCTCGTTCAGCGAAGCAGTACGTGAACATCCCGATTTGGTGAAGAAGTACATGGGTTCCGTAGTGGGCTACCGTGATAATTTCTTCGCTTCGCTCAACTCGGCTGTGTTTTCGGACGGCTCGTTCGTCTATATACCCAAAGGGGTTCGTTGCCCCATGGAGCTTTCTACCTATTTCCGTATCAATGCTGCCAATACCGGTCAGTTCGAACGCACGCTGATCATTGCCGATGACGATGCGTACGTATCGTACCTTGAGGGGTGTACGGCTCCGATGCGTGATGAGAACCAGTTGCACGCCGCTATCGTAGAGATCATTGTGCACAATCGTGCCGAAGTGAAGTACTCTACCGTGCAAAACTGGTATCCGGGCGATGCCGAAGGCAAAGGTGGTGTATACAACTTTGTGACGAAACGCGGAAACCTCAAGGGAGTAAACAGTAAACTGTCGTGGACACAGGTGGAGACCGGATCGGCTATTACGTGGAAATACCCGTCGTGCATCCTCACAGGCGATAACTCAACAGCTGAATTCTACTCGGTAGCCGTTACTAACCACTATCAGCAAGCCGATACCGGTACGAAGATGATTCATTTGGGAAAGAATACCCGCAGTACCATCGTCAGCAAAGGGATTTCGGCCGGAAAGAGCGAGAACTCCTATCGTGGATTGGTGCGCGTAGCCGAGAAGGCCGACAATGCCCGTAACTACAGCCAGTGCGACTCGTTGCTGCTGGGCGATAAATGCGGTGCACATACGTTCCCTTACATGGATGTGCACAATGAAACAGCTATTGTAGAGCACGAAGCTACTACCAGCAAAATCAGTGAAGACCAGATATTCTATTGCAACCAGCGCGGTATTTCTACCGAAGATGCTGTAGGGCTGATCGTGAACGGATATGCCAAGGAAGTGCTGAACAAACTTCCGATGGAGTTTGCTGTGGAGGCCCAGAAGTTATTGAGTATTTCGTTAGAGGGAAGCGTTGGATAATACCGTTGGTATCTACGGGATAAAGATACGGAAACATGAAATAATAGTGGAAATATGTTAGAGATAAAAGACTTGCATGCCAGCATCAATGGCAAAGAGATATTGAGAGGAATCAACCTGTCTGTGAAAGCGGGCGAAGTGCATGCCATCATGGGGCCGAACGGTTCCGGCAAAAGTACCCTCTCGTCGGTGTTGGTCGGCAATCCGGCTTTCGAAGTAACCAAGGGTAGTGTACGGTTCGAGGGTAAAGACTTGTTGGAACTTTCGCCTGAAGACCGCAGTCACGAAGGTATCTTCCTGAGCTTTCAGTACCCGGTGGAGATTCCGGGGGTGAGCATGGTGAACTTCATGCGGGCGGCTGTCAACGAGCAGCGCAAGTACCGTGATCTGCCTGCGCTTACCGCCAGCGAGTTCCTGAAACTGATGCGCGAAAAGCGGGAGGTGGTAGAGATGGACAACAAACTGGCCAACCGTTCGGTAAACGAAGGATTCTCGGGCGGTGAGAAGAAACGCAACGAGATTTTCCAGATGGCTATGCTGGAGCCGAAGCTCAGCATACTCGATGAGACCGACTCCGGTCTGGATATCGATGCCTTGCGCATTGTGGCCGAAGGGGTCAATAAACTGAAAGATCCGGCGAAGAGTACGATCGTCATCACACACTACCAACGTCTGCTCGACTATATCAAGCCGGATGTGGTGCATGTGCTCTACAATGGGCGCATTGTGAAGACAGCCGGACCGGAACTGGCGTTGGAACTCGAAGAAAAGGGATACGACTGGATTAAGAAAGAGTTGGGAGAATAGCTTATGGGTGCAGAACAACAATACATCGACCTCTTTACGCAAGCCGAAGCCATGATTTGCAGGCACAGTGCCGAGGTTCTGAATGCGCCGCGTGCTGCTGCTTTTGCCGATTTCGAGCGGTTGGGCTTTCCTACGCGCAAGCTGGAGGATTACAAGTACACCGATCTGAGCAGGTTCTTCGAACCCGACTTTGGTTTGAACCTGAATCGCTTGTCGATTCCTGCCAATCCGTATGAGGTGTTTAAGTGCGACGTTCCTAACATGAGCACTTCGCTCTACTTTTTGGTAAACGATGCTTTCTACAATCAAGCATTGCCGAAGAATACATTGCCCGAAGGGGTTATCTTCGGAAGCTTGAAGGAGGTAGCCGAACAACAGCCGGAGCTGGTGAAGAAATATTACGGTCAGTTGGCCGATACCTCGAAGAACGGGGTGACAGCGCTCAATACGGCGTTGGCGCAGGACGGTATCTTCTTTTATGTACCTAAGAACGTGGTGGTGGAGAAGCCGATTCAACTGGTGAATATTCTCCGGGCCGATGTGGACTTCATGGTTAACCGCCGCATCCTGATCGTGCTCGAAGAAGGAGCGCAGGCCCGCCTGCTCATCTGCGACCATGCCATGGACAACGTGAACTTCCTGGCTACACAGGTGGTCGAAGTGTTTGCCGGAGCCAATGCCAACCTCGATCTGTACGAGTTGGAAGAAACGCATACCAGCACTGTTCGCATCAGCGATATGTACGTGAACCAGGAAGCAAGCAGCAATGTGTTACTGAATAACATGACGCTGTTCAACGGAACCACCCGCAACACCACCACGGTGACGCTGGCTGGCGAAGGGGCGTCTATCAACCTTTGCGGCATGGCTATTGCCGACAAGAACCAGCATGTGGACAATCATACGATGATTGATCACACGGTGCCCAATTGTACCAGCAACGAACTCTTTAAATATGTACTCGATGACCAGGCAACCGGGGCTTTCACCGGAATGGTGATGGTGCGGCCGGATGCGCAGCACACCAGTTCGCAACAAACCAACCGCAACCTGTGTGCTACCCGTGAAGCCCGCATGTACACCCAGCCTCAGTTGGAAATCTATGCCGACGACGTAAAGTGTTCGCACGGAGCCACCATTGGTCAGTTAGACGAGACCGCCCTGTTCTACATGCGCTCGCGTGGTATCCCTGAGAAAGAAGCCCGGTTGATGCTGATGTTTGCTTTTGTAAACGAAGTGATCGATACCATTCAGCTCGATGCGTTGAAAGACCGTCTGCATCTGTTGGTAGAGAAACGTTTCCGTGGCGAACTGAGCAAGTGCCAGGGTTGTGCTATCTGCAAGTGATCTACGGGATCGTTTGCAAGCTTATTGTCCGGTTGTATCGGGCATGAATCTTTAAAAAGTTGAATGTATGGACTTACAAAAAATAAGGGCCGACTTTCCCATTCTCTCCCGCGAGGTCTATGGTAAACCGCTGGTTTACTTCGACAACGGCGCTACCACGCAGAAACCCCGCCTGGTGGTCGATTCGTTGGTGGAAGAATACTATTCGGTCAATGCCAATGTACACCGGGGCGTGCACTACCTGTCGCAACAAGCCACGGAGCTGCACGAAGCCTCCCGAGAAACGGTACGCCGGTTCATCAATGCCCGTAGTACCAACGAAGTAATCTTCACACGAGGCACCACCGAAGCCATCAACCTTATCGTTTCCAGTTTCGGCGAGGAGTTTATGCAGGAAGGCGATGAGGTGATCGTGTCCGTCATGGAGCATCACAGCAACATTGTCCCCTGGCAGATTCTGGCTGCCCGCAAAGGCATCGCCATCAAGGTGATTCCGATGAATGACCGCGGCGAACTGTTGCAGGACGAATACCGCAAACTGTTTTCTGAAAAGACAAAGATTGTCAGCGTGACGCATGTTTCCAATGTACTCGGTACAGTGAATCCGGTAAAGGAGATGATTGCCGAAGCGCATGCCCACGGCGTACCTGTGCTGATAGACGGAGCACAGGCCGTGCCTCACACCCAGGTCGATGTACAGGAACTGGATGCCGATTTCTATGCTTTCTCCGGACATAAGGTATACGGACCTACCGGTGTGGGCGTACTTTACGGAAAAGAAGAATGGCTCGACCGTCTGCCGCCGTATCAGGGGGGAGGGGAGATGATCCAGACTGTTTCGTTCGAGAAGACCACCTTTCAGGAGCTACCCTTCAAGTTTGAAGCCGGAACACCCGATTACATCGGCACTACCGGACTGGCGAAGGCGATCGATTACGTGTCGGCCATCGGTATGGATAACATTGCCCGCCATGAACACGAACTGACCATATATGCCATGCAACGGCTGAAAGAAATACCCGGTATGCGTCTCTTCGGTGAGGCGGAACATAAAAGCAGCGTCGTGTCTTTCCTGGTAGGCGACATTCATCACCTGGATCTGGGCACTTTGCTCGATCGTCTGGGAATAGCCGTTCGTACCGGGCACCATTGTGCACAACCGTTGATGCAGCGGCTGGGTATCGAGGGTACTGTCCGCGCTTCTTTTGGTTTGTACAATACTAAAGAAGAGATAGATGTGCTGATCAGCGGCATTGAACGTGTCTCCAAGATGTTTTAAAAACTAATTCTAAAGAATCATGCTAGTAACAACAACCCCTATCATCGAAGGGAAACGAATTGTCCAATATTATGGCATTGTTTCCGGTGAAACTATTATCGGAGCCAATCTGGTACGCGACTTCCTGGCCGGCGTACGCGATATTGTCGGCGGACGTTCCGGTTCCTACGAAGAAGTGCTCCGCGAAGCTAAAGATACAGCCCTTCGCGAGATGCAGGAAAATGCCCGTGCGCTTGGTGCTAATGCTGTAATTGGCGTGGATCTGGACTACGAAACAGTGGGCGGCAGCGGCAGTATGCTGATGGTTACCGCTTGTGGTACGGCAGTGCGGATAGAAGACTAAAGTACGTCATCCTTACAAATAAGAACTCCCTTCTGAGCAGGTTTGGCTCGTTGGGAGTTCTTTTTGTTTCATAAAAAATGTACGAATATTTGGCAAATTCGTTGAGATTCAATACTTTTAGCCTCATGTTACCTTTCTAAATGTTTAAACCTATGGATGATTTGTTATTCTGGCTGATTCCTACAGCCTCCGTGATGGCTCTCTGTTTTGCTTATTATTTCCATAAGCAGATGATGAAAGAGAGCGAGGGCACACCTCAAATGGTCAAAATTGCAGCAGCCGTGCGCAAGGGCGCAATGTCTTATCTGAAACAACAGTATAAGATTGTCGGCTGGGTGTTTCTGGGATTAGTGATTCTCTTTTCGATTATGGCTTTCGGCTTTGACGTGCAAAACAGGTGGGTGCCGATTGCTTTCCTTACCGGTGGATTCTTTTCCGGACTTTCTGGATTTCTGGGTATGAAAACGGCTATATATGCGTCGGCCCGGACAGCGAATGCCGCTCGTGGGTCGCTCAATGCCGGGCTTCGTATCGCTTTCCGAAGCGGTGCGGTGATGGGGCTGGTTGTTGTGGGGCTTGGTCTGCTCGATATCTCCTTCTGGTACCTGTTGCTCAACTGGGCCATTCCCGCCGATGCGCTTACCCCGACGCACAAACTCTGTATTATCACTACAACGATGCTTACCTTCGGTATGGGTGCCAGTACGCAAGCGCTCTTTGCCCGTGTAGGTGGAGGTATCTACACGAAGGCTGCCGATGTGGGCGCCGACCTCGTGGGTAAGGTGGAAGCCGGAATACCCGAGGACGATCCGCGCAATCCTGCCACTATTGCCGACAACGTAGGCGATAACGTGGGCGATGTTGCCGGTATGGGTGCCGACTTGTACGAATCGTATTGCGGTGCCATTCTTGCCACCGCCGCACTGGGTGCTGCCGCCTTTATTCATTCGGCGGATACGGTGATGCAGTTCAAGGCCGTGATTGCTCCGATGCTGATCGCTGCTGTGGGCATCATCCTTTCTATTATCGGTATTTTCTCTGTGCGAACCAAGGAAAATGCGAAGATGAAAGACCTGCTCAACTCCCTGGCTTGGGGTACCAACCTGAGTTCGGTATTGATCGTGGCGGCTACTTTCCTGATCATGTGGTTGCTTCAAATTGATAACTGGATGTGGATATCCTGCTCCGTGGTAGTTGGCTTGTTGGTCGGTATCATTATCGGACGTTCCACGGAATACTATACCTCGCAATCGTATCGTCCCACGCAACGGCTGAGCGAGAGCGGTAAGACCGGCCCGGCTACCGTTATCATTTCCGGTATCGGTTTGGGAATGCTTTCTACTGCTATTCCGGTACTGACGGTGGTGGTAGGTACCATCGCTTCATTCCTGTTTGCTTCCGGGTTCGACTTTAATAATACTGCTATGGGACTTTACGGTATCGGCATTGCCGCCGTGGGTATGCTCTCTACGCTGGGTATCACACTGGCTACGGATGCGTACGGTCCCATTGCCGATAATGCCGGTGGAAACGCCGAAATGTCGGGCTTGGGTAAGGAAGTACGCCAACGTACCGACGCACTCGATTCACTGGGAAATACCACCGCCGCTACAGGCAAGGGTTTTGCCATCGGTTCCGCCGCCTTGACTGGTCTGGCGTTGCTGGCGTCGTATGTGGAAGAAATCCGTATCGGTCTCACCCGCTTGGGTACAGCCGATCTGCATATGCCTAATGGCGATGTTGTGGCTACCTCACAAGCTACATTCATCGACTTTATGAATTATTACGAGGTGACACTTATGAATCCGAAGGTGTTGTGCGGCATGTTCCTGGGATCCATGATGGCGTTCCTCTTCTGCGGACTCACGATGAATGCCGTTGGTCGTGCTGCCGGACATATGGTGGACGAAGTGCGTCGGCAGTTCCGCGAAATCAAAGGCATCCTCACCGGTGAAGCCGAACCCGACTATGCCCGTTGTGTGGAGATCTCTACCAAGGGTGCACAGCGCGAAATGGTGATTCCATCGTTGATAGCTATCGTTGCGCCGATCCTGACGGGGCTTATCTTCGGTGTGACGGGTGTGTTTGGACTGCTGGTAGGCGGATTGAGTAGCGGTTTCGTGCTTGCCATCTTCATGGCTAATGCCGGTGGTGCGTGGGACAATGCCAAGAAGTATGTCGAAGAAGGTAATCTCGGCGGAAAAGGCGGCGAGGTGCACAAAGCTACCGTAGTAGGTGATACCGTGGGCGATCCGTTCAAAGATACCTCCGGACCGAGCTTGAATATCCTTATCAAGTTGATGAGTATGGTGGCTATCGTTATGGCGGGCCTTACTGTTGCCTGGAGCATATTCTGATTATTCATTGCAATTCGGCAGTTGCGACTGCCGAATTGCTTTCCAAACCGATTCACTCTTCATAAGGTGTTCTCATATTGTGGAGATTGCGCACAAAACTTTGTATAAACTAAAAGTGATGATTCTTGAAATGGTACATATTGAAACCGACAGATTGATTATACGACTGGCTAAGCCGGATGATGCGGAAGCTATCTATTCTTATCGCTCCGACGTTGTCGAAAATAAATATCAGGGATGGCACCCTGCCTCTATGGAGGAAGTTCGTGATTATATGAGCCATATGCCGAAGCATTTAGATGTTGCAGATACCTGCTTTCAGTTTGTTATGATCACCGTGGATGGAAACCAGTTAATCGGCGATATGGGAATTGTGTTCACAAATCAAGATAAGATGCAAGCCGAAGTTGGCTGTACGCTGCATAAGGATTATCAGGGGAAAGGGTACGCTACAGAGGCATTGGGCGCAATGGTAAACTATCTGTTCCTGACGCTCAACAAACATCGGGTTATTGCATCCGTCGATCCCAGGAATACAGCTTCTATCCGACTGATTGAACGACTGGGATTCAGGCAGGAAGCCCACTTCAGACAAAGCTATTACCTCCGTGGCGAATGGGTAGACGATATAATCTATGCCATGCTTGGCGCAGAGTGGGTTGGCAGAAGAACGTTGTAATTATTCTGAAAGAATATCAACCGATAAAACATTCCTTTCCACAGAAGTCGTATCTTTGCCCTACCCAAAACGAAAAGAAATGTTACTACCCTGGATGCATGAAGAATTGACCGAGGCCGGATGCGATGAGGCCGGACGCGGCTGCCTGGCAGGAGCGGTTTATGCTGCTGCCGTGATTTTGCCGAAAGATTTCCAAAACGATTTACTGAACGATTCCAAACAACTGACCGAAAAACGGCGGTATGCTCTGCGCGAAGTTATCGAGCGCGAAGCCATTGCATGGGCGGTAGGTGTTGTCTTTCCCGATGAAATCGATAAAATTAATATCCTCAATGCTTCGTTCCTTGCCATGCACCGTGCCGTAGACCAACTAACGGTTCGTCCTGAACATCTGCTCATCGATGGAAACCGATTCAAGAAATATCCGGAGATACCGCATACCACTGTAGTGAAAGGAGACGGCAAGTACCTTTCCATTGCCGCTGCATCCATCCTTGCCAAGACCTATCGGGACGATTACATGGCACGTCTGCACGATGAGTTTCCCGTGTACGACTGGTGTGGTAACAAAGGTTATCCCACCAAGAAGCATCGTGCCGCCATTGCCGAACATGGTACTACGCCCTATCATCGCATGACGTTCAATCTCTTGGGCGATGGTCAATTGGAGCTTCCATTCTGATACAACAGTAACCGAAGGACTTATGGAAATCGATGCCATTCTGAATAATATATACGAGCTTCCGGCAGTTTCAAAGGCGAAGTTGATAGAGGTCGTTGTTGAGGTAGAATATCCCAAAGGGTACCGTTTGCTCAATGCCGATAAGGTGGAGCGGAATATTTACTTTCTCAGAAAAGGAGTTGTACGCGCTTATACCCACTCCGGAGACGATGAAATTACCTTCTGGTTTGGTTTGGAAGGCGATACCGTTGTGTCGATGCGGAGTTATGTCGGTAACCAGAAAGGGTATGAGAATATCGAGCTACTCGAAGACAGTGTGCTGTACAAGCTAAACATGGCCGCCCTAAACCGATTGTTTTCCGAGGATATACACATCGCCAACTGGGGCCGGAAATTTGCTGAACAGGAACTCCTCAAAACAGAAGAACGACTCATCGCCCGGCAATTCCGGACGGCTTCGGAACGGTATGGTGAGTTGATGAGAAACCATCCCGAATTGCTTCAACGCATCCAATTATCCTATATAGCTTCCTATCTGGGTATTACTCAAGTTTCCCTGAGCCGTATTCGGGCGAAGCTTAAAAATATATAGTCATTTGTTGTACACCCTCTCCTTGATCCAGATTGAGATGTCCTTCATCACTTCGGGAGCGATGGTTTCTTCTATACTTCCGTATTCGTTGATGAGTCCTGTGGTGCAATGCTGAAACAGGTGATTGAGTCCGGGGTACTTCTTGATGGTAACCGGTCCTTTGACCAATGCTTTCACCCGATCCAGATTGATATCGGCCGGAACCTGTAGATCTTTTTCGCCGCCTAGTGCCAGTACCGGACATTGAATCTTCTTCAATGCTTCGGCGGGGTTGTACTTCAATAGCGATTGTATCTCAGGACTCATCAGTTGCTTGATCGCGCCTTTGCATTGCGTCCTGGCCGTGGCATTCCCTCTCAGTGATTCCGGCAATACTTCGTCTAAAATCTGATCCATATTTTGCTGGATATAATCTGCCGGGTGCTTATCAATCATTTGGCTGAACGATGTCATCAGGGTTTCGTTGAGCGCAATCATTTCATCGGGTACTCCGCTTGCTTTAGCTATCAGATAACGTTGCATTTGTAATAAACTGTCTCCGGGAATAGCCATGCCGGCCATGGAGACGATAAATCCGAGATTATGCTTCTTTTCACTAGCCAACATAAAAGCAATGGTTCCCCCTTCGCTATGTCCGATGATTCCAAACTTTTTGGGGTTGATCTCCTTGCGGGTTTTTACGTAGCTGATGGCAGAAGCGGCATCCGAAGTAAAGTTGTCGAGATTGGCTGTAGCGTACTTACCGCCTGATTCACCCACTCCACGGTCGTCGTACCGGAGTACGGCTATACCGTTGCGGGTCAGGTAGTCGGAGAGCACGAGGAAAGGTTTGTGTCCCAACAATTCTTCATTTCTGTTTTGCGCGCCGCTGCCTGTGACGAGGATGGCTACCGGGAAGTCTTTCCCTTCCCGCGGGTATGTGAGTGTTCCGGCAAGTGTGATTCCGGCTTCTTTGTTCTCGAATTGTACTTCCTCGGCATTGTATGGATAGGGTGGCTTAGGGTCTTGTGGCCTTGCGAGAAGTGCTGGGCCTTCTTTGGTGCGCGATAGATTCAACGGAAAACTCATGCCATTTTGTTTGAAAGTGCCGGCGATGGAATCGCTTTGCATCACACCTTCGTAAGTGGCTCCCAGTTTGGCGATCGCAAAAGAGAGTTTGGCATGTTCGAAAGTGATGGTGCTGACAGGGATTCCTTTAGCCCCTTGCAGTGGGCTATCCATTGTTGCCGAATAAACACCCTCCTTTTCATCGATGTGAAGCACTAAGGGGAGATTGACGGAACCTGCATTCAATACACCGTTCCATGAACCTCTGATGTCTTGTGCAGAGCCCCCAATAGCCATTGATATACCAATTGTGATTGCAATGAGTCTTTTCATATTCTGTTCATTCTTTATGTTCCTTACTTTGCAAAAGTAAAGGTAAATTGGCAGCTTTCAAAGTTAAACCTTCTATCTTGTAAAAAACAATGATTGAACTTCGCATGGGGCGTTGGTTTATACTCCAATATGAGTTGGCTAATGCCAACTGATTTTATCATTTGTAAAATGCTATTAGCAACAAAACCCTGATCTTTGCAGCGAAAATAATACACTATATGAATTGGATCATTTTAATTATTGCAGGACTATTTGAAGTAGGATTTACGTCTTGTTTGGGAAAGGTCAGAGAAACGACCGGGAGTGAAATGTATGCATGGCTGGGAGGCTTTTTAGTCTCTTTGACTATCAGTATGCTTCTACTGATTAAAGCAACTCAGACATTACCTATCGGTACGGCTTATGCTGTGTGGACAGGAGTGGGAGCTGTCGGTGCCGTGCTGGTCGGGATTTTCGTTTTCCATGAACCTGTTAACTTCTGGCGACTGTTATTTATCTCCACCTTGATTCTTTCCATTGCTGGACTTAAACTTGTATCGCATGGATGAAACTTTCAATGAATAAGCATCGCTAAACTATATAAATCAATTGAAAACAAGAATCATCTACCGATGTTTTTCGTACCTTTGCACCCGAAAAATAGATGTATCATTTAAATGAAGAATAATATGAACAAGAAAGCCCTTTTGGTAATCCTGGACGGATGGGGATTAGGCGACAAGCAGCAAGACGACGTGATTTTCAACACTCCCACTCCTTATTGGGATTATCTGGTCAATACGTATCCGCACAACCAACTCCATGCCAGCGGCGAAAACGTAGGTTTGCCCGACGGACAAATGGGTAACTCGGAAGTAGGTCACCTCAACATCGGTGCCGGACGTGTAGTATACCAGGATCTCGTGAAGATCAACCGCGCTTGTTCCGATAACAGCATCCTGAAAAACAAAGAAGTGGTAGCGGCTTTCTCGTACGCTAAAGAAAACGGCAAAAGCGTTCACTTCATGGGGCTTACCTCAGACGGTGGTGTGCACAGCTCACTCGATCACTTGTTCAAACTTTGCGACATCGCCAAAGAATATCAAATAAAGAACTCTTTCGTACACTGTTTCATGGACGGTCGCGACACCGACCCAAAGAGCGGTAAAGGTTTCATCGAACAACTCGATGCATATACCAAGCAGTCGACCGGCGCTATCGGTTCCATCATCGGCCGTTACTACGCCATGGATCGCGACAAACGTTGGGAACGTGTGAAAGAAGCATACGACCTGTTGGTTAACGGTACCGGAAAGAAAGCTACCGACATGGTACAAGCCATGCAGGAGTCGTATGACGAAGGCGTAACCGATGAGTTCGTAAAACCCATCGTGAATGCCAATGTAGATGCCCGCATCCAGGAAGGCGATGTGGTGATCTTCTTCAACTACCGCAACGACCGTGCCAAGGAACTGACCGTCGTGCTGACACAACAAGATATGCCCGAAGCCGGCATGAAGACCGTCCCGGGATTGCAATACTACTGCATGACTCCGTACGATGCATCGTTCAAAGGTGTTCACATCCTGTTCGATAAAGACAATGTGACGAACACTCTGGGCGAATACCTCGCCGCACAGGGTAAAACACAACTCCACATTGCCGAAACAGAAAAGTACGCACACGTGACCTTCTTCTTCAACGGCGGGCGCGAAACTCCGTATGACGGTGAAGACCGCATCCTTGTTCCTTCGCCCAAAGTAGCTACCTACGACCTGAAGCCGGAGATGAGCGCTTATGAAGTAAAGGAAAAACTGGTTGCCGCCATCAACGAAAACAAGTACGACTTCATCGTGGTGAACTATGCCAATGGCGACATGGTGGGCCATACCGGTATCTACGAAGCCATCGAAAAAGCGGTTGTTGCCGTAGATGCCTGCGTGAAAGATACCATCGAAGCAGCCAAAGCCAACGGTTACGAAGCCATCATCATTGCCGACCACGGTAATGCCGACCATGCGCTGAACGAAGATGGAACGCCGAACACGGCTCACTCCCTCAACCCCGTTCCTTGTGTTTACGTAACAGAAAATAAGAATGCCCAGGTAGCCGAAGGTCGTTTGGCCGACGTAGCGCCTACCATCCTTAAGATCATGGGTCTCGAAGCACCCGCCGAAATGGATGGCTCCGTATTGATCAGCTAAGAAATAGATGATATAGAGAAAAGGGGCGGGGCAAAACCCCGCTCTTTTCATTTCAGATTATCTGATAAAACCAGTAGATTGTAAATACTCAAATTGTAAATGAATATATGATTCAGATAGACGACGTAGTAATCTCGCTCGATGTGCTTCGCGAGAAGTTCCTTTGTGACCTTGATGCCTGTAAAGGCGCCTGCTGTATCGAAGGAGATGCCGGAGCGCCGGTAGAAGTAGAAGAAGTGGAGAAGCTGGAAGAGGTCCTTCCGGTTATTTGGGACGATCTTTCGTCTGCGGCACGGGCGGTGATCGATAAGCAAGGCGTGGTGTACGCCGATGAGGATGGCGACCTGGTGACCTCCATTGTCGATGGAAAAGACTGTGTTTTTACCTGTTACGATGAAAAGGGCTGTTGTTATTGCGCCATCGAAAAAGCTTACCGGGCTGGTAAAGTCGATTTCTATAAGCCTGTTTCCTGCCATCTCTATCCCATTCGTGTAGGCAATTACGGCGTGTATAAGTCCGTGAACTACCATCGGTGGAGCGTGTGCAAGGCGGCTGTCTTGCTGGGTGAAAAAGAGAATCTTCCCGTGTATAAATTCCTGAAAGAACCACTCATTCGGAAGTTTGGCGAAGCCTGGTACAACGAACTGGAAGATGCCACGGAGGAATTGCATAGGCAGGGAATCCTCTAATAAAAAGAAACTAAACGATTCAGATTGACTAAGTAAACATATTCGCGCCTAAAACGTTTTTATTACATGCAGATTTAACTATTTATGGAAAAGGAAGTAGAGGAAAATTGTGAACTAATAGCCCGTTGTGGGCTGTATTGCGGTGCATGCCGCAAATATTTGGCCGGGAAATGTCCCGGATGTCGTAAGAATAAAGAATTGTCATGGTGCAAGACCCGTTCTTGCTGTATGGTGAACGCTTATCATTCGTGTGCGGACTGTACCCGGGATGTGAAAGACTGCCCGGTGTATTCTAATTTTATAAGTAAAGTCTTTGGTTTTATTTTCAATTCGGACAGGTCGGCATGTGTTGCCCGCATTCAAGAGATCGGAAAGGATGCATATGCCTGCGAAATGGCAAGGAAACGATGTCAGACAATCAAACGTAAATAACCGGATCCGGATGCCGGTTTGTAAAAGAAAAGCGCCGGTGCCTGAAGGATTTTCCTTCTGCACCGGCGCTTCTTCGCGTTGTAAGATGCGAGGTTAGCTATGAAAAAATTAAGTGTTATGCATCGATGTTCGCATACGTGGCATTCTCCTCGATAAATTCGCGGCGAGGGCCTACGTCTTCACCCATCAACATAGAGAAGATATAATCCGCTTCGGCGGCATTCTCGATGGTGATTTGTTTCAGAATGCGGTTATCCGGATCCAGGGTTGTTTCCCACAACTGTGTGGCGTTCATCTCTCCCAAACCTTTGTAACGTTGTATGTGTACTGATTTCTCTTCGCCGTTTCCATAGGTGTCGATGAATTTCGTACGCTGCGCTTCTGTCCAGCAGTATTCTTCTGTTTTACCCTTTTTACATAGGTAGAGCGGAGGAGTGGCGATGTACAGGTATCCGTTCTGGATAATCTGCGGCATGTAGCGGAAGAAGAATGTCATAATCAGCGTGTCGATGTGCGAGCCATCGACGTCGGCATCGGTCATGATGATGATCTTGTGATAACGCAGCTTGCTGATATTAGCCTCCTTGCTATCCTCTTCGGTACCGATGGTGACACCCAAGGCGGTGTAAATATTGCGTATTTCATCGCTTTCGAGCGCTTTATGATACATGGCTTTCTCTACGTTCAGGATTTTACCACGTAGCGGAAGAATGGCCTGGAATGCGCGGTTACGGCCCTGCTTCGCAGTACCGCCTGCCGAGTCTCCCTCGACGAGGAACAACTCGCATTTCAACGGGTCGCGATCCGAACAGTCGGCCAGCTTGCCGGGGAGTCCTCCTCCTGACATGGGCGACTTGCGTTGCACCATTTCGCGGGCTTTGCGGGCTGCGTGACGGGCTGTGGCAGCCAGAATCACCTTGTCTACAATAATCTTGGCCTCCTTCGGATGTTCTTCCAGATAATAGTTCAATACTTCGCCCACGGCCTGATCTACAGCGCCCATTACCTCGTTGTTGCCCAACTTGGTCTTGGTCTGTCCTTCGAACTGAGGCTCGGCCACCTTGATAGAGATCACGGCTGTCAGTCCTTCGCGGAAGTCATCGCCCGAGATTTCCACCTTTACCTTCTCCAGCATCTTGCTATCTTCGGCATATTTCTTGAGTGTACGTGTCAGGGCGCGGCGGAAACCTGCCAGATGCGTACCACCTTCGATGGTGTTGATATTATTGACGTACGAGTGGATATTTTCCGAGAACGACGTGTTGTACATGATAGCCACTTCGATAGGTGTGCCCTGTTTCTCTGTGTTCAGGTAAATCACATCGTTGATGAGGCGTTCACGTGAAGAGTCGATGAAGCGGACAAATTCCTTCAATCCTTCTTCCGAGTGGAACGTTTCGTGCTTGTAGCTTCCGTCTTCTTCGTTTACCACACGGCGATCGGTTAGCGTAATCTTGATACCGGCATTCAGGTACGAAAGCTCGCGCATACGCCCGGCCAGGATATCGTACTTGTACACCGTTTCGATAAAGATGCTGTCGTCCGGCCAGAATTGCTGGCGTGTACCGGTATGCTCGGCGGTGCCGATCTCCTTGACGCTGTACAGCGGTTTACCGCATTCGTATTCCTGTTGGTATATTTTTCCGTTGCGGAAAACCTGTGAAGTCATGTGGGTAGAAAGGGCGTTCACGCACGACATACCTACACCGTGCAAACCTCCGGAAACCTTGTACGAGCCCTTGTCAAACTTACCACCGGCATGCAATACCGTCATGGCTACTTCGAGAGCTGATCTTTGTTCTTTTTCGTGGAAGTCTACCGGGATACCACGTCCGTTGTCCTGGACGGTGATCGAATTGTCTTCGTTGATGGTTACGTCGATTTGATTGCAATATCCGGCAAGCGCTTCGTCGATCGAGTTGTCGACGATTTCGTAAACCAGATGATGAAGTCCCTTTGTGCTGATGTCGCCGATATACATGGCTGGACGTTTTCTGACGGCCTCCAATCCTTCCAGAACCTGGATGCTATCCGCCGAATACGACCCGTTATCGGGGATGATTACTTCTTCGCTCATATTGTTTTTCTAAGTTATAATAACAGAGCAAATATACTGCAAAATGTTGACTTGCGGAAACTTGTGATGTGAAAAATACCCAATAATGTGAACCTCCTTCCGGGTGGGGATAAAACACAAAAGACCGGACTAAAAAGTCCAGCCTTGGAAGTATTTCTTTGTAAGAATTTCCGTGTATTAAGCTAGCTTGTTGATGTAAAGAGCTAACTTAGATTTCAGATTGCTAGCCTTATTCTTATGAATAATGTTTGTTTTGGCCAACTTGTCTAACATCTTAGTGATGCCCGGATACATAGCAACTGCTTCATTTTTGTCAGTTGTAGAACGAAGCTTTCTTACAGCATTACGCATAGTCTTAGCGTAATATCTGTTGTGAAGTCTTCTCTTCTCTTCTTGTCTGATTCTCTTGATGGATGATTTGTGATTTGCCATTTTGCGACTAATCTATTTAATTCGTTATTTTTTTATTTGTAGCCCATAGGGGAGTCGAACCCCTCTTTCAAGAATGAAAATCTTGCGTCCTAACCGATAGACGAATGGGCCATCGCTTTGCGAAGCATTCCTGCTTCTGAAACAAGTGTTTGTTTCTCGATTGCGGATGCAAAAGTAGAGAGTTTTTTTGAACTACCAAAACATTCTTAGGAAATTTTTTCAATATTTTTGTTGTGTCTTCTGTTTTTTGTTGATTATCAGATAGATAACGGTTTGTGGATTCTTCTTGTTTTTTTCTTATATCGATGAAATACCGGATTGTTTGGCTTGTTTTCTCTTTTTTTGTAGTTTTGTTATCTCAACGAAAAATGGCTTGTATGCTACAAAAAACAACAGGAATTGTACTTCATGTACTAAAATACAACGATGCTTCGAACATCGTCGACATTTATACCCGGGAAGCAGGAAGGGCTTCTTTTCTGGTGAAGGTACCCCGCACGCGCAAAGCGTCGGTCAAGTCGGTGTTGTTTCAGCCGTTGGCGTTGGTGGAGTTCGAGGCCGATGTACGGCCGAAGAGTAGTTTGTCTATTATAAAGGAAGCAAAGCTGGTTCATCCCTTTTCTTCCATTCCGTATGATCCGTATAAATCGTCTATTGCATTGTTCCTGTCGGAGTTTCTTTACCGTGCGGTGCGCGAGGAGGTGGAGAACCCGCCGTTATTTGCTTATCTGGAGCATTCCATTCGTTGGCTGGACGAATGCCGGAGTGGATTTGCCAATTTCCATCTGGTGTTTCTCATGCGTCTGTCGCGTTTCCTCGGTTTATATCCCAACCTGGACGATTACCATCCGGGCGATTACTTCGACTTGCTTAATAGCTGCTTTACGTCTTCGCGTCCGAAATTGCATTCGGCATTTGTGGGACCGGAAGAGGCTTCGCGCATCAGCGGGGTGATGCGTATGAATTACGAAACGATGCACCTGTTTGGAATGAGTCGCGCGGAACGCGGGCGGTGCCTGCATATTCTGAATGAGTATTACCGGATGCACCTGCCCGATTTTCCGGTGTTGAAGTCATTGGAGGTATTGCACGAACTCTTTAATTGATACCTTCCGGCTGAAATAATAAAACATCAAACCATTGGTTTCCAAGTATTAAGTGTCAGTTTTATGCTTTGATCGGATGAAATCATACTTGGAGAGTCTTCTCTCCACCCGGATGTACGACCCTTCCTCCACCCTGATGTACAACCGCTCTACATCCGGGTCTGGGAGGGTCGTACATCCGGGTGGAGGAAGGGCTTTCTACCTGTGAAACCAAAGCGAAGATACTGTGAAACGAACAGATGCCGGTTTGATAATAAAAGAATGCAAGGGCCTTATAATCAGTTATATGCTATAGATAAAGCATTCGAGGTGCGTAAGAGGCGCGTATGAGAAATGACTTCCTCTTACGCACCTCTAAGTCCGATGAATAAAGGGTTTGAACACAGGTGCGTGAGTGCGGTGGCGGTTTTTCAAACTTCTGGGGAAAAAGTACTCAAAAACACTCCCGGTTCGAATAAACAAAGTTTACTCAAACCGGGAGTATTATATATCTAAACTGCAAGAGGCTGTTAACCCAACAGTTCCTTTACTTTAGCGGAAATCAGGCGACCTTCAGCCAATCCGGCCAACTTCTTCGAAGCTACACCCATGACCTTACCCATATCCTTGCCACCCGAAGCACCTGTCTCGGCGATGATCTCTTTGATGGCAGCTGTCAACTCCTCTTCGCTCAGTTGTTTCGGAAGATACACTTCCATCACTTTCACCTGTGCCAGCTCATTGTCGGCCAGGTCCTGACGACCTTGTCCGGTGTAGATCTCTGCGGAGTCCTTGCCTTGTTTCACCAGTTTCTGAATGATCTTCAATGCGGCATCATCGGTCAACATATCGTTGGCGCCCGGAGCGGTTTTGGCTTCGAGGAAGAACTTCTTTATATTTCTCAACGTATCAAGGGCTACTTTGTCCTTGGCCTTCATTGCGTTTTTAATGTCTTCGCTGACTCTTTCGAATAAATCCATGTGTGTATCAGGTTATGAATGATTAAAATGTGATCACACCGTTCTCGTCCGTCACCTCTTCCGGTTTGGCTGCCTCTTCGGGGAGCACTTTGGTTTGGATCTTGGCGAGGGTGGCTTTGTCACGTATAAATGTGGGCGACTCTTCGACCAGGGCGATCAGTTCGTCGTTGTCCATATCTTCGGGGTTGAAGAGGTAGATCTGCCGGCGTTTGCGGATGTTCTTGCTGCCGATGGTGCTGGCACTTTCGCCATACGCCTTGCGGATGCGTTCCTTATTCTTTTCCTTCTCTTCCTCGAGCTGCTGCAGACGCTCTTCCTCTTCGCTGTTGCGGCTCTTGTGGAGTGTGTCCATCAACGGAACGTCCTCCATACCGAATCCGGTAGCCAGTACGGTGATCTTTACCTTGCGGGCCAGCGCATTGTCCATCGCTACCCCCCAGATCACTTCCACACCTTCGCGGAATTTGCTCATGAATTCGTGTATCTCGTTCATCTCCTCCATCATCAGTTCCGATTCCTGGCAGAACGATACGTTGAGCATCACTTTCTTGGCGTTGAAGATATCATTGTTGTTCAGCAACGGAGAGTGCAATGCATCCTGAATGGCCATGGTCACCCGGTTGTCGCCCTCACCGAATCCCGTACTCATGATGGCTACGCCGCCGTCTTTCAGGATGGTTTTCACATCGGCAAAGTCAAGATTCACCGTTCCACGCATGGTGATGATCTCAGCGATACTCTTGGCGGCAATCGACAGTGTATCATCGGCCTTGCCGAACGCATTCATAAAGGTGAGGTCGGCATAGATCTCGCGCAGGCGTTCGTTATTAATAACAAGCAGGGCGTCTACATGCTCGGCAATCCGTTCCACACCGTCCAGTGCCTGGATGATCTTCTTCTCGCCCTCAAAGATAAAAGGAATGGTGACGATACCCACCGTGAGAATATCCAGCTCCTTGGCGATGCGGGCGATGACCGGTGCGGCGCCTGTTCCCGTTCCACCTCCCATACCGGCGGTGATGAACACCATCTTCGTGCCGTCGTTGAGCAGTTCCTTGATATCGTCGATGCTTTCTTCGGCGGCATCACGGGCACGTTGCGGACGATTGCCCGCTCCCAAGCCTTCGGTGATGTGGCGTCCCAATTGAATCTTAGTCGGTACGGGCGACTCCTTGAGCGCCTGGTTGTCCGTATTACAGAGAACGAAGGTTACGTCGTGAATACCTTCCCGGTACATGTGGTTCACAGCATTACCGCCACCCCCACCTACACCGATCACCTTGATGATCTTCGGGGAGTCTGTCGGGAAATCGAAGTGTACTATCTTCTCGTCCATATCTTGATTGAATTATGAAGTTACAAAAACAAAATTATTTCATATCCTGATCGTCGAACAGATCTTTGGATACATTGTTGAGCTTGTTGGCGATTTTGGAAATCCAGCCACCGCCTTCTGCTTCTTTCCGGGCCTCTTTTTCGGCCTTCTTGCGGTCGCGTTCTTCCTGCTCCCGGGCTTTCTTCTCGGCATCCCTACGGATTTTCTCGTCTTTCTTGCGCTGTCTTTCCTCTTCTTCCAACCGCTTCTTCTCCAGTTTGGCGCGTTCTTCCTGTTCCTTCCAGGAGTCGTCCACAGAAGTAAAGAAGGTTTCCTGCGTTGGAGTGGGGGCGGGAGTAGGGGCGACCGGTGTGACGGGTTCTTCTGCTACCGGTGGCACTACCACGGGTGCCGGTTTCTCCTCTTCGCAGCAATTAGATGTGTTTTCCAGGAAGATGCCGAACAAACCGTTTCGGCTGCCGTCTTTCTTCCATGCAGAGATGGAGGTGTGTACGGCAAAGCGGGGCGTTTGAGCCATGCGCACTTTCTCGATCTTGGTTTTCTTACTGAAAGCCTTGTCCAGGTTCTTCAGGTTAGATGCTCCACCGGTGAATACCACGCCGGCGTGCAACTTATCTTCGTAGCCCGAAAGCTCCAACTGATGGTAAATGTTGGCAATGATTTCTTCCGCGCGGGCTTCTACAATGTTGTTCAGTGCACTGGCCTCGATGGAGCGGTTGTTCTCTTCCAACTGGTAGGTCACGGGTTCGGCATTCTCCACCTCTTCGTAAAGGGCGTTGCCGTGTAGTTTCTTCAATCGTTCGGCTTCGTCTTCCTCGATCTGCAACGAAGTCAGGTCGCGGGTAATGCTGCTGCCTCCCAGCGGTAACACCGACAGGAAGTGAAGGATACTACCTTTGTACACCGATACGGTGGTGGTATCGGCACCGAGATCGATCAGGGCGCAGCCCGAACGTTGTTCGTTCTCCGTCAGTACGGCTTTTCCAGTTACCAGCGGTGTGATGAACGTTTCGGCAATTGTTATCTTGGCCTGTTTGCAGCAATGCTCCAGGTTGTTTTTCAGGATAGCACGGGCGGTAATATTGAGGAACCGTCCTTCGATGGAGTTTCCTGCCACGCCTACCGGATCGACCTGGAGCGTATTACCTATCTTGTATTCTTGCGGTACCACGTCGAGTATTTCCATGTCGGGCAGTTTGCTGGCGCTGTTCTCGTCGTAAATAGCGTCCACCAGGTCTTGGGTTACGATGGTCGATTCGCCCAGGTCGCGGCTCACCGCATTGCGTATCGTACGGATCGATTGTCCGCCGATCGTCACATATACCCTGGCAATCGTTTCTTTCAGTTCTTCTTCCAACTTGCGGATAATGTTCTGAAGGCATTGCGTGGTCTTGTCCAGGTTGAAGATAACCCCTTTCCGGATGAAAGAAGACGCTTCTTCCTGAGCATAAGCCAGCACCTGCACACTTCCGTCACTTTTTTTCCTTCCGGCTATGCCGGTAACCATTGAAGAGCTCAGTTCAATGGCGGCTACGAATTCTGTTGTTGCCATAATTATATAGTATGCTAATTATTACTTTTTATATTGTCGTCCCATTTGGTACAAATAATCTGGTTGTCGAATTCCAGACTGATGCGCGAATATTTGTTCCATCCCACCTTGTTCAGCCCTTTCTCGTAGAAAGTCTTCAGTCGTGAAAGCTTTTCTTCGAACTTATCTGCCTTGCCCAGGTAGATGATGTGGTTGCCTACCCGCGGTACCAGCTCCAGCCGGCGTCCGTCGAGCACATTGATCTGTTCGATCTGCGCATTCCAGAATTTATTATTTTGAAGGTACACGCCCAGTTTGTAGAGGTCCTTCGTGGCGAAAGCCTGGTCTACCTTGCCCGTCACGATGGCGCGGTGGGCGGTGCACTTGGCTGTAGGCGGCATGACGGCCCCTTTATTGTCCACATAATAGTTCTCGCCGTTGCTGCTCATGATGCGTAATACGGGGATGCGTTGCGACACCTCCACGCAAATCTTTCCGCTGGGCGTTTTGTAACATTCTGCCTGATCTACCAGCGGATGCTTCCCGATTTCCCGTTCGATGGTTTTCGTATGGATGCCGTCCATGTTTTTACCCACCGGATGAATGTTCTTCTTTTTTAATAGTTCCGATACTTCGTTCCGGGTCACAAATCCTGCGTTGACTGTGTCCTTTATAACCAACTCGATCTGACTGCAAACCTGTTTCTCAGGTTTCCTGCTGAATGCTGTCACCGCCAGGCCCAGGTAGGCCACGATGAGGAACATCACGATGGATAGAAGGACTCTGCGTATCATAGTGCGTATTTTTTAGTAAGTGTTTCACAAATGGCAGGCACATAATTGTCGATGTCGCCTGCTCCCAAGGTCATCAACACTTCAATGTCACGCTCCGCTATCCGGGCGGTAAGTTCCTCTTTGCGACAGATGCACTTCTCCACGCCGGGGCGGAGATGGTCATAAATCAACTGACTGGTTACTCCCTCTATCGGCAATTCCCGTGCGGGGTATATGTCCAGCAAGATTACCTCATCGGCCAGCGAGAGGCTGTCGGCAAATTCTTTATAAAAATCGTGCGTGCGCGAGTAGAGGTGGGGCTGGAAAGCTACTGTCAGCTTTTTCCCCTCGTACAGTTCGCGCATCGACAGGATGCTTTGTTTCACTTCCGACGGATGGTGGGCGTAGTCGCTCAGAAATACCACCCGGTCGGTTTTTATTTTGAAGTCGAACCGGCGGTCTACCCCTCCGAAACTCTCCATGCCGCGTTTGATCTCCTCATCAGTCGCCCCGCTGAGGTGTGCCATAGCCATGGCAGCTACTCCATTCTCGATGTTGATACTCACGGGCACGCCCAACCGGATGTGGTCGATGCGGGTGTCGGGAGCTACGAAGTCGATGTAAATCTCTCCGTTGCCGATGCGGATGTTCTCGGCATGGAAGTCGCCCTCGTCACGTGAGTAGCTGAACACCCGTACTCCCTCCTGAACATCGGGTTGCAGGCTTATGCCTTTGCGTATGATGAGCGCACCGCCCGGTTGTATCAGGGTGGTGTAATGCCGGAAGCTTTCCAGATAGGCTTCTTCCGTACCGTAGATGTCCAGGTGGTCGGGGTCGCTGGAGGTAATAACCGACATGTATGGAGTAAGCCAATGGAAGGAACGGTCGAATTCATCGGCTTCAATGACCGTATACGGGCTGGTAGGCGAGAGCAGCAGGTTGGTATGATGATTCTTGGAAATGCCTCCGAGGAAGGCGGTACATCCGATGGCCGACTGGTAAAGCAAGTGCGCCGCCATAGTCGATGTGGTGGTCTTTCCATGCGTTCCGGCCACACAAAGTCCTTTGCTGGAGCGGGTAATGGTACCGAGCACCTGTGCACGTTTCTGTATCTCGAACCCGTTTTCGCGGAAGTACACCAACTCGGCATGGTTGGCGGGTACAGCCGGAGTGAGCACCACCAGGGTGCTTCCCTTTTCTTTGCATGCTTCAGGAATGAGGCCGACGTTTTCTTCGTAGTGTATCTGTGCACCTTCGGTTATCAGGTGGGCGGTCAGTTCGGTTGGAGTACGGTCGTAACCTGCCACCAACTTCCCTTTCGACAGGAAATAGCGGACCAGGGCGCTCATGCCGATGCCGCCTGCGCCTACAAAATAAACCGATTTGATACTTTCTATATTCATTACTTCTTTTGTTCTTCGTTTCTATACTATTGTTGTTGACTCTCCGCCAGCTTGATTACCTCTTTGGCGATGATGCTCGCCGAGTTGGGCAAAGCAAGCTCTGTGATGTGCCTGCTCAGGTCTGCCAGCTTCTTCGTATCCGGGACGAGTGACAGTGCCGTGGGCAACAATTTCTCGTTAGCCTCCTCATCTTTGACATAAATAGCGGCCTGCTTGTTCACCAATGCCAGTGCATTTTTAGTCTGGTGGTCTTCGGCTACATTGGGCGAAGGTACGAGGATAACCGGTTTGCCCAACAGGCAGAATTCCGAGATCGAACCTGCTCCGGCACGCGAAATCACCAGGTCGGCCGCTGCATACGCCTGCGCCATGTCTTTAATGAAATCGGTTACATAGAGGTTGGTTATCTTTTTTGTCGATTTCATCGAGTCTTCGGATGCTTTGCTACTTCCTTTACCTGCTTCCTCTGCTTTCACCGCTTCCATCACCTGTTGGTAATAGAATTTCCCTGTTTGCCAGATAAACTGAACCTCTTTGGCTTCGCGGATACTTTCCAATCCATTTATCAACGTTTGGTTGATGGTGCGGGCGCCAAGACTACCTCCCAACACGAGGATAGTCTTACGTTCCGGCTTCAAACCGAACGAACGGATGGCCTCTTCCCGGCTGAAGGTGGGGCTCAACAGTCCTTGCCGAACCGGATTACCTGTCAATAATATTTTGTCGGCCGGAAAGAAATGTTCCATTCCATCGTAAGCCACACATATTTTCATCGCCTTTTTGGCCAGCAACTTGTTCGTCACCCCGGCGTATGAGTTCTGTTCCTGTATCAGTGTCGGAACCCCCATCATACCCGCCGTTTTGAGGGTCGGTCCGCTGGCATAACCACCTACGCCCACGGCTACCTGTGGCTGGAAGGTGCGAATGATTCTCCGTGCTTTCCATTGGCTGCGGAATAGTTTGACCAGCACCCCGATGTTCTTCAACAAGTTCTTACGGTCGAACCCGGCAATGGGCAGGCCGATGATCTCATACCCGGCATCGGGTACCCGTTGCATCTCCATCCGTCCTTCGGCTCCCACGAAGAGAATCCTGGCATCCGGGCGCAACTCCTTTATGGCATTGGCGATCGATACGGCCGGAAAAATATGTCCTCCCGTACCGCCGCCACTGATTATCACTCTCAATTCCTTTTCCATCTTTTCTCTTTTCCGTGTCATCTTTCTTCTTCAAACGTAGCATCGCTATTCAGGATCTTAGCTGTCGGTTCGGCAGCCGTTTGTCCTTCCAGCTCATTGCTTTCCACTTCCAGTTGAGCCTGTGCTTCGCGCTCTTTCTTCTCTTCCAGCCCTGCCGTGTAACGGCTTACACTCAGGATCATCCCGATGTAAGCACAGTTGATCAGCGTGCTGGTTCCTCCCTTGCTTACCAACGGGAGCGGTTGTCCGGTGACGGGGAACAATCCTACGGCCACCATCATGTTCAGTACCGCCTGTGACACCAGCATCAGGGCGATACCCATGACCAGGAAGGCGGGAAAGGTTCGCTCGCATTTCTGGGCGATACGTCCGGCCCGCATCAGCAGCCAGATGTACAGGCACACCACGAAGGCTCCTCCGATCAGCCCCAGTTCTTCGACGATGATGGCGAAGATAAAGTCGGAAAACGCCTGGCTCAGGAAGTCGCGTTGCACCGAGTTACCCGGCATCTTGCCCACCACATTGCTGGTGGCGATGGCAATGCGGGCGTGTGCCACCTGAGCATCTTTATCGATATCGAACTTGGCAGCCGGCACTTCCTCGTCGTCAAAGAATCCTTTGATACGGTTTTGCCAGGTTTCCAGACGGTGCAGTCCCGGAGTATTGTGTAACGTCTCGGCAGGGATCAATACGATGGTCGTTGCCGCCAATCCACCGATGCATACGATGATTCCGACCATCCCGAGCAACTTCTTGGCAGCTACGCGTCCGATGAACATCATCAGGAATACCACTCCGAACAACAACATGGCTGTCGATAAGTTCTCGGGAGCGATCAATGCACAGATCAGCCCGGTGAAGAGCAGGATGTAGGTGAAAGCTCTGGGATGCGCTCCTTCTTCTTCCTGGTTCTTGGACAGGATAAAGGACACGACAATGATCACCGCCATCTTAGCCAGTTCCGAAGGTTGGAACTGAATACCCATGAAAGTCATCCAGCGGGCAGCGCCGTTGACACGGTCGCCTGTAACGATACCCATCAGTGTGACGAATGCCAGTAACACCACCGAGATGGGGTACAGGAAGACGGGGAACACCTGGAACCATTTGTAGGGAATGCTGTGCATCACCACCACCACTACCACCCCTACCATCAGGATGATGGAGTGCTGGGTGATCGGCGCCCAATGGTCTCCACTCTTATACGTCAGCGTACTGGCGGCACTGAACACCTCCACGATGGAGATGAGGCAGAGGAAGAGGAAGATGATCCAGATCACCTTGTCGCCTTTGAATATGTTCTTTAATAAATCCACTGTTTCAAACCATTAAACTGTTATTTCTTTTACAATGCCAATACACAGGCCTTGAACTGGTCGCCACGGTCTTCGTAACTCTTGAACAGGTCGAACGAGGCGCAGCAGGGGCTGAGTAGCACTGTTTCTCCTTTTTGTGCCAGTCGGTAAGCCGCGTCCACGGCATCTTTCATGCCGGTCTGTACATCTGCCACGGGCAGTCCGAACCGGTCGAAGAATTCATGTAGCTTCTCGTTGTGCAGACCCAGATAAACCAATGCGCTGCATTTCTCGCGTACGAGTTCTTCTATTTCGGTGTAATCGTTTCCTTTGTCTTTTCCTCCCAGGATGAGTACCGTCCGGGTGGTCATACTTTGCAAGGCATACCAGCAGGAGTTCACATTGGTGGCTTTCGAGTCGTTGATAAAGTCGATGCCCCGTACCCGCGCCACCTTTTCCAGGCGATGCTCCACTCCCTTGAAATCAGAAAGCGCCCGGCGGATGTGGTCCTTTGTGATCCCGGCCAGATTTGCCGAAATCCCCGCAGCCATCGAGTTATATAGGTTGTGTGTTCCCCTTAATGCCAGTTCCTCCTGCTCCATGTTGAAAGCGATCGGTTCGTCGATCCTCATCTCATCTTCTTCCACGTAGGCGATGGCGCCTTCTTCCTTGACGGCGGCAAATGGGTACATGTGTGCTTTCAGTCCGTATCGTTGCAACTCCTTGCGGATGATGGGGTCGTCGTTCCAGAAAATGAATGCGTCTTCTTCCGTCTGGTTCTGTATGATGCGGAACTTGGCGTCGATGTAGTTCTGCATGTTATGGTCGTACCGGTCCAGGTGATCGGGGGTGATGTTCATCAGCACGGCGATGTTGGCACGGAAATCGTACATGTTGTCCAATTGGAAGGAGCTCAGTTCGATCACGTAATAATCATGGTTCTCTTCGGCCACCTGCAACGCCAGGCTGCGTCCGATGTTTCCTGCCAGACCTACATTCAGTCCGGCGCTCTTGAAGATATGGTAGATTAACGATGTCGTCGTCGTTTTTCCGTTAGATCCTGTAATACAGACCATTTGGGCATCTGTGTAGCGTCCGGCAAACTCGATTTCCGAGATGATGGGCGTACCTTGTGCCATGAGTTTCTGAATCATCGGCGCTTCGTTGGGTATTCCCGGGCTTTTGATCACTTCGTTGGCGTTCAGGATCTTTTCTTCGGTATGCTTCCCTTCCTCCCAGGCAATCTGGTACTTATCGAGCAGTTCCTTGTAATTCTCCTTGATGGCCGACATGTCCGAGACAAATACGTCGAAGCCTTTTACTTTGGCAAGCACGGCGGCGCCGGCTCCACTTTCGCCAGCCCCCAATACCACAATCCGTAGGGGCTTGTTACCTTCTGTATGTTGTTCTGTACTCATGCCTGTATCTATACTTTTAGTTGAATATAGGGTTATCTGATTTTTAATGTAATGATGGTGATGGCCGCCAGCACGATGGTGACGATCCAGAAGCGTACGGTAATCTTGGCTTCGTGGAACACATTATCGGGCTTGGTGAATATATAGCTGCACCGTGGGTCTAGCTGGGACATCGTCGTACGGAAATGATCGTGAATCGGTGTTCGCTTGAAGATACGTTGTTGCACGCCCTTCTTCTTTCCGCGTTTGAAGTAACTCACCTGTAGCACCACCGACAGGTTTTCTACCAGGAATACCCCACAGAGAATCGGGATGAGCAATTCCTTGTGAATGATAATGGCAAATACGGCGATAATACCGCCGATGGTCAGGCTACCCGTATCGCCCATAAACACCTGCGCCGGAAACGCATTGTACCACAGGAAACCGATCAAAGCCCCGATGAATGCGCAGATAAAGATTACCAGCTCCTCCGTTCCGGGGATGTACATGATGTTGAGGTACCGGGCGAATTCCATGTGACTGGACACATAGGCCAGAATACCCAGGGTCAGTCCGATGATGGCAGAGTTGCCCGCCGCCATTCCGTCCATTCCATCGTTCAGATTGGCTCCGTTCGAGACGGCTGTAACTACCAGGATGGTTACGATTACAAACAGGATCCATCCGGCTGTTTGCGCGTGTTCACCGAGGAAGCTTACCAAGTCGGCGTAGTCGAGGTTGTTGCTTTTGAAGAACGGGATGGTGGTCTGCGTCGATTTCATGTCATGCTTCACATGCGTCACGATGACCTCCTGTCCGGGTTGCTTCACTTCGATGTTTTCGCGGATTACCACATCCGGACTCAGGTAGAGTGTCAGCCCGACGATCAGTCCCAGACCGATCTGTGCGATGACTTTGAACTTACCGCGCAATCCTTCCTTGTTGCGCTTGAATATCTTGATATAATCGTCGGCAAATCCTAAAGAACCCAGCCAGATGGTAGTGATCAGCATCAATATCATGTAGATATTGTTCAGCTTGCCTAATAACAGACAAGGAATAAGAATGGCTACGATGATAATCACTCCACCCATGCTCGGCACGCCTTTCTTGGCTACCCCGAACGGGTCGATGCTGGCATCGCGTTGCGTTTCCGTGATTTGTTTCCGTTTCAGCAGGTTGATAAACTTGTCCCCCCAGATGCTCGAGATAAGCAATGCCAGCAGGATGGCCATCAAGGCGCGGAAAGAAGTATATCCGAACATCCCTGCGCCAGGAAATCCCAATTTGTGCAACCACTCAAATAAATAGTATAACATGATTATAATAATTTAGTGATTTTGCGATTAGTGGATAGCCGCTGTCGGCTTATTACTCACCGCTCATCACTGATTTAATAATTTCTTTATCGTCAAAATGATGTTTCACTCCCTTTACGTCCTGATAATTCTCGTGCCCTTTTCCGGCTACCAGGATGACATCACCTTTCTCGGCAAACATGCAAGCGGTGCGGATGGCCTCTTTACGGTCGACGATGCAGAGCGTTTTCTTCTTGTCGTCGGCATCCAAACCGGCTACCATGTCGTTGATAATATCCTGCGGCTCCTCCATACGGGGATTATCCGAAGTGATGATCACCCGGTCGCTGGCTTTAGTGGCTTCTTTCGCCATGATCGGTCGCTTCCCTTTGTCGCGGTTGCCGCCGGCACCCACTACGGTGATTACTTTCCCTCTACCTTCCAATACGTCGTGAATGGCGTTGAGTACATTCTCCAAAGCATCCGGCGTGTGGGCATAGTCCACAATGGCCGTATATCCTTTCGGGGAACGGATGGCATCGAAACGTCCGGCTACCGACTGGAGGGTACTCAGGGCGATGAGCACTTCTTCTTCCTTCTTACCCAGCAACACGGCAGCGCCGAACACGGCCAGCAGGTTGTAAGCGTTGAACTTACCAATGAATTGTACCGCTACCTCCCGGTTGTTGAAGTCGAGCAGCATGCCCTCGAAATGAGACTCCAGGATGCGCCCTTTAAAGTCGCACAAACTCCGGAGCGAGTACGTATATGTTTTAGAACGTGTATTTTGCGTCATCACCAGCCCGTTCTTGTCGTCCAGGTTGGTCAGGCTGAATGCGTTTTTCGGCATTTCATCGAAGAATTTCTTCTTGGCCTTCAGGTAGTTCTCTACCGTTTTGTGATAATCCAGGTGATCGCGTGTCAGGTTGGTGAAGATACCTCCGGCGAATTTCAGTCCGCTGATTCGCTTTTGTGCGATGGAATGGGAACTTACCTCCATAAAAACATATTTGCACCCTTCGTCTGCCATCTGACCGAGCAACCGGTTCAGTGTGATAGGATCGGGGGTAGTATGTTCGGTGGGTACCGCCTTATCGTCGATGTAATTACAAACAGTGGAAACCAGTCCCACCTTGTAACCGAGGTAACGGAACATATTATATAATAAGGTGGCAACGGTTGTTTTTCCGTTCGTTCCGGTTACCCCCACCAGTTCCAACTTGCCGGTCGGATTGCCGTAGAAGAGCGTGGCTATCTTTCCCACGGCGTCTTCGCTATCGGCCACTTGCACGTACGTGATCCCTTCCACCGGTTGTTCCGGCATTTCTTCGCAAAGTATGGCTACGGCACCCTTTCCGATAGCCGACGGGATGTAGGCATGCCCATCGGTCTGCGTACCGCGCATGGCCATAAACAAATGTCCGGCTGCTACCTGGCGGGAGTCGATGTTTACTCCCGTAATCTCCACATCTACCGGTCCTGTAATTTGTACCGGCTGTACCGTATGTAAAAGCTCGTTTAATTTCATACCTTCATTAATATATAGTTCTCAATTTAGATAAATAGAAATGGCTTGTCCTTTCGCTATGGTTGTCCCTCCGGGAATCGATTGGCTTTTCACCTTTCCCACCCCCGACAGGTGTACTTTCAATCCTTTGCTTTCCAGCAGGTAGACTGCATCTTTCGCACCCATGCCGATCACGCTTGGGGCTTTGTTGGCTGCGGCACCCTCTTCCCGGCTTTTGAGTAGCAGTGAGTTCGTCTGACTTTGTGTGTTTCCCCACACCTCCGCCGCTTTCCGGTCGGCAAACTCCGTCTGAGCCTGTATATTCAGTTCGTCCAGGATCAGTTTGGCCTGGCGCAACTCTCCGTTCTTTACATCGGGAATCACTACGCTGTTGCTGTCGATGGCGTTTTTGATGTCCAGCCGCAGGTCTTTGGCGTATACCCTCTCGGCAATCTTGCCGAATACCGCGCCCGCCATCATACCTCCCGATGCCGGCAGTCCTGGTTTCTGAATCGAAACGATGCAACTGTACTTCGGGGCTTCTGCCGGGAAATATCCGCAGAAGCTTACCAGGTAGTTTGTCATTCCGGTTTTGTACCCGGCGGTACCTTGCGAAATCTGTGCCGTACCTGTCTTCCCGGCTACTGCAAATTGCTTGCTGCCGGCCGGTTTGGCCAATCCTTCGCTGACTACCCTCCGGAGAATGTCCTGTATCTGTGCCAGCGTACGGTCGGAACAAATCTTGGGGTTGATCACTTCCGTGGCATATTCATTCACCACCTCCCCGTCCCGGATAGCCGAGCGGACAAATTTCGGGCGAACCATCGTGCCGTTATTGGCGATGGCGTTGTAGAATGTCAATATATTGATAGGCGGCACCTGCGTTTCATATCCGATGCTCATCCAAGGCAACGTCGTTTTGGCAAAGTAGCGCTCTTTCGGTCCCCGGATATTCGGTTTCCCTTCCCCGGCGATTTGCAGGTTCAGCGCTTTGTCTATACTCATGCGTTTCAGTCCGTCGACAAACTTTTGAGGATTACCGGCATAGGCCTGATCGACAATGGTAGACACACCGATATTCGATGAAACCATCAGAATTTCCGGTACGGTGAGGTATTGGTACCCCCCGCGGTGCCAGTTGTGGTCTTTCATCGGGCGTCCGTGCATCATCTTTATGCCATTTCCCGTATCAACCCCGTCCTCGGGCGTGATCTTGCCATCCTCCAGCGCTACCATTATGGATGCTGTTTTGAAAGTCGATCCTGGCTCCAGCATGTCACTGATGGCATTGTTTCTCATTTCGTAGTATTTACCATCCTTTCCTCTGGTCATGTTAACGATGGCTTTTACCTCTCCGGTAGCCACCTCCATCAGTACGGCTACGCCTACGCTTCCGTTGATCTCCTTCAGCTTGTCCACCAATGCTTTCTCGCAGATATCCTGCATCCCCACGTCGATGGTGGTCACCAGGTCGCAACCATCCACCGGGGCAATATCGGTGATGTTGAGGTACTTGTTCATCACCTTCTGACGGTGAGTGATACCGTTACGCCCTTTCAGAATGGTATCGAAAGCCAGTTCAATACCGTTCTTGGCGCCTTTGGTAGTATCGGCATATACATCGCCCAGTGTACGGGCAGCCAGTGAACCAAATGGTTTCTTGCGGAAATTGTACGCCTGCTCATGGAATCCACCTTTGTATTTGTTCAGGTTGAATACCGGTAAACGTTTGGCCTCCTTATATTGGATATTCGAGATACGGTTGGGGTAGATCAGCCAGTTGCGGCTCTGTTTCTCGCGGCCTTTTTTCAGGTGCGCCTTGAAATCCGCGACTGATTTATCGGGGAATATTTTGTGAAGCCCGATGCAGATCGAGTCCAGATTGTTGCGCAGGATGGAGTCTTTTCGGATCTGTTCCTTTTTTCTTCTTTCCTCGTTGGGCTCACCCGACATGAAGTCCATGTAGATACGGTATTCGGGTAAGGAACTTGCCACCAACTGGCGGTCGGACGAGATGATGTTTCCCCGGTTGGGTTTCACCACTACGTTTTCCTTTTTGAAGCGGTCGGCCACTTCCTGCCAGTACTGTCGTTCGGCAAACATGGTGATGCCTGCTTTTACAACGATAGCAATACCGATCAACCCCATCAACAGAATGACGAAGAAGTACCGGAACATGATATTTTTTTTGTCTACTGCCATTTTATACTACATTTTTCCTGTTCTACATCCCCATTATCTCAGCACATACGGCGGGTTGGTCGAAGTTTGCAAGTCGCTTTCTCTGTTTGATATGTACTCTTCGATGCGCGACTGGCGACTTTTCTCCATCAGTTCCGAGCTGCGTGTTAAGGCGTCGTACTTGATGTCGAGCAGTTCTTTTTTCAACCGGTCTATCTCAATCTGCTGTTGCTGACTGGCGTAGCGGTTGTGGATGTAAAAGATGATTAATACCATGATAAGCACCAGCATTTTTGCCTGCCTGCGGAAAAAGTCGGTGGCGAGAATGTCGCCTCCCAGAATACTTTTCAACGAAGTTTTTTTATTCTTGTTTCCTTTTGCTGTTGTTTCCTTCTTTTTTGCTGTTTCTTCCATATCGGTTCCTCCTGTCGTTCGCACACATCTGTGCGGTTGCTGTTATTTCTTTTCCGCTATTCTCAACTTGGCGCTCCGTGAGCGGGGATTCCGTTCTATTTCTTCTTCATCGGGCACGATCACCTTGTTGTTGATCAGTCGGAAGGGCGTTTGCAGGTTTCCGAAGAAGTCCTGTGTGGCTTTCCCTTCCACATTTCCCGTTTTCATCAGGTTTTTCACCATCCGGTCTTCCAGTGAGTGGTAGGTGATAACCACCAGTCGCCCACCCGGACGAAGTGCTTCCGTAGCTGCTGTCAGCATCTCTTTCAGCGCCTCCATTTCCTGATTTACTTCAATACGCAAACTTTGGAATACTTTGGCGAATTCTTTCTTTTCCCGTTCCCGTCCGAAGAAAGGTTTAATAATCTCCAGAAACTCTCCGATGGTTCGGATGGGTTGTTTGGCACGTGCCTTGACCAGTGCCGACGCCAGCTTCCGGCTGTTTTTCAGTTCTCCGTACAGGTAGAAGATATCCGCCAGGCGTTCCTCTTCGTACGTGTTGATCACATCGGCGGCGGTGTTTCCCGCCCGTTTGTTCATCCGCATGTCCAGTGCACCGTCGAACCGGAAGGAAAAGCCACGTTCGCTGTCGTCGAAGTGGTGTGAAGAAACTCCCAGATCGGCCAGGATGGCATCCACTCCTTCGATGTTGTGGTAGCGAAGGAAATTGCTCAGGTACCGGAAGTTGCTGCGTACGAAAGTGAAGTGGGGATCGTCAACAATGTTCCGTTCTGCGTCTTCGTCCTGGTCGAAACCCAGCAACCGTCCGCCGTCGCCCAACCGTGAAAGGATCTCCCGCGAATGCCCGCCTCCTCCGAAAGTGACGTCTACGTATGTGCCGTCGGGGCGTATCTCCATGGCGTCCACGCTCTCTTTCAGCAGTACCGGTATGTGATATGTCAATTCTTCTTTCATTTTTCTCTTCCTCTCCTTTTTCCCTTGCTCCTTCTTTTCTTCTCATCGCTGAACGCTTGCTGTTAATCGTTCATCGAACCTCCCATAATTTCCTCCAGGGCTGCACCAAACTCTTCCGGTGGCATGAACGGTTGTTCTGCGCGCTCTTTCGCCCAGATCTCTATTTTGTTATCTACGCCGATGAAGCGTACTTCGTTTTGAATACCTGTTAGTTGCAGGTAGCGTTTCGGAATCAGTATCCGCCCGTTTCCATCGGGGGTAAGTACTTCCACGTCGCTGACAAACTGCCTGAAAATAGCCTGGTGCTTGCTGTTCCACTTGTTGAGCCGGCTGCGCAGCTCGTTGAGATCTTCTTCCCAAACGCTTTCGGGATAAAGTACCAGGCAATCTTGAAATACGTCTTTACGCATCACCAGCTTTTCCTCGGAAGCTGCTACCAGCTGCTTCCGGAATCCGGCGGGGATAAAGACTCTTCCTTTTTCGTCCGCCCGTGCTTCTATGTTGCCTAAAAACCGCATAAATTACCTTATTATAATAAGAGACCGTAAAAGTATGCATTTCCCCACAATTCTCCACAATAATCCACAAAAATATTTCTAAGAAGTTTTCAACCGGTTGTTAATAACCTATTTCGTTGATAATGAAAAGGGTGGAGGTTCCCCTGTGTTCCAAGAATTACGAAAAATGAAAATGTATCTGTCATCTATCACCTTTTTGGGTATAATGTGTTGTTTCTTAGTGCTTTGCGGGGGTGGTAGATGGGTTTTTATCTGTCACCTGCATCTGTCATCTGTCACCAAATGTGTCGTTACGGGAAGAGTTGTGAAAATATCCTCCCTGGATAATTCTATATCCTCCCAGGATAATCTCATAACCTCTTGGGATAATTTATTATCCTCTTACGATAATTCCATATCCTCTTAGGATTCCAGAGGAATGTTTAAAAGATTCGGGTCGAAGGTTTAAAACCTTCACCCTTTTGGTTTAAAACCTTCGGTCCTTTGGTTTAAAACCTTCGGCTTCTTGTTTTTTCTTGTATTTATCGCTTCTATGGAAAAAAGAAGAACCAAATCAAGACTTTCGTTGTTGTAACCGAACGATATAAACCGAACCGTAATTATGAAAAGATTTTTGAAAACCATTTGCTGCGGAGTACTGTGTTTCTTTTTCGCTGTACCTGCTATTCATGGACAGGAAAAAGAGACTAAAAAGGTCAGTTTCCGCGATTCCATCGACCATCAGTTCGACTTAAGCGACTGGATAATTAACAAGCGTGGGTTTGTGCCCGTGGCAACAATAATTACCGAACCGTCTCTGGGTGGCTTTGGTGCTGCCTTAGCTCCGGTGTTCATCGAGCAAAACAAACCGAAATTCCTTAACGGGAAAGTATATCCCCAACCGCCCAATGTTACTACGGCTTTTGGCGGATGGACACTGAATGATACCTGGGCAGTGGGAGCCGCCCGTGTGGGGATGATACCTAAGTGGGGCATCAAGTATGCTGTGGCAGGCGGGTATGCCAATGTGAATATGGATTATTATTTCAATCTCGAACAACTGGGAAAGGAGGTCGACTTTGGGTTTAATATTAAAACCATTCCGGTAATGCTTTCCGTGAGTAAACAACTCAAAAATCCCCGTTTCACCGTTGGATTCAAGTATATGTTCATGCATAATGATATCCAGGTGAACGATAATAACGGTAACGAAGCCTGGCGGCAGACGCTGGACGATAAGATATCCGACTACCTGAGCGGAAATGTGGGCAAACTAGGGTTGCAAGCTTCGTACGATAGCCGTGACAATACCTTTACTCCTGACAAGGGACTTAAAATTAACCTTACGGCCGACTGGAGCAATCCGGTAGTGGGCAGTGATTATAAGTACGGTCAGTTTGAGGGAGCTGCGTATTACTATTTTCCGCTGCTTCATAACCTGATTACGGGTACCCGGTTCGATATGCAGCAGGCGGTGGGTGATATACCCTTCTATATCAAACCCTTTGTCGATATGCGAGGTGTGCCTACGGCGCGTTATTCGGGAAAGACGACCATACTTGCCGAGGTGGAAGAACGTTGGGATTTTACCAAGCGTTGGAGTTTGATGTTCTATGGTGGTGCCGGAAAGGCGTTCGATAAATACAGCGATTTTGGCAGTTCCGACTGGGCATGGAGTTACGGAAGCGGTTTCCGGTACCTTATTGCACGCAAACTGAAACTCCGTATGGGGCTTGACTTTGCGATGGGTCCCGAAGGTTTCACGTATTACGTCGTGTTCGGTAGCAGTTGGCTTCGCCAGTAATACAAAACAAAGAGGGCAAGCAGGAAATCACTTCCTTCTTGCCCCATAACTAATAATCAAAATCTGCTTCTATATATTTGAAAAACAATGGAGTCTATGATTTATCGGAAATCCTTCAGTTCCTCCTGCAACTTCTGGCGTGTGAAGAAGATGCGGCTCTTTACCGTACCGATCGGAAGGTTCAGTTTTTCCGCTATTTCGCGGTATTTGAAACCTGATACGTGCATAGAGAACGGAACTTTGTATTCCTTGGGCAGTGAATTCACGATGCGGCGCATTTCCTTGAGGTCGTAAGAGCTCTCGGTGTTGTCCGGACCCGATTCCTGCGGGAGGTTCAGGTGATATAAGCTTTCGGTTTGGTCAACGAAGGTTTGGTCACGAACTACTTTGCGGTAGTTATTGATAAATATATTGCGCATGATGGTATACATCCATCCTTTAAAGTTTGTATCGGGAGTGTATTTGTCCTCATTGTCTAATGCTTTGAGTGAAGTTTCCTGCAACAAATCATTAGCCTCTTCGCGGTCTGTAGTAAGCTTGTAAGCGAAACGTAAGAGTTCGTCTTGTACGCTTATTAAATCTTTTCTAAAACTTAAGCTTTTCATATCGTTATTATTTTGAATGTGAGTATTCGTTTTGTTTGATGTTGCAAATGTATGGACTTCGGCAGAAACCGGCGGGGGGAGAACCGTCCAACTTTAGGGGGTAAACTATCAAAAGACAGAATTTAGGTGTTTTTTGATAGTTTTCGGTTGTTTTTTGTTTCGCTTTTATTGGTTTAAGGAACTTTTATCCTGCTTTTTCTTGTATTTTATTGCAATTAATGAAAAAGAACCGTTAATTTTGTGGCATTATTTTAGCGAGTAGATGGCTGACGACTCATTGTTTTTAATTGATATTGATAACATTCTTCGGACGAAGGCACCCAAACACTTCAAATACATTCCAAAGTTTGTGATCTCGTACCTGAAAAAGATTGTGCACCAGGAGGAACTTAACGTGTTCCTGGCAGAATCGAGAGAAAAGGTAGGGGTGGACTTTCTGGAGGCTTCTCTGGAATTCCTGGACGCAAAGGTGGAAGTAAAAGGTGTGGAGAATTTGCCTAAGGAAGGATTGTGTACATTTGTGTCCAATCATCCGCTTGGCGGACAGGATGGGGTGGCGCTCGGCTATGTACTCGGACGGCAGTACAACGGGAAGGTGAAATACCTGGTGAACGACCTGTTGATGACGCTGCACGGATTGGCCCCCCTCTGCATTCCCATTAATAAAACCGGTAAACAGGCTAAGGACTTTCCGATGATGGTGGAGGCTGGCTTTCGTTCCGACGACCAGTTGATCATGTTCCCGGCAGGGCTCTGCTCGCGTCGTCGTAACGGAGTGATACGTGATTTGGAATGGAAGAAGGCTTTCGTCGTAAAGAGCGTACAGTCGCAACGGGACGTTGTACCCATCTACTTCGAAGGGCGGAATTCCGATTTCTTTTATAATCTGGCTAATATATGTAAGGCGTTGGGCATCAAGTTCAATATTGCCATGTTATATCTGGTCGATGAGATGTTTAAGAATCGTCATAAAACATTCACTGTCACGATTGGAAAACCCATTCCATGGCAGACGTTTGATAAATCGAAAACGCCGACACAATGGGCGCAGTATGTGAAAGACATTGTGTATAATCTGTAGAAATAAGGATACAATAGATCAATATGGAGCAAATTATTGAACCGGTAAGTAAAGAGTTGCTGAAGTCGGAACTGACAGAGGAGAAACGCTTACGTATGACCAACAAGAGTAATAATCAGATTTACATTATTACTCACCAGGATTCCCCGAATGTCATGCAGGAAATCGGTCGCTTGCGCGAGATCGCTTTCCGGGCTGCCGGAGGAGGAACGGGCATGTCGGTAGACCTCGATGAATTCGACCTTATGGAGAATCCCTACAAGCAACTCATCGTGTGGAATCCCGAAGCAGAAGAGATTCTTGGCGGATACCGCTATATCCTGGGGACAGACGTGCAATTCAGCGAGCAAGGCGAACCTTTGCTGGCTACTTCGCACATGTTCCATTTCTCGGAAAGATTTATTAAAGAGTTCCTGCCTACCACCATTGAGTTGGGACGTTCGTTTGTGACGCTTGAATACCAGTCGAGCCGCGCGGGAAGCAAAGGTTTGTTTGCGCTGGATAATTTGTGGGATGGCTTGGGAGCGTTGACGGTGGTGATGCCTAGTGTGAAATATTTCTTCGGAAAGGTAACCATGTACCCCAGTTACCATCGCCAGGGACGTGATATGATCCTGCATTTCCTGAAAAAGCATTTCGGCGATAAAGAGAATCTGATTACTCCGCTGAAGCCGTTGCAGATGGAAACCTGTGAGAAGGAGCTGAATGCATTGTTCTGCAAGGAGTCGTTTAAAGAAGACTATAAGATACTGAACTGCGAAGTCCGTAAGTTGGGCTACAATATTCCACCGTTGGTCAATGCCTACATGGGGTTGAGTCCCACGATGCGTATGTTCGGTACGGCAATTAATTATGAATTCGGTGATGTAGAAGAAACGGGTATTCTGATTGCAGTGGACGAGATCCTGGAAGAAAAGCGGATGCGCCACATTGAATCGTTCGTAAAGGATAATCCCGACGCACTGCTCGTTACATCGGGAGCCAATAAAGTATTTACACCGCGGGGAGGCTGTTGCCGTTAATCTTCCGGTAAAGATCAAGCGCAAAGACGTCGGTCATACCCGAAATATAATCCAATACCGCCTGTATTCTCCCGTAGAGTACAGGCGTTTTTATATTGTACTGGCTCGATACACGGTCGATAAGCAGGCGGGAATAGGCCTTTTCCGGAGAGGTCACGGCGTCGATCATCAGTTCCAGCAGGGTGCTGATGACGCGGAAACCTGCCAGCTCGATGTCCAAAACATCGCGGGTGCGGTAGATCTTGCGGACCGAAAGTTCGGCGCATTGCTTGTATGCCATTGCCGGGCGCGGGGAGATATGCTTGATAAGCGCTCCCTCGAATGTGCCTTCCAGAATCCGGCTTTCGTTATCGAGAAATACCTGTGTGCATTCGCGGATCAGCAATCCGATAACTGATGAACGGAGATAGGCGATCTGTTCGTTGGTGTCGCTCACCAATCCCATGGTTTGCTGCATCCTGGCTTTGCGCTCGTCGTCGAAATAGGCGAAGAGCAGGCCGCAGGTCTCTTCTGTCGTCAGGATTTTCAGTTTGTGGGCATCTTCGATATCCATCAACTGGTAGCAGATGTCGTCGGCAGCCTCTACCAGGTATACTAGTGGGTGGCGTACATATTTCAAAGGGTGAGCGTTGATCTGTATCAGTCCCAGTTCGGTGGCGATGCGCCGGAATCCTTCTTCCTCGCTTACAAAAAAACCAAACTTGGACTTGTTGCCCGATAGACTCGATGAAAAGGGATATTTTACAATAGAGGCCAGGGTGGAGTAGGTCATGGCGAAGCCTCCCTTGCGTCGGCCTTCGAATTGGTGGGTAAGCAGGCGGAAGGCGTTGGCGTTTCCCTCGAAATGGATGATATCTTCCCATTCCATCGGTGAGAGCTGGTCGCCATTGGACTGCTTGTCTTTCAGGAACTGCCCTTTCCCTTCAGAGAAGAAAGTGGAGATGGCGCGTTCGCCCGAATGACCGAAAGGAGGATTGCCCAGGTCGTGCGCCAGGCAGGCGGCGGAGACAATGGAGCCGATCTCGGGCAGATAGGAGCGTTGCAGTTCGGGTTGCCGGTCCAGGATAACGCGGGAAACGTCGTTGCCTAAAGAACGCCCTACGCACGATACTTCCAGACTATGTGTGAGTCGGTTGTGCACAAAGATACTACCGGGCAGCGGAAATACCTGCGTTTTGTTTTGCAACCGGCGGAACGGTGCTGAGAAGATAAGCCGATCGTAGTCGCGCTGGAACTCCGAACGGTTCTCCTGCCGTTCTTCGTGGAACTCTTCCAATCCGAAACGCTTGGCTGATATTAACTGTCTCCAATCCATAAAAGATAAATTAACTGCAAATGTATGACTTTTTGCCTTAAAATGCGTATTTTCGCCCGTTAATTACTAATTGAACCATTATGCACATACAAGTAGTCAACAAATCGAAACATCCGCTTCCTGCGTACGCTACCGAACTTTCTGCCGGCATGGATCTCCGTGCCAATCTGTCCGAACCCATCACGCTTGCCCCTTTGCAACGTTGCATGGTCCCTACGGGGCTGTACATCGCCCTGCCTGCCGGGTATGAAGCACAGGTTCGTCCACGCAGCGGGCTGGCTGTTAAGAAAGGAATTACTGTATTGAATTCGCCCGGAACGGTCGATGCTGATTATCGTGGTGAGATTTGCGTAATCCTGGTGAACCTTTCGGCCGAGCCGTTTGTCATTGAAGACGGCGAGCGCATTGCCCAGATGGTGATTGCCCGTCATGAACAAGCTGAATGGCAAACCATGGAGGTGCTCGACGAAACCGAACGGGGAGCCGGGGGATTCGGCCATACAGGAAAAAAATAACGAATGACTATTCAACGAAATATGAAAAAAATAACGGGGCTTTTGCTCCTGATAGGGGTATTGTCGCTCACTTCCTGCGGATCGGCGGGTAGTGCGCGCAAAGGTACTTCGGCCTCAACCGTACAACTCACTCCCGAAGAGCAGCGCAAGTACGAATATTATTTCCTCGAGGCCATCCGCCTGAAGGAAAAACAGGAGTACGATGCGGCATTCGGGCTATTCCAGCATTGTCTTTCTATTCATCCGCAGGCTTCATCGGCCTTATACGAGATTGCACAATATTATTTCTTTCTGAAACAGATCCCGCAAGGGCAGGCGGCGTTGGAAAAAGCGGTTGAGAACGACCCTGAGAATTACTGGTACAGCCAGGCGTTGGCCAGTTTGTATCAGCAGCAGGACCAAACGGAGAAAGCGATCGCTTTGTTCGAGAACATGTCTGTTCATTTTCCCGGCAAGCAGGAACCGTTATTCGCCCTGGCCGAAATCTATAGCAAACAGGAACAATATGCGAAGATGATATCGGTGCTCGACCGTCTGGAAGACCGGGTAGGGAAGAACGAACAGTTCACGATGGAGAAATTCCGCATCTACAATCAGATGAAAGATCCCAAGAATGCATTCCGCGAGATTGAGAGTCTGGTGAAGGAATACCCCATGGACATGCGATACCAGGTTGTGCTGGGCGATGCGTACCTGGACGATGGACGGAAGCAGGAAGCGTATGATATTTACCGCAAGGTGTTGGATTATGAGCCTGATAATGTGCAAGCCTTGTTCTCACTTGCTTCGTACTATGACCAGACGGGACAGAAGGAATTGTACGAACAGCAACTCGATACGTTATTACTGAACAAAAAAGTGCCGTCGGATGCCAAAGTGGAGGTAATGCGGCAGTTTATCTTACAGAATGAACAGGCCGGAGCCGACAGCACGCAGGTGATTACCATGTTCGACCGCATGATGTCCCAGGACCCGGATGACGAAAACATCCCCATGATGTATGCGCAATACTTGCTGGTCAAGGGCATGGAAAAGGAATCGATTCCTGTACTCAAGCAGGTGGTACGCATTGATCCGACCAACAAGGCTGCCCGCATGACGTTGCTTGGTTCGGCCATCCGCAAGGAAGATTATCAGCAGGTGATCGATCTCTGTGAGGCGGGTATAGAGGCAACTCCCGATGCGCTGGAGTTCTACTTCTATCTGTCCATGGCCTATAACCAGGCAGATCGGACAGACGATATAATCACGATATGCAAAAAGGCATTGACGCAGGTTACCAGCGAAAGCAAGAAAGAGATGGTATCGGACCTCTATTCGATTTTGGGTGATACCTACCATACCAAGAAACAAATGGAGGAAGCCTTTGCTGCTTACGATTCGGCATTGGTGTACAATCCTTCAAACGTCGGAGCGTTGAATAATTATGCTTATTACCTCTCGGTGGCACGCCGGAATCTCGATAAGGCAGAGGAGATGAGTCATAAAACAGTGAAAGCGGAACCCAATAATTCGACTTTTCTGGATACATACGCCTGGATATTATTCGAAAAAGGCAATTATGCCGAGGCTCGCATCTATATCGACGATGCGATAAAGAACGGCGGCGATAAGAGTGATGTGGTGGTGGAGCATTGTGGCGACATCTATTACATGAACGGTGATGTAGAGGGTGCATTGAAGTACTGGAAGCAAGCGAAGGAAATGGGAAATGACTCGGCAACGCTGAAAAAGAAAATAGAAAAGAAGAAATACATAGCAGAATGAATAAGGTTGTACGAATAATGGCGGGTGCCGGGCTGTGTCTGTTGCTGCTCGCCGGATGTAAGAGTTCGAAGGTGGCTACAACTCCTGCTGTTCCGGAAGCGCCGCATTACCTGTCGTCGAAGTTGCAGCTTACCATTCCGTCTAACGAAGGAGGCAGTATGACGGCAGGCGGGACTATGAAGCTGAAAAGTGGCGAACGGTTGCAGCTATCCGTATTGATGCCTATTCTCCGGACGGAGATGGTACGTATGGATATAACTCCGGACGAGGTGTTGCTTGTGGACCGGATGAACAGAAGGTATGTTCGTGCCACACGGGGGGAGCTGGAAGAAATGTTCTCTAAAAACTTACAGTTTGCCAAGCTTGAAAAGATACTGTTTAATGCGGCATTACCCGATGGAAAGAGCGAATTGAGCGGGAAAGACCTTGGTTTCACTTCGCTGGAGAAAGCCAGGATCAAATTGTACGATTTCTCGGAACAGGAGTTTACCATGACACCTACCGAGGTTAACTCGAAATATACACAGGTTGCGTTAGAGGAAATATTGAAAATGCTGGTTCGGTTATGAAACACACACTGGCTGTTCTGATAAGTTTGTTTTGGTTGGTTTTACCGCTTTCGGCTCAAACTAATAAGTTGATCAAAGAGCTGGAAACTAAGCGGGGTGCCCTGCAACAACAGATTGCGGAGACGGAGTCGTTGCTGAAAGATACCAAAAAAGACGTCGGAAGTCAGTTGAATAACCTGGCGGTGCTTACCGGACAGATCGATGAACGGAAGCGATACATTACCACACTGAACCATGATGTGGAAGCCATTGACGGTGAGTTGACGAAACTCAACCGGCAACTTCGCGTACTGAAAAGCGACCTGCTGGACAAGAAGAAAAAGTACGATTCGTCCGTCCAGTATCTCTACAAGAACAAGTCAATTGAAGAGAAACTAATGTTTATTTTCTCCGCCAAAGACCTGGAACAGACATATCGCCGGATGCGTTACGTACGCGAGTATGCCACTTATCAACGTCTGCAAGGTGAGGAGATTCTGAAAAAGCAGGAACAAGTCAACAAGAAGGTAGCGGAGTTGGAGGCGGTAAAAGCCTCGAAGACATCGGTGCTCCAGGAGCGGGAAGAGGAAAAGGTCAAGCTGGAATCGATGGAGAAAGATAAGAAGACGCTCGTTGCCGGACTTCAGAAGAAACAGCGGGGACTTCAGGACGAAATCAACAAAAGAAGACGTGAAGCTAATCAGCTCAATGACCGTATTGATAAGCTGATAGCCGAAGAAATAGAACGCGCCCGGAAACGTGCCGAGGAAGAAGCAAGACGGGAGGCGGAAGCCAAACGGTTGGCCGAAAAGAAATCGGAGAAGAGTACTACAGAAAAAAAAGTTGAAAAGAAAGGTACTGACCGGGAATCTTCATCGGAAGTTACGCCCACGCCAGTGAAGAAAGCCACACCTACGGGAACTTTCTCCATGACAAAAGCTGACCGGGAGCTATCGGGTAACTTTATAAATAACCGGGGAAAACTGCCCATGCCTATCTCCGGACCTTATATCATCACCAGCCGGTACGGAGAATACGGGGTGGAAGGATATAAAAATGTGAAGTTGGACAACAAAGGCATCGACATTGAAGGTAAGCCGGGAGCGCAGGCGCGTTCCATTTTCGACGGGAAGGTATCTACCGTCTCCCAGTTGAATGGGCTGTTCATTGTGTTGATCCGGCATGGAAGCTACATTTCAGTATATTGTAATCTGGCTTCCGTCTCCGTGAAGCAGGGCGATGATGTGAAAACCAAGCAATCCATCGGGGAAGTATTTGCCGATGGAAGCAAGGAGGGACGGGCTATTCTGCATTTCCAGCTTCGACAGGAGAAGGATAAACTGAACCCGGAACTTTGGTTGAACCGATAGAGGAACAGTATTTTGGTCGTACGAAAAATGTAAGATATGAAAAGAGGTCTGCTCGTAATATGTTTACTTTTGGTATTGCTATCAATTCATGCGCAAGGGTTGAGGTTCAGGGGGAATAGTTTCCCGATTGCCGACCGCACCTCTTATACGGTATTTCGTGACCTCACGCCGACCTTCGCCGGCCGACTTTCTATCAGCTTTGATCTTCAGGTAAACGAGCACCAGACAGGATATATCTTGCGTATAAAGAACGATGAAAAGGGTAAAATATTCAATCTCTCTTATGAACATGTGCAGGGGAGCATCCTCTTTAAGATAAATGAAGAAGGGAAGAACAACCTGATTTCCGCTTCGCTCGATTGGAACAAAACGAGTGAGCGGAAATGGCAGAAAATAGCATTGGATTTCGATCTGCAACAAGACTCCTTGTATTTTACGGTCAATCAGGACAAGCATCGGGCCGGAGGAATGGACTTGCCTGACAAGTGGACGCCTAAGATTTACTTTGGACGCAGTGATCACATGGTCGATGTTCCCTCGTTCGCCATCAGGAATCTATTGATCAGGGACGCTAAGCAGGAGTATCTGTTTCCGTTGCGGGAAGTCTCAGGAGCGGAAGTGTATACCGATCAAGGTAAGTTAGCCGGCACGGTGGGGAATCCGGTGTGGCTCATCAATGATTTTTATTACTGGTCGTTCAAGCAACAATTCGAATCGACAACAACAGTGGCGTGTGCCAACTACAACGACCGGACACAGGAGGTGCTCTTTCTTACGCCCGACTCTCTGCATATATACAATACGAGAACGGGAGTCGTTTCTTCCGGCGGATATACAAGCCCGTGCCCCATCTCGTTTGATCTGGGTACTAACTTCATCGATAAATCCCGCAATCGTATCTATGTATATGACCCGTACATGGATCAGGCCGATGGCAAGATAGCCTGCCTTGATCTTTCTACCCGTACGTGGCATTGCAGCATGACTTCTCCTTTTGAAAGACAGATACATCACCATGCCGGTTATTTTGACGAGGCAAAGGATCGGTATACGTTGTTCGGAGGTTTCGGAAACCGACGGTATAGCGATGATTTTTTCTCCTATTCACCATTGAATAATCATTGGGAGAAGCTCTCCTTCACGGGAGATCCATTGTATCCCCGGTATTTTGTGTCGATGGGACATAATCCGGTAGATAGTTTGCTGTATATTTTCGGTGGAATGGGAAACGAGTCGGGCGATCAATACGTGGGAAGGGTTTACTTTTACGACCTCTATCAGGTAGATGTGGAGAAACATACCATCAGGAAGCTGTGGGAAATACCCTGGGAAAAAGAGGATGTGGTGCCCGTGCGGGGGATGGTAATGGTAGATCACGAATACTTTTATACGTTGTGCTATCCGGAGTCGCTTTCGGCTTCGCGGTTGAAGTTATACCGGTTCTCGTTGAAAGACGGTTCGCATGAGATACTGGGCGATTCCATTCCTATCCGCTCGGATAAGATAAAAACCAATGCTAATCTTTATTATGATGCCGAGACCGAGGAATTGTGCGCATTGATCCAGGAGTTCGATAACGAAGATAAAGGATCGGTCCTGAAAGTCTATACATTGTCTTTCCCGCCTGTCTCCAAAGATGGATTGGATGCCATGGAGCATATAACCGGACAGGGAGGCGAGCGCGGAATGCTGTGGTGGGTTTGGATAGTCTTGCTATTGGCAGGTGCGTTGGCGGTGATAGTTGCCGTGATCGATCTGTTCTGGATAAAGAGAAGAAACCGGGCAAAGAGCCGGCGGCAGATGGTGAAAACGAACAAGGTGGGTCGAGAACGTTGGGCGAGCAACGAACAAAGTGACTCAAGTCAAACTTCTCCCAGTAGTCCGGAAAGTCCCAATCCATCGGTGGAATTGCCGGCAGTCCCCGCACCGGTACTTAATGGCCGGTTGGAGGAACGGAAGAATGCGATTTATCTTTTCGGCGAGTTTACCGTAAAAGACAGGGATGGGAAAGATATCAGCTATATGTTCAGTACCCAGTTGAGGCAATTGTTTGTGTTGATACTCCATGCCAGTTTCAGGGACGGGATCAGCTCGCAACAACTGAGCGAAGTGTTCTGGCCCGACAAATCGGAGGAAAAGGTAAAGAACTCCCGCGGTGTGGCGCTCAATCACCTGAGAAGGACGCTGTCTGAATTAGATGGGGTCTCGTTGGTGTTCGAGAAGAAGATGTTCCGGATCATATTCGAAGAGGATTGCTATTGTGATTACGTAGATTGCATGCGGATGCTTCATGAAAACGATCCGGCCAGGGATCGGAACGACTTTATGCGAATCATCGCCCGGGGAAAGTTCCTGAAGACAATGGATTCGCCTTTGCTCGACGCTTGTAAGGAACAGGTGGAGTATACCATTGAAGCTGCCCTGACCTTGGAGATCCAACAATGTTTCGCTGAGCAACAATATCATGCTACCCTGTTACTGGCCGAAGCTATTTTCCATATCGACCCGGTCAATGAGCTGGCTTTCCGTTACCAACTGCTGTCTTTGGCGAGGATGAAGAAGCATGATGAAGCCCGGAAGAAATACCTCCAGTTTGCCGTTGAATACAAGAAAAATATGGGCGAGGAATATCCCAAATCCTACTTTGAGCTATTAAATGACGCTGATTATCAAAAATAATGCTTCAAGCAACCCGGATTTAACCCGGAAATAATCCTTTGCTTAACCACCTTTCTGTAAACTTGCATTTAAATTCATGAGTATACGGCTGTATTATACTAGGCCAGACCATTCGGGTAATACCGGTTAAGTAGTAAGAATAGTTAATACGATATAGCGATGGGTAAAAAGTCATCAATTTTTTCAGTAGGTATGTTTTTATTCTGTGGTGGAGTTCTTGCACAACCCGCCACAGATATAAAAAAAGTAAAGGAGTCCAAGACTACCTTCCAGACGTCGGAACACTGGAAGCCGGAGACCGATGTACGGGCTGACGGGGTGATGGTCTACGGAACGTTAGATAAACCGGGAGTAACATTTGAGCAAAGACTCCGGTCGTGGATCGATAAAGGCTATAATGCCGAGTTTATGACAGGAGTGGCCTGGGGAGATTATCAGGACTACTTTCTGGGTAAATGGGACGGGGTGGAAACCCATTTGAAGAACGAAACACAACGCGACCGCCAGGGCAAAGATATTTCTCACGGGCACTTGGTTCCTTATATCGTACCGACCGAGAGCTTCATTCGTTATATGCAGGAGAAGCAGGTCAAGAGGGTGATCGATGCCGGCATTACTTCCATTTACCTCGAAGAGCCCGAATTCTGGATGCGGGGTGGGTATAGTGATGCTTTCAAGTCGGAGTGGGCCAAGTATTATCACTTCCCATGGAGGGCACAGCACGAATCGCCCGAAAATACATACCTCTCCAATAAACTGAAATATCACCTTTACTACAATGCGCTGGATAAGATATTCACGTATGCCAAGGAATACGGACGGTCGAAAGGACTGGACATCAAATGCTATGTTCCCACACATTCACTGATCAATTATACAGCCTGGCAGATTGTGAGTCCGGAAGCTAGTCTGGCTTCATTGGATTGTGTCGATGGATACATCGCACAGGTGTGGACGGGGACGGCCCGCGAGCCGAATTACTACAACGGGGTGAAGAAAGAACGGGTATTCGAAACCGCTTTCCTCGAATACGGGTGTATGAAGTCGATGACGGCTCCCCTGAACCGGAAGATGTATTTCCTGACCGACCCGATTGAAGATTGGGGCAGGGACTGGCTGGACTATAAAACGAACTACCAGGCTACGTTTGCCGCACAGCTTATGTACCCTATGGTAGATACTTACGAGGTCATGCCCTGGCCGGACCGCATCTACCAGGGACTCTACAAGGTAGCGGGAACCGACCGGAAGGAGCGTATTCCCCGCGATTACTCCACCCAGATGCAGATCATGATCAATACATTGAACGACATCCGCACCTCTTCCAACCAGGTCAGCGGTACCCACGGACTGGGTGTGCTGATGGCCAATTCACTGATGTTCCAACGTTTCCCGGAACATGCCGGATACGAAGATCCTCAGTTTTCCAGCTTTTACGGGCAAGTCTTTCCCCTATTGCATAGAGGTATTCCGGTGGAAATCGTTCATATGGAGAATCTTCCCTTCAAAGAATCATTCAAAGGACTGAAAGTACTGGTGATGTCGTACTCGAACATGAAACCGATGAAACCGGAATATCACCGGTACCTGGCCGATTGGGTGAAGTCGGGTGGGGCGTTGGTGTACTGTGGAGAAGATGTGGATCCTTATCAGACGGTACTCGAGTGGTGGAATACGGATGGCAATAACTACAAAGCACCGTCGGAACACTTATTCGAAGAGTTGGGACTCTCTGCCCGTCCGGGCGATGGCACCTATACCTGTGGAAAAGGTAAAGTGGTGGTGATCCGCAAGGACCCGAAACACTTTGCGTTGCAAGCAGGAGGCGATCTTTCGTATTTCTCGGAGGTAGCTCGTATGTATAAGGATCGAACATCGAAAGATTTAGTCACCAAGAATAACTTAGTTGTGAAACGGGACCCGTATGTGATAGCTGCCGTGATGAACGAGAGTGTATCGTCCGAGCCATTGAAGCTGACCGGACTGTACATCGATCTGTTTGATAAAGACCTGCCTGTACTGGCCGAAAAGGTCATTCATCCCGGTGAGCAGGGCTATTTGTATGATTTGCGTAAGATATCCGGCCAGTCAAAGGCCAAGGTGCTATGCGGGGCATCCCGTGTGTACGATGAGAAGATAGACAAACAGTCGTATTCTTTTGTGGCCAAGAGCCCGGCGAATACCACGAATCAATCGAGAATACTGCTCCCCAAACAACCTGTGAAGGTATTGGTCAACGGTAAAGAGGAGCAACCGGTAGAGAAAATGTGGGACAATCGTTCGAAGACCCTGTTGCTGGGCTTTGAAAACGATCCTGCCGGTGTACAGGTATATATTCAATGGTAAATACTCAATTAAATAAATTAGTAGAATGAAAAACCAATTAATTATTTGTGCTTTAGGATTTGCCGCCTGTGTATCGGGTGGCTGTAGTGCCACGACGGAACACATTCCGAGTGAATTGCGTGCACCGGCATACCCGCTGGTCACTATCGACCCCTATACCAGTGGATGGTCGTTTTCTGATAACTTGTATGATGGCTCGGTGAAGCACTGGACCGGTAAGGACTTTCCGCTGATCGGCGTAGCCAAGGTGGATGGACAAACCTACCGTTTCATGGGAACCGAAGAGCTGGAACTGCGTACAGTGGTACACAATTCCGAACAAGGAGCCTGGACAGGCGCTTACACGATGAAGGAACCGTCAGGTGACTGGTTTAAACCGGCTTTCAACGATGCTTCCTGGAAGAAGGGAGAAGCAGCTTTCGGTACGAAAGAGAACGAATCGACTGCCAAGACACAATGGGGCGAGAAGTACATCTGGGTACGCCGTGTTGTGAATATCGAAGAGGACTTGCAAGGGAAGAACGTATTCCTTGATTACTCGCACGATGACGATGCCATTATCTATATCAACGGCATCAAGGTGGTCGACACCGGCAATGCCTGCAAGAAGCATGCGTTGGCAAAGCTTTCGCCCGAAGTGATCGCCAGCCTGAAAAAAGGCGAGAACCTCATTGCTGCGTATTGCTACAACCGGGTAGGCAATGCTCTGCTGGACTTTGGCATGGTGGCAGAAGTAGACAATACCAAAGCTTTCCCGCAAACAGCTCAACAGAAGTTGGCCGATGTACAAGCTACGCAGACATATTATGTGTTCTCCTGCGGTCCGGTGGACTTGAAGTTGACTTTCACCGCTCCGCTTTTCCTGGATAATCTCGAATTGATTTCCCGTCCGGTGAACTACATCACGTATGAGGTCCTTTCCAACGATAAAAATGCGCACGAGGTGGAACTTTACTTCGAAGCTTCTCCCAACTGGGCCATCGATATTCCTTATCAGGAAACGAACAGTGAAACATTCGTGGACGGCGATCTGCAGTTCCTGAAAACAGGAAGCCGTACCCAACAAATCCTGGGCAAACGGGGAGATGATGTTCGTATCGACTGGGGCTATTTCTACATGGCAGCCGGAAAAGAGAACACTCAATGCGCCACAGGCGATGGTCTGGAACTGAGAAACAGCTTCACAGCCGGTAAGTTGCAAGCCGCGAAAACCGATGGATACGATAAATTGGCGCTGCAATGCTCGTTAGGCAGTACTAAAAAAGCAAGCGGACACATTTTGATCGGTTACGACGATCTGTATTCCATCCAATATTTCGGAGATAACCTGCGTCCCTACTGGAATCGCGATGGAAACGAAACCATTCTTTCACAATTCAAGAAAGCGGAAAGCGAGTACAAATCATTAATGAAGAAATGCGACGCGTTCGATGAGTCGTTGATGAAAGAAGCTACACGGGTGGGCGGACGTAAGTATGCCGAACTTTGTGCATTGGCTTACCGTCAGGCAATTGCCGCTCACAAATTGGTACAGGCTCCCAACGGCGACCTGGTATTCCTCTCCAAAGAAAACTTTAGCAACGGTTCCATCGGTACGGTCGACTTGACTTATCCCGGCGCTCCCCTGTTGTTGTACTACAACCCTGAGTTGGTAAAGGCTACGATGAACCACATCTTCTACTACAGCGAAAGCGGAAAATGGGCCAAACCGTTTGCTGCTCATGATATTGGTACATATCCCTTGGCCAACGGACAGACTTACGGAGGCGACATGCCGATAGAAGAGTCAGGCAATATGCTGGTGCTGATGTCAGCCATTGCTAAGATGGAAGGCAATGCCGACTATGCCGCCAAGCATTGGGAAACACTGACTATTTGGACGGATTACCTGGTAGAAAAAGGCTTGGATCCCGAAAATCAACTTTGCACCGATGACTTCGCCGGACACTTTGCACACAATGCCAACCTGTCCATCAAGGCCATCATGGGTATCGCTTCCTACGGTTACCTGGCAGAACTGCAGGGGAAAACAGACATTGCTCAGAAGTATACACAGAAAGCCAAAGAAATGGCAGCCGAATGGATGAAGATGGCCGATGACGGTGATCATTACCGTCTGACGTTCGACAAGCCCGGTACCTGGAGCCAGAAGTACAACCTGGTATGGAACAAACTGTTGAAGATGGGTATATTCCCCGATGAAGTGGCCGAAAAGGAGATCGCTTTCTACCTCAACAAGCAGAATAAGTATGGATTGCCGCTCGATAACCGGGAGACATATACGAAGACCGACTGGATTATGTGGACAGCCACCATGGCGGCAGATAAGGCTACGTTTGAGAAGTTCATCGATCCGGTATACCTGTTCATGAACGAAACCATTACTCGGGTGCCGATGTCCGACTGGGTGTTCACTGACCAACCGACTCAAAGAGGATTCCAGGCCCGTTCAGTAGTAGGCGGTTACTTTATCAAGATGCTCGAAGACAAACTCCCCAAGTAAACGAAAGTCATGAAGAAATTATCATTATTATTTCTAGGGTTATTGAGTGCATATAGCGTACAAGCCAAAGAAGTTGTCGAACCGGTGGACTATGTTAGTCCACTGGTAGGTACTCAATCCAAACACGCCCTTTCCACCGGGAATACATACCCCGCTATCGCTATGCCCTGGGGGATGAACTTCTGGGCGCCGCAGACGGGAAAGATGGGCGATGGCTGGATGTACACCTATGATGCCGACAAGATCAGGGGATTCAAACAGACCCATCAACCCAGCCCGTGGATCAACGACTACGGACAGTTTGCCATTATGCCGGTGACCGGTAAGCCGGTGTTCGACCAGGACCAGCGTGCCAGTTGGTTCTCGCACAAGGCAGAAATCGCCAAACCTTATTATTACAAGGTGTACCTGGCCGATCACGATGTCACCACCGAACTGGCTCCCACGGAACGGGCGGTTGCTTTCCGTTTCACCTTCCCCGAAAACGATCATTCGTATGTGGTGGTCGATGCTTTGGACCGGGGATCGTATGTGAAAGTGATCCCGGCCGAACGTAAGATCATCGGTTATACCACCAAGAATAGCGGTGGAGTACCCGAGAACTTTAAGAATTACTTCGTGTTGGTGTTCGACAAACCGTTCACTTATACGGCTACCGTTAAGAGCGGTCAGATTGCCGAAGGAGTACTCGAAGTACAGGACAACCACGCCGGTGGTATCATCGGCTTCGCTACCCGCAAGGGCGAGCAAGTGAATGTACGTGTGGCTTCTTCGTTTATCAGTCCGGAACAGGCGGAACTGAACCTGAAGGAGCTGGGGCAGAATTCCATCGATGAAATCGCTCAAAAAGGACGTAAGCAGTGGAACGATGTGTTGGGGCGCATAGAGGTGGAAGATGATAATATCGATCACCTGCGTACCTTCTATTCCTGCCTGTACCGTTCGGTACTTTTCCCTAGAAGTTTCTATGAAATCGACGCACAGGGAAAGGTGATGCATTACAGTCCGTACAACGGTCAGGTACTTCCCGGTTATATGTTTACCGATACCGGCTTCTGGGATACGTTCCGTTGCCTGTTCCCGTTCCTGAATCTGATGTATCCATCGATGAATCAGAAGATGCAGGAGGGATTGGCCAACACCTACAAGGAAAGTGGTTTCCTGCCCGAGTGGGCAAGTCCCGGTCACCGGGGGTGTATGGTGGGCAACAACTCTGCTTCCGTAGTGGCCGATGCTTACCTGAAAGGATTGAGAGGATATGACATCGAGACGCTTTGGGAAGCCGTGACGCACGGAGCCAACAGTGTACACCCCAAGGTGTCTTCTACCGGTCGTCTGGGATTTGATTATTACAATAAACTGGGATATGTTCCTTATGACGTGAAGATCAATGAGAGCGCTGCCCGCACATTGGAGTACGCGTTCGACGACTGGAGCATCTACAAGTTGGGACAGGCATTGAACAAGCCGAAGAAAGAGATCGATATCTATGCTCAACGGGCGATGAACTACAAGAACCTTTATGATACCGAGCATAAACTGATGCGCGGAAAGAATGCGGACGGCAAGTTCCAGTCGCCGTTTAACCCGTTGAAATGGGGCGATGCGTTTACCGAAGGAAACAGTTGGCACTATACCTGGTCGGTATTCCACGATCCGAAAGGATTGATCGACCTGATGGGCGGCAAAGATGGTTTCAATCAGATGATGGATTCGGTGTTTATCCTGCCTCCGGTCTTCGACGAGAGCTATTACGGTGGAGTGATCCACGAAATACGCGAGATGCAGATCATGAACATGGGTAACTACGCGCATGGTAACCAACCCATTCAGCACATGCTGTATATGTATGGTTTCTCTGCCCAGCCGTGGAAAGCACAGTACTGGATACGCGAGGTCATGGACAAACTCTATACCCCATACCCCGATGGGTATTGTGGAGATGAGGACAATGGACAAACCTCTGCCTGGTATGTGTTCTCTGCTTTGGGCTTCTATCCGGTGTGCCCCGGAACCGATCAGTACGTGCTGGGTACTCCTTATTTTGATAAGGTGAAACTCAAGTTGGAAAATGGTAAAACGGTGACTATACAGGCCTCGGACAATGGGAAAAGCAACCGCTACATCTCGTCCATGACCTTGAACGGACAGGCATATACGAAGAATTACCTGACCCACGGTGACCTGATGCAGGGAGCTTCCATTACAGTGAAGATGAGCGCCCAGCCCAACAAACAGCGCGGAGTGAACGAGTCTGACCTGCCGTATTCCTTCTCTAATGAGTGGAAAGATACAAAGAAAAAGAAGTAAACGAAGTAGAGACCATGTCGATGAAGAAAACAAATCATGTCATTGGAGTGTGTGCGGCGGTTGCCGCACTGCTCTTCTCTCCTGTGTTATGGGCAACAGAGATACCGGTATCTCCGGCATATGTATGTCAGGGTGATGCCATTGTGAAGAAAGACAACCGTCCGGCGGAGCAGAAACGTTTGTTCCGCTCGCAGGCGGTGGAAAGCGAGATTGTACGGGTGCAGAAGCTGCTGACTAATTCCCGTTTGGCGTGGATGTTTACCAACTGCTTCCCTAATACCCTCGATACGACGGTGCACTATCGCATGGGAAAAGACGGGAAACCCGATACCTTTGTATATACAGGCGATATCCATGCCATGTGGCTTCGCGATTCCGGAGCGCAGGTATGGGCGTATATGCCGTTGGCTAATCAGGACCCGGAGCTAAAGAAGATGCTTGCCGGGGTGATCAACCGCCAGTTCAAGAGCATTGTCATCGATCCGTATGCCAATGCGTTCAATGACGGAGCTATTCCCAATGGACACTGGATGACCGATAAGACAGATATGAAGCCTGAGTTGCACGAACGCAAATGGGAGATCGACTCTTTATGCTACCCGTTGCGTCTGGCCTATCAGTACTGGAAAGTCACAGGTGATGCCAGTATATTTGACGGTGAATGGATCCAGGCCATCATGAATATCCTGAAAACGTTCCATGAACAGCAACGCAAAGAAGGAGTAGGACCCTACAAATTCCTGCGTGTGACCGACCGCGCACTTGATACGCTGAACAACGGTGGATTGGGCGCTCCGGTGAAACCTGTCGGACTGATTGTCTCCTCGTTCCGTCCTTCGGATGATGCCACGACGCTGCAATTCCTCGTTCCGTCCAACTTCTTCGCTGTTACCTCCCTGCGCAAAGCCGCCGAGATTCTTACGGCAGTGAACAAGCGTCAGGACCTGGCGAAACAATGCACTGATCTGGCTCAGGAAGTAGAAACAGCGTTAAAGAAGTATGCCACTTACAATCATCCCGAATTCGGAACCATTTATGCGTTCGAAGTCGATGGATTCGGCAATCATCTGCTGATGGACGACGCCAATGTGCCGAGTCTGCTTGCTATGGCTTACTTAGGCGATGTGGATGTCAACGACCCGATCTATCAGAATACCCGCCGTTTTGTATGGAGCGAAAGCAATCCTTACTTCTTTAAAGGCAAAGCAGGCGAAGGAATCGGTGGTCCGCACATTGGTTACGACATGATCTGGCCGATGAGTATCATGATGAAAGCCTTCACCAGTCAGAACAACCAGGAGATCAAGACCTGTGTAAAGATGCTGATGGATACCGATGCCGGTACAGGATTCATGCACGAATCGTTCCACAAGGATGATCCTGCCCATTTCACCCGTGCCTGGTTTGCCTGGCAAAACACGTTGTTCGGCGAGTTAATCCTGAAACTGGTAAACGAAGGAAAGACTGATCTATTGAACAGCATCGAAAACAAGTAAGCCATGAGAAGAACTATCGCAGCAGGGTGGGTCGCCGTATTTACCCTGTTAGGAGTACTTCCGTCTTCGGCTCAGAATACCCCTTATGTCAATCTTTTTATCGGTACCTCCGGAGATAACGGCCAAGTTTCTCCGGGGGCTACCGTTCCTTTTGGGATGGTCTGCATCTGTCCGGACAGCGATCCCCGTACGCATGCCGGATATGATTATGCTGTGCCCCGTATCTCTGGTATTTCCATCAACCGGCTTTCCGGCGTGGGATGCAGCGGTGGCGGAGGCAACCTGCGCATTCGTCCCGAAGAACCGTCCGTCGAATTATCAATACGCAAGGATACCGAGAAAGCTGTTCCGGGATATTACGAGAGCTGTTTCTCCAATGGAGTGAAAGGCGAGTTTACGGCAACCCGTGCCATGGCAGTGGAACGTTACCACTTCCCAGCGCAGAGGGTTGCCTCGTTGCATATCGACTTTTCTTCTTCTTTTGAGGATGTAGCCGAGTGTAGTTTCAAAGCGGTGTCGGAAACTTGCATCGAAGGATACATAAAGGCAAAGAATGTCTGCGGACATGGACGGTACAAACTTTATTTTTCGATGGTAACCGATCAGCCGTTCCATGTGGATGGCGAAACCCCGTCGACAGCCATGTTGCGTTTCGACGAGAAAGCCCGTGGAGTGGAAGTACGCATCGCCTTATCTCCCTTGTCGAACGATGAAGCCCGGAACGAATACCTGCGCTGGAAGAATACTTCTTTGGAGAAGATCAAAAAACTTGCCGCATCGCAATGGAAAGAGAAACTGGATGCTATCATGGTCAAAGGGGGTACGCAGGACGATAAAGTGTTATTCTATACCTCTCTTTATCGTACGATGCTCAGTCCGGTAGATGTAACTTCTGCCGACGGTAATTATCTCGGTACAGATGGAAAGACGTACAAAGCCGACCGCTTCCGGTACTACAGCTCCTGGTCGTTGTGGGATACTTTCCGTACCAAGTTCCCGATGTTGGTATTGCTCCAGCCTAAAGAGATGCATGATATGGCTACTTCCCTGATCAGGCTCTATGCTACCGGGAAGAAGGATTGGTCTACTCCGAACGAATCCACACCGACGGTACGTACGGAACATGCTGTTGTTCTCCTGCTCGATGCTTACCGCAAAGGGTTGACCTCGCTGGACTTCCGTCCCGGATATGCCGGAATGAAGGAAGAGATGACCCGGTTGCCGATGCGTTCGCCCGATCAACGGATGGAGTCCGCCTACGACCTGTGGGCGATGGCGCAGATTGCCGGAATCATCGGTGAAAAGGTTGATTCTGCCGATTATGACCGGCAAGCTAGCGTGTTGTTCGAAGAGACCTGGAAGAATGAGTTTATGACTATCACTCCCGCATTCGGAGTGATGCGCAATAATGGTTTGTATCAGGGTACCCGTTGGCAATACCGTTGGGCTGCCCCGCAATACGTCGACCGGATGATTGCATGGGTGGGACAGGATTCGCTGTGTACACAACTCGACTACTTCTTTGATCATCATCTCTATAATCAGGGGAATGAACCGGACATTCATGTGCCCTATCTGTACAATCGTCTGGGAGCGCCCGCAAAGGCGCAGCAGTTAGTACGCAATTTGCTATCCGAGCCCATGATCCATAAATATGGAGGTAATGCCGAGTTTGCAACCCCTTATTACGGCAAAGCTTTCAAGAATCATCCCGAAGGGTATAGTCCGGAAATGGATGAAGACGATGGTACGATGAGCGCCTGGTATATGTTTGGTGCTATGGGTATCTATCCGTTGACGGTGGGCGAAGAGTGGTACGAACTGATATCTCCGCTGTTCGACCGGATCTCGCTGAATGTAGCCAATGGACGTAAACTGGTGATCCGTACCGAAGGTCGTACCGGCAGGACGGATGCAATAAAGAATATCTCATTCAATAAGAAAACGGTGACCGGTTATCGCATCTCTCATAATGAGTTGGTTAAAGGTGGCGAGCTGATCTTTTATTATTAGTCTTTGCATGAAAAACAGTATGTTCAGAAGAGCCTTCTTATGTATGGCAATGGGCATAATAGCCATCGATGGTATGGCTGCTACGAAGGAAGTAGTCAAAGTAGTCGATCGCCCCGATTGCTTAGTGGCGAACGCAAATTATGTATCTTACCGCGCCCCGTTGCAACCGGTGAATTTCATCAAGCTTCCGGTGGGCAGCATCCGTCCCGAAGGATGGGTGAACCGCTACCTGGAGTTACAACGCGACGGACTCACCGGTCATTTGGGCGAAATCAGCGCCTGGCTCGAAAAGAAAAACAATGCCTGGCTCTCTGCCGGAGGCGATCACGGTTGGGAGGAGGTGCCCTATTGGTTGAAAGGTTACGGCAACCTGGCGTATATCCTGAACGATCGGAAGATGATCGACGAAACCAAGGTGTGGATTGAAGGCGTATTGGCCAGCCGCCAACCGGACGGGTTCTTCGGTCCGGTGAACGAGCACAACGGTAAACGGGAACTTTGGGCACATATGATTATGCTCTGGTGCCTGCAATCGTATTACGAATATTCGCAGGACCAACGGGTGCTCGACCTGATGACTGCTTACTTTAAATGGCAAATGACCGTCCCCGACGACCGGTTTCTGGAAGACTATTGGGAAAAGTCCCGGGGTGGGGATAATATACTGAGCGTGTACTGGCTCTACAACCGTACCGGAGAGGCGTTTCTGCTCGACCTTGTGGAGAAACTGCACCGGAATACCGCCAACTGGGCGCAATCCACTTCCCTGCCTAACTGGCACAACGTGAACATTGCACAAGGTTTTCGCGAACCGGCTACCTACTACATGCTTACGGCAGACTCTGCCATGCTGAATGCTTCGTATAATACGCATCACCTGATACGCCGCACCTTCGGTCAGGTACCCGGTGGTATGTTTGGCGCCGATGAAAACGCCCGTTTGGGCTATATCGACCCTCGTCAGGGTGTGGAAACCTGCGGGTTGGTAGAGCAAATGGCGTCCGATGAAATCATGCATTGTCTCACGGGGGATCCTTTCTGGGCTGAGCATTGTGAAGAGGTTGCTTTCAATTCCTATCCCGCCGCCGTGATGCCCGACTTCAAATCCTTGCGTTACATCACTTGCCCGAACCACACCGTCAGCGATTCGGAGAACCATCATCCGGGAATCGACAACAAAGGTCCGTTCCTGTCCATGAATCCGTTCAGCAGCCGTTGCTGCCAGCATAACCATACGCAGGGATGGCCTTACTATGCCGAACATCTGGTGCTGGCCACACCGGACAATGGGGTAGCCGTGTCTTTATATGCTGCATGCCGGGCTACGCTCAAAGTGGGGCAGGGCAAGGAAATCACATTGCATGAGCAGACCCGTTATCCGTTCGAGGAAGGTGTTGCGTTTACCGTTGGTACTACCAGCCGGGTGCGTTTCCCGTTCTATCTCCGCATACCCTCGTGGGCAACCGGCGCCGGGGTGCTTGTCAATGGTAAGCGGGTAGGAGTTACTCCCGTTACCGGAAAATATCTGTGCATTGATCGCGAATGGTCGGATGGCGACAAAGTGGAACTAAAGCTACCGATGTCGTTCCGTCTGCGTACCTGGCAGGTAAATAAGAACAGTGTAAGTGTAGATTACGGTCCGTTGACGCTCTCGTTAAAGATAGACGAGAAGTATGTACAGAAAGATAGTCGTGCTACAGCCATCTGGGATTCGAAATGGCAGAAGGACGCCCGCCCCGAGTTATGGCCTACGACAGAGATCTATTCCCAATCGTCTTGGAATTATGCTTTGGTACTCGATGGAAAGGCGCCTTTCAAGAAGTTCGAGGTGGTTCGAAAACCGTGGCCTGCCGATGATTTTCCGTTTACCCCGGCTGGCGTGCCGTTAGAAGTGAAAGCTTACGGGCGGTTGATACCTTCCTGGAAAGAGGATCAAACCGGGCTGTGCGGCGTACTGCCCGAACCAGAGGCTCTGAAAGGGGAGAAGGAAGAAATTACCTTGATCCCGATGGGGGCAGCCCGCTTGCGTATATCGGCATTTCCTAATAGCATAGAATAACTCGTCATCCTACATCAAAGATCTGGATTCATCTCGGCTTTTCTCCCCAAGAAGTTTAAAAACTACATACGCACTCACGCGATTGTATTCAAACCCTTTATTCATCGGGGATAGAGGTGCGTAAGAGACGTTGATTTCTCTTACGCACCTCTTACGCACTTCGCATGCTTTATCTATAGCATACAACTGATTGCAAGAACCTTACATTCTTTTGTGGTCAGACCAGTATCTGTTCGTTTTGATAGTATCTCCGCTTTTTTTCATTCAAAGTAAGAAAGTTCTTCCTCCATCCGGGTGTACATTCCTCCTAGATCCGGGTGTACAAACGCTCTACACCCGGATCTAGGAGGGGTGTACACCCGGATGGTGGTAAGCATTCGGCCTAGTGCATGTTCACTTTCTTTCACATGTCCTTTATCTTTGCCCTCAAAAAAGCTTATGTATTGTTCTGTATTGCAATTTCCCGATGAGAATAGCAAACTTAAATCTTTGCTTTCTGAGTCTCATGTT
>JAVBVD010000040.1:0-53599 GCA_031554635.1 Bacteroides sp.
ACTCGGATTACCTCTATTCTGTGTCATACTACGACCAGCGTGGACGGGTTATCCAAACCAAATCGAACAATCACATGGGTGGTGTTGAAAAGGTATACACTGCTTACGATTTTACCGGAAACCCTGTACAGAAGAAACATCTTCACACAACTTCCACAGGTGGAAACCAAACCGAGTTGTACAGTTATACATACGATAATATGGGCAGGTTGCTGAAAACCATTCATCAATGGAACAACGAAATGCCTGTGGTGCTGGTGGACAACCAGTATGATGAACTCGGACGTTTACAAAGCAACAAGCGGAATGGGGATAACAAGCTGCGCACCGACTACGCCTACAACCTGCGCTCGTGGACAAAGAGTATCACAGGAGAACTGTTCAACCAAAAGTTGTATTACAACGACAAACGGGCTGGTGAGACAAACGCACCTAGTTACACTGGAAACATCTCTGCTATGGATTGGAGTGTGTTAGGCGAGAACAAGATACGCGGGTATGATTTCACGTACGATGGTCTCTCCAGACTCACGGCAGCTAACTATCTGGAAAACGGTGTCCGCAATTCTAATTATAATACTTCATATTCTTATGACAAGCATGGGAACATGTTAACTCTTAACCGTCGGGGGAATACGAATGCAACCGGTTTTGGGGATATAGATAAGCTGACCCTGTACTATCAAGGCAATCAATTGCTCAAAGTGGAAGATACGGCGGCCGCTCCGGCACTCTCAACTTCCATTTCCATGGACTTTAGAAACGGAGTAAACTTGGCGACTGAGTACTTCTACGACAAAAATGGCAACCTGGTGAAAGATTTGAATAAAGGAATTAGCGATATACAATACAATTCGCTAAATTTGCCTGGCAGGCTGTCAATATCGGGTAGTCAGGGTTCAGGCATCAATACGTATCTCTATTCTTCTGACGGGCGCAAGCTAAGAGTCACGGCACAGTGGGGAACCTCCAACTCAAAGAAGACGGAGTATGCTGGTAATAAGGTGTATGAGAATGGTTCTCTAAAAAGGATATTGGTGGATGGCGGATACATTGAGGGGAGTGTTTATTATTTCTACTTGACTGATCATCAAGGAAACAACCGTGTAGTAGCCAAGGCGGATGGTACAGTGATGCAGAGCAACCATTATTATCCGTTTGGGATGTCTTTTGCGGATGGTTTAACTACCTCCTCACAGCCTTATAAGTTCAGTAATAAGGAACTGGATACTGATCGTGGATTGAATTGGTATGATTTCTCGGCCAGGTATAAAGCTGTGGACATACCGATATTCACTACGATGGATCCTTTAGCAGAAAAGTTTTATTCGTGGAGTCCTTATGCCTATTGTATGAATAACCCGATTATCTTTGTCGACCAAAATGGCATGTGGCCAACATTAGCCTCAATAAGGGCAAGTGCAACATCAGTTGTTAGAAAAGTAGACAGCTTTGTAAGTGGTTTTGTTGCCTCTACAATGAGTAATGTTGCTTTAGGAACAGGAGATATCAGAAATAAAATTCCTTACTCAGACGCTTCTGCTTTTAACGCTGGACAAGATGTCGGTGACTTAGCAAGTATGGCAGTAGGTGCAGTTCAAACAATGGAAGGGATGACAGGTGTTATTTCAGGAGCCGTAGCTGCTCCTGAAACACTAGGGGCATCTCTTGGAGTTTCTTTGGTTGGTGCAGCACAAGCTGCCCATGGAGTTGGAATTGGAGTTACTGCTGCTAAAAGTTTGAGTAATAAAGAGGGACGAGTTTCTGAAGCCAGATCCTCTAATGGAGGGAGTAAAGGAGAAAGAGGTAGAACTGCAAAGCCTGAGGGGACAGACAATCCTTTTAAAAAGATGAAACCTGATCCTAAGAATCCTGATAGAGTACTGTCTAAAGATGCTAATGGTAAAGATGTCAAAAGCCGTAAACCAGAGGGCTTTGATGAATATTGGAAAAAGAAACATCCAGAAAATAATAAATCGGAATAATATGAGAGGAGAACGTAAATTTATACAAGCTAAAGCCATACTCAGTATGCTTTATAAAAAAGATTATGAATTGGAGGGAAAGTTATTTTCCCGTGAGGAGTTGTATAATAAGTATCTTAAGCTTCTGCGTAAATCCGCCTATCTAGGATATTCTGAGGCTCAATATGAATTAGGTCTAGAATATGACGATATTAATTTCTGGGGTAGAAACCCTCTTTATTCACCTAAAAAGTGTATGTATTGGTATGCAAAAGCTTCTGAACAAGGTGTTGCCTCTGCATATAACAATTTAGGATCTTTGTATGAGAGAGGTGAAGGAGCTCCACAAAATATTGCGAAAGCCCTAGAATGTTATACAAAAGCCGGATTGTTAGGTGACTCTCTTGGTAAGAAAAACAGGCGAGTTCTATTAAAACAAATTAAAGAAGGAAAGTATATTCTGTAATGTTTATCGTAGAATTCTGTCAATTATTCTTCTGGTTGACAGAATTCTACGATAATGAATATATTCCTCTCATTCAGTTGGAAAATCAAAAACTGAGAATGAAATGAGAGGTGAGCAGGGTGTTACGGCAAGAGAATTACCTTAAAAAATAAAGAGTCTATGTATAGGTGTATTGTAAATATTATTGTTCTCCCATTGGCTATGTTCTCAATTGTACTTTGCACCTCTTGCATAAATAAGAGTGGCCAACAAATTGAGACAGAGAATAAAAGCAGTATTAAAACTGAAAAGGAGAAAGCTGTATTTAGTAACTCTCTACTAAATAGATGGAGGGATTTAAGTCTGAATTATTTGTTTTCGTCATCTATTCAAAAGCAAAGTCGGTGCTTTGTAGAGACTTATAACTTCTTTTTAATGGGAGATTGCTTAATACGTAAAAGTTTTGTTTCTCAAATAAATAAGGACTCCTTACTATCAAAGAATGATTTTTCGAAGGGTTTTTATCTTGTAGAAATAGAAGCATCGGGAAGTATGGTAAATCAATATTTCTTCATTATCAGAAATGCCGTTTGCGACAACTGCTCCCTTTTTCGATTCTCTTATTATCAGAATAAATGGGAACTATGTGAACATAAGTCTGTTGATTTTGAGCTAGTTGAATCTTATTATAATAGATTGTTGACCTTAGGCTTCCCTTCAGATGATACTAGTGGACATTTTGTAATAAAACGTTTCAGTATTACAAGATTCTATAATGATGAAATAAGTATGTATATCGGGGAGTTGAAAAATTACACACCTGCTTATAAGGCATTTAGAGATATGATAAAATCGGAACATTTCAATGATTAACTAAGGGTATTCCTTGGTTTGGTGTAATCTTAGATAATTCATAGAATATATCAAGCCAAGGAAATTATTAGCCAATGAGTATCTTTGGGAATTGTGGGGAAGGCCGCTACTGCTTCAACGAAAGCAATTCAGGGAACTATGTCCAAGAATATAACAACAGCTACCACTCTGAAAGCACAAGGTGCACCACAAGGAATTGTAAATGCAGCAGTTAGTAATATAACAAAAGGGATGGGTGCGGCAGGGTTCAATACAACAAAGTCAATGATTAAAGCAGAATCTGCCGTGACGGCAACTACCGAAGCGGCTATAAAAGCAACCGAAGATCAACTAAAAAAACAAGGAAATTAATATGAATAGGTTTATGAAAATTATTTTCTATGTCGGCTTCCTCTTTTTTGGAGGTGGATTTTTTGTCGCTTTATTTCAATATATAGCATATAATGGTATTGGTAATTCTTTTGAGTATGTTGAAGCTAGTAATGCTAAAATAGATTATGAGACAACATTTTCTAATAAAATAGAAATTACAAATATTTATTATTCATATATAGTAGATAATGAATTGTATGATTTCAAGGAGTCAATTGCCACTTCTTCTATTAGAAAAAGGAATATCAATATTGATAAAATATATTATAATAAGGTTTTTCCATCATTAAGTTATGTTGGAGAAAAGAACCTTAGTTTGAGACAGGCAAAATCTAATATGATTATAATGGGTTCCTTTTTTGCATTCCTTTTTTTGATATACAAATTCGCAGATGTGAATAAGTGGGTAGGAGTATATACAAGAGGCGAATACAAGAGCTCTAGGGATAAATCTTAGATCTTTAACCTAATTTCCGAGGTCGCTATAGTTTAAAAAGCAGGCAAAAGTTCTTCTTGAAGTTTTCTACGTCTTATGTATAGCTAGGGCCTGTTGATTTTTTCAGCAGGTCCTGATTATATCTACGACAATATGGGTAGGCTGTTAAAGACCACCCATCAATCGAATCGCCAGAACCCTGTAACCCTGTAGATAATCAATATAATGAACTCGGTCATTTGCAATCTAACAAGCGGAATGAGGGATTTGCGATATATAATACAATTTATTAAATTTGCTTGGTAGTAATATGCATCTAGTGGCGAATATAAATTTAGGAGATACATCGGCTACAATATCGCTAGTTCACTGGAACTAATAGTAGAAATGTTAACTCCTAGTATGGATTTTAAGACTAAAGAACAAGAAATCATTAACGGTAATCAATAATATGAGAAGTTTATTAATTTTATTTTGTATTATGTTTGTGTCCTGCTCTAATACTGAGCAGGATACAAATCCTGTTATAAACCAGTTTTTTGAGTTTTATAAAACTGTTGGGGCAGATCAGGCCTTAGATAAACTGTTTTCAAATAATAGGGTGATGGGGCCAGACAAAGATGAGTTGACTGATCTTAAGCAGAAGCTCATTGAAGTAACTAAGAATTTGGGGAGATATGAAGGTTATGAGATTGTATATAATCGACATATAGGACAAAGTATTGCTCATTATGCATATGTTGTAAAGTACGAGAAACAGCCGCTTCGATTTAGCTTTACATTATATAAAGCTAAAAATAATTGGGAAATAAGAAACTTCAAATTTGATACAGATCTTTTTGAAGAAATAGAGGAGTCTGCTAAGTTCTATTATATAGAATGATTCAGGATAGAAAAATAGCTTGCGATAATTCGGAAGTCTCTTTTATAATTATAAGCGTATATCAATGAAAGATGTTTATTTAGCTGCTTTGAATGACGTAATTTCCTTTATGAGAAATTTTGATCCGAGTTTAGAGTCTGAACAAATAACTGAAAAAACTAGGATAGAAGAAGATTTAGGAATTACAGGTGATGAGGCTTGGGATTTCTTTGTAGAGTACAGTAAAAGGTTTAACGTTGATGTAACTAACTTTTTAATGTATGATTATTTTAAGGCTGAAGGCATTGACTTTTTATCACCTATACTTGAATTTTTTAGAGTAAAGAAAAAGACAGTAAAAAAGGTCTTTGTGGTTGAGTATTTACTTAAAGGCATTGTGGCTGGAAAGCTTGACGAAGATGTTATAAATGATGAGTAATGTTGCTTTAGGAACAGGAGATATCTGAAGGTAAGGATATTAAAAAACCCAAACCGGAGGGGTTTGATGAATATTGGAAAAAGAAACATCCAGATAATAATAAATCGGAATAATATGAGAGGAAAACTGAATTTTGTACAAGCTCAAGCTATACTCAGTAAGCTTTATGAGAAAGATTATGAACTAGAAGGAGAATGGTTTTCTCGCGAGGAGTTATATGATAAATATCTTAATCTTGTGCGCAAATCCGCATATGTAGGATTTCCCGAAGCTCAATATGAATTAGGGCAGACTTATGAAAAATATAACTTTTGGGGAGTAAATCCGGTTTATTCGCCAAAAAAGTGTGTATATTGGTACACAAAAGCCTCCGAACAAGACTTTGCGGCTGCATATAACAATTTAGGCTATTTATATGAGAAAGGCGAAGGTGCTTCGCAAAATATTGCGAAAGCTTTGGACTGCTATACAAAAGCCGGGCTATTAGGGTATTCTTATGGTAAGAAAAACAGGCGAGTTCTATTAAAACAAATTAAAGAAGGAAAGTATATTCTGTAATGTTTATAGTAGAATTCTGTCAATTATTCTTCTGGTTGGCAGAATTCTACTATAATGAATACAGTGAATAGTTATATGGAAGATATTAATAATACTTTGTCAGAATTAACGAAGTTCTCACCAGAAGTGTTATCGCTTAATTCACCTGTTGAATCAGGTCTAGTTGCTGCATTTGAGAAAAAGTTTCAAGTGAAGCTTCCCAATGATTATATTTATTTATTAAGTGAAACTAATGGCTTTAATTTGATGGGAGACGAAGTGTTAGGTATTACATTTCATTCAGATAATGAAGATTTGGTCAATGTATATCAATTTGAGCACTTTGAAGTCATGTATCCGCAATATAAAAATGTAGTGCCATTTTGTGCTGATGGAGGAGGCAATTTCTATTGCTTTGATACTTTGCACAGAACCAAAGAAGGTAATTCATGTAATATCATTTTTTGGGTTTCAAATTATGAATACTCAGAACTGGATCCTCCAGAAGTTACTCACGAATGTTTAAGTGACTTTATTAATGAGTGCATTATTAGTTGGACATTGGAAAAGTTTGATTATGATGGTGAAGTTGAATGAAACAAAATCAAAAAAATAGCAGATTGTTATATTATTGATAGCTTTTGGGATTCTCTTAAAGGTACAGCGCTATCAAAGGATCATAACCTGTCGTTGGGTATTCTATCTGTAGAAGCTGGAAATGTTTCGAACGCAAATCATTATAGTGTTGATAGGAACAGTTGTTACAGCAATATAGAGTATGGCTACCCTAGAAGGAAGAGTATCTGTAATGAGTGGAATAAAGCCCGATCCAAATGCCACTGGGGATTTAGAAGAAGCAGCGATGGGAAAATAATAAATACGACCACATATAAGCAGAATCCTAAAAATCCAACAGGGTTTGACAAAGTGAAGAGAGTTGATAAGAAGGGGACATCTCACAAAGATAGTTCAGGAAAAGAAACTCAAACTCCACATGTTCACGAACCTAAAAAAGACCCAAGGCCAGCGCGTCCTGATGAGTTACCAAAATAATAGTTAGCAATATGAATAAAAAGAGTTTATCAACAAAAGATTTTGAAAATATTTTATGGCATGATTGTAAAATATTTGGATTTGCATTTGATGAGTCAAGATATAAATTATATTTTGATATTGATTTTATTGATGAGTGGATTGCCCCTCAAAAAAGAGGGAAGCGATATAAGCTTAAAATAGCTCCAGCTACATTGATATTTAATAATGTTTGGGACGTAAATTTTGATATTGATACCAATTTGTCCTTAGACATTGATAATATTACTCAAAAAAATCCTCATGTTTCAAAAAACAAACCGAAAGAAATTGAGTATGAATGGAGTATCGAGCTTTTGCAAGGGGAAATAACTTTTAAATCGATAGGCTTTAAATTGTATTTTAGAGATAAACCTCAAATAGCAAATTTTAGCAAAAGGAGTTTGACCCAAAGAGGTGGAGTTTCGTTTTCCACCAAGATAAGTCCTTCTGTAGATTTTCGTTTGATAGAGTGAAACTCAAAAGTCGATTTTGATTGCTGGTTTATGTAATTGGTATTGAATACAATCTTCTGAATCTTCTCAAGAGTCCTGATAGAATACAGTTTAAAGATGCTGATGGAAAAACTGGAACCAAACCGAAACCAGAGGGCTTTGATGAATATTGGAAAAAGAAACATCGAGAAAATAATAAATCGGAATAATATGAGAGGAGAACGTAAATTTATACAAGCTAAAGCCATACTCAGTATGCTTTATAAAAAAGATTATGAATTGGAGGGAAAGTTATTTTCCCGTGAGGAGTTGTATCATAAGTATCTTAAGCTTCTGCGTAAATCCGCCTATCTAGGATATTCTGAGGCTCAATATGAATTAGGATTGACATACGAAGATTATAACTTTTGGGGCAAAAATATGTTTTATTCTCCACGTAAGTGCATATATTGGTATACTAAGGCTTCTGAACAGGGTATAGCTGCTGCTTATAACAACTTAGGTATTCTATATGAAAAAGGAGAGGGAACTGTACAAAATATAGAGAAAGCTCTTGAGTGTTACAATAAAGCTGGACAATTGGGAGATTCTAATGGTAGGAAAAATAGTCGAATTCTACTTAAGCAAATAAAGATGGGTAAATATAGCCTCACTAAACTGACTTAAGGTAAGACGAATTTAGTGAAGGAGTGAGAATTGGTTCCCGGCCATACAAGTACGGTGACAAGGAACTGAGTACTGACCGAGGATTAAAGCTTTTTCATATCTTTCGAAGAAGTATCCAGTGAACTTAAGTAAAAAGTATCCTAAAACTTGGCAGTACACTAAAAAGATTATTCCAGCTCGTATGTTAGGACAACCATTAAGGAGCCCTGTATTGGGAAGAATGATGGGACGTTTTGTGCCAATATTGGGTGAATATTATGTGCCTTTTGGTAGTTTTTAAATATCATGAATTATGGAAAAGAGAACTTTTAATATATTGAAAGAATATATAATTAGTTTGGATTATCTTGATCCAAATAAAATATCTAAAGAAACAGAAGTTGAAAAAGACTTAGGGGTGACAGGTGATGATGCAATTGATTTCATAGAAGATTACAGTTCTATATTTAATGTAGATGTTTCTAATTTTGATTTTAATAAGTATTTTCATTCTGAGGGTATTGATTTTAAGTGGTTTTTGGGAAGGTCTAATAAAGATCCTTATAAAAGAGAGAAACTAACCTTAGAAGATTTAGCAAATGCTATTGATAAAGGCAAACTGGAATAGCCTTTGTTGTAGAAAGAGTTATGTCATTGTTAAAACTGGCTAATGTTTCAAGGTGTCCCGATAAGTTGTTAGGAATTTATCGGGATCTATGACAGGCAATCAAATAAGGCTATTGATAATGAATTATAGTACTCATGCGAATCAGAAAGAGTTTTCAACCGCTGATTCGTATGAGTAATTAACCGTCTGCGAAAGCGAAGGTTTAAAACCAACGCCCCGAAGGTTCTAAACCAAAGGGCGGTTGGTTTTAAAGGAAACACAATATCCTTGCTGGCTAATGCAGATCCAACTCGCCCCAACTATACAGAAAAATGCAAACGCATCTATCACCTTTCACCAAAATCGATCCAAGTGTTTGACTCACAAAACAATATATGAGGTGATAGATGCCGTTTTTGCCGAAATCATCTATCACCTCATCTATCATCTGTCACCTGCCTATCCGATAGGTTCCATTTCTAAAAGCCAAAACCTTTTGTTGATTTTAAACCAACGATCTTTCGTTTTAAGCCGTTTTCTATTTATCTTTGCTCCCATCACCTGTCCGGATGTATATTATGAAGAACTTATATCGACTCCATAAGAAACTTATCTATTTCCTTTGCGTTATATGCCTGCCGTATGTAGCCAACGCTCAAAGCCTGCGTCAGTTTACCAACAAAGACGGGCTGTCCAACAGTGCCATCCTCTCTCTGTACCAAGATCGCCGGGGGGTGATATGGATTGGTTCCTGCGATGGGCTGAATGTATTCGACGGTACCTCTATACAACTTTATAGCCCGGTCAACGCTTCCAAAACGTTGTCGGGAAACCTGATCAACCGCATTGTGGGAAGTGAGCAGGATGTGTTGTGGATACAGACAAACTACGGGCTGGACCGGCTGGATACCGGGCAACAGACCTGCCGGAGTTTTGCGGAGTTCAAAGATAAAAGTTTCCTGGTGCAGCACACCGGCAACGACCTTTTCATTCTAAAAGATGATGGCTGCCTCTACTATTATCTATCCGATGAGCAATCTTTCCGGAAGTTGGATGTTCCTCCGCTGGCATTCGAACACGTACTGGCTATCACCATTGACAAAAACAATCATTTATGGGTATTCACTTCGAATGGAGATACCCGTAGTTACCGGATCGACAAGACGGAACAGTCTGTGAACCTGGTTCCCGTTACACTCTTCAAGCATCCGGGGAAACTGTTGCGGGCGTTTGCGGAAGATAACCTGGTTTACTTCATTGACGAGACCTATTCGCTGTACGAATACGACTTCAACAACCGGCAATCTTATTACATCGCCGACCTGAAAGCTGAGATCGATGTGCATGGGGGAGTCTCTTCCATCACCAAAATGCATGATGATTACTACATCGGCTTCAAGAGTAGCGGGCTTACCGTGCTGAAGTACATGGCCGATCAGAAAGTGAAATACCAACTGCAACGAACGGAGATTCATTCGGGTGTCTTTTGCCTGATGAAGGATAAGTTTCAGGATATTCTGTGGATCGGTACCGACGGACAAGGGGTGTATATGTACTACAACGACGCATATACCCTGACCAGCACTTTGCTCGACACACCGGTGTACCAGATCAGCAATCCCGTGCGCGCGCTCTATTTCGATGAGGAACAAACGTTGTGGGTCGGTACAAAAGGAGGAGGCATACTGCGCATAAAGGACTATGATCCGAGCGTCACCCATCCCCGGTCTTTCGACCGAATTTCCACCAGCAACAGTACATTGACCGATAATTCGGTCTATTGCTTTGCTCCCGGTTGCCTGGATAAGTTATGGATCGGTACGGAATACGGGATCAACTATTACTCGTACCGAAGCAGGCAGACGAAGGTACTTCCGGTTACGACCGATGGGAAACAGGTGAAGTATGTGCATTCCATTTATGAACTGAACGACACCACCTTGTGGGTATCTACCGTGGGCGAGGGAATTGTGAAAGTCACCCTGGGGTATGCCAACGCTTTGCCGGTGGTAAAGTCGGCCAAAAGGATCGTGCTCGACGGGGGGCGCATGGCATCGAATTACTTCTTTACCTCTTTCCGGGAGAACGATTCCATCCTCTGGTTTGGCAATCGCGGGCAGGGGGCGTACCGGCTGAATGTAATCACGGAGGAGTTGATACCCTATAACTTCAGCGACCATGCAAACAGCCAGACGGTCAACGATATTTTCTCGATTCTTAAAAACGATCAGGGATTCTGGCTGGGTACCAGTTCTGGGTTGTTGCACTTCAACCTGGATAACTCACGCCGGCGTGGCGACGTCGATTTGTACCTGAACAATACGGTACACGGTATTCTGGAAGACCGCCGGAGCAATCTCTGGATGAGTACCAACCAGGGCTTGGTGAGGTTCAACCCCCAAGGGAATACCGGACAAACCTACAACCGGGGCAACGGCCTGACGGTAACCGAATTCAGCGACGGGGCCTTTTACAAGGATGAGCACACAGGAACCTTGTTCTTCGGAGGAACCAACGGGTTTGTCACGGTCGGCCCGAATGCGTACATTGCCGCCGACTACCTGCCGCAGATACACCTGAAAGGACTGTCGATCTTCGGTAAAAACTATAATATATACGATTTCCTTTCGCAAGAGAAAGACCGGCTCGTTCTTCAACTGGACTATAGCCAGAACTTCTTCTGCATCGATTTCATGACGCTCGATTTTATCAACGGAAACAATTACTCGTACTCCTATAAGCTGGAAGAGATCAGTAACAACTGGGTGGAGAACGGGTCATCGGCCAGCGCTATCTTCTCTAACCTGGCCCCGGGCGAATACACCTTGCTGGTGAAATACAGGAACAACATCAACGGTGAGGAGGGGCCGGCGAACGTACTCCTCATCCGCATTACCCCTCCCTGGTACCTGAATAACTGGGCATACGCGGTTTACGTTGTGCTGGCTCTGGCTTGCTCTCTCTGGATAGTCCTCCTGTGCGTGCGGAAGTACCGGCGGAAGCAACAGGGGTTGATGGAGAAACTGAACCGGCAAAAGAAAGAGGAGATCTACGAATCCAAATTGCGCTTCTTTACCAATATCACCCATGAGTTCTGCACGCCTTTGACGCTGATCTACGGGCCGTGTGAGAAGATACTTGCCTATCCGCAGGCGGATGGCTACATACGGAGGTATGTCGAGATGATACGCCAGAATGCCGAACGGCTGAACAGCCTGATCCTGGAACTGTTGGAGTTCCGCCGGCTGGAAACCGGTCACCGGGCGCTTGCTGTCCGGGAATTGTCCGTTTCGGAGGAGATGCAGGACATGGCAGAATCTTTCTGCGAGTTGGCGGAGTCCCGGAAGTTGGAGTATCGGCTGGACATTGAACCGGGCGTACAGTGGAATACGGACCTCGGTTGTTTCAACAAGATTGCCGGCAACCTATTATCCAACGCCTTTAAATATACGCCCGACGGTGGTAACATAACAGTGGAGCTGAAAGTAGAGAACCAACTCCTGACGTTGCGTGTTTCGAACTCGGGCAAGGGAATCGATAAAGAGAACCTGACGAAGGTATTCGACCGGTTCAAGATTCTGGACTCTTTTGAGGTGAACAGTAAAAACTCCCGCAATGGTCTCGGACTGGCCATTTGCAAGAGCATGGCCACCTTGCTGAATGGGCAGATCGACGTAGGCAGTGTGCCCGGTGAGCAAACTACATTCACGGTTACCTTGCCGCAGTTGCCTCTTACCACCGAGGAAGTGCCTCAGGAAGTGTATGGAGCAAGCCTTCAACGAAGCTCTGCGGAATTGCCGGGGCCGGAGCGGATACATCATACCTTCGATGCTTCCAGGCAAACCATCATGATCATCGACGATGAGCCTTCCATGCTGTGGTTTATCTCGGAGATCTTTGTGGGCAAATACAACGTGTTGTCTTTCAGCAATGCCGGGGAGGCGCTTGCCAGTCTGGAATTGAAACAGCCCGACCTGATCATCTCGGATGTGATGATGCCCGAGACGGACGGTCTCTCCTTTGCCCGCACCATTAAGCAGAATAAGTTGTGGACCCATATTCCGTTGATCCTGTTGTCGGCTCTCCACCACGAGGACGAGCAGGTGAAAGGCATTGACTCCGGGGCGGAGGCATACGTCACCAAACCCTTTAATGTGAGATACCTGGAAAGGATTGTCCACCGGCTGATTCAGCGGAAGTCCGATTTGAAGGAGTATTACAGCTCCATTCACAGCTCGTTTAAGGTAGATAATGGAAACGTTTTACACCAGGAGGATCAGGAGTTTCTCGATAAGATCATGGAAACCATTGAGAAGAATGTATCAAACCCGAACTTATCCATTGAGCTGTTGAGCCGGGATATGGGCTACAGCGCCCGGCAACTTTACCGGAAGCTGAAACCGATTACCGATAAGTCGCCGACGGAGATCATCAAGGAATACCGTCTGGCGATGGCCGAACGGTTGTTGCTGACAAAGAACCTCACAATCGAAGACATTATGGGCCAGACGGGATTCGCCAATCGGGGTACGTTCTATAAATTGTTTACACAGCATTATGGCATACCGCCCCGGCAATACCGCGAACAGCAGGAAGATATAGTCAGGAAAGATTTGAATCATTGATTTTTTGCTATCAACTACACAGTCCCACGGCGTGGCACAACCTGTCTCACGGCGTGGCACAACCTGTTTCGCGGCGTGGCACAACCTGTTTCGCGGTGTGGCACAACCTGTTTCGCGGTGTGGCACAACCTGTTTCACGGTGTGGCACAACTTGTTTCACGGCGTGGCACACCTTGTTTCATCTGATGGAACAACCTGTTTCATACCAGGAAACAATCGGTGCGATGAGGCTAATGATAAAAACGATGACCGTGTAGGATACCTCAAACTGTGCTGGATCCGTGTAGGATAAAGCAGGGATCCAGCACGGGTTAACCATCTTATTACCAGCTGTGTATCTCGAAAATCGTGTAGGAGTGCTGGATGAATTATAAAAATCGTACAGGAAGAGTGATTGAAGGTCTGTCTTTGCGACAAATCTATCTCCTTTTACGTCATTGCAGGCGACCATACTTTAATGTCACAAAGTTGTAGCTCGACTTTGAACAATGCGATTACATTTGCAACATGTTTTATACCAAAGAATCAAAACCATTAAAAATATCATTCGTAATGAACGTTAAGCAGTTATTTCTCTCCCTGATGTGCACCCTGTTGCTGGTAACAGGTTGTAAGACTCAAAAGCAACCTACCACAGGCGATGTGGTGGCTCTGACCCGGGCCCGGCAAACGCTGGATTCACTATACCATCGCTATTCCATTCCGGGAACCTGCCTGTTGCTGGAGAATTATCCGATGGATGCCGCCTATAAGGCCACTTACCTGGCATCCGAAGAACAAAAGAACAAGCCCAACCAGTATTCGTATTTGTGGCCGTACTCCGGTACATTCTCTGCGGTGAATGCTTTGCTGGCCACCACCGGCGACGCATACTACAAATCACTGCTCGACCAGAAAGTCCTGACAGGACTCGAAGAGTACTTCGATGTTCGCAGGAGTCCCGCAGCCTATGCTTCGTACGTTCGTACCGCTTCGCCATCCGATCGCTTTTACGATGACAACGTTTGGTTGGGCATCGACTTTACCGATACCTACCACCTGACCAGGGAAGACAAGTACCTGGAAAAAGCCAAACTGATCTGGACGTTCATCGAGAGCGGTACCGACGATGTATTGGGCGGCGGTATCTATTGGTGCGAGCAGAAAAAGAAATCCAAGAATACCTGTTCCAATGCACCCGGAGCTGTGTACGCATTGAAACTTTTTCAGGCTACGCAAGACAGTACCTTCCTGCGCAAAGGCAAGGGGCTGTACGAGTGGACGAAGAAAACGTTGCAAGACCCGACCGACTATCTGTATTTCGACAACATCGGCCTGGATGGAACTATCGGACGGGCTAAGTTTGCTTACAACAGCGGACAGATGATGCAGGCAGCCACCTTGTTGTACCTGCTCACCGGCGACGGGCAGTACCTGACCGATGCACAGAACATTGCCCAGGCATGCCACGGCTACTTCTTCATGGACTACAAACAGGAAGACGGTACGTCGTTCAAGCTGTTGAAAAAAGGAGATGTGTGGTTTACGGCCGTCATGCTGAGGGGATTCATCGAACTCTACCAGGTAGACAAAAACAAGACCTACCTGAACTCCTTCAATCAGAGTCTGGACTATGCCTGGGACCATGCCCGCGACGAAAACGGGCTGTTCGGCGCCGACTTTACCGGGAAGAACCGGGACAATAAGAAATGGTTGCTTACCCAGGCTGCCATGATCGAGATGTATGCCCGCCTGGCGGATATTCAATGAACGAAACAATTTATATACAGAGTATGAAGAAGAAAACAATCGGTTTGTGTGCGGTTGCCGCCTTGTGTATGTGCAACGGTGCGAATGCCTCGGAAGTAACCCTGCGGAAAGACAATACCGCAGTAGTGAATCATGCCGCCGTAAGCGCTGCTTACCAGAGCAATCGGCCGGAGATGAAAGACAGGCTCTATACCTCGAAAGCGGTAGAGGCTGAAATTGTAAGAGTCAAGAAACTGCTGACCAACGCCCGCCTGGCGTGGATGTTCGAGAACTGTTTCCCGAATACGCTGGATACTACCATCCATTTCCGCATGCTCGACGGTAAGCCCGATACCTTTGTGTACACCGGCGACATTCATGCCATGTGGCTGCGCGACTCGGGTGCCCAGGTGTGGCCGTATGTACAGTTGGCCAACACCGACCCGGAACTTAAGAAGATGCTCGAAGGAGTGATACGTCGCCAGTTCAAGTGCATCAACATCGATCCGTATGCCAATGCATATAACGACGGTCCGAAAGGTGGCGAGTGGATGTCGGATCTCACAGCCATGAAGCCCGAACTGCACGAACGCAAATGGGAGATCGATTCGCATTGTTATCCTATCCGGTTGGCTCACGAATATTGGAAAAAGACAGGCGATGCCCGCGTCTTTGATGAAGAGTGGCTGGCTGCTATCAAAAACGTATTGAAAACATTCAAGGAACAACAACGCAAGGACGGCGTAGGCCCTTACAAGTTCCAGCGTAAGACGGAACGCGCACTCGACACGCTGAACAATGACGGACTGGGCGCACCGGTCAACCCCGTAGGACTGATCGTTTCTTCTTTCCGCCCTTCGGACGATGCCACTACGTTCCAGTTCCTGGTTCCGTCTAATTTCTTCGCCGTGTCTTCTTTACGGAAAGCGGCTGAGATTCTGACGACGGTCAACAAGGACGCGGCTCTTTCGCGGGAGTGTACCGCCCTGGCCAACGAGGTGGAAGCCGCGTTGAAGAAATACGCCATTTATCCCCATCCCAAGTACGGACCTATCTACGCTTTCGAGGTAGACGGTTTCGGCAACCAACTGCTGATGGACGACGCCAATGTACCCAGTCTGCTGGCTATGCCTTACCTGGGCGATGTGAATGTGAGCGATCCCATCTACCAGAATACCCGCCGTTTTGTGTGGAGCCTCGACAATCCGTATTTCTTCAAAGGTAAAGCCGGTGAAGGCATCGGAGGTCCGCACATCGGATATGACATGGTATGGCCGATGAGCATTATGATGAAAGCATTCACCAGCCGGGACGATCAGGAGATAAAGGAATGCATCCGACTGCTGATGGCTACCGATGCCGGTACCGGTTTCATGCACGAGTCCTTCCACAAAGACAATCCGGAGAAGTTCACCCGTGCCTGGTTTGCCTGGCAGAACACCCTTTTCGGGGAACTGATCCTGAAACTGGTTAATGAAGGTAAAGTAGGTTTGTTGAACAGCTTATAATCGAAGAATGATGAAACGTACGGTTTTTATGCGTCTGGTGGGTGTAGTTGCTTTCTTTGTGAGTGCAGCTATCCTTCCACTGAATGCCCAGAATAACGATTGGGCCAATCTGGGGCGTTATGCCAAACAGAACAAAGAGTTGCCCGCACCGGGTAAAAAAGAAAAGCGGGTGGTATTCATGGGTAATTCCATTACCGAGGGATGGGTGAAATGTCACCCTGATTTCTTCCGCGATAATTCCTATGTAGGACGGGGCATCAGCGGGCAGACTTCTGCCCAATTCCTGCTTCGCTTTCGGGAAGATGTGATCATGCTCCGGCCGGCCATTGTGGTGATCAATGCAGGTACCAACGATGTGGCCGAGAATAAAGATCCTTACAACGAAGACTACACATTCGGGAACATCGTCTCGATGGCGGAACTGGCCAAGGCCAATGGAATCAAGGTGGTACTGTCCTCTGTACTGCCTGCTGCCAACTTCAAATGGAGACTTTCCATCCAAGAGGTACCCCGGAAGATCGAATCGCTCAATGAGCGGATAAAGGCTTACGCCAAAGCTCACAAAATGCCGTATGTGGATTATTATGCATCGATGGTTCATGGCGAGAACAAAGCGTTGAATCCGGCATATACCAATGACGGCGTACATCCCACAGAGCCGGGCTATGTGGTGATGGAAGGGCTGGTCAAGAAGGTGCTCGATAAAATGTAGAAACATCGAACTTACCCTGTTCCGTTCATGTTGCGGATCATAAAAAAAGGCGTCCTTTTCATCACGAAGAGGGCGCCTTGCAAACATCTTATATCTAAATAGTAGAGAAATTATTTCTTGTGCGTAAGTGTATATAGTATGTTTCCTTGTTTGTCGATCATATATAAGTTAATCTCCTTGGCGTCTACCGAGCAAACCGAGAAACCTGCTTCGCGACTGCAAAACTTTGTTCCGTCGATGGCGCTTACCTTGCGCGACAAAGAGGCCGATGAGTTCACCACATAATCGATGCTGCTTCCCGGCACACGGATGTGTTGGAAGTTGTGGATATGTCCGCAAACATACATGTCGACGTTGTGCTTCCGCAACACCGGGTCGAGACGTGCCTGCATGTCTGTGCGCTCGCTGTCGTCCTTCGGGGTTTCGGCATAGATGGGATGATGCCCCACTACGATGACCCAATCTTCCTTGCTTGAGGTAAGTACGGAATCCAACCAAGCCAGTTGCTTGTTCACATCCTGCTTTACGGCATCAGGATACGTGCCGCTTTCCTTGCGGTACTTCTCCATCATCGGTGTGGTGTCCAGCCAAACGATGCGCAGGGTGGTTTCTTTTTCCTTGAATGTTTTTGTGTAGTAACGGGCGGGCATGCTCCAACGGCGACTCACGTTTGTATAGTCGAGCACCGCCTGGGTGTTGCCACGGTACTCATGGTTGCCCAGGATGGGAAACCAGTCGATCATCAGTTCCGGATGGGAGTAAATCAGTTCATAGTTGGTCATCCACAGCGGATCGTTTACGCTGCGTACGCCTTCGAAGTGATGTACATCGCCGGTGGCGATAACAAATTCCGGACCGATCTCTTCGGCCATCGTACCCATCAGTTCGGCTATCGGTTTCTGATCGTAATAGCCGTTGCGACCCAGGTCGTTGGCTATATAGAAATTGAACTTGTGCTCGAAGATGGAGTAGTCTTTCAACTGCGCGGTAGCCATGGAGGCTACCAACGCAAGGGTGAGAATGAGTGATGTTCTAAGTTTCATTAGGTTATTATTTATCATTACAAACTGTTTTGATTAGAAGCTCAGCTTGATACCTGCGTTCACCCGGATACCGTAGTATTCGGCCTGCATGGTGCGGTCTTTCGTTCCCTGGTAGTAACGGAGCGGTTGGTTCAGCAGGTTGTTGGCTTCGGCATAGAGGGTGGTTTTCACTTTTTTACCGAAGGTGTAGCTGGCATTGGCATCGAGGTAGCTCACGGCATCGTAGTAGCGGTCATAGAAGGATGCTTCACCCATTTCGTCGATGAATGATGAGGCGTAGTTGTACGACAGGCGCAGGCTCAATCCGCTCTTTTCCAGGTAAAGCGAAGCGTTGGCTGTGTGCTCGGGCGATCCCGGAAGCTTCAGTCCGCTTTCGTTTTCACGTCCTTCGAAGTTGAAGTTGTTCACATCGGTGTATGTATAGGTGTATGTACCGTAGAAACCGATGCACTTCAATGCCGGGGCGATGAAGCCGAAGTCGCGTTGGTACGAGAGTTCCACGCCGAGCAGATCGGCATCTCCTGCATTTTTGGGCTGGATGTAGCGGTTGTACACCGTACCTTGATATTCATAGTTGGTGCTGACCTGGTTCACAATAAAATCGTCGATCTTTTTGTAGAACACGCCGGCGCTTACCAGACCGATGCTCTTGAAGTAGTAATCCGTGCTCAGGTCGAAGTTGTACGACAGGGTGGGTTGCAGGTCAGAGTTACCCACGATTACTTCCGAGTCGGCGCGTTTGATGTTCACACTCGGAACCAGTGCCGAGTACTTGGGACGTGCGATGGTTTGTGTGTACGAACCGCGTACCTTGAAGTCGTCGTTGACGTTCCATTTTACCAGTAACGAAGGCAGGAAGTTGATGTAATGGTTCTTCTGTTGCGGTGTTTTGGAAGTCAGGTCGGCTTCGTCGTCGTAGGTGCGTCCGGTATATTTCAGTGCGGTATTCTCCATACGGATACCTGTTACCAGGTCGATGTTCTTGCTGAACTTCTGGTCGAAGCAGATGTATCCCGATGTAACTGTTTCACGGGCTTCGAAAGCTGAGGCCAGTTCTTCCTGTACGATCTCTTTATCGAATAAAGAGGCGTTGTTCAGATCGAGTCCGCCTGTGTATTCTTTGGTGGCAAAGGTGCCGGCCTGGTATTTGTTGTTGGGCATGAACTTATCGGTGCTTTGATTAGCGGTATTGTTCAGTGTGGTGGCCAGGAAAGCATCTTCGTCTTTCGGAGTGTATTGGTAGAACTCCACTTCTTTGTCTTTCGATTTACTTACCACTTTGGCGCCGAAGCGGAGCTTGCTGCCGCCGTCGAATTCTTTCTTCAGGTTGAGGCCGAATTTCAGGTCTTCCTCTTTGATGTTTCCTTGTTGCTCGGTCAGTTCCTTGAGGCTGAACTTATCGTTCAGGGTCATGGTAGAACCGGTTTTGGGGGTGGCAAACGGTTGGCGTTCGTCGCTCAGGTCCATATCGAACTGTTGTTTCTTCAGTTGGAAGTCGATGTAGCGTTCGTTCGGACGGTCTTCTGTGGCACGGGCGTAGTTGGCGCTCCAGTCCATCTGTACCGAACCGAGCAGGTGCTCGCCGCCCAATGTGAAGTCCATGGTGCGTTGACGTTCCAGACGTGCGTTGCGGTTGTCGGGCGATCCGGCTTTGGTCTGCACACGTACGGTAGCTTTACCGTCGGCCTCGAGACCTTTCAGTGTAGTACGGTACCGGTTTTCCCAGTCGTTGCGGTTGTTGAAGATACCTTTGAAGGTGAATTTGTTGTTCTCATTCATATCCCAGTCGAAAGCTGCCGAGTAGCTCTGGCGTTCGCGGGTTACGAAGTACTGGCGTATCTGGTAGTCGCTGATATATACCTTATCGTTGTCGTCCTTCTCCCACATAAATTCTGTGTCGTACGATCCGGAAGGGGAATTCTGGTACGAAGCCGAAAGCATCATACCCAGTTTCTTGTCGAAGAAACGGTCGCCATAGGTAAGTCCCAGGTTGAGTTGCGCCTTGTCGCTGATCCAGTTGTAACCGCTTCCGGCCGTGGCTGTGATGATACGTTTGTAGGGAGAGTTCTTGGTCACCAGGTTGATCGATCCGCCGATGGCGTCGCCGTCCATATCCGAGGTCACTACCTTGTTCACTTCGATGGTTTGTACCATGTCGGCGGGAATCAGGTCGAGCTGTACGTTGCGGGTATCTCCCTCAGCCGAAGGAATACGGTTTCCGTTGATGGTTACCGAGCTAAAGTCGGGCGAGGTACCGCGTACCTGACCGAAACGGGCTTCGCCCTGGTCGTATTGTACATTGATACCCGAGATGCGTTTCAAGGCATCGCCGATGTTCGAGTCGGGAAACTTCCCTACCTGGTCGGCCGATACCACATTGGTGACTCCAATGTTGTTTTTCTGCGAGTTGATGGCACGGCGTTGTCCCTGGAAGGCTCCTCCTACCACTACTTCCTGCAGTTCCAATCCTTCGCTGAGTACCACATCGTGCTCCAATGTTTTACCTTCGGGAATGGTTATTTTCATTTCTACCGGTGAATAACCCACGTAGCTTACTTTGACAGTGTATGTACCCGGAACCAGGTTGGGCAGTGTGTAGAAACCGTTGACGTCGCTCGTCACTCCGGTGCGTAAATTTTCAATGTAGATAGAAGCGCCCGGAAGGGTTTGTTTCTGAGTGTCGATGATGCGTCCGCGAACGGCGCCCTGTTTGAGAGCGTTAACTCTCTCTTCGGCAAAGAGCTTGCCGTTTACGTTGATGACTAAAAGAACAAATACAATCAGTTCTAAAATTCTTTTCATGTTTGTTATTATGCGTTAATATTACGGCACAAAAGTACGGGTCGTGTATTTCGGACATCTTACGTACTATTGAAGATTGCATAACAAACATGCTACGATTGGGTTACGGCGTTGCGGGTAAACGGTTCTCCTTCTACATTTTCTCGCTGCGGATCAGTACTTTACGGTCGTCGGACAGGGTGGTGGCGAAGAGATAGGTGTCTCCTCCTTCGGCCAGTTTGAGGCGTTTGCGCAGTTCGGCTACCGAAGCAGGGAAGTTTCGTACGGTGAGATTGGCTTTTCGGATATCGCCCAGCAACTCCTTCGTCTCTTTCTTGTTGAACGAGCCGACCGCCCGGATACGGAACACTCTTCCGGGGAAGTTTTCTATGTACTCGTCCGAAGTATAGAGATGGCTGTTGGGATGTAGTTTCTTTACCTTATATATATAGGCGATGGTGCGGAAAGCTCCGGCTTTGAGCAGGGAAGCATTTGGCTCGTATAGATAGACGCCTGTTTCGGATGTGTACGGGCAAGGGGCGGATTGTTCCTGTTCGCGGGTGAAGACCACGTTCTGGATACCTTTAGGGGAAACGCTTTCAGAGGCATAATCACTTTCAGAAAGTAGAATGTCTTTGGAAGAGTGGGCGCTTTTAGAAGCAAGCTCCGCATAGCTCTTAGAAGTAAGGTTGATGCAATGAATCGGAATTTCCGCCGCTGGTTCGCGTTTCAGGAATAGAAGCAACTCTTTGCATTCATTGTTCACCGATACGATGTGTACTTCGCATACATGCCGCAATTCGTTCAGTGCCAGCGTCAGGTCGAGCATGGGCGATAACTTGATAATCACCCTCCGGGCTTTGCCGACAAGCAGTTCCTCCCACTGTGCCACATCGGGCTCACAATCGGCTATGCTTACTGTTTTGCCTCCGTGTTCGTTGCGCCGGGCCGGATCAATAAAGAGGGTATCTACCGGCTCCATCTGTTGCAGATAGGCTATGGCATCTTCGTTGCAGACGGTGATGTGGTTCAAATCCAACAAAGGAAAGTTGTGTGCGGCTATCTCGCAGAGTGCTTCCTGGCGCTCTACATATACGGCTTGCCGGAAACGGGAAGCAAGGAAAGCACAATCGATACCGAAGCCGCCGGTGAGGTCTACCAGCGACTCGCCCGGTTCTGCTATCTGTAAAGCTTTATACCTGGCTGTCAGTTCCGACGAACATTGTTCGAGTGATAAGTGGGGAGGGTAGAGGAGTCCCTCCGTGGCAGCCCACGAAGGAACCTTATCTTTGGCTGCCTGCCGTCCGGATATCTGTACGATGGCCGTCCGGATATCCACATCCGGATATTTTCCTGCCTGCAAGGCCAATGCGCGAACATCGTCTTCGGCATGCTGGCGGATAAAATCGAGTGTAGGTGCGGATAGGGTCATCGGCGTTTTCTTTCCGGGGTGAAGGTCTTAAATCTCCTCCTGAGCCTCCTGAGGGATGTATGAATTGACTTCGAATGTAACGTCAAAGCGTCCTTTCGTCACTTGTCCTCCTTCGAACAGCCCGCTGATGATGTGTTTCTCTTCATCGAACCGGGTGATGGTGACTTCTCCGTCCGGGAGTTCCTGTACGTGGTAGTTTACATCGAAGGAAGCTTCCGTATAGGTGCACTTTTGTCCGGCTTTGGGAGATACGATGGTGAAGCGAATCACTTTCTCGGAACCAACCCGGGCATAGACCTCCATTTTGTCGAAGTACGTGTAGTAGACGAAATAAATGGACGGTCCCGTACGGGATTCAAAAACATTGGCAGGGTAATACCGTCCGCCGGAATACACCCAGCCGTCGATGAGGCAACCGAATGTTTGCTTGCCCGTTGTGGTGACTTCGGGCAATATGGTGGGGTCGATGGATTTGTCCTCGGAAGTGCAACCGATGCAGCCAACGATCAGCAGCAGGAGGGAAAGTATTTTTGTTTTCAAAAGCATCTTTGTTTTCATAGGTGTATCTGTTTTAGAAACGGTAATTCAGGCCGGCAGTCAAACTGAACGGACGGATGTAGTTGGTTTGATGCACATCGACCGTCTCGTCGTGGTAGTGAACCTTGGACTCGTTCATGTCCGAGGTGATAAGGAGGCAATCGACACCGATCCCCCAGTTCGCCGACAGTTTGTATTCGGCTTTCAGTCCGGCGTTGAAAGCCAGGAAGGTTGATTTCACAGTGCGGTCTTTTCCGAACACTTCGCTGTAGTTGCGATACGACAGGATACCGGCACCCACATGCAACCCGAGGGTTACCCGCTTGCTGTTCACCGGATGAACGGCAAACTGTGGTGCGAAGTAATGGGTGTACAGTTTATCGGAGCCCTCGGTATGTGCAGCTTCCGATGTCTGACCGGTGTACAGCATTCCGATGCCCAAAGCGGGGATGGGCTGGAAGTAATACGAAGCATTCCAGGCAAGTCCGTCGCGTACTTTCGAGCGGTAAGCGTCGGTGTTCTGGGTGAGCAACTTTGAACTCTTGAGCAGATTGCCATAGCCCGCCTGTATGGAGAACAGGTGGTGCGAAGGATCTTTCTCTTGCGCGAAGGCGAGTAGGTTAAGTAGGGAGAATAATATTCCCCCTGCGATTCTTTTGTTCATATGATTAGGGTATGAGTTTGTACTGTTTCTTGGCCTGTTCGAGGTTGCACAGGTTGAAGTGCCACCACTCGTTGTACATCGTACCAAAGCCGGCTTGCTGCATGACTCCTCTTAGCAACAGGCGGTTTTGGAGCGCTTCTTCGCTCATCTTACCTTCAGCTACCAGTTCTTTTTCACGGGTGATGTGCGCTTCGATATCAAAGTAATCGAAAGGAGTTCCCATGTCCAACACCTTTCCTTGCGGATCCACGATGCTGACATCGACTGCCACGCCGTAGTTGTGCATTCCTCCTCCCTTCTCCGGGTTGGCTACATAGATATTCTGCGGAGTACCTTTTACGAGCTTCCACATAAGGAATTGTATATGTATGGGGCGGGCTGCGTCGTAAATCACCAGCCGGTAACCCGGGCGTTTCTGTTCGAGTAGTTGCTGGGCGCGGATCACTGCCTTTGCTGCATCGGGATGGAGATAGGCTTCTTTCAAGTCGGCATACAACACTTGTCCGGTAAAGTTATCGGGGGTTGCATAGACCAATTCTATCAGAATTGTTTTGTCCAGATCGGCAATGTCGACCAGACCGAGTGAGTCCAGAGATTGAGCTGTACGGCTTTTTACCGGTGCAACTGCTTCCTCTTGTGTAGAGATACTAAGAGAGTCCGAGCTCGGTTTGCTCTCTTCCTTTTTACCCATCTGGCAAGCGGAAAGAAGAAGGATCAGCACGAAGGGTGCATAACTCTGTAACTTGAAAATCGATTTGTAATGCGTGAATTTGTTCATGTGATTGATATTTTATAATTATGTTGGACTAAGATAAGGACGATGACTTGTTCTTTTTTGATGCGTTTATTGCAAAAAGAGCATCTACCTTTCGATAAATGCTCTTTCGGAGGTGGGCCATCTTGGGCTTGAACCAAGGACCTCCAGATTATGAGTCTGTTGCTCTAACCAACTGAGCTAAAAGCCCGTGTATTCATATTTCTTGAATGCGGGTACAAAAATAATTGATTCTGACGAATTATGCAAGCTTTTTGGGAAAAACTAATGAATCAGAACTTGTAAGTACGCTTCGGATTCTTGGGAAACCAACCTTTCCTGATTCTTTCTTCCTGCTCGAATACTTCTTTGATGGTCCAGAAAGAGGAAAAAGCGAATACGCCAAGAAGCGAAGAGATCACCACATCTCTTATCAGAAGTGAACCGGCAACTCCTGCTATACCCAACAGCAGAAAGATCCACCAGCATTTAGTTCCCCAATAGTACTCGGCCTTTACCACAACAGGGTGGAAAAGACCGATGATGAGAAATGTACAAACGCCGATAAAAAGCCCCGACAGATGATATTCGTTTAGAAATTCCACGGTGCGTTACTTCCCTGCGGAAATTGGAATTTCCTTTTTGATACTTTGTTCCAGTGAAATCAGGGTTTCGGTAGCCGTTACTCCGGTGATTTCCTGCATCTTGTTATTCAACAGATCCATCAAATGCTCATTATCGCGTGCGTATACCTTGGTAAGCATGGTGTACGGGCCGGTGGTGAAGTGGCATTCTACAATTTCGGGAATTTTATTCAGTTCGGCTACTACTGCTTTGTACATAGAACCTTTTTCCAATTTGATCCCTACGTACGTGCAGGTTCTATAACCCAATGATTTCGGATTTACGTTATAGCCCGAACCTACAATTACGCCCAAGTCGATTAATCTCTGTACACGTTGGTGGATAGCAGCACGTGAAACGCCACATTCTGCAGCAACATCCTTGAAAGGAATACGGGCGTTCTGTGAGATGATCTCTAGAATCTGTCTGTCAAGATTGTCTATTTTCTCCATAATAATGAATATATTTATCGGTTACTTGTCAAATAGTAAGCAAATATAGCGGTTTATTTTAATTAATCACTATAAAGGAAGAAAAAACGGATGATATGTAGTTATTTTATTTTTCTAACTATCTGTCATGAAAAAGGAAGAGGGGCGACAGATTTGATCTGCCACCCCTCTTTTGTTCCTATTTTTGTATCTTTTTATTTTTCGATACTTAACAACTCTACTTCGAAAATCAACGTAGAGAAAGGCTTGATGCTGTTCATTTCTTTTGCACCGTAAGCCAGATCCTGCGGGATGTAAAGTTCCCACTTAGAACCTACAGGCATCAGGGTCAACGCTTCTGTCCAACCTTTGATAACGCGGTTAGCCATGAAAGTAGCCGGTTCGTTGCGCTTGTATGAGCTATCGAACTCAGTTCCGTCGATCATTGTACCTTTATAGTTTACTTTTACTGTAGAAGAGTCGGTAGGGATAGTGCCTTTACCTTCAACCAGTACTTTGTATTGCAATCCGCTCGGAGTAGTTACTACGCCTTCTTTGCCTTTGTTATCAGTCAGGTATTTTTCGTTCTCAGCTTTGTACTCTGCGTAGGTTGCTTCCATTGCTTTGGCTTTGATAGCTTCCATCTTGGTTTGTGCATAAACCTGAGCGTCTTCCAACTTCAACAGTTCACCTTTTTCCAGTGTACCGGCTACGAAACCTGCCAGGAAGTTAGCTTTGCTAATGGTTTGAGTAGAGTCGTTGCCATAGATTTCCTGGTTCAGACCTTTGAACATCTGGCCACCTACCTGCTGACCGATCTGGATACCTGCATAGTAAGCCATTTCTTTAGCCATATCTTTTTCGCTTTTTGCAGTACCTTCGTTGAATCCTTTGATGAATTCAGCCATGTAAGTTGTGTCAACATTCATACGGCCTACGAGATAGCCTTTCAAACCTTGAGTCTGTGACATACCAACAGCATAAGCCAATGTGTCTACATCGCTTTTCAGGTTAGCCTTGGGGCTTTGAGCTGTACATGAAGCAAGAACTGCGCTAGCAGCAACTGCCATGATAAGAGTGAATTTTTTCATTTTGCTTTTTTGTTTTTTTATTATTATAAAACTTCGATTAATTCTACTTCGAATACCAGTGTGCTGTGAGGAGGAATCATCTCGCCTGCACCCTGAGCACCATAACCCAGGTTAGAGGGGATGTACAGTTTCCATTTAGAGCCTTCGGGCATCAGTTGCAAAGCTTCTACCCATCCCGGAATTACCTGGTTCACACCAAATACAGCGGGTTGTCCGCGTTTTACAGAGCTGTCGAACAGTGTACCGTCGATCAGCGTTCCTTCGTAATGGCATTTTACACGGTCGGTGGCTTTGGCTTGCTTGCCTTTTCCTTCGGTGATGATTTCGTACTGCAAACCGCTGGGGAGGGTTACTACACCGGCTTTCTTTGCATTCTCGCTCAGGAAAGCCTGACCTTGTTCGATGCTGCTGGCGCTCATTTTGGCTTCCAGCTCTTCGAAGTAAGCATTTACGATTTCACGGGCTTCCTGGTGGCTGATAGCAGTGGGGTTTCCTTCCAGCACATCCTTGATGGCTTGTGTAAAATCTTCTACTGCGATGCCTTTAGCACCCATACTCATTAAATTCTGGCCGATTCCCAGGCCGATAGCATAACTAAATTTGTCCATATACTTCATTTTCAGTGCGCAAAAGTACATGAATTATTTGAATGATTAACTTTTTTGTATTTAAAAAATCTTATTTGCATATACTTAGGTGGGAATGAAGCGGATGAATGGTTGGAATCTGTTTCCAAAAACGTTCCGCAATGGATATTTTTAGTATTTTTGTTGGGTGGTGTATTAAATAAAGAAGAAAAGAAAATGAAAAAGCTAGTAGTCTTGTCGGGCGCAGGAATGAGCGCCGAAAGTGGAATCAGTACGTTTCGCGATACAGGCGGATTGTGGGAGAGGTATCCGGTGGAGCAGGTGGCTACGCCCGAAGGGTTCCGGCAGGATCCGGCGCTGGTGCTCAATTTTTATAATGAACGCCGGAAGGAGTTGCTCAATGTGAAGCCCAACCGGGGGCATGAGTTGTTGGCGGAGTTGGAGAAGGAGTACGACGTGACCATCGTTACCCAGAATGTAGACAACCTGCACGAGCGGGCTGGAAGCAGCCGGGTGATTCACCTGCATGGGGAGTTGGCGAAGGTTTGCTCCAGCCGCGAACCCAATAATCCGCTTTATGTGACAGAGTTGAAGCCGGAAGAGTATGAGGTGAAGTTGGGCGATAAGGCGGGCGACGGTTCGCAGGTCCGTCCGTTCATTGTGTGGTTTGGCGAGGCGGTTCCCGAGATTGAAACGGCTGCCAGCTATGTGATACAGGCCGATATCCTGGTTATTATCGGTACTTCCATGAATGTATATCCGGCTGCGGGTTTGCTGAATTATGCTCCCCGGCATGCTTCCATTTACCTGATCGATCCGAACGACGTGCAGGTAGCTTCGCCCCGGAAGATCTTTGTGATCCGGAAAGGGGCATCGGAAGGAGTGGCGGAATTGAAGCGGTTGTTGAATATCCGGGAGTAATTCTCCTTTCTGTATCGACCCGATACCCACAAACTTATTTGATGATGAGTCGCACTACAAACCAGGCGTGATGCGCCGTAGTGCCGATCCAGCCATAATGCCTCGCCATGATGCGAAACCGTTCCCGGAGCGAAGCTTTCCGGTTCTGTGTCGTCATGCCTTCTTCCAGGTAATCGATCAGGGTGAGGTGGGTGTTGTGTAGCACCTTCGCTTTCTTCATCACCCGGATGCACCAGTCGAAATCGGCCGAGAAGCGATAGCGCAGGTCGTAGGGTCCGGCCAGCGAGCGTTTGGCGAAGAACGCCTGGTGGCATACCAGCATACCTTGTTTGAAGCTTTTCCATGTAAGTACTTCGGGTGCCGTGAGGCGGCGCATACGGACGAAATGTCCCTGCGCATCTACCAATGCCGTTTGCCCATAGAGTACATCGGGCAGCTCATTTCCCCGGATGGAGTGCGCCATTAGCTGCAGGGTGTCGGCTTCGTGGAAGCAGTCCCCGGCGTTCAGGAAGCAGAGGTAATCGCCTGTAGCCCGTTGGATGCCTTTGTTCATGGCGTCGTACAATCCTTTGTCCGGTTCGCTCACCACCGTGTGTATCTTGTCGCGGTATTTCTCCACGATTTCCATCGTACCGTCCTTCGAGGCGCCGTCTATAATGATGTATTCTATGTGGTGGTATGTCTGCGTGGCAACACTCAGGATGGTATTCTCCAATACCTTTTCGGCATTGTAGGTCACCGTGATAACGGAAAACTTCGGGGTGGGACGGCTATGCATGTTTACCGGTTTTCTTGTTGTACACTTCTGTATATCTCTTAGCAATGGCGCTTTCCGAATAGTTGGTCGCTACCTTGCGGCAGGCTTGCTCGCGTAATGCGGGGTATTCTTTTTCGGACAAGACCCAGTAGATGCCGTTGGCAAAGTCTTTCGCCGATTTGTACTCGGCTACATAGCCGTTGTGCAGGTGGTCGATCATTTCCGGGATGCCTCCTACCTGAAAACCGACGCACGGCACACCGCAAGCCATGGCTTCCATGATGGTGTTCGGCAGGTTCTCTTCCAACGACGGGGTGACGAAGAGGTCGACGGCATTGTAAATGTCCGGCAGGGCGTGTTCATCCTTCACATAGTCGAGGGCATATACTTTGAAAGGGAGCAGGTTGTCCAGTTCGTGCGAGTTGTTTCCAAATACTACTACGCTCAGTTCGTCCTTTGTCTCAGGGCGTCTCTCTGCCAGCAGGTTGCACGACTCGATCAGGTAGTCGATGCCTTTCCGCTTATCTGTAATCTTCACCGAGCCGAAGAGCATCAGCTTGCCTGTTGCCGGTAGTTGAAGTTTGGCACGGGCTTCCTGTTTGTTGCGCGGACGGAACAGGTTGGTATTGATGGGGTTGGGGATGCTTATCACTGTATGTCCGGTGAGCAGGGCGCTGCTTTGGGCACGGTTTTCCAGCCAACGGCTGCAAGTGACAAAGGTAATGGGCGATAGTTGGTATATCTTTTTCTTCTTGCGGAACGTGCGGGTGGAGAGATCCTTTTTACCGTTGCTATAGAGGAACGGACAATGATGGCACTCCTGTTGATAGTTCGTACATTCACGGGCATGGTGGCAGATGCCGGTGCAGGGCCACATATCGTGCATGGTCCACACCACCGGTTTGCCGCTTACGAGTATCTTTCGGATGTCGTTCAGGGAAAGCATGCCTTGGTTGATCCAGTGCAGGTGGATGATATCGGCTTGCTGGAATTCGGGCAATGAGGTGATGTCGGTACCTGTGTTGGCGATGTCGACGGCAAACAGGTTGTTTTTCTTGAATCGGTTGGCTTTCCATATTACGATGCGTTCCCATACGAAACGCCACACCTGTAGCCAGCTGTCGGGCAGCTTCACCACGTTGATCTGGTCGGTTTGCTTGTTGCTTACCAGCAATTTAGCCTTGATTCCGTTGTTAGTAAGTGATTCTAGTAAGCGGCTGGCAGCCACAGCCGCACCTCCGATGCGTTCGGATGTATTTATTATCAGTACCCTCATTGACCTAAATGTTTTGACAAAAGTAATGCTTTTCGTCCTTAAAAGCTGTAAAATCAAGCGTTTTTTAGTCGCCCGAAGAGTAAAAGCCGTATCTTTGTGTGAAAATTGAATCAAGATGGAAGATAAAATAGTGAGAGGATTGGATCTGTTGTGGCAAAGTTTCCTGAGCATTGTCAAGATTGTGCTACAGTCCAAATGGATCACCCGACTCCCGGATTCGTTCAGTAATCCGAAGGAACTGGTTATCCTGGCCAACGGCCCTTCACTGAACAAAACGGTGGAGGAGTCCGAAGCTTTTATCCGCAACAAGACCCTGTTGGTAGTAAACTTCTGTGTCAGTTCGCCCATGTTTGAACGGCTCCGTCCGGAACTCTACCTCATTGCCGACCCGCTCTTCTGGATTGTTCCCGAGAAACGCATCCAGCTCTTCCGTACCATGGCCGAGAAAACGACCTGGCCGATGAACTTCTTCGTTCCCGCCCGTGCCTATAAGAATAAGGAGTGGCAACCGTTGCTGGCCGGTAATCCGAATATTCACATCTATACTTACAACACCACCCCCATTGAAGGCTTTCAGGGTTTGTGCAATTTCATCTTCCGGAAAGGGTGGGGTGTGCCCCGTCCGCACAATGTGCTGATACCCAGTATTGCCATGGGGCTACGGATGCCTTTCGAGAAGATCTATCTGGCGGGAGCCGACCATTCCTGGTTGCCCGAAATCAGCGTGACCGATAAGAACGAAGTATTGATGCACCAGAAACATTTCTACGACCAGAACAGTTCGAAGGCTGCCGCTGTGCAGAAAGAAGACCTGAATACGGCCCGGCTGCACACTATTTTGTTTCACATGTACACAGCCTTCAAGTCTTACTTCGTCCTGGAGGACTACGCCAGACGTTTGAAGAAAGAGGTGATCAATATCACTCCCGGATCGTACATCGACGCTTTTAAACGCATGAAGATATGAAAGACGGAATCATCATACAAGCCCGCACGGGTTCTACCCGTTTGCACAACAAAATTTTGCTCCCTTTCTATGGTGAGCAATGCATCCTCGATATCCTGATCGGGAATGTGAAAGTCATGTACCCTGATACCTGTATCGTACTGGCTACCACCGCCCGTCCGCAAGACGATGTGCTGGCCGATCTGGCCCGGAAAGCGGGCATCGACTGCTTCCGGGGTGATGAAGACAATGTGCTCGACCGCTTTATCCGGGCTGCCGAGGCTTTTGACATTGATCGTATTCTGCGTGTCTGTTCGGATAATCCGTTCTTGCAGGTCGATACCTTTGCACATCTCTTTGCCCAGGCAGATCGGATGTTTTCTGGTGATGTGCCAGAGGGTAAGGCAGATAACGAACCGGGCGACTACATAGCCTACGGCTTTGCCGACGGACGTCCCACCATCAAGTCGCACTTGGGGTTATTTGGCGAGCTGACTACCCTTCAGGCTTTGAAGCGGGCTGCTTCGCTGACACAGGAAAAACTCTACATAGAGCATGTCACCATCTACCTCTATATGCATCCCGAAACCTTCCGGGTGGAATTGCTTCCACTGCCAGCGTCACTGGAAGGCCGTTTCGACCTGCGTTTCACCCTCGATACGATGGAGGACTTCCGATTGTTGCAAGAGCTATACGCCACGCACCGCGAGCAAACCGACCGGAGCCTGGAAGCGTTATTGGCTTTGGTGGAGTCGCACCCCGACTACCGCAGACAAATGTTGGACAACATTCAAAAGAACGAAAAGTAAGGAGTATGAACAAGACATATATTATAGGTGAAATCGGGCAGAACCATAACGGTTCGGTGGAAATAGCCAAACTGATTGTCGACCTTGTGTCGCGTCCGGTCAAGGAAGAGGTCTTTGATATCGATCTGCCTCCCATGGATGCCATTAAGTTGACCAAGCGCGACCTGAGCGAAGAGCTCACTTATTCGCAGATGAACCGGGTGTATGACTCTCCGCACTCTTTCGGGCATACGTACGGTGAGCACCGGGCGGCTCTCGAATTGAGCGATGAAGCGCATTGGGAAGTGTACAAGCATGCCAAGTCGCTGGGGCTCGATTTCGTGGAAACGCTTTGTTCCAAAGGATGCCTGTCTTTGCTGAAACTCTTCACACCCGATTATCTGAAGGTAGCCAGTCGTGACCTGACCAATCTGCCGCTGCTGGAGGTGATGGCCGAAACCCGCATTCCCATTATTCTATCCACCGGCATGGGCGGCAAAAAAGAGCTTGACGATGCATTGGATATTATCACCCGTTACCACAGTAATGTCTCCATTCTGCATTGCGTGTCGCAGTACCCCACGTACCCCGACAATCTCAATCTGCATACCATTACTTACCTGAAGAAGCATTACGGACAGTATCGTATCGGCTTTTCCGACCATACCATCGGCATCTCGGCCCCGGTAGTGGCGGTAGGCATGGGAGCGGAGATCATCGAGAAACACGTCACCATCGACCGGCGCATGAAAGGTACCGACCAGTTGGGCTCGCTCGGACCCGATGGTGTGAACCGCATGATCCGCGACATCCGTATTGCCGAGCGTTGGTTGGGCAAGGAAGAACTATCCATCGATCCGAATGTAGAGCAAGCCAAGGTGAAGCTCGAACGTTCCATCGCCAGCAACTGTGAATTGCCTGCCGGGCATGTTATCACCGAAGCCGATCTGCATCTGCTGAGTCCGGGCGACGGGTTCAAGTGGGCGGAAAAGGATCAGGTGATTGGCCGGGAAGTGCTTCGAGCTATTCCTGCCAATGAGATCATCTATCCGGCTTCTCTGAAATAATACACCTTATATTATATATAGCATTATGAGTCTTCCCAAATTAGTGATAACCGATATTGACGGTGTGTGGACCGATGGCGGCATGTACTATACAGCCGACGGCGATGTGATGAAACGTTTTTGCGTGAAAGACGGTTGGGGCGTGGCCTTTTTCCGCAGGCTGGGTATTCCCATGGCCATCATGACGGGTGAAGATACCCCCATCGTACAGAAGCGTGCCGATAAATTAAAGATCGATTATTGCTTCCTTGGGGTGAAAGATAAGTTGGAACTGGCTCAGGAACTTTGCCGGAAGCTGAACATCACATTACAAGATGTAGCTTTCATCGGCGACGATATCAACGACCTGCGGTTACTACGTCAAGTAGGCTTTAGTGCCTCACCTGCCAATACACCGGCATACATCAAACGAATTGTGAAGTACGTAACGAATGCCAAAGGCGGTGACGGCGCCTTTCGGGAGTTTGCTGAAAAGATTCTACAAGATAATGGCGTGCTGGAACAGATATTGAGCGAATATTAATAAAATTGAGTCACTTTGAGAAGTAGACTCTCAACTTATTCGATCTTTTTGACACCGGTTATTCTTGTTTTTTCCTTATCAAAATAAAAAGCCTCTTCCTTCAATTCTACTCCTCCATTTTTGTTTTTTGCGCGATATTTATGGACTACTTTCCATCCAATAAACTGAGGGACAAAACTGTTTTTTGAGTCGTATATTATGTCTTGGTAACGTTTAAATTCTACCCAAAGTTTTTTCCACATTTCAATCTCTTTGTAGAAATCTTCCTTTTTTTTGCCTGAATATAGATTTTGATATTTCGGTTCATTGAATTTGTCAAGCTCTTTTATATGATAATTCGCATCAGATGTAACATTAATATTGCTATACCCAGAGGCATTTATTCTATCAGCGCATTTAATAAGCGCATTGAAATCCTGTTCTAGATTTACAGGTAGTTTCCACTCTGTCTTTAGAGTGTCAGTTGACGAAAAGCTCACAGGAGAATAGCTATCTATATCATTCAAATGTTCATTCAGATATTTTTTTATGAGCTTTTCTTCATTATTTCCTGTGCTGCATCCTATGAATAGAAGCATCAATAATGTAGATAACAGAAATTTTATTCTTCCAAAAATCATAACCTGTATTATTTTATTGGCCAAAAATAAGAATTTAAATTGAAACAGAATTAGTATATTGTAATAATAAATTTGAGAATTCCTCAATTAATATTATTTATATCGAGTATGAGAAAATAAATACTGATAACTTATATATGCGAGAGAGGTATAAAACGCGAAACGATTGCGCGACCCCATGAAAGTAGGGAACCGATTCTCTGTTCCGTTCGTTGTTTCAGGGTAGGAGCCTGAGGCACTTCCATCCCGCGGATCGTTTCTACTGTCCACTCCGGGTGATACTGCAAGATGTGCTGTTCTGTCCGGGTTATTCCATCTTCATCGTGTACCGACCGGTAATAACGAATCAGGTTCAGACTGATTTGTACGTACGCTTGCCGTAAGGCATTGTACACTTCTTCGTTTATCTTAAGATTATTATCTTCATTCTTTGGGGGATCTTTCTTCTCGAAATTTTCTTTCTCCTTGAAGTAACCCATCAGTAGTTCCCGTACCCGAAGGGCGATGAGTAGTTTCTTATCCGCTCCCGCCCGGCTCCAGATAGCTTTCCCGTGCTGACGGTATACAGCCATCGGTTTCCGCATGTAGTGTATCTTTCCGTACTGGGCGTTCAATAGGTGGATAGCATAATCGTATGTACTCACTTCGTTGAACCATGCAGGCAACGGGCCGAACAAGTTACGGCGAAATACTGCCGAAACGTTGGAGATATAATTGCGCCGGGCCAGGTCGATGATGTCCGTATCTACCGGTTGTTTTCCATTGCTCAGACTCTTGGTGCCGTTCTCTTCGTAGTAATTGATTACCCGGTGGAAGCAGGTGGAATAATCCGGATGCGTATCCAGGAAGTCGACTTGCCGTTGAAGCTTCTGTCGATTGGTCCAGAAATCATCGCCTTCGCAGATGGCAATGTATTCTCCGCGGCAGTGGGCGTAGGTCTGGATAAAGTTTTGTTGCAACCCCAGGTTCTGTTCCCGGTCGATCAAGATGATCTGTTCAGGGTAACGGTCTTTCCAGACACGGCAGACGGCAGCGGTATCGTCTGTACTGCAATCATTCCCAATCACCAGCTCGAAAGGAAAACTGGTCTGTTGCAACATCACGCTACGGATAGCTTCATCGATGTATCTTTCCTGATTGTACGTCAGCATCAGTACGCTGACTTTTATTGTTCCGTTCATGCCTGTTTCTCTTTTTTGAATAGTAGGTCGAGTGATTCCTTTACGATCCGGGAACCGGTAAAGTAAGTGGCCGACAGGTAAACAGCGGCTCCGCCAACAGCTTGTGCCGCCAGCAATAACCAGTTGTTCTCTATCCAAAAACTCAGCGGATAGATGAGCGCTACCATGAGTGTGGAGAGCAGCAGGTATGGAAGTAAGTCCTTGGCCTGCATGCCAAAACGGTAACCGGTGTAGCGGGCGGTATATATCATATTAATAAGGTAGACGAGGAGGCGGGCTGCGATCAATCCGGCTACCATCACCAATACGGATTGGTTGTACGTCAGCAACAAAGCAATGACGGTGATGGCTATTTTGAAATACTCCAACCGGAGAATACCTTTGGAGTGTCCGCTTACTTTGATGAAATTGTTGTTGATGGCTGTCAGGATGGTGAAGCATCCTCCTACGCACAGCAATTGGAGGAAGGGAATGGATGGCCACCACTCTTCTTTCAGCAGTAGCTCGATGAGCGGACGGGCGATAACCAGCAGTCCCGCCATGGCTGGGAAGGTGACGAAGGCCGTGAAGCGGATGGTTTTCCGGAAAGCCCGAAGCAACCGTTCCTTATCGTCCTGAATGCTGCTGAATATAGGGAAAGTGGCATTTTGGATGCTTCCGTAAAGCATTGTTACTCCCATGTCGCACATCTTGTTGGCTTGAGTATAGTACCCCAGTTGTTTGGTCGGATAGAGTTTCCCGATGATGAGGGAGTAGATATTCAGGAAGCAAGTGTTGATGAGGCTGGCCAACATCAGGTTGGAAGCATAGCGGAAGAGTTCCCTGATTGAAGCAAGACAGAATACAAATTGCGGTCGCCAACTGCTCCATATCCAGAGCAAGAGTGCCCGGATAGTTGCCAGAATAACCGGCTGCAAAGCCAGGGTCCATACTCCAAATCCGGCGAAAGCCATGCCGAGGGAAGCCAGACCGGAGAAGATAGCGCTTATCAGGTTGACTTTGGCGAGTCTGCCGAACCGTACTTCTTTCTGTAATAGCGTGGATTGAATCAGGCAAAGCGAATTGATGGGAAGCGCCAGGAAGATGACCCACGAAAGTTCCACCAGTTTCGGTTGCTCGAAGAATGCTGCAATCAATGGAGCGCAGGCCATGAGCAGGAAATAGAGCACGACGCTCATACCCAGATTGAACCAGAAGATCGTACTGAAATCTGTTTCCGTAGCTTCCTTCTTTTGTATCAGAGCCGTACTGAATCCACTGTCGAGCAGGATATTGGCCACGGCGCTGAAGAAGGCGAGCATCCCTATCAGCGCATAATCGTCTACGCTGAGGAGGTTGGCTACTACAATGCCGACTACAAACAACAAAACTTGCTGGCCCATACGGTCCAGCAAGTTCCAGAGCAGTGCTCCTACTGTTTTTTGTTTGAGCGATGATGCAGCCATGCCTGTGCTACTTCACTTCGCTGCCCGGCTTCACTTCGCGTTGCGGCATGATCACAGCCAGACTGCCGTCATTGTTTTCCGCTGAGAGTATCATGCCTTCGCTCACGATGCCTTTGAGCTTGCGCGGGGCAAGGTTGGCGATGAAACACACTTGTTTGCCTACCAACTGTTCGGGTTGGTAGTATTGGGCGATGCCGCTGATGATGGTGCGGGTTTCCAGTCCGTCATCAATCTTGAATTGAAGCAACTTGTCGGCTTTGGGCACCTTTTGGCACTCCAACACCGTTCCTACGCGGATGTCGAGTTTGGTAAAGTCGTCGAACTCGATGTTGGCGCGGATGGGGTTGGCCTTGTAGTTGGCTTCCTCGTTGGCTTTCTTCGTGTCGAGCAACTTCTGTACCTGTGCTTCGATGGTAGCATCCTCGATCTTCTCGAAGAGCAGGGCAGGCTGGTTCAGTTGGTGTCCGGCGGCGAGCAGGTCGTTGCGTCCCAGGTCGGTCCACTCGAAGCTTTCCATGTTCAGCATCTTGCGAAGCGATTCCGAGCTGAACGGCAGGAACGGTTCGAAGGCAATGGCGAGGTTGGCTACCAACTGCAACGAGATGTTGAGGATGGTACCTACACGTTCCATGTCAGTCTTGGCCAACTTCCACGGCTCGGTATCGGCCAGGTATTTGTTGCCGATGCGGGCCAGGTTCATAGCTTCTTTCTGTGCATCGCGGAACTTGAAGATGTTGAGCAACTTCTCTACTTCGGTTTTCACGTCAGCAAATTCCTTCAGCGTTTCCTGATCGTAGTCGGTCAGCACGCCGGCAGCAGGAACTTTTCCGTCGAAATACTTCTGTGTCAGTACCAGTGCGCGGTTTACGAAGTTGCCATACACAGCTACCAGCTCGTTGTTATTACGTGCCTGGAAATCCTTCCAGGTAAAGTCGTTGTCTTTCGTTTCCGGAGCGTTGGCGGTAAGCACATAACGGAGTACATCCTGTTTGCCGGGGAAGTCTTCCAGGTACTCGTGCAGCCACACCGCCCAGTTGCGCGACGTCGAGATCTTGTCGCCTTCGAGGTTCAGGAACTCGTTACTCGGCACGTTATCCGGCAGGATGTAACTGCCTTCGGCTTTCAGCATGGCGGGGAATACGATGCAATGGAACACGATGTTATCCTTGCCGATGAAGTGTACCAGACGTGTTTCGGGGTCTTTCCACCATGTTTCCCATGTATCGGGGAGTAATTCTTTTGTATTTGAGATGTAGCCGATCGGTGCATCGAACCACACATACAGCACTTTACCCTCGGCGCCTTCTACCGGAACGGGGATACCCCAGTCGAGGTCGCGGCTTACGGCACGTGGTTGCAGACCCATATCGAGCCAGCTTTTGCACTGTCCGTACACGTTGGGGCGCCATTCTTTATGGTCTTCGAGTATCCATTGACGCAGCCATTCCTCGTGCTTGTCGAGCGGCAGGTACCAGTGTTTTGTTTCGCGCATCACCGGTTTGCTACCACTGATGGCGCTCTTCGGGTTGATGAGGTCGGTGGGTGAAAGCGATGTACCGCACTTCTCGCACTGGTCGCCGTAAGCGCCTTCCGAGTGGCAGTGAGGACATTCGCCGGTGATGTAGCGGTCGGCCAGGAATTGCTTGGCCTCTTCGTCGTAGTATTGTTCCGATGAGCGTTCCAGGAACCCGCCCTTATCATAAATGGTACGGAAGATGTCCGAAGCCAGTTCGCGGTGCGTCTTCGACGAAGTACGGCTGTAAATGTCGAACGAGATTCCGAATTTCTCGAACGATTCTTTGATCAGGAAGTGGTAGCGGTCTACAATATCCTGCGGCGTCACTCCTTCTTTGCGGGCACGGATGGTGATGGGCACCCCATGTTCATCCGATCCTCCGATGAAGAGTACGTCTTGTTTCTTGAGTCTCAGGTAGCGCACGTAGATATCTGCTGGGACGTATACGCCTGCCAGGTGACCGATATGAACAGGACCGTTGGCATATGGCAAGGCCGATGTGACGGTGGTTCTTTTAAAGTTCTTTTCCATTGTAATGTATGCTGTGTGGATTTATATGTGTATTGATTTCGCCAAGCGAACGTGCAAAGATAGTATTTTCCGGGTATATTATACCAAGTGTGAATGCTTTATCCGTTGTTTTGCTGGTTGCTATTTGCTATCTATTTCTTTATAATCTGCCTGTTTTGCTTTCTTCTTTTCATGGAATGTTCTATATTTGTGCATTATAACCGTAAATATATACCATCGCATGATTACCAATCAATTGCTTCGCCCGGCGAGTATTGTCGTTGTGGGCGCATCGAACAATGTACATAAACCCGGGGGAGCCATCCTGCGGAATCTTATCAGTGGGGGCTACAGCGGTGAACTCCGCGCCATCAATCCGAAGGAGGCCGAAGTACAAGGCATCCCGTCGTTTGCCGACGTCAAGGATATCCCCGATACCGAAATGGCCATCCTTGCCATTCCTGCTGTGATGTGTCCCGATGTGGTGGAGACGTTGGCTGCAGAGAAACAGACGCGGGCATTCATTATCATTTCTGCCGGATTCGGTGAGGAAACTCACGAAGGGGCTTTGCTCGAAGAACGAATTCTGAATACGGTCAACAGCTACGGGGCATCGCTCATCGGACCTAACTGTATCGGACTGATGAACACCTGTCACCACAGTGTATTCACCCTGCCTATTCCTGAACTGGAAGCGCGGGGAGTCGATCTGATTTCGAGTTCCGGGGCTACGGCGGTATATGTGCTCGAATCGGCTGTGACAAAGGGACTGCGTTTCAACTCTGTATGGTCGGTAGGCAATGCCAAGCAGATCGGTGTGGAGGATGTGTTGCAATACATGGACGAAACATACGATCCCGAAAAAGATTCTACCATCAAACTGGTTTACATAGAGAGCATCAAGGACCCCGATCGCCTGTTGTTCCACTCTTCTTCGCTCATCCGGAAAGGATGCAAGATAGCTGCCATCAAGGCGGGCAGCTCGGAGAGCGGAAGTCGCGCGGCTTCGTCGCATACAGGCGCTATCGCCAGTTCGGACTCGGCCGTAGAGGCTTTGTTCCGCAAAGCAGGCATCGTTCGCTGCTTCTCGCGCGAGGAGCTGACAACAGTAGGGTGTGTATTCACACTTCCCGAACTGAAAGGACGTAACTTCGCCGTGGTAACGCATGCCGGAGGACCGGGCGTGATGCTGACTGACGCACTGAGCAAGGGCGGGCTGAATGTGCCCAAACTGGAAGGCCCGGTGGTGGAAGAACTGAAAGGAAAACTGTTCCCCGGCGCTGCTGTAGGTAACCCGATCGACATTCTAGCCACCGGTACACCGGAACATCTGGGCATCTCGCTGGACTACTGCGAGGAGAAGTTCGATAACATCGACGCCATGATGGCCATTTTCGGTACGCCGGGATTGGTGACCATGTTCGATACCTACGAAGTGCTACACCAAAAGATGCAGACTTGTAAGAAACCTATATTTCCCATATTGCCCTCCATCCATACCGCCGGTGAAGAGGTGGAGATGTTCCTCAAGAAAGGACATGTGAACTTTGCCGACGAGGTGACGTTGGGTACGGCCCTTTCGCGCATCATCAACTCTTCCCGTCCGGCTTCCAACGAGATCGAACTCTTCGGAGTGGATGTGCCGCGCATCCGCCGCATCATCGACTCTATTCCGAACAACGGATACATCGAACCGCATTATGTACAAGCATTGCTCCGTTCGGCAGGCATCCCCATCGTGGAGGAATTCGTGTCGAACAAGAAGGACGAAGTGCTGGCATTTGCCCGTCGCTGTGGTTTCCCGGTGGTAGCCAAAGTAGTAGGACCGGTGCACAAATCGGATGTGGGAGGTGTGGTACTGAATATTCAAAGCGAACAACACCTGGCATTGGAATTTGATCGCCTGATGCAGATTGACGACGCTACGTCCGTTATGGTGCAACCGATGTTGCAGGGACGTGAGCTCTTTGTCGGAGCCAAGTACGAAGAGAAGTTCGGACACGTGGTACTTTGCGGTTTGGGAGGTATCTTCGTGGAAGTGCTCAAAGATGTATCTTCCGGTTTGGCGCCACTCTCGTACGAAGAGTCATATTCCATGATCCGTAGTCTCCGGGCATATAAGATCATTCACGGAACCCGTGGGCAGAAAGGAGTGAACGAGGATAAGTTTGCCGAGATCATTGTGCGTCTTTCTACGCTGCTTCGTTTTGCTACCGAGATCAAGGAGATGGATATCAATCCGTTGCTTGCTACGGAGAAGGATGTGATTGCTGTTGATGCCCGTATTCGTATTGAAAAATAAGATGTATTAAGAGCGCAATGTGCTTTCGTTCTATTCATTAGAGAATAATAGGAGGGTGTCCGAAAAGGGTACCCTCTTCTTGTTTTCGTGAAAAGTCTAGATTTACCCCGCCCAGCTTTCCCTATCCAGATTGCGATAACCGATGGCTTCGGCCAGGTGCGAAGGTTGTATGCTTTCACTTCCTTCCAGGTCGGCAATGGTACGCGATACTTTCAGAATCCGGTCGTATGCACGTGCCGACAGATCCAGCCGTTCCATCGCATTCTTCAGCAGGGTTAACCCTTGAGCATCCGGTTGCGCATAGGCAACCAGCAACCGGCTCGTCATCTGTGCGTTGCAATGCACACCGGGATGATTGGCAAAGCGCTGTTCCTGCCGTTGACGGGCACTGACTACCCGTTCACGTATCGCACTGCTCTGTTCTCCCTCCCGTCGGTCGGACATCTTGTCGAAAGGTACCGGAACGATCTCGATTTGAATATCAATGCGATCGAGCAAAGGACCTGAGATCTTATTGAGGTACTTTTGCACCTGCCCCGGAGCGCATACGCATCTTTTGGTGGGATGGTTGTAGTACCCGCAAGGACAAGGATTCATCGAAGCCACCAACATGAAACTGGCAGGGTAGTCGATGGTCCACTTGATCCGTGAGATGGTGATGCGGCGGTCTTCCAGCGGTTGGCGGAGCACTTCGAGTACATTCCTGGAAAATTCCGGGAGCTCATCAAGAAAAAGTAGACCATTGTGGGCGAGGCTGATCTCACCCGGTTGTGGGAAACTGCCTCCACCTACCAGTGCCACTTGCGAGATAGTGTGATGCGGGTCGCGAAACGGTCGGCAGGAGATGAGCGAAGTGTCGCGTCCAAGTTTGCCGGCTACGGAATGAATCTTGGTCGTTTCCAGGCTCTCGCTCAGCGAAAGCGGAGGAAGAATGGAGGGCAATCGCTTGGCCATCATCGACTTTCCACTGCCCGGCGCTCCCACCATGATGATGTTATGTCCTCCGGCAGCAGCCACTTCCAACGCCCGCTTTACATTTTCCTGTCCTTTTACATCTGCAAAGTCGAGTTCAAACAAGCTTTGACGGGCATAGAACTCCTCTCGTGTATTGACCAGGGTAGGAGCCAGCTCCCGCTTCCCGCTAAAGAAATCGATCACTTCACGGATGTTGCTTACTCCGATCACTTGCAGATTATTTACCACAGCCGCTTCCCGCGCATTCTGTACGGGGACGATCAGCCCTTCGAATCCTTTTTCCCGCGCCATGATGGCAATAGGCAGGGCACCCTTGATGGGTTGAATGCTGCCATCCAGGCTCAGCTCGCCCATAATAAGGTATTGCGAAAGTTTGTCGGGTGGGAAGGTTTCGTTGGCCGCCAGTATGCCGATGGCCAGCGGAAGATCGTAGGCCGAACCCTCCTTGCGGATATCTGCCGGAGCCATGTTGATGACGATGTTGCTGGTAGGAACTTTACATCCCACCACCTGCAAGGCAGATATGATGCGTTGGTGACTCTCCTTGACTGCCGAGTCGGGCAGTCCTACGAGATAAAACATACAACCTCGTGAGCTGTTTACTTCAATGGTAATAAGGGTGGCGTCGATACCTTGTACCGCCGCTCCGAAGACTTTAACGAGCATGATTAAAGTGGCTTAGGAGTGAATAAATAGAATGTTTAGAACGAAACTGAGCGGATGAATCTCTTACCGCTTCTTCTCAATCGGGAACTCGGTGAGCACCCGGCTCAGGCTATCTGCACTGATGTCGCGCCGGAGGATTCGCCCTTCGGGTGAGACCAGGAAAGTAGTCGGCACTTTCAGAATGCTGAACTGTTTGACCAGTTCCGAGTTGAGCCCCTGTTTCTCATAGACCTGTTCCCAGGAAAGCGTGTCTTTCTTAACAGCCTCTTTCCAGGCTTCCTTATCTATATCGAGCGAGATGCCGATGAGTCCCAGTCCTTTCTTCTCGGGAGCAGGCGTTTCGTTGGCTTTCTTGGGTTTTACCTTCTTGGCTTCCGATGCATAAGTGCGGTTGACCTGGCGGAGTGCGGCAAAATCATTTTGGCATTCGTCACACCACGAAGCCCAGAAGTAGATGATGAGGTATTTATTATTGAATTTATCGACCCGGGAGATGCGTTCGCCTTTCAGGTTAGGCAGACTAAAATAGGGGATAGGCTTCTCCAGACCGATGTTTTCGATCTGTTCGATCAGCTTCTTCAGGTTCTGTACATAAGGTGCGTCCTGTAGTAAACCCGTCATGGGGTCCATGAGCATTTTGATTTTGGCATAATCGGGCTCTTCTTTCTGTACAAAATAGGTGTCGAGCAGGTAGATACTTACGAATGAGGAGGGGTGAGCGAGAATATACTCTTCCGCCTTCCCTTCCATAACCTTTTCCGAAGGTGCCCCCAGCCCGGTCAGCTCTTGCTGGAAAGCGGTGAATTCTTCATTCATGGAATTACCATCTACTTCCAGCGCCTCGCCGGCTGTACCTTTGATGGTGATGGTGTTCCCTTTTTCAAGGAAGAGAGGATACACCGTTTGATGATTGTAGAGAAGAGCCACAACAGAGGTAGTATCTGGTTTCAGGGTACAGGAGAATTTCCCTTTGTCGGCGATGATGGTGTCGGTCCGTTCGTACAAACCGCCTACACCGTACAGGTAAATGGTGTCGCTTGTCAGTCCTTTGATTTCTCCTTTTACGAGGGTTGTGTCGATGTCCTTACCACATCCGGCAAGGGCGACCGCACACAAAAGCCATATACTAATCTTTTTCATTGTGTGATTCTTTTCTGCGAAAGTACATGTTTTATCCATAAAAAAAAAGAGTTGCCCGTCATTTGTGCAGCGGGCAACCCTCTTTTTATATATGTGTCTTACCGTTTCTTACTTGATGAGGCTCATGAAAGAAGAATTGGTGAAGTACTTAACGAATTCAAGATCCGAAGAAGCTTTCTTAGCCAAAGACGAATCTTTAGAGATAGCGCTCTTCAAGCTGTTGATTACCAGTGTAGCGTTGTTGGTTCTTGCGCCCAATACAGCTGTCAGGTAGTCAGTGTAAGCATCCGGAGTTTCAACGCCAGCCAATGTGGTTTTTGCTTTGTTGTAGTCCTGAGCCAGGATCTGAGACAAAGCAGCACTGTTGGTCTTAGCATCGCCAAATGAATTTACAGCTCTTTCGTATTGACCTTGAGCGATGTACAGGTTACCGGCAGTTTCTCCGAATTCTTTTGTACCAGAAGCTTTACCCAGGTATGTTTCAGCAGCCGACTTGTCGCCCTTAGCCAAAGAAACCAGTGCAAGGTTCATGTTAACTTCCGGAGCATCTTTGAGGCTGGCAGCTTTCTTCAGGAGAGATTCGGCTTTTGCCATGTCACCAGCTTGGTATGCTAACTTACCGAGGTTGTTATAAGCGCGGTAGTCGTTCGGGTATTGCTGAGTTGCAGCAGTGTAGATAGCGTTTTGTGCAGCAGCATCCTTAGTCAGTGTAGCAGCATACAGAAGTTCTTCAATGCTCAGTTGTTTCGGATTAGAAGCAGCCAGCTTAGAGATTTCTTCGTCAGACTTACCGATGATGTCGTAGTTCAAAGTCAAACGAGAACGACGCAGTTGCGGAAGGATTTCGTCGGCCAGGTTCTTGTAAACAGAAGAGATGTTCTTGATTTCAGTTTCTCTTTGTTCGGGATCCTGATACATAGAAAGAACGCGAAGGATCAATTCTTTATCCTGGATGTTTGATTTAGAAACCAGTTCCTGGAAGCCTTCCCAGTCCTGAGCAGTGTATTTAGCGTCAACAGCAGCGTCGATCTTAGACTTCTTCAAGTCTTTGTTCAACATGCTGGTAGTGTTCTGTTCGCGGTTTTCAGCCAAGCCTGTATTCAATTTTACACCACCGTCCGGAGAAGCGTAAGCAGATACTTCGATGTTGCTGATCTTCTTGTTTTCAGCAGCGTTTACATCAGCCACTTGTTGGTTGAAGTCCTTAGCAGTCTTCAATTCGCTGGCGCGGATGTTAGCTTGTTGGATAAGGAACATGATGTTGGCGTTGTACTTTTCTTTGATGATACGTTGGAAAGCATCTTCTCCCAGAGCCGGGTTAGCGCTGCTCAATGTATTGTTCACCAATTCAGAAGTGGCGATAACACCATCAGCTACTTTCACAGCAGGGATAGTCACTACCTTGTTGCCAATCTTGGCATTGAATTCAAGATACAGTTCAGACTTAGCCATTTCGGGTACATAGTCGAAAACTGTTTTCATGGTGTAGTTACCACCTACTTTGTATGAAATAGTTTGGTCGTTACCTTCTACCTTCTCACCTTGGAAAGTAGACGACTGGCCTTTCACTTCTCCACCGTTCCATTTCAAAACAGGAGTTACTTCTACTACTGCTTTCTTGTTGAAATACTTTTCGGGGAATTTACCGTTGATCGTTACGGGCACTTTGCCAGCTACTGCTTCCAATACCTGCGGGGTTGTGGTGAAGTAATCAGATGAAAGCGGACCCATCTTCTTGCTGCACGATGCGAGTGCAACAACCATTGCCATGAGTAAAGGCAAATACAACTTCTTAGTCATTGTTGGAATAAATTTAACGTTTGTAATTGATTATATTCTCTTTATCTATTTCTCGAAATCTCAACCTATTTATAAAAGCAACGCAAAGATATTAATTTTTAATATAAACTACAATTTCCCTCTTAGTTTTTGAATAAATTAAAAGAAGTCGCTTTCTTTTTTCTGCCTGAAAAGGATGTTTCGGGGGTGATGTTCGATGATTTCGCTTCGGAGCATATTGCGGTCAATGTGCGTGTAAATCTCCGTAGTAGCGATTGATTCGTGTCCCAGCATGCACTGAATGGCCCTCAGGTTAGCTCCTCCTTCGAGTAGGTGAGTGGCAAAGGAATGGCGGAAAGTATGCGGGCTAATGTTCTTGCTGATGCCGGCAACTTCGGCCAATTCTTTGATCAGATGGAAAATCATGATGCGCGAAAGGTTTGTTCCGCGCCGGCTCAGGAAGAGAAAATCTTCGTGTCCTTTTTTGATTGTCATCTGATTCCGGTCGATAAAGTAAAAATTTATTTCCTTGATGGCACGTGAAGAGATGGGTACCAATCGTTGTTTGCTGCCTTTCCCTTCCACCTTGATAAATCCTTCGTCGAGGTATAGTTCGGAGAGTTTCAGGGAGACGAGTTCCGATACCCGCAGTCCGCAACTGTACAGTGTTTCGAGGATGGCCCGGTTGCGTTGTCCCTCGGCTTTGCTCAGGTCGACGGTGGCGATGAGCGTGTCGATTTCTTCCACTGTCAGCACTTCCGGTATTTTGAAGCCGATGCGGGGAGCTTCCAAAAGTTCGCTGGGATCGGTCTCGATGTAGTCGGCCATCAGCAGGAAATGGAAAAACGACTTGACGCCCGAGATGATGCGTGCCTGCGAGCGGGGGTGGATGCCGATGTCGTGCAGCCCGGCGGAAAACTGCTGTAAGTCCTGGTAGCAGACTTCCATCATCGGTATGTTTTCCGTTTGAAGGAAACGGAGCAGTTTGCTCAGGTCGGTCAGGTAAGCATCCAGCGTATGGGGGGATAGCGACTTCTCGAGTTTTAAATATTGCTGGTATTTCTTGATTACCAGCGCTTCTTCATCCTTCTTTTCTATTTTCTCATTTACTTTCATTTCTTTTTTCTACCTTTGCACCTTGAAATACTGTTCTTCGGAGCAAAGATATAAATAATGAAGGAGGATTGTGTCATGAGGATACAGATTATTAACGGCCCCAATCTGAATATGTTGGGCAAGCGCGAACCTTCCGTTTATGGGAGTGTTACTTTCGAGGATTATCTATCCGACCTGCGCGCGATGTACCCGGACGTGGAGATCGGTTATTTCCAGTCGAACATTGAAGGTGAACTGATCAATTGTATTCAACAGGTGGGTTTCGACGTAGCGGGCATTGTTCTGAATGCGGGAGCCTACACACATACCTCTATTGCTTTGCAGGATGCCATCCGTTCCGTGAAGGCTCCGGTGATCGAAGTACACATCTCCAATGTACATAGCCGGGAAGAATTCCGGCACAAGTCGATGATTGCTTGTGCCTGTAAGGGAGTTATATGCGGATTCGGTATGAATTCCTATCGGCTGGCACTGGAAGCCATCCGTGATATCAATAAATAGACACTATTTAAACATTACATTAGAATATGTTACTCAAACAAACCAAGATTGTTGCCTCCATCTCGGACAGGCGTTGTGACGTGGAATTTATCCGTGAATTATTTGACGCCGGAATGAACGTGGTGCGTATGAATACCGCTCATGCCGGACGTGAAGGCTTCGAAGCGTTGATTGCCAATGTCAGGACGGTTTCGAACCGCATCGGTATATTAATGGATACCAAGGGACCGGAGGTGCGTACTACCGCCAGTACCGGGCCGATTGATTATCAGATAGGCGATAAAGTGAAGGTGGTAGGCAATCCCGACTTGGAAACTACCCGCGAGTGTATCGCCGTATCGTATCCCTTTTTTGTACACGACCTGGATATCAACGGACGCATCCTGATCGATGACGGCGACCTGGAATTGCTGGTGATCGATAAGACGGACGACTACTTGCTTTGCGAGGTACAGAATGCAACGGCCCTGGGTAGCCGGAAAAGTGTCAATGTACCGGGAGTACGCATCAACTTGCCTTCGCTGACAGAGAAGGACCGTAATAATATTCTGTATGCCATCGAGAAAGATATCGACTTCATTGCTCACTCGTTCGTGCGCAACCATCAGGATGTGCTCGATATCCGCGCCATACTCGATGAACATAACAGTGATATCAAAATTATCGCCAAGATCGAAAATCAGGAGGGAGTGGACAATATCGACGAGATCCTCGAAGTTGCCGACGGTGTGATGGTAGCTCGTGGAGACCTGGGTATCGAAGTACCGCAGGAACGTATTCCGGGTATTCAACGGATACTGATCCGCAAGTGTGTACTGGCCAAGAAGCCGGTGATTGTGGCTACGCAAATGCTGCATACGATGATCAACAACCCGCGCCCGACCCGTGCCGAGGTAACCGATATTGCCAATGCCATCTACTACCGTACCGACGCGTTGATGTTGAGCGGTGAAACGGCTTACGGTAAATACCCGGTAGAAGCTGTGAAGACCATGGCTGCCATTGCCCGGCAAGCGGAGAGAGATAAACTGGCCGATAACGACATCCGCATTCCGCTCGATGAGGGAAGCAACGATGTGACTGCTTACCTTGCCAAGCAAGCCGTGAAGGCAACTACCAAACTGAACATGCGCGCCATCATCACCGATAGTTATAGCGGACGCACAGCCCGTAACCTGGCTGCTTTCCGTGGACGCTATCCGGTACTGGCCATCTGTTACAAAGAGAAAACCATGCGCCACCTGGCCCTTTCATACGGAGTGGAAGCTATTTATATGCCCGAACGTGCCAACGGACAGGAATACTACTTTGCCGCCCTGCGCCGCCTGTTGAAAGATGGTGAATTGCAACCGCAAGACATGGTAGGATACCTCAGTAGCGGTAAGGAAGGTACGCAGACTTCTTTCCTCGAAATCAACGTGGTGGAAGACGCCTTGAAGTATTCCGAAGAAAGCGTGCTACCCAATAAGAACCGTTACTTGTAGGCAACGATGGGTACGGAGGAAGCACTGGACGACTACATCCTGAAGCATATCGACGGGGAGAGCGATTACCTGAAAGCGCTGTACCGCGATACGCACGTCAAACTGCTCCGCCCCCGCATGGCTTCCGGCCATTTGCAGGGACGCATGCTTAAGATGTTTGTTTCCATGATCCGCCCCCGACACATATTGGAGATAGGAACATACAGCGGTTATTCCGCCCTTTGCCTGGCCGAAGGGTTGTGCGAAGGCGGAATGCTGCATACTTTCGAGATCAACGATGAGCAGGAAGATTTTACCCGTCCGTGGCTGGAGAATTCTCCCTACGCCGACAAGATCCGCTTCTACATCGGCGATGCGTTGGAACAAGTGCCGCAATTGGGCATTACCTTTGATCTTGTCTTTATTGATGGGGATAAACGAAGGTACATCGATTATTATGAGATGACGCTTGCCCATCTTTCCGGAGGGGGCTACATCATTGCCGACAATACTTTGTGGGACGGGCACGTGCTCGAACAGCCGCACTGCAACGACTACCAGACCATCGGTATCAAGGAGTTCAACGACCTGGTAGCTCGTGACGCAAGGGTAGAAAAGGTAATCCTCCCGCTTCGCGACGGTTTGACGATCATTCGCAAGAAGTAGCGGCATACTTAATTCTTAATTTTTAATTCTTAATTGAACAATGGAAACAACCAGACAAAACAAAATAGCCCGCTTGTTGCAGAAAGAGCTGAGTGAAATCTTCCTCCTACAAGCCAAAGCGATGCAGGGTACCCTGGTATCGGTCAGTGCCGTACGCATCAGTCCCGACCTGAGTATTGCGCGGGTGTATCTCAGCATCTTCCCTTCCGAGAAAGGGGAGGAGTTGGTGAAGAACATCAACGGCAACATGAAGTCCATCCGTTATGAACTTGGAACCCGGGTACGCCATCAGTTGCGTATCATCCCCGAGTTGAAGTTCTTCGTGGACGATTCACTCGACTACATCGAAAAGATTGATTCTTTATTGAAGTGAATTTTCCTTTCTACATAGCCCGGCGCTACCTCTTTTCCAAGAAGAAGCACAATGCCATCAATATCATCTCCGGTATATCCGTTTGTGGGGTGGCATTGGCAACGCTGGCGCTTGTCTGTACGCTTTCCGTGTTCAATGGTTTCCAGGACATGGTGGCGGGCTTCTTTACCGCATTCGATCCCGAACTGAAGATCAGCATCCGCGAAGGCCAGGTGTTCGACGGGCAAGACCCGCGCATCCAGTCCATCCGCTCGTTGCCCGAAGTGGCTGTGTTCACCGAAACACTCGAAGAGAGTGCCATGGTGCAGTACAAAGACCGGCAGACGATGGCTGTTATCAAAGGGGTGGAAGATAACTTCGAGCAACTTACCGCCATCGACAGCATTCTGTACGGTGCAGGCGAGTTCATCCTGCACGACTCCATTGTGGACTATGGTGTGATGGGCGTCGAACTTGTTTCCGATTTGGGTACCGGTATCCAGTTTGTCGATCCTCTGCAAGTCTACGTGCCAAAACGGAACGCCCGGGTGAATATAAGCAATCCTTCCGCCTCGTTCAACCGCGAGTACCTCTTCTCGCCCGGCGTGGTGTTTGTAGTCAGCCAGCAGAAGTACGACAGCCAGTACATCCTTACCTCGCTCAACTTCATCCGCGGACTGCTGGAGTACACCACCGAAGTATCCGCCATCGAGCTGAAGCTCCAACCTGGCGCCGACATCACTGCCTGCCAGAAGAAGATCGAAGAGATACTGGGCAATACGTATGTGGTGCAGAACCGCTACCAACAGCAGGAAGACGTGTTCCGCATCATGGAAATCGAGAAGCTCATCTCTTACCTTTTCCTTACCTTTATCCTGATGATTGCCTGCTTCAACGTCATCGGCTCGCTCTCGATGCTGATCCTGGACAAGAAGGAAGACGTGATCACGCTGCGCAACCTCGGTGCCGACGACCAACTTATCAGCCGCATCTTCCTGTTCGAAGGACGCCTCATCTCTCTCTTCGGGGCGGTGGTGGGCATCGCGTTGGGGCTTGCCCTCTGCTTCATTCAGCAGGTGTTCGGTGTTATCTCCTTAGGCAACGGAGGAGGCAACTTTGTGGTCGATTTCTATCCCGTGAGTGTACACTTCTGGGACGTAGTGCTGGTCTTCATCACTGTATTGGCTGTGGGTTTCCTTTCCGTATGGTATCCCGTGCGCTACCTGAGCAAACGCATCCGCTAATCACTCTCTCCTACAAAAAACACAAAACATCTCCCATCTACCACCAATTCGACGATAACAGATTGATAATCTGTGCAATGAATTGATGGGAGATGCCGTTTTATCTCCCACCTGCATCTCCCATCTCCCACCTATTTTGCTAAGGACTTTTTTTGTTTTCGGACGGGGATAAATAATTATCTTCCGTTGTTTAGTGATGATCCCGGCACGAGAAAGTGAGCCCCCATATGAGGGCCCATGGGCCCCCAACTGCGGGCTCATCGTCCCCGCATTGTGGGCCCATCGTCCCCCATACGGGGGCTCACTTTTTCCCGGTCGGGAAAATATTAATCCTCAGCAACTATCTGGTTATCAATAGAGGAAAACCAAAGATCTTCTTATGAAAAGGCGGTTCAGTCGTTGATTATAGTGGGCGTGTGTGATTTTTTTAGTATCATTGCATCTGATTTAAAAACTGAAAGAGTAGAAAGATGAAGAAATTTACCAAAGGGCTTATTGCTTTTATAGTGACCATTGTGATAGGCATGTTGATTATGACGTTTCTGCAACCTCTGTTGGATCAAACGTCGTGGGGCTTTGTACCTGCCTCCCAAGTGGTTCTTGCCCCATTTATGTATTACTTGCTGACGCTTGGCTCAAGCTGGTCGGAGCGATTCCGGCCGTTGGCGCAACTGCTCATCGTCTTTATAGCGCTGGTGGTGATGACGTGCATCATGGAATGGTTCAACTGGACGGCTATCAGCGGCAAGCTGGTGGCTCATACCATCGGTACGTTGCTGACGCTTCTCTTTGTGTATGCACAAGATCGCCGGTACATGGCCCGGAAGAAATAATTGTAACGTGACCTCATGCAAGTAGAACCGTTTCACAGCAGTCGCACACCCGTCTACCAGGAGTACCGGGCGCGGACGGAGGATGCGATGCCCGACAGCACTGCTGCCGATCTGAACATTCATGAGTTCTTCGACTATGTGAACCGTACCGTATCCTATGTAGGACATCAATTCCTGTATTACTTGCTCCGGCTAGACCGGTCGTCGGGCGTGGAGAAGCATGAGGCGCTTATTACCCGGTTGGGCGACGATACTGTCTTGCAGGAAACATTGCTCGGGCACTTGAAGAAGTTGAGCCATCCCGATGCATCTTCCATTGCTTCACTTTTCGGCATTCCGGTGGTGGAAGTATCCCAAACGGAGCGGGCCCTTATTTCCGTGTGCCGTTTCCTTCCGTTCCTTTCTGTCGGCTTGTTTCTGGTTACGAATGTGCTCGGTTTCTTCCTTCTGCTGTTGGCTGCTCTGTTGTTGAATGCCGGACTTCATTATCGCAACAAGGCGAAGATGTGCGAGTATTATTTCTCGTCACCCCAGTTGCTGCGGCTGTTGCAGCAAGCCGGACGACTGTCGGCCCGGGAAGAGTATCGGACGGTAGATCCAGACATAGAGCAGGCCCTGAATGAGTTGAAGCCGCTGAAAAAGTACCTGCAGGCTTTCCGCCTGAACGTGCGATTGGATAGCGATATGGCTTTCTTCGCCTTCATGATAACCGAGATGTTTTATATTTTCTTCCTTACGGAAGCGTACTTTGCCACACAAGCGTATGGGTTGCTACGAGAGAAAAAGGAAACCATTGAGCAGGTATACCGGTTTGTAGGGTTGCTCGATGTTCTCCAGTCGGTAGCACAATTGCGGAAAGAACTCGTATCTTACTGTCTGCCGCAACCGGTCCAAGCAGGGGAGAAGTTGCGTGTGGAAGCCATTTACCATCCGTTGATAAAGGATTGTGTGCCGAACGATTTCCGGTTGACTGACCGGTCGGCCATCATCACCGGTAGCAACATGTCGGGCAAGACGAGTTTTATCCGTTCCATCGGGCTGAACTTCGTGTCTGCCAAAGCTTTGCATACCTGTTTCGCCCGTCGGTTCGAACTATCAACCGCCCGTAGCCTCTCTTCCGCTATCAATCTTGCCGATAACCTGATGAAAGGCGAGAGTTTCTACCTGCGCGAAGTGAAAACCGTCAAAGAATTCCTCGATCAGAGTACTTCCTCGCCCCGCCTCTTTCTGCTCGACGAGCTATTCAAAGGGACGAACACTGCCGAACGTATCGCTATTTCCAAAGCCGTACTTTCCTTTCTGGCACAAGGCGACCACATCGTCCTGGCCTCTACCCATGACTTAGAACTGACTTCGTTGCTGGATGGCGAGTACGAGTTTCATTACTTCACCGAAACAGTTCGAGACGGACAGTTGTTCTTTGATTACCAACTGAAGCCCGGCGTACTCAAGGAACGCAACGCCATCCGTATCCTGGAGATCAATGGTTACCCGGAAGAAGTGACTCGGGAAGCCTATGCTGTCGTAGGGAGTTAAAAACAGAATAGTCATAAAAGTTGGATAAGTTGAATAAATAAATATGATTATCCGCTTTCTTCCCCTGCCCCAGAGGGGCTGTGTGTCCGTAGCCGGGGGTGTAAGCCCCCGGAATGGACATATCCCCCACCTACGCGCCACGTAGTGGTGCTGTTATGCTCACTCTTGGAATTATACACGGCACCACTACGTGGCGCATGTATGGGGTACATCTGCCCGGGGGCTTACACCCAGTCGTGTTCGGAAGATTTTT